>NZ_JABVZR010000002.1:1355464-2710928 GCF_017163935.1 Novosphingobium terrae | reverse complement strand
ACCACCGAAAGCCCGCTCGACACGCTGGAATGGCACGGCCAGATCATGGCCGATAACGCCAAGGGCACCTGGAACGGCAAGGTGGTGACAGCCTACCGCCCCGACCCGGTGATCGATCCCGAGTTCGAAGGCTTTGCCGAAAACCTCGCCCGTTTCGGCGAACTCACCGGCGAGGATACGCTGACATGGCAGGGCTACCTTGCCGCTCACCGCAACCGCCGCGCCTTTTTCGCGCAGCATGGCGCCACCAGCACCGACCACGGCCACCCCACCGCCCAGACCGCCAACCTCTCCAATGCCGAGGCGGAGGCCCTGTTCGCCCGCGTGGTGAAGGGCGATGTCAGCGCGGCAGATGCCGAACTCTTCCGCGCCCAGATGCTGACCGAAATGGCGAAGATGAGCCTTGAAGACGGGCTGGTCATGCAGATCCACCCCGGCTCCTTCCGCAACCACAACCAGCGCCTGTTCGAGAGCTTCGGTCGCGATAAAGGCGCCGATATCCCGACACGCACCGATTATGTGCATGCGCTGAAGCCCTTGCTGGATGTTGTGGGCAATGAGCCTGACCTCTCGATCATCCTCTTCACACTGGATGAGACCTCCTACGCCCGCGAACTGGCGCCGCTGGCCGGGCACTATCCCTGCCTCAAGCTGGGCCCGGCATGGTGGTTTCATGACAGCCCCGAAGGCATGCGCCGCTTCCGCCTCTCCACCACCGAGACGGCGGGCTTCTACAACACGGTAGGTTTCAACGATGACACGCGGGCCTTCCTCTCGATCCCGGCGCGGCACGATGTGGCCCGGCGCATCGACTGCGGCTTCCTAGCGCAACTGGTGGCCGAGCATCGCGTTGCCGATTGGGAGGCGGCCGAACTGGCCCATGATCTGAGCTATGGCTTGGTGAAGAAGGCCTACCGCCTGTGAGCCGCCTTTCAAGCCTTCGTCTGCCGCGCGGTGTGGCGCGGCCCGGTTACGATCGCGGTGGTAAATCTGTCGGCATTGTCCATTTCGGTCTTGGCGCTTTTACCCGCGCGCATCAGGCCTGGTACACCGACCGCGCGATGGATCTGCACGGCGGCGATTGGATGATCACCGGCGTTTCGATGCGCTCGCCCGAAGTCGGTGAGCAGCTCAATCCACAGGATGGACTCTACACGCTGGCGGAACGCTCGGGTGACGGCACGCATCTGCGCCTGATCGGCAGTGTGGCGCAGGTGCTGCTGGCCGGAGCGGATCGCGCCGCCATTGTGGATCATCTGGCCGCGCCTGGCACCCATATCGTCAGCTTCACCGTGACGGAAAAAGGCTATTGTCGCAGCCCAGACGGCAGGCTGGATCATGCTCTGGCCGCAAGGGGTTTCTACCCCCTGCTGGCCGCAGGGATGGAACGGCGCCGTCAGGCGGGTCTTCCCGGCTTGACGCTGATGTCCTGCGACAATCTGGCCGACAATGGCCACCAGCTACGCGGCCTGCTGCGCGAGGATCTCGCCGCGCGCGATCCGGCCCTGCTCGACTGGTTCGAGGCGTATTGCACCACGCCTAGCAGCATGGTTGACCGCATCGTGCCCGCCACCACCGCGCAGGATCGCAGCCAGATCGAGACCATGACCGGCCTGCGCGATGATGGCGCGGTGGTCACCGAACCCTTCAGCCAATGGGTGATCGAGGATGCCTTTGCCGGGCCGCGCCCCGCATGGGATCAGGTTGGCGCGCAGATTGTCAGCGATGTGGCGCCTTATGAAAGTGCCAAGTTGCGCATGCTCAATGGCGCTCATTCGGCGCTGGCCTATCTGGGGCTGGAACATGGGCATGCCTTTGTTCATGAGGCGATCGCTGATCCGGCTTTGCGTCCGCTGATCCATCGCCTGATGGTCGATGAAGCTGCGCCCACCATCCAGACCGGATCGGGGCAGGATCTGCATGCCTATGCCGAGGCTTTGCTGCGGCGTTTCGCCAATCCGGCGCTGAACCACCGTTTGATCCAGATCGCCATGGATGGCAGTCAGAAGATCCCTCAGCGTTGGCTGGCGACTTTGGCGGCCAACCAGCAGGCTGGGCGGACCTCTCCTGCGATCCTCACCGCGCTGGGGGCCTGGCTGCGCCATGTGCGCGGTGATGTTCGCCCTGTGGATGATCCGCTTGCGGGGGAACTCGCGGTGGTCTGGGCGGCGCAGGGCGAAGAGGGAGTTCTGCAGGCCGTGTTGGGCAAGGGGGGGCTGCTGCCCTCGGATTGGTGTCCGGATGTCACTTATGCCCACCTGCCTCGGCTGGGGGAGGCTTTGGCGTGACAACTGCTATGCGTTCCCTGATCGTCGGCAATTGGAAGATGAACGGCCTGAGCGGAGCGTTGGCCGAAGCCGCTTCCATCGACACTCTGGCGGGGGAGCTTCCCGGCGTGGAGGTCGGACTGGCGCCGCCTTTCACGTTGCTGTCGCCGATGGCGGCGATGGTGCATCATCTGTCCGTGGGCGGGCAGGACTGCCACGAGGCTTCACATGGCGCCCACACGGGGCGAATTTCGGCAGCGATGCTGGCCGAGAGCGGCGCCCGCTTCGTTATCCTCGGCCACAGCGAATGCCGGGCCGAGGGTGATGACGATGCACGAGTCCGCGCCAAGGTGGACGCAGCGCTGGGCGCGGGCCTTTCGGTCATCCTCTGCGTGGGCGAAACCGCGCGGCAGCGTGAGGCAGGGGAGGCCAAAAGCGCTGTGGTCGGGCAACTGGCAGCAGCTCTGCCGCAAGGCGAGGGGAGTGCCGAGAGGCTGACCATTGCCTATGAGCCTGTCTGGGCGATCGGAGCTGGGCAAACCCCGGCTCAGGATGAGGTCGAAGCCATGCATCGGGCCATTCGCTCCAGCCTTGTCGCGCATTATGGCGAGGCAGGGCGGCTTGTGCGTATCCTCTATGGCGGATCGGTCAGCGCGAGCAATGTTGAGGCGCTGGTGGCGAATGCCATGGTGAACGGCGTGCTGGTTGGGGGTGCCAGCCTGACAGCGGAAAGCTTTGGCGCGATCCTGCGCAGCATTGCCGGATCTGGCCGGGCGGATTGACCCCGCCCGGCCAGATCCTCAGCGCAAAGCGGCGAAGCGTTTGCGTTTGGCTTCCACTTCGGCCCGGGCACGTTCCACCGCTTCCACCTCGGTGGCGTGGAGCAAATGGTCGATCACGCGGTCGATATGTTCGCGCATCGCCTCACGGGCGGCTTCACTGTCGCCCTTGGCCAGCGCTTCGACGATCCGCATATGTTCGGAAACCGCCGGAGCGACGCCTGCCGCACGCACCTTGGTGGTGAGCAACTTGTATTGGGGGGATTCATCGCGGGCATTCCACAGCATCAGCACCGTCTTTTCCATGGCGCTGTTTTCCGTGGCGCGCGCGATTTCCAGATGGAATTCGCGATCGGCAGCTTCGGCTTCCAGCAGGTCCTTGCTGTCCATCTCCACGACCAGCGTGCGCAGCCGGTCCAACCGGGCGGCGTCGATATGCTGCGCGGCCAGCCCTGCGATTTCAGCCTCGAAAAGGCGCCTCGCTTCCAGCAGCTCGAAGGGGCCGACATCGGTGTCAGATGGTGTGCCGCCGCTGGGGGCCAGCGCTGCGACATAGACCCCGGAATTGGTCTTCACCTCAACCAGTCCATCGAGTTCGAGCGCGATGATCGCTTCACGCACGGTCGGCCGGGAGACGCCGAATTGCTGGGCCAGATCGCGTTCCGACGGCAGACGATCACCCACCGCGAAATCACCTTCATTCAGCGCCTTGCGAAGTTCATTCGCGATGCGCTCATAGAGCCTGCCTTCGCCTCGCGCCACACTTGCCATCACGATACCTGTCCTGAAGCCTTTTCACGGGGGGCGAAAAAGCTCTTGTCTTTGAATGCCGCATTGCACGAGTCGGTGACCATCAACGGCCCGTTCGAAAATGCTCTAGCTCGATCAGTTTGACTAGCAAAGGTGATGATCCGGTCAAGTATGGGCGAAACGATCGAGATATATCGGGATTTGAGGCATGTTCTGGTGCCTTTCAGCAGCTGTCCTGTCGGCAGGGGGCTTAATCAGCCTCCCAGGCCTGAAGTCCTTTTATTTAACATAAGATAGATTATCATAACTGGATTATCCATTCTCAGTTTGGCCGTCCCGCATCCATGCCAAGCTGAAAAGGCATCGTCGTCTGGACATCGGCAGGACGTGGCACATCTTTGCCCGTTACGGCACCTTCAAGCCCTTTGCCTGTGACATGGGCAAGCGTCAGCAACGGACCCTTGCTGACCTTGACGCTGATGTTCTCCAGCGACACGTCCCGCATATTGGCCAAAGCGATGCCGCGCTCGCTCACGCCGTGAAGATCGCGCAACACAAAGCCGCTCAACGGCTTGTCAGGATGGATGTTCACCCCGTCCACCAGAATGGGCACGCTGCGGATGTTCACCCGCTCAAAGATGAAACCGCCGACGCGCGGGATGCCTTCCAGACCGGGAACCGGGACTTGATCCTGCTTGCCGCTGTCGAGGAAATTCAGGCGCAGAAAGCCCTGCCCGGCCTGAGTAACCTCCAGATCGCGCATGGTGATATGTTCGATAAAAGCGCCGCGCCCCGGGCGGCTTTTGATGTAGATGCTGAACGTATAGGCCTGCTCGAACCGGCAGCGCTCGACCAGCACATTGCGGATGCCGCCGCTGGTCTCGCTGCCGATGCCGATACAGGCCCAGCGGGAATCGCGGAATATGCAATCGCGGATCGTCACATCCTCGGTCGGGCGGGCGATGGTGGCGCCCTCCATCCCCCTGCCGGATTTGAGCGAGATGCAGTCATCCGCCGTGTCGAAGCTGCAGCCTTCGACGAGCACCCTGCGGCAGGAATCGATGTCGATCCCATCGGCCCCGCCATGCACGAGAAGCCGGGAGAAGCTTGCGTCCTCACAGTAAACCGGGTGGATGGACCACATGTCGCCCTGCTCGGTGGACAGATCGCTGACGGTCAGCCCGCGCACCTCGATCCACTCCAGCAGCGCGGGATGGCGCAGGCCGGAGGGCGCGATCCGCCCCGCGAAGGCCGATGAACTGATGATCCGCCCGCCTCCGGTCAACCGGATATTGCGCGCATCCTGAGCCCAGAGCAAAGCCGCATGGCCGGAGATCCAGCGCCCCTCCCAGCGGACCTGGATCACCGGATAATCGGCCAGATCGTCCGAGCCTTTCAGCACAGCGTCTTTCTCGATCCGCATGCTGGTGTTGGAACCGATGCGCAGGCTGCCGACACGAAACACACCGCCCGCGAGAACCACCTCGCCACCGCCCAGCACGGCGCAGCGATCCAGCGCTTGCTGTACTGCCGGCGTATCTTTGGCCCTGCCATCGCCCTTGGCGCCGAATGCGCGGGGATCGAGCCTGACACCAGTCTGCGGCGCTGGCATCTGCGTAGGCAGGATAGGAGACGCCCCTGCCCGCGCAGCCCATGATGCACCCGATACCGTCAGTGCCGTAATGGCCGAGGCAGACAGGAAGGCACGCCGGTCGACAGGCATCATCTCTCCATCGCAAAAGGCTGCTTGCGAGCCGATCGCCGTACAATGACACCGGTTTCCATATTGGGTCAAGCGCGGTCTCACCAAGGCCCCCGCCTCGCCCTGTTCACCAAATCGATCGGACAGATTTTCCGATTTTGCGCGAAAAACTGCCCGATAGACAAATTTCTGTCGGACAGATATGGCCCATCCAAAGGCTCCGGAGAGCCGGTGACAAGCTTCAGACCATAGAGGGATACAGGATGCGCGGAGCGAATTATCTGATCGCGGCAACGGCCATGGCCGCCATCGCAACGCCTGCCCTCGCCGCGCCGGTGCCGCTGCTGATCGGCACCTACACCGGTGGCGAAAGCAAAGGCATCTACCTCTATCATTTCGATGAGCAGACGGGGCATATTGCCCCCTCGCCGGTGCAGGTCACGTCCGCTGAAAACCCTTCCTGGCTGACGCTGTCTCAGGATCGGCGCTTTCTCTATGCCGTCGATGAAAATGGCGAGGGACAGCGCGATCCGGTGGGGCGGGTTTCGGCCTATCGGCTGGATGCGGCCTCGGGACGGCTGAGCTTTCTGAACCGCACCTCCTCACTGGGCAGCGAACCCACGCAATCCAGCCTGAGCAAGGATGGTCGCGCGCTGTTCGTGGCCAATTATTCGGTATCGAGCGATCCGGGCGGGACGCTGGCCGTGCTGCCGATCGCCCCGGATGGCACGCTGAAACCGGTGAGCCAGATCAAGACCCACCGCGCCAGCCTGGTCAATCCCGAGCGGCAGGCCAGCCCTCATGTCCATTCGGTCGTGTCTTCGCCCGATGGCCGTTTCGTCTTTGCGCAGGATCTGGGCGCCGACCGGATCTATGCCTATCGCTATGACCCTTCCCATCCCGAAACGCCGCTCTCGGCGCTGAAAGAGCAGCCCTTTCTGGCCCTCCCTCCCGGTTCGGGGCCCCGCCATCTGGTCTTTTCCCCCAGCGGAAAGCAGGCCTATCTGACGCTGGAGATGGCCGGGCAAATCGCGGTGCTGGACTATGCCGAGGGGCGCCTGACCTTGCGCCAGACCCTGCCGTTGGCCCCTGCCGGCTTTCAGGGCAAGGTGGGGGCTGGCGCGCTCCATGTTTCGCCGGATGGTCGCTTTTTGACGGTGACCGATCGCGGGACGGACAATCAGCTGGTGAGCTTCGCCATCTCGCCTGAGGATGGCGCCTTGCGGCAGGTCGATCGCCGCTCGGTGGAGGGCACGGAACCACGGGAATTCGCCTTTTCCCGGGATGGGCGCTTTGTGCTGGTCGCCAATCAGCACAGCCACGCCGTGGTCGTGTTCCGCCGTGCGCCTGACACAGGGATTGTCGGCGAGAAGCTGCAGGACCTGTCCATCGATCAGGCATCGGACATCAAATTCGTGCAATAAGGCAGATTAGGCCCGAGGGAGGCTTTCATTCCCTCGGGCTTGCACCCTATCAGGCGGTCTCTTTGGCGATCTCGCGCAGGGCCTGTTCGAAGGCTTCGGCAGGTTGTCCGCCGCTGATGAGATAGCGATCGTTGACGATGATCGCGGGCACACTGTTGATGCCGCGCTGACGCCACAGCGCCTCTTCCTCGCGCACCGCCGAGGCAAACGTATCGCCATCCAGAATGGCCTGCGCCCGCTGAGCATCAAGGCCAACCTCCCCGGCGACCTCAACCAGCACAGCGTGATCGCTCACATCACGGCCGTGAGTGAAATAGGCCGCGAACAGCGCCAGTTTGAGCGCTTGCTGCTTGCCTTCCTCCCGCGCCCAATGAAGCAGACGATGCGCATCGAAGGTGTTGTAGATTCGGCTGCCTTCCGACATCGCCATCGTAAAGCCCAGCGCCCCGGCACGCTCACGGATTGCGGCGCGGTTGGCGGCGGATTGCTCGGGCGTCGAACCATATTTCCGCGCGATATGCTCGCCGAGATTCTCTCCCTCGGGAGCCATCGCCGGATTGAGTTCGAAGGGGCGGAAATGAATGCCGCCCTCTGCATGCGCATCCATCTCCTCCAGCGCGGTTTCAAGGCCCTTCAGCCCGATCACGCACCAGGGGCAGGACACATCGGACACGAAATCAATTTTGAAGCTTTGCTTCATGATGCTTCCTCAATGCGGCGCCCGGTCACAGGCCCTTCAGCCAAGCATATAGGGTGCCATCGGGCGAATTGCATCTCTGCACAAAACGAACGGCCCGGGGCTGAAGCGATAGGAGGTTTTTCGCAGATCTGGTCCATGGGGCGGGGCCTGCAGTCCATTCTTTCGGGCCATTCGCGCAATGCATCCCTCAAAGCCCGATCCGTCAAATTTATGCAGGACGATGGCCAGCTTAGCTTTCATTCTGACATCGGCACCCGGCTTTAGCGGGTGCGGAAACGCGACATGAGGAGGCTGCATGTCTGTATCGCGCTGCACGCTCACCCTGCTGGCAACATGCATGCTGCTCCCCTTGCCCGCTGCCGCGCAGGAAAACCCATCCGCGCATGTGGTTGGGGCGGCGGGCCCGGCTTCGGCGATGCCCATCACGCCGCTGCCGACCGCCCGAGACCCGCATGCCATTCCCCTGCTCTCCAATGCGCAAGACACTGGCGAGCAATGGGAAAGCTTTATGGGTGCCCGCATCGTCCGCAATGTCACGGCGCCCACGCTGACGCCCTTCTTGCCGGACCCCGCCAAGGCGACCGGCACGGCGGTTGTGGTGGCACCCGGCGGAGCCTTCATGATGCTCTCGATCGACAGCGAAGGCTATGAGGTGGCGCGCTGGCTGGCCGATCACGGCATTGCGGCATTTTTGCTGAAATATCGCCTGAAGCCCACGCCGCGTGATCCTGCCGCCTTCCTTGGCCAACTCACCGGACTGCTGAGTGGCATCGACAAAACCACGCCCTCGACACCGCCTGAAGCACTGGCCGATGCTCAAGCCGCCGTGCGACTGATCAGGCAACGCAGCGGGGCATGGCATGTCGATCCCCGTCGCGTGGGCTTTGTGGGCTTTTCTGCCGGGGCGATGACGACGCTCAGCGTCGGCCTGAATGAGGATAGCGCCAGTCGGCCCGATTTTATCGCACCGATCTATGGCCCGATGACGGCCCGTCCTGTCCCGGGCGACGCACCGCCCATGTTCACCGCCATGGCCATGGATGATCCCTTTTTCGGCCACAGCGATCTGGGGCTGATCGCCGCCTATCAGGCCGCCCTTCGCCCGATCGAGGTCCATCTGTTCGAGGCGGGCGGTCATGGTTTCGGCATGCGCAAACAGGGCAAGTCCAGCGATCTGTGGATCGAGGAACTCTACACCTGGATGAAGGATCGCGGGCTGCTCAAACCTCAGCCGTGATCCCGTTTCCAACCCCGTCAGGCCCACCCCCATCAGGAGAGCATCGATGACATTGCTGGCAGGAAAGCGCGTGCTGATCACCGGCGGATCGACCGGCATCGGCGCCGCCACCGCCGTTGAGGCAGCGCGGCAAGGCGCTGATGTGGCGATCAATTACTTGCATAGCGATGAGCGCGCGCAGGAGGTGGTGGCCCAGATCGAAGCGCTGGGTCGCAGGGCTCTGGCGCTGTCAGGCGATGTTGCCGATCCGGCAACCGCTCAAGCCTTTCTGGCCCGCGCGGTGGAGGCTTTCGGCGGTGTGGATGTGTTTGTCTCCAACGCCGGGATTTGCCCGTTTCACGCCTTTCTCGACATGCCGGTCGAGCTGGTGGATCGCACCTTTGCTGTCAATCTGCATGGCGCCTATTATATGGTACAGGCCGCTGCCAACCAGATGGTGAAGCAGGGGCAAGGCGGCGCGATTGTTGCCGTCTCCTCGATTTCCGCGCTGGTGGGCGGGGAATTCCAGACGCATTACACGCCCACCAAGGCAGGCGTCCATTCGCTGATGCAGAGCGCGGCCATTGCGTTGGGCAAGCATGGCATCCGCTGCAATGCGGTGATGCCCGGCACGATCCTGACCGAAATCAACCGCGAGGATCTGGCCGATCCGGAGAAGCGCCGCCGCATGGAGGCACGCATCCCGCTGGGCCGCCTGGGCCAGCCCGAGGATCTGGCGGGGCCAATCATCTTTCTGGCCTCAGACATGGCGCCCTATGTCACCGGCGCGTCATTGCTGGTGGATGGCGGGGCTTTCGTGAACCTTCAATAGGTCGCTATGGGCTGCGATGATCCGCAGTTTCCTTCATCAGATGAAGTTGATTTTCCCAATATATGGAAAATCATCAATCCAGCATCCTTCGAGACCGTCTTCTTCATAGACAAGATCCTTGAAATGATCCTGTTGCAACCAAACAACACTCAACAGCCAATCGATCCATCCAATCCGTTTTGTGCATGGTGAGGAAATTTCGTGCAGGATGGCATCTGCATCCCCCTGTACTTCCAAATACAAGATCCGGACGCGCCTCAACTTCTGTTGATCCAGCCAGTCCGACCAAGCGTCACACCGAGCGCGGTCGAAAGAGCCGCGCCCGCCCTGGGAGGGATTATGCTGAAAACTCTGATCTATGTTACCTCGGTCTCCAGCCTGGCCCTGCTGGCCAACACCGCCATCGCTCAGGCGGTCCCGGCACCCGATGCCCCTGCTCCGGCAGCGCCGAGCCAGCCCACCGACAGTGAAATTGTCGTCACCGGCACGCTGATCAAGGGCATCGCGCCTGTCGGCACCAATGTGGTGGGCGTGTCGCGCGCCGACATTGGTGCATCGGGCGCCACCACCGCGCTGGATGTGATGGCGACGGTTCCAGAAATCTCCAATGCCTTCAACGCCCTGCCCACGCCCGGCACAGGCCTGAGCGGCGGCACCAGCGTGCGCCCCAGCATCCGCAACATCAGCGCGGCGGGCGGCGCGGCCACGCTGCTGCTGCTCAACGGGCACA
Source organism: Novosphingobium terrae (assembly GCF_017163935.1). Classification (NCBI taxonomy): domain Bacteria; kingdom Pseudomonadati; phylum Pseudomonadota; class Alphaproteobacteria; order Sphingomonadales; family Sphingomonadaceae; genus Novosphingobium; species Novosphingobium terrae. Next base: position 2,700,528 of record NZ_JABVZR010000002.1, on the reverse strand, counting down.
ATATGGTGGGTGTGGGCATTCTGCAGACCGCGCCTGACATCAACATCATTCCCGCCGGCATGCTGGAGCGGGTCGATGTGGTGGCCGATGGCGGTTCGGCGCTGTATGGCTCGGATGCGATTGCGGGTACGATCAATCTTATCACGCGCAAGCATATGAATGGGGTCGAAGTCGATGCCCATTACGGCCTTGCCAATCATTACTATAAGCAAGACTTCAACGCGACGGCGGGCAAGGATTGGGGGTCGGGTTCCTTTATCCTCTCCTATGAAAATCGCCACAATTCGAATCTTCTCGGGCGTTATCGCAACTATTATCGCACCAACCTGACGCCCTTTGGCGGCAGTGACAACCGGGTGACCAATTGCAACCCCGGCAATGTGGTGGCCAATGGGGTCAATTATGCCCTGCCCAATCTGACACCAAACACCACCAACAAGTGCGACGCCGACCTCTACACCGACCTGCAACCTGCCGAAACGCAGAATTCGGTCTTCGGATCGCTGACACAGCGCATCACGGATCGCCTGCAATTCGACATGACAGCCTTCTGGACCCGGCGCGACACCACCATCTTGACGGCTCAGCTTGCATCCAGTGGTACGATTACGTCAGCCAATCCCTATTTTATCCCGGTCGGCGGTGCGACATCGGAAACGGTGCAGTATAATTACGCCGCCACCAATGGCAATTCTGCGATCAACACCACCAAGACGCAGGAATATGGCATCACCCCCACGCTGAAATTCGATATGGGGCATCATTGGGATGTGACGCTGCTGGGCAATTACGGCCACAGCAAGACCAACGCCAGCTCGGCAGAGGTCAATGCCGCTGCGGAATCCGCCGCGCTGGCCTCCACGGACACTGCCACGGCCCTCAACCCCTACAACATCGCCGCGACCAATCCTGCCGTGATCCAGTCGATCACCAATTTCGCACAATTCGCCCAGAATGAGCAGACATTGGAGCAGGTTCGCCTCGATGTCAGCGGTCCTTTGTTCAGTCTTCCGGGCGGATCGGTGAAGGTTGCAGCGGGCGCGCAATATTCGCATGAAAAGAGCGTCGCCTATCAGGCCGATGCGGTGCCCGGTGACTTGTCCAACGCCGCTTTCGCCAATCAGAAGCGCACGACGAAGTCAGTCTGGGGCGAATTGTATGTGCCTGTCGTGGGATCGGACAATCGCAACAGCTTTATCTACGCCTTCAACCTCGATGGATCGGTGCGCTACGACAATTACAGCGACTTTGGCGGCACGGTGAACCCCAAGATCGGCTTTACCTATCAGCCGACCTCCAGCTTCACCCTGCGCGGCAATTACGGCACCTCCTTCAACGCGCCCAGCCTTCAGGACGAAGCAGGCGCCATCGACAGCCGCGCTCAGGTGCTGCTCTCCAGCCCCTATCAGCCGGTGGGCTCGAACTTCAACGCCAACATCGGTCGCCCCACGATCCTGCTGGCGGGCGGCGGCAACAACATCGGCCCGCAGACGGCGCACACCTATTCCTTCGGCGCCGATTTCAAGCCGAAATTCGCCCCCGGCCTGTCGATGAGCCTCACCTATTGGGCGGTCAATCTGTTCCATGCCATCAACATCTATCCCTTCTATTCGCCCTCCATCTTCACCACGCCCGCCTTTGCCAGCACCTATGTGCTGAACCCCACGCTGGCTCAGGCGCAGGCGCTGATCGGCAACGAGCATGTTCAGGGCCCCAGCCTCGCCACGCTCTATTCGGCGAACAACATCGCGAACGGCACCACGCCCTATGCGATCTTCAATGCCACGCGCACCAATCTGGGCAATTTCTATTACCGCGGCCTGGACTTCAAAATGACCTACCAGCACCCGACCAGCTTCGGTTCGATCAATGGCTCGGTGGCGGGCACCTATTATCTCAAGAACGCCAGCCTGGCGGTGGGCGGCACCACCCAACTCAGCGCCTTCGATCCCAGCCAGGGCGGTTTGAGCCGGATGCAATTGTCGCTGGCACTGGGCGGCAGCGTGGGCAATCTGACGATGCGGGCCACGATGAACTATTCAGCAGGCTTCGATATTGCGCCGATCACCACCGGCTCTGTCGTTCAGACCCACGTGGACTCCTTCCATCCGGTGAACCTCTATTTCGCTTATGATATCAAGGATGCTGGCGCGCTGAGCGGCACCACGCTGACGCTCAACGTCAACAATGTCGCCAATGAAGATCCCTCCTACAAGAATGTGACGGGCGCGGGCTTCGGCACGATCGATGGCACAGGTCTTGGCCAGACGCTGGGGCGCACCTTTGAATTCGGCCTGAAGCACAAGTTCTAAGCCAACACTTTTCCTCCCTGCGGCGATCGGGATTTGCCCTCCCGGTCGCCATTTTTTGTGCCGCCGTTTTTTGAGCCTATGCCACAAGAGGCTTTCTTGCTTCGCCAACTTCTTGTAATCGCACGGTCATGATCAGACTATCACGCCCCGGAGAGGGCCACCGTATCATCGAAATCTGGCGCAACGCCGTGGATGCCACGCATGATTTCCTGACCCCTGAAGACCGGCTCGCCCTTGATGAGCTGGTGTGCGGCTTTCTTCCTGAGGTCACGCTTTGGCTGGCCGTGGACGCGGATGATCGCCCCCTCGCCTTCATGCTGATCGACGACGGCCATATGGAAGCGCTGTTTGTTGATCCCGCTCATCATGGGCAGGGCATTGGCGCCATGCTGGTGCGCCATGGCCTCACGCTCCATCCCGGCATGACAACGGATGTGAACGAGCAGAACGATCAGGCTGTCGGCTTTTACGAGCGCATGGGCTTCAAGCGGACGGGCCGCTCACCCCTCGATGGGCAAGGCAAGCCATATCCCCTGATCCATCTGGCCTATTCCGCCTCATAAGCTGCCGGGCACCCACACAAAATGGCGGTCCGGGATGCTCCCGAACCGCCAGTCTTATCGCTATCAGGCAAGGGGCGGAGAAGGCAAACCCCTTGCCTGCCTCGCGATCCTATTTCGCCTCGCCCTGCAGCGTGACCGGTCCCAGCAGGCCCGAGGGGCGCAGAGGCGCATCGGGGCGATAGGTCGGCAAAGCGGTCCAGGTCACCTTGCTGGTCACATTGGGCTGGGCGTCGCCGATCAGCCGGTTGATCCACAGATTGGCGACACGCACCGTCAGATGATTGCCGCCCGGATGCACCAGCTTGCCCAGATCGATGCGATAGGGCGTATGCCAGACAATTCCCGCCGATGTGCCATTGACGCTCACCTCGGCCAGCTCATGCACATCACCCAGATCGAGCCACATTGGCTGCCCGGCTTTCCATCCCTTGGGCGCGGCGAAATCCTTGCTGTAGGTCGCCACGCCCGAGAAATACTTCACCCCGGCATCGGCATTCTGCTCCAGCCCGGCCAGTTGGGGCAAGGTCACCGAAGCGGGAGCGCCACGCCCTTGCTGGAACTCGACCTTCCACGGCCCCGCCAATTGCCCCAGCGCCACGGAGGCTTTGGGCGCCACCACCGCCGAAGCGGGCCCCGCCTTGCGGAACACCACATAAAGCGATTCCTCGCCCGCCAGCTTGAGCGGTACGATGATTTCGTCGCCCTCGCTGCGATAGCTGACCGGTTCGGACTTGCCGCTTTCCGCATGCCAGATCTCGGGCCGCATGCCGGTGACGCGGAAATGAGCCTCGATGGTCTCATCACGCAACTGGCGGTTGACGAGGAAATAGGCGTCGCCATCGGGCAGTTTGCGGTGCAGGAAAGGAATATCGCTGTCGGCCTGACCACCGGTGTAGCGGAAATCCGAGCCCACCCCGATCCCGGCCAGCGCCGCCTCGGCATCGCCCGATGCGATCACCCGCCCCTTGCCCACCGTGGCCGTGCCAGACCCCGGCCAAAGCTGGCCCAGCAAGGCATCATACGCCTGTTTTGCGTCCGGTGTCGCGGTATCGGCGAGGCTGGGATTGTGGGTGGGCTTCAGGCCGATCACCGTGGCTCCGCCCTCCACCAGCGCATGAATGCGGCGCAGCGTCGCCAGCGACATCTCGCGTGAAGATCCGCCCAGATAGAGCGCCTTGTAACGCGCGCCGCCCGGGGTGGTCAGCTCGGCACCATCATTGCTCAGCGCCGTGTTCAGTGCATCATTGTTCACGAAATCATAGGCATGCGTCTTGGGCGCATCCGCCACCAGCTGGTGCCCATAGAGCCCCGTCAGCGGTGCTTCCTCGCCATAGACATAGCCAACATCGGCCAGATTGCGGCCCTGCTGCAGCATCAGCGCATTACGGCTGATGTAATCGACCCAGGCCCTGGCCAGCGGCGCCCAGGCCTCATGCCGGTTGAAATATTGGCCGAAGATCATCAGCGACAGGCCCGGCACCTTGTCATCCACCGGCTGATGGACGCTGGTGTGGATCACCGGGCGGTTCACCCCGGTGACGAACTCCAGATCGATCACATGCTTCAAGGTACGCGGGGAATCCGCCCAATAGGTCAGGGCCGAGGTCATGCTTTCCGCCGCGACCAGATTTTGCCCATAGATATGCGCCACACTGGCCGCGCCCTTGATGTCCGCAACATAGCTGGGGTTGGGCTGCTTGTCGCGCGGGAAGGTCCACATGGCGGACATCGGAATATCGGTATGGCTGCGCATCGCCATATCGTCCCCCAGCGAGGGGCGATTGTCTTCCAGCGCCTCGCCATAGACTTTCAGGCCCTGCTCATGCGCGGCCTTGGCGATGGTGCCGTAATGCTCCGAAGCCATGAGTTCGGCCAGCGTGCGGCGGTAGTCGAAGAGGAAACGGTCGGCATCATCACGGCTGCCGATCAGCACGCCGGACAATGTCGGCAGCCAGGGGGTGGGATCATAGCCACGATGGGCCTTGAATTGTTCGATCATCCTGGGCGTCCAATTCGCGGCACCCACTTCGATGGAGTCGGTCAGCAGCGCACGAATACCATGAGCGCCGAGCATGCCGGGCCCGGCGGCATCCTTATACATCGCCAGATAGTGATCGATGTAGCGCCTTACCGCCTCGCCATCGAATTTATCGACCTCAAGCCCGGTGGCTTCGGGCGGGGCAGGATGGTTGGTGGTGCCCAGCAGCGAATAGCCCATCTGGATGATCCGCCAATTGCCCTTCGGCGCCACCCAATCGAGGCTGCCATCGGGCTTGAGATGGCTGGTGATATCGATCACCTGCGAAGGCGCGGGCCCGGCAGCGCCATCCTTCGGCCCGCCCAGCGAGAAATAGTCATTGACCAGCGCGAAGCCCGCCTTGGCCTCGAACTGATCGATCGCGGCGGCGTTGGACAGGCGGAATTGCCGCAGCGAGATCGTGTCCCCCTTGGGCGGCGCCAGCAGGTTGACGTCGATGATCCCTTCCGCCGGAGCACCAAGATTGGAACCGGCAAAGGGCAAAGGCGTCAGCACCAGACGGAAGGTCTTCGCCGTCACCGGCGCGAAGCTGACGGTGCTGGGCACTTCGGTCATCGGCACATCGGCGATCTTTTGCCAGCTCTGGCCGTCTTCGCTGGCTTCGAGTGCGACCGCCAGGGTGGCCTTGGCGAACATCGTCTTGGCGCCGGCAATAAAGATATTGGCCGAACGCATGGTCTGCGGAGCATCATATTGATACGTGACAGTTGTCGGCGCCTCAGCCGTGCCGCGTGGCACATCCACACCCGTCACCAGATCGTCGCCACGCAGATGGCCGGGATCGATGCTCTTGCCGCCCGAGACGAAACCCTTGGGCGTGCCCTCCGCCACCGCCGTATCGGGCACGGCCAGCACCGCGATCGAGCCGCCATATTTGGGCGCTTCAGCCACCTTGCCGCCCGTCAGCGATTCCAGAATGCCCGAGGGAATAGGCATGTTCTGGAAAGGCCCGGTCACCCCGGGAAGCGCAGCAAGGCGCCCCCTGAAGGGCTTACCGCCCGCGATGCGGGTTTCGCTCCACACCAGCTTTTTAAGACCATCCTCCGGCTTCACCCACGGCCCGCCGGTTTCCGACCAACCGGGCGAGGAAGCAATGGTCAGCTCCAGCCCCAGCCTTTCAGCCTCGCTCGCGGCGAAATGGAAGGCATCCTTCCACTCGGGCGTCATATAGACCAGTCGCTGGGGCACGATCTGGGGCGTGCGCAGATTGGCGTCGAAGTTGGTCATGCCGCCGATGCCCACGGATTTCATCCAGGCAAAGTCCTTGGCGATGCCATCCTTGGTGACATTGCCGTTCATCCAGTGCCACCACACGCGCGGACGTGCGCTTTCGGGCGGATCGCGGAACTGCTCCTCCAGCGATGGTGAAGATTGCGCCCACGCCGAGGCCGACGTCACCGCAGCGGCGGCAAAGATGGTGAAACGCAAGAATTGCGCCTTACGCTTGGCAGACATCAGCACTCCCTCTTTCCATCACTTATTGGCTGTGTTTGGATGAGGTTAAGTATCGATAGGCCGCGCCCTTATGTCCTGCACGATCCGCACCGGGCCTGCCTAAAATTTCCCGCACCTTGTCATTTTATGAGAATGATATCCATAAAATGGCAAAACCGTCAGTGAAGCAGGCTGCGGCGATAGGCCCCGGGCGTCATGCCGGTCTGGCGACCGAAGACGCGCGTCAAATGTTCCTGATGACTGAACCCGGCCGCTGCTGCAACCTGGGCAATCGGCATATCCGCGGCCAGCAGTTCTCGTGCGCGTTCGACCCTTTTTTCAATCACGAACTGATAGGGTGGTTTGCCCGTAGAACGCTTGAACTGCCGGGCAAAATGAATGGGGTTGAGGCCGACAGATGCCGCAATGTCCTCAATATTAAGCGGCTCTTCCAGCCTTTCCTCGATAAAGCCGGCGATCTTCTTAAGTTGAGATGATGTCAGCCCATTCACCTTGGGATCAGGTCGACGAATACCACTGGAATGCGCTGTCACCAATTGCGCCGCGATCCAGCGGGCCACGCCATCGGCGAAATAATCGCCCAACCCTTCGGCCAGCATACGGCAACAGGTTTGGCCGAGGCGTTCGATCAGCGGGTCATGGTCGCCCAATCGGGGCAGGATTTCGATGGCATCGGGATCGCCCTTGCACAATTCGGCGGCGGCGGTGCGCAATACGCTGTCCGGTACGTAGAGCCGCAGGGTTTCCAGCCTTGCATCCAGACGGACGCCGAAATCATAGCCCGCCGGCATCAGGAACATTCCGCCCGGGCGCACCTTGGCCCGCGCGATCCCGCCGTCCAGCTCCCGTTCCAGAGTCACCGGCCCGCTCAGATGCAGCGCAAGGAAGTGGCTGTTATGAGTTGAAAATTTTCCATGATACGGCTGCTCGATCTGCCGCGAGGCATAGAGCGAAGACCAATCCAGCCCTTCGCTGCTGGCCACAATCTGATGATCCGGTTGGAATGCTATGCCATCCGCGTTCACCGCCGTCAGCGGTCCCACTGTCCAGTCCATCGCCCCTGCCTCTCGTCTGTACGGACCTTATGAAATCCGTTACATTTATCTTATGTCTTAAATCTCCCGAGATTGTCTTCGGTGTCAACCACCAAAAGGCAAATATTCATCCAATAGGCCATAGTCTTGAATTTGCTGACTATGTTTCCAAAGGATCGACGGCTTGTTCCTCCATGACCCCATACGACTCGCCACTGATGGCGCCGAGCCACCCAACCCCCATCTTGTCAGGCCGCCCGTCGTGAGGCAGGGATAGCGCCATGGCTACCATTCAGGACGTTGCCGCTCTGGCGGGCGTTTCAACCGCCACCGTTTCCCGAACGCTCAGCGCGCCCGACATCGTGTCCGAAACGACGCGCAAGCGGGTGCAGGCAGCTGTGGCCAAGCTGAATTACACACCCAATGCCGCGGCCAAGATCTTGCGCACCACGCGCACGCGCAAGATTCTCGTGATGGTGCCGGATATTTCAAACCCGTTTTACTCGGTGGTCATTCGCGGCATTGAGGAAAGCGCTCATCAGGCGGGCTATTCCGTGCTGCTGGGCGACACACAATATGACAAGGCGCGAGAGAACCAATATGCTGAAATGTTTCAGCGCAAGGAAGCCGACGGGCTGATCGTCCTGGCCAGCGGCGTGCCCGAAGCGCTGCGCTATACGGTGAAACGATCGCCGGATCGCCTAGCCATCGTCAACGGCCATGACTACGATCCCGACCTCAATGTGCTGAGCGTCTATATCGACAATGCGGCGGCCTCTCGCGATGTGATCACCCATCTTTATGGCTTGGGTCATCGCCATGTCGCGATCCTGGCCGGGCCTGACAACCACACGCTGGACGGCGCCCGCCTGAAGGGCGCTCTGGACTGCGCGACCAGCTTTCCCGAACCCATGGCGCTGCACGTAACAGCCGGAGGACTGCGCGCCGAATCCGGCTTCAGGCGGACGCTGGATCTTCTCGGCGCGTCCGATCGTCCGACAGCCATCTATTGCTTCAACGACGAACTGGCGATGGGCGCCCTTTCCGCTATGCGGCGGCTTGGCTTGCGCTGCCCTGCGGATGTTTCGCTCGTCGGCTTTGACGATACGCGTTACGCCCGCATGATGGACCCGCCGCTGACAACCGTGCGCCAGCCTATGAAAAACCTCGGTAAAACAACGGTCAATCTGTTGCTGGAGGTTCTGGACGGGGACAAGGCGGATCTCGGCTCGATCAAGCTGCTTCATCGCCTGATCTTGCGGGAAAGCACCGCTCCTGCCGCTACTCCTGCGCCCTGAGACACGATCCGCGCCACAATTGCGATTGCCAATTACTTCAATATACGGCATCCAGTCCCACATAACAGGATTTATCGACGCCCGATCCATCAATCGCGGCGCGGATGGAGTGGTGCCGTGGTGCCTGACGCACAGCAGGACAGGGCGACGCGTGTGTCGCTTCCCCGGATCGTCCGGCTGCTCGATGCGCGGCTGATGCCCTTGCTGCTGCTGATGTATGTGCTGGCCTTTATCGATCGCACCAACATCGGCTTCGCCAAGGATGCCTTTCAAGCTCGGACTGGTATCAGCAATGCGGCCTATGCGCTTGGGGCATCGATCTTTTTCACCGGCTATGCCTTTCTGGAAGTGCCTTCCAACCTGCTGCTGCAGCGCTTTGGCGGGCGGATCTGGCTGGCGCGCATCATGGTCAGCTGGGGACTGGTTTCCGCCGCAATGTTTCTGGCGCAGGGCGAAAAATCCTTCTACCTGCTGCGCTTTCTGCTCGGCATTGCCGAGGCAGGCTTTTTCCCGGGCGTGGTCTTCTACCTCACCAAATTCTATCCCGAGCGGTTTCGTGCCCGCGCCATGGGGCTGTTCTATGTCGGTGCCCCGCTCAGCTTTATTGTGGGTGGGCCGATTTCCGGAGCCTTGCTCAAGCTTGACGGGCTGATGGGGTTGGCCGGGTGGCAATGGCTGTTTCTGGTCGAGGGGCTGCTGGCCTCGCTGGTCGGCTTGCTGGCTTTCTTCCATCTCCCTGATGGGCCGGAGCAGGCGCGCTGGCTGACCTCTGCGGAAAAGCTCACCCTGCAGGCCCAGCTTGCGCAGGAGCATGGCACCCCGCACCATATCGGACTTTTCCGCGCTTTGCGCTCGGGGCCAGTGCTGTATCTTGGCGTGATCTATATGCTGATCCAGATGAGCGTCTACGGCTTGGTCTTTTTCCTGCCGAGCCAGATCGCGGCCATCATCGGGCGCAGCGTGGGCTGGGAGGTGGGTGTGCTCTCGGTGGTGCCATGGACGGCGGCGCTGGCGGCCACGCTGATCTTCCCCGCTCTGGCAGACCGCACCGGGCGACACGCCCTGATCGCCGCGCTGATCTTTAGCGCTGCCGGTCTCGGTCTGGCCGGGTCGGCATGGGCGAGCAGCCCGGTGCTGCTGATGGCCAGCCTCAGCCTTGCCGCTGCCAGCTTTATCGCGGTGCAGCCGGTGTTCTGGGCGCTGGCCAGCAGGCATCTGCCCAAGGCTCAGGCGGCGGGAGCCATCGCCTTGATCAACGCGCTGGGTGCGGCAGGCTCGTTTCTGGCGCCCAATGTGCGCGTTGCCATCGAGAACGCCCTGCATTCCTCCACGGCGGGTATTCTGGCGCTTGCCCTTTTGTGTTTCCTTGGCGCGATGATGCTTTTTGCATGGACATCACGCCCACAACCCCAATGGATCGACCGATGACGACAGCCACCTTCTCCCGCCGCGGCGCCCTGATCGCCGCCGGAGCCGCCAGTACCACCGCCCTGCTGCCAACATCGGCCTTCGGCGGCACGTCGACAAGGCCGATCATCGACACGCATATCCATCTCTTCGACCCCACTCGCCCTCACGGTGTGCCCTATGCCGGGCCTGATAAATCCCCCACGCACACCACAGGCTCGCTGCCCGCTGGCTACGCCGCCCATGCCAGACCGCTGGGCATTGTCGGTGCCATCGTGGTCGAGGCCAGCCCCTGGGTGGAGGACAATCTCTGGGTGCTGGAGCAGGCCGCCGCCAACCCGATCATCCTTGGCATGATCGGCAATCTGCGCCCCGAACGCCACGATTTCGCCGAATTGTTCGGGCGGTTCCATCGCGATCCGCTGTTCCTGGGCATCCGCTATGGCAATCTGTGGGATTACGATCTGGCAGCGCAGTCGCGCAATCCGGCCTTCCTCGATGGGCTGAAGCGCCTTGCCGATGCCGATCTGGTGCTGGAAACGGCCAATCAGGATATCGCCCTGCTTGAAGCCGCGCTGCGCGTCAGCGATGCTGTGCCAAACTTGCGCATCGTGATTGACCATCTGGCCGCCTTCGATCCCAAGCCAAGCGACCAAAGCGCCTATCAGGCCGCGCTGCGCAACTTTGCCGGCCGGCCTCAGATTTTCTGCAAACTCTCCGAAGTGATTCATCCGGTGGGCGGAAACGCCCGCACCGATCTGCCAGCCTATCGCGAAAAGCTCGATAACCTCTACGCCACCTTCGGCGAGGACCGCGTGACCTTCGGCAGCGACTATCCGCAGTCCGACAGCGTCGCCACGCTGCCTCAGGTGGTGGGTTTGGCCAAAGCCTATTTCGCGGGGAAATCGCCCGCCACGCAGGAGAAATTCTTCTTCCAGAATTCCCGACGGATCTACAAATGGCAGGCGCGCGGCGCTCTGAAGGGATAAGCATCGTCCCGCTACGTCATTTGCCCGGTTAACGTAACATTGTATCCTGCCACAAGCCTTCCAAGCTTGTGGCAGGATCATCATGACCAATCGACGCGAATTTCTGATGCAGACAGGTGCCATCGGCATGGCCGCAATCAGCAGGCCCGCCCTGAGCCAGCCGGGCGCGGCGGAAACCACCTCCACCGATTGGGCAGCGATGGAGCGCGAGATGGACGCGCTCTACACCGTCGACCGCCGCATTGTGAATTTCGATGCCGCCTATTACGGCGCCATGACCCATCCGGTGGAGGCCGCCTATCGCGAGAAAATCGCCTGGGTGAACCGCTACAACTCCACCTTTCTGCGCGATATGGTGCCGGGCGCCTCCCGTGATATCGAACTGGGCAAGTCTCGCGATGCCGTGGCAAAGCTGATCGGCGCCAAACCCGATGAGATCGCGCTGGCCGGTGGTGGCACCGAGGCGCTTTATGCGCTGATCGCCAATTATCGCCCGATCAAGCCGGGCGACGCGGTGATCTATGCGGATGTCGATTATGACGAAATGCAATATGCCATGGATTACCTCGGTGAAAGCAGGGGCGCCAAGGTGGTCCGTTTCTCGATCCCCGAGCCGCATACGCGCGCCAACATTCTGGCCGCCTATGAGAAAGTGCTGAAAGACACGCCCCGCGCCAAGCTGCTGCTGGTCACCCATGTGTCCAACCGCAACGGGCTGATCCCGCCGGTGGCCAAGATCGTGGCCATGGCCAAGGCGCGCGGGGTGGACGTGATCCTCGATTCCGCGCAGGCGGTGGGCCTGATGCCTTTCGATGTGACGGCGATCGGCGCGGATTTCATCGGCTTTTCGCTGCATAAATGGATCGGCGCGCCGCTGGGCGTGGGCGGCATCTATATCCGCAAGGAGCGGCAGGCCGACATTGGCCGCTGGCTGGGCAACCGCATCTATGCCGAGGATGATATCCGCGCCCGCATCCCCTCCGGCACCGTCGATTTCGCCGCACGGCTGACCATTCCTGCTGCCATCGATGTGTTGGACCAGATCGGCATCGAGCGGAAATATGGCTTCCTGAAGCATCTGCGCAACCGTTGGGCGGATGGCGTGCGCGATGTTCCCGGCCTCTCGCTGATGCTGCCCGATGAGCCGGGCAATTACGGCGCGATCAGCGCCTTCCGCCTGCCCGGCATGAAGACCATCGAGCAGGCGAAACAGGCTCAGGCGCGGTTTGTGCAGAAGCATGGCGTGCTGGTGGTGGCCAAGGCCGGGCTTGCTGCCGGGCCGGGGCTGCGTGTTACCCCTGCCCTGTTCAACACCGCCGCCGAGCTAGACCAGCTGATCGCAGCCATTCACGCTGAAAAAGCCATGTTCGCCTGAGGCCAACCGACCGCAGCGCGGGCCTATTCCTTCAGCGGGGGATGGAGGCCCGACGAAGCCACGGTCCAGTCCTATGGCCGCGCCATGCGCAACAAGATCAATGGCATAATCAAATATTGATATTGACTTGCAACAGCACTCATCGCTAACGCGCGCAACAGAGGGGGCGTCATCATTTTGCGCTTATAGGAGTTCCCGGATGAAATCTCACATGGTCGCCCTTGCGATCGGCACCGCCATCTGCGCGCTGTCAGCCCCTGCCCTTGCGGCAGAGACAGCCCCCGGCGGCAATTCCGAGATTGTCGTCACCGGCACAGCCGCAGCGCAGCAGACTGCCTCCGCAACGGGTCTTCCGCTGAGCGTGATCGACACACCTCAGGCCGTGACCGTGATCGACCAGCAGAAGATCAGGGATTTCGCGCTCACCAATGTCAACGACCTGCTCGACACCGTGCCCGGCGTGAATGTCGAGCGGATCGAGACCGACCGTACGCAATATGACTCGCGTGGCTTCGGCATCACGAACTTTCAGGTCGATGGCATCGGCCTGCCCATGCTGGACAGCACGCTGGTCTATGGCGCGCTCGACACCGCTTTGTGGGACCGGGTCGATGTGGTGCGCGGCGCCAATGGCATGATGACGGGCGTGGGCAATCCCTCGGCCACGGTGAACTATGTGCGCAAGCGCCCGACGCAGACCTTTCAGGCTTCGGTCACCGCATCGCTGGGCTCTTATGGCGAGCAGCGGATCGAGGGCGATATCTCCGGCCCGCTCACCAGAGACGGCAGCGTGCGTGGCCGGCTGATCGGCGCGCATGAGGAAAGCGATTCCTATCTCGATTACTACAGCGTCAACCGCACCGTGCTGGGCGGGATTGTCGATTGGGATGTCTCCTCGAAGCTGAAGGCCACGGTGGGCTACAGCCGCCAGCAGAACAATTCCAACGGCGTACTGTGGGGCTCGCTGCCGCTCAGCTTCTCGAATGGTCAGCAGATCACGTCCTATCCGCGTTCCGCCAGCACCTCGGCGCCGTGGACCTATTGGAACACGCGCAACCAGAGCGCCTTTGGCGAATTGAGCTATGATCTGGGGCACGACTGGAAGCTGAAGGGCGTCTACACTTGGAACCGCACGCAATATCAGGCCAAGCTACTTTACGCCTATCCTTACGCCGATCAGACAACCGGGCTGGGACTGACCGGCTTCTCGGGCATCTATCCCGCCGACTATCAGCAAAATATCTTCGATGGCTATGCCTCTGGCCCGGTGGAACTGCTGGGGCGCAGGCACGACGTGGCCTTCGGCGTTTCCACGGGCCGCACCCATACCAAGGAATGGGCCGGAGAATCGGACGCCACGATCGACTACCCCTCGATCTATGAGCTGGGCCAGACCATCGTGCCCCAGCCCAATTATAGCGATCCCTATCTGGCCGCCGATATCGTGGATACGATCACCCGCGTCTATGGCTCGGTGCGCTGGAATCTGGCGGATCGCCTGAAAGTGATCAGCGGCTTTTCCGCCACCTGGCTCAAGAGCACCGGCAGCAGCTATGACGTGGATCAGAGCCGCAAGAACAGCAAGGTGACGCCCTATGTCGGCGCGCTGTATGACATCACGCGCAACATCAAGCTCTACGGCAGCTACACCAGCATCTTCAACCCGCAGAGCCAGGTGGGCATCGACAACCGCCGCCTCGATCCGGCCACCGGCAACAGCATCGAGGCTGGCGCCAAGAGCCAGTGGTTTGGCGGGAAGCTCTATGCCAGCGCGGCCTGGTTCCGCGCCCGGCAGAACAACATCGCCGAATATGCCGGCACCTTCGGGCCCGGCGGGGCGGGGCAGGAAGGCGGCTCCTATTACGATGGGGTGACCGCCACCTCGCAGGGCATCGAGTTGGAAGTGGCGGGCAAGGTCACCAACAACTGGACGCTAAGCGGCGGTTACACCGGCTTTTCACTGCGCTCACCCGATGGCAGCAGAGCCTTCACCTATATCCCCAACCACACCTTCAAGCTTTCCACCACCTATGCCATTCCCAAGCTGCATGATCTTAAGCTGGGCGCCAATGTCCGCTGGCAGAACGGCACCTATTACGTCGATACCGGCGTGCAGGATGCCGAAGGCAATGATGGCGTCATCCGCCAGAACGGCTATGCCGTGGTGGATCTGATGGCCAGCGCGCAGGTGGTCGATCATCTGCGGGCGTCGCTCAATCTGCGCAATGTCGGCAATGCCAAATATCTCAACAGCCTGTCGGGCGGTCAGGCCTATTATGCCGCACCGCGCACGATCATGGGATCGCTCACCTTCACCTATTGATGAAGCACAATGCCCGCCTGCTTTTCGACCAGGGAAGCAGGCGGACATCATCGGGCGAGGGTTTCGGCACAAATTTACCACGAGGACGCGATCCGGCGCCCTGTTTTCTCAACGCTTTGCCACGCCGCGACACGATGCAAAGGCTTGCTGCAATGCACCTAAAATTAACATTCCCTGTATAACCGGGTATCTCCTTAATAGAGAGCCAATTCGTGTCGCATTCCTTGCCTCAGGTCGCAGTCGCCTCTTCTATCTCGCCCGACATCGATGCCATGATGTCCATGGAGGTTGATCGCCGACTGCGAGAGGTCATGGATGCCCTGCCCGAAGGCATTGTCTATCTCGACAATCAGGGCCGCTACCTTCTCTGGAACCAGAAATACGCGGAGATTTACGCGAAATCGGCGGATCTGTTCCAGCCCGGCATCCGTCTGGCCGAAACGCTGCGCATCGGCATCGCGCGCGGCGACTATCCCGAAGCGCAAGGCCGCGAGGACGCCTGGCTGGAAGAGCGCATCGCCCTGCTGGAAAACCCCGGCGAACGCCATGAACAGCGCCTGTCGGACGGTCGGGTCATTCTGATCGAGGAGCGCAAGACCTCGGATGGCGGCACCATCGGCCTGCGCGTCGACATCACCGAGATGAAGCAGCGCGAGGAAGCGTTCCGCTTGCTCTTCGAAGGCAATCCGGTGCCCCTGCTGGTCTATGACCCGGCCACCGAGACGGTCCACAGCGCCAATGACGCTGCCGCCGAACATTTCGGCTACCACGCTTCGGCGCTGGCAGGCCTGCCCGCAAGGCGCCTCTTCTCCGAGGAGGACTGGCCCGCGGCGCGCGAACTGCTGAAGACCACCTGCTCGCAGCGCGAACAGTTCTGGCGCCAGCGCAGCGCGACGGGCGAGCCGCTCGAAACCGTGCTCTTCACCCGCCAGACCTGCCTCAACGGCGAGAAGGTGACCATCGTCTCGCTCTTCGACGTGACGGAACGCCGCCGCGTGGAAGCACGCATGACCCATATGGCCCGCCATGACGAGCTGACGGGCCTCTCCAACCGCGCTCATTACCGCGAATTGCTGGGCGAGGCTCTGGCCAACCGCCGCCCTTATGAGACGGTGACCGTAGCGCTGGTCGATCTCGATCATTTCAAGCAGGTCAACGACACATATGGCCATCTGATGGGCGATACGCTGCTGGCCAATGCTGCGGCGCGGATGCGCGAGCTGATCCCGGCCCGCGCACAATTGTGCCGCATCGGTGGCGACGAATTCGCGGTGATCTTCCGCAATTCCAGCCTTGAGCAGATCGATGTGGTGATCAGGGCGATCACGGCGGTGATGGCCCGCCCCTTTTACGCGGGCGACAACACGCTGCATATCGGCGCCACGGTGGGCGTCGCCACCTGCCCACATCATGCCGAGGATGAGGGAACGCTTTCACGCTATGCCGATCTGGCGCTCTATGCCGCCAAGACCTACAAGCGGGGCACGGTGCGCCATTTCGAGCCCGCGATGGACCATGCCGCCCAGGAAAAGACCCGGCTGGAAAACGACCTGCGCGAAGCCGTGCAGCGCGGTGATCTCGATGTGCATTACCAGCCTCTGATCAATCTGGGCTCAGGCGAGATCGAGGGCTACGAGGCCCTGCTGCGCTGGACGCATCCGGTGCTGGGCCCGATGCCGCCCGACCGCTTCGTGCCCATCGCCGAGGAGATGGGGCTGATCGACACCATCGGCCAGCATGTACTGCGCACCGCCTGCCGCGCCGCGCTGGACTGGCCGGCGCATATCACCATCTCGGTCAATGTCTCGCCGTTGCAGTTCCGCTCGGGGCAGTTGCTCAACACGGTGGTGCAGGCGCTGGCAACGTCGGGCCTGCCGCCGCAGCGGCTGGAACTGGAGATCACCGAAGCCGTGCTGATGGAGAAGGGTGAGCAGACCGCCTCCACCATCCGTAGCCTGCGCGCCATGGGCGTGGGGCTGTCGATGGATGATTTCGGCACGGGCTATTCCTCGCTGCGCTATCTGCTTGCCTATCCCTTCACCAAGATCAAGATCGACAAATCCTTCGTCACCGACATGGAGGAGAACGACAATTCCTTTGCCGTGATCCGGGCGGTGGTCACGCTTGGCCGCAATCTGGGCATCACGGTGACGGCAGAAGGCGTCGAGACCGAACGCACGCGCGACATTCTTCAGGCGGAGGGTTGCGCGCAAGGTCAGGGCTATCTGTTCGGACGGGCGCAACCTGCCGAAACGATCGCTCCGGCCGTGGCGATGCCTCAGTTCGGGTAAGCAGGCGGGGCTTTAACGCCCGGCCACGCCCTGCGCCTTCACCCGCATCGCATAAAGCGAGGTGCTGGCCGCCATCAGCAGCAGGCGGCGATCCTCTCCGCCAAAGGCCAGATTGGCGCAGCGCTCCGGCAAGGCGATATGGCCAATCATCACCCCGCGCGCCGGGGAAATCACCGCGACCCCATCGAGCCCCGGGCCTCCACCCCAACCACACCAGAGATTGCCCTGCGTATCGACGCGAAATCCATCCGCCAGCCCCGCGCCGCAATCGAAGATGACCCGTCGATTGGCGAGCCGCTTGCCGCCATCCACCACATCATAACGCACCAGCAGGCGATGCGGGACGGCCCGCGCCTCGACCACATAAAGCGCGGCCTCATCCGGTGAAAAGACCAGACCGTTGGGCCCGGGCATATCGCCCATGGCCATGGTCACCGCGCCCGAATGGGGATCGATGCGGTAGATGCGCCCGGTGGTCATCGGGGCCTGCATCCCCTCGACAGGATTGGGACCGAAGGCTGGATCGGTAAACCAGATCGCACCGTCCGATGTGCAGACGATGTCATTGGGGCTGTTGAAGCGCTTGCCCTCGAATGTGCTGGCCAGCGTGGTGATCGATCCGTCATGTTCTGTGCGGGTGATGCTGGCGGTGAGATGCTGGCAGGTGACCAACCGCCCCTGTCGATCGATGGTGTTGCCATTGGCATTGTTGGCGGGCTTGCGAAATTCGGACACGGCGCCCGTGGCTTCGTCCCAGCGCATCATGCGGTTGCTTCGGATATCGCTGAAGACCAGTGCGCGGCTGCCGGGCAGCCAGACCGGCCCTTCGGCCCATGTGAAGCCGGTGGCCAAACGCTTTGGCACAGCATGGGCATCGACGCAGCGGGCAAAAGCGGGGTCGAGGCTCTTGAGCGGAGTGGCGGTTTCAGCACTCGTTTCAGCTGCCATTGCCGGGCCTTTGGTCATCATGCTGCTCACGGCGAGGCCGCCTGCTGCGGCCAGTGCGGATCGTCTTGAAAACTGCATGTGCTCTCCTTTGGGGCTCTTGCGCTTCTGCCCTAACCGCCGTTCCACCGATCAGAAGGGGTAAGCCCGGCGATCCGCTCGCACCACGTCCAAGACGGGATGGATCGATCCCGATCCCGCATCAAATCCTGCCCGCCGCATGCCTTGACATGCAGACATCGTGGTTTCCGCAACATGTGTCTTACGGTTCTTGACAGGCCGCCTGTCCCTATGCAAATCCTATGACACCGGTTTCCATGAATGGTAGCGCTACCTGATTTCATCGATGCCGGAAGAAAGACGATAAGCCCGCGGATTGCGGGAGGGAATGGATGCATTTGCAAAAAGCCTTGTCATTACGTGGCATGGTGCGCGCCTGCGCGTCTGCCTAAAAATGACACCGGTGCCATTTCCTCCATCAGGGCCGCGCCCAACATCAGGGGCAAGCTGGTGGGTCAAGGGACTTGAGGGAAATGGGAATGCGACACGGAACATCAGGATCTCATGCCATCCGCCTTGCGCTGATTGCAGGCACCGCCCTGGCGTCGGCCATGGGCGCACCAACCATGGCGCAGGGCCAGAGCGCACCTGCCGATCAGGCCAGCCCACCTCCTGCCACCGCGCCAGCAGATGCGGAACCGGCGGCTATTGTGGTCACCGGCTTTCGCCAGTCGCTGCAGGCGGCGCTCAACCTCAAGAAGGCTTCGGCCAGCGCGGTCGATGCCATCGTTTCGGAAGACATCGCCAAATTCCCCGATCAGAATCTGGCCGAATCCCTGCAGCGTATCTCGGGCGTCGCCATCACCCGCGACGGCGGTGAAGGCCGCGAGATCACCGTGCGCGGCCTTGGCAGCCAGTTCACCGTGACGCGCCTCAACGGCCTGCCCGCTCAGGCCACCAGCAGCGCCAATGACTCGGCCAACCGTGATCGCTCCTTCGACTTCAACGTTTTCGCCTCCGAACTCTTCAAGTCGCTGGTGGTCCACAAGACCGCCGAGGCCAATCTGGACGAAGGCTCGCTGGGCGCGGTGGTCGATCTCAACACCGGCCATCCGCTGGGCGCCAAATCGGGGCTGACCGGGCTGGTTTCTGCCTCGGGCTCGTGGAACACGCTGTCGGGCAATGTGGGGCCGCGTCTGGCCGGGCTGCTCAACTGGAAGAATGATGACGGCACGCTGGGCATCAATGCCTCGGCCGCCTATTCGCAGGGGATCACGCAGGAATTGGGCAACAACACCGGGCGCTGGGCTCAGGCGCCCTTCAATTCGGTGACCACCGGCGGGGTGACCACCCCCTGCTTCGCGGGCAGCACCTATCTCCATTCCACGGCCTGCGATCAGGCCTCGCTGTCCTTCCATCCGCGCTTTCCGCGCTATGGCATCATCACCCATGATCGCCAGCGGCTGGGCATCACCGGCGCCATCGAATGGCAGCCCGATGACGCCACCCATCTGGAGATCGACGGCCTGTTCTCGCGTTTCCACGAGGACCGCACCGAGGAATGGGCCGAGGTGCTGTTCCGCTCGAATGAAAAGGGCATCGATGTCGTCAACCCGACATATGACAGCAATGGCAATATGGTTTCGGGCACCTTCAACAATGCCTATCAGCGCGACGAACATTACCACCAGATCCAGAACTCCACCTTCTATCAGATCAATGCCCATCTGACGCATGATCTGACCGACCGCTTGAAGGTCGATATTCTGACCGGCGCCTCCAAATCGGTGCTGGCGATCCCGATGGCCACCTCGATCATGCTGGATGACCGCACGGCGCAGGGCTATTCCTACAATTACAGCAATATGAAATCGCCGGTGCTCAGCTTCGGCACCTCGGTCACCGATCCGGCCAATTTCCAGCTGGCCGAAATCCGCGACACGCCCTCCGATACCAACAACACCTTCCGCACCTTCAAGACCGATTTCGAATGGAAGACCACCGAGAGTCTGACCTTGAAACTGGGCGGATTTTACCGCGAGTTCGGTTTCAACACCTGGGGCGGCACGCGCAGCACGCTGGTCTGCCCCTCCACGCCGGGCAAGGATCTGGTGCTGGGCACCATCACCTGCTCATCCAATTCTGTGACCAACAATGGCTTCCCGATCAATTCCAGCATGGTCGATACGGTCAATCTGGGCAATGCGGGGCAACCGGCGGGCACAACCAGCACCTTCATCGTCGCCAATCTGCCTGCCACCACCGCCTATACCAACCTCTACAACCGCACCCTGCTGCCTGACAGCTCGAACATCCGCTCCGTGCGGGAGGCGGACAGCGGCTTCTACCTGCAAGGCGACTGGAAGACCCATGCCGTGGGCATGGACATCACGCTGAACGGCGGCGTCCGCTATGCCCATACCGCGCAAAGCTCGACCGGCCTGCAGAACGGCACCACGCAGGTGACAGTGCATCGCGGCTATGACGACTGGCTGCCCTCGGCGAACCTCAACTTCTTCCCGCGCAAGGACATCATCCTGCGGCTGGCCGTGGCCAAGGTGATGACGCGCCCCTCACTGGGCAATCTGACGCCGGGCGGCTCGGTGGATTCCTTCAACTATGGCGTCAGCTATGGCAATCCCAACCTCGATCCCTATCGCGCGGTCAATTATGACGCGGCGGTGGAGTGGTATTTCGCGCCGCAATCGCTGCTTTCCGTGGCCTTCTTCCACAAGGATGTGTCCAGCTTCCCGACCGCCACGGTGACGCAGGGCACCTTCGCCTCGACGGGCCTGCCCATCTCGCTGTTGGCCAATGGATCGCCCGCCGCGCAAAATCCGGAAGGGCGGGTGTGGACCATCACCTCGATCGGCAATGGCGCCGGCGCCAAGCTGAACGGCGTGGAACTGGGGTTGCAGACGCCCTTGCGCTTCCTGCCGGGGCCGCTGAAGAATCTGGGCGTGATCGCCAATGCCACCTTCACCAATTCCAACGCCACCTACAATGTCAGCGGCCCGGGCACGAGCGTCAACGCCAATGGCACGATCACCCTGCCCGCCTCCACCGTGACCTCGACCTTCTTCGGCCTGTCGAAGACGACGTGGAACGCCACGCTCTATTACGAGAAGGGTCCCTTCGAAGGCCGCGTCAGCTATTCCTATCGCGGGCCCTACAATGATCAGAACAGCGGTACGGGCAACATCTTCGAAGGCTATGGCGCTTATGCCAGCCTGGATGCGGCGCTGCGCTATTCGATCAACAAGCGGATGGAAATCTCGGTGGACGCCACCAATCTGCTCGACCGCTATATCGATCACTGGACCGATGCCGCCACACAGCGCGCCTATGAGTATCAGCATACCGGGCGCAGCATCATCTTCGGCGCGCGCTACAAGCTGTAACGCCGGTGAGGGCGGCGCAGGCCGCCCTCACCTCATGATGCGAAGCGGCGCAAGAGGCGGCCCCGGCAGCGAATTTCATCGACAAGCGCTCTGAATTGCAACGCCTTTCATCACATCCTGCGCCCATCCTGTGATAGTCTTCTCCACGACAGTCTTGCCCGCCGACCGGGTGGCGGGCTCTGCCTCGGGGGATCATCATGCGTTTGATTGGCCGTTTCCTCTCACGCGCGCTCAGCGCTTCCGCCCTGATCGCCATAACCGCCCCGCTTCATGCCGAGCCGGTCCCGGTTTCCTCCACCCGCGATGGCGATCTGCTGCCGGTGAAGGTCGATGCGCAGCAAGGCCGCGTGCTGATCACCCTGCCGCCCGCCGATGCACAAGGCGTGATGGGACGCTTCCTTTATTCCACCGCGATGACGACCGGGTTGGGCTCGGCGCCGATCCGCATTGATCGCGGCATGCTGGGGCCGACGCAGGTCCTCTCCTTCCGCCGTTACGGGCGTAAGGTGGCAATCGCTTTTGAAAACCCGCGCTTCCGGGCCAGTGGTGAGACAGCCGTGGCCAGGGGCGCGGTGGACAGTTTCCCCGTCAGCACGGTGGCAATGCTCGATATCGTGGGCAGTGATGCGCAGGGCACAACCGTGGACATTGCCCCCTTCCTTACGCGTGACACGATGAATCTGGCGGCCACGCTCAACCATGAGGGTAAGGGCTTTCATCTGGTGGACGCCTTAAGCGCTGCCGACCCGGCCTCGGTGAAAGTCTTCCCCGACAACATCGAGATGGAGGCGGTGCAGACCTATGCCTCCGACACGCCGGGCAAGGAGGTGGGGCTGATCGGGGCTGAACCGCGCCAGATCAGCTTTACCGTCCACCACTCGCTGATCCGCCTGCCGGGGCCGGGCTTTCAGGTGCGGCAGTTCGATATCCGCTCGGGATCGCATGCCACGCTGGCCTATGATTATGGCACGCCGCTGGGGCAGGATGTGGCACTGCAATTCGCCAATCACTTCCGGCTGGATAAGGTCGATCCCAATGCCGCCCGTTCGCGGGTGAAAAAGCCGATCATCTTCTACATCGACACCGCCGCGCCCGAACCCTTGCACAGCGCTTTGGCCAAGGGTGTGGCCTGGTGGAACGATGCCTTCGATGCGGCAGGCTATATCGATGCCTTTCAGGTCAAGCTGCTGCCGCCCGATATCGACCCTCAGGATGCGCGCTATAGCGTGGTCCATTGGGATGACCGGCTGACGCGCAGCTGGTCCTATGGTGGCGGCATCATCGATCCGCGCACGGGTGAGATCATCAAGGGCAATGTGGTGCTGGGCGCGCTGCGCGTGCGGCAGGATATGCAGATTTTCGAGGGCCTTGTCGGCACCGCGCCCGACAACACCGGTGGCCCGAACGATCCCGTGCGGGTCTCTCTAACCCGCCTGAGCCAGCTTGGCGCGCATGAGGTGGGCCATGCCATCGGCTTTGTTCACAATTTTGCGGGCAGCACGCAGGGGCGCACCTCGGTGATGGATTATCCGGGCCCCAAGGTGGGGCTGAAGGATGGCCAGCTCGATCTGTCCGACGCTTATGCCAGCGGCATCGGCAGCTGGGACAAGTTCACCGTGGCCTGGCTCTATGGCCAGCCCAGGCCGGGCACCGATCCCGATCTGGCGGCAAAGAAACTGGCCGATGCCGAGATGGCCAGGGGCACGCGTTATCTGACCGATATCGACGGGCGTGAGGACAATCAGCCCAACCCCTGGACCAGCATGTGGGACAATGGCGTCGACAAGCCGGAGGAACTGGCCCACATCATGGCGGTGCGTCGCGTGGCGATCAGCCATTTCGGCCCGGGCAATCTGCGGCCGGGTGAGGCATTGTCCAACCTGAGGCGCAAATTCGTGCCGGTCTGGCTGTTCCACCGCTATGAGGTGATCGCCACCGGAAAATGGGTGGGCGGCATGGATTACGCCTATGGCGTGGCTGGGGATGGCCGCCCCACACCCAAGCCTGTGGAGGCCAAGGACCAGCGCGCGGCGCTGAATGCTCTGCTGGCCACGCTGACGCCCGAGGCGCTGACCGTGCCAACGCCGCTGGTGAATGCTTTGTCCTCCGGCGTCAACGGGCGGGCCGATGCGCAGTTCGACACCGAAGTGTTCGACAATGCCGGGTCCGCCGTCTTCGATCCGCTGGTGGCCACCGATGTCGCGGCTCAGGTGACGCTTGATACGCTGCTGGCCCCTGCCCGCCTGACGCGCCTCTATGAGCAAAAGGCACGGGATGCCGGCCAGTTGGGCCTTGAAGAGGTCCTCGATGCGCTGACCAGTGCCACGCTGGCCCATACCGGCAGCGCGGTCGAGCGGCGCATTGCGCTACGCACGCTGGTCAGCCTGGCTCGTGCGCAAAGCGATCCGGCCACGCCCATCGATGTCGCCGCCGTGCTGCGCCAGCGGCTGGATAAGGCCACCACCATGCTGGCCAAGGTGACGGGCGACGATGGCTGGAGCCCTGCTGCTGCTGCGTTACTGAAGGACCCGCGTGCGTTGGGCGCGGAGATCGGCAAGCTGGGCCGTCCGGCGCCTGCCATTCCCCCCGGCATGCCAATTGGTGGTGAGACCGGCTGGTTTGACGGTGAATAAAACAGTCAGCCCGGTGAGGATATGATCTTCGCCGGGCGCCTTGCCGCATCAAGGTCAAATCCCGTGCGAGCGCGTAGCGTGCCAGCCAAAACGGCAGTGCGGAAACGAACAGGCAAGTATTGATACAATACATCATCTCAATGTTTCGAATATCTGCCTGAATTGCGTATTGAGCCAAGGTATAAGGTGATGTCCTTTGGGGGCCTCGCAGCGGGGCATGCTGCGGGATGGCTTCCATCAACAGGGGTGTTGATGATGGACAGATCCTGTGTCGATCATGCGTCTGCTCTCCTGCCCTTCGGGCAAGAAGCCGTGGTAGCGTCTTGCAAAGGAGCGGCACTTCCCCATTTCCTGTCGCTTCAGGCCATTGCCGGGCACCTCAGCCTTGCGCCTTTTTGCGATGCGACGAATCGCTTCTCCTTGATTGCCGAGAACCGCAACCGCTTCTCCGCTGGCATGATCGAATGCGTGAAGAATGCATGCCTTCTTAGCGAAATCCACCATCGTCCATCCCAACTATGGGGAATTTTAATTGGATGCTGCACGCGCTTTGCGTTACATTAATGTTGTTGATTAATTGAAATAAGAAAGAAAATGTTCATGCGCTTCGGGTCGCCATCCGATGCCATGCACAGGTTTTTTCGGTAGATTAATATCAAACAATAGAAAGAAAAAATCTTCGCCATGAGCGGGGAGATGAGGATCTGCGTTCAAAATTTGCGGGGAGAGGATCGCCCTTGGCCAGACATTGTTGTCGATAGGGGGATTGCATGGCAAATTTGGGGATGAATACGGCCAATGATGCCGTGATGTTCGATGTTGGAAGCCTGCGCCGCCTGCGCGCACGCCGCCATTGGCTGGGGCACAGCGCGGCCCTTGCGCTGGTGATGGGCGGAGCGGGTGTCGCTCATGCCGATGATGCTGCTGTCGACGGCTTTTCGATCGAAGCCGCGAAACCGCAAGCGATCCGCGCCGACGGATTGCTCTCTGCCGGCCATGTTGCGGCCAGCGAGTCCACCCGCCTGACCGCACCGAACCCGGCAAATTCAGAGCTTTCCGCGCCTGTACCCGCGCCCGATGCAGCGCCTGCCCAAGGGGCGGGAGATGAAACCAAGACGGATATCATCGTCACCGGCACGCGCATCGTGAAGGATGGCTTCTTCGCACCGACGCCGGTCGCAGTGCTGTCCTCCGCCGATATCAAGGCGCAGGCACCGGCCAATCTCTCCAATTTCGTCAACCAGTTGCCGGCGGTGACCACAGGCTCCACCTCGGGCAACTCCTCGGGCAGCCTGTCGAACGGCATTGCGGGGATCAACAGCGTCAACCTGCGCGGCCTTGGTGCTTCGCGCACGCTGGTGCTGCTCGACGGGCAGCGTTCGGTGGCTTCCTCTGTGGGTGGGATCGTCGACATCAACACCTTCCCCCAGGATCTGGTCGAGCGGGTCGAAGTCGTCACCGGCGGCGCTTCGGCGGCCTATGGTTCTGACGCTGTCGGCGGTGTGGTGAACTTCATCCTCAACAAGAAGTTCAAGGGTTTCCGCATCGCGGCGGACAGCGGCATCACCACCTATGGCGATGGCGCGAATTACAAGATCGGCGGATCGGGCGGCTTCTCCTTGCTGGATGACCGGCTCCATGTGCTGGCCAGCGCCGAATTCTTCAAACAGGAGGGCGTGGCCACCATCGACCGCTCCTGGAACAACTCCGGCTATTTCCAGATCGTCAATCCGGCCTACACCACCACCAATGGCCAGCCTTCGCGTCTGGTGGGATCGGGCTTTGGTCCCGGCACCTACACGGCGGGCGGTCTCGTCACCTCCGGGCCGCTGCTGGGCACCTATTTTCTGGGCAATGGCCAGACCAGCAAGCTGAATTACGGCACCTATAACTCAACCTCCACCCCCTATATGGTTGGCGGGGACTATCAGACGACGCTGGCGGGCCATGTCGGCACCAACTCGCTGATCCCCGATGAAAGCCGCCTCTCCACCTTCCTGCGCACCGCCTATGATGTGACGCCCGACACCTCGCTCTATGTGCAGGCCTCGTGGAACCGCTACATTGGCGAGAGCTATTACCAGCAGACGCCCTCCACCGGCGTGACGATCCAGAAAGACAACGCCTATCTCGTCAACAATTACCCCGCCGTGGTCAGCGCCATGACCGCCGCCGGGGTCAATTCGCTGAGCATCGGCACCTCCAACGCGGGCTTTCCGGTACCGGGCAGCCATAACAGCCGCGATGTGGGCCGACTGGTGGTGGGCGGCAGCGGCAAGTTCACCGTGGGCAGCGGAAGCTGGTCATGGGATGCCTATTTCCAGCATGGCATGACCAAGGCCCATGAGGGCCTGATCAACACCTGGAACACCACGCGGATGGCGCTGGCGCAGGATGCGGTGAATTACAACGGGCAGGTCGTCTGCCGCTCCACCATCACCAATCCGAACAATGGCTGCGTGCCCATCGACCGCCTTGGCACCACCGGCCCTTCGGCAGCGGCGCTGGCCTATATCTATGGCAACCAGCCCTATCGCAATGAGACGGTGCAGGAGGATGTCGGCTCGGTCAGCTTCAACGGTGATCTGTTCAAGCTGCCGGGCGGCACGGTCAGCCTGGCCTTCGGCGGCGAATGGCGGCGTGAGGGGATCAACGGCTATGTCTCGCAGGAGTTTCAGCCGCAGGCCACCTCCACCGGCACCGTCAGCAATGTCTGGCTCTATGGCAACTATCTGCCCAATGTCGGCCATTACTATGTGAAGGAAGGTTTCGCCGAACTCAGCATGCCGCTCTTCAAGGGCTTCAACATCGATGCGGCGGTGCGCGGCACCGATTATTCAACCTCGGGCTATGTCACAACTTATAAGGTGGGCGGCACCTGGGCGCCGACGCCCGATGTGAAGTTCCGCGCCACCTACAGCCATGACATTCGCGCCCCCAACCTGCAGGAACTGTTCGCGGCGGGCACGGCGCGCACCAACACCGTTAACCTGCCCAGCAATTCGCCGCTGGGGGTCAGCACGCCGACCTATGTCGAGAACACCATCGGCAATCCAAAGCTGAAGCCCGAAAAGGCCAACACCTGGACGGCGGGCGCGGTGTTGACGCCCAGTTTCGCCCCGGGCCTGTCGCTCAGCTTCGATTATTATGACATCCGCATCAAGGATGCCATCGGCTCGATCACCTCGCAGAACACGGTGGACTTCTGCTATGCGGGGCTGACAGCCTATTGCAACAACATCGTCTATTCGGGCGGCACGCTGTCAAGCATCGTTATCCAGCCCTACAATTTCGCCAGCCAGCATGAGCGCGGCTTCGACATCGAGGCGGGCTATCGCCTGCCGCTCTCCAACATTTCCACCATCCTGCCCGGTGTCTTCTCGATGAAGGCGCAGGCCACCCATTATATCGAGAATGTCGTCGACAATGGCATTTTCCCGGTTGATTATGCCGGGGTCAATGGCGGCACGCTGTCGGGCACCTACAATGAGCCCAAATGGGTCTATCGCATCAGCACCTTCTACGATCTGGGCAAGACCACCTTCAATCTGGTGGTGCGCGGCTTCTCGGATGGGGTCTATGGCAATGACTATGTGCAGTGCACCACCGCCTGCCCGACCTATGCCAGCGCCAATGACCGCAACCGCTATGTCACCATCAACAACAACCAGATCCCCGGCGCGGTCTATCTGGATGCCTCGGTCAGCGTGAAGATCAAACCCGCCGGGCATGAGGGATCGGTGACTTTGGTGGTGAACAACCTGTCCAATGTGGCTCCGGTGCTGGTGGGCAACGGGCCCAGCGGCAACAATGTGCCCGCCTATGCCCAGACCAACCGCAGCCTTTACGATGTGAACGGCCGCACCTTCCGCCTGGCCGCGCGCCTGAACTTCTGATCCCCCGCAAGGACGTATGACAATGATGAAAAGACTGTCTTTCAAGAGCGTGATGAAGGCTTCGGGCCTGGCCCTGTCGCTGGGGCTGGTGGCGCAGGCCATGCCTGCTCAAGCGGCCGCCACGGCGAAGGAAAAGGCCGAGGCGATCGCCGGGGTCGAGGCGCAGCGCAAGAACATCCAGGTGATGGTCGACACCGTCTTCAGCTTTGCCGAGCCGGGCTTTCAGGAGGTGCACACCTCGGCCTATCTCGCCGATATCCTCGAAAAGAACGGCTTCAAGGTGACGCGCGGCGTGGCGGGCATCCCCACCGCCTTCACCGCCACCTGGGGCGAGGGCGGCCCCGTTGTGGCGCTGGGCAGCGATATCGACAATCTGCTGGGCACCTCGCAAACGCCGGGCCTGCCCTATCTCAAGCCCATCGTGGAGGGCGCGCCCGGTCACGGCGAGGGCCATAACACCGGCATGCCGCTGGTGGTTGCGGCCGCCATCTCCGCCAAGAATGTGATGGAAAAGAACCATATCCCCGGCCGCCTGATGATCTGGCCCGGCGTGGCCGAGGAACTGCTCGCCACCAAGGCCTATTACGTGCGTGAAGGCCTGTTCAAGGATGTCGATGTCTGCATCTTCAACCATGTCAGTTCCGATTTCGGCACGGCCTATGGCGATCTCGGCATGAACGGCATGGTCTCGGTGGAATACACCTTCCACGGCAAGACCGCCCATGCCGCCGGTGACCCGTGGGACGGCCATTCCGCGCTGGATGGCGTGGAGATCATGGATTCCGCCTGGAACTTCCGCCGCGAGCATCTGCCCGTCACCCAGCGCTCGCATTATGTGATCACCAATGGCGGCGGCCAGCCCAATGTGGTGCCCGACAAGGCCAGCGTGTGGTACTATTTCCGTGAGCGCAACTTCGCCGCCATCCGCGACCTCTACAACACCGGCAATGAAATCGCAGAGGCTGCCGCGAAAGCCACCGGCACCACCGTCACCAGGCAGACGCTAGGCTATGCGGCCCCCGATTTCGGCAACAAGCCGCTGGCCGAGGCGGCCTATGCCAACATCAAGGCGGTGGGCATGCCCAAATGGAGCGCCGACGATCAGGCCTTCACCAAGGCGGTGCAGACCATCAACCACCGCAAGGTCCAGCCCCTGCCCGACAAGGTGGGCGAGCTTTCCACACCGGAAAACCGTCCGCGCTCGATCGGCGGCGGCTCGGATGATATTGGCGACATCATGTGGACGGTGCCGACCATCACCATCCGTTATCCCGCCAACATTCCCAACATGATCGGCCATAATGCGCTTTCCGCCATGGCCGAAGCCACGCCTATCGCTCACAAGGGTGCCGAAGCGGGGGCCAAGGCGCTGGCGCTGACCGTGCTGGACATCATGACCACCCCCAAGCTGGTTTCCGATGCCAAGGCCTATTTCCACGATGTGCAGGAGAAGAGCGATCATTACGATCCGATCATCACGCCTGCCGACAAGCCCGCCATCTGGCTGAACGCCAAGGTGATGAAGGAATATCGCCCGGATATGGAGAAATATTACTACGATTCCAGCAAATACGGCAGCTATCTGGAGCAGCTTGGCATCAAATATCCGGTGCTGGAAGCGCCCGCACAGTAGGCGTGCATGACCAGGGGCGGGCGTCCGGCCCGCCTCTTTCTGGCAAAGGGGGCAAACAGCTTGACAGGTTGGCGCAGCTTGCCGGGAACAGATTGACAAACCTTGCTTATCCTGATGCCATGGCGGCGGGCCTGCACATGGCCTGCTGCCTTTTCTCTTGCCGGACAACTGCCATGCGTCCTCTTCGTTTCGCGCTTACCTCTGCCCTGCTGCTGGCGCCGCTGGCCGCCCATGCCGCCGACCCGGCAGCGCTGCGCAAACAGGTCGATGCCAGCTTCGATGCGCAATGGAGCGACCTTCAGGCACTCTATCAGGACATCCACAAGAACCCCGAAGTCGCCTTTCAGG
Organism: Novosphingobium terrae; assembly: GCF_017163935.1. NCBI lineage: Bacteria > Pseudomonadati > Pseudomonadota > Alphaproteobacteria > Sphingomonadales > Sphingomonadaceae > Novosphingobium > Novosphingobium terrae. Next base: position 2,670,587 of record NZ_JABVZR010000002.1, on the reverse strand, counting down.
AGAACCGCACCGCCGCTCTGCTGGCCAAACGGCTGAAGGCACTGGGCTTCGAAGTGACAGAGCATGTCGGCAAGACCGGCGTTGTCGGCGTGTTCAGGAACGGCCCCGGCCCGGTGGTGATGCTGCGGACCGAACTCGATGCGCTGCCGATGGAGGAAAAAACCGGCCTGCCCTATGCGAGCCACGCCCAGCAGACGGTCGATGGCAAGCTCACCTTCGTCGATCACGCCTGCGGGCATGACAGCCATATGGCCTGGTGGATCGGCACCGCCAAGGCGCTGGTTGCGATGAAGGCGCAATGGCACGGTACGCTGGTGATGGTCGGCCAGCCTGCTGAAGAGGTCGTGTCCGGTGCGAAAGCCATGCTGGACGACGGGCTCTACACCAGATTTCCCAAGCCCGATTTTGCCTTTGCCGCCCATATCGGTTCGGCACCTACGGGCGAGGTCACGGTGAAGCAGGGGGCGACCACCTCGGCCAGCGATTCCATCGTCATCACGTTCCACGGGCAGGGCGCGCATGGCTCGATGCCGGACAAGAGCATCGACCCCATCGTGATGGGCGCCCGCTTTGTGGAGGATGTGCAGACCGTTATCAGCCGCCAGAAAGACCCGCAGAAATTCGGCGTGGTGACGGTGGGCTCGTTCCATGCGGGCACGGTGGGCAACATCATCCCGGATACGGCACAACTGGCACTGTCGCTGCGCTCCTATGAGCCGGGCGTGCGCAAGCTGCTGGTCGATGGCGTGGGCGATACGGCGCGGGCGGTAGCGCAGATGTCGCATGCTCCGGCGCCCGATGTGGTGCGCATTCATGGCACGGCGCCGGTGATCAACGATCCGGCGCTGGCGGCGCGCGCGGCGGGCATGCTGGAGCAGGCGCTGGGCAAGGATCACGTAACGCTGGTGCCCGCCACCGAACCGGGCTGGACCGCCAGCGAGGATTTCTCCGAATACACCGCCGCCGGTGTGGCGCAGACCACTTTCTTCAGCGTGGGCGGTTACGATCCCGCCGTGCTGGCCAGGTACAAGGCCGAGGGCAAGCCAGTGCCGGTCAACCACTCGCCTTTCTTCGCGCCCGATCCGCAGCCCAGCATCCGCACCGGCATGGAAGTGCTGACGCTGGCCGTGCTGATGGTGGCGGGCAGCTAAGGGCTTTGTGCCTCTGCCAGACCGGCCGATGCATACAAAACCATCCTCTGCACATAATCCGTCACAATTGACACTATAAGGCAGGACGACCTGTTCCCATCGCCTGCCCAAGGACAATCCCCCATGCGTGTGACCATCAGACAGACCGTTGCGCTGGGTCTTGCCTTGTCCGTAACCATCGCTTCCCTGCTGTCGGCGTCCCCCGCGCTGGCCTGGGGGCATCAGGCGCATGATGCCATCGACCGCGCCGCCATCGCCGCTCTGCCCGAGGACGGCCCGACCTTCCTGCGCGGTCAGGCCGATTTTATCGCCACCATGTCGACCATTCCCGACGAATGGCGGTCGACGTCCGAGCCTTTCGGCAAGCTGGAGGAAGACCCCAACCATGGCTGGTTTCGGGAAAGCTTCGCCTTCATGAAGACCGTCCCCCGCTCGCGCTGGGAGTTCCTGCTTGCCCTGCATGACGAGAACCGGCGTCTGGCACGAACAGATCCAGCGGCAGCGGCTCATATCAATGTGCGCGAGGCAGGCGTGCTGGCCTATGCCGCCATCGAGCAATATGACCATCTCGTCACCGATATGCGTCTGCTGCGCAAGGCAAGAGCCGAAGGCCTGACCACGCAGGTGACCTATCTGGAACGCATCTGCGCCGAGGATGCACTGCGCCTTGGCCACTATATCGGTGACGGCTCCCAACCCCTGCATATCACCGTGAACCACAATGGCTGGCTGGGCCCCAACCCGCACGGTTATAGCACGGACTCTGAAGTCCATGCCCGGTTCGAAACGGATTTGGTCAAGGCCATGAAGCTGAACGCCGATGATGTCCGCCGCGATATGGCGCCCCTCGCCCATCAGAGCGGCGATACATTCGAGCTGATCCTGGCCTATCTGAACCAGTCCGGCGACCGGATGGAACGGGTCTATCAACTCGACAAGCGCGGCGCCTTCAAGGATGGGAATGACGCTGAGGCCCGCGCCCTGCTCCATGAGCGGGTCGGCGCCGGAGCCTCCATGCTGCGCGATCTGCTCGCCCGCGCCTGGAGCGAGGCGGCCACCACGCCGCCAAAACCGGCGCGGGACCCTTTCGGCCCGGGCCATCCCGCCTTCAATCCCGAAACCGGTTCGGCGCCTGCCCCGCGCTGACTTCATCCGGTAACATCCGCGAACTAGGCGGGCCCTTTCCCTTGGCCCACCGCTCATGACCTCGCCCGACACGTTTGCCGCCCGATCCTCGCGAGCCCCGCACATGGGCGGCTGGCGGCACGAATTGCAGCTGATCGGCTATTCCTCGGCCAATTTCGGGAAAAATCTGGTGCTGGGCGGGGTCGATCTGACGCTGCTCTTTATGCTCACCGACCTGCTCGACATCCGGCCCGCGCTGGTCGGCATGCTGATGACGATGGTCTTTGTCGGCGATCTGATCTTCGATATTCTGGCCGGCGCCATCACCGGGCAAGCGCGGGAAAGAGGCTTTGGCTATCGCAAGATGATCGTGCTGGGCGCCCTGCCCTGCGCTCTGGGCTTTGCCGCGATCTATGCCTTTCCCTGGACGGGGCTGCGCGATCTGTGGCTGCTCGGGCTGATCCTGCTCACCTTCCGGGGCGCCTATGCCATCATCGACGTGCCGCACAACAGCCTGCTGGCGCGCGTCGCGCCGGACAGCCGGTCACGCGGCAGGGTCTCGGGCTATCGCACCCTCTTCAGCACGCTGTCCAGCCTGGCCTCGGTCACCTTGCTGGCCCCGGCCGTGATGTCGGCGGCGCATCATGGCAGGATGGGTACACTCGCTTTGCTGGGCGTGGGCGGAGCCGCCCTTGCCTGCGCCACGCTCTGGATTGCCGCTGCGGCCTCGCACAGCGACCGCCTACCGCCTCGCAGAGCCAACATCCGGCCCGCGCCGCTCATCCTCTTCCCCAAGCCTGACGGGCTGGTCGCGGCCATGGTGGCCATCGGCGTGATCACCGGCTTTGTGATGCCCATGTTCGCGCGCACGGCGATCTATCTTACCACCTATGGCTATGGGCGCGCCGATCTGGCCGAGCCTCTGCTGCTGGCCCTTACGCTGGGCCAGTTTCCCGGCGCGCTGCTCTGGACATGGCTGGTGCGCTTTGCCGACAAGACCAGACTGCTGATGGCCAGCCACGGCGTGACGATGGTGGCGCTGCTGCTCTTCGCTCTGGCGGGCAGTGACAAGGGGCTGCTGATCGGGTTAACGGTGCTGCTGGGGGCAGGTCTTGCGGGCGTCTATATGTTCCCCTGGGGCATTCTGGCCGACGTGATCGACTTCGCTGAATTCCGCCATGGCGAAAGGCGCGAGGCCGCGATGGTCGCGCTGGTGCTGGTGACGGTCAAGGCCAGCGCGGCGGCATCGACCGGCGCAATCGGCTGGGTTCTGGCCCGGATGGGCTATGTGCCGGGCACCGTCCAGACCCCGGCGATGATCCTCACCTTCAAGATCATGGCGCTGGGCATGCCGATGCTCGGCAGCATGCTGTCTCTGCTGGTGCTGTCGCGCATGGCGGTGGGCGGCAAGGCACATGCCATCGTGCTGCACGCGCTGGAGCGGCGCCGGGGCTCTGTCTCCGCCATACCAGCCATACCCATCAAGCAGGCCGCCCGCGTGAAGCGCAGGCCGGGCTGGTTTGTAAAAAAGAGTGAGCTGAGCCTCCGGGCCTAGGATTTTCGCGCCGAACATCACCGCGCTGGCGCATCCGTCATCATGGATGTCGCAGTTCTAATGGTGGCGGGGGCCTCCGCCATGCTGATCTCTCGCCATGCCGAACGAGTCGGCCCCTCAAGAACGGGCTACGGGCTGATCCCGCGACCATCGGCGAAGAGAGGACCATCACGATGAGCAAGAACAGAGGCGTCGTCTACGTCGAGCCCGGCAAGGTTGAAGTCCGCGATATCGACGATCCCCGGCTGGAGGCTCCCAATGGCCGCCGCATCGATCATGGCGTGATCCTCAAGGTCATCACCACCAACATCTGCGGGTCGGACCAGCATATGGTGCGCGGGCGCACAACGGCGCCCGCCGGTCTGGTGCTGGGCCATGAGATCACCGGCGAGGTGGTGGAAAAGGGCAGCGACGTCGAAATGCTGGAGATCGGCGACATCGTGTCGGTCCCCTTTAACGTGGCCTGCGGGCGCTGCCGCACCTGCAAATCGCAGGACACGGGCGTGTGCCTCACCGTCAATCCCGAGCGGGCGGGCGGCGCCTATGGCTATGTCGATATGGGCGGCTGGATCGGCGGGCAGGCGCGTTATGTCATGGTGCCCTATGCCGATTTCAACCTGCTGAAACTGCCCGACCGCGACCGGGCCATGGCAAAAATTCGCGACATCACCATGCTGTCCGACATTCTGCCCACCGGCTTCCATGGCGCGATGATGGCGGGCGTGGGCGTGGGCTCCACGGTCTATGTGGCAGGCGCGGGCCCGGTCGGCCTGGCGGCGGCGGCCTCGGCGCGCATTCTGGGCGCGGCGGTGGTTATGGTCGGTGATTTCAACAAGGACCGGCTGGCCCATGCTGCCCGCGTCGGTTTCGAACCCATCGATCTGTCGCAAAGCGACCGGCTGGGCGATCTGATCGCCCATGTCGTGGGCACCAATGAGGTGGACAGCGCCATCGACGCCGTGGGCTTCGAGGCACGCGGCCACACCGGCGGCGAGCAGCCCGCCATCGTGCTCAACCAGATGATGGAGATCACCCGTGCGGCAGGGGCCATCGGCATTCCCGGCCTCTATGTGACGGAGGACCCCGGCGCGTTCGATCAGGCGGCCAAACAGGGCAGTCTTTCGCTGCGTTTCGGGCTGGGCTGGGCCAAGGCGCAATCCTTCCACACCGGGCAGACGCCGGTGCTGAAATACAACCGCCAGCTGATGCAGGCGATCCTCTACGACCGCCTGCCCATTGCCGACATCGTCAACGCCAAGGTCATCGCGCTGGAGGAGGCCGCTCAGGGCTATGCAGCCTTCGATCAGGGCGCTGCGACGAAATTTGTGCTCGACCCGCACGGGCTGCTGGCCGCCTGATGCCCGGCGCGGGGCGGAAGCGGGGCTGGAACGGCTCGCTTTTACCCCGCTTCGGCGCCATCACAGGATAAAACAACAGTCTCTCGGGGAGAGAGGTGCATGGTCAAATTCGTCATCAATCCGCCGGTGTTTTACGGCGCTGTGGGGGTCATTCTGGCCCTGCTGGGCGTCGGCGCCTTCCTGCCGCATCAGGCCGAGGCCTTCCTCTCCATCGTGGAGAAGCAGGTGCTGGCCGAGGTGGGCTGGTTCTATCTGCTGGCGGTGGGCATCTTCCTGCTTTCGGCCACGGTGCTGTGCTTCAGCCGCTATGGCAGCCTGAAGCTGGGGCCCGACGATTGCGAGCCCGATTTCCGCTTCGCCTCTTGGGTGGCGATGCTGTTCGCGGCCGGCAAGGGTATCGGCCTGATGTATTACGCCGTAGCCGAGCCGATCATGCATTACACCACGCCTCCCGATGCCCCGGCGCAGAGCATCGCCGCGCAGAAGGAGGCGATGAGCATCACCTTCTTCCACTGGGGCATTCATGCCTGGTCGATCTATTCGGTGGTCGGCCTGTCGCTGGCCTATTTCGGCTATCGCTACAATCTGCCGCTGACGATCCGTTCGGGCCTCTATCCGCTGCTGAAGGACAAGATCTATGGGCGGATCGGCGATGTGGTCGATATTTTCGCGATCTGCTGCACGGTCTTCGGTCTGGCGACCTCGCTGGGGCTGGGCGTGCAGCAGGTCAATGGCGGGCTGAACTATCTGTTGGGCGTGCCGATGAGTATCCCCATTCAGGTAGGGCTGATCATCGCCATTTCCACCGTGGCGACGATCTCGGTGCTCTCGGGCCTGTCGAAAGGCATCAAGCGGCTGAGCGAACTGAACATTCTGCTCGCACTGGGGCTGATGCTTTTCGTGCTGCTGGCGGGCCCCACGGTCCAGCTGATGCGCGATCTGGTGCAGAACCTCGGGCTTTATCTGGTCACCTTCGTGCCGCGCACCTTCAACATCTATGCCTATGAGCCCACCCCCTGGATCAACGCCTGGACGCTGTTCTACTGGGCGTGGTGGGTATCCTGGGCGCCTTTCGTGGGCATGTTCATCGCGCGCATCTCACGCGGGCGCACGGTGCGCGAATTCATTCTGGCCGTGCTGCTGCTGCCCAGCGCCTTCACCTTCATGTGGATGACAGTCTTCGGCAACACCGCCCTGTTCCTCGACCATGGCGTGGCGGCGGGCGCGATCTCACAAGCGGTGACGGGCAATGTCTCGATCGCCCTGTTCAAATTCTTCCAGTATCTGCCATTCTCCACCGCCACCACGGGTCTGGCGATCTTCATGGTGGCGATTTTCTTCATCTCCTCGCAAAGCTCGGGCTCACTGGTGATGGACATCATCGGATCGGGCGGCAAGACGCAGACCACTCTGCTGCAGCGCCTGTTCTGGTGCGTGCTGGAAGCGCTGGTGACGATCATCCTGCTGATCGCTGGCGGTCTGGCCGCGCTCAAGGCAGCAACGATCATCGCGGCCCTGCCCTTTGCCATGGTAATGCTGGTGCTGATCTTCGGCCTGTTCAAGGGTATGGCCGCGGATATGGCGCAATATAACACGCATCAGAGCCGCGCGCCGCAGCATCCCGTGACCGAACTGCCATGGCAATCCCGCCTTGCGCTGGCCCTGCAAAGGCCGGGCGAGCGCGACATCGCCCAGTTCATCGTCCAGACCGCCGAGCCGGCGCTTCAGGCCGTGGCCCGGGAACTGACCCAGCGCGGGCGCCCCGCCACCGTGGCACGCGAGGACGGGCTGCTGTGGCTGGCCTCAGCCGATGCCGGGCGTCGCGGTTTCCTCTATGGGCTGCGTACGACCAGTCAGACTGAAGAGGTGTTCTCACGCGTCGATGGCATCACCACCCACCAGCGCCATGAGGCACGCACCTACTTCTCGGACGGCAGCCGGGGCTATGATGTGATGGGCCTGTCTCAGGATCAGCTGATTGCCGATATTCTGCTCCAGTTCGAGCGCTATCTGGCCCTATCGGCGGCCCAGCAGACCAGCCTGCTGGCCAGAGCCCCCGAACACGGCCACGGACTGGCAGAAGCCTGAAGCGTTGAGGCGGCGGTGAGGGCCGCCGCCTCAAAACGCCATCACCGATAGAGCGCAACCGGCCAGAAGAGCCCGGCAACGCGCCAACCCAGAGAGGATTTCACGCATGGCATCCCTACCGACCGGCGCGGGGCCTGTTCCCGTGCCCATGCATCACGCGATCCTGCGCTGGAGGCCGGCATGATCGCCCTGCTGCTGGCGGCGTTGGCCGGTGCAGCTGTGCTGCCTGACGGAGCGGTCGACACACTGCCCCCTGTCCCACCCCAAAGCGAGGCAAGCAGCGATGCGCAGCCCCCTCCTGATCCGCCCGCCGCCATCGAGGCATCGCCCCCAAAGGGCAAACTCAAGCTGGGCGGCGCGATCCGGGCACGCTACGATCTGCGCTTCAACGATGTGAATGGACAGGGCCAGAAAGACACATCCTCGCATCTCTCTTTCGACACGCTGCTTCTCACCGCCGATTACGATTCATCGGTGATCTTCGGTTCGGCACAATATCGCTTCTATGGCGGCAGCTTCATCTATGGCCGGGCCAGCGGCTACAAGAACTACCCCGGCGAGATCAGCTTTCCCATGTATGCCTATGTCGGCGCCAAGCTGAGTCCGCGTGACAAAGTCACTGTCGGGCTGCAACCGGTTCCTTTCGATGAACGCTGGTGGGGATCGGCCTTCTTCAACAGCCTTGGCTTCGTCTATGGGCTGGAAGAAGTCTACAACATGGGCGTAACAGTGTCCCATCAAGGCAAGCATGTCGGCTTCGATGTCGGTTACTTTCCGACAACGGCCGCCAATGCTTTCGGCATCAGCGAGGACAGTGCCCGCTTTTCCGTCAATTTCGTCAAGGGTGACAGCTACCTGCCTGCCGCCTCGCACAACACCGAGCGCAATATGGTGGTAGGGCGTGTCAACTATCGCACCACCACCCCGCAGGGCGCGACGCTGACGCTGATGGGATCAGGCTGGTTTTCAACCATCCATAATTTCGACACCGGGCAGGACGGCACCCGCCGCGCTTTCGCACTGAGCGCCAAGCTCGAACAGGGCGCCTGGCATGCCAAGCTGCTGGCCGCGCGACAGGATATCGATGCGCGCAATCCCATCCGCAACGATCTGATCGCAGTGGGCGATTACGATTCCTCCTTCAACATCGCCACCAGAGGCACGATGCTGTTCGGTGAGGTGGGCCGCCAGATCGACACCGGCAAGCTGCCGGTCAAGCTGAGCCTCTATGCCAATTACGCCCGCTTTCTGAAACAACAGGCCGGCTTCGCCGACAGCGAACGCCTGACGCTGGGCGCTTTCTGGACCGACAAGGCCCATGGCCATGTGCGCGTGTGGTCCGAACTGATGGTGGGCCGCAACGATCCCTATGTGGGCGCAGGGCAATATGTCTCGGGCGCGGCGCAAGGGGGAGACAACCGGCTCAAATCCGCCGTCCTGGTGCTGATGGGCTATTACTTCTGACGGTCAGCCCGGCAGCTAGCCGGGCCGAACTATCAAGCCACGGGGATCGCGGCCACCTCCTCGATCCGGGGCGCTGCCACCGGCCCGGATTTGCCCGCCTGCATGCGCGCCTCTACAGGCGAATGGCCGAAACGGCGGCGAAACATCCGGCTCATATGCGATGAATCGCAAAAACCGCATTCCACGGCGATGGCCGTGATCGAGCGGTCCGTGGTCTCCAGAAAATGCTTCACGAAGGACAGGCGCACATCCATGAAGGCCACCTGAGGCGACACGCCCAGCGCCGTCTGGAAGCGCCTTTCAAGCTGCCTCTTGCTCTTGCCCATGCGGGTGGCGATCTCGGCCACGGAGAGCGGCGTTTCGATGTTCTGCTGGGTGATCAGCAGGGCGCGCTGAACGATGGGGTCCTGCGCCTTGAGATCGAGCGGAATGCCCGGCTGCGGTTTTTCGCCGGCCAAGGCATCATCAATGATCATGATGTGCAGGCTCTTGCTGGCCTGCGCGCGCCCGATATGCTTCTCAACCAGATAGGCCGCCAGATGCGCCGAACTCGCGCCGCCCGAACAGGTCAGCCGGTCGCGATCGACGATGAAAATCTGGTCGGACACCGGGTCAAGCCCTTCGAACTGCTCCAGAAAATCGCGGTGATGAAACCAGCTCACGCAGCATTTGTAGCCCTTGAGCACCCCGGCCAGATGCAGCAGGAAAGCGCCCCCGCATACCCCCACCAGAGGGACACCAAGCGCCGCTGCCTGTTGCAGATAGGCGATGTAATCGCTGCCGAAATCCTCGATCTCATCGATCAGCCCGCCGACCACCACGATGTAATCGAAGCGACGCGGATCGCCCAACCGCTCATCGGGCTGAATGGCGATGCCCGAGCTGGAGGGAATCGCGCGCATCGTATCCGATACGATCGTCCATTCGCACAGAATATGGCGGCTGCGATCCCCCTCATCGGCGGCCAGTCGCAGCACATCGACGAAATTGGCAAAAGCACACAAAGTGAAGCGCTTGGTCAGGATAAACCCGATCGAAAGGCGGGGGCCGCCTGCTCGATGCCGCGCTGCTGCTGCAAGGGTTGACTGGAGGCCGGGACGCGACTCATTGCGCGACAAATCCATGCATCACTCTCCATTATTTTCTGCCCGATGTCGTAGAGATGGGTGTGATTTGACGCAATCATTCTTTTCGCCGGGACGGATGCGACGCAATAGTTCGTCTGCTGATGGACACCCCGCAGCATCCTGCACCTGAGCCGGAGCCCCGACCAAGGCGCTCCGGCCCTTTGCAAGAGCCCGGGGAGATCGCAGCAAAAGCATAAGGAAACCGTCTGTCCGGCCGGAACCCCCGCACCGGGCAGACAAGGGAAAACGGGAAGAGCGATCGCAATCGGCCGATGGGCAGCACGCCCGCCGGTGCAGGTCATCCGCGCGCCGCCGCTCGCCCGAAAACCTGAGAGGATGAGGTCATGAAAGTCCTGGTGCCGGTGAAACGAGTCGTGGATTTCAACGTCAAGATCCGCGTCAAAAGCGACGGTTCGGGCGTGGATCTGGCGAATGTCAAAATGTCCATCAACCCCTTCGACGAAATCGCCACCGAGGAAGCCGTGCGGCTGAAGGAAGCGGGTCTGGTCGAGGAGATCATCGCCGTCTCCGTCGGGCCTGCGCAGGCTCAGGATGTGCTGCGCCATGCCCTGGCCATGGGCGCCGACCGCGCCATCCTGATCAAGACCGATGAGGCCGTCGAGCCACTCGATGTCGCCCGACTGCTGAAGGGCGTGATCGAGGCTGAACAGCCCCGCCTCGTCCTGCTGGGCAAGCAGGCCATCGACGATGATTGCAACCAGACCGGCCAGATGCTTTCGGCCCTGCTGGGCTGGTCGCAGGCCACCTTCGCCTCGCACATCAGCCTGTCCGGCGACAAGGCGGAGGTCACGCGTGAAGTCGACGGCGGCTTGCAGGTGATCGAGGTCACGCTGCCCAGCATCGTCACGGTCGATCTGCGGCTGAACGAGCCGCGCTATGCCTCGCTACCCAGCATCATGAAGGCCAAGAAAAAGCCGATCGAGGAAAAGGCCCCCGCCGATTACGGCGTCGCGATCCGCCCCCGCCTGACGGTCATCGCCACCGAGGAGCCGGCTGCGCGCAAGGCCGGCATCAAGCTCAGCGACATTGGCGAACTGGTCGGCAAGCTCAAGACCGAAGCCGCCGTGCTCTGATTTTTCCGGGAGTTTCTCATCATGTCCACCCTTCTTCTCGCGGAACATGACAATGCGGTCCTGTCCGAACAGACCGCCCGCGCGCTGACGGCAGCGCTCCAGATCGGCGCCGAGGTCGATGTTCTGGTCATCGGCAAGGCGGCGCAAGCCGTGGCCGAGGCTGCCGCGCATCTGCAAGGCATCCGCAAGGTGCTGCTCGCCCAGAGCGACGATCTCGAACATCACCTCGCCGAACCGGCCAGTGCGCTGCTGCTCTCTCTGGCCTCCGGCTACACCAACATCGTCGCTGCGGCGACCACCACCGGCAAGAGCATCCTGCCCCGTGTCGCCGCCCTGCTCGACGTGATGCAGGTGTCTGAGATCATTGCCGTGGTTGCGCCCGATACGTTCAAGCGCCCGATCTATGCCGGTAATGCGGTGCAGACCGTGCAGAGCAGCGATAACACCAGGGTCATCACCGTGCGCACCGCCGGTTTCGCCCCTGCCCCCCATGGCAATGCGGCAGCGCCCATCGAGGACATCGGCGCATCGCCCGCCTCTGGCCTGTCGGCCTTCAAGGAAAACCGCTTTGCCGTCAGCGAAAGGCCCGAACTGGCCTCGGCCCGGCTGGTGGTTTCGGGGGGACGCGCATTGGGCTCCGAACAAAGCTTCCGCGACACGATCCTGCCGCTGGCCGACCGGCTCGGGGCCGCCGTGGGCGCCTCACGTGCGGCGGTCGATGCGGGCTATGCGCCCAATGACTGGCAGGTGGGCCAGACCGGCAAGATCATTGCGCCCGATCTCTATGTCGCCTGCGGCATCTCGGGGGCGATCCAGCATCTGGCGGGGATGAAGGACGCCAAGGTCATCGTCGCGATCAACAAGGACCCGGATGCGCCGATCTTCCAGGTCGCCGACTACGGGCTGGTGGGCGACCTCTTCGAGCTGGTCCCCGCCTTCGAACAGCAGCTTTCCCTGTAACGCCAGACCTCCGGGAGAGGCATCATCATGAGTGACACATCCTACATCGTGCGGCTGAGTTGCGCCGACCAACCCGGCATCGTGGCGGCGGTGACCACGGCGTTGGCCGCCCGGGGCGCCAACATTCTGGAATCGAACCAGTTCTGGGACCGACAAGCCGATCATTTCTTCCTGCGCATCGCCGTCATCGTGCCCCCCGAGGTGACGCGCGACGATATCGAGCTGGCGCTCAAGCCCTCGGTCGACCGTTTCGACCTGAACCTCAAGGTCACCGATGTGGCCAAGAAGCCCCGGATCATCATCATGGTCTCGAAGTTCGACCATGCGATGCATCACCTGCTCTATCAGATCAAGGTGGGCTGGCTGAACGCCGAAGTGGCCGCCATCGTCTCCAACCACGAAGACGCCCGCAAGGCCGCCGACATCGAGGGCATCCCCTTCCACCACTGGCCGGTCAACAAGGAGAACAAGGCCGAGCAGGAGGCCAAGCTGCTGAAGCTGGTGCAGGACACGGGCGCGGAGCTGGTGGTGCTGGCCCGCTATATGCAGGTGCTCTCGAACGATCTGTCGGAAAAGCTGTTTGGCATGGTGATCAACATCCACCATTCCTTCCTGCCCAGCTTCAAGGGCGCCAAGCCTTATCATCAGGCCCATGCGCGCGGCGTCAAGCTGATCGGCGCGACCGCCCATTACGTCACCCCCGATCTGGATGAGGGCCCGATCATCGAGCAGGAAACCCAGCGCGTCAGCCACAGCCTGACCAGCGAGGATTTCGTGGCGACGGGCCGCGACACCGAAAGCCGCGTGCTGGCCCGCGCGGTCAAGAGCCATCTGGAAGGGCGGGTGATGCTCAACAGCCATCGCACGGTGGTCTTCACGCCCTGATCGGCAGGTTCAGCCCGCGCCGCGCTCCTCAGTCACAACCCGGCGCGGGCTGAGCAACACCGAAACGCTCTTTGGGAATGGATGTGCGATGACAGCCAAAATCACAAACGACAACATCATTGGCGGCAACATCATCGACGGCAAGGCCTTCTCGCAAGGTCTGGGGGAGCGGATTGCCCGCGCCATTCCGGCTTTCACCGCCGCCACCGGTCGGCGTCCCGGTCTGGCCGTGGTGCTGGTCGGCAGCGATCCGGCCAGCGAAGTCTATGTCCGCAGCAAGGGCAAGATGGCCCGCCAGCTGGGCATGGAAAGCTTCGAACATGTGCTGCCCGAAAGTGCCAGTCAGGAAGAACTGCTGGCGCTGGTGGCACAGCTCAACGCCGATGAGAGCGTGGACGGCATTCTGGTGCAACTGCCCCTGCCCGGCCATCTCGACTCGCTGCCGGTGATCGAGGCGATCGACCCGGCCAAGGATGTCGACGGGCTGCATCCGATCAGCGCCGGGTTGCTGGCTTCGGGCCTGCCGGGGCTCGTCTCCTGCACGCCGCTGGGCTGCCTGATGCTGCTGGAGGCGCAGCTGGGCTCGCTCTCCGGGCTGGACGCCATCGTGGTGGGCCGCTCCATTCTGGTGGGCAAGCCGATGGCGCAGCTGCTGCTCTCACGCAACGCCACCGTGACCATCGCCCATTCGCGCACGCGCGATCTGGCCGCCAAGGTCGCTCAGGCCGATATCGTCGTCGCCGCTGTCGGCAGCGCCGAAATGATCAAGGGCGACTGGATCAAGCCGGGCGCCACGGTGATCGATGTCGGCACCAGCCGTATCGTCCGCGATGGGCGCAAGGTGCTGGTGGGCGATGTGGACTTCGCCGTCGCGAAAGAGCGCGCGGGCGCCATCACCCCGGTGCCGGGCGGCGTCGGCCCGATGACGATCATGACGCTGATGCACAATGCCCTGCTGGCCGCGCACCGCCGCGCGGGCCTGCCCGATCCCGATCTGCGCTGAGCCCCTGCCCCCAGAGGCCCGCAACACTTTTATGAAAGGATTTTCCATGGCAACATTTCCCGCAAAGGCGCGTGTCGCCATCGTTGGCATCGGCGGCATCGTGGGCGCTTCGGTCGCCCATCATCTGATCGCGCGCGGCTGGGACGACATCGTCGGCATCGACAAGTCCGGCGTGCCCACCGACATCGGCTCGACCGCCCATGCCTCGGACTTCTGCTACGCCACCAGCCATGATTACCTCACCACCTGGACCACGCTCTACTCGATCGATTTCTTCGAGAAGATGGGCCATTATTCGCGCATCGGCGGCATCGAGGTCGCCCGCGTCGGCGACGACCAGCGCATGGATGAGATCAAGCGCAAGGTCGCCTCGGGCAAGGCCTTCGGCACGCGCGCCAAGCTGATTGACCCCGCCGAGATCAAGGCCAAATTCCCGCTGATCGAGGAAGACCTCGTGCAGGGCGGGTTGTGGGACCCCGATGCCGGTCTGGTCGTGCCGCGTTCGCAGACGGTGGCGGGCAAGCTGGTCGATCAGGCGGTCGATGCGGGCAAGCTGAAGGTCTATGCCAACACCTCGGCGCTCTCGCTGATCATCGAAGACGGGCGCATCAAGGGCGTGGAGACCACGCGCGGCACCATCATGGCCGATTATGTCGTGGTCTGCACCGGCCTGTGGGGCCGCCTGATCGCGGAGATGGCGGGTGAGGATCTGCCGGTCTTCCCGGTCGACCATCCGCTGACCTTCTTCGGCCCCTACAAGGAGTTCGAGAACACCGGCAAGGACATCGGCTTCCCGCTGCTGCGCGATCAGGGCAATTCGGCCTATATGCGCGACACCGGCGACCCGAAGACCACCGAGGGCGGCCAGATCGAATGGGGCTATTACGAGGAGACCGAACCCCGTCTGGTTCACCCGCGCGAAATTCTGGAAAAGGAATTTGCCCGCCTCTCTCCTTCGCAGCGCGATCTGGAGATGGACCAGATCCTCGAACCGCTGGAACGCGCCATCGAGCTGACCCCGATCCTGGGCGAGCTGGGCTACAATGAGGGCCATTCCTTCAACGGCCTGCTGCAGACCACCACCGATGGCGGCCCCTCGATCGGCGAGAGCCAGAAGGTGCGTGGCCTGTGGTATGCCGTGGGCATCTGGGTGAAGGACGGCCCGGGCATGGGCAAGCTGGTGGCCGACTGGATGACCGATGGGCGCACCTCCATCGATCATGCCAGCATCGATTACAGCCGCTTCAACCCTTTCCAGCTTGAGGCGAAGTACATCGAGGAGCGCTGCTTCGAAACGGCGCAGAAGATCTACAATCCCCCCGTCCACCCGCGCGAGCCCTTCGCCGGGGGCCGTGGCATCCGCCGCTCGCCCTTCTATGAGCGCGAGGTGGAGCTGGGCGCCCATTTCATGGAGCTGGGCGGTTGGGAACGCGCCCATGGCTATGCCGCCAACGAGCATCTGCTGGAAAAGTACAAGGATCAGGTGCCGGTCCGCGAAAACGAGTGGGACAACCGCCATTTCTGGCGCGTCTCCAACGCCGAGCAGCTGGAGATGAGCGCCGATTGCGGCCTCATCAACCTCTCGCACTTCCACATCACCGACATCGAGGGGCCCGATCATGTGGCGCTGATGGAATGGCTCTGCGCGGCGAAGGTCGGTGGGGATGCCACCATCGGCAAGGGCGTCTACACCCATTTCCTTGATGACGAAGGCAATGTCCGCGCCGACTTCACCGTTTTCCGCATGGCCGACCGCTGCCGTCTGGTGAACGGCGCCGATGCCGGCCCGCGCGATGTGAATTACATGCGCCGCGTGGCGCAGGATCGCGGGCTGGACGTGACCGTCACCGATGTGACCGAGCAGTATGTGACGGTCGGCATCTGGGGCCCGAACGCCCGCGTCAATCTGCAGAAGGTGGTGGAAGACCCCGAGGCGCTGTCGCTGGAAAACTTCCCCTTCGCGGCGATCCGCCCGCTGCGCATCGCGGGCAAGGACGTCACGGCCTTCCGCATCTCCTATGTCGGCGAACAGGGCTGGGAACTGCATATGCGCTACGAGGACGGTCTGGCCGTCTGGGACGCGCTGCGCTCGACCGGGGTGACGGCGGTGGGTGTGGAAACCTATGCCAACTCGCGCCGCATGGAAAAGAGCCTGCGCCTGCAGAACGCCGATCTGCTGACGCATTACAATCTGCTGGAAGCCGATCTGGCCCGCCCCAAGGCCAAGGAGGCCGATTTCCGCGGCAAGGCCAAGCATCTGGAGCATCGCGCGCGGGAGCATCAGCCCGCCAAGCTTTGCACGCTGGTCTTCACGGAGCACACCGACAGCACGGGGGTGAAGCGCTATCCCGTCGGCATCATGCCGGTGATGGATCCGGAAACGGGCGAAACGCTGGTCGATGAGCTGGGCCGCCGGTCCTACACCTCCTCGGTGGCCTTCGGGCCGACCATCGGCAAGAACATCGCTCTGGCCTATCTGCCCTGGGCTTATGCCCAAGAAGGCCGCGCGCTTCAGGTCGAATATTTCGGCGAGATCTATCCGGTGGAGGTCGCCTCGGTCGGTTACAAGCCGCTCTATGACCCCCAGAACCTGAAGCCCAAGAGCTGACCGCCCTCACCCTCACGCGATCCGGGGCCTGCGCGCCGGATCGCCTTCAGGCACGCCCCGCCATGTATGTCATCCGACTGAAGAACTGCTGCTTTTTCGCCAATCACGGCGTGTTCGACGAGGAAAAGGCGCTGGGGCAGCGCTTCCATGTCGATGTCGAGCTGCAGGTCGATGCCCTGCGCGGGCTGGAGGAGGATGAGATCGCCGATACGGTCGATTACGGAGCGGTCTTTCAGGAGATCGAACGCATCGTCTCGGGCCGCCGCCGTTTCCTCATTGAGGCGCTGGCGCTCGATATCGCCAAATCCCTGTGCGAGGGTTTCGCGCGGGTGATGCAAGCCCGGGTGGTGATCCGCAAGCCCAATGCCCCGGTACGCGGCGTGCTGGATCATGTGGAGGTGGATGTCAGCTGGCCGCAATAGGGCATGTCGCATATGGCGCCATGCATGGCGCAATCGTCCTATTGGCTGGACAGGCCGTTGCGATAGCCCTGTGAATGGAGAAAGACTGTCGCGATTGGCCCCGGACCTTGCACAAAGCCCCAAAGGCAGCAGCAAACCGGCTCAAAACAGATCGACACAAAAGACCGAGAAGGATGTCTGGACTCCCGTTTTGGCGCGATGGACCGCAAGGTTGCCGCCGGGCGGGTCCGGATCGAACAAAGGACAAGATCATGGACCTGCGCAGTGAGATGCTCAATCTGATCCGTGGCCGCAAGCCCGGCTATTCCCTGCCCCAACCCTTCTACACCGATCAGGCCTTCTTCGACCTCGATATGGAGCTGATCTGGTATCGCGACTGGCTCTTTGCCGGGCACACGTGCGAATTGCCCAAAGCGGGGAGCTATCTCACGCTGCAGATCGGCGCCTATCCCATCGTGGTGCTGCGCGACCGCGAGGGCGAGATCCGCGCCTTCCACAACTCCTGCCGCCATCGCGGTAGCCGCGTGTGCAACCAGCCCAAGGGCACCGCCGCCAAGCTGGTCTGCCCCTATCACCAATGGACCTACAATCTGGACGGCAAGCTGGCCTTCGCGCGCCAGATGGGCGAGGGCTTCGATGTCTCCGACCATGCGCTCAAGCCCATCGCCTGCAACAGCGTGGCGGGATACATCTTCATCTGTCTGGCCGACGAGCCGGTCGATTTCCAGCCCTTCCGCAGCCTGATGGAGCCCTATTTCGCGCCCCACAATCTGGCCGATGCCAAGGTCGCCTTCGAATCCACCATCGTGGAAAAGGGCAACTGGAAGCTGGTCTGGGAAAACAACCGCGAATGCTACCATTGCGCGGGCAGCCACCCCGAACTGTGCAAGACCTATGACGAAGCGCCCAATGTCACCGGCGTGAGCGGCGGCGGCGAAGATCCCCAGATGGCTGCCCACTGGGACCACTGCGAACAGGCCGGTCTGCCCGCCCGTTTCCAGATCCATGACAGCGGCCAGTTCCGCGCCATCCGCGCGCCGCTGCTGCGCGAGGCCGAAAGCTACACCATGACCGGCAAGCGCGCCGTGTCGCGTCCGCTCTCCGATGCTGTCACCGCCGAGAAGATCGGTGCGCTGATGCTGTTCCACTATCCCACCACCTGGAACCATGTGCTGGTCGATCACGCCGTCACCTTCCGCGTGACGCCGATCGGGCCCAATGAAACCGCCGTCACCTCCAAGTGGCTGGTCCACAAGGATGCCGTGGAGGGGGTGGATTACAACCTTGAGGACCTGACTCACGTCTGGATGCAGACCAACGATCAGGACCGCCGTATCGTCGAGGAAAACGCGCTGGGCATTCGCTCGCCCGCCTATGAGCCCGGCCCCTATTCGCAGCTCCACGAGGGCGGCGTGCAGCAGTTCGTGGACTGGTACGCCAGCTTTATCGAGCCGCGCCTGCAGGGCAGCGCCCCCAAGACGCTGCGTCAGGTGGCGTAAGGGCATGAGTGTGGCATTGGCCGAACCGATCCTGTCTTATGCCGCGATGAAGCCGTGGAACGATCGCCTCCAGCTGCTGGAGGTGATCGCCGTCACGGATGAGGCGCCCGATGTGAAGACCTTCACCTTCCGGTCGGACGCGGATACGCTGTTCCAGTATAAGCCGGGGCAGTTCGTCACGCTGGAGCTGCCCGCGCCCGGCGGGCAGCTGCTGCGGACCTATACGCTGTCGTCCTCGCCATCGCGCCCTTTGTCCATCGCGGTGACGGTGAAGGCGCAGGCCGAGAGCGTGGGCACGCGCTGGATGTTTGAGAACCTGCGCCCCGGCAGCCGGATCAAGGCCTATGGCCCCACCGGCCATTTCACCCATATCGGCCATGAGGCACGCCAGTATCTCTTCATCTCGGCGGGATCGGGGGTGACGCCGATGATGTCGATGCTGCGCTGGTTCGCCGATTGCGCGCCGGGCGCCGACATCGCCTTCGTCACCTGCGCCCGCGCGCCTGAGGAGATCATCTTCCGCCGCGAGCTGGAGCTGCTGGGCCGCAGCATGCCCCAACTGGCGCTGAGCATTCTGGTGAAGAACCGCTCGCTGCAGGAAAGCTGGCCGGGGCATCGCGGACGCCTTGACGCAGCGCTGCTGCCAATGCTGGTGCCCGATGTGATGCAGCGCGAAGTCTTCTGCTGCGGCCCCGACGCCTTTATGAGTCTGGTGCAGAGCCTGCTGCGCGATGCCGGTTTCGATATGGCGCATTATCATCAGGAGAGCTTTGGCGATACGCCCGCCAGCGCCTCCGTCCAACCAATGCCTGACGCACCGGCGGCGGAGGCCGGGGACAGCGCCGCGGTCGATTTCACCCTGTCGGGTGTCACGGGTGCCTGTCAGGCCGGGCAGACCATTCTGGAAGCCGCCCGCGCGGCAGGCGTGCGCATTCCCGCCGCCTGCGAGTCCGGCATTTGCGGCACCTGCAAAACGTTGAAACTGTCAGGCGAGGTGACGATGGCCCACAATGGCGGCATCCTCGATGAAGAGGTGGAGGAAGGCTATATTCTGGCCTGCTGCTCCCGGCCTCTGGGTGATGTGGTGGTCGAGGCCTAGGCTCGCCTGCCCGGCCTGCGGGCGCGGAGAAAGCCGAAGATGGTA
Source organism: Novosphingobium terrae (assembly GCF_017163935.1). Lineage (NCBI taxonomy): Bacteria > Pseudomonadati > Pseudomonadota > Alphaproteobacteria > Sphingomonadales > Sphingomonadaceae > Novosphingobium > Novosphingobium terrae. Next base: position 2,651,104 of record NZ_JABVZR010000002.1, on the reverse strand, counting down.
AAGCCCAGCCACAGCACCTGCGTTACAAAGGACGACAGGTTGAAATTGGCAAAAAGCGATACCAGCAGCAGCAAGGCCCCCAACGCATTGAGCGCCAGATAGCCGGTGTTGTCGCTGCTCATGCGTCCCAGCTGCAGCTGGGCATAGGCGGTGACATAGGCCGCCACGCCCACGAGCCCGACCAGATCGAACAGAGTTATCACGCAACCACCCTCACCTTCTTCCCTTGGCGATCAAGCCGATATCAGGATTGGGGGCGTGAGAGGAAGTGCGCTTTCAACAGACATTCCTGCCATTCGTCCGGCCCCTTGCTGTCTGCCACCACGCCTGATCCCAAGCCGATCGAGGCATGGCCATCAGGCCCGATGGCAATCGTGCGGATGGCGACATTGAAACGCGCATCGCCCGATGGCGCAATCCAGCCCATGCTGCCGGTGTAGAGCCCGCGCGCAGCAGGTTCGATGGTGCGGATCAATTCCATCGCCCGGATCTTGGGCGCGCCGGTGATCGAGCCACAGGGAAACAGCGCCTCGATCACATCCACAGCATCGAGCCCCTCGCGCAGCGCCGCCGAGACGGTGGAGGTCATCTGATGCAGGGTGGGAAAGGTCTCGATCTCGAACAGGCGGTCCACCCGCACGCTGCCGGGCGCGGCAATGCGGGTGACATCGTTGCGCATCAGATCAACGATCATCAGATTTTCCGCGCGGTTCTTGGCGTCGCGCGCCAGAGCCTCGGCGGCCTGCCGGTCGGCAACGGCATCGGGGAAGCGCGGCGCCGTGCCCTTCATCGGGCGGGTGGTGATGCGCCCGCCCTGCAGTTCGAAGAACAGCTCTGGCGAGAAGCTGGCGAATGTCTGCGCTCCGGTGGCCAGCAAACCGCCATAGCGCGCCGCCTGCCGCGCCTGAAACGCGCCATAGAGCCCTTCCGGCGAGAGGACCTTCCCCAGCTGCGCCTGAAACGTCAGGTTCATCTGATAGATGTCGCCTTGCCGGATATAGTCGAGAACGCGCTCGATGGCCTCAAGATAGGCTTTGCGCGTGATGGAAGGGGACAGGGCCAGATCTTGCGCCTCTGGCGATAGGGGGGGAGGCCCTTCGGGGCGGGGCCCTTCAAAAACACCAAACCACATCAGCGGCTGCGAGGAAGGCCGATAGGCAACCCCCTTCAGCCTGCCTTCCAGCGCATAGCCCGCCTCATAGGCCAAAGCGCCAGCACACCACTGGCCGCGCCCTGCCGCTTCGCGCAGGCGATCCAGCGCGGGACGCACCTCATCGACGGTATGGGCTGTGATGATCTGCTGCGGATCGGCGAAATACAGCGCCTTCTCGCGACGTGATGAGGCATCCTGAAACAGCGCGAAACAGGAAGGAAAAACCGTAGGCATAGCGGCTTACATATTCGGATAGTTGGGGCCGCCGCCGCCCTCCGGCGTCACCCAGGTGATGTTCTGCGCGGGGTCCTTGATGTCGCAAGTCTTGCAATGCAGGCAGTTCTGGGCGTTGATCTGGAAGCGTGGCAATCCTTCCTCCTGCCCCAGCACCTCATAGACACCGGCCGGGCAATAGCGCTGAGCCGGTTCGTCAAAGAGCGGCAGATTGCGGGCAATCGGCACGGACGCATCGGCCAGCTTCAGATGGACCGGCTGATCCTCCTCATGGTTGGTGCTGGAGAGGAACACGGAACTGAGCCGGTCGAAGCTGATCACCCCATCCGGCTTGGGATAGGCGATCTTGGGGAAAGCATCCTTGCGCGCCAGCTGCGCATGATCGGGGTGATGGCGCATGGTGAAAGGCAGGCCAATACCCAGCGTGCGCATCCACATATCGATCCCTGCCGCCAGCGTGCCCAGCACCGCGCCGAAGCGCGCCAGCAAAGGTTCGGCATTGCGGACAAGCTGAAGCTCCTGCGCGATCCAGCTGGATCGCAGGCGGGTCTCATACCGGGCCAGCGTGCTGTCAGCCTGCGGGTCCTGCAAGGCCTCGAAGGCGCTTTCCGCCGCCAGCATGCCCGATTTCATCGCCGTATGCGTGCCCTTGATGCGCGGCACATTGACGAAACCCGCCGCGCAGCCGATCAGCGCGCCGCCCGGGAACGCCAGCCTGGGGATCGCCTGCCAGCCGCCTTCATTGATCGCCCGCGCGCCATAGGAAATGCGCCGCCCGCCTTCCAGAAAGCTGCGGATCTCGGGATGCTGCTTCCAGCGCTGGAACTCATCGAAAGGCGAGAGATGGGGATTGCGATAGCCCAGCCCCACCACAAAACCCAAAGCCACCTGATGGTCCGCCTGATGGTAGAGAAAGCCCCCGCCATAGGCATCGCTGAGCGGCCAGCCCTGCGTGTGAAGCACAAGACCGGGGCGATGTTTCGCCGGATCGATCTCCCACAATTCCTTCATGCCCAGCCCATAGACCTGCGGCTCGCAATCGGCCTCCAGAGCATAGCGCTGCTTCACCTGCCTGGTCAGATGGCCTCGCGCCCCTTCGGCGAACAGCGTGTAGCGGGCATGCAATTCCATCCCCGGCTGATAGTCCGGGCGGCGCTGGCCATCACGGCCGATGCCCATATCGCCGGTCGCCACGCCTTTCACGCTGCCATCGGGATGATAGAGCACCTCGGCGGCGGCAAAGCCGGGGAAGATCTCGACCCCCAACTCCTCAGCCTGAGCCGCCAGCCAGCGGCACAGATTGCCCAGCGATCCGGTGTAGGTGCCCTCATTGTGCATCCAGCGCGGCGTCAGCGCGTGAGGGATGGCGAATTTGCTCCTGGCCGTCAGCCACCAATGGCGGTTGTCGGTCACGGGACCCTGCGCCAGCGGGCAATCCATCTCACGCCATTGCGGGAACAGCTCCTCCAGCGCGCGCGGATCGATCACCGCGCCTGACAGGATATGCGCGCCGATTTCCGCGCCCTTTTCCAGCAGGCAGATGGTGATCTCGCTCCCGGCATCGCGGGCCAGCTGCTTGAGCCGGATCGCCGCTGACAGCCCCGCCGGGCCACCACCCACGACAACGACATCATAGGCCATCCATTCGCGATCGCTCAATGTCGCGCTCCCTTATCCTTGCTCTTCAAGCCCTCCCATGCCGCATTCAAAAGGCCAAAGCGCAGAACGTTGACGCCGCCGAACCAAAAGAGGGCGTCACCGTTCCGGTTGCAGCATCGCTCAGGCGGCCCGCATCTTTGCGTTGTGGCGCACATCGCTGATGGTCAGCCAGAGCGCGGACACGAGGAAATAAAACGCACCGAAAGCGGCATAGGGGGCGATATCGGCAATGCCTGCGGGCAGCACACCGGCGGCCTTGCCCAGCATATGCGCGCCGGCCAGACCGGACTGGGCGCCGCTCAGGATCATCGCCCATTGCGCGCCATAGGCCTTGCGGCGGCGCAGCGCCGTCACAAGCTGGAACAGGCCGGACAGCACCGCCCAGACGCCAAACACGCCCAGCACCGCATGCATGCCCTGCCGCAGCGCCAGAGCAACCGCCACAGCCGTGACAAGGCTGACGATGAAATTCAGCATCTGGCTTTTGTTGCGCGCCAGCCCGCCGCTGCGGCTGGCATCCACATAGTTGGCCACGGCATCCCAGGCCGGATAGGCGATCAGCATGATCGCTGCCAGCATCGGCGCGGTGCGGGCAACAGTAAAGGCCAGAACGACCCATGCCGTGGAAACGCCAAAGCGCAGGGCATAATAGCGCTTGAGCCAGCTTTGGTCCGGGCGGGGTGTGTCGAGGGTGTTCATCGTAACGTCCTTTCAGGCATGTCGAGGGCGCAGGACTCCCTTCCCGGAAATCCAGGTGGCCACAGTGGGATGGAGGGTCGGCGCAGCGCGCCGCAGGCGATCAGGGGTTAGAGACGGAAACGCCTTGGCAGCAGCCAACGGGCCATGCTGGTCACCACGGCGCAGGCCACCGAGTACCAGACAGCGATATAGAGCGGATCATTGACCCGGCAGCAGAAGGCAAAGATGAAGGCGCCCAATGTGATGGCGGCAAGGCCCGAGGCCAGCGCGCTGCCTTGCGGATGCGTGGGCGCCCCGCGATGCATCAGCACCGACAGCATCGCCATAAGCGGCAGCGACAGCACGACGATCGAGGTGGAGCAGAGCATGCCCTGCAAAGGCGCAAGGCGATCGAGCCATGTCTGCCCGCCATAATGGCCCGGCGTCACGAAAGCACCCGCGATCATCATCGCCACCGCCAAGGCAAACACCACCATCAATCCCGCACGGGGCCGCACCGTGGGCGCGAAGGAGCGAATGGCGCCTATGCAGGCCGCACCGGCCAGCAGCGCAAGACCGCACAGCTTCCACAGCATATAGGGGGTCGCGATCATCCGCCCCATATCGGGCCGCATCAGGCCCAGCCCCAGCAGCAGCGCCAGTTCGCCCCCGCCCAGCGCAAGCAGCAGGGCAATCTCACGCGAAGGGCGGCGGCGGCGCACCGGCGCAAGATTGGCGGAGAGATCGAGGATCAGGGCGTCACTCAACATCGGCATCACTCAACATCGGAGGTCTTCTCGATAAAAGCCGTCAGGCTGGCGAGCCCGCGGTGAATGTTCATCTTGACGGCGGAGAGGGAGAGGCCCGTGGCGCGGGACGCCTCCTCGATGCTGTAGCCCTGCACCTTGACCAGCAGGATAGCCTGCGCCTGCGCCGGTTTGAGCTGGCCGAGCAGGCTGGCCAGAACCGAGGCGCTCGTCACCGCTGCCTCATGATCTGCGACGGAAAGGTTGTCCGGCAATTCCTCGGTCGGGCGGCGGCCAAGCGTGCGCAGCTGATCGATCCATTTGCGCTTGGCGATCGCGGCCAGCCAGGGCCCCAGAGGATAGGCCGGATCATAGGTATGGCGCCGCCGATGCACCGCCAGCAGCGTTTCCTGCACCGCATCATCGACCTCGCCGGGTGGCAACCGCCGCCGGAAATAACGCTCCAGCCAGAGCGAGATTTCGCCCAGCAGACGGCGATAGGCGCCGCCATGCCCGCCTTGCGCAGCCACCATCAAGCCCGCCCACGCATCCGGCGCAACCGGCGATGGCGGCGCAGCCCTGCCAGACGGTTTGGGGATCAAGATCGAGAGGAAGCCGGAACGCATACCTTCATGTTCGTTCCGGCTTCGGCTTTGGTCACATGGTTATGAAATTTTTTCCGGCGGCAGGCCGAAAGGCCTCCCCATCAGGGCACTCAGATGTCGTGATTGTGGAAGGGTCGCCTTTCAACTCGGCGGCCCTTCCCTGTTTTCACAGGGTGCGGCGCACTGCATCGTGCCAGCCCGCTGCCAGCGTATCGCGCTCGGCCTGTTTCATCCTGGGCTTGAACAGATCGCCTTGCGTCCATGTCGCGGCCAAAGCATCGAGATCGGGCCACAAGCCGGTCGCCAGACCGGCATGGAACGCCGCGCCCAGCGCCGTGGTTTCCAGATGGACGGGCCGCTCGACCGGCGCATCGAGCATATCGGCAAGAAACTGGCACAGCCAGTCATTGGCCGCCATGCCGCCATCCACGCGCAAGGCTTCGGGCTTCGCGCCGCCATCCTCGATCATCGCATGGGCCAGATCCATCGTCTGATAGGCCACAGCCTCCAGCGCGGCGCGGGCCAGATGGGCCTGTGTGGCACCCAGGGTCAGGCCGAAGATGGCGCCGCGCGCATCCGGGTCCCAATGCGGAGCGCCAAGGCCCACAAAGGCCGGAACCATATAGACGCCGTTGTTGTCAGGCACCTGCGTGGCCATATCATTGGTCTGGCGCGCGCTGGTGATCACCCCGATACCATCGCGCAGCCATTTGATCGCCGCGCCCGCCACGAAGATCGAACCTTCCAGCGCATAGGTCATCTTGCCGTTCAGGCGATAGGCGGGCGTGGTGAGCAGGCGATGCTGGGAATCCAGCGCCTCCGCCCCGGTGTTGAGCAGCATGAAGCAGCCCGTGCCATAGGTGGATTTCACCATGCCCGGCTGGAAACAGGCCTGCCCGAAGAGCGCCGCCTGCTGGTCCCCGGCGATGCCCGCGATGGGGATTTCCACGCCCAGCAGGCTCTTGTCGGTCATGCCGAAAATATGGGCATTGTCATGAACCTCGGGCAGCATCTGCATGGGCACGCGCAGCAGACGGCACAGTTCCTCATCCCAGCGCTGCTCACGGATGTTGTAGAGCAGGGTGCGGCCCGCATTGGTCACATCCGTGGCATGCACCTTGCCACCCGTCAGGCGCCAGAGCAGGAAACTGTCGATGGTGCCAAAGGCCAGTTCGCCTTTTTCGGCCTTGGCCCGCGCGCCCTCGACATGGTCGAGAATCCACGCCAGCTTGGTGCCCGAGAAATAGGGATCGAGCAGCAGGCCGGTGCGCGCACGCACATCGGCCTCCGCGCCATCCGCCTTCAGCTCGCTGCACAGGCGCGCGGTGCGGCGGTCCTGCCAGACGATGGCATTGTGGATGACCTTGCCGCTGGCCCGCTCCCACACCACCACCGTTTCGCGCTGGTTGGTGATGCCGATGCCCGCGATGCCCTGTGCCCCCACGCCGCTCTTCTCGATGGCTTCGCGCGCGGTCGACAGCGTGTCGCGCCAGATGTCCTCGGGATCATGCTCGACCCAGCCCAGCTCAGGGTAATGCTGCGCAAACTCGCTTTGAGCGGTGGCCACCGGGCGGGCGGCATCGTCGAACACGATCGAGCGTGTCGAGGTGGTTCCCTGATCGATGGCGAGGATATGGCGGGCTGTGGTCATCAGGAACTCTCCGAAGGCAGGCTGAAGGGCTTGAGCGGCCTGTTTTTATTGCAAGATCTTGCGGCCCGAGGGAAGGTAGGGCTTGATCAGCAGCTGATAGATGCTGGCCCCCACCACGCCGCCCAGCAGCGGCGCCACGATCGGCACCCACCAGTAATTGTCGGGCCCGGGAAAGGCCGAGGAATCCCATCCCGCTGCCCAGGCCAGCAGGCGCGGCCCCAGATCACGCGCGGGGTTGAGCGCCCAGGCCTCCAGAAAGCCGTCGCAGGCGCCGATGGTGGCCACCAGAAAGCCGATCATCAGCGCCCCGGAATTGGCCATGGGGGCGCTGGTGTTATACTCGTCGGTGATGGCGAAAATGCCCAGCAGCAGGATCGCGGTGAGGATCACCTCATCCCAGAAGGCATGCATCGGCAGGACATGCGGCCCCGGATGGGTGAAAAACACACCCGCGGCACCGCCTGTCGCGCGGGTCAGGCCATGGGCAGCGTTATAGGCATCGATCACCGGGTGATAGAGCTGAAGCACCAGCGCGGCACCGATAAAGCCGCCGATCACCTGAGCGATCCAGTAAGGCAGCACCTTCTCTTTGGGAAAGCCGCGAAACAGCGTCAGCGCCAGCGTCACCGCCGGATTGGCATGGGTGCCGGAGACGGCGCCGGTCACATAGATGGCCAAAGTCACCGCCAGACCCCAGGCAATGCACACGCCCCAATAGGCGGTGGCATAGGGGCTGGGATCATAGAGCGTGATCATCGCCGCCGCAGAATCGCCCAGCGTGATGATGATCACCATGGCGATCACCTCCGCGATCAGCTCGCCGCGCAGCTTATGGTCCAGGGTCATGTCCATCCTCTCGCAGCTTGCTGTCATGGTGCGTTTTCGCTGTCTGCCATGCATCTGCACACGCTTTCGCGCCACCGTCAACAGTTTCGTTTGCGTTTTCGATATTGTGGTCGTATTTTCGGATACGAAAATATTCTGCCGATGCTCGCCGGTGATCACCCACAAGGATCACGGCGGCGCCACGGCCTGATTTTCCGGAGACAAGCATCATGGCCACCCCCTCGCCCCAGAACACCGCCGAACCGACCTATGACCTGCTTATCGTGGGCGGCGGCGTGAACGGCGCGGGGATCGCGCGCGATGCGGCAGGGCGCGGCCTGTCCGTGCTGCTGGTCGAGCAGGAGGATCTGGCCAGCCACACCTCTTCGGCTAGCACCAAGCTGATCCATGGCGGCCTGCGCTATCTGGAATATTACGAGTTCCGCCTGGTGCGCGAAGCGCTGATCGAGCGCGAGCGGCTGCTGGGCATGGCGCCGCATATCATCTGGCCGCTGCGCTTCGTGCTGCCTCAGTCGCAGTCGCCGCGCCCGGCGTGGATGGTGCGGCTCGGCCTGTTCCTCTACGACCATCTGGGCGGCCGCAAGAAGCTGCCCGGCACGGAAAAACTCAACCTCGACCGCGCCCCGCAGGGCAACGGCCTCAAGCGCGGCGCGAAGGGGAAAGGCAGCGCCTTCGTCTATTCGGATTGCTGGGTGCAGGACAGCCGCCTGACCGTGCTCAATGCGATGGACGCCGCCGCACGCGGGGCCGAGATCCGTACCCGCACCCGTCTGGTGAATGCGCAATCAGTGGGCGATCAGTGGCTCGCCACCATCGAGGACGGGCTGGGCCAGCGGCAGGTGCGGGCCAAAGTGCTGGTCAATGCGGCGGGGCCCTGGGTCGATGCCGTGCTGCGCACCTTGGGCCGGGCACGCAACGATCGCGGCGTGCGGCTGATCAAGGGCAGCCATATCGTGGTGCCCAGGCTCTATGAGGGCGACCATGCCTTCATGCTGCAGAACCCGGACCGCCGCATCGTCTTTGCCATCCCCTATGAGCAGGATTTCACCCTGATCGGCACCACCGACGAACCCTGGACGGCAGCCCCCGGCAAGGTGGAGATCAGTCAGGGCGAGATCGATTATCTCTGCGCCACGGTGAACCGCTATTTCGAGCGCGAGGTTACCCCGACCGATATCGTCTGGAGCTATGCCGGCATCCGCCCGCTGTATGACAATCACGCCGCCAATGCCTCGGCGGTGACGCGCGACTATGTGCTGGACTTTGACCAGAGCGAGGGCCACGCCCCCATGCTCAGCGTTTTCGGCGGCAAGATCACCACCTATCGCAAGCTGGCCGAACACGCGATGGAGCATATTGCGCCGCTCTTTCCCCAAGCCGGCACACCTTGGACGGCGGGCGCCATTTTGCCCGGCGGCGATCTGCCCGATGGCGATTTCGATGCATTCGTGGCCAATCTGATCACGCGCTATCCGCAGCTTGAGCCCGCGCTGCTTTATCGTCTGGCGCGCGCCTATGGCACCTGCACCTTCAAGCTGCTGGGCACGGCGGTTGTGCCCGGCGATCTTGGCCCTGATCTGGGCGGCGGCCTCCACACGCGGGAGGTGGATTATCTGGTCGCAGCCGAATGGGCCTGCACCGCGCAGGACATCCTCTATCGTCGCAGCAAGCTGGGGCTCCATGTGCCGGACGGCACGGCTCAGGCGCTGGAGGCCTATCTGGCGCGCGATTGACCTGAGCGCCACGGACATTAAGGCCAACAGCGGACACGGAAGGAGGCGATGATGAACAGTGTGACGGACAGTCAGGACGATGTCGTCGCCCGCCGCCGTGCCCGCATTCTGGAGATCGCCCGCAATGCCGGCAGCGTGGCCGTGGAGGATCTGGCCGAGCGGCTTGCTGTCACGCCTCAGACGATCCGCAGGGACCTGAATGTGCTGGCCGATCAGGCGCTGTTGTCACGGATTCACGGCGGGGCGCTGGTCGCCTCGGGCGTCAACAACATCGCCTATGATACGCGCCGCGCCGTGGCGGCCCATGCCAAGGCGCGCATTGGCGCAGCGGCAGCGGCGCTGATCCCGGATGGCTCGTCGCTGTTCATCAACATCGGCACCACCACAGAGGCCGTGGCGGCCAATTTCAGCCATCATCGCGATCTCATGGTGATTTCCAACAATCTCAATGTGGTGGATGCGCTGAGCAGCCATGGCTCGGTCGATCTGGTCTGCGTGGGCGGCAAGGTGCGCACCGACGACCGGGCTGTCGTCGGTGCGCTGGCGATGCGCTTTATCGAAAATTTCCGCGTCGATTACGCCCTGATCGGCATTTCCGCGCTGGCTTCGGATGGTACGCTGCTCGATTTCGCGATCGATGAGGTGGAGGTCTCGCAGACCATCATCCGCAATGCCCGCAAGGTCATTCTGGTGGCGGATTCCTCGAAGGAAGGCCGCTCGGCACCGGTGCGGGTCTGCGGGATGGAGGCGATCGACTTCTACGTCTGCGACAGCATCGTGGACACCGGGCTCAGGGCGGCCTGCAAGGACAATGGCGTCGAGGTCATCGAAACGCTGGCCGGCGAGAACGCATAAGCCCTGCCGCCCTCCGCTAGAACCGCTCCAGATCGCGCGCCATGGTGATCGTCCCGCGATAGTGCGCGGCAATCTCCTCACGCAGTTGCGTCACCAGCGCCGCCGATGGGCTGGAGGGCGCGAAATGCGTCACCACCACCTGCTTCACCCCGGCCTGCGCGGCCATTCTGCCGACCTCTGTGGCGGGCAGATGGTGGCGGCTGAGATGCTGAAGCATGCCGTCGCTGGTCTGTTCATCGAGATGGGGGTTTTCGTGATGGACCATCGCCAGCGTGGTCTTGAGATCGATGATCTCGCTGATGAGTACATCGGCGCCGCTGGCCAGATGCGTCACGGCCTCGCTGGGCCCGGTGTCGCCGGTGAAGACGAAGGAACGCCCCCCGGTCTCGAAGCGCCATGCCAGCGAACGGAAGCGTTTGTCATCCTCGCTGCCCGGCGCGAAGGAGTAATGAGTGTTCTGGACCGTGGTGGCGGTGATGGGCCCCAGCCTCACCGGCTCTCCGCCCGACACTTCGCTGACCGCCACCGTCTCGGCCGGATCGACATGGCGGGTGCCCGGAATGCCATAGCCACTCATGGCAAAGGGGCGCATCGCGGCGATCAGCCCATCGACCATCGCCTTCGTCCCCGGCGGACCATAGATGGGCAGCGGCGCATAGATGCTGGTCTGATAGCGCAGGCCCAGCAGCGCCGAAACCCCGCCGACATGATCGTAATGGAGATGGCTGATAAACAGCCCCTTCACCCGGTCGAGCGCAATGCCCGCCTTGGCCAGTTGCTCGACGCAGCCATCGCCGCAATCGACCAGATAGGCGCCATCCGCCGTCACCAGCAGATTGGCAGGCTGGCTGCGCAAGGGCGCGGGCACCGGGCCGCCCGCCGTGCCCAGCGTGATCCATTGCGGCGCGCTCTGAGGCGCGGGAGCGGCCATGGCGGGGCTCGCTCCCGCGATCAGCAACATGGCCATCAGGGTGGTGCGCATAATTTTCCTTCCCTTCGAATGATTCACCATCATGCGCCCTTTCCCGCAACCGGATCGGCAGTTCCCTTGGGCGGCGCGGGGAAACGGTCGGCGTAAAAGGCGGAGGTCGGCTCGCTGTAGCTGTCCGGTGGATAGGGCAGCATGGTGGCGTTCCATGCCTCCCATTGCGCGCGCATCGCGGCCAGACGTTCGGGGTAGAGCGGCCCCAGTTCAGCCCTTTCGCGCGGGTCGCGGGCGACATCGAAGAGATGCTCTTTGCCGCCCAGACGCAGATATTTCCAGTTGCCCTCTCGCACCGCCGCCTGATCGCTGGCCTTCATCCGCCAGAACAGGGTGCGGCTGACGGATGGCGCCTGCCCGGTCCATTGCGGCAACAGATTGAGCCCGTCCGAAACCGGGGGCGGCGCCTTGGCCGCAGCCAGAAAGGTGGGCACCGTATCCATCGAAATCACCACCTGATCCGAAACGCTGGCCGGGGCAATATGCCCCGGCCAGCGCACGATCATCGGCACGCGGATGCCGCCTTCCAGCAACTCGCCCTTATAGCCCGTCAGCGGCCAGGTGTTCGAATAGCGCTCGCCGCCATTGTCGCTGGTGAAGACCACCAGCGTGTTTTCGCTCATCCCCGCCTGCTCCAGTGCGGCCAGAACGCGGCCGATGTTGGCATCCATGCTGACCATCATCTTCGCATAGGTTTCCAGACTGCCGCCGGAAGGATCGCGCATATCCTTGAGGGTATGGGCATGAGCCGCATCCTCGGGCCCCTCCCATGGCCAGTGCGGCGCGTTGAAATGCAGGCTGAGGAACAGCGGCTTGTCGCCCCCGGCCTTGATCTGCTTGATGGCCTCATCCGCCAGAATATCGGTCAGATAGCCCTCGCGATGGATTTCCTTGTCGCCATCACGCAGATCGCCCTCCACCGGCGCGCCATTGCGGATCGCGGTATGGATGAAGTAATCCGCGCCGCCTCCGGCAATGCCGAAAAAGCTGTCATAGCCGTAATGAAAGGGGCTGAACTCCGGCACCTTGCAGACATGCCATTTGCCAACGAAGGCCGTGCGATAACCCGCATCGCGCAGCATCGAGGCGACCGTGGGCGTGCCCTTGGGCAGCTCCATGCCGGGGGTGAAGCCCACATTGGGCTCGTTCAGCCCGGCGCGGAACCGCCCCTGATAGCGCCCCGTCACCAGCGCGGTGCGCGTGGGCGAGCAGATCGGCGCATTGGCATAGGCGTGGCGCAGCTTCAGCCCCTGCGCCGCCAGACCGTCCAGCACCGGCGTGGTGTAGCCCTGCGCGCCAAAGCAGGACAGGTCAGCATAGCCCATATCGTCGGCCATGATGTAGACGATGTTGGGTTGCTTGCCGCTGGCGACGGGGGCCGCCTGAGCCCCCGCCGCCAGCGCCAGACCCGTCAGCCCGGTGGTGGCCAGAAAGCTGCGGCGGCTGGTGTTGAAAGTGGTCATGAAAGCCTCACAGGTTCAGATCTTGAAATTGGCGCGCAACCCATAGGTGCGCGGCGGGCGCAGGCCGGTGTAATAGACCGCCGCCGGGCCATTGGCGGTGGAAGAGCCCTGAATGGTGCGCTGGAACACCTGATTGCGGATCACGGTGTTCTCCAGATTGTTGACCCATGCACTGACCGACCAGCGGCCCCCTTTGCCTTCCAGCGTCAGCGTTGCATCGGAGCTGATAAAGGCCGGTTGCCATTCCTGAGCGGTGTATTCGGCGGCCAGATAGCGCCCGGTCTGATATTGGCTGTTGATCGCGGCGATCAGGCGATGGTCGGCATCGAGCGGGAAGGTATGCTGATACCCTCCCGTCAACGACCAGCGGGGCGCATTGAGTGCGGGCTGCCCCGAGCAATCAACGGTGAACAGGCGCACCGGGCTGGTCGCGGCCTGCGTGGCGGCGCAACCGATACGCGGGGAACCGACCGGCGCGGCAAAGGCCAGCTGATAGGTGAAGCTGAGATATTTCGAGTTCAGATATTCCGCATTCAGCGTCACCCGGTCGCGCGGCGTCACCGCCACCTCGATCTCGGCATCCAGACCATATTGGCGTGCATGGCCGACATTGATCACCTGTTGCGCGATGGTGGAGGTGTTCTCCACACGCGGCACCAGCACGGCCATCTGCTGGTTTCGATAATCCCAATAAAATGCTTCAAGATTGAGCTGCAGGCGATTGTCGAAAAAGCGGTTTTTTGAACCCATCGTATAGGCGGTCAGCGTCTCTGGCTTGTAGATATTGAGCGCGGGCTGAGAGGTGGAATATTGCCCGATCCCGCCCGATTTGAACCCCGTGGCGACATTGGCATAGAGCAGCGAGCGCGGCGCCACATCCCATTCCACGCCCGCCTTCCACGTCACCCGGCCCGAGGTGACATGACCGTCGATCGGCGTGTAGGGCGGCGTCAGATTGGCCGCCGTGGGGCTGCGCGACTGGGCCTGCTGGTCGTGCATCTCGCTGGTGTAGCGGGCGCCGCCTACCAGACGGAACGCGGAGGTCAGCTTATAGGTTGCCTGACCGAAGGCAGCCCAGCTTTCGGTGGTCAGATCGTCATATTGCAACTGGTTCTGGTTGCCTGCGGCCTGCTGGTTGAGCGCATTGGCGTTCTGATGCTGGTTGAAATAGAACAGCCCCACCACATAGCCGAGCCTGTTGCTGCCCGGCGAAGACAGCCGCAATTCGCCCGAAAGCTGGCGCGCGAATTCGGTCTGTTCCTGATGGAAGCCGGGGCGATAGCTGAGATAGGTTGGCCGGCTCTCGCGATAGGCGGGAATGGCCGTCAGCTTGGCAAAACCCAGATCGTAATCCACCGTGGCCGACACGCCCCAGAAGCTGGAGCGGACATAGCCATCGTCCTGCGGCAGATAGAGCGAGGCATATTGCCCCGGAAACGCCGCCTGCACCACCGCCAGGCTGGCCGGATCGGCGCCGCTGACGCGGGATTTGAGCGAAGGCGCATTGGGCACGGTGCTGTCAGGCAACAGCACGCTGCCCGCGCCCTTGCCGCCCTGATGGTAGTAATCGCCCGAGAGCAGCACCGAAAGCTTGTCATCCGGCTTGAAGAGCAGTTGCGCGCGCGCCGCCTGGCCCACCTCATCGTCATAGCCCCGGCTGAGATAACCATCGCGCTGCACGATCTGCCCCGCCATGCGCAGCGCCATGCTGCTCGACAGCGGCAGATTGACGGCGGCATTGCTCTTGATTTCGCTGTAATTGCCCACCTCGAAGCCCAGCTCCGCGGAGGTTTCGCCCAGCCGAGGCTTGCGCGTCACCAGATTGATCGCGCCGCCGGTGGAGTTGCGCCCATAGAGCGTGCCCTGCGGGCCTTTCAGCACCTCGACACGTTCCAGATCATAGAAATTGCCCACCGTACCACCGGGCCGCGCGATGAACACGCCATCGGCGGCAAAGGCGATGGCGTTCTCATTGGTGGGGGTGGCGCCAAAAGCGCCCACCCCGCGGATATAGATGTTGACGTTGGTGCCCCCGGTTGGCTGGATCACCAGCGCGGGGACCAGCTTGGAAAGCTGATCGGTGGTGGTCACGCCACGACTGGTCAGCGCATCGCCCGTCACCGCCGAGACGGCAATGGCGGCACGCTGCAGATTTTCGCTGCGGCGCTGCGCGGTGACGATAATGTCCTGAATGCCTGCCCCGGATGCCTTCTCGGCAGCAGGGGCTTCCTGCGCCTTCACCGGCATGGCGGTGGTGGCCAGCAGCAGGGCGCACAGCCCTCCCTTGTGTGAAATCCTCATGGTCTTCTCCCCCCAATTTGTGGTTTTATTTGAGATCGATGGTGATCGGCCCCATCGCGCCGTCGAAACGGAATGGCATGGTGTATTCCGCCGAGATCGGCGTGCCGACATCGCGGCCCAGCCCCACCCCTTCCTGACCGAAGAAATTGGGCACGGTGGCAGGCATATGCGTTTCGCTTGCGGCCCCGCCGTCGATGCTCAGCCGCACTTTGGCCCCGGCGCCCGGTGCTGCACTATCGGCCCGTATCTCCAGCGTGATGACATGATGCCCCGCCGTCAGAGGCCCGGCGCTCACCCGCACCAAAGGCAGGGGCTCGCAGCGATAGAGAAAGGTCGGCACGCCATCGAAGACATAGAGCCCCCAGCCAAAGGGAAAACCGCCTTGCGCCGTCAGTGTGCCCGAGGCTCTGTCATCGGCCACATCGACCGGCACCTGCATCGACCAGCTGCGGTTGCGGATCACCGGAAAGGCCTCATCCGACAAAGCGCGTTCCGATCGCCAATAGGTGAAATGGCTGCGTCCATTGGCCCAATAGGGGCGCATTGTTTCCTGCGCCCGCGCCATCATCGGCACATCCAGCACGGCAAAGCCGTTGCGCCGTGCCTCGGCATCGAAACCCTTTTTCAGGTCGCGCAGGATCGCCGGGTGCTGCGCGGCGACATCTTTCGACTGCGAGAAATCATGGTCCAGATCATAGAGCGCCCAGCCCCAGTCCTTCACCGGCGGCACCGCGCCCGGCTCCCACGCCAGCTTCGGCGGCAGGGTCGAGGCCAGCCAGCCGTCACGGTAGAAGGCGCGGTTGCCCAGCATCTCGAAATATTGCTGGCGGTGGCGTGTGGGCGCCTGCGCGTCACCCAGCGAAGCGAGCAGGCTCACCCCGTCCAGCCCCATCTGCTTCACCCCGTCGACCTGCGCGGGCGGCGTGATCCCCGCCGCCTCATAGATCGTGGGAGCAATATCGGTGACATAGCCGAACTGGCTGCGCACCCCGCCCGGCTGCGCGATATGGCCGGGCCAACTGATCACCAGCCCATCGCGGATGCCGCCCAGATGCGAGGCCATCTGCTTGAAATACTGGAAGGGTGTGTCCATCGCCCAGGCCCAGCCCGCCGGATAGTTCTCCGACGACCAGGGCCCGCCCATCTCGGCCAGACGGCTCGCCCGGTAAGACGCCGGTTCGGCCACATGGTTGAGCAGACCGACCGTGGTGCCATTGGGCCCGGCCTCCGCCGAGGCGCCATTGTCACCATCGATGTAGAGCACCAGCGTGTTGTCCCACTGCCCTGCCTCCTTCAGCGCGGCGACCACGCGGGCGAATTGCGCATCGAAGTAGGCGCGCTGGGCGGCATGGACCTCCATCAGCCTTGCGGCGACAGCCTGTTCCTGCGGGCTCAGGCTGGACCATGCCGGGATGCCTGCCGGACGCGGGGTCAGCACGGCATCCTGAGGGACGATGCCCATCGCCTTTTGCCGGGCGAAGGTTTCCTCGCGCATTGCGTCCCAGCCCTGATCGAACCGCCCCCTGAAACGCGCGATCCAGTCGGCGGGGGCCTGATGCGGTTCATGCGCCGTGCCCGGGGCCCAATAGGCGAAGAAGGGCTTGTCGGGCGCCACCTCGATATGGCGGTGCATCCAGTCGATCAGATGGTCCGCCAGATCGCGGTCGAGGATATAGCCCGGCTGCTGCGGTGCCTCGACGGGTACGGTGTTTTCGGTCAGATCCGGGTTCCACTGGCTGGAAGCGCCATTCATGAAACCGTAGAAATAGTCGAAGCCCAGCCCCGTCGGCCAGCGATCGAAGGAGCCGACCGGCGTGCTTTCCCATTCGGGCGTCACATGGTTCTTGCCGAACCATGCCGTGCTGTAGCCGTTCATCTGCAGCACGCGCCCGATGCTGGCCGCGCTCTTGGGCAGAATGCCCGTGTAGCCGGGCGCGTTGATCGACAGATTGGTGATCCCGCCCATCTGCACATGATGCGGATTGCGCCCGGTCAGCAGGGCCGCCCGCGTGGGCGAACACATCGCCGTGGTGTGAAAGCGATTGTAGCGCAGCCCCTGCGCCGCCAGCGCATCATAGGCGGGCGTGGGGATCGGCCCGCCAAAGGTGCTGGCCGCACCAAAGCCCACATCGTCATTGAGCACCACCAGCACATTGGGCGCTCCTTTGGGCACCACCGGAGCAGGTGCGGCAATCGGCGCGATTTGCGCTCCCTGAGCCATCGCCCCCGGGCCCGCCAGCATGGCGACCATGGCTCCGGCACAGATCATCGCGCGCAACCCGCGTGGCTTCATGCTGATCATCCTCATCCGGCAAGCCTCCGGGTCCATCCGCCCGATTGATGGGAAGGCTACAGATTGTTCGATTGGTCAGCGACGCATGAAGGGGTTATGGGTGCCTGAACGTAAAGGTTAAGGGGGGAGCCATGGCGGGAACCATTCGTCAGCTCGAAGTGTTCGGCGCGGTGTGCCGTCTGGGCAGCAATGCCGCTGCCGCTCAGGCGCTGGGCATATCGCAGGTGGCGATCAGCCGCCATATCGGCGCGCTGGAAAAGGCCAGCGGCCGCGCCCTGTTCGAGCGGACACCCGGCCTGCCCGGGCGCCTGAACCAGGCAGGGCGGCAATTGCTGCGCGAAAGTGAGGCGATCCTGAACAGCGTGCGCCGTCTGGGTTTCGCGGGCAGCGGCGCCGATCTGCCCATCACCGTGCGGGTGGGTGCGGGCGGGGTGATCCTCAACACCATGTTCCGCCCCGCCGCGCTGGATCTGCAGATTGAGGGGCGACGGATCGAGCTGGATTTCCACCCGCTGGAACCTTGCGACGTGCCCGCCAATGTGCTGGCGCGCGACAATCTCGATCTGGCCTATATGGCGCTGCCGGTCTTCTATTCGGTGCCAGACCATGCCCAGCCCATTGCCCGTTATCGCGGTGGCCTGTTCGCCTCGCCCAAAGTGATCGCCGCATGGCGGGCCGATCGCTCTCAACCCTTTCCCATCGTTCTGCCGCTGGCCGGGTCACCGCTGGAACGGGCGATGCGCATGACGCTGGAGCGCGCCAGCTTTTCACATTACCGCGTGGCGGCGCAGGTGGTTCATGAGCATGCGATGGAGCTGGCCTATGCCCATATGGGCGGCGTTCTGATCAGCACCACCCGCGCCCAGCCCGGCGTGGAGGCCGGTCTGCTGGAAGAGGTGACGGACCTTAACGTCGGCCATGATATGATCAGCTACGGCTTTTTGCCCCCCAAGCCGAGCACCGCCGTCATGCTCGTTCATAACAAGCTGAGGAAATTCGTGGAGAATCTTTCCTGAGTTGAGCCATCTTCCCATGACGTCCCCGCCGCGCTCGCCACGCCGGCGCTCTATTTTTATTTATTTTACGAAAAATAATAAAAAGCGTCACACAGCGAGCAGATAGCGCCCCCAAGCTCAACGGGGGTTACCATGACACACCGACACCTTCTCGCGACAACCGCCACTGCCGCCCTGCTTTTCACCAGCCCGCTTCATGCCCAGACGGCAGCGGCGCAGGACGATTCCAGCGCCGCCACCAAGCCTTCCGACATCATCGTCACCGGCTCCTCGCGCCCCGAGCGCCGCTTCGATGTCGACTATGCCGTCAATGTCCTGTCCCAGAAGGACGTGCAGAAGATCGCGCCCAAGAGCATGGCCGATCTGCTCAGCAACGTTCCCGGCATTCAGGTCGAGGAAACCGGCGGCGAGGTGCAGAACGTCACCCGCCTGCGCGGCATTCCCACCGACCGCGGCTATCTGCTGTTCCAGCAGGACGGCCTGCCGCTGTTCCAGGAGCTGGACGGCTATTTCTTCAACGGCGGCGACGGCATGAACCGCAACGATCTGATGACCGATCACGTCGAAGTCGTGCGCGGCGGCCCGGCGCCTATTTACGGCAGCTCGGCAGCGGGCATCGTCAACAACATCACCGTGACGGGATCGAATGTGGCGCGCGGGCGCGCCCAGCTAACCATCGGCGACACCGGCCTCTACCGCCTCGATGCCTATCAGGCCGGGCCATTGGGCCATGACACCTATTACGCCATCGGCGGCTTCCTGCGCTATCACGATGGCTATCGCGACAACGGCTTCCCCAATGACAAGGGCGGCCAGATCCGCGCCAACATCAAGCATGATCTGGCCAGCGGCGGATCGATCAAGATCAGCGGCATGTATGTCAATGATCACAACAGCTTCTATTTGCCGATCCCGGTCGCCAATCCCAACAATCCCTCGCAGTCTCTGAACCCGTGGATCAACTATTTCTCGGGCACGATGAATTCGCCCACCTTCGAGAACGTCAACATCAAATACCGCGACGGTTCGGGCACGGTGAAGTCCATCAACCGTGATCTCTCCAACGGCCGCTACATGAATTTCTTCAATGCGGCGGTGGATTATGAGGATCACTTCGGCCCGTGGAACGTCTCGGTCAAGACCGGCTTCACCAAGGGCAAGAGCAGCTTCGATGCCCTTTACTCCACAACCAATCCACAGGATGCGAACACCTTCGCCAACAGCTATCTGACGGCGGCCCGCACCGCTTTCGGCAGCGGCGTGACCTCGCTGGGCTATGCGATTGCGGGCACCAATGGCGCCACGCCCTACAATCCCTACAGCCAGTCAGGCCTGGTGATGAGCGCGCAATATCGCGCCACCAACTCCAATTTCTACAGTTGGCAGAGCGACGCCAGCATCGCCCGCCAGTTCGACACCGGCTTGGGCCATCATGACCTGAAAGTCGGCCTTTATGGCGCAATCTGGGGTGAGACCGAATTCGGCGTCTATCAGGACTATCTGATCCCCGTCACCGGTCAGCCCCAGACGCTCGATCTGGTGGCCTATGGCGCCTCGGGCAATGTGCTGGGCTATGTCACCGACAATGGCGCGCTGCATGATGCCTCGACACTGGCGCAGGGCAAGGTCGATTCCAAGATGATCGCCCTTTACGCCAATGACACCTGGGACATCACCGACAAGCTGCGCGTCGATGCCGGCATCCGTCAGGAATGGTATCACTACAGCGGCTGGGCGGCCAACACGACTGCGGTCAATCTGGGCAATGCCACCACGCTGGCCGATGATGCCACGCAGGCTTTCACCGGAAGCATCAAGATCAACACGCTGAGCCCCAGCGCCACCAACTGGACGGTGGGCGCCAATTACGATGTCTCGCATCATCTGGGCGCCTATATCCGCGCCTCGCGGCTGGTGATCCCGGCGTCATCGTCGAACATGATGAGCACTTCGGCCAGCACCATCTCGTCGAAGGCCTATCAGTATGAGGCGGGGATCAAGGCGCAGGCGCATGGCTCCTACCTTTACCTGACCGGCTTCTACACCAAGTTCAGCCCGCTCAACTCCAGCTTCGCGGCCTATAATGCGACGACGGGGCTGAACAACCAGACCGTCACCTTCATCAGCGATGTCGTCACCAAGGGCATCGAGGGCGACGGCCATGTGAAGGTCAACCGCTTCTTCTCGATCGACGCCTCGGTCACCGTGCAGGACCCGCAGTACAAGAACCTGTCCTCGGGCACGAGCGCGGACCTTTCGATTGTCGAAGGCAAGCAGATCATCCGCGATCCCAAGATCTACGGCCATGTACGCCCCACCTTCGATTTCGACATGGCGGGCAACCATGCCTCGCTTTACGGCAGCTATGAATTTGTGGGCCGCCGCTTTGTGGATGCCAGCAACAACACCGCCCTGCCCGCCTATGGCACCTTCGGCGCGGGCCTGATCGTGACGCGCAACAAGTGGCTGTTCCAGGTGGTGGCTGACAACCTCACCAATGCCAAGGGCCTGACCGAAGGCAACACCCGCACCGATACGATTTCGGGTCAGGGAACGGCGGATGCCGTGTATGGTCGCCCGATCTTTGGCCGCAACTTCAGGGTAATCCTCAGCAAGTCATGGTAAGAACCTCGCTTATGGCCGCTTTTGCGATGGCGGCCCTCACATCCACGCCGGGGCATAGCGCCCCGGCACCTTCGGCAGCGCATGCCCCGCTGCTCGCCAACCGCGTGCTGACACGGCTGGAGGAAACCCTCTTCCCCACGCTAACCCGACTGCCCGCCAGCCCCCTGATCGCGGCCCGTAACGCCCGCTACGATGCCTGCAGCGACAACGCCTGCAGGATCGAGAGCGCCCTGTGGCAACCGCAGGATCTGGCGCAAGCAGCCTCCGGCACGAAGGATGCCGATGCCGTCACGCGTGAGTTGATCGGCCTCAACGGCATCCTGCATGTCTATGGGCAGGGTCAGGCCCCGCAATATCCCGCCATCGACGGGCTCGACCCCAAGGCCACGGCGATCAATCAGGATATCGTCACCGCCGCCATCGAGCGTGTCGAGCAGTTGCGCAAGGAAGCCCCCAGCACCGACAGAGGCCTCCTTCTGGCCCTGACGCTGCTGGACGGCGCCGACAAACTTGACGCCATCCGCTTCGGCCCGCTGGCGCGCGACGAGAACGGCCCCGCTTTCGCTCGCGCCCACCACATGGACTGGGGGCATTACCGCTACACCGCGCTGATCGTGCCGGGCATCGGGCCGGAGGATGGCGTGGCGCTCAGCGCGGGCGGCAAGGCCAATGTCGATCTGGCGGCGGCGCGCTATCGTGCCGGTCTGGCGCCCTTCATCATCCTGAGCGGCGGCTCGGTCCACCCGCGCGGCACCCATCATATCGAAGCGGTGGAGATGCGTCAGGCCCTGATCGAGCGCTATGGCATCCCCGCCGATGCGCTGATCATCGACGCCTATGCGCGCCACACCACCACCAATCTGCGCAATGCCTCGCGCCTGCTGATCGCCATGGGCGCGCCGGTCAAAAAGCCCGCGCTGATCGTGACGCATGACTATCAATCGACCTATGTCGTCACTGACACATTCAAGAAGCGCAATCTGGCCGATCTGGGCTATATGCCCATGGTGCTGGAGACGATGACCACCCGCAACGAAATCCCCGCCTACCCCGACCCGCAATCGCTGCGGATCGACCCGCGCGATCCGCTGGACCCGTAACGACGCGAGCGATATCAGCGCCCGATGCCTCCTGTTCATCTCAACCCTCAGGACGATGAAAAACGCCTGCTCTGGCGGCTGCGCACCCATGGCGCGCAGCCCCGCTCGGATCTGGCGCGGGCGCTGGGACTCAGCAATTCCGCGCTCACCAAGCTGACGCGCAACCTCCTCGCGCTCAATCTGATCGAGGAGGTCGAGCCGGATGAGCCGCAGGGGCGCGGACGCCCCACCGTCCCCCTGCGCATCTCCCCCGGTGGCGGTTATGCGGTGGGCGTCACGGTGCATACCGGCGTGCTGGAGATTGCGCTCGTCGATTACGCCGGGGGCACCATCGCGCTGACCAGCGAGAAGATCGACCCGCCCGAGCCCCATGACTTCGCCCGCATGGTCGACCGCCGCATCCACGAACTGGCGGTGGAGCATCGCCTGCTCGGCACCCGCCTGCTGGGCGTTGGCCTGAGCGCGCCCGGCCCGGCCCTCTCCCGCGACGGCAATCGCTGGAGCATCGTCGCCAATCTGCCCGGTTGGCGCGGCGCCCCCTTGCGCGACATCCTCACCCAAACCCTGCACCAGCCCGTCTGGATCGAGAATGACGCCACAGCGGCGGCCTTGGCCGAATATTACCTCGGCGGGCTGATCGATCATTGCTCCACCGCGATCATCATCACGCTGGGCTATGGCATCGGCGCCGGGATCATCCATGACGGCCGCCTGCTGCGCGGAGAAGTGGGCAGCGCGGGGGAGATCGGCATGTTCTACCCCGGCGATGCCCCGCGCCCCTCGCCGGTGGATCTGCTGGCCACGCTGGCGCAGGCGGGCTGCCCTCTCACCTCCATCGCCGATTTCGAGACACAGACACGCGGCTTCGAACCAGTCATCGAACAATGGCTGGACCGCGCAGCGCAGCAACTCAAACTGGCGGTCAATTCCGCACTGGCCTGGTTCGATCCGGGCGCCATCCGCCTGACCAGCCCCCTACCCCGCGCCGTGGTCCAGCAACTGGCCGACCGCCTCAACGACGGGTTGCTGATCTGGGGCGACCACCGCGCCGATTGCGAGGTCGCCACTTTCGCGGTCGATGTCTCGAAACTGCGCGGCGCTTCATCCGTGCTGGGGGCGGCTTTGCTGCCGATCCATGCCTCCACGGCGATGGGCTAATTGGCCTTGCCCAGTGCCCGCTTGACGGCAGGCGTGATCGTATAGACCGCCTCGCGCTGCGCTCCGCGATTTTCGTGATCGACGCGATAGCCCTGATAATGGCGACGCAGAAAACCGGCGCGCACCAGATCGGAGACCGCCCGGCTGACATTGGTCCGCCCGGACTGGCGCAGCCGCCCGCGCACCTCCTCGGCGATCATCTGTTCGGCCTGCTGAGGGTCTTCGGGCAGCATATGGCGGCTTTCCAGATCGGCGCGGACATGGGCGACCACCGCCCTGCGGCGCGCATCGCGATGCGTCACCGGGATCATCGCATCGCTGAGCCAGTCGCGCACGGGAATGACCTCGTCGCGCTCCCGCACATAGGGCCCGGCGCTGTCGGAAGGCCCTGCCACCCGCGCGATCAGATTGAGCACCATAAAGGTGTAGCGCGGCCGCGTGGACACATCGGCAAGGCGCTGCAGCAGAGCCGGAAGATTGAGATCTTCCACGACGTCATTGCGGGCAAAGAGGTCCATCTGGCGCATGGGCAGCAGTAAGCACATCGGGAACGGAAAGTGAATCCCCTACAAACCGGCGAGTCGCACATATAACACTGGTGACACTTTACCCGCGAAGCGCTTGGTAAAGTGTCATGCAGGATTGCCAGTCGATGGGCCGCCAGCATGGCTGCGATTGCTTCTCGACAGGGCAATTTTCCCCTGACATACCATAGGCATGGCCCTGCCTGTTCACCTTACGGGGATTGCTCGCGGCAATCGAATTAGCCGCCCGGCCTGACGCGTCGGGCCGGGGCTATCCGTGTGTGAATTTGGAAAGGCGCCCGTGGGCGCCGCGAACACAGGTCAAATCATGATGTCGAACAAAGCAACGCTGCATATGCTGTGCGGCAAGATCGCCGCCGGGAAATCGACGCTGACAGTGCAATTGGGGCGTCAGCCCGGCACCATCACCGTGAGCGAGGACCAATGGCTCGCCCGGCTTTATACGGGCGAGATGGTCTCGGTGGCGGATTATGTCCGCTGCTCCACCCGGCTGCGACAGGCCATGACCCCGCATCTGGTCGCCCTGCTGCAGGCTGGCCTTTCTGTGGTGCTGGACTTTCCGGCCAATACGGTCGCCACCCGCAGTTGGATGCGGAGCGTCTTCGAGCAGGCCGGTGCCGCTCATTGCCTCCATGTCCTCGATGTGCCGGATGCGGTCTGCAAGGCCCGCCTCAGAGAACGCAACAAGCGTGGCGATCACGACTTTGCCGCCACCGATGCCGAGTTCGATCTGATCTCCAGCCATTTCATGCCCCCCGGCGCCGAGGAAGGCTTTGAAATCCAGCGGCATGGCTGATGGAGGCAGCTAGCTGGCCGGGAGCGGGCCACCGAAGCCTCCGCTCAGAGGCTGGAAACGGTCTTCTCTCCGGATCAAGCCTTGGCGGTCTGGCTCATGATCGCGAACGCATGGGCCAGACCGCGCGGCGGCCATCAAGAGTGTTATTGCAAATCATTCGCATAACATTATGAGGCAGGTCCATGACCGCCTTGCCGCCCTTTTCCCCGCCTCACGCGGACAGGATGACGCATGGACCGTATCGGTCGATGCGCGGCATCGAATTGGCGGTCACCTGCGTGGTTCATGTTTTCGCGGTGGCGGTGGCTGCCCTGGCCTTGGGCTGGCAGGGGGCAGGCGACGAAAGGCTGAGGCCTGCGCCCCAGTCTTTGATCATAGGCCTGCATCAGCCGGACACGCCGCATGATCGTGCCCAAGCAATTGCCGGTGCCAAAGCACCAAGGCCGGCCCCTCTTTCCGCCAAAGCTGCCGCCTTCCGGCCTGACGATCCCCTGCCCACACCGCAAGAGGCGGAAGAGGCCCCGGTCACGACCAATCCCGGCGGACACAGCGAGCCGCCAGCGCAGGAAGCCCAATCCTATCGGCGCGCTCTTATGGCGCAGCTTGAAGCGCAGCGCCGCTATCCGGAGAGCGGCTTGCTCCATGAATGGCAGGGCAGTGGCGCGGTGCTGTTCCGCATCGAACGCAGCGGGCGTCTGCTGGAGGCTGTCGTGGCCGCCAGCACAGGCCATAAGGCGTTGGACAAGGCCGCGCTGGGCATCGTGCAGCGCGCCGCGCCATTCCCCGCCATTCCCGACAGCCTTCCCGACGAATTGGCGATCACCCTGCCCATCGCCTTTCTGATCGATCATCATGGGGGCACACAGCCATGAGCGGCAGCGACGCGGCGATCGTCGCGCATCATCAGGCCTCGCTGACAGCCTATGTCCGCTCGCTGGTGGATTCGCCGCCGGTGGCTGCCGATATCGTGCAGGAGACATGGGCACGGGCCATCCCCTCGCTGCGCAGCGGCAAGGTGGAGAACCCGCGCGCCTTCCTCTATCGCGTGGCCCGCAATCTGGTGAATGACGGCGCGCGCGACCGCAAGAAATGGTCGCCATGGTTTGGTGCCGAGGAGATGGCCGCCGCCATCCCCGATGACACGCCTGACCCCGAGCGCCATGCGCTGGCGCAGGACAGCTTGCGCATCGTATTGGAATTGGCCGAAACCCTGCCTCCCCGCTGCCGCGAGATCTTCGCGCTGCGCAAGCTGGAAGGGCTTGACCAGAATGAGATCGCCGCAAGGCTGGGCATCACACGCGGCGCGGTGGAAAAGCAGTTGCGCCACGCCCTGCTGGTGCTGGCGACCCGCATGGGCGAGATCGAAAGCGGCCTGTGATCCCTTGCTCCATTTCTGTCGATGTCGCGTTTTGCGCGCTGATTGCGTCTTGCATGGTAACACCACCTGCCGGAGGGAGTTGCCGTGAACGATAACCAGCCCCCCATCCCTGCCGCCATCGCCCGGCAAGCTGCCGAGTGGATCATGCGCCACGATGGCGGGCCGCTGTCACCTGATGAGCAGAAGGCCTTTGAGGCATGGCGGGCTGATCCCGCGCATCGTGACGGGTTTGAAAGGCTGGAGCGGATATGGCAGGCGCTGGATGCGGCTCCTGCCGAGAGCTTGCCTCAGGCTGCAGCAGGGGCGTCCACGCCGGCCACGGCGCGCACACGCCGCCGTTGGGCCGGCGGTGCCATCGCGGCTTCGCTGGCGCTGATGTTGCTCGGCACATTGCAGGATTGGCCCACCATGCTGCGCGCCGATTACAGCACCGGCATCGGCGAAAGACGCGATGTTGCGCTGGCCGACGGGTCGCATGTCATGCTGGACAGCGGCTCGGCCATCGCCGTTGACCTCACCGGAGCCCGCCGCCGCATCCGTCTGCTCAAGGGCGCGGCGCTGTTCACCGTGGCGCCGGATCGCGCTCATCCCTTTACGGTCGAGGTTGCCGGGGGCAGCGCCACAGCCCTGGGCACCGCCTTTGCCGTGCGCCGACGCGAGGATCAGGCCGAGATCGTGGTGACGCAGCACCGTGTCGCCGTGGAGGGCGCCGGTCGCTCGGAGGTGGTGAGCGAAGGGCAGCAGGCCCAATTCGGCGCTGCCGGCTTGAGCCCCATGACAGCCGCGGGCGATGGCGCCACCGCATGGACTGGCGGCCGTCTGGTGGTGGTGGACCGCCCGCTGGGTGAGGTTCTGGCCGAGATCGCGCGCTATCGGCATGGCTATCTGGCGGCGGCAGGAGCTGCGGCGGACCAGCATGTCAGCGGGGTCTATGATCTGGACCATCCGCTCGCTGCGGTGGAGAGCATCCAGCGCAGCCTGAACCTTCACGCCTTCCGCCTCTCGGACAGGGTCATCATCCTGCATCGTTGAATCTTTTTCAAAAAAATTTGCTGCGCCTGGTCGTCATTTCGATCCTTCCTCCGTCTCCCATTTCGAGAATGCGTCGCAACAGCAAACTCGCGATGCCTCATGGACGACGATGGGGGTTTGAATGAACGATATGATCGGGAATGGCCGCGCCGCCGCGCGCCTGCTGGCCACGGCTTTGCTCGCGGGCTCGGTGCTGGCGGGTGGCACAATGCTTTTGACGACTGCGGCAGCGGCGCAAACTGCAGCCACCCACGCCTACACCATTCCGGCAGGCGCGCTGAGCGATGCCCTCAACCACTTTGCGCAGCAGAGCGGATTGCAACTGAACTATGACGCCGCCCTGACGCGGGGCCGCACCACGGCCGGCTTGCGCGGGCAGATGTCGTCGCGCGATGCGCTTTCGCAGCTGCTGTCGGGCACCGGACTGGTGGCGAAACCCAGCGGGCCCGATGCAATGACCATCACCCCGGCCAGCACCGGCGCGATGACACTCGACACATTGCGCGTCGAAGAGAATGCCCCGGTGACGCTGGCCAGCGCTGAGGGCGGCACGCCGGACTCCGATGCGGATGAAGAGGCTCTCAAGCGCGGCACGCCCATTCTGGTGCTGGGCCACAACGAACAGATCGATGCCGCCGCCAGCACCGGCCCCTGGGGCGCCAAGGCGATCATCGACACGCCCTATTCGATCAATGTCACCTCGCATCAGATGATCGAGAACATGGTCGCCTCCGACATGGACCAGATCTTCAAGATGAACCCGGTGGTCCAGAATTCCGCGCCCTCCACCGTCTATGGCACGCCCTATGTGACGATCCGCGGCTTCGATTCCCAGAACGGCATCGTCGATGGGCTGCGCCTCTCCTCCACCCTGACCGGCATCGCCACAGAAGAGCTGGAGCGGGTCGAGATCATGAACGGCCTGTCGGGCTTTATGTATGGTGCGGGCAATCCGGGCGGCGTCACCAATTATGTGCTCAAGCGCCCGACCTATACGCGGCTGAGCGATATCACAGTCGGCAATTATGGCGGGCAGCAGTGGTTCGCCCATGTCGATCTGGGCAATCGCATCGATAAGAACGGCGTGTTGGCCTATCGCCTGAACATCTCCTATCAGGATGGCAAGACCTCCAAGCAGAACCAGAATCTGGCGCGCACGCTGATCAGCGGCGCCATCGACTGGAACGCCGCCCCCAATCTGCTGGTGCAGGTGGAAGGCGCCCATACCTATTACCGGCTGCAGGGCATCGACTCCCGCTTCTACGCCTATGCTGACAGCAATTTCGGCGCGCTGGGCCACTGGATTCCCGCGCTGGACAACAGCAAGACCTACACGCCCAGCTGGACCTACAACCAGACCAAGACCGACCGCATCGGCGCCAATGCGAAATGGAAGCTGAGCGACGCTTTCTCCTTGCGCGCCGCCTATCTCTACAAGCGCGACGAGGCGGAATCGATCAACATCTATCCGGCCTATTTCGCGGACAAGGGCTATGTCGACGGCTGGCCATCGCGCAGCGCGCCATCGTGGAATTACGCGATGGGGGCCTATGCCTATCTCGACAGCAGTTTTCAGACCTTTGGCATCAGGCACCATCTGACGCTGGGCGCTTCGGGCGACACGCTGCGGGTGGTCAACCACCTCAACAGCTACATCAGCGCCGACAACTCGCCCGCCTACACCAATCCCAACGATCTGATGAACTGGGCCATGCCCGCCGAGCTGACCGCCACCGATTGGGGCGGCACCTACAAGGCCAGCTATGCCACCAATGCCAACATCATCCTTGGTGACGACATCCAGTTGACCGACAAGCTGGGCGCGCTGCTCGGCCTCAACCGCACCACGATCATGGCGAAGAATTACGAGACCACCGGTGTGATCTCCTCGGCCTATGACAAGACCGCTTACACGCCCACGGTCTCGCTGGTGTTCAAGCCGGTCAAGCGCCTCACCACCTATGCCAGCTATATGCAGGGGCTTGAGCAGGGAACGATCATCCCCAACACCGCCGCCTACAACAACCCCGGCCAGATCCTGAAGCCGTTCCTTTCCAAGCAGTATGAGGTGGGCGTCAAATATGCCCCCACCAACGCCCTGTTGCTGACCGGTGCGCTCTACCGCATCGAGAAGGCCAATTCCTACGAGACCCGCACACCGGACGGCAAGATCACCATCAGTCAGGATGGCATTCAGGTCCATCAGGGTCTGGAACTGACCGCCACCGGGCAGTTGACGAAGCAGCTTTCGGCGGTGCTGGGCGGCACCTTCATGGACCTCAAGGTCACCAAGGCCGACGATCCCACGCTGATCGGCACGCGCCCCACGGGCGTCAGCGACCGGCTGCTGAAGGCCTATCTCGATTACAGCCTGCCATGGGTGCCGGGGCTTTCGGTGACGGGCGGGGCCTATCACGCGGGCACGATGTACAAGGACAGCGCCAACCTTCAGAAGATCCCCGGCTATACGATCTTCGACCTTGGCCTGCACTTCAAGACGCAGGTGGACAAGCATCCGCTGCGTTTCGACCTTAACATCGCCAACATCACCGGGCGCGATTACTGGGCGACATCCTATTCGCTGGGCATCCCTCGCAATGTCGCCTTCTCGGTGAAATACGGCTTCTGACGGGCCGGGGGGAGCGCGCATCATGACACAGGGTCAGGCGAAACAGGGCCGGAAGGATCAGGGGCTCCGCCAGTCGATGGCATGGCTGCACACATGGGTCGGGCTGCTGCCGGGCTGGGTGCTCTATGTGATCTTCGTCTTTGGCACGGCGGCCTTTTTCCAGCATGAGATCGATGGCTGGATGCGGCCCGAACTGTCGTCTGAAACGCGGGTCTCCCCCCGCGCTCTCGCCGCGGCCGATGCCGTGCTGAAAGCCCGCGCGGGCGGAGCGGAAAGCGCTTTCGTCTCCATGCCTGATCCGCGCGGGGGCAGCGGGCTGGAATTGTCTTGGCGGATGAAGGATGAAAAACGCGGCGGGGATGGCAACCGCGTCATCCTCGATCCCGCCACGGGGGAGGAGGCGCAGGTCCGCGCCACCAAGGGTGGCTATTTCCTTTATCGCTTCCATTTCGACCTGCATTACATGCCGGTGATGTGGGCCCGCATGCTCGTCAGCATCGCGGCGCTGGCGATGCTGGTGGCGATCCTGTCAGGCGTGGTCACCCACAAGAAGATTTTCACCGACTTCTTCATGCTGCGCTTCGGCAAGGGCCAGAGAAGCTGGCTCGACGCGCATAATGCCAGCGCCGTGCTGGTGTTGCCCTTCTATCTGATGATCACCTACACCGGTCTGGCGACACTGCTGTTCACGCTGATGCCATGGGCACTGGCCGCCAATTTCCCGGACCGGCAGGCCTTCTACAAAACCACCTTTGCCGCCGCCCCGGAGCGCGAGGCCAGCGGCAGGCCCGCAGCGACAATCCCCCTCACCGGCATGATTGCCACCGCACAACAGCATTGGGATGGCGCCCTGCCGACCTACATCGGCATCGACCATCCCGGAGACGGCAACACCACCATCACCCTCTATCCCGAGCAGGGCGGCTGGGGCCATCCATCGCATAACACGCTCTATCTCGACGGGCCGACCGGTGCGCTCCTCCCCTCCACCCAACCCGTGAAAGGTGGCGCTCAGGCGACATGGCGCGCGATGATCGACCTGCACACCGCATGGTTTGCCGGCTATGGGCTGCGCTGGCTGCTCGCGCTTTCAGGCCTTGGCGGCGTGGCCATGGTGGCAACGGGCCTGTGCCTGTGGTGCGTCAAACGCCGCGCCCGGCTGCACGATCCGGCGCGACCCCATTTCGGCTTCCGGCTGGTCGAGGGGCTCAACATCGGCTGTATCCTTGGCGCGCCACTGGGGATCGCGGCCTATTTCCTCGCCAACCGCCTGCTGCCCTTTGACCTGGCCGACCGCGCCGCATGGGAGATCAACAGCCTGTTTATCGTCTGGGGCGGCGTGCTGGTCTGGGGCTTTGCGCGCGCCTTCGCCTGCACTGCCGCGCGCGCCTGGGTCGAAATGCTGGCTCTCTCCGCCGCGCTTTTCGCCGCCGTACCGCTGCTCAACGCCCTGACCACCACGCGCGGCCTCGGCCAGAGCCTACCCGCCGGGGACTGGATCTTCGCCGGTTTCGACCTTTCCATGCTGGCACTGGCTGGCGGCTTCGCCCTGGCCGCACGCAAGCTGGCGCTGCGCAAGGCGCGCCCCGCCCCCCGGCAACGCGCCAGACGGGAGGCCACAGCATGACCCATCTGTTCACCGCCCTGCCCTGCCTGCTGGGTTTTGCACTGCTGCTCTCGGCCATGGCGCGCCACCAGCAAGACTGGCTGAAACGCAAACTGCCTGCGCACTTCAGCCGCCTGCTGCGGATCACCGGCTTTGCCTTGCTGGCCGTGGCCTTCATCATCGCCGGGCTGGGTCTGGGCTGGGCCTATGGCGCGGTGGCTTGGTGCGGCTGGCTCTCGGTCGGCGCCGCGCTCACCCTCACCGCCCAGACCAACCGCGAGCGCATCCTCACCCTTCTGCGCCGATGAAAGGCCTTACCATGCCGAAATCGATCTTTTCCGCCGCCGCGCGGCAGCGCTGGTCGGTGGCCTCGCGCAGTATCGCGGGCTCGCTGGGCGCCTATGGCGTCGCCTCGCTGGCCACGGCGGCGCTCTCCTTGGTGCTGGCCCGCCTTGGCATGACGCGCAGCGAGGCGGTGACCGCCGCCACGCTGGCCAGCTTCATCATCTTCGCCGCCATCGCCATGGCGGTTTTCCACGCCAGCACGCCCGCGCGGGCATGGCGAGGGCTGATCATCGCCGCCCTGCCGCTGGCCCTGATCATCTGGCTGCTGATCCCCGCGGCATGAAAGCCATCCCCCTGCTGCTCGCCATGATGGGGGCCGCCCCCGCCGAGGACGATCCTACGCGCCAGCCCACGGCGCCCCCTGTGGTCGCCAGCGGTCCCGATCCGGTCTACCCGGGCTCCTTCTACCAGCCCTTCCAGCCCCAGACCGCGCTCGACATGCTGGAGCGCACCCCCGGCTTTCTGCTCACCGAAGGCTCATCCGTGCGCGGCTTCGGCGGCGCGGCGGGCAATGTGCTGATCGACGGGCAGCGCCCCACGGTCAAAGGCGGGGGCCTGACCGAAGTGTTGCGCCGCATTGCCGCCAGCCGCGTCGCGCGCATCACCCTGCTGCGCGGCAGCGAGGCGGCTCAGGCCCCGGGCCAGACGCTGGTGGCCAATGTCATCCTGCGCGTTGACGGCAAGGGATCGGGCAATGCCTCGCTCACCCTTGCCCATACGGCGGAGGGGCGTGTCTCGCCTTCGGGCCGGATCAGTCTGGCCCGCGCCATCGCGGGCTGGCAGAGCAGCATCGAGTTGTCCTCCAACCTCGTGCGCTATCCCAGCACCAGCCTTTACGACAATCACGATGCCAATGGCGCGCTCACCTCGCACCGGCTGGAAAAGGTTTCGGCCAGCGCGCCCTCCGTCAATCTGGCGCTCTCCACGGCGGGCATGGTCGCGGGAGGGACGCTGACGGTGAACCTGCGCCTGAACGACAGCCGCTATCGCTCGCTGCGCGCCGTGGCGATCACGGCCCCGCCATGGGACGGCTCCACCGATGCCACCCGCACCATCCTCTATGGCGAGGTCGAACGCAGCGGCGAACTGGGCGCCGACTGGACCCGCCCGCTGGGCAAGGGCTGGACCGCCAAGCTGGTCGGCCTTGGCCGCATCGAGCACAACACCACCGATGAGGATTACCGCGAGGGCACCTATCGCGGCCTCTCCCTGCTCGATCAGAAACCGACCGAACTGGTGGGCCGCGTCACCGTCACCCGCGAGGGCGAGCACAAGATCCGCCCCGAACTGGGCTTCGAACTGGCCGAAAACCGCCTGACCAGCCATCTCGATTACGCCGAGGATCATGGTATCGGACTGGTCCCGGTGGCGCTCAGCAATGTCGATACGCGCGTCTCGGAATTGCGCGGCGAGGCCTTTGCCAATCTCACGCTCAGGCTGGGCAAGCGGCTCAATCTGGAAGCCGGGACCGCGCTGGAACTCTCGCGCATCCGCGTCTTCGGCCTGATGCCCAGCGAGCAGAGCCTGTCCTATCTCAAGCCTTCGGCCGCTCTGGTGTGGTCCCCCTCGGGCGAGACGCAGCTGCGGCTGGGGATGCGACGCAAGGTCGACCAGCTCGATTTCGGGGATTTTGCCGCCTCGGTCAATCAGGCTGATGGTCGCTCGCTGGGCGGCAATTCGCAGCTGAGGCCGGCGCGCATCACCCGTGTGCTGGCCCGGATCGACCATCGCTGGGGCCAGGGCGGCGCTCTGGCAGTGGAGGCCTATCACCAATGGCATCAGGGCCTGCTGGGCTATCTGGTGCTGCCCGGCGGCGATCAGGCGCTGGGCACCATCGGTGATGCGCGACAATGGGGCATCACCACGCAAGGCACGCTGCCGCTGAGCGCCCTGCTGAAAGGCGCGAGGCTGACGGTGGACGGCACATGGCGGGGCTCTCGCCTGATCGATCCGCTGACCGGCACGCCGCGCGCCATGGACGATATTTCGCCCCTGAGCCTCACCGCCGAGCTGCGCCATGATCTACCGAAGCTCAAATCCTCCTGGGGCCTGACCTTCACCGCCGCCGAGCAGAGCGACACCTTCTACACCAATGAGGTGCTGCACTGGCACGATGGCGCGACATGGGGCGCCTATCTGGAAACCACCGCCCTGCCCTTCGTGAAAACCACAGTGAGCGGCAAGGCCCTGCTGGGCTCCCGCAGCGACCGCCTGCGCAGTTTTTATGAGCCCACACGCGCCGGTGCCGGCAGCGGCGATGAAATGCGCCATCAAAGGCAGGGCGGCATCATCTCGATCATCATGGCGAAAAGTTTTTGATGCGCCCCATCGCAGCCATCATCGTGACAAGATCGCGCAGGACTGGACCCGACCACCTGCAATCTGCCATGATCCTGAGCGCAAACGCTTTTCGGATGGAGTGACTCGATGGATCTGGGTCTTGCTGGCAAGGTGGCGCTGGTGCTGGGCGCCAGCCGGGGTCTGGGCGCGGCCAGCGCGCGGGCACTGGCTGCGGAAGGTGCGCAGGTCCATGCCATCTCGCGCAGCGGCAGCGTGGAGGATGGCGCGCTGCAAGGTTTCGCCGCCGATCTTTCCATCCCGCAGGGGGTGGATGCCTTGCTTTCTCATATCGCCGCCATCGGGCGAGTGGACGTTCTGGTGGCCAACACCGGGGGCCCGCGTCGCGGTACGGCGCAGGGCGTGCCGGGGTCAGAATGGCTGGCAGTGTTTCAGGCGCTGGCGGTGTCGCAATTCCGTATCGCCGACGCCGTGCTGCCCGGCATGGTGAAGCGCGGCTGGGGCCGGATCATCACCATCGGCTCTTCCGGCATCGAACAGCCGATCCCCGATCTGGCGCTTTCCAATGCGGTGCGCGGCTCGGTGGCGGGCTGGTCGAAAACGCTGGCTGCCGAGGTGGCGAAGCATGGCGTCACCGTCAACATGGTGCTGCCCGGTCGCATCGACACCGATCGTCTGCGCGAAGGCGATGCCAGCAAGGCCCGCGGCAGCGGTCTCGATCTGGAGCATGTGCAGGCGGCATCGCGGGCTGGCATCCCCGCCGGCCGCTATGGCAAGCCGGACGAATTCGGCGCGGTGGTGGCCTTTCTGGCCAGCGTTCAGGCGTCTTACGTCACCGGTTCGATGGTGCGCGTGGATGGTGGGCTGATCCGCTCGATCTAGAGCCTGAAGCGTGATTTAGCTTTGGCGCTTCAGTCGGGCGCGCAGATCCTTTTCGGTGATGATCTCGATGGGTTTGCCCGCTCCCCGCAACGCGACAGCCTTGCGATAGGGCTCGCTGGTTTCGGCCCAGCGCCCATAAGGCTGTTTGGTGGCGACCACGAGCATGCTGGTGGTGGAACCGACCGAGGCCACGATCCGCCCGCCCGCACCCGCCAGATGCTGCGCCAATGGCCCATCGCGCGGCTCACCCAGCAGGGCAATGCGCTGGCCCTTCAAGGGGCCCTCCAGCGCGGCGGCGGGCGGCTGGGCTTTCTTGCGATCAGGCTTGGCCATCCAGCCTTTGAGATCGATGCCGGTATGCTCGATGGCCTTGACGATCACCATGCCTGCCGCGCGCGCGTCGCTCAGCGCATCGTGATGGCGATGCTCGATCCCGAGAAAAGCCGCGAGCCGGTTGAGCTTGTGGTTTTCCAGCTGTGGCCAGGCATGTTTCGCCACACGCACACTGTCCAGCCAGTCGGTGGCGATTTCGGGGCACTCGCTCACCCGGCAGGCGGCGGCCAGAGCGCCCTTGTCGAACCATGAATGAGCCACGGTGATCCGCCCGCGCAGATGGGCGTCCACCATGGCATGCACATCGCCGAAGTGGGGCTGGCCCGCCACATGCTTCGGCGTGATGCCATGGATGCCGATGTTGAAGGAGGAAAACTCGTCACGCGGATCGACCAGCGTTTCATAGGAGAAGATTTCCCGCCCATCCCGGAAGCCGACGATGCCGATCTGGCAGATGCTGCTGACCCGCGCGCAGGCGGTCTCCACATCGACAACGACAAAGTCCGGCTCTTGCGATAGGGTTTGGGGATTCGGCAGGGTCATCGCGGCGCCATAGCAAACCGCCCCTCAGGATCGAAGCCGGGATTGTTCCTGGCCCGCAGGGCAAAGGACCGCGCAGGCAGAAAGCTGCGCGGTCCCGATCATTGAGCCAGGCGGTGGCGACCGGTCAGAAGGCAATGCCGATCGAGCCGAAGACCTGGCGCGGCGCCGAAGCGTGGAACACCTGCACGGTGCCCGAGGCATCGTCCGGCGCGAAGACGCTGTTGTCGAAATTGGCGGCATAGCGCTTGTTGGTCAGGTTGGTGATGTTGAGCGAGGCCTTCACACCCTTGAGCGGGCCGACAACGCCGAAGTCATAGCCCAGCCCGGCGTCCAGCGTGAAGTAACCGCCGAAGCTCTGGTCATTGGTGTAGGTGTAATAGCGGCGGCCCGTGTACTTGCCCTGCAGCGAGGCCGAGAAGCCGTGCTGCTTCACCGTCACCATGCTGGAGACCATGGTCTTGGGCGTATCGACCTGCTGCTTGCCCGCCGTCGCCTTGATCACGCAGCTGGCGCCTGAGCACCAGTTGAGATCCTGATCATAGGTCGTGGAGTTCAGCGAAAGCGAATTGTACCAGCTCAGCCAGTTCAGCGGCTTCCACAGGGCGCCGATTTCCATGCCCTTGGCCGTGACGCTGCCGGCATTGTGGAAGGAGTTGCCGCAGCCCGGTTCCGACTGGCGCGCCGTGGCGCAGGGATTGTACTGCAGCAGGCGGTTGTCGAACTTGGAGTAATAGCCGCTGAGCGTCAGCTGCAGCGTGCGGCTGACGAAGCGGTAGCCACCTTCCACGCTGCGCGACTTTTCGGGCTTCAGCGTGCCGCCTTGCGCGTTCCACACCGTCTGCGTCACAGACTGCGGGCCCAGCTTGAAGCCGCCCTGATACATCGCCATATTTTCGGCATAGCTGGCGTAGATTTCATGCCCTTGCGCGAGTTTGTAGCGCAGGCCCACCTGCGGCAGGAAGTAGTCCTTGGCCACCAGCGAGCCATTGGCAAACTGGCTGGAGGCGGGCGGCGCCGTCTTCGCAATGCCGGGGAGCGCATGCGCGTCAGAGCGCGAATAGGTGCCCTTGAAGCCGAAATCGACCGTCAGCCGGTCCTGCAGCAGCGACATCGTGTCCTGCAGGTAGAACTGGCGCGTCTTCCAGTCAGTGGACTGCACCCATTGCGCGGAATCGGGCTGGCCCTGAAGATATTGCGCCAGATCGCTGGGGCCCTTCACATTGCTCCAGATGTAGCGCGCGGCGCTGCTGGTGTTCTGCTCCAGCCAGAAACCGGCCTGGAAGCGGTTGAAGGCGACATCCCAGGTCAGACTGCCCAGACCGCCGCTGCGGTTGATGGTGTAGCGCGTGTCGCGGATCTGCACCGGCACGTCGTCCGAAGTGTCAGCAGTGCCTTGCGTGGAATAGGCCGAGTTGATGAAATTGTTGCCTGCGCCCTTGTCGTGATGGTGATAGGCCTTCAGGCTCAGGGTCAGCGCCTTGGTCAGGTTGAAATCTCCGGTGATGTAGTACAGCTCGTCGCTGCGCAGGATCTGGCCGTTGGTGTAGGTGTATTCGCTGTCATAAGCGGTGGCGCCGCTGCATTTGGTGGATTTGAGCACGCAATAGGAACGGCCCAGATAGCCCTGCCAGTCGGGCGCCATGCCGCCGAAATCCCAGCCGCGACGGTTCAGCATATCCTTCGACAGATAGGCATCGTCAGCCTGATTGGTGCGCGACACATCGACAAAGGCGCGAATGACACCGCCGTTGAACTGATACTTGGCCTTGCCGTTGAACTGCTTGCCGGTGGAGGTGTTGCCCGCCGCCTGGTTCACGAACAGGTTCTGGCGGCTGTACTGGCCCGAAAGATAGGCGGAAAAGCCGTTGTGCTCACCAGTATCGAGGCGGACATAGGTGCGCAGCGCACTGTCGCTGCCGAAGCTCTGGGTGATTGCGCCGCCCATCTGCTTGTGCGGATCGCTGCTGGTGTAGGTGACGGCGCCGCCCAGATTGCTGGTCGACGGGATGCCCAGACCCGCAATGCCGGTGGCCAGATCGGCGCGGCCCAGATTGTCCGAAATCAGCGCGCGGTTGATCGTCAGGCCGTTGTAATTGTTATAGGCGCCATCGCCCAGCGGAATGCCGTCCAGCGCATAGCCGAGATGGGTGGTGCTGAAGCCGCGCACCTGAAGCGACATCGACTGCTCGTTCAGACCCAGCGGGTCGATCGACTGCGCCATCACGCCCGGCAGAAAGTTCAGCGCCTTCTGCACGCTGGTGCCCGGGGGCAGCACATCGAGGTTGGAAGGCACCAGCGTGGAGACCGAGCGGGTCTCGCCGCTGCCGATCACGACGATGCCGGCGTCATCCTTGCTTTCTGCGTCCCCCGACGGGGTTGTCTGTGCATGGGCCTGAGTGGTGAAGACAAGACAGACAGCCGTCGTCAGCGCGAAAGCGGATTTTTTCAAGATTGTGCCCCATGTTGATCAAGGCGCCGCAAGATCTTGTCCAAAGCGCCGAAATGATGAGGCGGGCCTATGCCCTTCGATTATGACACTCAGGCTACATATATGAATATTATGGATTTTTTATACATCAGCCATGCAAGGCAGAACTTTGCGCAGCGACCTTGCACAACATCCTGTTGCTTGATGCCATAAGAACAGTTCAAGCCCTCTCCGGCAGCCGGATGCACCCGACTGCCGGAGAGGGCGTTGGCCTGAAGGATCAGAAAGCGCTTTTGACCACGCCGCCATCCACCCTCAGCGCCGCGCCATGGGTGGCAGCGGCAAGCGGGCTGGCCACATAGGTGACCATGGCCGCCACCTCTTCGGGCGTGGCGAAACGCTTGATCAGCGACGTGGGGCGGACATGTTCGAAGAACTCCGCCTCGACCTGATCGAAGCTCTTCCCGCCCGATTGCGCCAGGGTCTCGACGAAATCGGTCACGCCGCGCGATCGCGTTGGCCCCGGCAGCACGCTGTTGACGGTGATACCCGTCCCGGCGACGCTTTCGGCAATCCCCCGGGCCGCGGCGATCTGGGCGGCCTTGGTCACGCCGTAATGCACCATTTCCTCGGGGATCTGCAGCCCGCTCTCACTGGAGATGAAGATGATGCGGCCCCAGTTCCGCTCACGCATGGCAGGCAGGTAAAGCCGCGCAAGGCGAACGCCTGAAAGCACATTCACATCGAAGAAGCGGCGCCAGTCCTCATCGGGGATCTCCTCGAAGGGCTTGGGTTCGAAGATGCCGAGATTGTTGACCAGAATCTCGACCTTGGGAAAGCGCCCGAACAGCGCCTGAGCCGCTTCCTCCGTGCCCAGATCCCCGGCAAAGCCTTCAACCTTGCCACCGGTGGCGGAGAGTTCCGCCACCACGGCGTCCACCGCCTGCTGGGTCCGGCCATTGACGATCACATGGGCACCTTCCTGAGCCAATGCCGTCGCAATCGCCTTGCCGATCCCGGCGGTGCTGCCGGTGACCAGCGCCACTTTATCCTGAAGCTTCAGATCCATTGTTTTGCTCCTGCGTTTGCGGATCAGCTCCGCGTGATCGAGATGCCGCCATCGAGCAGCGAGGCGGTGCCGGTGACAAAGCTGGCATCATCCGAAGCCAGATACAGCACCGAGCGGGCGATTTCCTCAGGCTTGGCCACACGCTTGAGGGCGTGGAGGTTGGTCACGAAGGCCTGCTTGTCGGCGCTGTCATTCATGCCGCGATACATGTCGGTGTCGACGGCGCCGGGCAGGATGGCATTGACGCGCACCTGTTGCGGGCCAAATTCGGCGGCCAGCGCCTGCGTCAGGCCGATCAACCCGGATTTGCTGGCGGCATAGGCAGCCACACCCGGGAAGGAGAAGCTGTAGCCGACGAAGGTGGAGGTGAAGATCACCGAACCACCGCCATGCTTGACCATCTCGGCAATCTGATGCTTGGCGGCCAGGAAGGATGCGGTGAGGTTGGTGTTGACCGTATCGGCAAAGCCCTCGGCGGAGACTTCGGTGCTGGGCCCGGCTTCACCCATGATCCCGGCATTGTTGAAGGCAATATCCAGCCGACCGTAATTGGCGACGGCGGCGCGTACCAGCGCTTCATGGAAGGCTTCGTCCTTCACATCGCCCGCCACCGCGACAGCCTGACCGCCTGCGGCCTCAATCTCGGCGACAAGGCTGTCGAGTTCGGCCTGACGGCGGGCCCCGACGACCACGCGCGCGCCTTCAGCGGCGAACAGCAGGGCCGTGGAACGGCCAATCCCGGCGCTGGCCCCGGTGATGATAGCAACTTTGTTGAGCAAACGGGTCATGATGGTTCTCCTCGATTGTGGAGCTGGTCGCTGATGACCGGCCCCTTGTGATGAGGTGAAGATGCACTTGCATGAGCGTTCGGATTAGTGGCTAAATGTGAGTTCTATAATTCGGGAATGCCGGACGATGATCCGAATCGAGGGAATTGAGGCTTTCGTCGCCACCGCCGAGCATGGCTCGATTAGCGCGGCGGCGCGTCAGTTGCGACTGTCCAAATCGGTGGTCAGCGAAAGGCTGGCCGAGCTGGAACGGTCGCTGGGTGCGCGGCTGCTCCATCGCAGCACGCGCAAGCTGGCGCTGACCGAGGATGGCAGCGCCTTTCTGCCGCGCGCCCAGCGCATCACCAGCGAGATCGCCACCGCCGCCGCCGATATCAACGAAAGACGCGGCACGCTGAGCGGACCCTTGCGCATCGCCGCACCGGTCACCTTCGGGCGCATGCATCTGGGACCTGCGATCTATCCTTTCCTCAAAGCGCATCCCGACATCCAGCTGACGCTCGATCTGGACGATCGGCGGATCGATGTCGCCTCCAGCGGACATGACGCCATCATCCGCCACGGGCCCATCGATGACACCCGCCTGATCGTCTGGAAGCTGGCGGAAAGCCGTCGCATCCTCACCGCCTCGGCAGCCTATCTGGCAGAGCATGGCACGCCGCGGACGCTGGAATCCCTGCATCGCCACCGGGGCATCTATTACACCAATCGCGGGGTGGGCGATTGGCGTTTCGAAACGTCCGAGGGGCCGGTTTCGATCCGGGCGCGGCTGGCGCTGGGCGTCAACAATGGCGATATGATGCGTGATGCCGCCATCGCCGGGCTGGGATTGGCCATGCTGCCCGCCTTTATCGCCGGTCCTGCGGTGAAGGCCGGGGATCTGGTCGAAGTGTCTCTGGAGGCCGTGCCCGCCCCCGATTTCCTCTATATGGCCCATGCTCAGGGGCGGGAGCCCTCAGCCAAGCTGCGCCGCCTGATCGAGCATCTGCGCGAAAGTTTCGGCGATCCGCCCTATTGGGATTGATTGCCACCCTTCCCATCCCATGGCACACGCTTCAGGCCTCAACGCGATCAGGATAAAACCATGACAGATCAGGACACGCCCATAGCCCGGGTCGAGGACAAGCTGGCCAGCATCGACGGCTGGAGAAGGGAAACGCTGGCGCATTTACGCGCGCTGATCCTCAAGGCCGATCCCGATGTGACGGAAAGCCTGAAATGGGCCAAGCCCACCAATCCTTTGGGCGTGCCCACCTGGGAGCATAGCGGCATCCTCTGCACGGGCGAGGTCTACAAAGCCTATGTCAAACTGACCTTTGCTCAGGGCGCGGCGCTGGCCGATCCGACAGGATTGTTCAATGCGGGCTTTGGCGGCGGCACGCGGCGGGCCATCGATCTGCGTGAGGGCGAGCAGGTGGATGCCGAGGCGTTCGAGGCGCTGATCAAGGCGGCCATCGCATTCAACGTGGCCAGAAAAGCGAGCAAAAAAGCCTAGCATCGCTGCTGCAGCGAGCGGGATCATGCGCCAAATCTCTCGACTGGCGGCGCTGGCCTGCCTTATGGTGCTGCCCATGTCGGCCCATGCTCATGACGTAAATGGCGATTGGCGGGGCGTGCTGGAGGTGTCTGCGGAGGCGCGCCTGCGTCTGGCCCTCCATGTGAGGCAGGCGGCAGGCGGCGGTGTCACCGCCACGCTGGACAGTATCGATCAGCAGGCCATGGGGCTGCCGGTCACGCAGCTTGTGGTATCGGGCGATCATCTCTCCCTGCAACTGGAGCAGCCAGCGGCCAGCTATCAGGGCCGATGGGATGCCACTTCGAGAACATGGATCGGCCAATGGCGACAGGGGGGCCAAGTCTGGCCCCTGACGTTCGCAGCAGCCAGGCCCCCCACTCCCGAGGACCTGCCAACCGAGGCACAGACCGCCTCACTCATTGACGACCGCATCGCCGGGCGACCGGGCGAGGGCATCGTCATTGCCCTGCTGAGCCCGGCCGACACGCGTGTTGTTGCGCGTGGTCCTGTGGGAGATAGGCCTCCCTTCGATGGCCATACCCTCTTCGAAATCGGTTCCCTGACCAAGCTGTTCACGGCACTGATCCTCGCCGATATGGCGCTGAAGGGCGAGGTCACGCTCGACGATCCCGCCGAAACCTATCTGCCGCCGGGCGCCCATATGCCTGAGCGCCATGGGCACAAGATCACGCTGCGCGATCTGGCCATGCATCGCTCCGGACTGCCGCGCCTTCCGGACAATATGCCTTTCGGCAATCCCGAAGATCCCTATGCGGATTACAGCGAAAAGCTGATGCTCGATTTTCTGAGCCGCTACACGCTGCCGCGCGATCCCGGGAGCCGATACGAATACTCCAATTTCGGCTTTGGACTGCTTGGCTATCTGCTGGCCCGGGCCGCGCATACGGACTATCCAGCGCTGCTTGCCCAGCGCATCACCGGGCCTCTGGGGCTCCATGATACGGTGATTGCGCTCTCTCCCGAACAACAGACGCGCTTTGCGCAAGGCTATGACACGGCCATGCATCCCGCCAGCCCCTGGACCTTCCCGACACTCGCAGGCGCCGGAGCCATTCGCTCCACAGCTGACGATATGGCGATCTTCCTGCATGCGGCAATGGACCCCGCTTCCGTGATCGCCCCCGCCATGCGGCTGACCACAGCCTCCCCCCGCCCCCTCGGCGATGGGCGAAACAAGGGAGGGCTGGGATGGGTGATCGGCACGGGCGCGGATGGACAGCAGTTGCTGTTCCATGACGGCGGCACAGGCGGTTTTCGCAGCTCGGTCATTCTGGAACCAGGCCGGCAGCGGGCCGTGGTGGTGCTTGCCAATGCTGCCGTAGAGCCGTCCACGCCGGATTTGGCGAGCCATATTCTGCTCGCCGCGCCCTTGTTGCCGACGAAGCCCATTCCTCCCATGGCCCATCCGGCGGTGACACTGCCCCCGGAGGAACTGGACCGTGTGGCGGGCCAATATGCCTTCGCCGATGGACATATGCTGACGATCTCACGCACCACCACCGGACTGAGCGCCAAGCTTGGCGCGCA
Source organism: Novosphingobium terrae (assembly GCF_017163935.1). Lineage (NCBI taxonomy): Bacteria > Pseudomonadati > Pseudomonadota > Alphaproteobacteria > Sphingomonadales > Sphingomonadaceae > Novosphingobium > Novosphingobium terrae. The sequence goes on along the minus strand of NZ_JABVZR010000002.1, from coordinate 2,608,270 downwards.
ACCCGCCATGCCGATCTATCCAGCCACACCGCTGAGCTTTTTCTGGCGTCTGGTGAATGCTCAGCTTGAGGTCGCCACCGATCCTGCGGGACAGGTGACAGGGGCAATCCTGATACAGAACGGTCGGCGCGCCATGGCCAAGCGCGTCACGCCTTGATCTGCAGCCTTGCAAACCATTCGCCAATATAGAGAAATCGTGCAACCTCCACCGCCTCACGCGAGCCCGGGCCATCTCGGCCAAGGCGCTGCTGACCTTCCGGCCTTTAGCATCTCTTGGGCCCTTCCAATTTTGACATCCCACGCGCCATCGGCTATTTGCATTCGAATTCAAATACAGTGCCATGGCCGCCCATCCACCTGTCGGCCCCATGAGCCCAAAGGGAGGAATGCCGATGACCGACGCCCTATCCACAAACGCCAGCACCTTTCGTCAACGCCTGCAATCGGGCGGCACGCTGATCGGCACATTCCTCAAGACGCCCTCCCCCATCGTCACGGAGGTGCTGGCGCTCACCGACCTCGATTGCCTGTGCATCGATGCCGAACACGCCCCCTTCGACCGGCTCGCCATCGATGGCAGCATCGCCATGGCCCGGGCCGCCGCCATGCCCATGCTGGTCCGCGTGCCCACGGCAAGCCCGGAGCATATCCTCAACGCGCTCGATTGCGGAGCGACAGGCGTTGTCGCCCCGCATATCCGCAGCGCTGCCGAGGCGCAGGCCTTTGCCCGCGCCTGCCATTATGGCGCGGGCGGGCGGGGCTATGCCGGTTCCTCACGCGCCGCCCTTTACACCACGCGCGCCATGGCCGACCATCTGGCGGGCAGCGCCGCGCAGACCGTCGCTATCGCCCAGATCGAGGACCCCGAAGCCGTGGAGGACATCGATGCCATCGCTGCCGTACCGGGCATTGATGCGCTCTTCGTGGGCCGGGTCGATCTGACGGTGGCTTATGGCGCGGCCTCTCAGGATGATCCGCGCGTGGTCGCGGCGGTGGAGCGCATCTGCGAGGCCGGTCGACGCCACAATCGACGGGTCGGCATGTTCCTCGCTCGCCCGCAGGATGTGCCCCTGTGGGAGGAGAAAGGCGCCAGCCTGTTCCTGCTCGGATCGGACCACAGCTTTATGCTGCAGGGTGCGGCCCAACTGCTGGCGCAGAGCCGGCCATGATCGAGCCGCTGACACAAGGCGGCGCTCAGGATGCCCTGAGCCATTGCCTGAGCCTGATCCTTCAGGAGGATGACCGCTGGCATGCCATGCTCGCCATCAATCCTCAGGCTGAAGCCGAAGCGGAAGCTGCTGACCGGGCCGCATGGGAGAACCAAAGGCTCGGCCCGTTGCATGGCGTGATGCTGGCCATCAAGGACAACATCGATGTCGCCGGAATGGCCACCACATCGGGGTGCAAGGCGCTGGCAGGGGCCGTTGCCACCAGCGACGCCCCCGTGGTGGCGCGATTGCGCGCAGCAGGCGCGATCGTGGTGGGGAAGACCAACCTTTCCGAATTCTCTTTCGACATCCGCTCGCGCAGCTCTTTGGGCGGGGATGTGCTCTGCCCCTACGCTCCCGACAGCACAGCGGGCGGATCGAGCGGAGGATCGGCGGTGGCCGTGGCGCGCGAATTTGCCATGGCGGCGCTGGGCACGGATACGGGCGGATCGATCCGCATTCCGGCGGCCTGCAACGGGCTGGTCGGCCTGCGTCCGGCGCATGGCATGCTGTCGCTTGAAGGCGTTGCACCGCTGGCGCCCAGCACCGACACCATCGGCCCCATCACAAGCAGCGTGGCGGATGCGCGGTTGCTCTACGAAATCATGGGCGGGCAAATCGGCGGGGATGCGCGCGCCCGGCGCGTCGGCGTGGTGAGGCAGGCCTTCGGGCAGGATGAGCGCATTCTGGCCGCCTGCCAGCATGGGTTGAACCGGCTGGCCGAGGCAGGAATTGAACTGGTCGATCCACTCGCCCTGCCCGGCGTGGAGGATTTGCTGGCTGGCCCGCATATCGTCGATGCCGAATTCGGCGCGGCGTTTGATGCCTATCTCGCCACACATTTCGGACCCGGAACAGCGCCCGCGTCTCTTGCAGAGCTGGTTGCCGGCGGCGCCTTCCTGCCCGATCACCGTGACACGCTGATCGCGCGCATGGCCGTCAAGAGCGATGCGGCAGCCCCCATTCTGGCCCGCCATCGCGAACTCACCGCCATGCTGCAAGCCGTGATGGCGCAGCACGGGCTGGACGCCCTGTTCTACCCCACCATGCGCGTCATTCCCGAGGGGCTGGGCAATCCGCCGGGCGGCTGGGCTGCGGAGCTGGCAGCGCGCAGCGGCTGGCCCGCGATCAGCGTGCCCGTCGCCGCGCCCGGCGAACGTCCTGTCGGCGGGGAATTGTTGGTGCCTGCCGGGCAGGAAGCCTCCCTCTTCGCGCTGGCCGCGATGCTGGAGCGCCGCTGACACAAAAAGACGGTCCCGCCGGGGGGAAGGCGGGACCGTGGCAGGTGGAGGGTTCGGAAAGATCGAGGGGCCGTGTCGCAAGACACGGCCCCTTTTCACACCATCAGAACTTGGTGCCGATCCGCACGCCATAGGTGCGCGGCGCGGCATAGGAGACCTGAACACGCTCAAGCCGCCCGACGACGCCGCTCAGCAGCGTGGCCTGATTGGTCAGATTGTCGCCATAGGCCTCGATATAGGTGTTGTTGCCCTTGGCCGCAGTCCAGCGCAGCGAGGCGCCGAGCTTGTCATAGGCCTTCTGGTAATCGAGCACCGTGTTGTAATCGGTGGTGTAATACCCCGCCGAATGCAGCCAGTTGCCCGAAGGCGTCAGCGTGCCCGCCTTGCCCAGATCGATGTCATAGGAGGCCAGCACCGTCGCCTTGAAATCGGGCGACTGCGGGATCTTCTTGCCCGCCAGATCGACCGAGACCGGATCGGCCCCGCCCGAAGCCCCATAGAAGTTGTTGCCGCTGATGTAGCGGGTGTAGCGGGCATTCATGAAGGACAAAGTGGTGTTGATATGCAGGTTCGGCACCGGATCGAGGCGCAGCGCCAGTTCGCCACCATAGCTGCGCGCCTGACCCGCCGAACCGAAATAGGACACCAGCGGCGTATAGACATTGATCTGCAGGTTCGAGAACTTGTTGTAGAAGCCAGAAGCCTCGATCTCGCCCTTGCCGCCAAGGATCTTCGATTTCACACCCGCCTCATAGGCCCAGACCTTTTGCGGGGCATAGGAGGAAGGAATGGCCGGATTGCCGCCCGTATCGTTGACGCCGCCCGATTCAAAACCGGTGGAGGCCGTGGCATAGATCATCGTGTTGCGGTCAGGCGTGACCTGAAGCCCTGCGCGCCATGTGCCGCTGCTGAAGCTGGGCGCGCCTGACGTCACCGAATAGGGCGACATGAAATTATAGGTGCCCGGCGCGGCATCGGCCCAGTCGGCGAAGTTGAAGGCCTTCTTTTCATGGCTGTAGCGGGCGCCCGCGATCACCTTCAGCAGATCAGGGATCAGCTGATAGGTGCCCTGGCCGTAAAGCGCATAGGCATCGGTATGCAACCCGGCATCGGCGCGGAAGCCCGTGGTGGTGGCACCCGGCGCGGTGATCTTTTGCTGATAGGTCTCGAAGATGGCGTCATGCAGGTAATAGGCGCCCACGATCCACTGCAGCGCCGATTTCCCGTTCGAGGCCAGTTGCACTTCCTGTGTGAAAGCATCCGAGCGCGTGTTGGCCTCCTGCACGCCCGAGCCATAGCCCAGACCTTCGAAGGTGACGCTGGACTGGTCGTTGTCGGCGCTGCGATGGGCGCGGAAATGGGTGTAGCCGGTGATCGACTTCAGCGTGGCGAGGTCGAGGTTGTAGGCCGCCGTGCCCGAGACATAATCCTCGGCGATATGTTCGAAGGGCTGGTAATCCCAATTGTTGGTCCAGGGGCCGCCCGTCACCGGGATACCCACATCGCGGCCTGCCACATTGGGCGCGCCATTGGGCACCGAGGGGTTGACCGCATAGGGCTGGCCGTTGATCGACTGATAGCCGGTCGCCGGATTGATCAGCGTGCCCGCGACCTTATAGCCATAGGAACCGGCGCCCGCATCGTCGCGGCGCCAGGTGCCGGCGTGGATGTTGACCTCCAGACGGCTGGTGGGCGTCCACTTCAGGGCAACGCGCTCGGCATTTTCGTTCAGATCGTCGAGAACAACCCCCGGCGTCGTGGAGTGGACATAGCCGTCATGGCGCTGGAACACGCCGGAAAAGCGCAGCTGCAGCGTGTCGGTGACGGGCAGGTTGATGTAGCCGTCAACGCGCGACTGGTTGTAATTGCCCTTTTCCAGATTGGCGCCGACACCGAAATCACGGGTCGGCTCGGCAGTGACGATGCTGACATTGCCGCCGAAGGTGTTACGACCATAGAGCGTGCCCTGCGGGCCGCGCAGCACCTCGACGCGGGCGATGTCGAACAGCGGGATCGACTGCTGCTGGGTGCGGCTCTGATAGATGCCGTCGATGTAGAAGCCAATCACAGGGTCGTTCTGCGCCGAGACCAGGCTGGTGCGCACGCCGCGAATGGCAGGGAAGGAATCCGAACCCTGCGAGCCCCAGGTGAAGCCCGGCGTGGCAAATTCGACGCGGGAAATATCGTTGGCATGCAGCTTGTTAAGCGCATCGCCCGAAAGCGCCGTCATCGAGATGGGAACGTCACGCAGCTTTTCGCTGCGGCGCTGGGCGGTGACGATGATCTCGCCGTTACTCGCATCATTGGCTGCCGGTGCGGTGCCTGCCGGTGCGGTTGTGGCCGGCTGGTCTGCGGCCATGGCAGGCGCGGCCAACATCGCCAGTGTGAAGGCTGAAACGCCCCGAAGCAGTGGGTGCTTGTGCATGTGACTCCCCTTTTCTCTGTTCTGAGGGAAATCTATCGGCAAGGGGGCGCCTCGTCCATCATTTTTTGCATTCGAAGTCATTCGCGATTTAGCGAGAATATTCTTAATGGCCTTGCAGAAATCTCTCATAAAATCAGACGATATTGAAAAATTCCGCGAAACACCACAGCATGAAGCTATCTATCATAGCGAAAAATTCTCGCAATGACTGCCTTCGAATTCACATGGCGGGAACAGCGATTCGCGCACTGCTGCCGCTCAGCAATTCGCCGGTGAACAGACGCTGCTCGGCGGGCGCCGTGGCATCCTCGATCCGCTCGACCAGCATGGAGACCGCCGCATCGGTCATGCGCCGCACCGGCTGCCGCACCGAGGTGAGATCATAACTGCCCCAGCGCGCAGGCCCTGCGCCGTCAAAGCCCACCACGGAGAGATCGCCCGGGATGCTCAGCCCCAGATCGCGCCGCGCCGCATCCATCGCGCCAATCGCCATCAGATCGCTCACCGCGATCACGGCATCCAGTTTGCCTGCAGCTTGATGCAAGGCATGCATCGCGCGGTGGCCGCTGTCATAGGAGAAGTCACCCCGGCTTTCCGCCACATCACCCACACCGGCCTGCGCCAGCGCGGCGAGCGCCGCCGTGCGCCGTTCCTCGCCGACATAGCTGTCTGCGGGGCCGGAAATCAGCCCGAAACGGCGATGCCCGGCAGCCAGCAGATGCTCGACCAGATGCCGCTCACCCGAGACGGAATCGCAGCGCACTGAAGGCGCCGCCGTCGCCACGCGGTTATAAAGCACCAGCGGCACGCGATGCTCGGCAAACTGCGCCACCTGTGCTGCCGAAAGCCGCGCCGCCGAGATCACCCCATCGACCGAATGGCGCCAGATCTGGTCCAGCACGCCATCGACCTCGCTTTCCTCCGACAGCGAGAACAGCAGCACGCGCATATCGCGCTCATTCAGCCGGGCGCTCAATTCGGCCAGCACTTCGGGATAATAGAGATTGGTGCGCGCCGAAATGATAAGCGCCACAATATTCGTGCGCTTGGAAATCAGGGCCTGTGCCAAGGCATTGGGTTTATAGCCGATTTCGGCGGCCACCTTCAGGATCAACTCACGCTTGGCCGCCCCGATCGAGGCATTGGGCGCAAAACAGCGCGACACCGCCGATTGCGAGACACCCGCGATCCGCGCGACATCATAGGATGTTGGTCGCCGCCCCTGCTCCATAATGGTGGAGGTGGATTTCTTGTTGGTCTGCGGTTTGGGCATCAGCACCCTCAAAGTCTGGATCGCCTTTCCTGTAATTGGCTTGCATCAGCAAGGCAAATGACATGGCGCTATCTCCAAAATGCCGCGTGACACTTGCATTCGAATGCAGTATCGATGCAAAATCTCAGTCACCAAACGCCGGGAGAAGAACATGAGCACCGCGCCGCAAGGCTTTTCCGAGACCACCACCTACATCAAGGCCCCCGCCCGCGATTCGATTGCCGACAACAATGATGTCACCGGCATCGTCGCCAGCGTGCTGGCCGATGTCCACCGCGAGGGCGATGCCGCCGTGCGCCACTATTCCGCCAAATTCGACAATGCCGATCTGGAACAGTTCGAAGTGTCGCAGGCCGACCGCCTCGCCGCGCTGGACGAGCTCGATCCCCAGACCCGCGCCGACACCGAATTCGCCATCGAGAACGTGCGCCGCTTTGCCGAAGCACAGCTCTCTACCATTCTGCCGCTGGAGATCGAACCGATCCCCGGCCTGCATCTGGGCCACCGGGTTATCCCCATCGATCGCGTTGGCGCCTATGTGCCGGGCGGCCGCTTCCCGCTGCTCTCCGCGCCGATCATGACCATCGTGCCGGGCAAGGTCGCGGGCTGCGCCGAGGTCGTCGCCTGTCTGCCGCCCAACGCGCATCGCGCGATGATCGCGGGCTGCCACCTCTCGGGCGCGGACCGCATCTTCCGCATCGGCGGGGCGCAGGCCATCGCCGCCATGGCCTATGGCACGCAGACGGTGCCGCAGGTCAACAAGATCATGGGCCCCGGCAATGCTTTTGTGAACGAGGCCAAGCGTCAGGTCTTCGGCCCCGTGGGCATCGACCAGCTGGCGGGCCCTTCCGAAATCTTCGTGGTGGCCGATTCTTCAGGCGCCCCCGAACTGATCGCCTGCGACCTCCTCGGCCAGGCCGAGCATGATGTCCGTACCCGCGTCGGCCTCATCACCACCGACCGCGCTCTGGCCGAGGCCACGGTGAAGGAGGTCGAGCGCCAGCTGGAAACCCTCGCCACCGCCAAAGTTGCGGCGGAAAGCTGGGCCAATTACGGCGAGATCGTGCTGTGCGACAGCGAAGCCTCGATGATCGCCTATTCCGATCACGTTGCCGCCGAGCATCTGCAGGTCCACACCGCCGACCCGCATGGTTTCGCCAAGAAGCTGCGCAATTACGGCTCGCTGTTTATCGGCGAAAACGCCAGCGTGGTCTATTCGGACAAGAATGTCGGCACCAACCACACGCTGCCGACGATGGGCGCGGGGCGCTATACGGGCGGCCTCTGGGTCGGTTCCTATGTGAAGATCGCGACGCATCAGTGGCTGGAAGACAAGGCGATTGCCGCCGTCGCCCCGCCCGCCATCCGCCAGAGCGGCAGCGAGGGCCTCGAAGGCCATCAGAAGGCCGCCGCGATCCGCTTCGAACGCCTGAAGCAGAACGCCTGATAATCAAGACCCCGGTGCGTGACAGCGCCGGGGTTTTTCTTTGACGGATGATGCGAAAAAGGGCGGCCCGGAATAATCCGGACCGCCCTTTTATGTGCTTTGCGTCAGCCTTAGCCTTGGCTGGCGAACACCGGCCTTGCGGGATCTTCCGAACCACGCACGACAATCGCCTCACACGGCACGGAGGCGGTGTTGCGGAACCCATGCTGCAGGCCAATCGGCACGGTCAGCGTATCGCCCGCGCCCATAATCAGGCTGCCATCGGCCCAGCTGACCTCCAGCGTGCCGGACTGGATGAAGATCACCTCTTCCTCGGCGCGGGCATGCAGCGGCACATAAGCGCCGGTCTGCAGGGTCAGCTGGCGCAGGTTGAAGCCATGCGGCCACCAGCCGGAAATCGGCCCCGGCGCAAAGCCATCGTTGGTGGCCTGAGGCACGATCACCCCGGCCTCCACCACGCCCGGCGCAGCCAGCGGCGAGTCAGGATTGGCAGGAGCCTCCCCGGCGCGCACCACGCATTGCAGCAGTTTTTCCAAAGGCGGCGTGCGCAATTGCGCGGCAGCCTCGGCATCGAGGCCGGTTTCCAGCTCGACATCGCGCAGCTCGTAATCGCCGCTGCTGGTGTCGATCAGTTGGCCGCCCTTGGTCAGCTTCAGACCGAAATCGGCGGCAGCCTCCAGCACGGCAGGCGCCCAGGTCACCTTGCCGGGCTCATCCTGCCCCAGCGCGACCCAGAGAAAGCCCGTACCCTCATCGACCTTCTCGAAACCGCGGAACATCTGCGTCGGCACCGAGGCCACATCCCCGGGGCCGATCTCCAGCGAACCGTCCTCGCAATTGGGGCCGAACAGCAGCCGCCAATGTCCGGAATGGACGACGAAAACCTCCGCCGTCTCATGGCTGTGCTGCGAATTGACGCAACCGAAGGGCTGACGCGCGCCGCCGATGTTGAAGCCATGCGGCTGGGCGATATGCACGAATTGATCGGGGCTTTCAGACACGCCCGGGCCGATGATCGTGAAGTTTTCCTTCTCGGTCGAACCGGGGGTGCGGGTGTCGATAAAAGCGGTGCGGCAGGGCACGAGGTCGGCATAGCGCACCAGACGGCCGGCCATCGCCGTTCCAGCCAGCCCATCGCTGGCGATCCCCCCGTTTGCAGATTGTGTCACGAATCGCTCCATTGTCTTCAGGGCCCCAAATCTCCGGTCACGGCCGGAATTTTTCATCCCACACTTGCATTCGAATGCAAATGTGCTAATCCATCGCCATGCCCAGCGCAAGCAATTTTGGCGGGCGCTGCATCAACAAGCCGGGACGAACCATCGATCCCGGACGGGAGAATGGACACGTGACAGCGCCACCGCGCATCGATCCTGACTGGCCGCTGCTGATGCTGCCCGGCACGCTGTGCGACGCGCGCGTGTTCGCACCGATGCTGGCCGGAGTGACGCGCGATGTGCTGCATGGGGATATGACCGGCCTGCCCAGCGCCGAGGCTCTGGCCCGCAGATTGCTAAGCACCGCCCCCGCCCGCTTCATTCCTGTGGGTTTTTCGCTGGGCGCCATCGTGGCGCTGGAACTGGCGGTCATCGCCCCGGAGCGGGTCCGCGCCATGGTGCTGATCGCCGCCAATGGCCGCCACGTGCCTGCAGCGGATCACGCAGCCCGCCGCGCCGCCGGCGCCAGCGATCCGGTTGCGGCGGTCGACAGTCTCTGGCCCCGTTCGGTTGCGGCTCGGCACCTGGAGGATGCCTCACTGCGCAACCTTATCCGCGATATGGCCCGGCAAGCACCGCAAGACACGCTGGCACAGCAAACCGAAGTCGCCCTCACCCGCAGCGACAAGCGGCCTCTGCTGCCCGCCATGACCATGCCCGCATTGGTGCTGGGCGGCGCGCAAGACCAGATCGCCCCGCCCGCTTTGCAGCAGGAACTGGCTGCTGGCCTGCCCCATGCCACTTTGCAGATCGCCCAAGACGCGGGTCATTTCCTGCCGCTTGAGTGTCCCGATTTCTGCGCCCGCGCGCTTGCCGAATGGCTGGCGCCCGCGCCCGCCCACCCATAACATCCATCCCATAAAACCCACTGATGTCGCACAATGGAGAGGCCTTTCGTGACTGACGCCCAAACCCCAAAAAAGCCCGCCGCCGCCCCGCAAGCTGTCCCTGCCCAGCCGGGCCGCGTGCTGCAGGTCGAACGCCGCGATTTCACCCAGCTCGTGCCCGAAAACCGCCCCCGCGTGCAGAGCATGCGCGGCTTCGACGATTGCTACACCGACATCGTCGACTACATCGTGCGCTGCACCCACCGCATCTGGGACGAACGCGATGTCGGGCTGATCTACAGCCATTACACCCACAATTGCGTCGCCTACACCACGCTGGGCACGATGTATGACCGCGAAACCCATATCCGCGACACCATCCAGCGCCTCGTGGAATTCCCCGACCGGCGCGGCATGGCGCAGCAGGTGATCTGGAACGGCGACGATGTGAACGGCTTCTACACCAGCCATATGACGCATGGCTCGGGCCGCCACACGCAGATCGGCGCCTGGGGCAAGCCCACGGGCCGCACCTACTGCACCCGAACCGTGGCCGACTGCATGATCCTTGAGAACAAGATCTACAAGGAATGGATCGTGCGGGATAATATGGGTCCGCTGATCCAGGTCGGGATCGACCCGCATGAGTTCGCGCAATCGCTGGCCCAGCGCAAGTTCGACCTTGGCGAGCCGGTGATGGACACCGCCGAAAACCGCCGCTTGCTGGGCCAATATCCGCCCGAGAGCGAGGCCGACCTCTCCATCGCCAACAACGAGGGCGAGGCGCAGCTGCTCACCTGGCTGCACCACATCTACAACAAGCGCATGTTCGGCAAGATCCACGAGATCTACGCCCCCAACTGCCAGTGGCACGGCCCGCTGATGCGCGAGCTGTATGGCGTGGCGGCGGTGCTGCAGCAGACGATGCGCCTTGTGGCGCTGATGCCCGATTGCAGCTTTGTGCCGCAGCATATCTGCTCGGTGGAGAGCGAGGAAGGCGGCACCAAATATGCCCTGCGCTGGGTGATGGATGGCCATCATCTGGGCTATGGCTCGCTGGGGGCGCCCACCGGCCATCCGCTCTTCGTGATGGGCGTGACGCATTTCCATATCAAAGACGGCAAGATCGTCGATGAATGGGCGGTCTATGACGAGTTCTCGATGCTGGTGCAGCTGAAGCTGGCCGCCCTTCAGGCCGCCGCCTGATCGTGACAGGGCGGGGCCCCGCGCGGCCCCGCCCCCCTTTCCTCGCCGGAGTGTTTCGAGGATGCCCACCGCCAACCCTGCCCTGCCCGCCTCCGCCATGCCCGAGCCCCAGCAGGCCACCATCGACACGCCGGACATCGCCCTGCCCCATCAGGTGGCGATCTTCATCCTGCTGATGGTCTGCGAGTTCCTCTATGGCTGGGCGTGGAACACGGTGGACGTGCTGCGCCCCTTTATCCGCGAGTCGCTGGGCCTCTCGCTGATGCAGGCGGGCTCGACCTATTCGGCGCAAGGCGCTGGCGCGCTGACCGGCGCAGTGGTGATCGGCCAGTTGGCCGACCGCTATGGCCGCAAACGGATGTTCGCGCTTCTGGTGGCAGGCTATGGCGCAATGCTGATCGCCGGAACAGCCGTGGGCAGCTATCCGCAATTGCTGGCGCAGCGCTTTCTGCTGGGGCTATTCGCCGGGGCCAGCTTTCCGGTCGCCGTGGGGATTTACTGCAACCTGTTCCGCCCCACTGTGCGCGGGCGACTGGCGGGCATTCTCAACGCCTGTTTCAGCTTCTCCATCGTGGCGCTGGGGTTGGCGATGGGGGCTGTCGCGCCGGGGCAGTGGCACAATCTGCTATGGGCGGGCGGTGTGCCGCCGCTGGTGCTCTCGGTGGTGGCCTATGTGATGATCCCGGCGGGCTCGCGCATCGATCTGGCCAGCCAGCGCGGCGACAAGCTGCCGGTGCGCGAATTGTTCGCCCCCGATGTGCGCCGCCAGACCCTGACGCTGGCGGCCATGACGGGCCTCAACTTCTTCGGCTATGCTGCCTTCAGCGGCTGGCTGACCACCTATCTTACCGGAGAACGGCATTTCTCCTCGGCCTTGGCAGGCAATCTGCTGGCGTGGCAATTTGCCGGGAACATCGCGGGCGGTTTCTTCTGGGGGTGGGCGGCGGACCGCTTCGGGCGGCGCTTCAATGCGGTGGGTTTCTTTATCGCCTCGGCGGCGATTGTGGCCTTTCTGCTGGCGCCGTCGAATGTGATGCTGTTGCGCGGGCTCGGGCTGATCTATGGCGCGACGCTCTGCTCCAGCGTGATCTGGGGCGCGTGGATGGCCGAGCTTTACCCGCCCCATCTGCAATCGACCGCCGCCTCGATCTTCAACTGGGGGCGGATCATCAGCTTCTTCTCGCCGCTGATCACCGCCAGCATCGCCCAACAGGTCGGCATGCCCATCGCCATGAGCTGCGCCGCGCTGGCCTTTACGCTGGCGGCCTTCCTGTGGATCAGCCAGCGCGAAACGCTGGCGGTCTGAAGCGGGTACGATCACGGCAGCACGCCGGTGATCGCCGTCATAAACACCTGCTGAGCGGCGGTGAAAGGCTTGCCCTTCAGCGTCGTCAGCCCGATCGCCCTTCGGCTTTCGGGAAGATCCGCCTCGATGATCGCCAGCAGCTGAGCCGCCAAAAAACGCTTGCGCGGTGAATAGGTGAGCAGGCCAATGGCTTCGCTTTCCATCACCATGCGCTCGGCCAGCGGGAAGGTCACCATTTCGCAGATACGCGCGGGCGGCGGCAGGTTGCGCTCCAGCAGCAGGGTTTCGAAAAACTGGCGTGTGGGCGTGCCATAGGGGCCCACCACAAGGCCTTCCTTGACCAGATCGTCCAGCGAAACCGGCCCGCATGCCAGAGGATGGCCGAGCCGGGCGATAAAGGTCAGCACCTCCTCCAGCAGCACCCTTTCCTCAAGATGGGCGGACAGCGAAGCACCACGCAGCGGGCCGATCATAACGTCGATCTCGCCGCGCCGCAGGGCCTCGCTCAAGGCGCCATAGCTGCCGGTGACGGCCTGCAGCCGGATATGGGGATGATCGCGGAGCAAGGTGGCGAAGGTTTCAACCACAATGTCCTGCTCGGAAAAGGGCAGAACGCCCACCGCGATGCGGCCCACCAGCATGCCGCTCAAGGCAGCCAAAGCGGCGGGAAGCTGCAGCGCCTCGGCCCGCAACTTTTCGCGCAGATCGCACAGGATGATGGCGGCGGGCGTTGCCGCCATGCCCTTGGCATGACGGATGAAAGGATGGCAGCCCAGGGTTGCCGTCATTTGAGCCAGCACCCGGCTGACATTGGGCTGAGGCATGCCCAGCACCGCCGCTGCCTGAGAGACATTGCCCGTCACCCGGACGGCCTCCACCACCTCCAGCATCGGCCATGTCAGATGATAGGCCAGATCGCGCAGACGCCAACCCGCTGCCAGCAAACGGTCTTGCGCCTCGGCAATGGCGCCTGCCATGCGCAGACAATATTGGATAACGATGGCGCCGGCAGATGTTGGCTCCATGCCGTTCCATCCTCGCTGGAACAGGCCATGGCCGAGCGTGCCCTCTGAATCATGGATGATGCGCGAGAGGCTGCTCTGGCTGATGTTCAGACTTTCGCTGGCGCGCGCCAGACTGGCATTTCCCGCCACCGCCACCACCGCACGGACCTGTTTGAGCGACAGCAAAGCCTGTGTTTCGCCGGACATATGCGAGACGATGATGGCATTATATCAATTCTGCAAGGCTTATATCCAGACTGCATAAGCATGCCTGTTCCGCCTCGGCTAGGCTCGATCCGGATCAAGGCAGCACGCTTCGGCTCGGAAGCACGCCGCAAGGGAGAGCCCATGCAGGACAAATATCTCGATGCGGTGGTGCTCACCCGTCGCACGCTGACAGAGCGCATCACCGAATTTCTGATCGGCGCTGCCGATGGCCAGGCCCTGTCGCTGGCCGAGGCTGGCAGCCATATCGAACTGCGCTTCGGCGGCGCGGGAGATCGCTTTCTGCGCCATTATTCGCTGATCGGCCCATTAACCGCGGGGACCGTGCGCGAACCTTTCTGGCGCATCGCTGTCCGGCGTGAGGACCGGGCGCGTGGGTCTCACTTTATCCATCGCCACCTCCTGCCCGGCACGCGGCTGCGCGTCTCACGCCCGATCAACGCCTTTCGTCTGGCGCGCCGTCAGCCGCACACGCTACTGGTGGCAGGCGGCATCGGGATCACACCAATCCTGGCGATGGCCCGCTCGCTGGTGACGCGGCAACAGGCCTTCTCATTGCTCTATGTCGGCGTGGAGAAGGCCCAGATGGCCTATGTTGAGGAGCTGGCGACGATGTGCGGGCCAAGCCTCACCGTGGCCGAAACCAGCAGGCAGGGCGTGCCGGATCTCAAGGCGGTTCTCGCCGCGCAACCGGCCGACACCACAGCCTATGTCTGCGGGCCATCCGGCATGATCGAGGACCTGATCAAAGCCGGTGCTGCGCTCAACTGGGTGCCCGAGCGCATCCGCTTCGAAATTTTCAACACCGCTCACCGCCCGGAAGACCAGCCTTTCGAGGTCCGCCTGAAGGATGGCCGCATTGTGCGCGTCGGAGCGGGCACCACCATCCTTGATGCGCTGGAAGGCGCCGGAGTGGACACCTATGCCGATTGCCGTCGCGGCGAATGCGGCCTGTGCACCACCGCCGTGCTGAGCTGCGACGGCGCGCTCGACCACCGCGACCGCATCTGCAGTGGCGAAGACCGCGCCCACCAGATGACCATCTGCTGCTCGCGCATCACCGGTCACCTGCTCAACCTCGATCTCTGATATCCCGAAAGGACCATCCCATGGCTTCCACGCTCGATCATCCCCGCAGCGACAATGCCATCTTCGCGGCCATGGAGCCCCATGATTGCGGCAGCTTCGCCAACAACACCACGCCGCTGATCCGCAACTGCTGGTATGCGGCGGCGCGTGTGGGCGAGATCAACCGCAAGCCGCTCGCGCGCACATTCCTCGGCGTGGATGTGGTGCTCTATCGCACCGAGGCGGGCGAGCCGGTCGCCATGCGCAACCGCTGCCCGCATCGCTCTTTCCCGCTGGCGCGCGGAAAGCTGGTGGGTGACAGGCTGGTCTGCGGCTATCACGGCATGGAATTCGGCGCGGATGGTGCCTGCACCCATCTGCCCGCCATGGGCCATGCGCCTGCTACGGCTTCGGTCCGCACCTTTCCCATCGTCGATCGCGGGCCACTGGCCTGGATCTGGATGGGCGCGCCCGATCTGGCCGATGAGGTGCTGATCCCCGACACCCCCTGGCTGAGCGATCCCACCTGGGGCACGGTCTCGGGCGATTTCCATATCCTGTGCGACTATGTCGCGATGCATGAAAATCTGATCGACCAGACCCATTTCCCCTTCCTGCATCCCGATACGGTGGGCACGCCGGACTATGCCCGCTCCACACTGACCGCCTCCACCGAGAATGGACAGGTGGTGATCCGCCGGGAGCTGCGCGATGCCCCGCCGCCGGGCGTCTATGGCAAGCCCGCCAACATCATGCACAAAAGAGTTACTCGCTCATCGGAGGCGCGTTTCGCCTCGCCCGCCCTGCACACCGCCTATGCCCGCGTGGCGGTGCCCGATCCCGATCCGGGCGAACCAAGCCTCTATCGCTACAACATCACCCATGTCTTCACGCCGGAGACCAACAATTCGATCCATTACTGGTGGTTCAACTCGCGCGATTACCGCCCTGAAGACCCTGCCATCGACCGCTTCATGCTCGAAGCCCACACGCAGGCCTATTCCGAGGATGTCGAGGCGCTGCAGTGGATCAACGCGGTGGTCCGTACCGATGGCGAGGAGCAGTTCGACCTCAGCTTCGCACCTGACAAGCCCGGGTTGATGGCCCGGCGGATCATGTACCGCCTGGCCATGTCGGAACAGGATTGAAGTTGCAGCAATCCGACGGAGCCGCCGAGCGTTGCGCTCAGCGGCTCACCGCCAGAGGGACGGGCTGCTCGGCCAGAGCATGGCGCAGGACCTTGGCGATATCACCACTGGCGACAGGTTCCAGCAGGGTAAAACTGTGCAGACCGTGATCCGCGTCCATATCGAACCGGCGCGTGCCGAAGGGAAACTCCACGGCTTCGGCAGCTTCGATCGCCTCGATCAAAGGATGCGACTGGCGACGGAGCAAGCCGCGCAGGCGCGTGTCCACGATCACGCGGTCACTGCTCCATAAGGCACGAGAGGCCAGCGCCTCCTGATCGAGAAAGACATCGTCAGCCACCACCGTTACGCCCATGGCGCGCAGCCGGATCAAATCGGCGTTCAGGCTTTCCGGATTGACGCGAGCGGTGCCGCGTTCCAGCCTTAGTTCGAAGCGGCTGGCCTTCAGCCCGCTCTCGCGCAGGGCCAGCATCAGCAGTTCGGGCAGATCACTGCCCAGCAGCTGCCTGGGATAGATCGGAATGCAGAGCGTCGCCTCGGGCATGTCCCTGGCCAGCTTGCAGGCCGTGCGCAGCATCCAGTCGCCCAGAGGCACGATCAGCCCGCTGCATTCCGCCACGCGCAAAAAGGCCTCCGTGCCGAGGCGGCCAAGGCTGGGGTGGTTCCAGCGAGGCTGCAGTTCGATGGCCAGCCTGCCGCTTTCCGAGAGGCGCGGCGTGCAGGCCAGATCGAACTGCCGGGACTTGATGGCAAAGAGCATGTCATGCGCCAGATGGCGCTCCGCCTCGGCGGAGTCCTCAGCATCCTCGGCATAAAAGGTGAAGCTGCCGCGCTGCCTGCCCTTGGAGCGGTACAGCGCCACATCGGCGAAGCGAAAAAGCTCGTCCTCTTCCAGCGTGTCCTGCGGGGTCAGGGCGATGCCGATGGACAGGCCCACCTCCAGCCAGCGGTCGCCATGGGCGATGGGCTGCGAGACGGTCTCAATCAGCTGCTCGGCCAGTTCCACGATTTGCGCGCGTTGCAGATTGGCGGCGGCCACCACGAATTCATCGCCGCCGATGCGCGCGGCCATCTGCCCGGCGCCGATGGCCCCTTTCAGACGCGCCGCGACCGTGCGCAGGACCAGATCGCCCACATCATGGCCGAAGGTGTCGTTGATCGGCTTGAAATGATCGAGGTCGAGGTAAAACAGCGCCAGTTCGCTGTCCGTGGCCGCCAGTATCTCGCGCATGAAGGTGCGCAGGCCGAGGCGGTTGGGCAGGCCGGTGGCGGCATCATGCTGCACCTCGCGCTGGGCGCGCGACAGATCGGCAGCCAGCGAGACATCGGCGGTGATATCGGTGGCGATCTTCACGATCTTGAAGGGCTGACCGTTAAGGTCATAGATCGGATTGTAGGAGGCCTGAATCCACACCTCCGACCCATCGCGCGCGCGGCGGCGGAACTTGGCGGACATGAAACGCCCCTGCCGCAGCTGAGCCCAGAACGCCTCATATTCAGCGCCTGCCGCCGTCTCGGCATGGAGGAACATCTGATGATGGCGGCCCACCACATCGGGCAAGGCATAGCCCATCAGCGTCAGGAAATTGTCATTGGCATCGAGGATCGTGCCGTCGAGCGCGAAGGACACCACCGCCTGCGACTTGTGGATCGCGGCAATCTGCCCCTCATAATCGCCCTGGCGCAGCTTCTGCTCGGTCACGTCGACGGCATTCTTCACAACCTTGAAGGGCCGCCCGTTCATATCGAGAATGGGGTTGTAGGAGGCCTGAAGCCAGATCTCGCGCCCGTCATGGCTGATGCGCTTGAACTCGCCGCTCTTGTACTGGCCGGCGGCAAGGTCGCGCCAGAAGGCGGCATAGGCCTCGCCATCGCGCTCCTCGGGCGCAACGAACATGCGATGGTGATGGCCACGCACCTGCGAGAGGCGATAACCCGTCAGATCAAGGAAATTGTCATTGGCGTCGAGGATCATGCCGTCCATGTCGAAGGAAACGACGCTCTGCGACTTGTGGATCGCGGCGATCTGCCCCTGATGATCGGCCTGACGCAGCTTTTCGCGCGTGACGGCGGTGGCATATTTGACGATCTTGAAGGGACGCCCCTCCTGATCCAGCACCGGGCTATAGATCGCCTGAAACCAGATTTCCCGCTTGTCGCGCCCGATGCGGCGGAACTCCCCGCTGCGATGGTGCCCGGCAACCAGATCGCTCCAGAAAATCTCATAGTCGAGGCTGTGGGCATGGGCAGGATCGACGAACATGCGATGATGCCGCCCCTCCAGCTCCGCCATCGAATAGCCCACGGCATCGAGGAAATTGCGGTTGGCATCGAGGATCGTGCCATCCGGCGCGAAGGTGACCACGCATTGCGACTTGTCGATGGCCGCGATCTGGCCATGGAAATCGGCGGTCTGCTTTTTCTCGGGCGTGACATCGACGGCATATTTCACGATCTTGAAAGGGCGCCCCTCCAGATCGAAGATGGGGTTGTAGGTGGCGCGCAGCCACACCGCCCGCCCATCCTTGCCAAGCCTGCGATATTCGCCAGAGGCATGCGTTCCATTGCGCAGCCCCTCCCAGAAGCTTTCATAGGCCGGATCAAGCGCTTCGGCCCGATCCACGAACATACGGTGATGCTGGCCGACGATATCCTCAAGCCGGTAGCCCGTGGCGGCGAGGAACTTGTCATTGGCATGCAGGATCGTGCCGTTCATCGCAAAATGGATGACCGCCTGCGAGGTGTTGATCGCGGCGATCTGCCCGGCATCGTCTACCGCCGCCATCCGCCGGTCGGTGACATCGCGCACCAGCATGATCACCTCATCGACGGGCCCGCCCATATTGCGGATCGGGATGCAGGAGACCTCGGTCCACAGCGGCGTGCCGTCACGCCGGATCTGCCGCATATCGCCGAAGAAGGGCTGGCCGCTGGCGAAGGCGCGATCGATGGCGTCGGGCTCATTCTGGCCGGAGGCGGCGGGGCGGAAGATGCTGCGGTTGCGCCCCACCAGTTCCCAGCCTGCGTAGTCAAACAGGGCGAGGCAGCGCTCGTTCACGCGCAGGATGGTGCCGTCGCGGGCGAAGGCGATGCGCCCGATGCTCAGTTCCATGGCCTCTACATCGGCCTGTGTCAGATAGGGTTCGATCGTCTCGTGAAGCATCTACATCGTCCGGTTGCGCACGGCGCCCTTGTGGCGAACATAGGTTAAGATCGGTTTAGCTTAACGCGGGCCTATGCAGTTATCGGGAGGTGGGGAATAGCGCCACGGAACTGCGGCAAAGTGCTGCCATGGAAGCCTTTTTCCGGATTTCTTGATAATGGCCCTTCCGCGTCTGATGATGCCTGGCGCGGCGCCAGATGCCTAGGCCCCGGCCCTTGCGCGCATCAACGACATCAGCCACCGCGAGGCCGCCTTTGCCAGCGGCGCGCAATATGTTTCGACCGGCTACATATCGGCCGATCCACGCTTTCCCGGTGGCGATACGGTGCGTCAGCCTGCGTTGTGTTTCGACCTCGCTGGAACGTGCGAAGCGATAGGCATTTTTCCCGTCATGGACTGATCATGGCAGGCAAGTTTTGCGGGATCGCCACATTTTGTAACCGTTATCAAATAAAAATGGCACAGGTTCGGCAAGGCACCCATCCGCACAATATTGGAACCGATTACAAATCTCGGCCTAATGAAGGCAACGCCCCCTCAAATCCGGGCCGTAGACTCGCGCGGCACCAGACTGTGAGGGAGTACCACCAGCCTCTGCTCCAGAGGGCGCTTATGCAAAACGGCGTCCATCATCCTGATCGCCACCTCGCCCAACTCATTGGTTGGCTGGCGAATTGTGGTCAAGGGCGGTGCGGCATAGGCCCCGAAGCGCAGATCATCGAAGCCCACGATGGCCATCGCCCGCGGGATCATCAGGCCACGCTCGCGGACAGCCTGCATCGCGCCGATGGCCATTTCATCATTTGCACAAAACACGCTGTCGGGCATCGGACCGGTGTCGAGCAGCTGATGCATGGCCGCATGGCCGGATTCGATGGAGAAGCTGCCCTCCACCTGCCATTGCGCTGCGCTGGGCAGCCCCGCCGCCGCCAAAGCCGCCTGATAGCCCTGTAAACGATCCAGACCGAGCGTGTTGTCCAGAGGCCCGGTGATCGTCGCGATCCGCTTGCAGCCCTGCTCGATCAGATGGCGCACCGCCAACTGCGCCGCCGCCACATTATCGATGGTGACATTCGGGCAATCCAGCCCATCGAAACGCTCGCAGGCCAGCACCAGCGGAATGGGCGATTCCTGCCGCCCCGCCTCCAGAGCCGCCGTCACAATGCGCGGCAGCAGCGAGCCGAGCAGGATCAAACCATCCGCCACGCGGGTCAGCACCAGATCTGCGTAATAGTCCAGCCTTTCCTGCTTGCCCTGCGTTTCCCCGATCAGCACCCGGTAACCCAGATCATGGGCGACATTTTCAATGCTTTGCACAATGCCGGAGAAGAAGGGATTGGCGATCTCCGGCACGATGACGATGATCGTCTCATTGGTGCGCCGCCGCAGCTGGCGGGCAACGGCATCGGGGACATAGTTCATTTCCTCGATGGCTTCCCGCACCCGCTCCCGCCGGACAGGGCGCACGGCCTCGGGCTCGCGCAGGGTGCGCGACACGGTTGCTACGGAGACCCCTGCACGCTTCGCAATATCGCGGATGGTGACCAAAACTGCTCCCTTGAACCGATTGCGGGGCGCGGCGAACGCCCTGCCCCGCAATCCAGACCCTTTAAATCGTACCGGCTTTCATAAACTCACTGGCATGATAGGCCGCGCGCGCCGACATGGCCATATAGGTGAGCGAGGGATTTTGACACCCGCTCGACGTCATGGCCGCGCCATCGGTGATGAACAGGTTGGGCACCTCATGCGCCTGGTTGAAACCATTCAAAACCGAGGTTTTCGGGTCACGCCCCATACGCGCCGTGCCCATTTCGTGAATGCCCAACCCCGGCGGATGCAGCCTCCCGCTTTCCCCGGTGATGGTGGCGCCCGCCGCGATCAGCATGGCCTTGGCATCCTCCAGCATGCGGCGGCCCAGTTCCTTGTCATTCTCGCCATGAGCGCAATCGATGGTGAGCTGCGGAATGCCCCATTCATCAGTCTTGGTGGCATGCAGCGTGACGCGGTTGTTCGGATCGGGCAGCATCTCGCCAAAGCCTGACAGCCGCACCGACCATGGCCCGGGATGGCGCACGCGGTTCTTCAAATCCGCACCCACACCCGGCTCGCCATCGGCGATGGGGCGCCAGCCCTCGCGCATCACCCCGCCCTGATAGCCGTAACCGCGATGGTAGCCGGTGTCGTCCGCCTCCAGATTGCGGTAGCGCGGGATGTAGATGCCATTGGGGCGGCGCCCGCGATGATAGGTGTCAGGCCCGTTCATCACGCCTGCCACGGTGGGGCCATAGACATGGTCCATCAGATTGCGCCCGACCTGATCCGAGCCATTGGCCAGCCCGCGCGGATGGGCATCGCTGCGCGAATTGAGCAGCACCTGCGCGGTGCCGATGGTGGAGGCGCAAAGGAAGATCACCCGCGCCTCATAGACGCGTTTCTCCTTTGTATTCTGATCGATGATCCGCACGCCGGTCGCCTTGCCCGTCTTGGGATCGGTGATGATGGAATGGGCAATGGCATCGGTGACGATGGTGAGATTGCCGGTCCGCTCCGCCGCCGGCAGCGAGGAGGACAGGCTGGAATGATAGGCTCCGAAGCTGCAGCCGCGCTCACACAGCGAACGATACTGGCAGGGGTTGCGCCCCAGCTCGATATGATGCGGCTGTGGCTCGGTGAGGTGAGCGCAGCGGCCCTGAATCACCTTGCGACCGGGGAAGCTCTTTTCAACGGCCTCCTTGAACAGCTTTTCCGTGTCGGTCATCGCCATGGCGGGCAGGAACTGGCCATCGGGCAGCTGCGGCAGGCCTTCCTTGGCGCCCGAGACGCCGATGAAGGTCTCCACCTTGTCATACCATGGCGCCAGATCGGCGTAGCGGATCGGCCAGTCGATGCCATGGCCGTCACGGGCATTGGCGGAGAAATCCATCTCGGAAAAGCGGTAGGTCTGGCGCCCCCACATGATCGAGCGGCCACCCAGATGATAGCCCCTGATCCAGGAAAAAGGCTTGCCTTCAGCGCTTTCGTAAGGATGCTGGCTATCCTTGACCCACAGGTCCTTGGTGGCGCTGTTGACCGCATAGCACTGACGCTGGATCGGGTAGTCCTTGGCCAGCTCCTCTTCGGGAATGCTGCCTGCGTTGGGCAGGTCCCAGGGCTGCATCCAGTCGGTGTAGGAGGAGCCATGCTCCAGCTTGCGCCCGCGCTCGATGATCAGGACCTTCAGGCCCCTTTCGCATAATTCCTTGGCGGCGATCCCGCCGCTCATCCCCGAGCCGATGACAATGGCGTCGAACATCAATCTCTCCACGATTTCTGTTGTTCTGGCGATGAGGCTGTCAGGCGATCATCAGCAATTTTCCGGGAGGCATGGCCCCGGCCCAGGCCCGCGTCTGTGCGGTGATCGGGGTTGAGGCCTCCCATACGCCGGGGTTGTGTTCGTAACGCAGCTCGACGGTCGCACCGGGCTCGCTCAGGTAATAAAGGTTGATAAACAAATCTTTGAGCGAGGCATAAGCGATATTGCCCGCCAGATTCTTCGCATCATAAGCGGTCAGAACCGTCAGGCGCTGCGCGGCGGGCAGCAGGGCAAAGGGCTTGCCCGCCTGCGCCACGGCGGCGGCATCAATCGCGCTCAAAGCGGCCAGATAGGCGGTGCGATGTGGAGGGCTTGCCCAGTCGCGCATCAGGGCATCGAATTGCGCGGGCACGCCCGCCTGAACCGCGCCCGGCGTGTCGGTCTGCGGGATCAGCGTATCGGCAAAGGCGGTGGCCAGCGCCGTGGTGCCCTTGTCCAGCGAGGGCGCCTTCCCCGCGACCGCGGCCAAGGCGCTGGCAGGCAGGGCAGCAAGGCCGATCAGGGCGCCGACACCCTCCAGCATCCGCCGACGATCAAGCTCGATCATCCAGAATCCCCTCTTCCATATTTGTGTTCTTGACCGATGCCGATTTTTTCTGGCAACGTTTACAAAAATATGGGGCAGAGGATCGGATCTTGTCAACAACAATGCAGAAATTACGCCTTTTCAGTATGATGGCGTTGCAGCTGGCGATCTGGGGCGCCTGGGCCCCGAAGCTGTTCCCCTATATGGGCATGCTGGGATTTTCAGCCTCGCAGCAGGCTCTGGTGGGCTGCTGCTGGGGAATCGCCTCGGTGGTGGGCATCTTTTTCTCGAATCAGTTCGCCGACCGCTATTTCTCCGCCGAGCGCTTTATGGCGGTCAGCCATGTCATCGGCGGGGCGTGCCTGCTGGGCGCGGCTTTCGTCACCCAGTTCCTGCCCTTTTTCCTCTTCTATCTGGCCTATAGCCTGGTCTATGTGCCCACGCTCTCGGTCAGCAACACCATCGCCTTTGCCGCGCTCAAGGATGGCAAGGATTTCGGCACGGTGCGCGCGGGCGGCACGGTGGGCTGGATCATGGCCAGCTGGCCCTTCATCTTCATTCTGGGCGCCCATTCCACCGCGATCGACGTGCGGGCGATCTTCATCGTCTCCGCCGTCATCTCCTTCATCCTCGCCGGTTTCTCGCTGACGCTGCCCCATACCCCGCCCAAGACCGCCGAGCATGACGGCGTGGATGCGCTGGCCTGGCGCCGGGCGCTGGGCCTGCTGAAGAAGCCCTATGTCGCGGTGCTGTTCTTCGTCACTTTCATCGATTCCGTGGTGCATAACGGCTATTTCGTGATGTCGGACGCGTTTCTCACCAACCGCGTGGGGATTGCGGGCAATCTCTCGATGGTGGTGCTCAGCCTTGGGCAGGTGGCGGAAATCCTCACCATGCTGGTGCTGGGCAAGGTGCTGGTACGGCTTGGCTGGCGCGTGACGATGATCGTTGGCATCCTTGGCCATGCCGCGCGCTTCCTCGCCTTCTCGCTGCTGGCCGACAGCATTCCGGCGATCATCGCGGTGCAGCTGCTTCACGGCATCTGCTACGCCTTCTTCTTCGCCACGGTTTACATCTTCGTGGATGACGCTTTCCCCAAGGATGTCCGCTCCAGCGCGCAGGGCCTGTTCAACCTGCTGATCCTGGGCGTGGGCAATATGGTGGCCAGCTACGTCTTCCCCAATCTGATTGCCGCGCTCACCGGCGCGGATGGCAAGGTCGATTACCAGACGCTGTTCTACGTCCCCACGGGGCTGGCCCTGCTGGGCGCGCTGGTGCTTGCCTTTGCCTTTCACCCACCCACGGCGGCACCCGCCGGGTCTTTGGAGGATATCTGATGGCTTTTGAGATGAACCGCCGCAGCCTGCTTACAGGCATGGGAGCGGCAGGCATGGCCGCCGCCACCCCGGGCTGGGCCGCAGCGCCCGCCACGCCCTTCTTCAAGCGGATCAACAAACCCATCGGCATTCAGCTCTACACGCTGGGCGAGGCGGCGCAGAACGATCTTTCGGGAACGCTGACCCGTCTGGCCGCCACCGGCTACAAGGAGTTCGAGCTGCCCAGCTTCTATGGCCGCAGCCCCAAGGCGCTGCGCGAAGAGGGCGACAAGGCGGGTGTGAAATTCAGCTCGATCCATATGGGCCTGCCAAATCGCCTGCCCCCCGGCTCGCTGACGCTGATGAGCAGCCCACAGGAAATCGCCGATGCGCTGGGCACTCTGGGCATCGGCAAGGCCGTGCTGCCCATCCCCCTGCTGCCCGATGACTGGAAGCCCGGCCCCGATGGGCGCGCCTCGCTGATCGAGGGGATCGAGGCAGGCGGGATCGATATGTGGAAGCGCATGGGCCATATGCTCAATGAGCGTGCTGCAGCCCTGAAGCCCCATGGCATCGAGCTGGGCTATCACAACCACAATATGGAATTCCGCCCGCAAGGCGGCACCACCGGCTGGGCTGTGCTGCTCAAGGAGCTTCAGCCGGGTCTGGTGTTCCTCGAACTCGATCTGGGCTGGGTGACGGCAGGCGGGCTCGATCCGGTGGCTGAGCTGCGCCGACTGAAGGGCCGGGTGAAGATGGTTCACCTCAAGGATGTGAAGCCCACCACCAGGACCAATTACGCGCTGCAGCAAGACCCTTGCGAGGTCGGTCAGGGCAAGCTGAACTGGCATGCCATCCTGCCCGCCTGCGTGGAGGCCGGGGTGCAGCACTATTTTGTCGAGCAGGAACCGCCCTTCGCGCATGACCGCTTTGAGTCGGTGAAGATGTCCTACGATTTCCTCTCGCGCTTCAAGGCCTGAGGATGTTGCCGGGGGGCGTGCGGATGCCTCCCGGCTCCTTCGAAAGAGAATTGAACCATGGCTTCACGCCGTTTACGCATGGGATTGATCGGCGGCGGACCGGGGTCCTTTATCGGCCCGGTGCATCGTCTGGCCGCCGAGATGGACCGCGAGATCGAACTGGTTGCCGGCGCCTTTTCCAGCAGCGCGGAGAAATCGCGCGCGGCAGGCGAGAGCTATCGTATCGATCCGCTGCGCGCCTATCCCGATATTGCGACGATGATCGCGCAGGAAGCCGCGCGCGAGGATGGCATTGATTTCGTGGCGATCACCACGCCCAACCATATGCATCTGCCCGCCGCGAAAGCCGCACTGGAAGCAGGCCTGCCCGTGATCTGCGACAAGCCTGCCACCACCACACTGGCGCAGGCCCATGAACTGGCCGCCATCGTGGAGAAGGCGGGCAAGCCCTTTGCCCTCACCTACACCTACTCCGGCTATCCGCTGGTGCGTGAGGCGCGGGCGCGGGTGGCGGCAGGCGCTCTGGGCGCAATCCGCAAGGTGGTGGTCGAATATCCGCAAGGCTGGCTGGCCAAGCCCGACACCGGCAAGCAGGCCGAATGGCGCGGCGATCCCTCACGGTCGGGCATCGGCGGCTGCGTGGCGGATATCGGCGTCCATGCCTTTCACCTGGCCGAATTCGTCACGGGTTTGAAGGTCACGCAAATTCTGGCCGATCTAGGCACGGTGGTGCTGGGGCGGCTTGTCGATGACGATTGCCAGATCCTGCTGCGCTTTGAAAATGGTGCGCGCGGGGCTCTGCTGGCGTCGCAGATTTCCGTCGGCGAGCGCAATGGCCTCACCATCCGCATCTATGGCGAAAAGGCCGGCCTGCGCTGGCGTCAGGAAGAGCCCAACCAGCTCTGGCTGTTCCATGAGAATGGCCGCAGCGAACTGGTGCAGGCAGGCGACCCCGATCTGGGCCCCGATGCCCAATGGGCCAGTCGCACGCCGGGCGGCCACCCGGAAGGCTATCTGGAGGCCTTCGCCAATCTCTATCGCGATTTCGCGCGTCTGCTGCGCGGCGAGGATGGCGCGCTGATCCCCGGCATCGCCGATGGGCTGCGCGGCATGGCTCTGATCGAAACGGCGGTTCATGCCAGCGCGCAGGGCGCGGGCTGGGTCGATTTCACGGTTTAAGGCGAGACGATATGAAGACCATCAAGGGACCGGGCATCTTCCTGGCACAATTCATGGGTGATACCACGCCCTTCAACACGCTGTCGGGTCTGGCTGACTGGGCGGCGGGTCTGGGCTACAAGGGCCTGCAAATCCCCACCGATCCGCGCCTCTTCGATCTGGAACAGGCCGCCGGGAGCCAGACCTATTGCGATGACATCAAGGGGCTTCTGGCTGACAAGGGTCTGGAGATCACCGAACTTTCCACCCATCTGCAAGGCCAGTTGGTGGCGGTGCATCCGGCCTATGATGCGCAGTTCGACGGCTTTGCCGCGCCGCATGTGCGCGGCAATCCGGCGGCGCGGCAGGCATGGGCTGTCGAGCAGATGAAGCTGGGTGCGGTCGCCTCGCGCCGTCTGGGGCTGACCACCCATGCGTCCTTCTCGGGCGCTCTGGCATGGCCCTATGTGTATCCCTGGCCGCAGCGGCCTGCCGGGCTGGTCGAGGATGCCTTCGATGAGCTGGCCCGCCGCTGGAAGCCCATCCTTGATGTGTTCGATGAGAACGGCGTCGATATCGGCTTCGAACTGCATCCCGGCGAGGATTTGCACGATGGCGTCACCTTCGAGATGTTCCTTGACCGCCTCGGCAACCATCCCCGCGCGAACATCCTCTACGACCCCAGCCATATGGTGCTGCAGCATCTCGACTATCTGGCCTTTATCGACATCTACCACGAGCGCATCAAATGCTTCCATGTGAAGGATGCCGAACTGCGCCCCAATGGCCGCAGCGGCGTCTATGGCGGCTATCAGGGCTGGGTGGACCGGCCCGGTCGGTTCCGCTCGCTAGGCGACGGGCAGGTCGATTTCACGCAGATCTTCAGCAAGATGGCGCAGTATGACTATGCCGGCTGGGCCGTGCTGGAATGGGAATGCGCGCTAAAGCACCCCGAGGATGGCGCGGCGGAGGGTGCTCCCTTCATTGCCAAGCACATCATCCGCACAACGCCCCATGCCTTCGACGATTTCGCCAAATCCGGCGCGGATCGTGATCTCAACAAGCGCCTGATGGGCCTGTGATCACGATACGCCAAAGAAGCTGAACCCACCAAAAAGGCCAGAACCCTATGAAACTTACCCAGACGATCGCCTTCGCGACCGCCTTCAGCGCCATGCTCGCCCCGTCCCTCGCCGCCGCGCAATCCGCACCGGAGGGCGCCGCCATCTTCAAGCAGCAGTGCCAGATGTGCCATGTCAGCGCCAAGGAGGCCAAGCCCACCCTTGCGCCCAATCTCTTCGGCGTCGGCGGGCGCAAGGCGGCCAGTTCAGGCTTCGCCAATTACTCCCCGGCGCTGAAGGCCTCGGGTCTGGTGTGGGACAAGGCCAATCTCGACCGCTTCCTGACCGCGCCGACCAAGGCCGTGCCCGGTACCCGCATGGTGATCGCCCTGCCCGATGCCAAGCGCCGCCAGTCGGTGATCGACTATCTCCTGACCCTGAAATAAGCCTGCGACAGGCGGAGCCTGCGGATCTGACGGGTGGTCAGCCGCAGGCTCTCAGCTGTAATTCTTGACCTCCGGCCACAGCGTCTGAAGCGGCTGACGCAGCCCGCGGCACCACGCGATGACCTTGCCGTTTTCGAAGGCCATCGCATAGGGCGAAGAGGTCTCGCCCAGCACCAGCGTTTCCCGGCAATAGGGGCGCAACCGCTCCACATGGTTCTGCACGACCAGCATGTCGGTGGGATTTTGCCCCCGCAGGCCCCACAGGAAATACTGGTTATGCCCGCTCAGAACCGGCGGCAGGCCCAGCGGCCCGGCATACAGGTCGAGCGAGGCCGCCTCCCCGTAATTATCGACCTTGATGCCCGTCTGCCCGCGCAAATTCTCAGGGATACGGTGCCATGCCGAAATCACCTGACCAGCGAAATCATGCCAGCCCAATTGATCGGCGAAGAGTTGCGGCAGCACGGTTCCCCGGAAACTGCGCTCCTGCTGCTGCGGGGCAATGCCCAGACGCGTCACATAGGCCACCAGCAAGGGCGGCGGCAGCACCGGCAGCGCGATGGGTGAAAGCAGCACCGACACCAGCACCGCTGCACCTGCTCCGGCCATCACCACCCGGCGGCGCCGGATCGTCCCGGCCCATTGCGCGATGGCACAGGCCCCCAGCACAAAAAGCGTGGGATAGCAGGCCGCCAGATAGTAATCCTTGCCATGGCCAAGGCGGGTGAGGATGAACACCACCACGCAGGCAATCGGTAGAAAACGCAAATCCTTCATCCTGCCGATCAGGAAAGGCCCGAGAAGCCCGGCGATCCACACCGGCGCCAGCAGGGGGTTCATCACAAAGACCTGATTGAGCAGGAAGGAGCCGAGCGGCGTATCGGCATTCTTCTCCTTGGCGGCGGCCATCAGTTCCAGAAAGGGAAAGCCATGCGCCATCTGCCAGAGGAAGGATGGCAGCGCGATCAGCCCCGCCAGAACCAGCCCCAGCCAAAGCGCCGGCCGCAGCAGGAGCCGACGCTGGGGCGTGGCCAGCAAACCAATTGCCAGCCCCGTCGCCCAGAAGGGCAGGGCATATTTGGCCTGCAGATCGAGCCCGGCCACCAGCCCGGCCACGATCAGAAAGCGGTCTTCCCCCTGGCGGATTGCCCGCACGAAGCAATAGGCGATCATCGTCCAGGCCAGGGGATCGAAAGAGGTGGTGCTCAACACCGCGCTCATCCCCAGCAGCATCGGCGCAGTGCAGACGGCCAGCGTGGCCAGCACGATGGCCAGCCGCTTGCCGCCCAGCAGTTGCGAGAAACGCACCGCCAGAACCATCATCGCCCCCGCCGCCAGTGCGAGCGGCAGGCGCACACCAAAGGCGCCCAGCCCCAGCCTGTAAAAACTGGCGGCGATCAAAGGGACCAGCGGCGGCTGATCGGCATAGCCGAAAGCCGGATGCTGCCCGCAGACG
This sequence comes from Novosphingobium terrae, assembly GCF_017163935.1. Taxonomy (NCBI): domain Bacteria; kingdom Pseudomonadati; phylum Pseudomonadota; class Alphaproteobacteria; order Sphingomonadales; family Sphingomonadaceae; genus Novosphingobium; species Novosphingobium terrae. The sequence goes on along the minus strand of NZ_JABVZR010000002.1, from coordinate 2,579,214 downwards.
ATAAAATAGAGCTCGTCGCGAAACAGGTCGTAACGCGCGCCGATCGCGGCGTGGAGCAAGGCCACCACCACAGCGATCGCCAGCACGGTGCGTTCCCTCACGGCGGGGGCCTGTGTGGAATCCGGGCTCACTGCACATTCCCTCCCCTGATGATCGTCATCCGACCGTGATGGCATAGCATCCGTATTATTTAAATAATACACCTTATGCCCTGAAAATCCAGAGCCTATGACCCGCACGCCCCCTTGCCGCCCGGCAGGCTCGCTCAGGAACCAGATGAAGACCCTGTGCGTTCAATCTTCTGCTCATGGATTTATGGGGGAATGCGTGAGGGATTTCATGGGGGTTGCCCTGATCTCACTGTCCTTGCTCGCGGGATTGGTCCTGCTGCTGGGCCTCGCCTTTCCCGGCCTGCTGAAACGGAAGGACAAGCCCTTGGCGCGCAGAGCGATCGGGATCGGCCTAGGCGGAATCTTCGCCGTGCTGCTGCTGGGCGGCATCGTGCTGGCGACCCGCCCGGCGACCTCCGCCAATGCCGGTGACAATGCCCAAAACCTCAGCAGCGTGACGGCAACCGTGCCCGCCGCCCCCTATGACATCGAAAGCTACATCTACAGCGACTCCTTTGTGGGCGGCATCAAGGTGGCTCAGATCCGTGCCATCGTCACCGGCGACGACCGCAACCGCTGGGCGGCCACCATCATTGCCATCAGCCAGACCGCTCAGGATGCGGGCGCCGAATCCGTCAAGGTCACGCTGCTGCGCAACATCTCCCGCGATGTGCCTGATGTGCTGCGCGAACTGGCCCATGCCTATTACAACCCGGTCCCCAACCGCTCGGTCTGGAACGACAAGGACAAATGGGCGATCTTCGTCGCCCAGCCCGGCCATATTGCCGATGACCGCACCATCGCCTTCAACCAGGCCTATCACGAGGAATATCGCAAGCTGATCCGAGCCCGCCTCTCTGAGGACAAGGCAGCGGAGCAGGCCCGTCGCGCCGTCGCCGCCCGTTTCAAACTGCCCGCCGACTGGAAGCTGTGGGCGGGCAATGTGAATGACAACAAGGATCGGTTCAGCCCGGATTCGATCTCCATCGACAGGAAGCCCGTTACGGAGCGGCTCAAGGAGTTGAAGGACTGCCTGTCGAACGGCACAAGCGATCAGCCCCGGCCCTGCACCTAAGCACAGAGCTGTTGCAGTTGCGAAGGCTTGCCAAGCCGCAACAAATATGAAAAGCAACCGCAGTTACCTCTGCATCGACGCAGCGTTAATCCATGCCCTTCCAGGGTCTTTTTCAATGGCAACGGCGCCTTCGATCCGGTTCTTCTGAGCCGCGAGCGATGGCGCCTTTTTTACGCAACATGGCGCGAAGGGACGATCATTCAACTGTAAGAACGCAGACACAAAGCTGCGCGAGATTTTCCAGATCAAAACATAGAACAGGGACTTGTCATGAGGTTTATTCAATCCGGCCTGCTTCTGGCCGCCACCGGCCTTGCCACGCCTGCGCTGGCGCAGGATGCTCCCCAAACCGCAAGCTTCGGCCTTGGCGAGATCGTGGTGACGGGCACGCAGCCCTCCGCCCCGGATATCACCAGCCAGACGCTGTCGGCCAATGCGATCAGCCTGTTCAACCGCGTCAGCCTTGACGATGCGGTGGGGCTGATGCCCGGCGTTTCGGCGGGCAACAGCGGTGGCACGCGTAACGAACGCCTTGTCTTCGTGCGCGGCTTCAACCGCTTCGAGGTGCCGCTGACCATCGACGGCATCCGCGTCTATCTGCCAGCCGACAACCGGCTCGATTTCGGGCGTTTCCTCACCAATGACATCGCTCAGGTGCAGGTGGCCAAGGGCTATGTCTCGGTGCTCAACGGGCCGGACGGTATGGGCGGGGCGATCAACCTGGTCACCTCCAAGCCCACGAAAGCGCTGGAAGCGCAGGTCAGTGGCACGCTCAATCTGGGGCGTAATGGCGAATATGCCGGCTATTCCACCTCGGCGCTGATCGGCACCAGGCATGACAAATGGTATGCGCAGGCCTCGGTCGGGCGCGCCTACACCGATCACTGGGATCTGGCGGGCGGCTTCACACCCACTGCCAATCAAGGCGCGGGCCGCCGCGGTCTCTCGCAGACAGGCGACTGGCGCGTCAATGTGAAGGCCGGTTTCACGCCAAACGCCACCGATGAATATGTCATCAGCTACACCAAGCAGGAGGGCGAGAAGCTGGCCCCACTGCATGTCACCGATCCACTTTCGGCGCAGCGTTTCTGGACATGGCCCGCGTGGAACACGGAAAGCCTCTATATGCTGACCACGACGCAGCTCGATCCCATATCCACGCTCAAAACGCGGTTCTATTACAACACTTTCTACAACATGCTGCGCTCCTTCGACACGGCGGCGGAGAACACCCAGACCCTGGGTCGCAGCTTCAACAGCCCCTATTGGGACGATGCGTTGGGCGGCTCGCTGGAACTGACCCTGCGCCCCTCCACGCGTGAACGGGTGACCATCGGCGCCCAGATGCGCTCGGATCGCCATAAGGAAGCCCAGACCAGCTTCCCGGCGAACACCACCGAGCCGGTGCAGACCGATCTTGAAAACACCTACAGCCTTTCCATCGAAAACGCCTACAGCTTCACCCCTGCCCTCAGCCTGACTTTGGGCGGCGGTTATGACTGGCGCGACCTCAAGCGCGCCGAGGAATATGGCGCGCCGCTCGGAACCTCTGGCGCCAGCGTGCTGTACAATTATCCCAAGGCAAACAGCAGCACCTGGAGCGCTCAGGGCCAGCTGAACTGGGCGGTGAATGCCAATTCGGCGCTGCATCTCAGCGTCTCGTCCCGCGCGCGCTTCCCCACCATTTTCGAGCGCTTCAGCCAGCGTTTCGGCACCTCCATCCCCAACCCCGGCCTGCAGCCCGAACGCGCGCGGCAGATCGAACTGGGCGGTTCGACCCAGCTTGGCATGCTGCATCTGGAGGGCGCCCTGTTCCACGCCCACATCACCAATGCCATCGTGAGCGAAAGCGTGCTGGGCTATGCCTGCACCGCCAGCACCACGCCGGGGCCTTGCGCGCGCACGGTGATGACGCAGTCCCTGAACGTGTCGCATGGCAACACCTATGGGCTTGAGGGCAGCGTCTCGGCGCAACTGGCCCCCAGCTTCACGCTGGGCGGCAATTACACCTGGACGCACCGCACGCTTGTCGATCCGGGCAATGCCGCCTTCCGCCCCACCGATGTGCCGACGCACAAGGCCTTCGTCTATGCCGACTGGACGGTGCTACCCCGCCTGCATCTGGTGCCCAGCGCAGACATCGCCTCCAGTCGCTGGACCGTCACCGATATCGCGCCGATCACCTATTACCGCACCGGCGCCTATGTGAATGCCGCGCTCAAGGCGGAATACCAGCTGCGCCGCGGCACCAGCATCAGCGCCTCCGTGCGCAATCTGTTCGACCAGAATTATCAGCTGGTCGACGGCTATCCCGAGCCCGGGCGCAGCTATCAACTCTCGCTCAAGGCCAGCTACTGAACCCCATCCCGCCTTGCCTCGATGGCCCGCTTTCCGGCCATCGAGGCGGCATCATCTCGGGTATCACACTGAGGCGCTGGCGCCTCAGGCGATGTGCCAGATCAGAACAGCTGCCTGATCACAGCCCCCACTCCCGCGGCAAATGCTGAGGCAAGGTTTCGCGGATCAGCGAGGCCAAGGCCGCGACCAGCGGATTGTCATGATCATCGGCGCGATCCAGCATCAGCCGCATAACCGGCAATTCGGGCAAGCCGGCAACCTCCAGCCTGCAGACCGAGGCAGCATGGCCGATCGGCGTGCGCAGGGCGATCCCCAGCCCCGCCGCCGTCGCCGCCCAGACGCCGGAGAGGCTAGGGCTGGTAAAGGCGATCCGCCACGGCTGCCCCTGCCGGTCAAGCGCGGCGCAGGCGATATCACGCAGCATGCAGGGCGCCTCAAGCACCGCCAGCGGCAGAAGATCGGCGGCCTGTGGGGTCCATAAGGCGGGATTGTCGGTGGCCCCCAGCCAGCAGAGCGGCACAGCGGCCACCGCCTCGGCATGGGGCCGGCTGACGCCATCATCCCAGGCCAGGATCAGATCCAGCGCACCGGCGGCAAGGCGCTCGGTCAGTTCAATGTTCCGCGCGATACGCCCCTCGATCCGCACCTTGGGATGGGCCCGGGCAAAACGCCCCAGCAGATGCGTCAGGATGGTTTCGCCAAAATCCTCCTGCAAGCCCAGCCTGATCCGCCCCTCCAGCTCCACGCCCCGCAGCGCTGCCATCGCCTCGTCATTGAGCAACAGGAGGCGCCGGGCATAGGACAGCAGCAGCTCCCCCTGCTCGGTGGGGATCAGCCCTCGCCCGGATTTGCGCAGCAAGGCAGCGCCGGTCTGCTCCTCCAGCTTTTTGAGATGAGCGCTGATCGCCGAGGTCGAGCGGCCCAGCCGGTCAGCCGCGCGGACGAAAGAGCCGGCATCCAGCCCCGTCACCAGACTGCGCAAAGCATCCATATCGAGATTGGTCAGCCGCATAAACATCCTGAAAAGCAGGATCATGAATCCTGATTAATCCGATTTTCCGGATCATGATGCGCGGCCATATTCGGAGCGTCAACGGATTTCGAAAGGAAGACACCTTGCCCTTCACCCGCATCTCCCTGCTCGCGGGGCAGTCCCCCGCCACCCTCACCGCCATCGCCGACAGCCTTGACCGCGCCATGGTCGAAAGCTTCGATGTGCCGGAGAACGACCGTTTCACCCTCTTCCACCAGCATCAGCCCGGCGAGATGATCTTCGACCGCCATTACCGCGGCGGCCCGCGTTCGGACGGTTTCGTGCTGTTCCACATCACCACCGGGCGAGACCGTCCGGATGCCACCAAGCGCCGCTTCTACCAGACGCTGGTCAAGCATCTGCAAGAAGCCCCGGGTATCCGCCCCGAGGATGTGATGGTGGTGATCGCCAACTCCACCTTCCAGGACTGGTCCTTCAGCCACGGCGCCTCGGCAGCGGATTGAGGGTTAGCCATGACCGCAACCCTCAGCCCTGCCCAACAGGCCTTTGGCGATATCGCCCCGGCCCTCGCCGATCTCAGCGACCGTGTGCTGTTTGGCGAGGTCTGGGAAAGACCCGAGCTGTCCGGACGCGATCGCAGCCTGATCACCCTTGCCGCGCTGATCGCGCTCTACCGCATCCATGAACTGCCCGGCCATATCCGGCGCGCGCTCGACAATGGGGTGACGCGCGAGGAGCTGGGCGAAGCGGTCACCCATCTGGCCTTTTACGCCGGCTGGCCCGCCGCCAACACCGCCTGCGCCATCATGCGAGACGTCCTGTCCCAGCCAGTCCAGCCTTAAGGAGACCTTTGATGCCAAACCAGCAACAGACCGCCATCGTCACGGGGGGCGGCACCGGTATCGGGCGCGCCATCAGCCTGGCGCTGGCCCGGCGCGGCTTCGCGGTCGGCGTGATCTATGCCCGCAGCCAGACCGATGCCGAGGACACGCTGCGCCAGATCGAGCAGGAAGGCGGCACCGCCCGAAGCTTCGCCACCGATGTGCGTGACCGGCAGGCCGTGCAGGCGATGGTGCGCCAGATCGCCGAGGATTGGGGGCCGCTGCGCTATCTCGTCAACAATGCGGCGATCACCCGGCAATTGCCCTTCGCCGACCTCGGCGCCATCGAGGACGAGATGTGGGAGGAGCTTTATGCCACCAATGTGAAAGGCGCTTTCCATTGCGCTCAGGCTGCCGCGCCCTATCTGCGCCAGACGCCTGGTGCGGCGATCCTCAACATCGGCAGCATCGCGGGCGAGACAGGCTATGGCTCCTCCATTCCCTATGCCACCTCCAAGGCGGCGCTGCATGGGCTGACACGCTCGCTGGCGCGGGCTCTGGCGCCGGAAATCCGGGTCAATTGCCTGGCGCCCGGCGCGGTCGAGACCCGCTGGTGGGCCGGGCATGAGGACAATATGCGCAGGCTGACCGGCAGCCTGCTGCTGCAGCGCATCTCCACGCCCGAGGATATCGCCGAAACGGCGCTGATGCTGCTGGAAGCCCGGTCCATGACCGGCCAGATCCTGCGGGCGGAGAATGGCCAGACGCTGTAAGCCTGAGCCCCTCCCCCGTCAGGCCGCCAGATGGGTGAATTTATGATCGCCGATGTAGTGGAAGGGGTCAGCTTCAGCGGCACCGATCAGAAAACCCTGCGCGCCATGGCAGCCATATTGGCGCAGAGCCTCCAGCTGGGTGGCCGTTTCCACCCCCTCGGCCATCACGGTCGCGCCCAGCTGCTTGCTCAGCACAACCACCGCCGAAACGATGGCGCGTGAGGCCTGATTGTCAGGCAGGCCCTTCACAAAGCTGCGGTCGATCTTGATCTTGTCGAAATCGAAGCTGTGGAGATAGGAGAAGGACGCAAAGCCGGTGCCGAAATCATCCAGCGCAATCCTGACGCCCAGCGTCTTGAAGCTTTCGATGAAGCGCATCACGCGATCCTCATCGTCAATCAACACACTTTCGGTGATTTCCAGCTCCAGCCGCGAGGGATGCAGATCGTAATGATCCAGCGCTTGCTCGACAAATTCCACCAGCCCTTCCACGCGGAACTGCACGGCGGAAATGTTGACGGCAACGGTCAGCGTGTCGGGCAGTCTGGAGGCGATGCTGCAGGCCTCATCGATCATCCACTCGCCCAGCTCATGGATCAGGCCGATGTCCTCGGCCAGCGGAATAAAGACCGAGGGGGAAATCATGCCGCGCTCGGGATGGCGCCAGCGCATCAGGCATTCGAAGCCCGAAATGCAGCCCGTGGCCATATCCAGCTGGGGTTGCAGATGCGCCTCGATCTCGCCGCGTTTCAGGGCATCGCGCAGATCATTCTCGATGGCGTTGCGCTGGACCAGCCCCTCGCGCATATCGGGCGAGAATTTGCGCCACACGCCCTTGCCGTCCGACTTGGCATTGTAGAGCGCCACATCGGCGTAATTGAGAAATTCCTCGGCATTGGCGCAATCATGCGGGTAGACCGCAATGCCGATGCTGCCGCCCAGATGCAGGACCTTGTCGCCAAAGAGGAAGGGCTCACGCATGGCTTCGATCAGGCGATCGGCGATCTTTTCCGACAGGCTGGTGACGCAGGAGGCGCTGACCACCACGGCAAATTCATCGCCGCCAAGCCGCGCGGGCATATCGTCCAGCCGCAAGGACGCGCGCAGGCGAACCGCCATTTCCTTGAGCACCATATCGCCCGCGGCATGGCCGAAGGTGTCGTTCACCGCCTTGAAGCGGTCCAGATCGATGGCCAGCAGTGCCACTTCTTCGCGCGTTTCGCTCTGATCGACCTGCTCTAGCCGGGCGGCAAGATGGTTAAGGAGCTGCACGCGGTTGGGCAGGCCGGTCAACGCATCGAAATGGGCCAGCTTTTCCAGACGCTCGGCGGTGCGGGCACGCTCGATGATGGTCGCGCGGAGCAGATCCACCACACCGGCCACGCCCAGATAGCGCCCGTTCTCCACGACGACAAAGCCCCGCACCAGCTCGGTAAAATTGTTTTCCAGTGCATGTTCGGCGAAATCGGCGGCCTTGTCGCGCGCCTCAACCACCAGACGCACCGGCTCCATGATCAGGGTGATGGTGCGGCGCGCGAAAATGGCACGACCGAACTCCCCCGAAAACTGCATCAGGAAGCTGTTACGCTCAATGATGCCGATCGGTTTACCATGATCGTCCACCACGACCAAGAGAGGGCAATCTTCAAATTCTTCAAAACGATAGTAGGCGGTTTCACCAAAATCGGAGCAGCGCAGCGCTGGAACCGGCATGGCAAGAGAACGCAGCGTCATTGTCGTTATCCCAGAGCTTGGACCAGAGCTTGGCTGCGCATCCCTAAAGGGGAATCGATAAAGCAAAGGATGTAGGGACTAACCGGGGAATATACGGAGTGTAACCGTAATATTGTCATGCATGAGTAAGGACTGTTGCAGTTTTATGATTATGCCGTCCCCAAGGGCACCGCGCTGGCCAGCTTTCGCCTTTGTTGAACCCGGGTGACCAGCGCGTCGAGATAGCGATGGGACGTATCGAGCGCGACCGCCAGCCCCTGTGCAATGGGCGCCTTGAGGGCCGGATCTGCAGCGATGCTGGGGGCGATCACCGCCTCGATCCATTCGCGGGCGTGATCTTCGTCGCAGGTCATATGGAGGTCGACAAATTCGCACTCATGATCGTTGAAACCCAGGCGGCGCAGGCCCTTGTTCATACCGGTGAGGCGGTAAAGCGCGACGGCCTCCGTCATATAAAGCGCGCCGACCAGCGCCCATGGGTCGCGATAGAAGCCGTGGTAGAAGATCAGGGTGCGCTCGGCCAGTGCGGGGTAATCCTCAAGCCGCAGATTGTCCCCGGCGCGGCTTTTCAGCGCCATCATCAGGCGGCGCATCAGATCAGCGTGAGGGACGGGGTGCTGCTCATCCTCAATGTTGCGCTGGAGGGCTTCGCGGGCAGGATCGAGGAACTGAACCTCCAGCGCGCGGGCTGCAAGGGGAAGAAAAGCCGGAAAATACCGGTTTTCCAGCATAAATCTGGCGAATTCCTCCAGCGTCACCTGATCGGCCAGCACATGATACCACTCATGGCGATGCGCTGGATGATCGAGCACACGTTCGGTCCAACGCTCCACCGGTTCCTCCCGCAGTTGCTGCGAGAGGGAGGAAGCGCGATCCAGCGCCGCCTGCCACCAGGACTGCAGGGCGCTGGCATCATCGGCCTGCAATTGCCCCTCGGGGAAAGCGGCGGCGCAATGTGCCAGCAGATCACTCAGGGGGATGGCGCGCATTGGGCTTCTCCTGTCGGCTGTCCGGTGTGGAAAGGGCAGCGTTGCGCCCCCTCGAAATGGCGTTTGGCGAGGCCTTCCCGCCGGGCGTGCAGCACCATGATCGTGCCCAGAACCAGTTGCCGGATGCTGCGCCCCACATCCTCCCAGCGGTCACGGATGCGCAGCCAGGCCAGCATCAGTGCCAGTCTGCGCGCCGGAACCGGCTGAGCGCGGGGCACCAGAATGCAGGGCCCGCGATGGGGGATCGAGCGTGTATGGCTGACCGAACTCTCGCAGCTGAAGCGCTCCAGCAGCGCGCGGGCGGCGGCGCGCATGGTGACCAGGGCGATGGCATGGGCCGGGCAAGGCCGGTTCTCGGTGACGCCGAAAGGGATATAGGTCTGGTTGTGACCGGCGATGCCCTCCCAGCGGTCGGGGTCGAAGCGGTCAGGGTCGGAAAAGCCGCTGCGCTGGTAATCGGCATAATTGAAGCACAGCACCGAACCGGCGGGCAGCGTCTGGCCTGCCACCTCGATCGGCGCCTGTGTGATGCGATGGGCAATGCCGAACAGCGGGAATTGGCGGAGGGTTTCGGCAATCACCCGGTCCAGCAGGCGGTCATCCTCCAGCGCGGACAGCACCCGCGCCTGCACCGCGCGATGCTGCGCCAGCGCCAGCATCAGATGCGTCATCGCCTCCGACATTTGCACGACAGCGGTGTTGAAGAACACGCCTTGCAGATAGAGCGCCTGCTCCTTCAGCGACAGCGTCACCGGCAGGCGACCGATCAGGGCGCCCTCGCGCAAGCGCTGCTCCAACCAGGCGGTCAACGCCTCGCGGCGGCGCATATGGCGCAGGCTCGACCCTTTCAGCGCGGTGACGACATCATCGGCATTGCCCACAATCAGATCGCGCACCTCGGGCGAACAAGGCTTACCGAAGACCAGCTCGTGGTAAAAACCGGCCCAGACCGGCATCATCAGATCACGCAGGCGGATGGCATGAAGATCCTCCCGCCCCTCATCCAGCACCTGCCGCATGGAGCGGGTCGCCAGATCGCTGGCCTTGTCCTTGCGCATCGCGAGAAAGCGCCGGGTCGCCTCGGCCACATCCTCATAGCGCTGGCCCGCTTCGAGATGCTCCTGATGGAGATCGGCCCCGGGTGACAGCCAGTACCAGAACAGATCCGACAGCACCGCTCCCCGGCTGCGCCCACTGGCCGCCGGATGGGCATAAAGCGCGCGAAACTGGCTGACCGGCACCAAAGGCCCGGGCACGGCGATGCCTTCCTCGCCATTGATCCGCGTAAAGACCCAGCCACGCAGGCGGATGATGGCTGGCGGCAGCCAGTAAGGCAGGCTGATCACCAGCAAGGCAAGGCCCAGCCAGATCATGACCCGCCCTCCCGCAACAGCATTGAGGGATCAAGGTCCGCAGGCGAACCGCAGCCGCTCAACAGCAGGCTGTGCGCCAGATCGTCGCGAAACGCTTCCAGCAGGGCCGCCACCCCTGCCGCGCCGCCTGCCGCCAGACCCCAGATCACCGGGCGCCCTATCGCCACCACATCGGCGCCCAGCGCCAGAGCCTTGAGGATATCGGTCCCTCGCCGGATACCGCCATCGAAGAAAATCGGCACCTGCCCTGCGACCTCTCCGGCAATGGCAGGCAGCAGGCTGAGCGTCGGCGCAGTGCCATCCAGCTGCCGCCCGCCATGGTTGGAGACATAGATGCCATCCACCCCATGCTCGATGGCGAGCCGCGCATCGCGTGGGTGCATGATGCCCTTGAGCAGGATCGGCAGGCCGGTGCGGGCGCGCAGCCAGTCGATCTCATGCCATGAAAGGGCGGGTGAAAAGGCGATCTGGCGCGGCGGCAGGCCCGGCGCCTCGCGCATGTTCTCGCAGGCAAAGCCGGAGGGCAGATCGGTGAAGCCATGCACCTGATCGCGCTTTCTGCGCCCGAAGGCAGGGGAATCCACCGTCACCACCAGCGCCGGGCATCCGGCAGCCTCGGCGCGGCGGATCAGGGTTTCCGTAAAGCCGAGGTCGGGCTGGATATAGAGCTGGAACCACGGGCAGATACCGGCGGCCTGCGCAACGGCCTCGATCGCCTCGGTCGCGGCGAGGCTGAGGATCATCGGAATGCCCGCCTGCGCCGCCGCCCATGCCGTGCCACTCTCGCCATCGGCATGCGCGAGCCGGTGGAAGGCCGTGGGCGCAATCACCAGCGGCATCGACATGGCTTGCCCCAGCAGACCGCCTGTCAGATCGGGCGGCCCCGTGCCCCTCAGCACGCGGGGCGCGAGGCTGTAGGCCTGATAGGCACGCTCATTGGCCTGCAGGGTCCATTCCTCGCCCGCGCCGCCCGCGACATAATCGTAGACGGCAGGGTCGAGGCGGCTGCGGGCTTCGGCCTCCAGCGCGGCGATATCGAGCGCGCCCATCGGGGCCCTCCCTCAGGCAGCGACTTCGGCGGGTTCGAGCATGCGTTGGAAGAAGGCCTGAAGCGGCTCCCGGTGATGGGGGAAGGTCCAGTCATTCTCCAGATTTTCGGTGACGTGATGGGTGGCGATCAGCGCGCCATCCTTCCACGCCCGCACCACCGGATGGAGGTACTGCCCCTGCGCCGCCCGCTCGGGATCGTTCTGGGCGATGCGGGTGACGTTGAGGTCGAAGGGGTCGACCTTGTCGTGATCGGGCCCATATTCCAGTGTGATGGTGAAATGCATGGCATCGCCCGCCAGAGCGCCATCGGCCACCAGATCCATCGGCATTTCCTCGCAATAGCGCGCCGAACCATCGGACAGAATGCGGATCACATCGCCAAGGAAACCGAACTGCTGCCACAGCGCCGAGCTGCGGTTGACGCGTGCGATCACCGCTTCCATCAGCACATCGGCTTCGGGTTCAAGCGCCTGATGCGGCCATGCCACGCCGTGATAGCGCTCCTCCAGCACGCGGCTCAGCGCGCGCACGGCGTAGCGGAAGCCATGGATAAAGCCGCTGGTGGACTTTTTGAAATCGCGCATCTGGGTCAGCGTGCCCGCGAAATAGAGGCCTGGCACATTGGTGGATTCCCAGGCGGGGGTCTGCTCGGGGAAACGCTCCTTGATCACCAGCCTGGGGCGGATCGCAGGATCGAAAATATCGGCGTCGAAGCGGAAGCCGGTGCAGCCGATCACCCGGTCATAGCGCAGATCCTTCAGCACCTCATTCACGCGGCTGAAGCTGACGGTGACAGTATAGCCGGACTCATCCTTCGCGATGTTGACGATCTCGCCGTCCAGCAGCGCATTCTGCGATTTCAGCTGATAGCTGTCGAGCAGATTGTTGTTCACCGCGCGCAGATGGCCGACGAAATGCGTCTTCCACGCAAACTGGATCGGGCTTGGCCCCGCGACATGGATGACAGCGGCGGTTTCCATCAGATTGTCGGCGGTTTCGAAGGCTGAATTGGCCTTGCCGATGATCAGCACGCGCTGGTTGGTGAAATCCTCGGGCTCGACCGAAACATCGGCATATTGCTCGATCGTCTCGATGCCGGGGATCGGCGGAATATAGGGTTTGGAAACACCCGTGGCGATGATCAGGCGCTTGGCCTGCCAGCTTCGGCCCTGCGCATCGGTGGCTGTAAAATCGCCATCCTCGCCCTGCCGGGTGATATGGGTGATCCGCGTGTCATAGGCGACATTCAGCCCCAGCTTTTCGGCATAATCGGCCAGATAGCGCACCAGCACATCGGCGGGCGGAAAATAGCGGGGAGAATAGCGGGTGAAGAGCAGTTCCGGATCGTCGCTGAGGATCGAGTTCCAATCCATCCGCAAATTCTGCTCGGGATCGGTGGTGCCGGTATGCGGCTTGTTGATGGAGATCAGCTTGCGGTGGCGGGGATAGGTCTTGAAGAAATGGCCCGGTGCGGGCCCGGCTTCGAGGATCTGATAATCGCGCCCGGCGCGCTGGAGATGATAACCCAATTGCAGACCGGCCGGACCGGCACCAATGATCAGATACTCCACAAGAATCCTCCAGCATGCATCGACATTCGGTTCCCCTGCGAAACGCGGCAAGGCGGGAACCGGCTATCGCGCTGCGGGCCGAAATCGACGGAGCGGCATGTGGCGTCGGTAAAACTTGCGGAGGGATGGAACAGAGGCGCCGAATGGTGCTTACCGGGCGCCGCACTGCACGCGTTCAGCGATAAGGAGCTGTTTTCTCCAGCCTATCGGTCAGGCCTCATCACGCTTGGCCAGATCGATCAGCTGCATCACCTCGCGCACGATCATCGACATCGCCGCATGGGCATTGGCCGTGTCGCCCGCCTTGATGGCATCCATCACCGCCTTATGCGCCGGCAGGCTGGCCTGACGCCCCGCAAAGCGGTTGGTAAAGACGATCGACTTCTTCAGCGCCGTGCCCACCACATCGCGAAACTGCGCATAAAAGGGATTGTTCGAAGCTTCCAGAATGGCGACGTGAAAGGCGATATCGGCCAGCAAGCCGTCTTCCTCGCCGCGCTCCGCCGCCTCCATGCGGTGATAGGCCGCCTCGATCAGCGCCAGACCTTCCTTCGAAGCATTGCGGGCCGCCAGCTCCGCCGCCATCGGCTCGATGGCGACGCGCAGTTGGGTGAAATGGGCCAGCAGTTCCAGCGAGAAGGCCCGCTCCAGCAGCCAGCGCAGCACATCGGGGTCAAAGAGGTTCCATGATGTTTCGGGCTGGATGCTGGTGCCCTGACGCGGACGGGCCGTCAGCAGACCTTTCGCGCTCAGCATCTTGGTGGCCTCCCGCGTGACCGAGCGGCTGACGCCATAGCTGTGCGCCAGATCGTTCTCCGTGGGGAAAACCTTGCGACTGAACTCGCCCGTGACGATGGCCCGGCCCAGAGCATCGAGCATGCTATGCGTCAGATTGCGACCGGCTCTTGTCTGGCCCGCCAGAGCTTCGCCGGCCTCATCGCTTTCCAGCGCCTCATCATCGTCATCAAGGTCAAGGCGCTGGTTCATGCGTGTTTTCCTGTTATCGAGCCAAGCCCGGCGCGGTGAAATCCGGCGCGGTGACGCTGCCTTCATCGACCAGCGACACTACGCCCAGACTGCCCGGCGTGTCATCCGTCTTCCATACAGCGATGGCGATACGGTTAACGCCATGGCCATTAAGGACTGTTGACGGGATCGGGAAGCGGCTTTGCGGGCCCATATCCGCGATATAATGCCCCATCTGCCAGCCATTGACGAAGATCAGCGCGCGATAGTGCCGGCCCGGCGGGTCCTTGATCGCGAGGCTGAGCGACGTATCCTGCCCCTGCGGCAAATCCAGCGTCACATCACTGCGATACCAGCGGATGCCGGGCGCTGTGGTGTCAGCCGGCAGGCTGGTGGCGGTCCAGCCCGCACTATCGGGGCTGGTCGGCCAGCCTTCACGTTCGCCATGCAGGCCCCCCAGATTGTAGGGGCCGCGCAGCTTGTCCTGCCCGGTGACCGCGCCCTGAAGGCGCCAGCGGATGGCATCGGCGCCCGCCCCAAGCGGCACGGCAGCGATGATGCCGCGCGCCGTGCGGTTCTCCCCGGTGGAGTTGTAATCCTCCTCATGCCCCATGTTGACGGTGAGAACCGAGACCACATTGTCTCCCGCCACCACCAGATTGGCCGGAAAGCTGAAAGAGCCCGTCTCGTTGCGGGTGACACTGCCCAGAAAATGTCCGTTGAGCCAGACCGAGAAAGCCCCTGCCTCACCGCCGCTTTTCACATGCAGCTTGATGCCGGAGGGGACAGAGCCTGCCTTCCCGCTGAAATGGCCGCGATACCAGGTGTTGCCGGTGTGGAAGCCATAATCGTCAGCGAACAGCACGGGCAGGGAGCCGGGCTTGGTGATGCTGCTGCTGACGTTCAGATCAGCTTGTTGCCATGCGCGATCATCAAAGGCGGCGCCGGCTTCTGGCTGATCCTCGCGGCTGGTCCAGTGATCGAGTACCGGCAGCGTGACAGGCTTGGGCACGGGCAGATCAAACGCCAGCGTGCCCGAGGCGGTCGGCGCGGGGCTTACCGGGGCGCCGTTCCATGTCACGCTTCGGGCATGGCCGGCAAGGAGTTCGGCGTGATTGTCGGCATCGCCATCACCGGTAAGCGCCAGCGTCTCGCCATCGACACGGGCGCTGCGCAGCAGATGCGAGCCGAGCAGCAACACCGGGCCTTGGGCGGTCTCCTGACGCCAGATACGGTCGGTCGCGCTGTTCTCGCCGATCAGCAGCAGGAGCGGGCGCTCGCCGCCTTCGATCAACAGGCGCAACAGGCCATGGTGCTGGTAGTTGATCCGCAGGATACCCCTGGACCACGTCGAGGTGGCCTGCCCCTCCAGCACCTTGACCTGCGGTTTGGCTTTGAAGGCCAGCGCCGTCTC
This sequence comes from Novosphingobium terrae, assembly GCF_017163935.1. NCBI lineage: Bacteria > Pseudomonadati > Pseudomonadota > Alphaproteobacteria > Sphingomonadales > Sphingomonadaceae > Novosphingobium > Novosphingobium terrae. The sequence continues at coordinate 2,563,986 of NZ_JABVZR010000002.1, read as the reverse complement.
GCCGTCGCTGCCCGCGCGGCCATAGAGCACACCCACATCGCGCGCGCCGATGCTGGCCTGCGTCATCATCTCCGAGGTGGAATAGACCAGCGTGGCGGCGCCAATCTTGCCATCGGCCACCAGCAGCTTGCTTTCACGCCCGTCAATGCGGATCGCCGTGCCGGGCTGCTGCGGGATGCGTGGGAAAGCCCCTTCCTTCAGCGACAGAGCGATATGCGTGCTTTCCACCGTGGAGGAGGTGGTGTCGCCATGGCGCAGCAGGTGGAACTGAGTACCGGTTTCGGGATTGATCCGCGCCACCTCTACAAGGCGCGGATTGTCCGGCGCGCGGGGCTTGAGATCATCGGTTTTGAGCAGCGCGGGCAGGCCCGTCACCAGATAGCCGATGCGCTTGTCCTCGAAATATTTGGGCTCGAACTGGCGGGCCTCGGTGATCGCCGCGCCATAGTCATAGGAGGTGTAGTTCTGCGGGATAGGCTGCCAGCCCCATGAGGTGCCGCCATAGAGCATGTAGAAATTCTGCGCCGTGGCGCCCGCCGCGATGTTCTCCTTGTAGAAGACATTGGCGAAGCGGTCGTTGATCAGCTTGGCGCATTGGGCATAGCCGGGGCCGCCCCATGGATCGAAAGCGCCGCCCTGGAACTCTGCCGTGAACAGCGGCTGCCCGGCATGGCGATGCGCGGCCATATCGGGCGCGGGGTTCCAATGCTCGGGGTGCGAACAGTCGAAACCTTGCGGATAGTAATCCCAACCGGTGACATCCATCGCGCCTTTGCCGGACACGAAAGTATCGTTGTGATTGCCGACCAGCGGCACGGTGATGCCGTCAGCCTTCGCCTTGTCGCGCAGGTGCTGGATATAATCGCGGCCCTTGTCGTCGCCGTTGTAATATTCATTTTCGATCTGATAGGCGACGACGCTGCCACGCCCGTCCGAGAGCTGATGCCGCGCGATGATCCTGTCGATCCGGGTCAGCCATTCATCGCCCAGTTTCAGATAGTCCGGATCGGGGCTGCGGTTCTTCACCGGCTTTTGCGTCAGCCAGAGGGGGAAGCCGCCGCTGTCGACCTCGGCATTGATGTAGGGGCCGGGGCGGGCGATGACATAGATGCCCGCCTTCTGCGCTTCATCCAGCACGCGGTCCATATCGCGGATGCCGGAGAAATCATACTCGCCCTCGCGCGGCGAGTGATAGCCCCATGAGAAATAGATCGAGGTGGTGTTGAAACCCGCCGCCTTCATCTTCTGGAAGATGTCACGCCACAGTTCCGGGCTGGGCAGGCGATAGGGATGGAACTCGCCCGACCAGAGATAGACCCGCTGGCCATCGACAAGGAAGCTGTACTGATCGAAGGCGATGCTGTGCTGCGCCGTGGGCTGGTCGGCATGGGCCACGGTGGCGCAAGCCAGCGTGGCCGCCGAACCCATCAGCAAAAGCGATTTGAGGCGGGGAAATTTGATCCTCATCAGGGTCCTCATGATGTCAGCACAGTGTTCAGGAATGCGGGGTCACTGACGCCGCAGCGGCGTCGCAGGAAATCGGCATGATCGGGCATCTGCCGGGCGGCGGCAGCGGTGACCTGCGCCACGCGCTGCAGCCGCGCCTGCGCCTCGGCGAGAGGCATGCCATCGGCCAGCGGGTCATACCCCGCCGCTTGCAGCCCCTGCCCGTGCATCACCGCCAGCCAGCTGGTCTTGCTGAACAACTCGTCCGCCTCTCGGAAGACGCGGCCTGTGGCGCGGTAGATGGCGATGCGTTCCGCCAGACTGTCGGGGATCGGCATGCTGCGCAGATGATCCCAATAGGGCGTGTCGGCGCGCTGTGTGGCGTGGAAATGCAGGATCAGGAAATCGCGGATGCTTGCGAACTCCGCCGTCATCAGGCGGTTGTAGCGGCGGATATCGGCAGGCTCGAATGCGCGGGTCGGCACCATTTCCAGCAGTCGCGCGATGCCTGCCTGAACCAGATGGATGCTGGTGGATTCCAGCGGTTCGAGAAAGCCGCTCGCCAGCCCCAGCGCGATGCAGTTCTTCGCCCAGAAGCTCTTGCGGCGCCCGGCCCGGAAGCGCAGCAGACGCGGCGTACCCAGCATCGGCCCCTCAAGGCTGGTGGTGAGAGCCTCCTCGGCGGCCTCATCGCTGAGGTGAGCGCCGGCATAGACATAGCCATTGCCCACGCGATGCTGCAGCGGAATGCGCCATTGCCACCCCGCCTCACGCGCCGTGGATCTGGTGTAAGGCGTGAGCGGGCCGGAGCGTTCACACGCCACCGCGACAGCACGATCATTGGGCAGCCAATGGCCCCAATCCTCGAAACCCGCCTCAAGCGTCTGGTCGATCAGCAGGCCTCGGAAGCCGGAGCAATCGATAAAGAGATCGGCGGCGATCTGCTCGCCCGAGGCCAATTGGACGCTGGCGATAAAGCCGGTTTCACCATCCTGTTGAACCTGCGTAACCTTGCCCTCTTTGCGGATCACGCCGGCTTTTTCGGCATGGTCACGCAAGAAAGCAGCATAACGCACCGCATCGAAATGGAAGGCATAGCCGATATGACCGAGCGGCGTGTTCGTGCCCCCGCTGGGTCGATCGAAACGGGTCTGACGGGCGGCCAGAGCGCAGATCGAATAGTCCTCCAGCGGGGTGTTATCGCCGTTTTGCCTGAGCCGATGCCACAGCCCATCGAAGGGGATCGGCCCGAAATCGACGCCATAATTGCCGAAAGGATGGAAATAGCGATGGCCATGGTGCAGCCAGTCGACGAATTCGATCCCCAGCTTGAAAGTGGCGCCGGTCGCCCGGATGAACTCATCCTCATCGATACCCAGCAGGCTGTTGAAGGCCAGCAAGGGCGGGATCGTCGCCTCGCCCACGCCGACGGTGCCGATCTCCTCGGATTCCACCAGCGTGATGGTCAGGTCGGGCCGCCCCAGCACACGGGCCAGCGCCGCCGCCGTCATCCAGCCTGCCGTGCCGCCGCCGATGATGGCGATGCTGCGCAAGGGTTCGTGTGTCATCGGGCCACCTCGCATTGCAGGAAAAGATTGCCGGTCAGGCGACCGCGACGGGGATCTTCGGCATGCTCCGGCAGGGCGCGGATCAGGCCCGAGTGGAACAGGGAAGAGCGATAGATAACCAGACGATCCATATGGGCCTCGCAAGCGCCGATCAGGGCGAAGTCTGCGCTGTCGCCAGCCGGATAGCCATAGGAAAGCGTGGTTTTGTCATCCATTGCCTTGTTGAACACCTCGACGCGCGCGGGATCGAGCGTTTCAAATCCGGTGGGCCGGTGGCGGAAAAAACCGGTCCCGCCATGCTGCGCCCCGCAGAGATAATGGACGGCGGCAAATTGAAGCGGATCGGCAGCATCCACATGCGGCATACGTTGTTCCGCAGACAGAGCTTCGGGCGGCGTGGCCACCAGCGAGAAATTGCCCCTCGCCCGTTTGGGGCGGATGGGGCCAGTGTGCCAATGCTGCTGCAGCAAAGGCAGCACAAAGCGCACCATGGCATCAACATAGGCATGCGGCGCGGGGCCCAGCAAACCGGGGTAACCGCTGCCTACGGCGCTGGCCGGTTCGAACCGCGAAGCACTGGCAGCGGCGATGAGATGTTCGGCCTGCCCTGTCGCGGCATCCATGACCAGCACCGGTTCGTCGCTGCCTTGCAAACGCAGCAGCGAGACCGATGTCTGTGACCCGACTATGGATGCAGAAACCATCATCCCACGTTCCACCTAAAAAGTGACCGGCGGGTTCCGCGCCCGCCGGTCCAGGGAGGGTCTCTTAATAGGTTGCGCGCAGCGAGAAGCCGTAACGCCGGTCATTCAGCGTATATTGCAGCGGCTGGCTGGTGGTGTTGATGTAGGTTTCGGTCATGCGGTTGAGCAAATTCACCGCATCGAGCGACACCGCAATATGCTTGGTGATGTTGTAGCTCACCGAAGCATCAAGCGAGGCATAGGGCTTCTGGAACTGCGGCAAACCATTGGCGCCGCTGCCATAAGTGGTATCCAGATAGGTGCCGCGCCAGCTCCACGCCAAGCGCCCCGAGACCGGCCCCTTCTGATAGAGCCCCACCAGATTATAGCTGTGCTTGGAAAGCTTCTCCAATGGCACGGTCATCGGGATGTTGCTGCCGGTCGCCGCGAAAGGATTGGTCACGCTGCTGTCGACAAAGGTGTAATTGGCCTGAAGACCAAAGCCGCTGAAGATGCCCGGCAGGAAATCGAAGAACTGCTGATAGGCAATTTCAAAGCCCTTGATCGTGCCTTTGCCCGAATTGACCGTAGTTCCGATGTCGAAAGGCGTGCCATTGTAGCTACGCACCACCGTACCGCTGGCCAGAAAACCATCGACCTGCTTGTAGAACAGGCCACCCGTCAGCGATCCGGACTGGGCGAAATACCATTCCACGGTGGCGTCATAATTGGTCGAAGTGATGGGGCTGAGATAGGGATTGCCCGAGGAGCCGCTGGGCCGCCCGGTCAGCGGGCTGACCTGCGTCACCTGATTGAGCGTCACATTGGTCGACATCTGGTCGAAATTGGGCCGCGCGAAGGATTGCGAAAAGGCAAAACGTGCCTGAACCTTGGGTGCCAGATGCAGCCTCAAATTGAAGCTGGGCAGCGCTTTCGTGTAGCTGCGCCGCACATCGAGCGGCGACATCGAACCGTCATTGTTGATGATCACACCGGTGGAACCGGTCTTGGTGTTGACCACGCGCACACCCGCGCTGCCGTCGAAATCAAGACCGAACAGCCGGTTGGCAAAGTCCGCCGTGACATAGCCACTGATCGACTTTTCCGTTTGATGATTGAGATCGGCGGGGGCGAAATAGTTCTTCGGCGTCGCGCCGAACAGCGCCTCGGTCTTGGTCAGGCTGTCCCAAAGGTTGGAGCCGGATTCGAAGTTGGGATAGAGGATGCCGCCGGTCAGCGTGCGTCCGTCAAAGAAGTTGGAGGACGGGCCGCTGATTGCCAGTTCGGGATGCGCCGAAACCGGCACAAAAGGTGTCCCCGCCGTGGCGTTGCAGGCCGCATTCGGGCCGCTGGGCACCAGGCAGAAGGCGTTCCAGGTGCCGCGCAGATCAACCGTGCTGTCGGCATAACGCGCGCCGCCGCGCAGCTTTTTCAGGAAGCCGCCCTCGGCATCATATTCCAGATCGTAGCGCAGCGCGAGTTGATCGGCCTCGTTGCGCTGAATGGCATCGGCCATATAGGTGAAAGCGTAATTGGCCGGGTTGGACAGCAGGCCGGGATCGCGCACATTCCAGACGGGCCGCGATCCGCGCAGATCGAAATCGACGATGCTCTGATGCAGGGCGGTGTAAGGCGTCTCACCCGCCTGATCGTAGAGCGAAATGACGAAGCCGTTGCGATCGGCATTGTAGGTCGATTTCAGATATTGGAAATCGAAGGTGCTCTTGATCCGGTTGTTGGGGTTCCATTTCACATTCAGCGTGTAATTGCCGACGGTATCAGTCAGATCCTGATCGAAACGCGAGGATTCAAAGACCATATTGCTGAGCGAGCCGGAGGTGGCATAACCCGAACTGTCAAAGGTGAAGTTCCCGCCATTGAGCGGCGTGGTCGAGGGATTGCCGTTGTTGTTGTAATAGTAATATTTGCCCTGACGGTAGAACTTGTAGCGCGAATAGAGCGCTTGCGCCGTCACCAGCAACGTGCTGTTGGGTTGCCACTGGAAGGCGCCGGCCGCACCGATGCGCTGGCGGTTGCCGCTGTCGTCATAGATCTGCACACCATAGGGCACCTGCGCATTGGCCGGGGCGCCCGGAATGGTGGTTCCGGCGGGCACGGGGCCATAGGCGCCGATGATCAGCGCATCCTGCTGATAGAAGCTCTTGGCATAGCTGACGTTGACCAGGAAACCCATCTCGCCGATCGAGGTATCGAAGCGATTGCTGTAGAGCAGAGAAAAACTGTCGCCCGTCTTCTTGGCGCGGTCATAATAATTGCCCTTGACCGTGGCGCTGATGACTTGCCCCTTGGCATCGAAAGGCAGGCGGGTGCGGATGTTGACCACACCGGCGATATCGCCCTCGATCGTATCGGCGGGCGGATTCTTGTAGACATCGATGCCCGCCAGCAGTTCAGGCGGCAGCGCCTCCAGATCGAGCGAACGCCCGCCCGCCGCCGAAATCGCCGCGCGTCCATCGATGAAATTGCTGACCTGCGTCAACCCGCGCACCGTGATGGCGGGCTGTGTGCGGTGGTCGAAATCGGTCGCGCCCTCGCCATAGCGGCGCTGGATCTGCACGCCGGTGATGCGCTGCAGCGCCTCGACCGTGTTGGCGTCAGGCAGCTTGCCGATGTCGGTCGCCTCAACGGAATCAACGATCTGATTGGCATTGCGCTTGATCGCCTGGGCCGAGCGGAGGCTGGCCCGCACGCCGGTCACGATGATATCCTGAGAATTGGCGGGAGATGAGCCGGGCACTTGCTGCGCCAAAGGACTGGCTGCGACAACTTGCTGATCATCGGCGGCGAAAGCGGGGACGCCCGCCAGAAGAGTACAGGCCGCCGTGACGGACGCGCTCATAAGATAGCGATAGCGAAAACGCTGCATGATTGATCCACTCCCCTGTTTGCCCACTTTGCGGTGCATCTTGCCTTGTCATATTTAGGCAGAATCATTTGTCCAACAAGAGATTTTTTATGAACGACTGAAGAATCTCGATTCAGCCTTCTCAAACCTGCACCGATATTATATTTTTTCATAGTTTAATCATTATATTAATGCGCGCGGCCCAGACAGGCAAACCCGCCATCTCAACAAGCCGTTTTGAGCCGCTGGATGGAAAATTTATCTGACTTGATCGACTAGATAAGCCATTATAGTATGACAATAAGGCTCCCAAACACGCCACAAAGGCCACGCCCAACCGTGCAAAGCCAGCGACCGGCAGAGCCATCAAAAGAGGGGGAAGGTTTGATGAAAAAGAGACTGGCCGCAGTGGCCGCCTTGCTGGCCACACTGGGGGCGGCGCCCGCCACGCAGGCTCAGGACAGTCGCTTTTCGCGTGACGCCTCCGGCCAGCCCGTGCTGACCGTCGATGGCAAGCCCTTTCTGGTTCTCGGCATTCAGCTCAACAATTCCTCCGGTTTTCCTGACACCTTTCACGCCCTCGCCCCGGCCATCAAGCGCAGCCATGCCAACACGGTGATGGTCCCGCTGGGCTGGGAAAGCATCGAACCCGAAGAAGGCCGTTTCGACTTCTCCATCATCGATGGCCTGATCGCCGAAGCCCGCGCTCAACATATTCGCATCGCCCTGCTGTGGTTCGGCAGCTGGAAAAACGCGAAAATGTCCTACGCCCCGGCCTGGGTGAAGCACGACACGCAGCGCTTCCCGCGCGTGGAAGACGCCGATCACCACCCCATCGACGCGCTTTCCCCCATTGCCGAAGCCAGCCGCAACGCCGATGCCAAAGCTTTCGCCGCACTGATGGCTCACATCAAGGCGGTGGATGCCAAACAACGCACCATCATCATGGTGCAGGTGGAAAATGAGGCCGGCACGCTGGGCGCAGACCGCGATCATTCCGCAGCAGCCGAGGCCCTGTTCACCGCTCCCGTCCCCGCCGATATGCCCGGCGCCAAGCAAGGCTCATGGCAGGATAACTATGCCGAAAAGGCGCCCGAGGCCTTTATGGCCTATCACACCGCACGCTACATCGGCGCGGTCGCGGCCGCGGGGCGCAAGGCCTATGATCTGCCGATGTATGCCAATGTCTGGCCGCGCGAGCAGCCCGGCCTGCTCCGCCCCGGAGACAGCAGCCCCAGCGGCGGCGCGGTGTCATGGCTGCTGCCGCAATGGAAAGCGCTGGCGCCTGCGATCGATGTGGTCGGCGTGGACAATTACGACACCAACGTCGCGCCCTACACACAGATCGCCAAGGCCTATGACATCCCCGGCAATCCGCTCTTCGTGCCGGAAACCGGGGGCAGCATGGCCCATGCCCGCCACGCCTTCTGGACCATCGCCCAGCCCCATAGCGTCGGCATTTCCAAATTCGGCATCGATGAAGGCTTCGGCATCAGCAAGGGGCAAGAGGCCATCGAACCCATCGCCCTCGATTACCAATTGCTGCGCGATGCCGCGCCTTTCCTGCTGCCTTTGCGCGATGCGGGCCATGCCCTCTCCGCCGTTGAGGAAGACGGCATGGCCAACATCCCCCTCACCTTTGATGGCATCGAGGCCGTGGCCCGCTTCGGCGAGGTGCGCGACGGCTATGGCGGCCCGCGCGGGCAGGGCAATGCGGATCTGTCGGGCCGGGTGATCGTGGCGCAGGTCGAGGCGAACCGCTTTCTGATTGTCGGCGCTTCGACCAATCTGTTGTTTGCGCCCAGGCTGGGCACAGCGGGCCATGTCGAACTGGTCAGCGTGGAGGAAGGGCATTTTATGGATGGACGATGGGTGCGCGATCGCCTGCTTAATGGTGATGAAACGGCCTTCGGGCTGGTGCTGCCTGCTTCGGGCAAGTCGCTGATGGTGACGACGCAGGTGGTGCGATGAAGGTCTCGCGTCGCTCGCTGCTGGCCAGCGGTGTGGCTGGCGGGATGGCTGCCGCTGCGGTGAAAGCTGCCCCTGTGCCCTCGCGCCGTCCTCTGGCCCCCCGGCCGCCGATGGGCTGGAACAGCTGGAACAGCTTCGCCACCACCATCACCGAGGCGCAGACGCTGGAAAACGCCCAGATCATGGCGCGCGAATTGCTGCCCTCCGGCTATGACATTCTGACCGTCGACATCCAGTGGTACGATCCCAGCGCCACCGGCTATGATTACAACGTGAAACCCGTGCCCGCGATGGATGGCTATGGGCGCCTGCTGCCCGCCCCGAACCGCTTTCCCTCAAGCGAGGGCGGCAAGGGCTTTGCCCCTCTGGCCCGGCGCGTGCATGCCATGGGCCTGCGCTTTGGCGTCCATCTGCTGCGCGGCATTCCGCGCCTTGCCGTGGAGCGCGATCTGCCGGTGCTGGGCACCCGGACCACCGCCCGCGCCATCGCCGACACCAGCAGCGTCTGCGCCTGGAACCCGGATATGTATGGCGTGGATATGCGCCGCCCCGGCGCTCAGGCCTATTACGACAGCGTGTTCAAACTGCTGGCCTCATGGGGCGTGGATTTCGTCAAGGTCGATGATCTGAGCCGCCCCTATGACGCCCATGCGCCCGAGATCGAGGCCATCGCAACGGCCATCACCCGCTCGGGCCGCCCGATGATGCTGAGCATGTCGCCCGGCGAAACGCCGGTGTCGCGCGCTGTGCATGCCAGCCAGCATGCGCAGATGTGGCGCATCTCGGATGATTTCTGGGATGACTGGGCGATGCTCAAGGCGCAGTTCACCCGGTTGGCGAACTGGAACGGAGCGATGAAGGGCCTGAGCGGTTGGCCCGATGCCGATATGCTGCCGCTCGGTCGCCTGAAAATGGGCACGCGCGAAACCAGTTTCACCCCCGACGAACAGCAGACGCTGATGACACTGTGGAGCATCGCCCGCTCGCCCCTGATCATGGGCGGCGATCTGCGCCACCTTACCCCGGCCACGCTGGCGCTGCTGACCAATCCCGAAGTGCTGGCCATCAACCAGTCGAGCCACGCCAACCAGCCCCATTTCTGGGAGGATGATGCGCCGGTCTGGTCGGCGCGAGCCCCGGATGGTGCATGGTATCTGGCGCTGTTCAACATTGCCGATACGGCCAAGCAGGTGAGGCTCGATCTGCCGCGCCTTGAGCTACCGGGAGCGGCCAAGGTGCGCGATCTGTGGCAGCGCAAGGATGAAGGACAGACCGGCGCCATCTTCACGCGCGATGTGCCCCCGCATGGGTCACGACTTTATCGACTGTCTGCGGCGTGATCAGGCAAGGTCTGCTGATGGCGACGCTGCTGGCGGCCTCCTGCCCGGCGCAGGCTGCCGAGCGCCCCGTCACCATCGCGCTGTCAGCGGATCGCGCAACCGATGGCCCGGCCTTCGAGGGCTGGGGCACCGCCCTCGCCTGGTTTGCCGAGGTGACGGGCGGCTACCCGGCCCCCGTCCGCGAGCATCTGGCTGATCTCTTCTATGGCAAGGATGGCCTCGGCTGGACCATCGCGCGCTTCAACATCGGTGGCGGCAATGCGGCGGATACACCGCCCTATCTGCGCACCGGCGGCGCCGTGCCCGGTTACTGGCACCAACCGTCAGGCACATCGGGCACCGACTGGTGGCGCCCCGATCAGCCCGACATGTGGGACTGGAACGCCGATCCCAACCAGCGCTGGTGGCTCGATGCGGTCAAGGCCCGCGTGCCTGCGGCTATCTTTGAGGCCTTCTCCAATTCTCCACCCTGGTTCATGACGATCAGCGGGCGCGTATCAGGCGCGGAGAAGGGCCGTGACGACAATCTGCGCGCCGGGCAGGAGCAGGCCTTCGCGCAATATCTGGCCCGTTCGGTCGAGGCCTTGCAACGCCGCCACGGCATCCGGTTCCGCACCCTCTCCCCGGTCAATGAGCCCAACACCGATTACTGGTACGCCGCCAACACGCAAGAGGGCGCTCATTGGAGCCCGGCGCGTCAGGCGGCCATGATCGAGGCTTCCGCAAAGGCATTGCAAGAGCGCAGGCTCACCACGCAGATCGCGGCGATGGATGAAACCAATTCCGATACATTCCTGACCGATTGGAAGGCCTATCCGGCAACAACACGGTCACTGATCGGCCAGCTCAATGTTCATAGCTACGGCACATTGTACCAGACCGGTGTCCGCGATGCAGCCAAGGCAGCGCAGATCCGCCTATGGATGTCGGAAAACGATACGCCCGACAAAGGCCCTGAAAGCTTCACCGGTATGGCTCCTGCGCTGGCGCTGGCCGATCATATCATCGCCGACCTGCGGCATCTGCAACCTGCCGCCTGGATCTTCTGGCAGGCCGTGGAGACTCTGAGCGCGCGCGACGGCAAAGCCGGCTCCAACTGGGGTCTGATCAAGATGGATCTGCAAGCCCCGCCCGAAGCACCGCACCCGCTCTCCATCACGATGAAATATTGGGCGATGGCCAATTTCAGCCGCTATATCCGCCCCGGCATGCGCCTCTTCCGCCCCGCCGACGAGGATACGATCGGCGCCGCCAATCCGGACGGGCGAGAGCTTGTCTTTGTGCATGTCAATCCCGGCGCGACACCGCGCCAGCTGGTGCTGAGCATAGCAGGCGATTGGTCGATCCAGACCATCGTGACGTCAGGCGATCAGCACGCGGATGCCGGAAAGCCCAAGCCCGGGCGAGACCATTTTACCGTTTCGGTTCAACCGGAAACGATCACCACCATCCGCCTGCAACGCCGCCGCGATTGAACCTGTCGCTCAGCATTGTCTCAACTGCACAGCCTTCATCCTGCCGGAAAGACACTGGCCATCCCGGCGAGAAAAAGATAGGAAAAAGCAAGAAGAACAGATCTGCCCCGCCCCTTCGAGGAGATGGAGATGAGCGCTTCGCCAGCCAGCCTCTTACCAACACAAACCCTCGTGAAAGCAGCGGCATTTGGCGTCATTGCTTTGGCGGCTGCGGCAGTTCATTCATCATGGGCGTCGGCTCATCCGCAGATCGCCCTGTTTCTTGTTCTCTGGGTCGTTGCGGACACCATGATGCTGTCGCTTCTGGCCCGATCATCCGGACGCCCGAGCGGGCAGACAATTCTGGGCACTCTGGCCGGGGCGAGTTTCACCGTATGGCTGATCTGCCCGCCGCAATTGCGCGACGCCTTATGGGCCAGACCGGTGATCGTGGCAGGCATGGCGACCATAACCCTCACCTGGGTCCTGCGCAGCCTGTTGCACGCCCGGCGTACCCTCACCATGCCCGGCCAAAACCCTCAGGATCGATGGCCTGCGGCCCTCTCTGAACTTGTGCCCAAGGCCCTTGTCCGTCTGGCCACCGCCGAACTGACGATCCTGCATATGGCGCTGTTTCGCTGGAGCGGCCCGGCGGATATTCCAGAGAAGAGCCGCGCCTTTGCCTATCACCGGCATCTGACGCCGATCTGCGCGACATTACTGATCCTGTCGGCCATCGAGATCACCACCTATCATCTTGTGATCGGACATTGGAACCACAAGGCAGCGATCGCCATGTTCCTGATCAGCGATGTCGGCTTCGTCTATCTGCTGGGTCTGATCAAATCGTTCCGTTTCCGTCCCGTGCTGCTGACGGCCGAGGGCATTCGCGTGCGAACCGGTTTTCTGATCGACCGCCTGATCCCTTTCGCCGCCGTGGCGACGGTGGAGACAAATTTTCCCGGTGAAACAATCCGCGATCCTGCGACATTAAATGCCGCCCTTTTGGCCTGGCCCAATGTCCTGCTACGCCTGAAAGAGCCCCTGCCGCGCCGATCCTTGTGCGGCAAACAAGCCCCGATCCGTCACATCGCCTTCCGGCTGGACGAACCGGGCGCCTTCCTTCAGCTTCTGCATTGGCGTCTGGGGCAGCACGCAGCGTAACTGCTGCAACGACAAGGCGCCCGCCCCGTTGCGGCGGGGCGGGCCAGGTCAAGGCCGGTCGGGCTCCCGAAGCCGGTCTTGCTGCCGCCCCCGCAAGGGCGGCGCGCAGCTTTCAGAAGTGGACGATCACATCGCCCGACAGCACCAGCTGGTGGTTCTTGTCCGGTGCGATGCCCAGAGCGCCATCGCCGTTGAAGGCGGCCGCATCGATCGAGCGGTAATAGGCCACCTCGGGCCGGAACTCGATCTGCGGGCTGAACCAGTGCTGCAGGCCCAGCGCGATGTCGTAATAGCGCGTGGCGATGCCGGTGCGCTGGCCTTCCTCGTCATTGTAATATTCGGTGCGCAGCGAGATGTTGTCGCGCGGGCTGGGCTGGTAATTGGTGTAGGCCAGCAGGGCGAAGGCCTTGGCGGTGCAGGTCAGCACATTGGGATCGTGGCATTGCGCCATGTTGGGCGCATTGTATTTCAGTCCGGCAAAGGGCGTGCCGCCATTGGCCACCACCGTCTGCACCGTGGCATTGTTGATGTTGGGCACCTTGGTCTCATAGAGATTGTAGGTCTCGAAGGAGATATGCCACTTGTCGGTGAACTTGTGGTAATAGGTCAGGCCGAACCACTGGAGGTTGTTGTAGCCCCAGGTGCCGCTGTTGATCGCATCGGCGCAGGCATAGATGGCGTCGCGCGCGCTGTCGGTCTGATAGCGCAGGCAACCGGTGAAGGAGGGCTGGGCGCCCGGGTCCTTGCGGAAGGTCTGGCCGGGATAGAGCGGGCTGGGATAGGGGTTGGTGATGTGCTTGCCGGTGTTCCACAGCGCTGTATCGCTGCCCGCTGACACGCCCAGCTGCAGGAACAGGTTCTTGCTCAGCGCCAGCGTCGCCTGAATGCCGGTGTTGGTGTAATTGTCGAAGCTGTAGGCCAGCGAATGGCTGTACATATAGTTGTTGGGCGCCAGCTGCGCCTCGATATCGGGCAGAGCAATATAGCGGCCGATGCGCAGCTCCAGCCCCTTGGCCACCTTGGGAATGTAGATATCCGCATAGACCATCGGCAGATCGAAGCCATAAGCCTTGTTGTTGGTCAGATACTGGCCGGAAAACAGCCCGTCTGACACCGTATAGCGGTAATCGGTGCCATAGATCGCCGCGACGCGGAAACCCCAGTCGACATGATCGGTCTGCACCGTATCGGGAGTACGCTCCAGATAGAACACCGCCTGATCCATCTGCACGGTGTTGGGATTGTAATCATAGGCGCCAGGCGAATTGCCCTGCTTGCGGCTGGAGGTGGAGATGTTGCCTCCCACATCGACCCAGCCATAGGCCTGAATATGAGCGGCATTCATCGCCTGACCGAGCCCTGTCTTGCCCAGCGCCACCATCAACGGGCTGTCCACCGAAGAGGGGCGGTTGACGCCGATGCTGGTCGCGCCGCCATAAGGCCATTCGGTGAAGGGCATCGGCGGCGCGTTTTCCGGCTGAGGCGTCCAGCCATCGCGGCGTGAGGGCGGCGCATTGGGATCGGTGATCGGCGATCCGGTCTGGCCCATTTCGGCAGCCTGATAGCGGAAAAAGCGGCCGATCACGCTGGCGCCCAGATCGGCGTCGGTCATTGGAGGCTTTGCGCTGGCGGCTGGTTGGGCAGGCGCCTGCACCGCGGCATTGTCATTCACGGTAGCACTATCCGCCGACGCGCTGGCAGGAGCAAGCGCAAGGCTGGCCAGAAGGCCAAGAGCAGTCATCGTCATGGAAGTCCTCATGGGGCCCGGGAGCCGCCTGCCTGTTCGCAGAGGCATTCAGCGGTTCCGGGGCCCGGCTCCATTAGGCCTGCCCGGCATTTGAGCTCCAGATCACAGAACAGTGATTTAAATATAATTTTTATATAAATCGCAATACGATACGGATCGGCCCGGGGCCCCCATTACGCAAATACAACGCGAAACCCGATTTTGTCGGCTGGAGGCGCTATGCCATGCCGCCCTAGATACACCGTCCCCGGCGCCGCTTCCTGGCGCGCTCATCGGATGGACCTGTCCTCGTGACCACACCCCAGATGCATTTCGTGATCCCCACCTATCGCCTGCGTGACGTGGGCGAGACCGTCGAAGCCTATGACGAGAACTTCTCTCGCTGCGGCCAGAGCGCGCCGATCACCATCTTTGACGATTCCTCCATCGCCAACCACCAGAAGTATTACGACACGCTGGAAGCCACCCGCACCCAGAACGAGGTGTGGTATGTCGGCCCGGCGGAGAAAGAGCAGTTCCTCGGTTACATCTGCCGCCGGTTGAAGGACCGCAAGCTGGATATGCTGGTCCGCAACCTGTTCCGCCCCAGCTATGGCGGCAATCGCAATTTCACGCTGATGTACACGCTGGGCGACCTGATGGTCAGCGCCGACGACGACATGCGCCCCTATGCACTGATCGAGGACAGTCCCGAAGCCCTTGGCGAAAACGAGGTCAGCCGGGGCAAGCTGATCCCGCGCGGCGCCAATGGCCACAGCCGCAAATCCTATGACATTCTCGCCTCTTTCCGCGATGTGCTGGGCCGCACCGTGGCGGAGGCTCCGGCCAATTACGATCAGGGCGAGCTGCTGGTGGATTCCGCGATGGATCTGGAGAGCAACACCTCGCTCGGCTTCTGCCGTGACAATGCTCTGGCGCTGCAACCGGGCACTTTGCCGCGCGGCGGCATCATCAAGATGGCCCAGACCTTCCGCACTGGCACCAATGACATCGATGCGGTGGATTATGTCGATATGTTCCTCGACGATCCTGAGGAGATCGACGCCGAAAGGCTGAACGACACCTATGTGATGGTCAATTTCCGCCCCTGCCTCACCAATGTGAACTGGCGGATGGATTGCGGCGTGGCGGGCTATGACAACACCACCGGCCTGCCGCCCTTCTTCCCCACGCGGCTGCGCTTCGAGGATTACATCTATCGCCTGTGGATCCAGCAGTCGGGCTTTGTGGCGGCGCATGTCGATTCCGCGCAGACCCACATCAAGAACAGCTATATGCGCAATCCGCTGGCCGCCGAGGTCTTCAACGAGGCGATCTGCGGGCTTTTGAAGCGCAAGTTCCGCTCCACCCTGCGCAAGACCGACGAATGGGGCATCGCCTTCGATTATGATGGCGCCGTCTCGCTGGAGGACAGCCAGCAGATCCTTGACGATGCTCGTTCCCTGCACGCCCGCGTGCTGGCCGCCATGGATCACGCCCGCCATGAGGACAGGAAGATGGCGCTGGGCCAGTTCGCGGCGGGCCTCTCGCGCACCTTCTATGATTTCGAGCCGGATTTCTTCCAGCAGAATGTCAGCCGTATCGTGGATGATGAGGTGGGACTGATCCGCGCCTCGCTGGAAATCTGGCCGACCTTGCTGGAGATTGTCTATTTCAAGCGCCACACCCGCAGCCTGCCGATGCGCCGCGTGCGCAACAAGACGCGGACACCGCGCAATGCCAAGGTGGCCGCATGAAAGGAAAGCTGGCCTAAGCCCCCATCATCGCCCACGGCCCGACAGCCCCCGGAGCGAGGATATGGCCGCGCCCAGAATGGCCATGGCCATATCCTTCTGGCTGTCCCACGGGTCGCCCTGCTGGCCGTTGTAATCGTCGGCCAGATTGGCCGGAGCCAACATGGTCAGCAGCCATTCGAAGATTTCATAGGCCGCGCTAAAGGCGCCGACAAACAGGAACCCCATCACCACGCCCACCTTTCTGGACAGGCCGGCATGGCGCTGCATCGCCTCGGCAAAGGGGCCGACCCACAGCAGACCGAAGCTGAGGTGGACCACACGGTCAAAATCATTGCGGCCCAGCCCGAAGGTGCCGGAGATATCATGGCCAGTCAGCGCGCGGGCCCAGGCATCGTAAGGCACATTGGAATAGGTGTAGCGGCCCGCCAAAGTGTGAAGCAGGAAAAACCCCGTCAGCCATCCCACTGACCGGTCCGACAGCGGAAAGCGACGCAGCAATGGAGGCGCCGCCACAATCAGCAGCGCCGTGGGAATATGCTGCAAAGGCGCAAGGTCAGGATAGGGCTGGTTGATGTTGGCCAACACCACCGCGGCAATCAGCATCAGCAGAAGGGCCAATTGTCGAGACGGCAGGGTCTGCCATGCACGGATATAGGATTGCATGGGCGATGATATGCATGTCGCGATCAGGGGTGGCAACTCAAAGGAGCATCCTTCCGATGCACCATGACCGCGATGCCCTCCGATTGGTCGCCACCACATCCTCATGCATCGGCATCTGTTTGGAATGATGGTGATACAGGAGAGACTTTCGCGGACCACAGCAACAAAGGGCCTTGCCGGGGGCGAGCGTGATTCGCGTTTCAGAATACCCCGGCTGGAACGGCATGCTGCAATCCAGCACGCGATGGCACAACCTGCCAGATGCCACGGTTGGCAGAACGCGTGTCCCAAAGCATTGGCCTATTTGACAAAAAATTCACAACCAATACCTGCTCACAAGCCAGCCCATCCCGGCCCCGGCTCGCCAAAAGAAGCATGGACGGCGCCGGGCCATAAGGCTATTGGACCCATATTGTACGATCTAGTTCGTTATTATGGATTGCCCGTGACATTGCCCCCCATCTGCCGCCGCATCGCCAACCCGCTGAAGCCGATCCTGCCATAGCAATCCGGCCACAGCCGCGGAACGCTCAGGCGGCTACCTCCTTAGGGCAGCTACGGACAAGTCCTAGGCGACCCCACCCCATTTGCGCTAAAATAGATCCGGAACGCCGTAGCGGAACCGGAAAAAGGAGCGGATAATGCCCTTCCCGACCATGCTGCAAGGCATGCAGGCCCTTGGCCTCTCCTTTGCCCTGATCAGCGGCTCCGCCATGGCTCAGGACGCTGCGCCTGCCACCACGCCCGCACCTTCCACCGCGACACCGGATCAGGATGCCCCGTCCTCGGAAGCTGTCGCCGCTTTCGTCAGCCAGTATATCTCGCCGACAACCCCCATCTCTGCGTCCGGCCCCCATGGTGCGCCACCGCCACGCACCACGATGACCGGCGACTGGGGCGGCCTGCGCACCCGCATCAACGATGCCGGGGTGACGCTGCGCGGCGACTATGTTTCGGAAAGCTTCGCGGTGGTCGATGGCGGGCAAAGGCGCGGCACCTCCTACGCCCAGCAGATCCGCTGGGGCGCCGATTTCGACATGGGGCGCATCGCGGGCTGGAAAGGCACCAGCGTCCATGTCACCTTCAATGACCGCCGGGGCGTTGGCACCTCCTCCGATTTTGTGGGCAACCGCCTGCCGATCCAGGAAGATTACGGCGGCCTCTACACCCGCCTGACCGAGGCCAGCATCGAACAGGTGCTGGATGGCGGACGGCTCGATATCCGCATCGGTTTCTTTGCCATGGGCAATGATCTGGGCGGTCTCGCCATGGGCTGCAATTTCGTCAATGCTGCCTTTTGCGCCCATGCCCTCTCGCTCTCGGGCGACAGCGGCTGGTACAATTACCCCAATGCCCGGTGGGGCGGCGCGGTGCGTTATCGCCTGCGTCCGGACATCACCTTCCGCACCGGTGTCTATCAGGTTAACCCCAGCCTTGGCGACGAAGCCAATGCCTTCAAGCCCTTCGCGGCAGGCACCACCGGCGCCCTGATCCCCTTCGAGGTGGAGTATGATCCGGGCGTTCGCCCCGGCAGCCGCGTGCTGCCCGGCCATTACAAGCTGGGCGCCTATTACGACACATCACGCGTCGCCCGCGAGGCCGAGACCGGCACCGTCAAGGGCCGCTATGGCGTCTATGTGCTGGCCGACCAGATGATCTGGCGCGAGGCAAACCCCGCGCGCGGCCTCTCGATCTTCGGTGAGTACACCGCCCAGCCCGCCGTGTCGGCGCAGATCACGCGCTGGTACGGCGCGGGGCTGCTGAAAACCGGCACGTTCAAAGGGCGCGATGCAGATACCATCGGGCTGGGCTTCATTTACGCCAAGCTCAACCCGCGCCTGCGCGCCGCGCATGAAGCCACCAGCGTGACCTCGCCCACCGGCGGCCAGCAACTGCTGTTCGGCGAGGCGGTGGTGGAGGCCAGCTATGGCATTCAGGTTCGCCCCTGGCTCAACGTCCGGCCCGATATCCAATATGTGATCGATCCGGGCGCCTTCAGCTATAAGCATATTCCCAATGCGCTGGCGGTGGGCACGCAGGTGCGATCGCAGTTCTAGGGCGACGCGGGATATAGGCCTATAACCGCCATGCATGTAGGCAGGCGGCACCGTCCATGCCATAACCCTTGAGCTTGATAGGACAATGGCCTTGCGTGGCTTGCCCGCTCGGGGCCTTGTCCTAAGGTTACAGGGATCAGTTGCGGCATGAGGGAAACTCTGCCCCGCGCTGTCGCAGGGGGAGAGTGCCGTCCGTGCCCAATGCTGTTGCTTCTGAAGCCCCGCACAACCGGCGTTTGATGGCGCTGTTCGCCGTGCTGGGCTTTTCGGCGGGGCTGCCGTTCTACCTCTTCGCCACAGTGCTGTTTCTGCGGCTGGCGCGACATGGCGTGGATCTGACGATCATCGGCTTTTTCGGCTGGGTCTCTCTGCTGCCCACCTTCAAATTCGCCTGGGCGCCATTGCTCGACCGCTTTGCCGCACCCGGCTTCACCCGTTTCTGGGGGCTGCGGCGCGGCTGGATCATGCTGGCGCAAGTGGGGATCGGCATCTCGATCGTCGGGCTGGCACTGGCCGATCCGGACCGCAATCTGGCCGTCACCGCCTTCTGGGCCGTGCTGCTGGCCTTCTGGACGACCACGGTGGAAATCGCCGCCGACGCATGGCGTGTGGAACTGGCCCCCGATGCGGCGCGGCAGGGCCCGCTGTCGGCGGCCAATCTGTGGGGCTATCGCTCGGCGATGGTCGCGGCGGGATCAGGCACGCTGATCATCGCGGACCATTGGGGCTGGACCTTGGCCTATCTCGCCATCGCCGTAACGGCCTGCTGCGCCTTTCCGCTGGTGGCGATCACCGCTC
The DNA here is from genome assembly GCF_017163935.1 of Novosphingobium terrae. Taxonomy (NCBI): domain Bacteria; kingdom Pseudomonadati; phylum Pseudomonadota; class Alphaproteobacteria; order Sphingomonadales; family Sphingomonadaceae; genus Novosphingobium; species Novosphingobium terrae. The sequence continues at coordinate 2,544,493 of NZ_JABVZR010000002.1, read as the reverse complement.
CCGATGAGCATGCCACCACGCGCAACCGCTGGAGCGCGCTGGGCATTGGGGCCATCGCAACGCTGGTTACCTATGTTGCGGTCGCGGCGCTGGTCGCGGCTGTCGGCTGGCCGGTTCTGGCCATGGCGGACCATCTGGGCATCGGCGCCAAGAGCAATGTCACCACCCCGGTGCTGGTGATCGCCCTGCTGCCCTTCGTGCTGATGGCGCTGGCCCTGCCGAAAATCCGCCGCATGGGGCCCGAGGCGCCGCTGCGCCGCTCGGCTGCACTGGGGCCCTATATCGATATCTTCTGGCGGTTCGGCTATGGATCGATGGTGCTGCTGGGCTTTGTCGCCTTCTACCGTATGGGCGATGTGCTGGCGCTCAATATGTCCAAGCCGCTGGTCAATGCGGTGGGCTATACGCTGACGCAGGTCGGGCTGGCCGACAGCTGGGTTGCGCTGGTCACCAGCATGGCGGGCGTGGCGCTGGCCGGATGGATGGTGACGCGCTGGCCCTATGGCCTCTCCCTGACCATCGGCGCCACCCTTTCGGCCATCGGCAATTACAGCTTCGTCTGGCTGTACCATATGCCGGTGCAGCCATGGGTGCTGTATGTCGCCACCGGGCTGGAGCAGTTCGGCCATGGTTTCGAGGGGACGGTCTTTGTGGTCTATCTCTCGCTGCTGGTGAACCCGCGCTATGCCGGGTCGCAATATGCCTTTTTCTCCGGCTTCGCCTTTCTGCTGCCGCGCCTGATCGCCGGCGCCGCCGGAGCCCTGACCAAGGTGATCGGCTATGACGGGATTTTCGTCATTTCGGGCACGCTGACGCTGGCGCCGCTGCTGTTTTTGCCCTTTCTTGCCCGCCTCAAACCGCGAATGGCCACAGACCTATGAATGACACGATGATCGACGCCGCCTTCGCCCCCGCCGCCGCCAGCGTGGCGCAAGGCCTCATCCCCGGCGCCACGCTGGGCGTGATACGCGCCGATGGCACCCGCGCCGTGCGCTGGGCCGGATTGGCCGCGCGCGAACCCGCCCCCGAAGTACTGACGCGCGAACACTGGTTCGATCTCGCCTCGGTCAGCAAGGTGATCGCCACCACCACCGCCATTCTGAAGCTGGCCGATGAAGGCCGGATCGATCTGGATGCGCCGATCATCACCGCCATTCCCGATCTGCGCCAGTACGATGTGCTGAACGCCCCGGAACGCCGCATCACCTTCCGCGACTGCCTGACGCACCACACCCATTTCCCCGCCGTCGAGCCGATCTACACCTATGGCGACGATCCAGCGCGACTGAAGGCCTTCGTGCTGCAGCGCGAATGGAAAGCCGGGCCGCCGGTCTATTCAGACATCAACTACATCCTGCTGGGCATCGCCATCGAGCGCATCACCGGCCAGCCTTTCGAAGCCCTGCCCCCCGGCCTCACCTTCCGCCCCGATCCGGCGATGTCGGTCGCCACCGAGCGCTGCATGTGGCGAGGGCGGATCATGAAGGGGCAGGTCCATGATGAAAACGCCTATGCGCTGGGCGGCGCGGCGGGCCACGCCGGGCTGTTCGGCACGGTGGACGGCGTGCTGGACTTCGCACTGAGCCTGCTGGACGGTTCAGGCATGTCGGCGGCCGGGCTGTCGGCGATCCGTACCCCCTACGCCCATCACCGCACCGCCGGGTGGGAGCATGCCTTCCCCGGCTGGTCAGGCGGAGAGGCCTGTTCTCGCGCCACCATCGGCCACACCGGCTTTACCGGCACCGGGCTGTGGGTCGATTTCGAGAAGGGTCTGGCCTGGACGCTGCTGACCAATCGTGTTCATCCCACTCGGCATTTTGAAAGCGGCATCTTCACGTTGCGCCCCGCCACGGGGGATGCGGTGATCGCGGCTTTTGCGCAGGATTAGGAGGGGCAGGGAAGAGGCGATGAGCCTCCGGCGGGCAAAGAGCCATCGCCCTTTGCAATCCCTTTATTGTCGGCGTTGTGCCATGGGTTCGGCGTCAGATATCGGGCGCGACGCAGCGCTGTTGTAAGCCGCTTCGCGGGATGGGAATGCCCGCAAAGTCGGGGCGGGTGTTATTTCAGTCAGTGAAATCACCAGATGTGTCCGATGTCGGATTATCCAGCTCTGTTGAAAAGCTACGTTTAATCTCCTCAAGTGCAGCATTACGATCACGCAATCCCATGGAGGCGAGTGCATCCGCCAGATGTCTGGCTGCATCGGCCAGAACAATCCCCCACACCGTATCCTCCGGAAGCGGGCCGTGATCCTCGTAAACTCCGACCTTCATGGAACAATGCAGACCTTGTTCGGCAACCCAAACACGAAGCAACTCCCAAGAATCCGGGTCCCGATTGGCCTGTTCGGGTATAGATCGTTCGTCCATGAAAGCCTTATGACCATTGATAATTGACTCACGATAAGCCAAAAACAAAGACTGGGCCACCCTCCTGCGGTGACCCGGCCTGTTTTCGGCCAGCCGTCCGAAAAACTCAGAGCTGGAAGCGCAGCCCCATGCGGAAGGTGCGGCCCAGCAGGTCGAAATAGCTGCCGGTGGTCGAAAGGCCGCCGCTGGCGACAATCGGCGGGTCCTTGTCGAGCAGATTGGTGATGTCGAAATAAACCTCCAGCGAGGAACGGCCCATCGGCACCTTGCGCGAGAGCGAAAGGTCCAGATAGGTCGCGCCGCCCACATGGTTCTGGTCGATTGTGGGATAGGAGGTCGTGCTGGCCGGGCAACCGCTAGTGCATTGCGTATAGGTGTTGCTGATCGTGCCGGGCGAAACGCCGCGCACCACCAGAGCGCTGGTGAAATCCTTCAACGTATAGGTCGCGGCGAAGCGGTAGATCCACTGCGGCACCCCATCGCTCATCGAGCCGACATAGTCGATGGGCCGGTCGATCCCGTTGTTGATGTAGTCCTTCAGATATTTGGTCGCCATGCCGCGCAGCGACAGTTCACCGGGCAGCGAAATGCGGTTGAGCGGCAACTGATAACTGGCCTCGAAATCGATGCCCCGGGCATGGATGGTCGAGAAATTGAAGGGGCTGAGGTTCACCGTCAGCTGCGTGGTGCCATTGGGCGTGCGCGTGATCGCCGAGCAATAGGCCGTCAGCCCATTGTAGCAGCGGTTGACGATCTCCTGCGAATAGACCTGACCGATCGCACCATTGATCTTGATGTCGTAATAGTCGGTCGAAAGGCTCAGGCCCGGAATGAAGCGCGGCTGCACCACACCGCCAAAGGTCAGCGTGCTGGAGATTTCCGGCTTCAGATTGCGGTTGCCGGTGGTCACCTCCAGGAAGGTGGTCACGGCATTGCCGTTGAAGGGATCGTTGAGCGTGTTGGTGCGCGAGGTGCCCGCCTGATAGAGCTCGCTCAGATTGGGCGCGCGGATATCGCGGGAACGGGTGAAGCGCAGGGTGATATCATGGATCGGCTGGAAGGTGGCGCCACCCTTCCAGGTGGTGACATAACCCGAGGTGGAATAGCCGGTGAAACGCCCCGCGCCATTGATGGTCAACCCCAGCCCCAGCGGCACCACAGTTTCGACGTAGCCTTCCTTCACGTCATAGCTGCCAAAGGTGGGCAGGAAATTGCCCACCGACCAGCCGGTCTGATACTGCGTGGGCACATAGCCGGAGACCTGCTCGCGCCGATAGGCAAAGCCGGTGGAAAGCGAGACCGCCCCGGCCCAAGTGCTGAAGGGATCGACCGAGAGGTTGGCCTCGGCTACGGTCTGCTTGAAGGTCTGGTTGCGGTAGGGATTGCCCAGCACATAGCCCAGTGCCGAGGCGCTCGACACATTGGTGCCCAGAATGTTGAGCGGCGAACAGCCATTGCCCGTGTTGGTCAGGCTGGAGCGGCACACCACAGTGCCCGCCGCCACGCCCAGCGCATTGCCAGCCGGGGCCGACACCGCATCAAGCGCCAGCGCCAGATTGGCGTTGTTGATGATGTTGCGCTCCATCTCATGCGTGTTGGTCACGCCATATTGCGCGTAGCTGGTCCAGCGGAAGGTCTTGCCCAGCCACTCGAACTTGCCGTCGCCGCCCAGCACATAGCGCTGCACGCTGCGGGTGTTGTCATTGATGCGATAGGGGAAGCCCGCGTCGGAACTGCCCACGGTGATGGTGTTGGTGCCGGTCAGCAGGCTGCCAAGAGTCTGCTGCACATAGGGGTTGGTGGCCTGCAAGGTGGCCGAGGAAATCAGCGAGGGCCCCGCGTTGAACACCGTGTGGTGCCAGTTGTAGGAGGCCTCACCATAGATATTGAGCGCGTCGGACACTTCGAAGCTGGTGCGCCCGAACACACCGCGCCGGTCCTCCTGCGCATCCAGCCCGATACGGCGGTTGCCGTCGGCCAGCGCCGCATCGCCGCCCACCGAAGTGGTGGTGTTGGACGGACTGCCGTAATTGTAGCGACCTATCGCACCATTCGCGCCGAAATAGATGCCGCGCAGCGCATTGGCGGTGGTGCCTGCCGAAGCATTGATGATGCCGCCCGGCAGCGTGTTGTTGGTGCCCGCGCCCGTCACGACCAGATATTGCGGCTGGCCATTGGTGGCCGAGTAGTTCGGATTGGTCAGCAAGCGGTCGCCATGCTGGTTCCAGCTGTATTTGCTGGCGTCGAAGATGCCGTCCTTATGCGCCCATTCGCCATCGAGCAGAATATGGCCGCGCCCGCCCGCGAACTTCATGCCCGCCGCGATGCTGCCCTTGTAGTTAAAGCCGTCGCCCTTCTGGTTGAAGCCGGATTCCACATTCATGCGCAATCCGGTGAAGCCTTTATCCAGCACGAAGTTCACCACGCCAGAGACGGCATCCGAACCATAGGCCGCCGAAGCGCCACCGGTGACGATTTCCACGCGCTTGATCAGATCCTGAGGGAAATCGTTGACGTCAACGTCGCCCGTAATGTCCGACCCAACCGAGCGATGGCCATCCAGCAGCACCAGCGTGCGCGTCGTGCCCAGATTCCGCAGGTTGAGCGCATTGATGCCCGCGAGGCCCGAGGAAATCGCCAGCCGCGAATTGGCCGGGCGTGTCGATCCGGCCACGGCGGGCAGCGTGTTCACAAAGTCGGCAATGTTGTTGCTGACAGACTGCGTGCGCAATTCCGTCTCGCCAATCACATTGAGCGGCGTGGGCGACTGGAAGCCGGAGCGCACAATACGCGATCCCGTCACCAAAATATCGCTGTTGACCTGTTCGTCCGCCTTGGGCTCTTCGCTTTTGGGCGCGGCGCTGTCCTGCGCCTGGGCCGCCATCGGCCCCCATGCCAGAGCCACCGCCAGCGCGCTGCCGGCAATCATGCGCTTATAAGACTGCTTCATCGTGTGGAGCCCCCATGCTCAAATCTGATAACAAGCCGATGGCGCCATCCGTGATGGCGCGCTCCGGCCTTGTGCGCGTGATGTTCCCTGCACCTTCATGCTCATCCTCCCTCCGTTTGCGCCCGGGCGATCATGTTTGCGCCGCCCGAATTCGCCGTGCCAAGGCCTTGACTGTTGCAGCCCGGCCCCGGTCATGATGTTGCAATGTCGGGACGGTAGTTCTTCCGAACCGGTCCCTAATTGGTATCAGGCTGCACCCGCCTGTCTTTGCCGTCAATCGCCCAGATCGTTCCTATTGTTGGGTTATCCATAGACTTAGGGCATAAGGTGCAGGAATCCGCCCTTTGCAAGGGCAGAGCTGCCACTTGACGCCAGACCACTTGAAGCCGATCATGGAGCCTTCATGAATTTTCGGCACATCGAAATCTTCCATGCGGTCTATGTCCATGGCTCGGTCAGCGCCGCGGCCAATGCGCTGAATGTCTCGCAACCTTCGGTCTCCAAGGTTCTGCGCCATGCCGAACAGACCTTGGGCCTTGAACTGTTCCAGCGCACGCGCGGGCGGCTGGTGCCCACGCAGGATGCCCATGCCCTTTTCGCCGAAGTGGCCGAGGTGCATGACAAGGTCCGCTCGCTGCGCCAGACCAGCCGCAATCTGCGTGACGGGCGCGGCGCGGTGCTGCGCGTCTCGGCGCTGCCGTCGCTGGGGCTGGATCTGATCCCTCAGGCAGTGGCCAGCTATTTGCGGCAGCACAGCGAGGTATTGTTCGACCTGCAGACGCTGCATCACGACGAAATCCTGCGCAAACTCTATGAGCGCGAGACCGATGTGGCGATCAGCTTCCATGTGCCGCCCGGCGCGCCCGTCACCCATCGCGTGATCGGCGAGGGCGAGTTGGTGGTCCTTTACCGCGAGGAGGATATGCCCGAGGCCCCGCCCCGCCTCTCGCTCGACAGCCTCGATGGGCAGCGCTTTATCAGCCCCATTCAGGCCGGGCCGCTGGGCTGGCTGCTCTCCAGCGAGATGGAGCGGCTGGGCGTCACGCTGCAGGAAACCGTTTCGGCGCGCACCTATTATGTCGCCGCCGGGCTGGTGAAGGCCGGGGTCGGCATGGCCATCGTCGACAATTTCACCGCCGAGGCGGCGCGCGAAAGGGGCCTCTCCTACCGCCCGCTGCAACCGGCGATTGCCTATGATATCAACGCCGTGTTCCTGCAGAGCCGCCCGCCCTCGCAGGCGATGAGCGACTTTCTCGACAAGCTTGCCGCGATCATCGACTCCTTATAACTCCGGTCTATAGGGTGCGGGAGCAAGGCTATTGGTGCCTGCCCAACCTGCTCGGTAGGCTTGCTTGCATATCTTCCCGCAAACAGGCGCGCCATGATCCTTTCTCCCTATCTGCTCTACATCGGCCAATCGCGTGACGAGATCGGCATCAAGACCTCGCGAGGTCTCGCCGCCTTCCGCCCGCAGGACTGCACCGGCGAATTCCGTCACGACGATTGCCCGCTGACCCTGGGCCTGCCACGCCAGACCTTGGCCGAGGGCATGGCGGCGGGCGCGCGCACTTTGGTGCTGGGCGTGGCCAATGCCGGGGGCCGCATGGGCGAGGATTTGATCGCCGACGCGCTGGCCGCGATGGAGGCCGGGCTGGACATCGCCTCGGGCCTGCATCAGCGCCTGAAGGATGTGCCCGAACTGGTCGAGGCCGCCAAGCGCCTTGGCCGCCAGTTGCATGATGTGCGCGATCCCCGCCCCGATATCCCCGTGGGCAATGGCCGCAGGCGCGCGGGCAACCGCCTGTTGACGGTGGGCACCGATTGCTCGGTGGGCAAGATGTACACCACGCTGTGCCTGGAAAAGGGCCTGCGTGCGCGGGGCATCGCCGCCGATTTTCGCGCCACCGGCCAGACCGGCATTCTGATCGCAGGATCGGGCGTGCCGCTCGATGCCGTGGTGGCCGACTTCATCTCTGGCGCCATCGAGCAGATCAGCCCCGAACGCCATGACGGTGGCTGGGATCTGATCGAGGGTCAGGGCTCGCTGTTCCATCCCTCTTTCGCCGGGGTCTCGACGGGCCTGCTGCATGGCGCCCAACCCGATGCGCTGGTGCTGTGCCATGATCCGGCGCGCCAGCATATGCGCGGCCTGCCCCATTACGGCCTGCCCGCGCTGGAGGAATGCCTTGAGGCCAATCTGCGCGTCGCCCGCCTGACCAACCCTCAGGTGCGCGCGGTGGGCATCGCCCTCAACACCTCGGCCATGGAGCCCGAGGCCGCCCGCCGCCTCTGCGCCAAGACCGAAACGCGTATGGGCCTGCCTTGCAGCGATCCCTATGCGATGGGTGTCAGCGACATTCTCGACCAGTTGCTGGGCGTGAAAGCAGCCTGACAAAGCAGGCCTTGTCAGATGCATGGCAAGGCAGGATGACACGCAAAACGAAAAGCGTGGGCAAGGAAGCGGAAAAAGCATGGTGATCGTGAAGCGCTGGCTGGCATGGCCCCTGTGGCTAAGAGTGCTGGGGGCGCTGCTGCTGGGCGTGCTGCTGGGGCTGACAGCGCCGGGCTTCGTCAGCGGCATATCCTTCATCGGCGACCTCTTCATGCGGCTGATCCGCATGCTGGTGGTGCCGGTGGTGCTGATCAGCATCGCCAGCGGCGTGGCCGCCATGGCCGATCCGCGACGACTGGGCGCGGTGGGCGCACGCACCTTGGGGCTTTTTGCGCTGACCACCATCTGCGCCGTCTCGCTGGGCATGGCGATCGGGCTGGTACTGCATCCCGGCACGGGCGCGCACTTGGGGAGCCTGCCCCCCCATGCGCTGGGCCCCACCCCCAGCCTTGGCGATCAATTGCTGGCCATCGTGCCCACCAACATTCTGGCCGCTCTGGCGCAAGGCGATATGCTGGCGATCATCTTCTTTTCGGTGCTGCTGGGCCTCGCCACCATGACGGCGGGGCGGCAGGGCCGTGCCATGGCGCATGGGCTGCGCTCGGCCAATGCGGTGCTGTTCCAGATGGTGCGGCTGGTGATGGAGGTCACCCCCTTTGGCGTGCTGGCGCTGATCGGCAATGCGGTGGCCAAATTCGGCGTGGCGGTCTTTGCCAATATGGGCTGGCTGGCGGCGGGCGTGGTGCTGGGTGTGGTGGCGCAGCTGCTGCTGATCCATGCGCCACTGGTGGCGACTTTGGGCCGCATGAGCCCCGCCCGCTTCTTCCGCGTCATTCCTGAGGCTTTGCTGGTGGCCTTCTCCACCGCCTCCTCGGCAGCGACCTTGCCTGCCGCGCTGAAGGTTTCGCGTGAGGGGCTGGGCGTTGATCCCGCCGTCGCCTCCACCGTGCTGCCCATCGGGGCCAGCATCGGCAAGGATGGCACGGCGATGTATGTTGGTCTGCTCAGCATGTTCGCGCTTCAGGCTTTGAGCATCACGCCCGATCTACCGATGCTGGCCATCGTGCTGCTGACCGGCGTGCTGGCCGCTTTCGGCACAGCGCCGATTCCCGCAGCCTCCCTCTTTATGCTGAGCGCGGTGATGTCGGCGGTCGGCGTCTCGCCCGAGCGTTGCGCGCTGGTGGTGGGCTTTGTGCTGCCCTTCGATCGCCTGCTCGACATGACTCGTACCGTTGCCAGCGCCAGCGCCAATCTGGCCGTCACCACCGCCGTGGCGCGCAGCCAGTAACCATCCCCCCGCGAAAGGCCCGCTTTCGATGACACGCTTCAAACTCACCGCGCTGATGCTGGCCACCACGCTGCTGACGGGCGCCGCCGCTCCGGAACAACAGGCCGATGTGGTGATCAAGGGCGGCTTGATTTACGATGGCTCCGCAGCCAAGCCCTTCGTGGGCGATGTGGCGATCAAGGGCGACCGCATCCTCTATGTCGGCCCACACAGCCCGCTGCGCGCCGCGCAAAGTGTTGACGCCAAAGGCATGATCGTCAGCCCCGGCCTGATCGACGCCCATAGCCACCCTGACACCTACATCCTCTCGCCCGATGCCAAGGTGCGCGTCAATGCGCCTTGGACGCGGCAGGGCGTCAGCACCATTCTGGTGGGCGTGGACGGCTATGGCACGCCCGATATCGCCAGCTATGCCGAGCAGCGGACCAAGGCAGGCGTGGGCACCAATCTGGTGCCGATGATCGGCTTCGGGGCGGTGCGCCAGCGGGTGCTGGGCCAAGACGCCCGCGCTCCCAATGCCGATGAACTCGCCCGCATGAAGGCGCTCGTCGCCAAGGGCATGTGCGAGGGTGCAGTGGGCTTCTCCACCGGCCTGTTCTACCCCCCGCAGAGCTTCGCCAGGACCGAAGAGGTGATCGCCGTGGCCCATGAAGCCGCCATTCGCGGCGGCCTCTACGACACGCATCAGCGCGATGAATCCAGCTACACCATCGGCCTGAAAGGATCGGTGCAAGAGGTGCTGCGCATCGGGCGAGAGGCAGGCATGCCGGTCCATTTCGCCCATATCAAGGCGCTGGGCGTCGATGTGCAGGGACAGGCGCCTGAGATCATCGCAATGATCGAGGCCGCCCGCAAGGCCGGTCAGGATGTCACCGCCGACCAATATCCATGGCTCGCCTCGGGATCGAGCCTTGAGGCATCCCTGCTGCCGGGCTGGTCCGTCGATGGCGGGCCGAAAAAGATGCTGGAGCGCTTCGCCGATGCCCCCACCATGGTCCGCATCCGCGCCGAGATGGAGAAGAACATGCGCCGCCGTGGCGGCCCCGCCAAGATGCTGCTGATCTCGGCAGGCTTCGACTGGACCGGCAAGACGCTGGAGCAGATGGCGGCGGCGTGGCACCTCGATCCCCTCGATGCCGCGCTGAAAATCATCTCGCAGGACGCCAACAGTGACGACAAACACTATGCTGGCGCCATCGCCTCCTTCAACATGATCGATGCCGATGTGGATTTGTTTATGAAGCAGCCATGGGTGGTCACCAGCTCGGATGGGTCGGATGGCCATCCCCGCCAATTCGCCACTTTTCCGGAAAAATACGCCCAATATGTGCAGAAGCGCCATGTGATCGATCTGGCGAGTTTCATCCGCCAGTCGACGGGACGCACCGCCGATATCTACAAGCTCGACCACCGAGGCTATTTGCGCGCCGGTTACTATGCCGATGTGGCAGTCATCGATCCAACGCATTACGCGCCCCGCGCCGATTACGTTCATCCGCGCGAACTCAGCGTGGGTGTGAAGCAACTCTATGTGAACGGGCACCTCACTGTGGAGAACGACGCCAACACCAGCGCTTTGGCTGGCCGCGTTTTACTACGTCCGGCCCCAAAAGCCTGCCCCGCGCATTAAGTATAGACAGGCGGCATACCGCTGCCACCAATTAGCATAGCACAGGGCGGGCAGGCCGCCCTACCCTGTGCCTCCCCCCTGAAGCGGGCGCCCGGGCCTTCCCCTCTCTGGGTCCGGGCGCTCCAACCACCGGGATTGTTCATGTTTCGCATCAATCGCCGCAGGCTCCTGCGTTCTTCCATCGCTCTGGCAACATTGGAAACCGTCATGTGCAGCCCTGCTCTGGCCCGTTCGCTGCCCCTTGCCGCGCGCCGCAAAGTGCCCGGAGCCCAAGGCCAGATCGAGATCATCGACGACCATCTGGGCGTCCCCCATATCCGCGCCGCCAGCAAGGCCGATGCCTTTTTCGGGCAGGGCTATGTGGTGGCCCGCGACCATCTCTTTGCCATCGATCTGGACTATCGCCGCCGCACCAGTCGCCTTGCCGAAAGCTTCGGCGCGCCTTTCGCGGATCATGACGAAGCCTCTCACCTGCTGCGCTATCGTGGCGATCTGGAAGCCGAACTCGCCGCGCTGGGTGAAGAGACCCGAAGCTGCCTCGAAGCCTATGTGGCAGGCGTGAACGCCCGCATCGCCGAATGTGAGGCCGACCCCACCCTGCTGCCGCCGGAATATGGCATCCTCAAACTCCGCCCGCTGCATTGGGACGCGCGCCAGCTGATGGCCGGGCGCGACATCGCCGTCGGCAATCTGGAGGAGAAGATCCGCCGCGCCGCCCTGGCCCATGCCGGGCGGCTCGATCTGGATGCGATCTGCGCCCCGCTGCGCCCGCCCGCGCCCTTTACGCCCGCGCCGGGCCACGATCTGGCGGCAATCAGCCCCGAGGATCTGGGCATCCTCCACAAGGCCGCCAAAGGTCTGCCCTTCGGCTCGCTGGTCGATGAGGCCGGGCGCCGCACCGACAATGCCAATGCGGGCAGCAATGCCTGGACTTTGGCCGGATCGCACACCGCCAGCGGGCGGCCCATTCTGGCCAATGATCCGCATATCGGCATCGGCGGCTTTGCGCCGCGCCATGTCGCGCATCTTTCCGCGCCGGGGCTCGATCTGATCGGCGCGGGGGCGCCCGGCCTGCCCGGCATCATGCAGGGGCATACCGACCGCTTCGCCTTTGGCCGCACCAATTTCCATATCGATCAGGAGGATGTGTTCATCCTCACCCTCAACCCCGCCGACCCCGAGCAATACCGCCATAACGGCGGCTGGCGAAACTTCGACAAGATGGACGACAGCATCGCCATCGCCGGAGCCTCGCCGCGCCAGATCACCCTGCGCGCCAGCGTGCATGGCCCGGTGACACTGCATGATCCGGCCCGCAACCGCGCCGTGGCGATCGCCAGCGTCCATCTGGGCAAGGGCGGATCGACCATGGGATCGATGGTGGCGATCAATCTGGCACAGGATTGGGACAGCCTGATCCGCGCCTTCGCCCATCATCCGCCGCCGACCAATCTGCATTACGCCGACACCAGCGGCAACACCGGCTGGCACGCCATCGGCTATGCGCCCGAGCGCAAGGGCCACAACGGATTGCTGCCCGTCCCCGGCGATGGGGCGTTCGACTGGCAGAATATCCGCGCCGTGAAGGATATGCCCAGCATCCTGAACCCCGAGGCGGGCTGGTTCGCCTCGGCCAATCAGGACAATGTGCCCGAGGGTTACACCGGCCCGATGGCGCACAGCTTCTCGGCCCCCTTCCGCTATCATCGCATCGAGTCCGTGCTGCCCGCCAAGCCCCGCCAGACCATCGCCGACAGCGTGGCCTTGCAGCATGATATCCATTCCGAACCCGCGCTCCGCCTGCTGGCTCTGCTGCCGGCTCAGGCCGAGGGCGATGCCGGTCTGGCGCTGGCCATGCTGCGCGATTGGGACGGCAGCATCGCGGGCGACAAGGGCGCACCCGCGCTTTACGAAATGCTGGTGAGCGCCGTGCAGCACCATTTGCTGGAAACGCTGGTGCCCGACAGTCTGCGCAAGCTGGTGCCGCTGGTGGACAGCGAGGCTTTGCTCACCCTGCTGGAACAGCCCGATCCGCGTCTGGGGCCGGACCCCGCCACCGTGCGCGCCAGGATGCTCGATCAGACGCTGGGCGAGGCATGGCAGGCCGCGCGCAAGACCATGGGTGACGATCCATCAAGCTGGCGCTGGGACCGGCTGCACAAGGTCAGCATCACCCATCCCCTTGCCGCCATTCCCGCCATCGACAGAGCCTTCCCGCCCATCGACAGCGCAGGCACCGGGGGCGACACCAGCACAGTGATGGCCCGCTGGTATCGCCCCGGCGGCAGCTTCCATGTGGCGGGCGGGGCCAGCTATCTGATGGTGGTGGATGTGGGCGGCTGGGACAACAGCGTGTTCCTCAACCTGCCGGGCCAGAGCGCCGATCCGCGTTCTCCCCATCGGAAGGATCTTTACGCGCCCTGGATCGCCGGGCAGATGCAGCCGCTGCTGTTCTCGACCGAGGCCGTGAACCGCCATGCTGCCGCTCGCACCGTGCTGAGCGCCACATGATGCCGCAGATGTCCATCCGCGGCGAAAGTCTGCCGCTCTCGCGCCCGTTTCGTATCTCGCGCGGGGCCAAGACCAGTGCCGATGTGGTGGTGGTGGAACTGGCTCAAGGCGGGATGGTCGGGCGCGGGGAATGTGTGCCCTATGGCCGCTATCAGGAAAGCTGCGCCAGCGTGATGGCGCAGTTGGAGGGTTTGCAAGGGCAGGCTCTGGATCGCGCCGAGGTGCAGCATCGTCTTCCCCCCGGCGCGGCGCGCAATGCTCTGGACTGTGCGCTGTGGGACTTGGAGGCGAAGCTTTCCGGCGTCGGCGTGGCGCAAAAGCTGGGCATCGCCCTGCCACCCTCGCTGCCCACGGCGCTGACCGTCACGCTCGACACGCCCGGGGCCATGGCGGCCCAGGCGCGAGCGCTGGGCAAGGCTACCCTCATCAAGATCAAGGTCGATGACACCGCCCCGCTGGAGCAGATCCACGCCGTGCGCCAGGCCGCGCCCGAGGCAAGGCTGATCGTCGATCCCAATGAGGCGTGGTCGCCTGCCCTGCTGGCCGATGCTTTGCCGGAACTGGCAGACTTGCGCGTCGATCTGCTCGAACAGCCAATCCCTGCCGCGCAAAGCGAAGCCTTGGCCACCATCACCCCGCTGGTGCCGATCTGCGCCGATGAGGCCTGCCATACCTCTGCCGATCTGCCTGCGCTGGTCGGGCGCTACCAATTTGTGAACATCAAGCTGGACAAGGCCGGAGGCCTGACCGAAGCGCTGTCTATGCTGAGCGCCGCCCGCGCCATGGGCTTTGGTGTGATGACCGGCTGCATGACCGCTTCATCCCTGTCCATCGCGCCAGCCATGCTGATCGGTGCCCAATCGGATTTTTGCGATCTGGACGGCGCCATGCTGATGGTCGAGGATCGCCCGGGCGCCATGCCGCTGCGCGATGGCCAACTCTGGCCTGCCGCCAAGGGCTTCTGGGGCTGAAGGCTTTTCCGCGACCAGTTGTTGCAAGCGATTCAAACGCAGACCGCCATAAGCTGAATGGAAACGGGCATGCGATGCGTGGCATAGCGGCCACATCCTACCGAGCCTCTGCCCTGCTCATCCAGCGCTGGTGATTCTGCAACCGAAGCGACCTTCGGCACAGCCTCCATAGCGCCAGCCCCCCTTGAAAATCATTTTAAAACAATATTTTCAAGGCATTCACACCGATGCAGCGCGGCAAAACCCGCCTGCCAGCATCCTTGCAAAAGCAGAACCAGCGCAAAACCTGCTCCCCGTAGCGTCAGGAATATGTACGCAGGATGAAGGGCGTCCGTGCATTTTTTGGAACACCATAGGATAAATTTCGTATTTGGAAGCGCAGCTTGTCTGCTGTAGCTGCCCTTCCAGAGGGTGCGGTTGGGCATGCCCGAGGCTTCGTCAGAAAGCCGGGGCGCAGACAACAATTCGCAAGGTTCAGGAAACTCGATGATCCATACCCTCCCCTCGCGCGCCCGGCGTGCGCGTTCGGCCACCTCTTTTTCGCTGCTGCTGAGCACGGCCACCATCTGCGTGCTGCCCTTCGCTGTTACCGCTCAGGCCGAAACCGCCGCGACCGCAGCCGCCTCCACTGACGCAGATCAGGGCAGCATCGTGGTGACGGGCCGCTCCAGCGCGACGCAGGCCCCCGGCGGCGGCCTTCTGGGCCGCGAGACCGCGCCCAAGGCCGTGCAGACCGTCGACCGCGACTTTATCGCCAAGCAGGCCCCCACCATCAACGCCCAGCAGCTGCTGGCCATGCTGCCCTCGGCCAATGTGTCGGACGCCGACCCCTATGGCCTGATGCCCGGCCAGAGCTATGTGCGCGGTCTGGATTCCTCCGAGACCGCCTGGGTGATGGAAGGCGCGCCGCTTAACGACATGTCTTCGGGTGCTTTCTACGCCGAGGAATATGTCGAGGCCGAGGATCTCAAATCCGTCTCGCTGCAGCCCGGCTCGGTCAACATCTCGACCCCGACAGTCAATGCCACCGCCGGTCAGGTCATCATGACCCTGCAGGAGCCCACACACCAGTTCGGCGGTCTGGTCGATTTCTCGACCGGCAGCGACAATCTGGCCCGCGAATACATCCGCGTGAACACCGGCGACATCGGCAACACCGGCATCCGCGGCTTCCTCTCCTATTCGCACACCTATGCCGACAACTGGACCGGCGTGGGCCATGCTGAAAAGCATCACACCAACGCCAAGTTCGTGAAGGACTGGAGCAATGGCAGCCGCACCGCTCTGGTGGTGGCTTACAACAATGAAGTCGCCAACTTCTATGCCAACCCCACGCTGGCGCAGTTCGGCCAGTATGGCAACAAGTACAACTATGCCGCGGTTCCGGGCACCTCCAGCTATTACAAGCTGCAGGTCAATCCCTTCTCGAACCTGTCGGTTTCCATGCCCACCAAGGTCGTGCTGGGCAGCAAGCTGACCCTGAATGACACGCCCTATCTGTGGAACGGCGTGGGTTCGGGCTCTTTCGGCACCACCACCACGCAGGGCAAGACCTATGCCGGTACGACGCCCGTGGCGGTCCATCTGGGCGTGGCCAACGGCACCTCTGTGGTGACGGAATCGATCGGCCAGAACAACCAGCTGCGTCTGGGCAACACCGTCTCGGTGGATTACAAGCCGATCGAGCATAACACGCTGACCTTCGGCTGGTGGTATCAGCATACGGTGCAGCATTTCTACACCCGCATCGGTCAGGTTGATGCCAGCGGCAACCCGGTCAATTACTGGGGCACCTCGGGCTATTACACCTATGGCGACAACACGCCTTACGACTGGCGCAACTACAAGAACCATGCTGAGGTGAACGTGCTGTTCGCTCAGGATGCGGTCGATGCGCTGGACGACAAGCTGCATGTCGAGGCCGGTCTGAAGTATGCGATCATCTATTCGCATCTGTTCTCATTTGTGTCGGGCGCCAACCCCGATCAGCAGATCACCACGCGCAAGTGGCTGCCGCAGTTCAGCGCCTCGTATAAGCTGGACGATCACAGCCAGATCTATGGCACGATCAACACCAACTTCCGCACGCCGATGGCGACCTCGCTGATCAACTTCTATTCCAGCAGCACCGGCGCGCAGACCCAGACCTCGGGTTCGACCAAGCCGGAAACCTCGCTGTCGGAAGAGATCGGCTATCGTTACAATGGTTCGGTGATCACGGCCTCGATTTCGGGCTTCCATTACTACTTCAAGAACCGCCAGATCTCGCTCAACACGATCGTCAACGGCACGCAGCTGGCGGAATCGCTGAACGCGGGCAGCCAGGAGAGCTGGGGCTTCGACGCCCAGATCGGCACCAGCCCGATCATCTATCACCTGCGCCCCTATGCCACCTTCGAATATCTGGACGCCAAGATCAAATCGAACCTGCCCGTCACCTCGACGCTGGGCGGTGTGGCGATCAATGATTATCTGGCCACCAATGGCAAGACGCAGGTTGCCTCGCCGCATGTTCAGGCCGGTTTTGGTCTGGATTACGACGACAAGAAGCTCTTCGTGAACGTGCAGGCCAAGTATATTGCCAAGCAGTATTCGTCCTTCATGAATGACGAAGCGATCCCCGCCTATGTCAGCACCCATGCCAGCATCGGCTATCGCCTGCCGGCCTATGGCCTGCTCAAGGCGCCGGAAATCCAGCTCAACGTCCAGAACCTGTTCAACGGCGTGGCGCGTACCGGCGTGAACAGCTACAAGACCAATGCCACCACGCAGACTGGCCTGAACGGCGGCACCGTCACCGCTTCGGCGCCGACCTACTATCTGATGCCTGCGCGCACCTTCGCGGTGACGCTCTCCACGGCGTTCTGATCGCAGGACAGAGCTGATCGTGCCGCCGGGGCCCTTAGCCGGGCTCCCGGCGGCATGTGAGTTTTAAAAGGGGGATTTCATGCGCCTTATCTCGTCCCTGTTGGCGACTGTCGCCATGCTGAGCGCCGCTCCGGTGCTGGCCGCGCCCGCGCGCACGCCCACTCCGGCCCGCATTCCGATCAAGGTGGCGATCCTCACCACCTATGAGCACGGGCAGGACAAGGGCGATGCCCCCGGCGAGTTCCAGGCCTTTGCCGAGCGCATGACATGGAGCAAGCATATCCATGTCCCCGGCGTGGAACATGATGTGCTGATCTCGCCCGATGGGGTGATGGGCGTGGTGACCGGCATGCGCGGCCGCCCGCGCGAGACGCTGGCCGCGATCATCAGCGATCCGCGCTTCGATGTGTCACACACCTATTGGGTAGTGGCGGGGATTGCCGGTGTCGATCCCAAGGCGGCACCGGTGGGCGCGGCGGCATGGTCACATTGGGTGGTCGATGGCGATCCCGTCTTCGAGATGGATGACCGCGAGATCTCCGCTGACTGGCCCTATGGCATCTATGCGCTGGGCACGCATCATCCGGACCAGAAGCCGATGGGCGGCGCGGTGCACAGCGTGGGCCTGCAGGCCGGTTCCAGCGGCATGGTCTGGCAGCTGGACAGCGGGCTGGTGGATTGGGCCTATGGCCTCACCAAGGGCGTGACGCTGGCGGACAATCCGGGGCTGGCCAAGGCGCGCGCCGCCTACGCCGGAAATGGCGGCGTGCAGACGCCCCCTGCCGTGATGCTGGGCGACACGCTGGGCACGGTGCGGTTCTGGCATGGCATGAAGCGCACCGATTGGGCGCGCAACTGGGTGAAGACCTGGACCGATGGCCAGGGTCATTTCGTGATGAGCGCCTGCGAGGATCAGGGTATTCTCGATGTGCTCTCCCTTTATGGGGCGGATCACAAGGTGGATGCGCGCCGCGTGCTGGTGCTGCGCGGCGGCAGCAATTACACCGAGGAACCTGCTGGCCAGTCTCAGGTGCTGAATGATTTCACGCCGGGCGGCGCGCTGGCCGCCTATGAGTCGATCTATCGCACTGCGACGCCGGTGGTGAAGGCGCTGGTCTCGGGCTGGGGCCGCTATCGCGACACGCTGCCGGTTGCGACCAAGCCCTAAGGCCTCACCACGAAGCGATCACCCTGCCGAGGCAGAATGAAACGCACCGGCAGGTCGCTGGCCTGCGCCAGTTGGCGTGTGATCAGACGGCGCGTGGCCTCTTCCTCGCCCGGCAGATATTTGATGTGATCGACGATCACGGTCACCCCCCGCAGCGCTTCAGGCCCGCCCGCCAGCGCCGCCAGATCGCGCAAAGAAGCGATCAGGCGCGAGGGCGTCATATGGCCGAAAAGCTGCTTGTCCTCGCGCGGATCGGGGTAGGAGGCCTCGGTGATGATCGCCTTCAACCGACCTTCGCGCAGCAGCGGCGCGGCGGCCTGCCACAGGCTGTGCAGTTCATCATGGCCGGGACTGTCCGGCCCATGATCGCCAAGACAGAGCGCAGCCGTTTGCCCGGCCTCGATCAGAAACGCCGTGGAGGTCACGCCGCCATGCTCCAGCGGGTAGGCGGTGGCGCGCATCGCGGTGCCCTCCACCGCTTCGGCCACGCCGGGCGCCATATCCCGCAGGTGCAGACTGCCCAGCCGGGGCGCGGGCCCACGATCGGCGAAATTGGGCCATGCCCGCCAGTTGAGATAGTCCCCGCTCAGCACCGCATTGGTCGAGGGCAAGGCATAGACTGTCTTGCCGGGATAATCTGTCGCGGCGATCAGCAGGCCGGCCACATGATCGAGATGGGCATGGGTGACCAGATAGGCCTTGATATCCTGCCCTAGCGCCCTGCCCGCACTTTCGCCGCTCAGCGTGCCGCGCTTTTGCGCCACCAGCAGGCCCTGCCCCAGCGTTCCAGCGTCACAGGTCAGAGCGCGCGGATCGCCGGTGGGATGGATCAGAAAGCTGGTCAGATCGCCATCGACGATCCCTCCCCGCACGCCCAGCGCCACAATCTCAAGCCCCCCAGGCGCCGTCTGCGCATGGGCCACACCGGGTGCACAGGCCAGCAGCGCCAGCGATGTCAAAAACCGTTTCATGCCCAGCCCCTATCGCGTTTTGCGGTGACGTGAAATCGCCATTGACGCTTCGGGCTTTCCCACAGGCTTGCCTGTGGCTATCAGCCGCTGCCAAATGAACGCACCTGTCGCAACCCTCGATCATGCCGCCACCCTGCTCGACGCCCATCCGGACTTCCGGGTGCTGCGCCGCCTGCAACCCGTGGACTGGCTGCACAAAGGCCCGGCGCAAGGCGAGATGCGTGTCGGCGTGGCCGTCGATGTCGAGACGACCGGGCTCGATCATGACAACGACAGGATCATCGAACTGGCCATCCAGCGCTTTCGCTTCGATGCGCTGGGCCGCGTGACCCAGCTTGGCAAGGCGCGGGTCTGGCGCGAGGACCCGGGCATGCCGCTCGACCCACGCATCACCAAACTCACCGGACTGATGGATCAGGACCTCACCGGCCAGACCATCGATGAAACAGCCGCCGCCGATCTCCTCGCCTCGGCGGACATCATCATCGCCCATAACGCCGCTTTCGACCGGCCCTTTATCGACCGCCGCCTGCCCGCCATCAGCGGCAAACCATGGGCCTGCTCGATGGCCGAGCTGGACTGGCTGGAATTGGGCTTCGACGGGCGCGCGCTGGGCCATCTCGTCTCGCAATGTGGCTGGTTTTACGAGGGGCACCGTGCCGAGAACGATATTCTCGCGCTGATCTATCTGCTGGCCCATACCGCTCCGGATGGCGCAACCATCATGGCCCGCCTGATGGAAGCCTCGCAGCGCCCGACCTATCGCATCAATGCTGTCGAAGCCCCCTTCGAGGCCAAGGATGCCCTGAAAGCCAAGGCCTATCGCTGGGACGCCGCGATGCGCTTCTGGTGGAAGACCATCCCCGAGGAAGAGCTGGAGGCCGAACGCAATTGGCTGGACCAGAACGTCTATATCGGGCGCGGCTCCCCGGCCATCTTCCCGCAAACCGCATGCGAGCGTTACACCCGGTAAATCCCTCTGATATGGCGGTATAAATTTCGCGACAGACAGGCCTTCACAAAGCCCCGGCCATGCCCATCTTGCGCAGCGCCCCCCTGACGACAGGCGGCTTTCATCAAGGACATGTCCATGCCCGATCTTTATGCCATGACCGTTCCCACCTTTATCCGCGCTTTCAAGAACCTTGACCATGTGCTGGCCAAGGCTGCCGACAGCGGCATCGCGGAAGAGGAGCTTTTCAACGCGCGGCTGATCGCGGACATGCTGCCGCTGGCCAAGCAGGTGCAGATCGCTTCGGACACCGCCCGCTTCGCTGCCGTGCGCGTCGGTCAGGCAGAGCCCTCGGCCATGGCGGATGAAGAGGCCAGCATCGCCCAGCTGCGTGAGCGTATCGCCAAGACCATCGCCTATCTCGAAGCCGTCGATCCCGCCGGTTTCGCGGGCCGCGAAACGGCGCAGGTGGTGCTCAAGCTGCCTCAGGGCGAGGTGCCCTTCACCGGCCAGAGCTATGTCACCGATTTCGCCCTGCCCAACTTCTTCTTCCACGTCACCATGGCCTATGCGCTGATGCGCATGAAAGGCGTGCCGCTGGGCAAGATGGACTTTCTGGCCGGCGGCCAGCCCGTCGCCTGATGGATCGAGGCCCCCCGGCGGCAGGCCCAGCCTTGCCGCCGGGGGGCAGCGGATAATCCCCGCCAAAGCGCCCTTCTCATACATTCCGTTACATTGTCGCGGGCCGCGATTTTTAACCTTTTGTCAGCCATGTTGCCGGATATGCGGAAGGCGGAGGGAACACGCAGATCAGTCGTTGATCGGCTGATCCCAGAAAGGTATTCGCCTCATGACTCTTTCCCTTGGCAGCGTCAGCAGCACCGCATCCTCGCTTCTCAGCTCGCTGACCGGCAGCGCGCCGGCAGTCGCGCAGACCGCGACCACGACCGATCCCACGGCGACCACTCAGGCCACCGCCACGCCCGCCAAGCCGCATCACGGCGGTCATCACCATGGCGGCGGAGCCAGCACTCAGAGCTTCGGTGACATTCTCGCCGCGCTGACCGACCCGACCTCCACCACCTCGGGCACGACCACGCTCACCGGCAGCTCCAGCTAAGCCTTGACCGCATAGGCACAGGGCCTGCTCATGATCCGTACTGACGCCATCGCTCTGGGGCCGATCCTGCCGATCGATCTGCCCGCCCTGTGCCTGTGGGACGACGATCCCGCGATCACCCGCCTCAACCGCCCCTATCTGCCGCAGAACCTGCAGCGCCAGAGCGATTTCTGGCTCAATGCGGGCAATGATCGCGAGCGCGTCTTTTTCGCCATCCGCAAGCGCCCCAGCCCCGACATCATTGGCCATGTGCAGATCATGGAGATCGAGGCGATCCACCGCTCGGCCTCGCTGGGCATTCTGATCGGCAAGGTGGAGGATCGCGGGCAAGGCTATGGCCGTCAGGCCATGCAGCTGGCGATCGATTATTGCTGGCGGCACCTCAATCTGCGACGGCTTTCGCTGCGCGTGCATGCCGAGAATGAGGCGGCCATCGCGCTCTACATCCAGTTGGGCTTCGCCATCGAGGGCGTGCTGCGGCAGGCCGAATTCATCGATGGCGACTGGAAGGATATCACGCTGATGGCTCTGCTTCGCCCGGAGGCGTGAAGCACCCACACCCTTGAAATCCCCGGCGACAGGCCTCATGTCCGCGGCTCCCCAATTCAATGGAGCCCCGCTCACCCATGACGACGCCTTCGGACCAGACCATTACGCCACAGACCCATGCTTTCGAGGCCGATGTCTCGAAGCTGCTGCATATGATGGTTCATTCCGTCTATTCCGACAAAGACGTCTTCCTGCGCGAGCTGATCTCCAACGCCGCCGACGCCTGTGAAAAGCTGCGCTATGAGGCGATTGCCACGCCCGCCCTGCTGGGTGATGACCCGCAGCTGCAGATCACCATCACGCTGGATGCCGATCAGCGCCAGCTGACCATCGCGGACAATGGCATCGGCATGAGCGCGGCTGATCTGGCCGAAACGCTGGGCACCATCGCGCGTTCGGGCACCAAGGCCTTTATGGACAGCATTGCCGCCGCCAAGGGCAGCGAAAATGCCAGCGGGGAGACCCAGCTGATCGGCCAGTTCGGCGTGGGCTTCTATTCGGCCTTTATGGTGGCCGAAAAGGTCGATGTGATCTCGCGCCGGGCTGGCGAGGAGACCGCCGCCGTGTGGTCCTCCGATGGTCTGGGCACCTACACCATTGCGCCGGTTGCGCTGGATGAAGCCCCGCAGCGCGGCACCCGCATCGTGCTGCACCTGCTGGAAGAGGCCAAGGATTACGCCGAGCGCCACCGCATCGAGCAGATGGTGCGCGCCCAGTCCGGCCATGTTCCCGTGCCCATCGTGCTGAAGGACAAGCCTGATGCCGAAGCCACCCAGCTGGCCGACGGCACCGCGCTCTGGACCCGCCCCAAGAGCGAGATCAGCAAGGAAGAGTACACCGATTTCTACCGCAGCGTGGCCGGGCAGTGGGACGAACCCGCCCTCACCCTGCATTACCGCGCCGAGGGGCGTTACGAATATTCGGTGCTGGCCTTCGTGCCGGAGAGCAAGCCCTTCGACCTGTTCGACCCCGACCGCAAGGGGCGGATGAAGCTCTATGTCCGCCGCGTCTTCATCACCGATGAGGCTGAGCTTCTGCCGCGTTATCTGCGCTTTGTGCGCGGTCTGGTCGACAGCGCCGATCTGCCGCTCAACATGTCGCGCGAGATGATCCAGGACAGCCCGATCCTCACCACCATCCGCAAGGGCCTGACCGGCAAGGTGCTGGGCGAGCTGGAAAAGACCGCCCGCGACGACGCCGAAGCCTATGGCAAGCTGTGGGAGACCTTCGGCGCGGTGCTGAAGGAAGGCCTCTATGAGGACTTCGAACGGCGCGAGCCGCTGCTGCGTCTGGCCCGTTTCAAGACCACGACCTCAGGCGGCGCATGGCGCTCGCTGGAGGACTATGTCGCGGGGATGAAGGAAAACCAGACCGCGATCTATTACGCCACCGGCAGCGATCTGGACCGCATCGCCGCATCGCCCCAGCTGGAAGGCTTCCGCGCGCGGGGCGTCGAGGTTCTGCTGCTGCCCGATCAGGTCGACAGCTTCTGGGCGCGCGGCATGGATCTGGACGGCAAGCCCTTCACCTCGGTGACGCAGGGCGCGGCGGATCTCAGCCTGATCCCGCTGCCCGAAGGCAAAGAAGCCCCCAAGGCCGAGGCCAGCGATGCGGTCAGCAGCTTCCTCGGCTTCGTGAAGGAGACTTTGGGCGAAAAGGTCTCGGATGTGCGCCTGTCGGATCGCTTGACGGACAGCGCTGTGTGTCTGGTGGCGTCGGACAGCGGGCTTGACCGCCAGCTGGAAAAGCTGCTGGCCAATGCCGGACAGACGCCCGCCGGCGCCAAGCCCGTGCTGGAAATCAACCCCGGCCATGCCCAGATCGCCCGCCTCGCCGCTCTGCCCGAGGACGATGTGCTGCGTGCGGATGCAGCCCATCTGCTACTCGATGAAGCGCGCATCGTCGATGGCGAGCAGCCGCTTGACCCGCGCGCCTTCGCCGACCGGCTGGGCCGCCTGATCCAGCGCGCCACGGCCTGAACACGTGTGGGCCGGTGAGCGATCACCGGCCCATGCTGGCCCCGGCGAAAAGTCCGCTAAGTGCGGCAGATCATCGCCAATCATATCCAGCCCGCCTCAATGCGGCGAAGATAGCGCGCGGAGCCAGCCGTTCCAGGCGTCATTGACGTATTCATGTATCGGCCCTCGTGGCCGCTGTGTGGAAATTTCAATCAAAAACGGACGAACCGGAGCCGACAACAAAGCTGCCGCTTTCGTCAAGGCGTTTCCGCCGACTTGGGCGTAGCCTCAGGATCATAGGGCTGCGGATTTCTGCCAACATCACCGATTAACCACCAATGACCTTCCCCCTCGGCGCACTGGCCGTGTTGGCAATCAAGCATTTGAGACATCATTTGTCGAATCTCTAAGACCCTCTCGCAATTCACCTCCGGATCAAATTTTGCGTGTATGATGACCGCCGGTTCTAAGCCTCGGGCCAGCTTCAAATTTGATCGAAGGCTATTTTTTGAGATATTGGCACCGTTGAATGTCAACGCGCCGTTCGCAGCAACGGTTACCGTGTCAACGCCATTCCAGATGCTGTGCCCTTGGCGAGGTGTGATCCAACCTGCGGGACGAGCTCCACATCCTTTACCATAAATGGTTGCCTTCGTGTGGCAGCCACTCGCACATAACGCTAGGCTCAACAAAAAGGCTATCTCGCGCTTCATATCTCTCCAGATGTCATTGTTCTTTCGCTCGCGCCAGCGTCCGCTCTCCCTAACTTTACGGGCATTCCCATTCCACGCAGCGGCTTACAAGAGCTGTCCCATTGCTTCCGATATCTGACGCCGAACCCGTGGCACAAACTTGACACTAAAGGGATTGCAAAGGGCGATAGCCCTTTGCCCGCCGGAGGCCCCCTCCGACCTCAATCCTTCTGGAAATGCGATGTGTTCTCGAAGCCTGCGTTCGCCTTGGTCATCTTGATCAGCTTGCGCAGATAGGCCTTCACCTCGCGCTCGAAGCGGCGCTCGCTGTAGACGCCGGTGCGATTGTACTCATCGCGGTCCAGCAGCTCTTTCAGATAGGCACCGAACCGCGCCTGATCCTCCACGGAAGGATGCACCCGCGCCAGCCGACAGACGAACTCCTCCGCAGCGGCCTTGTCGTAATCATCCTCGTAATCGCGGCCGCGCCGGTCGGCCCGGTCCTGATCCACCTGCGATGCGGCAAAGCGACTGGCCAGCCAGGCTTTTACCGTCTCGCCTTGCCATACCGTCTCGCTCATAGCTGTCACCTTTTCCATCGCCTCAACCCTATCCACTAGGGGCATCCCCTAGGCAATCTGCACGATTACCTAGGGAGAAGCTTATAGGAAATAGCGCGGGGAATCGGCGCAAAATATGCTATAGGCGCTGCAGTGGAGAAGACCTTGCGCAGTGCAGATCATCCGGCGGCCGACAGTACGCCCAATTTTGAAGAAGATCTGATCGAAGCGAGCGAAAAGCTCGCCGCCGCCAGATCGCTGGACGAGGTGGTCGCCGTGCTGAGGCAGACCGCCCGCAAGGTCGTCGGCGCCGATGGCATCGCCGTCATCATCCGCGAGCCGGGCCGCTGCTTCTACGCTGTCGAGGATGCGATGGCCCCGCTCTGGGCGGGCAAGCGTTTTGATGAAAACAGCTGCATCTCCGGCTGGGCGATGCAGAACCTGCAGACCGTCCGCATCGCCGATACCACCGAAGATCCGCGCATCCCGCAGGAAGCCTATACGCCCACCTTCGTGCGCAGTCTGGTGATGGTGCCCATCGGCTCCCCGCGCGCCGTGGCGGCGCTGGGCGCCTATTGGGCGGATATGGGCCATCAGCCGCGGCATATGGTGCGCCGTCTGGAAAGTCTGGCCCGTCTGGCCGGGATCGCCATCGAGAATGCACGCCTGCTCGATCAGGTGAAGAATGACAGTCGCCAGCGCAGCCTGATGGTGGCGGCGGGGCGCATCGGCCTGTGGTCCTTCCATATCGCCTCGGGCGAGCTGGACACCTCGCCCATGTGCCGCATCAATTTCGGGCGCGATCCCGATCAGCCCTTCAGCTATGCCGAGCTGCACGCCGCCATCCATCCGGAGGACCGGGCGCGGGTGGAGCAGGCGCTGGCCAGCAGCATCGCCACCGGCGGCGATTACGATATCGACTATCGCCTGATCACCCCTGCGGGCGAGATGCGCTGGATCGGCATCCGCGCCCAGCCTGCCTACAGCCCCGAGGGCACGCCGCTGACGCTCGATGGCCTCTCCATCGACATCACCGAGCGCAAGAAGATGGAAGAGGCGCTCCAGACCTCAGCGGCGACGCTGGAACATCTGGTGCATGCCCGCACGCAGGAGCTTGTCACCGCACAGGAAGCCCTGCGTCAGGCCCAGAAGCTGGACGCCATGGGCAAGCTTACCGGCGGCGTGGCGCATGATTTCAACAATCTGCTGGCCCCCATCATTGGCGGGCTGGATCTGTTGCAACGCCGGCAGGTCGGTGGCGAGCGCGAACAGCGCATCATCTCCGGTGCCCTGCAATCCGCCGACCGCGCCCGCACGCTGGTGCAGCGCCTGCTGGCCTTTGCGCGGCGCCAGCCGCTTAGCCCCGAGCCGGTGGATCTTGCCGCGCTGATGGCGGGCATGCGTGAGCTGCTGCTCACCACGCTGGGGCCTCAGGTGGCGCTGGTCTATGATGTGGCGCCGGGGTTGCCGTTGGCTCTGGCCGATCACAATCAGGTCGAGATGGCGCTGCTCAACCTTTCGGTCAATGCGCGCGATGCCATGCCGGACGGGGGCCTGCTCAAACTGTCCGCCGATGCGCGGACGGTGGGTGCCGGCCATGGCGAGGTCAGGCCGGGGCAGTATATCGTCATCACCGTCACCGATACGGGCGTGGGCATGGATGCCGAAACCCGTGAGCGGGCCATCGAGCCTTTCTATTCCACCAAGGGCGTGGGCAAGGGCACCGGGCTGGGCCTGTCGATGGCGCATGGCCTGGCGTCGCAGCTGGGCGGCGCGCTGACAATCCGCAGCGCGCCCGGCAAGGGCACGGTGATCGGCCTGTGGCTGCCGGTCAGCAAGGCTTTGGCCGCGCAGCCTGCTGCCTCCGCGCCTGCGCAAGTGTCGGCGATGACCGGTGTGGCGCTGCTGGTGGATGATGAACCGCTGGTGCGCATGAGCACCGCCGATATGCTCACCGAACTGGGCTTCGAGGTGATCGAGGCCTCCTCGGGCGCCGAGGCGCTGGAGTGTCTGAGGCAGGAGGGCAAGGTCGACATCGTCATCACCGATCACCTGATGCCGGGCATGACCGGTGTGGAGCTGGCACGCGCCGTTGCGCGGGACTGGCCGGGAGTACCGGTGATGCTGGTCTCGGGCTATTCCGACGCGCGCGGCATCGAGGCCGGTCTGCCGTTGCTGGAAAAGCCCTTCCGTCAGGCCGATCTGGCGGCGCGGCTGGAGGCGGTGTTGCCTCAGCTGTCGCTGCCCCGCCCGAACTGAACGCCCTTTACAACAGGCAGCGTTTGGTGATCCGATCGACCGCCTCGCCATTTTTGAGCGGGATGGCGCGGGCGACGGCATAATCGGCAAAGCCCTGCTTGCCATAGAAGGCCAGCCCGCCGTGATTGTCCGCCCGGATGGTGGCGCTGATCGCCGTCAACCCCAGAGCGCGGGCGCGCGCCTTCGTTGCAGCAAACAGGGCCGAGCCGACCCCGCGCTGCGTGCCATCGATGCGCGCAAAGGTCGCGATATCACCGATGTCGTCGGGCAGCGGCGGATTGCGCACCAGCGTCTGGAAGCCCTCGATCCGACCCGTTGCCGCAGCCACGGCCACGAAGCAGCAATGCACATGCGGGCCGATCAGATAGGTTTTGGCCAGATCTTCAGCGCTGAACGGGTCTTGCAATGCGGTGGTGCCGCCACGCGCGATGATCGCATTGAGAAGATCAGCCAGTTCGGCTGCATCAGCCGGGGCCACATCGCGGATATGCAGCTCGTCACGCATAGCGGTCATCGTCAAAGCATCAGTCCTTTTGGAAACGACAAGAATTTGAGGTTACAGGACTTTCTTGGGACGGACAGGCGCTTGTTCAAGAGGTGCCCGCCCTCATTTTCCGCTATACGCCCGCCACTTTCGACCGCTACAGACGCAGGCTTGCCAACAGGCCGCCCGAGCGGCTGAAGCCATGTCGAAGAGGAGCGGGTCATCCATGATGCACAGGCTGAAGGGGCTGGCGCTGGCCGCCGCGCTGGTGGCAGGGCCCGCACAGGCGCATAATCCCATCGTGCCGGGCTGGTATGCCGATCCGGAAATCCGGCTGTTTGGCGGGCAATACTGGATCTATCCCACCACCTCCGACGATGATGGCTCGCATGATGTTTCGACGCGGATATCGCCCGAGCAGCAAGCCCTGCGCCGCCAGCCGACTGTGCGTCCGTCCTATCTGCAGCAAACCTTTTTCAACGCCTTTTCCTCGCCCGATCTTGTGCATTGGAGCAAGCATGCCCATGCCCTCGATATCGCCGATGTGCCCTGGGCGGCCTATGCGGTCTGGGCGCCCTCGGCCATCGAGCAGGACGGGCGCTATTATATGTTCTTCGCCGCCAACGACATCCAGAACGACAGCCAGACCGGCGGGATCGGTCTGGCCGTGGCGGACACTCCGGCAGGGCCATTCAAGGATGCGCTGGGCAAGCCGCTGATCGGGGGCTTTCACAATGGCGCCCAGCCGATCGCCCCCTTCGTCTATCGCGACGATGACGGGCAGGTGTACCTTTATTACGGCGGCTGGGGGCACTGCAATGTGGTGCGCCTCAGCCATGATCTGCGCTCGATCCTGCCCTTTCCCGATGGCAGCACCTACAAGTCCATCACGCCGCCGGGCTATGTCGAGGGATCGTTCCTCGTGAAGCGCAAGGGCATCTATTATCTGATGTGGTCGGAGGGCGACTGGACCGGGCCCGATTACAGCGTCTCCTATGCCATGGGGCCAAGCCCGCTCGGGCCGTTCAAGCCGATGGGCAAGATCCTCGCTCAGGATCTGAGCATCGCGCGTGGGGCGGGCCATCATTCGGTGGTCAATGTGCCGGGCACCGATGACTGGTACATCGCCTATCACCGCCGCCCGCTGGGCGACGACAAGGGCGAGCATCGCCAGATCGCCATCGACCGCATGATCTTTGCCGAGGACGGCACGATCAAGCCCGTTGTGATGACGAAAGACGGTGTGGCCCCGCGCCCGATCCACTGAACTGCCCCATCTCTTCCCCCCGGAGACTTGCCTTGAAAAATCTTGTCGCTCGATTGCTTCTGGCTGTGGCCAGCCTTGCATTGACCGCCCCGGCCATGGCGCAGGAAGCCCCCGAAGCGCTGGCCGATCTGGTCAATCCGCTGATGGGCACGGATTCCGATCATGAACTGTCCTATGGCAACACCTATCCCGCCGTCGCGGTACCATGGGGCATGAATTTCTGGAGCCCCGTCACCGGCAAGCCGGGCAGCGGCTGGGGTTACATGTACCATGACAAAAAGATCAACGGCATCAAGCAGACCCATCAGCCCAGCCCGTGGATGAAGGATTACGCCGCCTTTTCGCTCTTTGCGGAAACCGGCCCGGTCAAGCTGAAGGAGGATGAGCGCGCCAGCTGGTTCAGCCACAAGGCCGAGGAAAGCCATCCCTATGGCTACAAGGTCTATCTGGCCGATTACAACGTCACCGCCGAGGTGACGCCCACCAACCGTGCCGCGCAGTTCCGCTTCACCTTCCCCAAAAGCGATGACGCCCATATCCTGCTCGACGGTCTGGCTGGCGGATCGATGGTGAAGATCGAGCCGGAAAAGCGGCGGATCATCGGCTATGTGCGCAACAATCATGGCGGGGTCCCGGGCAATTTCCGCAACTACTTCGTCGCCCAGTTCGACCATGATTTCAGCATCAGCCAAAGCTGGGATGAAGCCTGGCAGCTTTCCAACGCCCTGACCCGCGAGGGCGCCCATGTCGGCGCGGTGGTCAGCTTCAGGACCGCCGATGGCGAGCAGGTGGGTGTAAAGGTCGCCTCCTCCTTCATCAGCCCCGAGCAGGCCGAGCGCAATCTGGAGGAACTCGGCAGCGACAGCTTCGCCGAGACGCAAGCCAAGGCCAAGGCCGCATGGGAAGCCGAGTTGGGCCGCATTCAGGTCAGCGATCCCAATCTGGACAACCGCCGCACCTTCTATTCGGCGATGTACCGCATGCTGCTCTTCCCCCGCATGTTCCATGAGGTGGATGGCAGCGGCAAGACGGTCCATTACAGCCCCTATGACGGCAAGGTCCATGATGGCCCGATGTTCACCGACAACGGCTTCTGGGACACATGGCGCGCCGTCTTCCCCTATTTCGTGCTGGTGCGCCCCGATCTCGACAGCCAGATCATGCAGGGCCTCGCCAATGCCTATAAGGAGGGCGGCTGGCTGCCCGAATGGATGAGCCCCGGCCAGCGCGATGTGATGATCGGGTCGAATTCCACCAACATCATCGCGGATGCGTACCTCAACGGCGTGCGCGGTTTCGATGTGAACACGCTCTATGAGGCGATGGTGAAGAACGCCACCACCT
Organism: Novosphingobium terrae; assembly: GCF_017163935.1. Classification (NCBI taxonomy): domain Bacteria; kingdom Pseudomonadati; phylum Pseudomonadota; class Alphaproteobacteria; order Sphingomonadales; family Sphingomonadaceae; genus Novosphingobium; species Novosphingobium terrae. The sequence continues at coordinate 2,514,190 of NZ_JABVZR010000002.1, read as the reverse complement.
CGGCAGGGCGGCCCCGCAATGCCAAGGGCGAGGTGCTCAGCGCCGTGGGCCGCGAGGGTGTGGAGGCCTACAACAGGCTGGGCTATGTCCCCTATGATATCGGCATCAATGAAAGCGCGGCGCGGACTCTGGAATATGCCACGGCGGATTTCTCCCTGTCGCGGCTGGCGGCGGCGCTGGGCAAGAGCAAGGATGCCAGGCTCTACGCGGGCCATGCGCAGAACTACCGCAATGTCTATGATGCAACATCAGGCTGGATGCGCGGGCGCAAGCAGGATGGCAGCTGGATGGCGCCCTTCACCCCCTATGCCTGGGGCGATGCCTTCACCGAGGGCAATGCGATGCATTACAGCTTCTCGGCGATGCAGGACGTGCAGGGGCTGATCAACCTTTCCGGCGGCGACAAGCCCTTCACCGACAAGCTCGATTCCATCTTCACCCTGCCGCCCCTGTTCGACGATGCCTATTACGGCGCGGTGATCCACGAAACGCGCGAGATGCAGATCGTCAACATGGGCCAATACGCCCATGGCAATCAGCCGATCCAGCATATGATCTACCTCTATGACTGGGCCGGTCAGCCGTGGAAGGCACAGGCCCATGCGCGCGATGTGATGGCGCGGCTCTATTCGGCGACGCCCGACGGCTATCCGGGCGATGAGGACAATGGCCAGACCTCGGCGTGGTATGTGTTTTCGGCGCTGGGCTTCTATCCGGTGACGCCCGGGGTGGGGCAATATGCCATCGGCAGCCCGCTGTTCCGCAAGGTGCAGGTCACAATGCCGGGCGGCAAGGCGCTGACCATCGAGGCCGAAAACAATGGCCCGAAGAACGTCTATATCCAGTCGGCCAGCTTCAACGGCACGCCTTACACCCGGCCATGGCTCTCGCGCGAGATGCTGCAGGCGGGCGGCACGCTGCGCTTTGTGATGGGGCCCACGCCCAATCCGCAATGGGCCAGTGCCAAGGCGGATGCCCCCTTCTCGATGAGCGCACCTTCCAAGCCCTGACGGCCTGCGCAAGGAACCACAGCCTCTCTTGACGCTTCATTCTGGTAGTGTTGCTGGGAGAGAAACCATGTTGTGGACCATTCTTGTCGTTCTGCTGATCCTCTGGGCGCTGGGCGCTTTCGTCGTGCCGGTGGGCGGTGGCCTGATCCATCTGCTGCTGGTGATCGCGCTGATCGTGCTGCTGGTTCAGGTCCTGTCCGGGCGCCGCGTACCCTGACGGATCGTACGCTGCTCCGCCGCCGCCTCACCTGGGCGGCGGCGGCATGCCTTGTGCTGCCGGGGCTGGGCCTGCTCGGCCTGGCGATGTTCCCTTGGGGCCTGCTCAAGGGCCGTATCGAGGCGCGCCTTTCCGAGCGCACAGGCCGCCCCGTCACCATCGGCGCAATGGAGCGGGTGGACACCATTTCCTTCCATCCCCATCTGCGCTTCAAGGCCATCCGCTGGCCGCAACCAACATGGGTCGAACCGGGGGCCAAAGCTGGTCTGGACGATCTGGCCCGCATTGATCAGGCCGATGTGCAGCTCTCCGTGTGGTCGCTGCTCTCCGGCAATATGGCGCTGGAGCGGGCCGATCTGAAAGGCGCCCTGCTCTCCTTCTATCGCAATGCGCAAGGGCGCAGGAACTGGTCCAACGGCCAGAGCAATGCGGGCGGCCATCCGGCGCTGCTGCGCGTGCTGCATATCACCGACAGCCGCCTGCGCTATCTTGACGACAAGCGCGACCGTTCGCTGGATGTGGCGATCACCTCCGACAGGGCCAGCCTGAGGGTGGAGGGCCAGGGTCTGGTGATGGGCCATCCCGTGCAGATCAAGGCGCAAGGCGCAGCCATCGTGGAGGGTCAGGCCCATGCCGCATGGCCCTATCAGCTGACCATCGAAAGCCCCGCCGTGGGCTTTGCCATAAAGGGCACCATGCCAAGGCCGCTCGATCTGGCTCATCTACAGGGTGAGGCGCAGGGCCATGCCACCGACCTCAAGCTGCTCGACGCGATCATCGAGGCCGGGCTGCCCGGCACGCAGCCCGTGCAACTGACGGCCCAAATCCGCCGCAACCGGCCCGATTGGGTGATTGATCACCTCTTAGGCACCGTCGGCCGGTCTGATATCGCCGGTCATGCCACCATCGTCAAACGGCAGGGGCGCAGCCGGATCACCGGAGCGCTGTTCGCCAACCGTTTCGATTTCAACGATCTCTCCTCCGATGCCGGCAAGGCGCGGGGCGCGGCGCTGAAGGCCCGGCTGGGGCCACGGTTGCTGCCCGGATCGGCGATCGATCTCAAACATGTCGTCCATACCGATGGGGCGCTGGATCTGCGCGTCGATCATCTGCTCTGGCCGGGGCCCAGCCCCTTCCGCAGCATGAGCGCCCATCTCTCGCTGGAGCGCAGCCGGTTGGCGATCAGCCCCCTCACCCTCGGCCTCACACATGGCACCTTCGCGGGCAGTCTGCGCATCGATCAGTCCAAACCGGGCCAACGCGATCCACAGTTGACGGTCAACCTCGCCATGCGCGGCGCACGGCTGATGGACTTCTTCCCCCCCGCCCAAATCGACGGCAGTCTGGTCGGAAACATGGCGATGAGCGGCTATGGCCATACGGTGCGCGCGGCTCTTGGCGCGGGAAGCGGCACCGTTGCACTGGTGGGCCGCGATGGGCAGATCCCGGCGCGCACCGCCGCTTTGCTGGGGCAGGATGTCGGCGGTGGGCTGACGTCAGGCAAGCAGGATATGGCCAGCCTGCGCTGCATGGTGATGCGGCTGGATGTGCGCCATGGCCTCGCCCGGCCCGCGCCGATCCTGATCGATACCTCACGCGGGCAGACCAGCGTGTGGGGCACGCTGAATTTGAGCGACGAAAGGCTGGCGCTCACTCTCAAGGGCGCGCCCAAGGGCAAGGCGCTGCTGCGCCTGCCCGGCGCCATCCCCATCGCAGGCACGATCAAACAGCCCGATATCAAGGTGCCGCCTCATGCAAAATCGCTTGGCGGCATCCTCGGCATGGTGGGCGCTGCCATCACCGGCAAGCAGGGGCCGCGCGCTCAGGATGCCGATTGCGATGCTCTGGCGGCACAAGCCTTGCGCTAAATTCAAGGGCGGTTACATTGCCCGACGATGACCCATGTCCTGAGAGCCGCCAGCCAAGACGATCTGTCCGCCATCTATGAGATGGCCAAAAGCACCGGCGGCGGCTTCACCAACCTGCCCGCCGACCGCCCCAAGCTGCAGGACAAGCTGGATACCGCCGCCGCCTCCTTCGGGCGTTCGCCGAACGAGCTGGCCAGCGACATGTATATGTTCGTGCTGGAAGATCTGGAGACCGGCAAGGTGCGCGGCACCTGCCAGATCTTCTCCTGCATCGGCATGGATCGCCCGCATTATTCCTATCGCATCGATGCCTTCACCCATTATTCCAGCGAATTCTCCCGCGCGATCCGCAGCGAGATGCTGACGCTGGTGACCGATCACAATGGCAGCAGCGAGGTCGGCGGGCTGTTCCTGCATCCCACCGAAAGGTCGGCGGGCGCCGGATCGCTGCTGGCGCGCAGCCGCTATCTCTTTATCGCGATGCATCGCGCGCGCTTCGCCGACCGCACGCTGGCCGAGCTGCGCGGCGTGATCGACGAATGCGGCATCTCGCCCTTCTGGGACGGGGTGACGGGCCGCTTCTTCGGCATGCCCTTCCGTGAGGCCGATGAGTTCAAGGCGGTGCGCGGCGCGCAATTCATCGCCGATCTGATGCCCAAGCACCCGATCTACACCGCCATGGTGCCCGAAAGCGCAATGGCGGTGATGGGCGTGCCTCACCCCTCTGGCCGCGCGGCGCAGCGCATGCTGGAGAAGGAAGGCTTCGCCTACCGTAATTACATCGACGTCTTTGACGGCGGCCCCACCATGGTCTGCAACACCGACGATATCGTCACCATCCGTCAGGCCCAGCAGGACCAGATCGTGGCCATTCAGGACAATGACGGCACCGAAAGTCTGGTGGCGCATGGCCGGTTGGACCACTTCCGCGCCGCCTATGGTCGCGTCCAGCCGACCGAAGGCGGCATTCTGCTCGATCCCGCCGCTGCCGAGGCGATCAAGGCCTCACCGGGGCAAGTGATCACCCATATTCCGCGCTGATTTCCTTGGCTGCTTCCTCCAGCAGCCAATCGCGCAATTGGGCGAAATGCGGCATCTGCAATTTCGCTTTGGGATAGACCAGATAATAGTTGCGATCCTCGGCCAGAGCGCGCTCCACCGGGGCCACCAGCGCGCCGGACTGCAGCTCGGGCTGGATCAGAAAGCTGGGCAGCAGCGCCGCCCCGGCCCCCGCACAGGCCGCCTGCGCCAGCATCGAGAAATGCCCCATCACCGAAACGGCCCGATCCGCCGGACAGGCCACATCGCTGAGCGCAAACCATTTCTGCCAGGCATCGCGCCGCGCGCTCTGTTCCAGCAGCGGCACACGCAGAAAATCTTCCGCAGTCTTCACCCCTGCGCTTTGCGCCAGCGCCGGTGACAGCACCGGGATCACCCTTTCGCGAAACAGCAGGTCATGCTCCACATCAGGCCAGTCAGGCGGGCCCACGTGAATGGCGGCATCGAAAGCCTCATCGGCGAAGTTGAAGATATCGATGCGCGCGGCGATGTTCACCACCAGATCGGGGTCATGCATCAGCAGGCCGGGCAGGCGCGGCGCGATCCAGCGCATGCCGAAGGTCGGCAGCGTTGCCAGATTGACCACCCGCCCCGATCCATGCCCCAACATATCGCGCGTGGCCGCGCGGATTTCGCTTAAGGGCCGGGCGATGCGGTCCAGATAAAGCCGCCCCTGCTCGTTGAGCACGATGCGGCGCCCCACACGATCGAACAAGGGCTTGCCCAGCCATGTCTCAAGGCTGGCGATATGGCGGCTGACCGCGCTTTGCGTGAGACCAATGCGCTCCCCCGCCAGCGAGGCGCTGCCATAGCGCGCCGCCGCCTCGAAACATTGCAGCATGGTGATGGACGGCAGCAGCCGCCGGTCATCCTGATCCATTCCATTCACTCATATCAATCGGCATTTTATGCATGAGATTGCTCAGGCCGAATGGGTTTATCAGGAGTTCAAGGAATAACAAAAGGCTGATACGCATGCTGGAGGTCAATTTCGACGGGCTGGTCGGCCCCAGCCATAATTACGCCGGGCTCTCGCTGGGCAACATCGCTTCGGCCACGCATGCGGGCAGCGTCTCAGCCCCGCGAGAAGCGGCGCTGCAAGGACTGGCCAAGATGCGGCAGATGATGGCGCTGGGCCTGCCGCAGGGCCTGCTGCTGCCCCATGACCGGCCCAATGCCGCATGGCTGCGCCGCATGGGCTTTACGGGCAGCGATCTGGAAGTCTGCCGCGCGGCATGGGCCGCCGATCCGGCGCTTTTCCGCAACAGCTTTTCCGCCTCAGCGATGTGGACGGCCAATGCCGCCACCGTCTCGCCCCGGCCTGACAGCGCCGATGGGCTGACGCATCTGTCCGTCGCCAATCTGGCCTCCATGCCTCACCGCAGCATTGAGGCGCCGCAGACGCAGCGGCAGCTCAGCGCCCTTTTCGCCAACGTCCCCTGCGTGCGCGTGCATGCCCCCCTGCCCGCCCCCTTCGGCGATGAGGGCGCGGCCAATCATATGCGGCTCGCCACCAGTCATGGCGCCGAGGGGCTGGAAATCTTCGTCCATGGCGCGGGCCCGGTGGGCGGTTTCCCTGCCCGCCAGCATCGCCTTGCAGCGGAAGCTCTTGTTCGTCGCCACAATCTGCCAAGCCGCAACGCCCTGCTCGCCCGCCAGAGTGACGAGGCCATCGCGGCAGGCGCCTTCCACAATGATGTGGTGGCGGTCGCCAATGAAACCGTGCTCTTCACCCACGAACAGGCCTTTGCCGATCGCGACGCCCTCTACGCCGCCATCCGCCAGCGCCTGCCCGAAGCCCAGATCATCGAGGTGCCCGCCGCCCGCGTTTCACTGGCGGATGCGATCCGCTCCTATCTGTTCAACTCGCAACTGGTGACGCTGCCCGAGGGCGGCATGCTGCTCCTGCTCCCCGGTGAGGCGCGCGAGGTGCCCTCGGTGGTCGCGTGGCTGGAAGACCTCATCGCCTCGAACGGCCCGATCCGCAGCACGCAGTTCATGACTCTGCGCGAATCCATGCGCAACGGCGGCGGCCCGGCCTGCCTGCGCCTGCGCGTCGCGCTGGAGGAAAGCGAGTTGGCCGCACTCGACCAACGCTTCCTGCTCACCGAAGGCAAGGCCGATGCGCTGGCCGACCTCATCACCCGCCACTGGCCCGAACACATCGCGCCGGAAGACATCGGCAACCCCGATCTATGGCAGCAATGCTGGACCGCCCGCGCCGCCCTGCTCAACCTGCTGGGCTTCGGCAAGGAGGAGCTGCGATGACCGCGCCAGCCGCCAATCAGCCCTTCATCCGCATGGCCCGCATGGCGGATCTGGACGCCCTGCTCGCCCTTGCCGCGCTCTCCGGCGGCGGCATGACCAACCTGCCCAACGACCGCGCCGCCCTGCAGGAACGCCTCGCCTGGAGCGAGGATTCGCTCGAAGTGCAGATCACCGCCCCGCAGGACGAGTTCTACATGCTGGCGCTGGACAACGGCGCGGGCAAGGTCATTGGCACCGCCAGCATCTTCTCGCGCATCGGCGTGCGCTGGCCTTTTTACAGCTACAAGAGCGCGCGCGTCACCCATGCCTCGCGCGGGCTCAACCGCAGCTTTTCCACCAATGTCCTCCATCTGGTGAACGACTTCGACGGCGCCACCGAAATCGCCGGACTGTTCCTCCACCCCGATGCGCGCACCGGCGGCATGGGGGCAATGCTAGCGCGCAGCCGCTACCTCTTCATCGCCCAGCACCGCGAGCGTTTCGGCGATCAGGTGGTGGCCGAACTGCGCGGCTGGATGGAGGGCGACACAAGCCCCTTCTGGGACGCGGTGGCCGGCCCCTTCTTCGGCGGCGGCGTGCTGGAGGCCGACCTGTTCAACGCCATGCATGGCAATCAGTTCATCGCCGATCTGATGCCGCGCTATCCGATCTACACCTCGATGCTGCCCGCCGCCGCACGCGAGGTGATCGGCCGCCCGCATGAAAAATCCCTCCCCGCCTATCGCCTGCTGATGGGCGAGGATTTCCTCGACGACGGCTATTGCGACATTTTTGACGCAGGCCCCACCGTCCATGCCCGCACCAACCATATCGCCACCATTCGCGACTGCGTGGTGGTGGATGAAACCACGCCAATCCGCACCAGCAAGGGCCTGATCGCAACAGGCCGCCTCGGCGACTTCCGCCTGTGGAGAGAGGAACAAGCAGCATGATCGAGACCCAGGACAAGCCCAAGGCCCAGGAACTGATGGGCGTCTACAACCGCGCCCCGCTGGAAGCCGATCACGGCAAGGGCGTGTGGCTGTATGGCCGGGATGGGCGCGCCTATCTCGACTGCGTTTCGGGCGTGGCCACCAACAGCCTTGGCCATTGCGCGCCGGTGCTGGTGAAAGCGCTGACCGATCAGGCCGAAAAGCTCTGGCATGTCTCCAACATCTTCCGCATTCCGCAGCAGGAGGAGCTGGCCCACAAGCTGGTCGAAGCCTCCTTCGCCGACACTGTTTTCTTCGCCAATTCGGGCACGGAGGCGGTGGAATGCGCGCTGAAAACCGCGCGGCGCTATCACCACGCCAATGGCGCGCCTGAAAGGATCGACATCATCGGCTTTGCCGGGTCCTTCCATGGCCGCACCTATGGCGCGATCAACGCCTCGGGCAATCCCTCCTATCTGGAGGGCTTCGGCCCCCGCATGCCCGGCTTCATCCAGCTTTCGCTCGATGACAAGCCCGCCATCGAGGCTGCCCTGCGCGCGCCCACTGCCGCCGCTGTCATCGTCGAGCCGGTGCAGGGCGAAGGCGGCGCCCGCGCGCTCGATGCGGAATGGCTGCGCTGGATTCGCGCCCTCTGCAACGAGACCGGCACGCTGCTGATCCATGACGAGGTGCAATGCGGCATGGGCCGCACCGGGCGCCTCTTCGCGCATCAATGGGTGGAGGACGCCGCGCCCGACATCATGGCCATCGCCAAGGCGCTGGGCGGCGGCTTCCCCGTCGGCGCCTGCCTCGCCACGGAGAAGGCCGCGAAGGGCATGACCGTGGCGGCGCATGGCACGACCTTCGGCGGCAATCCGCTGGCCATGGCCGTCGCCACCGCCGCTTTCGACGCCATCGCTCAGGAGGAGATGATGGCCCATGTGCGCAGCATCTCCGATCAGCTTTTCGCCGGTCTGCGCGAAATCGCCGCGCGCTATCCCGATCTGGTGGTCGATGTGCGCGGCAAGGGTCTGCTGATCGGCGTGAAGCTGGTGCCCAACAACCGCGCCATGATGGCCACCGCCCGCGAGCATGGCCTGCTGGTGGCAGGCGGCGGTGAGAACTGCATCCGCCTGCTGCCCCCGCTCAACATCACCAGCGAGGAAGCCGCAGAGGCCCTGACCCGTCTGGAAGACGCGCTGGCGGCAACGCGCACCGCCGGTTGACAGCTTGACCCCGAAGGCGAGAATGACCCCATGATCCTGCAATCGACCAACCCGGCTAACGGCGCCATCATCTGGGAGGGGCCTGTGGATGGCCCGGCGGAATGCCAGCAGGCGCTGGAGCGCGCCCGCGCCACAGCGCCGCTCTGGGCGCGCACGCCGCTGGAGGACAGGCTGGCCATCGCCCGTCGTTTTGGCGCTTTGTTGAAAGAACAGCTGGAAGGTTTCGCCCGGCTGATCGCGCAGGAAACCGGCAAGCAGCTGTGGGACAGCCGGGGCGAGGTCAACGCCATGATCGGCAAGGTGGAGATCTCCATCGCCGCTCAGGCCGAACGCGCGGGCCTGCGCGAGCAGGAGATGCCCTTTGGCCGCTCGGTGCTGCGCCATCGTCCGCATGGGGTGATGGCGGTGCTGGGGCCGTATAATTTCCCCGGTCACCTGCCCAATGGGCATATCGTTCCGGCGCTGATCGCGGGCAATGTGGTGGTGTTCAAGCCCTCGGAAGAAACGCCTGCGGTGGGCGCGCGGATGGCCGAACTGTGGGCCGAGGCCGGCTTGCCCGAGGGTGTGTTCCAGATCGTACAGGGCGGGCGGGAAACCGGCGCGGCTCTGGTTGCAGGCGATATCGATGGCCTGCTGTTCACGGGGTCGGCACAGGCCGGGCGCGTGTTCCGCCGCGCCTTTGCCGACCGCCCGCATGTCATTCTGGCGCTGGAACTGGGGGGCAACAATCCGCTGATCGCTTGGCCAGAAGACATCGGGGACGGTGAAGCTGAGGCCGTCGCTTCTCTGGTCAGCCATTCGGCCTTTATCACCACCGGCCAGCGTTGTTCCTGCGCACGCCGCCTGATCCTGCCCAGCGGCGCTGCGGGCGATCGGGTGCTGGAAGCGGTACTGGCTCAAGCCGCAGCCCTGCCCGTGCGCGCATGGGACGAAGAGGAAGGCTTTATGGGCCCGCTGATCTCGGCCCGCGCCGCCCATAAGGCATGCGAGGCCGTAGCGGCCCTCACCGCTTCCGGCGCCAAGCTGTTGCTGCCCCCCGCCGCGCCGCGCGGGGACGACAGCGCCTTTATGGGCGCCGCCGTGCTGGAGGTGACCGGCGTCGCCACTCCGGACGAGGAAATCTTCGCCCCGGTGTTGCAGGTGATCCGCGCCGACAGTTTCGATGCCGCCATCGCCGCCGCCAACAACACCAGCTTTGGCCTTTCGGCGGGGCTGATCGCGCAGGACGCAGCGCTGTGGGAGCGTTTCGCTTCGGAAATCCGTGCGGGCGTGGTCAACTGGAACCGCCCGACGACCGGTGCCGCCTCGGCCATGCCCTTTGGCGGGCTGGGGGACTCGGGCAATCACCGGCCCAGCGCGGCCTATGCCGCCGATTACTGCGCCTATCCCGCCGCCAGCTTCGAGGCGCCGCGTATCGAAAGCCTGCCCATCCCCGGATTGCCGCAATGACGGAGGCGCTCACCAGCGCTGAGCAAGTCGTGGTGGAACAGGCCATGGCCGCGCCCATGCTGGATCAGGTGCTGGGCTGGGCCGCGATCAACAGCGGCAGCCGCAATCTGGCGGGGCTCGCCACCATGGCCGAGCAACTGGCGCAAGGCTTTGCGGCCTTGCCCGGCGAGATCGACCTGCTGGCCCCTGAACCGGTCACGAAGATCGACGCGCAAGGCCGGGAAAGCGATGTCACCCATGGCCGCAATCTGCTGCTGACGGTGCGCCCGCAGGCTCCGATCCAGCTGCTGCTGACCGGCCATATGGACACCGTCTTCGAGGCCGACCACCCCTTCCAGACCTGCCAATGGCTCAGCCCCGGCGTGCTGAACGGGCCCGGCGTGGCCGATATGAAAGGCGGCATCGCCGTGATGCTGGGCGCGCTGAAAGCATTTGAAGCCTGCCCCGATCACGAAAAGATCGGCTATCAGGTGGTGCTGAACAGCGATGAGGAGGTGGGCTCGCCCGGCTCCGCGCCTTTGCTGCGCCGCGCGGCTTCGGGCAAGCTGGCAGCCTTCACCTATGAGCCCTCCGCCCTGCCCGATGGCACGCTGGCCGGGGCGCGGCCCGGCAGCGGAAATTTCTCGATTGTTGTGAAGGGGCGCAGCGCGCATGCCGGGCGCAACCCTCAGGATGGGCGCAATGCGGTGATCGCCGCCGCCGATCTGGCGCTGCGGCTCAGCGCTCTGGTCCGCCCCGGGCTTAGCGTCAATTGCGCGAAGATCGAGGGTGGCGGGCCCAACAATGTCGTGCCGGATCATGCGGTCTTGCGCGTCAACATCCGGCCGCTGACGCCCGAGGATCAGACCTTTGCCGAGCAGGCGCTGGACCGGATGATCGCCGAAGTCGCCGCCGCGCATGATCTGCATATCCATCGCCACGGCAGCTTCGCCCGCCCGCCCAAGCCCATCGATGCGCCGGGCCGGAAGCTGCTCGAACTGGTGCGCGATTGCGGACGCCTGCTGGGTCAGGAGATTGGCTGGAAAGACACCGGCGGGGTTTGCGACGGCAACAACATCGCGGCCTGCGGCGTGCCGGTGGTCGATACGATGGGGGTGCGTGGCGGCTCGATCCATTCCGCGGAAGAATATCTGATCGCCGACAGTCTGGGCGAGCGTGCCGCCCTCAGCGCCTTGCTGCTGTGCCGTCTGGCCCGCGATGGCCGAGCCTTGATCGGCTGACGTCAGCCTGGCGAAGTGGCCCGGATGAGGCGGGCGGCGGCATCCCCGGCGCTCTCCAGATAGCTTGGATCGCGGTGGAGCAGCACCACAGCAAAGGCCCCGTCAAGCAGCAGCATGATCTGCCGCGCCAGAGCCATGGCCGCCTCCTCGCCATGGTCTTCCTGAAGCACCTGCGCCAGCCATGCCTCAACCCGCTTCTTGTGCTGCCGCCCGGCCACCAGCGCCGGATGCCCGGGCCGGTCCACCAGCTCGACCGAGGTGCGCAGAAAGCCGCAGCCCTGCCACTTGGGATGCCGCGCCGATTGGGCCAGATGGCGGAAAATGCTCTCCACCCGCGCTGCCGTATCGCCTTCGGCTTGCGCGAACCAGCTTTGGAAAAGGGCCAGATTGGGCTCGTCACGCGCTTCCAGATAGGCGGCGATCAGATCATCCTTGCTGCGGAAATGGTAATAGACGCTGCGTTTGGTCACCCCGGCCTTTTCGGCAATGGCGTCCAGACTGGTGGCGCGAATGCCCGCGCCCTGAAACAGCCTGTTGGCCGCGCCAAGAATGCGCTCACGCGCCGAAGGAAGCTTTTTCACCATGGTTTCAAGTATACCGCAGAGTGAGTATACTTGAAACCGGCACATGCCTATCCTTGCGCCCATGACAGGCCCCGTTCCCACCCCGCATGGCGACCCCATGGTGATCCGCTGTGCCGATGGTGTGGTGCTTCACGGCCATCTCTGGCGCGCAACGGGCGAAGCTTCAGGCAGCGTGATCATCAACAATGCCACCGGCGTTCTGGCGCGCTATTACCATCGCTATGCGCGCTTTCTGGCGGCGCATGGTTTCGATGTGCTGACCTATGACTATCGCGGCATCGGCGCCTCGCGCCCGGCCCGGCTGAGGGGATGCACCTATCGCTGGCGCGACTGGGGCGAGCAGGATTTCGCCGCCGCCCTGCGCCTGATGCATGAGCATCGCCCCGCAGCGCCGATCTCTGTCGTCGGCCACAGCATCGGCGGCTTTTTGCCCGGTCTGGCGCCGGGTGCCGAGCGGATCGACCGGATGCTGACCGTTGGCGCGCAATATGCCTGGTGGGGCGATTATGCGCGCACGGGCCGGGCGCAGCTCTTTGTGAAATGGCATCTGGCCATGCCGCTGCTGACGGCGCTGTTCGGCTATTTTCCGGGCCGCCGTCTGGGCTGGCTGGAGGATCTGCCCGCCGGCGTCGCTCATGAATGGAGCTTCCGCCGCAAGCATTTCGAACGAAACCATCCAGCCCGGGAACGACAGCAGGTCGTAGCCCGGATGGCTGCAGTGACCGCCCCGATCCTGGCCGTGGCCGTGGCCGATGATGAAATCGGCTCGGTGGCGGCCATCCGCCGGACATTGGGGTATTATCGCTCTGCCGCGCGCACCGCTGTCCTCCTCAAGCCCGCCGATTATGGCTTGCAGGCGATCGGCCATTTCGCCCTGTTCCATGACAGCCATGCTCCCACCTTCTGGGCCGAGACCTTGCGGTGGCTTCAGGAAGGCCGGAACCCTTGGCCAGATGCCGTGATCGCAGAACAGCCGCCGCACTGAAAAGCTGCTCGGCCAACCATGGCAGGCCGAGCCGCTCATCATCAGGCGCCCTGGATCAGGCGACCCAGCGGCATCAGCGGGCCCACCGGGATGAAGTCATAGGCGGCGATCCCGGCCACCATGATCGGCATGGCCTCGACCACGGCCTTGGCTGCCTCGATCGACTCGACCTCCATCAGGAAGATCGGGCCCGGCCGGTCCTTGCGGAACCAGAACTGTTCGATGGGCCCATCGAGATAGAGTTGCAGCGTGTGGGGCACTTCACGCTTCAGGATGTCGTCACGCTCCTCATCCGAAATGGGCTTCACGATCGAGCCGATGGCGAAAACTTTCATGGGTAGTCTCCTTCTGCATGGCCGGAACATCCTTCCGGGCGCCCCTTGATCTAGCCATCCGGCCCACAGCGTGATATCGGCGTAAATGACATTATTGAGGCCATTCACGCCAAATGCGTATCATCATCCTCGCTCTGGAAGGGCTATTCGACACCGGGCTGACCGCCACGCTTGACGTGTTCTCCACCGCCAACTCGCTCTCCGCCGCGATGATGGGCGGCGCGACCCGTTTTGATGTCTCCATCATGGGCATGCGGCGCCGGGTGCGCTCGGGTCAGGGTCTGATCATTCCGGCGACCCCGCTGAACCGGGACGAGAGGCCGGATTGGGTTATCGTGCCCGCGCTCAAGGCCGTGACGCCCGACACGCTGCTGCCGGCTCTGGCGCGCGGCGATGTCCGTCAGGCTGTCGACCAGATCGCCCGATGGCAGGCGGGCGGGGCGCGGATCGCCGCGGCCTGCGTCGGCACTTTCGTGATCGCCGAGGCCGGTGTGCTGAACGGCAGCCCTGCCACCAGCACCTGGTCCCTCGCCCCGCTGTTCCGCCAGCGCTATCCGCAGGTCGATCTCGACGAGACGCGCATGCTGGTGCCCAGCGAGACCGGCGTGACCGCAGGCTCGGCCATGGGGCATCTCGATCTGGCGCTCTGGCTGGTGCGGCAGGCCAGCCCGGAGCTGGCAACGCTGGTGTCCCGCTATCTGCTGGCCGATATCCGCTCCTCGCAGGCGGCCTACATCATCCCCAACCATCTGGCGCAGGCCGATCCGCTGGTGCTGCGCTTCGAACGCTGGTCGCGCGAGCATCTGAGCGAAGGCTTCTCGCTTCAGGAGGCCGCCTCGGCGCTGGCCACCAGCACCCGCTCGCTGCAACGCCGCTGTCAGGCCGTGCTGGGCAAATCGCCGCTGGCCTATTTTCAGGATCTGCGTGTGGAGCGCGCCCGCTCGCTGATCCAGGGCAGCGGGCTGAGCCTTGAAACGATTGCCGCCGAAGTCGGCTATGCCGATGGCGCCACGCTCAGAACCCTGCTGCGCGAGAGGCTGGGGCGGGGCGTGCGCGATCTGCGCGCCGATCTGCGATAGGGGCGACTGTCACCAAAGTTACGCAAAGCCACGGTAGCGCGGCGGACACGAAAGGCCCTCTGCCCGGGACCACACATCATGTCCGTCGCTACTGCCTCGCCCGAGATCATCCGCTGGGTCGCCACGCATGTGGTGCCTCAGGAAGGGTCCGTGCGCGCCAGCCTGCGCCGTCTGGGCGTGAGCCAGAGCGATGCCGACGACATCATTCAGGACGCCTATTGCCGCTTCGCCAGCCTGACCAGCGTGGCGCATATCGACCGGCCCGGCGCCTATTTCATGCAGACCGTCAAAAACCTCTGGCGGGATCATTTGCGCCGCGCGCAGATTATCCGCTTCGAGGATTTTACGGAAAATGCCTCCAGCTTCGTTGAGGCAGAGGCGATGGGCATCGAGGAAGCCTGCGCGGCGCGTCAGCAGCTGCGCATGGTGGAGGCGATGTTGGCGCGGTTGCCCGAAAGGTGCCGCACCATCTTCACGCTGAAACGCGTGGAGGGCCTTTCGCAAAAGGAGATTGCCGCGCGCCTTGGCGTCAGCGAAAGCGTGGTGGAAAATGACGTGCAGAAGGCCCTGAGGTTGATTCAGGCCGAAATGCGCGCCACAGCATGCCTGCCCGGGGAGGACACCGGACCGGCGCAGGAACACGGACACTTACTTGATAGGCAGCGTCGAAACTTCGTCATCAACGGTTGAAGCTGCCGCCGCGCGCTGGGCGGCGGCCCTCGACGCGAACCCGGACACCACGCCTGAGGGCCTTGAAGCTTGGCTCGCGCAGCATCCGCGCCATGCCGGGGCGCTGTTGCGCGCTCAGGCCACGCTGGCGCTGTTCAGCCCGCCGGTGCAGGCCGTGCCGGATGCGGAAGCACCCCCGGCGCTCACCCGCAGGGCCATGGCGCAGGGCTGGATGCGCCGTCATCAACGCTGGGTGGGCGGCGGCGCGGCTCTGGCGGCAGCGGGGATCGCCGCTGTGCTGCTCTATGCGCCGGGCACGGATCGCTATGCCACCGGCACGGGCGAGATGCGTCAGGTGACCCTGGCCGAAGGGTCCTCGCTGTCGCTCGATACGCAGACCAGCCTGAAGGTGGCGATGGAAAGCGACGCCCGCGTGGTGCGGCTGGAGGAAGGTCGTACCCTGCTGCGCGTGCGGCATGATGCCAGCCGTCCCTTCCGCGTGAGGGCGGGCGCTGTGACCATCACCGATATCGGCACGGTGTTTCAGGTGATCCGCCGGGGCGATGCCGTCACCGTGCTGGTGAGCGAAGGCATGGTCGAGGTCAGCGCACCGGGCGGCAAGCTGCGGCTTGGCGCGGGGCAGACCGCCAGTTTCGACGGCCATGGGATGCCGATGGCCCAGGCCATGTCCGCCGCCGCCATTGAGCGCGCCACCGCCTGGACCAACGGACGCATCGAACTGGATGGCGACAGGCTCGACGCCGCCATTGAGGAGATGAACCGCCACAACCAGCTGAAAATCACCCTGAGCAATCCCTCATTGGGCGGCGAAAAGCTCTATGGCGCCTTCCGGCTGGACGATCCCGCAGGCTTTGCCCGCACCGCCGCGCTCAGCGTCGGCGCTCAGGCCCGCGATCAGGGTGAAGCGATCCAGATTATAAAATAATCATAAAGATCAAAGGAAATTCCGCCCCGCCCTGTCGAACAGGCAAAGGCCCAAAGGGGGGCCGTTTCTGCGGGGACTATCATGCTTTCCTTCCGTCGCCATCTGATTGCGACCACCACTCTGGCGGCTTTGGCCGCCACTTGCGTGCAGGCTCAGGCCGCCAGCCCGATCTCCAGCTTCAACGTGCCGGCGCAGGATGTGACCAGCGCGGTGCGCCTCTTCGCGCGGCAGACTGGCGTGCAGATCGTCGTTTCGGGCAGCGTGGCGCAGGGCCGCCGCAGCCATGCCATCTCGGGCCGGATGGGCACGGGCGAAGCGCTCAATCGCATGCTGGAAGGCACGGGCCTTGCCGCCAAGGCCACCGGCGAGAGCACCTATGTGATCGTGGGCGGCGCGCCCGATCCCACCCCCACCGCCTATGATGAGGCCGATAGCCATGACCCCATCGTCGTCACCGGCGCGATGGTCGCCCAGCGCGAGGCCGTTGCGGAAAAGCGCAATGCCGACAACACGGTGGAAACGCTGCACGCCAATGATGTGGGCAAGCTGCCCGACCAGAATGTGGCCGAAGCCATCAAACGCCTGCCCGGCCTGACCGCCGCCAACGATCAGGGCGAGGGCCGCTATGTGGTGATCCGCGGCATCGATCCGGGTTTGGCGAATGTGACCCTCAACGGCATGACCCTGCCCGCACCCGAGCCCGATGGCCGCCAGGTCAAGCTGGACGATATTCCCAGCGCGATGATCCAGTCCGTCTCGGTGTCGAAATCGCTGCTGGCCAGTCAGGATGCCAATGCCATCGCCGGTGAAGTGGCGATCCGCACCAAGACGGCGTTTGACAGCAAGAAGATGTTTTTCGTCGATGCCCGCGCCTCGGTGGGGCATTATACGCTCAACAACAAGACGCCCTATGATCTGGACGCCACGGTGGGTGGCCGCTTCGGCGCCGACAAGCAGTTCGGCGCGGTGATTTCCGCCAGCTATTCGCGCCGCCCCATCGAGAGCGAGAATTTTCAGGGATCGAGCAACTGGTCTTCCGCCGGAGCGCCGGACGGCAATGGCCTGCGCGATTACAATCTCTCGCGCACGCGGCTTGGCTTCGTCGGCAATTTCGACTGGCATCCCAATGAGAAGGTGAAGCTCTACCTGCGCACCTCCTATTCCGAATTTCAGGATCACGAGACGCGCGACCAGAACCGCCTCGCCGTGACTGCCTATGACACAACCACCGGCGCGCCCACCAAGGGCACCGCCACCATTCTGGTGCGCCGCCGCGAAGAGAATGATCACACACAAAGCGCCATTCTGGGCGGTGATTTCGCCGATGTCGCGGGCGGCACGCTGTCCATCGCAGCAGGCTACACGCGCGCGGTGAAGCAGGACCCGCTGCGCAGCGAATTCACCTTCACCACGGCCAAGGGCGGGGTCAATCTGGCCTATGATGGCTCGACCTATCCTTACACGCTGACACCCAGCACCGCGGGCTATTTTGGCAATGCCAGCAATTTCTATTTCAGCAAATACAACATCGAAAGCCGCTATGCCTATGAGCAACTGTGGCAGGGCAAGCTGGACTACACCCACCCGCTGGAGATCGGCGACGGGTCGGAATTCAGCATCGGCGCCAAGATCACCGATCGCCACAAGGATGACGATCACAACAAGATGACCTACTCGGCCACCTCGACCAAATGGTATCTGGGCAATGTGGGTTACACCGGCAACACCGGTTTCTATGGCAACCAGTTCTCCTTCGGCCAGCGCATCAACTATTTCGCCGCGCGCGACTATCTGATGGCCAATCTCTCCACGCTGGCCACCGGTTCCACCACCACCTCGGGCAACATCTCGGACTCGCTGGCCAGTGACTATGATGTGCGTGAGCGGATCACGGCAGGTTATGTCCAGCTGAAGCTGAAGTTCGGTGCGCTGACACTGATCCCCGGCCTGCGCGTCGAGAACACCTATGACAGCACCAAGGCCAAGATCGTTAACGCGGCCTCAAAGATCACCGATGGCTTCAACACCTTCGGCAAGGTCAATTACACCGATCTCTTCCCCGGGCTGAATGCCAAATATGACATCAACAAGGATCTGCTGCTGCGCGGCGCGGTGACGACGTCCATCGGTCGCCCCAACTATCCGCAGCTGGCACCCTATGTCACGGTGACCGACACCTCGCAGACCGCCACGGCGATCTCCATCGGCAATCCCAATCTGAAGCCCTATCGCGCGGTCAATCTCGATGCCTCGGTGGAATTCTATCCAGCCAAGGGCAGCATCATCTCGGCGGGGATCTTCACGAAATCCATCGACAATCCGATCTATTCGACCACCACGCTGCAGAACAATGTGACGCTGGGCAATGTGCTCTACAGCGCGGCCAATGTGACCCAGCCCTTCAACGCCGATCACGAAAATGTCACCGGCGTGGAATTCAACGTGCAGCACCAGTTCACGCAATTGCCCGGCGCGCTGTCCGGTTTCGGCATTTCGGCCAATTTCAGCCATGTGTGGGGCAGCGCCAATGCGGCGGCGATCCGCAGCGGCAAGGTGCCGCTGGCCTATCAGTCCAAGAATGTCGGCACGGCGCAGCTGTTCTATGAAAAGTATGGCTTTGGCGCGCGTCTGGCCTTCTCCTACCGCTCGGCCTATCTCGACACGCTGGGCAGCTCGGCGGCGACGGATCAGTACACCGATGCCAATGGCCAGCTCGATCTGCATGTCAGCTATCAGATCATTCCCGCCGTCACCGTCTTTGGCGATGCTGTGAACCTGACCGATGCGCCGTGGCGCCGCTATATGGGCGCCAACCGCAACTGGCTGATCGAGCGTGAGCATTACGGCACCCAGCTGCGCGGCGGCGTGCAGGTGCATTTCTGATGCGGCGCGTTTTGGCCGGCGCCGCTCTGGCGCTGATGGCGGGGGTCGCGCATGCGGCCCCTGCTCCCGAAGGTCTCACCGTTGACCGCGTGGTGATGCTGATGCGCCATGGCGTGCGCCCGCCCACCAAGGCCCAGCCCATGCCCGCCGAGGTGACGCCCGAGACATGGCCCTCATGGCCTGTCGAGCCAGGCTTCCTCACCCCGCATGGCGCGCTGGCGGTGGAGCGTCTTGGCGCCAGTGATGGTGCGGTGTTGCGCGCGCAGGGCGTGATCCCGGCGAAGGACTGCCCCACCGTCCGCATCGTGGCCGACAGTGACCAGCGCACCATCGAAACCGCGAAAAGCTGGGCCAAAGCCCTGGCGCCCGGCTGTGCCATGCCCAGTGACCACCAGCCGCAGGGCAGCAAGGACACCCGCTTCGGCCCGATCGAGGCCGGTCTGGTCAAGCTGGACCCGGTGCAGGTGGACGCCGCCGTGGCGCAGGGCGTGGGCCCGGGCGGCATGGCAGCGGTCGAGGCGGCGCATCGTCCCCTGCTGGCGCTGGCCGATCATATCCTGTGCAAGGATGGTCCCTCGGCAACTTGCGGCATCGGGGGCCAGCCCAGCGTGATCGCTCCGGCCAGTGCCGGCAAACGGCCCAAGATGGCGGGCGCGCTGGATCGCGCCTCCACCGTGGCGCAGATCATGCTGCTGGAATATGGCGAGGGCAAGCCGCTGGCACAGGTCGGCTGGGGCCGGGTGACGCCCGCCCAGATCGCCCGGCTCTCGGCGCTGCATGCGCTGGAGTTCCGCCTGCTGGCGCGGCCTTATCCAGTGGCCTCGGCCAATCTCTCGAGCCTGTTGCCGATCATGCGTGAAGGGCTGACCGGCACAACCGCCGTCACCATGATCTCGGGCCATGACACCAACATCGCCAATCTGGGCGGGCTGCTGGATCTGCACTGGCAGGTGCCCGGTCTGGCGCTGGACGACCCCGCGCCCGGCGGCGCTATCGTGCTTGAGCGGCTGAAAGCGCGTAACGGCAAACTCTATGTGCGGGCCTCCTACCGCGCCCAGTCGCTGGAGCAGATCCGCTCTGCCGCGCCGCTGGGAGTCAAGGGCGCCTATCGCGTCACCATCCCGCTGCCCGGTTGCGCCGCCGAGGCTCAGGGTGACCTGTGCCCGCTGGACAAGGCACTGCACTTGCTGGGCGAGGGTTGAACGAAGGGGCGGCAGGCGCACCAACCTGCCGCCCGCTTTGCATCAGA
Source organism: Novosphingobium terrae (assembly GCF_017163935.1). Classification (NCBI taxonomy): domain Bacteria; kingdom Pseudomonadati; phylum Pseudomonadota; class Alphaproteobacteria; order Sphingomonadales; family Sphingomonadaceae; genus Novosphingobium; species Novosphingobium terrae. Next base: position 2,494,232 of record NZ_JABVZR010000002.1, on the reverse strand, counting down.
AGCCAAACAGCGCCTGCCGGGCAATCTTCTGGGCGCCCATGGCATCCTGCCTGTCCTGCGCGGCCTGCAGCGCGTCCCAGTCCAGCCGGTCCAGCGCGCCATCGATGTGCTTGAGGAAATCGATGGCCATATCGGCAGCCTCCACACAGTTTTCGCGGAAGGGGAACTGGTCGAGCTGCCACACGCCTTCCCATTTGTTCTTGCGCAGCGTGTAGAAGAATTCGAACAGCTCGATGGGGTGGACGGTGCCCGCCACCATATCATCGTCCCAGCTGCGCAGATTGTCGTTCACATCCATGCCGAACAGGCGGCCATGATCGATGGCCAGCTGCGCGGAATCCGCCGGGCTTTCCCCGCCGAACAGCGCATGGCCGAAGTCGAGCAAAATGCCCACGTTGGGAAGCCCCATCGCCTCGATCCCCAACAGCGTGCGGGCGACCGAGGAATAGCTCATATGGACGCGCGGCTCGCGCGGCTTGTATTCGATGACGAATTTAAGGTCCGGATTCTGGCTGGCCAGCTCACCGATGCCTTCCACCGAATAGCGCCAGATCTGCTTGTAATCGGCCTGAAAAGGATAGTCCCAGCCATCCTGCCCCGGCCACAGCTTCACGTAAGATGCCCCAAAACGGCGCACCAGATCGGCGGCCTGATTGCACATCTCATTGGCACGGCGACGCACACCGGCGTCGGGGTTCGTGAAAGCGCCCTTGGAAAATTCCCGCGTATAAATCTCCGGCGTGATGCCGATCACCGAGAGGTTGTTGCGCTTCAACGCCACCTCGACCTCATCGACCGAAATTTCCGGGCTCCACGGCGCATTGATGTCCACCACCGAGAGATCGCGCACCTGCCCCGCCAGATCGATCATCTCGATCAGCGTCTTGGCCGGGCCATAGCCATCGGTGGCATAGCGGTCGAGATAGGTGGCAAAGTGCCAGATACCGGCACCGAAGGTCAGCTTGCTCATGACAATCCTCTCACAGATTGGGGGGAATAGGGCTCAGCGCCCGAGGGCAAAATTGTTCAGACGCGCGGCATTGGCGCGAGTAATCAGCAGGCAGTCCATAATCAGCTTCTCATCCTGCCCGGTGCTGCCGGTTTTCAGGAAGCGATCCGCCAGCTCGACGGCAAACTGCGCCTGCCGCCATGCCGGTTGCAACACCGTGGCCACCGCCTTGCCCTGCTGGATGGCATCGCGCACATCGTTGGAGCCATCGAAGCCGACCACCACCACATCCTGCCGCCCGGCCCCCTGCAGGGCAGCGATGGCGCCCATCGCCATCGTGTCATTCCCGGCAATCACCCCCTTGATCTCGGGGTGGGCCTGAAGGATCGACTGCACCTTGGTGAAGGCCTCGGACTGGCTCCAGTTGGCCGATTGCCGCGCGGTCAGATGCAGGGCCGGATACTGGTCCAGCACCTGATGGAAGCCCTTGGAGCGGATCGCCGCATTGGTATCGGACTCCTTGCCGACCAGCTCGACATAATCGCCCTTTTCTCCAAGGCCCTGCGCAAAGGCCTGAGCCCCCTGCATCGCGCCCTGATAATTGTTCGAGACGATCTGCACCTTGGCCACCCCGCGCGCCGCGATTTCGCGATCGATCAGGAAGACCGGGATGCCCGCATTCTTCGCCTTGCGCACGGCGGCCACACTGGCCTCCGACCCGGCATTGTCGAGGATGATCGCGGCGGCATTGCGGGCGATGGCGGTGTCGATTAGCTCGCTCTGCCTGAAGGCATCGTCACCGTGCGAGAATTTCAGCGTCTGATAACCCAGTTCGGACGCCCGCGCCTGAGCGCCCAAAGCCTCCTGACCGAAGAAGGGATTGTCCAGCGAGGGCGTGATGACCACGATCAGATTGGATGCCTTATGTGCCGCCTGTCCCCAAAAGGCCAGCGCGCCCAGCGCCACCGCGCCCAAGGCAATCCCCACAACCGTGCCACGCCCAAGCTTCATGCAACAATAACCTCTATTCCCGCATCCTCGAACCGCGCCCTGTCGGCGTCCGAGATGCCGCTGTCGGTGATCAGGCCATGGATCATGCTGACCGGCCCGATGGCTGAAAAACTGCGACGCCCGATCTTGCTGGAATCGACCACCAGCCAGACCTTCTCCGCGCTGGCGATCATCGCCCGCTTGATCGGCAGATCGCCCAGCGAGGGAATGGTAATCCCCTCCTCGATGGAGACCGCCGCCGCCGCCAGAAACAGGCTCTTCACGAAAAGCCCGTTGAAATAATCCGCCGACCCCTCGCCGCTGACCGACAGGGTGGGCGCCTTGAACTGCCCACCCGGCATCAGCACGGTGATCGAGGGCTGAGCGCCCAGCATCAGCGCGATGTTGAGGCCATTGGTGATGACCGTCAGATCGCGCCGCTCCAGCAGGCCCGCCGCCACTTCCGAGGTGGTCGAGCCGCTATCCAGCGTGATCGTCTCGCCATCACCAACCAGCGCGGCGGCAGCGCGACCGATGCGCTGCTTGGCATCCATATTCTCATGATGCTGCAGCGCCATCGAGCGCACCTGATGCGGCACGGATTTGAGATAGGCCCCGCCATGCACCCGCTCGATCTGGCCATCGGCTTCCAGCCGCTCCAGATCCTGACGGATCGTCACCTCCGAGACATTGAAGGCCTTGGAGAGGTCGCGCACCCGCGCGCTGCCTTCCTCGCGCATCCATTCCATGATCTCGGCCCGGCGCCCTTCGGCGAAGCGCGCGCCGCTGCCTTCAGAACGACGATGTTCGTCCTCATGCTTCTCTTGCGCCATTCAACCCAGCCTTTCCTGCAAACGATCAAGAACCACAGCGGTGACGATCACCGCGCCCTTGATAACCATCTGCCAGAATTCGCTGATCCCGACCATCACCATACCGTCGCCCAGCACACCGATGACGCAGGCACCTGTCAGCGTGCCCGCAATGGTGCCGCGCCCGCCGGTCAGAGAAGCCCCGCCCAACACCACCGCAGCAATGCTGCTGAGTTCGAATGATTCACCCGAAGCCGGATGCGCCGCCTCCAGATCGGAGGCGACCAGCATGCCGACCACCGCCGCCATCGCCCCGGAAATGGCGTAGACGGCATATTTGATGCGATCCACCCGCACGCCCGAGAGCAAAGCGGCCCTTTCGCTGCCGCCAACGGCATAGACGCGGCGCCCAAAGGTGGTGCGCGCGGCGACAAAACCCGCGCCCAGCGCGATGATCGCCAAAATCCACACCGGCACCGGAATGCCCAGCACCATTCCCGCGCCCAGCCATGAGAACCCCTCATTGCCCAGCGCCGGATTGCCGACAAGATTGGGGAAGGTCGCGCCGTTGGACATCAGCATCGCCGCGCCGCGCGCCATATAGAGCATGCCCAGAGTGGCGATAAAGGGCGCCACCTGAAAGCGGTTGACCATCAGCCCGTTGAACAGGCCCAGGGCAGCGCCCAGCGTTACCACCATCGCCACCATCAAGGGCACCGAGGGATAGATCACCAAGCCCAGCGCCGTCAGCGGCAGGCCATTGAGGATCAGCGCCCCGGCCACCATCCCGGCCAGCCCGGCAATCGAACCCACCGAGAGATCGATGCCCCCGGTCAGGATCACAAAGGTCATACCGATGGCCAGAATCGCCACGATGGCAATGTGCTTGAGCATGATCAGCGCATTACCAAGCGACAGAAAATTGGGCGCCAGCACGGCAAAGATCGCCACCACCACCACCAGCGCCAGCACCGTGCGGAATTTCAGCAACAGCGCCATGGCCTGCGCCTTTCCCTGAGGTTCGACGGCTTGCGGTTCGATACTGGTGGCCAAGGCCTTGCCCTTTTCCCTGATGGATTTCGCCAGAGTGTTCATGCAACCACCGCTCTTTCCGCATTGGCCGCGCCGATCAGCATCGCCTCGCTGGCCTCGCCCGCCGCCACATCCAGCGTGATCCGCCCCTTGGCGATCACCACGATGCGGTCAGCGATGGCCAGCGCTTCCAGCACATCGCTGGTGGTAAAGACCACCGCCAGCCCGTCCTGCGCCAGCTGGCGGATGCGGGAAAAGACCTCGGCCCGCGCGCCGACATCGACCCCGCGCGTCGGCTCATCGAGCAGCAACGCGGCGGGACCAGGCATCAGTGCCCGCCCGATCAACGCCTTCTGCTGATTGCCGCCCGACAGTGAGGTGATCGCCACCTGAGGCGTGGCTGCCTTCACCCCCAGCCGCGCGATCATCTGGCCGATGGCACTGACCTCTTTCTCGGGCTGAACCACGCCTGCGCGGGCAAAGCGCGCCAGATCGCTGAGCGCCATATTGCGCCCCACATCCAGATTGGGAAACAACCCCTGCGCCTTGCGGTCTTCGGAGACGAAGAGCAGGCCCTTCTCCACCCGCTGGGCAATGGACAGGGCGGTGATGTCCTGCCCGCACAGCGTAACCGTGCCGCTCTCCGCCGCGCGAGCGCCAAAGGCAACCTCCAGCACTTCGGTGCGCCCCGATCCCAGCAGGCCGTAGATGGCGAGGATCGAGCCCGCGCGCGCCTCCAGATCGACATACTCCAGCGCCGCCCCGGCCCGGTCCCGCCCGCGCGACACGCCCTTAAGCGTCAGCACCGGCGCACCTTCCGCGCAAGGACCGCTGGCCTCGCGTTGCAGCTTGCCGTTTTCACCCAGCATCTGCTCGATGATCCAGCCGACACTGGCTTGGGTAGCAGGCCGATTGGCCACGATCCGCCCGTCGCGCATGATGGTGATGGCATCGCCCACGCGCAGCAGCTCTTCCAGCCGGTGCGAGATATAGACCAGCCCGACCCCGGCGCGTTTCAGATCGCCGATCACCTCGAACAGCACCTCGACCTCGGCCTCGCTCAGCGCCGAGGTGGGTTCATCGAGGATCAGCACCCGGCATTCCTCAGCCAGCGCCTTGGCGATCTCGACGATCTGCTGCTCACCGATGCTCAGCGTATCGACGCGGCGATCGGGATCGATGGTCTGGCGCAGCCGGGCGAGCAGCCCGCGCGCCGCCTTACGCTCGCCATCCTTGTCCAGCAGCGTGCTGCCCGAGCCGAGCAGGAAGATATTCTCCGCCACGGTCAGATTGGGGCACAGGTTCAACTCCTGATGCACCATGCCGATGCCCCGCCGCGCAGCATCGCGCACGCCGTTCAGTTGCACCGACGCGCCATCGATGGAAAGGCTGCCCTCGGTGGGCGCCTCGATCCCGGCCAGAATCTTCATCAGCGTCGATTTGCCCGCGCCATTCTCGCCGATCAGCACATGGACCTGCCCGGCCTGCACCGCGAAATCCACGCCATGCAGCGCGGTGATCCCGCCATAGCGTTTGACTACGCCGCTTGCGGAGAGCAGCGCCGTCATGCGCCGGTGACTTTCAGCGGCATCACCTGCCATGGCTCACCCTCGGCAGGCGCCTGGGTTGCGCCGATAAAATCGACCTGCGCTCCGGGCGTCAGATGCGCTGCCACCGGCGCCACGGCGCGCAAGGCATGATCGTTCAACGCGCCCGCCACCGCGCCATAGGCCAGCTGATCAGGCAGATCGTTGAAGGACAAAAACTTCAGAGAATCGCGCAAGCCCGTGGAGAGCACCACCGGCCCCAGCGCCACCGACACCGGCCCCACCCCCGCAACATCCACCACCATCACTCCGGCGCGCGACTGGTGATCGATGGACACCACCCTGCCCCGCGCGCTCACCATAAAGACCCACGGCGCCTCACTGGAAGCACGCCGCCCATGCTGCGCACCGTAAGCATCGAGCGAACCGGCCTTCGCCTGCCCCGCCAGGGGCGCCAACGGCACGGCGGCAGAAGTCAGCGCCGGAACCACCTTGCCCTGCCACATGCCATCCACCAGCGCGGAGGCATCGAATCCCCCCTGCGCCGCAGCGCGCATCTGGCGATCCTGCTCCAGCGTCAGCACCTTGCAGCCGCCCAGCGCCGCCACAAGGGCAGCAGCAGCGCCAAAGCGCAGTGCAAGCGTGGTGTTCAGTCCCTTGGGGGCCACGACTATCCTCTCTTTGCAATCTTTTGTGATCGCCTTCGTTGGAGGCAAGCTAACGCCAACATCGCCCCCTGACAAGCACACTTACGCAAAAAACATAAGGAAACGAAAAAATCGAAAGGCAATCCCTTGCCAATAACTTTCGATTGCGATAGCCAGACCCTCGATAAGGAGAGCCGATGCCCATGCCCCAACCCCTGTCGCAATCCGGCGCAGACACAGCCCAGCGCGTCGCTCACGTGCGCACTATGGCCCGCTGGGTGCGCCAGCGCGCTCTGCGCATGGCCTTCGAGGCCAAGCAGGGCCACCCCGGTGGCGACCTTTCGGTCACCGACATTCTGGCCACGCTTTATTTCGATGCGATGCGTTACGATCCCGCCAACCCGCGCTGGGCGGGGCGCGACCGCTTTATCCTTTCCAAGGGCCATGCCACCGGCGCGCTCTACAGCACGCTGGCGAAGGCCGGTTTCTTTCCCGAGGACGAGCTGACCTCCTATATGCAGCCGCTCTCGCGCCTTAACGGACACCCCAACCGGGTGAAGATTCCCGGCGTGGAGACCAACACCGGCCCGCTGGGCCACGGCATGCCCATCGCCGTGGGCATCGCCATCGCCGGGCAGATCGATAAGACCGATTACCGCGTCTTCGTCACCACCGGAGACGGCGAATTGCAGGAAGGCAGCAATTGGGAAGCGGCGATGACCGCAGGCCATCGCAAGCTGTCCAACCTCACGCTGATCGTTGACCGCAACCGCCTGCAACAGGGCGCCTCGACCGAGGACACCGTCACGCTGGAACCGCTGGCCGACAAATGGCGCGCTTTCGGCTGGGCTGTCGAAGAGGTGGACGGCCATGATATCGCCGCGCTGCTTCCGCTGCTCGACGGTTCGCTTGCGCGTGACAAGCCGCTGTGCATCATTGCCAATACGGTGAAGGGCAAGGGCGTGTCTTTCATGGAAAACAAGGCGGCCTGGCACCACGGCATTCCCAATGCCGAACAATTCGCCCAGGCCATGCAGGAGCTGGAAGCATGAGCGCCGCCGCAAGCAAGACCGGCCTCTTCGATTGCCGCGACGCCTATGTCGCCACGCTCGAAGCCTTGGGCGCCGAGAACAACGATATCGTCGCCGTGGTGAATGACAGCGTGGGCTCCAGCAAGCTGGGCAAGTTCCGCGACACATTCCCCGAGCGCCTGATCAATGTCGGCATTGCCGAGCAGAATATGGTCGGTGTGGGCGCGGGCCTTGCCAATGGCGGCAAGGTGGCCTTTGTCAGCGGCGCCTCCTGCTTTCTGACGGGCCGCTCGCTGGAGCAGGTGAAGGCGGACGTTGCCTATTCACAGGCCAATGTGAAGCTTTGCGGCATTTCCAGCGGCGTCGCCTATGGCGAGTTGGGGCCGACGCATCACTCGATTGAGGATGTGGCGTGGCTGCGCACCATGGGCAACATCGACATCATCGTCCCCGCCGACCCGTGGGAGACCGAACAGGCGATCCGCCATGCCGCCGCCACCGAGGGCCCGGTCTTTATCCGCATCAGCCGCATGGGCGTGCCCGCACTGGAACGCCCAGAGGATGCGCAATTCCAGATCGGCAAGGCAGAGGTGCTGCACACAGGCGACGACGCCGCCATCCTCGCCAATGGCACCGTGGTGTGCCGCGCGCTGGAAGCCGCGAAAACCCTCGCGGCAGAGGGCATCCACGTCCGCGTGGTCAATATGAGCAGCATGTCGCCCATCGATGAGGCGGCGATCCTTGCTGCCGCGCAGACCGGCGCCATCGTCACCGCCGAAGAACATTCGGTACGCGGCGGCCTTGGCGGCGCCGTGGCCGAGATCGTGGCGCAGCACACGCCCTGCCGCCTGAAGATCCTCGGCTTTGCGGGCTTCCAACCCACGGGCTCGGCGGAGTTCCTGATGGAGCAGGCCGGACTGACCGCCGAGCATATCGCGGCCAGCGTCCGCACCCTGCTCGACCGGTAAGCGCCGCCATGGGGGAGAGCGCGATCCTGGCGATCGATCAGGGCACCACCAACACCAAGGCACTGCTGGTGGCGCAAGACGGTCGCATTCTGGCCAGCGGCTCCTCGCCCACGCAGGTAGAGCATCCCCATCCCGGCTGGGCCGAGCAGGATGCGCAAAGCATTCGCCGCAGTGTGGCCAAGGCGGTGGAACAGGCGCTGGCCGCCGCCGGGCCGGTCGAGATCGCCGCCATCGGCATCTCGAACCAGCGGGAATCGGTAGTGGTGTGGGATGCCACAGCCGGAGAGCCTCTGGCGCCTTGCGTGATCTGGCAATGCCGCCGCTCGGCAGAAATTTGCGCAAAACTGCGCGCTCAGGGCCATGAAGCGGTGATCCGCGCCCGCAGTGGGCTTCAGCTGAACCCGATGTTCTCGGCGGGCAAATTGCGCTGGCTGCTCGACCATGAGCCTGCCGTGGGCGAGGCCTGCGCCAAAGGCCGCCTGCGCGCCGGGACCGTCGACAGCTGGCTGCTCTGGACGCTGACGGGCGGACAGGTCCATGCCTGCGATACGGGCAATGCCGCGCGCACCCAGTTGCTGGGGCTGGATCAGGCCGCATGGGATGAGGACCTGCTCGCCCTGTTTTGCATCGATCCGGCCATTCTGCCGCGCATCCTGCCTTCCGACGCGGACTTCGGCGTGACGGCGGGCGGCTTTGCGGGCCTGCCCGATGGCATTCCCATCCGCGCGATGATAGGCGATTCCCATGCCGCGCTGTTCGGCCATGGCATTCGCGCGCCGGGGCAGGCCAAGGTCACTTTGGGCACCGGCTCCTCGCTGATGACGCTGACGCAGCAGCGTCCGCATTCCAGCACCGGACTTTCGGAAACCATCGCATGGTCGCAGGGAGGAACACCCGCCTATGCGCTGGAAGGCAACATCACCGTCTCCACCCATGCCGCCGGTTTTGCCAGCGAAATGCTCGGCCTTGACGGGCCTGAGGCGCTGACGGCCCTGGCCGCCAGCGTGGCTGACAGCGACGGCGTCAGCTTCGTGCCCGCTTTGGCAGGCCTTGGCGCGCCGCATTGGCAGGAGGAAGCGCGCGGCATCTTCTGCGGCCTCAGCCTGCGCACGCGCCGCGCCCATCTGGCCCGCGCCGCGCTGGAGGGCATCGCCCATCAGATCTGCGATCTGGTCGAGGCGATGCAGGCCGATCTGCCTCAGCCCATCGACACGCTTTGCGTCGATGGCGGCGGGGCGCGCAACGATCTGCTGCTGCAAATGCTGGCCGATCTCTCCGGCTGCCGTGTCAGCCGCCCGGCGCAGACCGAGCTGAGCGCCTGGGGCGCCGCCGCCATGGCTGCGCAGGCCATCGGCCAGCCCCTGCCCACACAAGATCACGCCACGCCGATCATCCCGGCCATGGCCCCTGCAAGCCGCGAAAGCCTGCGCCGCCAATGGCGCGACGCGCTGGCCATGCTGGCACCCCGGCCCGCCTGATCCCTTTTTCCGGGAAAGCATCATGACTGAGACTGTGAAACGCCCCTATGTCGTGGGCAATTGGAAGATGCACGGGCTGCTTTCCAGCCTGCCCTCCATTCTCGACATCGACCGCGCGGCGGCCTGTTACGCCGGGGTGGATGTTGCGCTGGCCCTGCCCTTCACGCTGATCAATCCCGCTGCCATCACCGTGGAGCATGCCACCATCGGCGGGCAGAACTGCCATGCCGCGCACGAAGGCGCCTTCACCGGCGATATCTCGGGCCGGATGCTGATGGATTGCGGCGCGCGCTTCGTGCTGCTGGGCCACTCGGAGCGTCGTCTGGGCTGCGGCGAGGACAGCGCCACCGTGCGCGCCAAGATGCGCGCCACGCTGGATGATGGTCTCGCGGCCATCCTCTGTGTCGGCGAAAGCGCCGAGCAGCGCGATGCAGGACTGGCCGTAACCAGCGTGCAGGAGCAGTTGCTGGCCTCTCTGCCGGAGGATCTGACACCCGCCGACACCATCACCATCGCCTATGAGCCCATCTGGGCCATCGGCTCGGGAAGCATTCCGCAGCCCGCCGAAATCGCCGCGATGCATGGCGCCATCCGCCAGACCTTGCGCAACAGGCTGGGCCAGCAGGCCGAGACCATTCGCCTGCTCTATGGCGGTTCGGTCCATGACGGCAATGCCGAGGCGCTGCTCTCCATCGCCGATGTCGATGGCCTGCTGGTGGGCAATGCCAGCCTCGATCCGCGCCGGTTCCGCGCCGTTGTCCGCGCGGCGCAACAGGCCAGCCTACAACCTTCATAAAATCCTTATGCAAGCATAGCGAAAGCCCGCCGGAGCAATCGGCGGGCTTTTTCCTTTGCGCATCCTATTGCCATCCAGGGGCAGGCCACGCGGGTTGCGCGACCTGCCCCGGCCCTCACAGCTTGGTGCGGATGCCCACCGAGACCAGCCGCCCCAGCGTCGAGCCATTGGCATAGCCGTTGCTCGCATTGCGATAGGGCGGATAGGCATTGGCGATGTTGTTGATGTTCAGCGTCAGTGTCGCCTGATGGTTGCCGGCCAGCTTCAAATCATAGGCCAGATAGAGATCCACCGGATTGAAGGAGGCCACATGGTTTTGCAGCGGATCGCCGATGATCGGATAGCCGCCGCTATGCGTCAGCGTGGCGCGCGCGGTCAGGCCTTTCACCTGCGTGCCCAGGCTGGCGATGAAGTTGAGATGCGTATAGCCATTCTTCAACTGGTCCACCACCGGCGAGGTCGGCAGCGTCTTGCTGTTGCGGTCCAGCGTGTAGGTGCCGGCAAAGCTGGCGGTGATCGCCCCGAAGCTGGTGCGCTGGTTGATGTTGGCGGCAAAGTCGATGCCATCCTGCGAGAGCTGCCCCAGATTGTAGCGCCGCAGATCGAGGATCGCATAGGGGTTGTTCGCGGCAAAGAAGCTGGCCAGCGAGGTGAAATTGTCAGCCCGGGCCCCGCGTGAGAAGGCCGTGGCCTGCGCCAGCGTGGGGTTCAGAATGTAATAGGGCGCATTGCTGGGATCGGCATAATAGGCTGACCCTTGCGTGAAATAGCCCGCATTGACGCTGATCGCATTGCGGAAATCGACATTGTAATAGGTGGCGCTCAGGGTCAGCGCGTCCCAGATCGGCGGCTTGATGTCCGCGCCCAAAGACCATGTATGCGCGGTTTCCGGCTTCAGATTGGGGTTACCGCCCGAAATATACAGCACCGGGCGATAGAAGTCCGAGGCCGAGCTGCCCGGCGCCAGATTGGTCGCCACAGCGATCGAGGTGACGCGTTCGTCGACGGCGCCGGTGGTGTCGGCAAGGCTGGGCGCGTGGAAGGAGGTGCCCCAATTGCCGCGCACCGTCATCCAGCGGACCGGGCGATAGCTGAAGCCCACCTTGGGGTTGGTGGTGCCACCCACATCGTCATAGCTGTCGTAACGCACCGACCCGGTCAGGTCGAAACCGGCGATGCCCGGCACGGCATTGCTGTTGCCGAAGACCGGCACGAAGACCTCGCCATAGACCGATTTGACATTGCGCGTGGCGGCCACCGCATTCTGCTTGGGGGTTGCGGTCGGGCCGAAAGCGATGCGCGATTCAATGCCCTCATGGTGATATTCCGCGCCCACGGCGAGGCGCGCATCGCCGCCGGGCAGCGCCACCACCGGGCCGTCAGCCACCAGCCGCACCTCGCCCAGATCCTGCTTGGCCTGCGAATAGTTCTGATAGTCGCGGATGGCGGCCAGCACGCTCGGGTTGGTCAGCGAGAGGTTGTAGGGATCGAGCGCGGTCGCCGTCGTCGTGCCTGCCAGAGCGGCATTGGCAGCATCATTGTTGATCGCCCGCTCGGTCGTGGAGTTGAAGCTGTGGCCGTAATTGCCCATGGCCCGCAGGTTCCAATTGTGGCCCAGCTTCCATTCGAAGGTCGGCGTCAGCCCCCAGGATTCGAAACGCGCCGGATTGCTGAGCCCCTGAGCGCCAAACACCGAGGTGTAATCGAACAGCACCGACTGGCTCGTTTCCGTGCCGATCGCCCGATAATAGGGGTTGGCCGAGGTGATCGTGCCATTGGTGACCAAAGGCGCGGTCAAGGTGGTGGTGTCACGCCGCGAATAATAGGCCGACATGTTGAAATGCAGATTGTCGGTCAGATCCTGTTCCAGAACGGCGTAGACCGAATGGCGGGTCTCACGCGGATAGATATCTGCATATTGGCTGGTGTCGCATTTGTTGACGGTGTTGGGCAGCAGGTTGGGCTCGGCATAGGTCACGCCATTGGCGATGATGTTGGTGAGCGCGCAGGTGGAAACGCGGCGGTCCGAACCGCCCTGCGCGGTGTTGTTCTGCGAGACATAGGGCTGGCTGCCGCCCTGGATGTTGTTGTGCCAGGCAAAGCTGTAGGAGAGCATCAGCGAGCCGCCGGTCCACTCCTTGCCGGCGAAAAGGCTGCCGTCCACGGTGCGATAGCCGCCCGAGAAGCCGACTTTCGCGTCCGCCTCGATGCCCGAAGCATGCTTGCGGGTGATGAAGTTGATCACGCCGCCGATGGCATCCGAACCATAGATCGAGGAGCCGCCGTCAGGGATGACCTCGACGCGTTCGATCATGTTGGGCGGGATGACGGTGGGGTCGGGATAGGTCTGCAGAATGCCAGAGCCGACCAGACGGTGGCCATTGACCAGCAGCAGCGTGGTGGTGCCGCCCGAAGCGCCAAGGCCGCGCAGATTGGTCTGGGCGATGGGCTGGCCGAAACCGGCCGACGGCGCCTGATAGGCGTTGAAGCTGCTGATCTGGGGGATGGTGGACATCAGATCATTGGTCGAAGCCACGCCTTTGGCGGCGATGTCCTTGGTGCTCACCCCGATGACATTGGTGCCCACCGGCGCGATCCCGCGGATCAGCGTGCCGGTGACGACGATTTCCCGGTCCTTCTCCGCCGTGCTGTCCGCTGCGGCGGAATCCTGCGCGGCGGCGTCGGGCTTGGTGTCGGCCTGCTGCGCATGGGCAGCGGGCGCCATGGCCAGCAGCATCGCCAACGCGCTGACCGAGGCCAGCCCGGCTGCGCGGACGACAGGCAAGCGGATTTCGAGTGTGGTTTTCTTTGACAATGTCAGGCCCTCCCTCTGGCACCGTTATCCCCGAGCCGATTGGCATTCTTGATGGGATGCGGTGTCGTTTCCTGACGAATGATTATCGACTCTTCTTTCGTATAGCAATTATTTGTTTTCGATTTGCGTCGTTTTTTAGCAGCGCATTCACGGGTTCAAAAGATAAATCCTTTTCAGGCATTTAGCGTTAAACCGGCATCGTAGACATGATTCATCTGGTAATTTTTACATAGAACACCCCGATTTTCATCGACCTCGCCCCCGATGATTCGAAAGTGAGTGAAACAAATCTGGACACAGCATGCATTGCATGCCTACCTCTCCAAAAAAGGAGAGGGATTTTCACATGCGACACATTCGATTCGCTTCGATAATTTGCGCATTGAGTTGCAGCACCCCAGCCCTGGCCGATACGCCGCCGAATGCCCTGGACGTCTCCGCCCCCGCCGGAGCGGTCCATGGCATGGCCATCGAGGGGGTACGCAGCTTTCGGGGCATTCCCTTCGCCCAGCCCCCCATCGGCGCGCTGCGCTGGCGTGAGCCCCAGCCGCTGGCGCCATGGAACGGCGTGCGCGAGGCGACGCAATGGTCACCGCGCTGCAAACAGACCTCCGCCTTTGCCGATATGCGCTTCCGCTCCTCGGGCGACAGCGAGGACTGCCTCTATCTCAACATCTGGACCCCGGCCAACGCCAAGCCCGGCGACAGGCTGCCGGTGCTGTTCTACGTCTATGGCGGCGGCTTTGTGGCCGGTGCGGCGGATGAATCCCGCTATGACGGCGCCGCCATGGCGAAAAAAGGCATTGTCGTGGTCGTCGCCAATTACCGCGTGGGCAGTTTCGGCTTTTTCGCCCATCCTGAATTGACCGCCGAAAGCCCGCATCACGCCTCGGGCAATCAGGGATTGCTCGATCAGGTCGCGGCGCTGCAATGGACGCGCGGCAACATCGCAGCCTTTGGCGGCAATCCGGACCATATCACCATCAACGGGGAATCGGCGGGCTCCTTCTCGATGAGCCTGCTGACGGTCTCGCCGCTGTCGCGCGATCTTATCGTCGGTGTCATCGGTGAGAGCGGCGCGGCGGTGGAGGGGCAGATGGGTCCGGTCGCACCAAAGGTCGCGGAAGCGCGGGGGCAGGAGCTGGGCCAGAAGCTGGGCGCCACCTCGCTGGCCGCCCTGCGCGCCCTGCCCGCCGACACCATTCTGGCCAGCCATACCGGCAATGGCAGCGGGCTGGGGCTGAGCGTGGACGGCTATTTCCTCCCCCAGAGCCTTGATGCCACCTATGCCGCGCATCAGGCGGCGCATGTGCCCGCGATGATCGGCTCCAACTCGCAGGATACGTTCGGCAATCTGGTGCTGGGCAGTGAAACACCCACAACCGCCCATTACCGCGAAGGCGTGATCAGGCTGTTCGGCGCCAACGCCGACACGGTGATGAAGCTCTACCCCGCCAGCAGCGATGCGCAGGTGCTGGCCGCCTCGACCGAACTCTCAAGCGACCACTTCCTCGGCCAGCCGACGTGGAAGTGGTTCGACCTCCATCGCCAGAGCGGGCAGCCGACCTATTATTTCCGCTACAACCACATCCGCCCGCCCGCGAACGGCCTGCCGCCGCCGGCCATGCCGGTGATCGGCGCGGTCCACAGCGCGGAGATCGAATATGCGCTGGGCAATCTGGATGTGGCGGGGGTGAGCCCGCTCTACACCTGGACACAAGCCGACCGGCAGATGTCCACGCTGCTTCAGGGCTATTTCGTCAACTTCATCAAGACCGGCAATCCCAACGGCCCCGGCCTGCCCGCATGGAAACCAGCGGGCACCGCCTCCCCGCTGTGGCGGCAGGAGGTGGAGCTGCCCACACAGGCCCGGCCCTTCAAGGATGAGGCCCGCTATCGCGCGATGGACCAGATCGCGGCGGCCCCATAGGGCAAGCCCCTGCCCCCTCACGCCCGACCGACACTGAACGATCACAGGATGCCTTCCGATGACACGCCCTTTCGCCATAACACGCCTTTTGCTGACCGGCGCTCTGCTCGCCACGCCCGTCACCGCTTTTGCCGCGCCTGAGCCGGTGCGCGATCCCGCTGTCGCCGGGATCACCTATCTGGAAACGCCGCCGGGGCAAAAGCCGCGCGTCGTCATCACCGCCGATCCGGAGCTGGACGACAACAACTCGCTGATCCGCTATCTGCTGCGCAGTTCCGATTTCCGCACCGAGGGGCTGATCTACGCCAGCAGCCAGTTCCACTGGAAGGGCGACGGCAAGGGCACCAAACTCTCCGTGCCGGGCCGCGAGTATACGCGCTTCGGCCTGCATCTGTGCCCCTGCACCTCCTATCGCTGGGCGCCGAACGAACGCTTTATCGATGATGAGGTCGAGGCCTATGCCAAGGCCTATCCCAATCTGAAGGTGCATGATCACGACTATCCCACGCCCGAACAGCTCAAATCGAAGATCCGCTGGGGCAATGTCGATTTCGATGGCGAGATGGATCATGACACGCCCGGCTCCGATCTGATCAGGAGCCTGCTGCTCGATAACGAACAGTCGCCGGTCTATCTTCATGCCTGGGGCGGGGAAAGCACCATCGCCCGCGCGCTCAAATCCATCGAGGACCAATACAGCAACACACCGCAATGGGCCGCGATCCGGGCCAGGGTGATCGCCAAGGCGGTGATCCATCCCTCGGGCGATCAGGACGACACTTACGCCAAATACATCAAGCCGCACTGGCCCGAGATCCGCTATCGCCATCAGGAGGGCGGCGTGCAGCTAGGCTATGCCACGCAATCGACCGCCAGCCCCTCCGATGCCGTCTATTTCTCCGAACCCTGGATGCGCGAGCATGTCTCCAGCAAGGGCCCGCTGGGCGCCAATGAGCGGGTCTGGGGCGATGGCAAGCAGATGGTCAAGGGCGACATCTTCGACTTCTTCGGCCTGCCCAACCAGAGCGCGAAAGAGCTGAAACAGAAGGGCTATATCGTCTGGACCGCCCCCCTGCCCAAAGGCGAGTTCCTGGGCGAAGGCGACACGCCCACTTATCTCAACCTGCTCGACAACGGGCTGCGCGGCTATCGCGGTGACAGTTTCGGCGGCTGGGGCGGCACGTGGAAGGTGGTCGATCCCAACGCTCCCACCATGTCCTTCGGCGCGGAGATGATGGCGCAGATCGAGCGGCAGGTGATGGACCCCAACTATATGCCTCCGCCGCGCCCGCGCCAGCCCACCAACCCCTTTATCGCCCCGGTGATGAACGATCTGGCCGCAAGGCTGGCCTGGGCCACCACGCCCAGATATGCCGATGCCAATCATTATCCGCGCATCAGGCTGGAAGGCCCGGCCTATCTCACCGCCAGACCGGGGCAGTTGATCCCGCTGAAGGCCACGACCAGCGATCCGGACGGCAATCATGTCTCGCTGCGCTGGTGGCCGTGGGACAAGGCGGGCACCTATGCCGGGACGCTCACGCTGGACAGGACCGAGGGTGAAAGCACCAGCTTCCATGTCCCTCAGGATGCCAAGCCGGGCGATCAGCTGCAGATCGTGGCCGAAGCGACCGATGACGGCAAGCTGCCGCTCACCCGCTACGAGAAGGTGGTGGTGAACGTGGCGGCGGAATAGGCCCGAACCTTGCCGGACCTTACGCCCCGATTGAATTCAGGTGCAAGGTCCGGCAGAGCATGTCTCACCCGGCGGCAAGCTGCCTGAACAAAGCGTTGCGCGCCGCACGCGCCGCATTGGCTTCCTCATGGCTCAGCTCAAGGCGCTCGAAGCCTTCATCAAGCATCACCGGCAGCCGCGCCTCGGGATGGCGCACCGCCAGAACGAAGCTTTCGCCATGCACGGGATCATCATGCGTCCAGAGCGTCTCGGTCTTGCCGACGACGCTGACACCCACGCCCTTCTTCACGCCAGAAGCGGGGGTATAGGTAATCCGCAACTTGCCCCACTTCTTCTGCTGCATCGTGATGCGGGCCCAGATCGGCTCCAGCCGGGCAGGCTCCTGCAACGCCTTCAAGCTTGCGGAGATCTGGAAAAAGCGCAGCACCAGCAGAACGGCACCCGCGGCGCTGAAGAAAACCAACAGGGCAAAGCCGATGACGCGGTTCCAGAACTCGTCAATGGCGAGCGAGAGGGTGATGTTGTCGGGATGGCCCTTTTCCGCCACGATGGCGGTTTGATAATCGCCGCTGCCCACGCCCATGAAGGAGAAATCCACCTTGTGGCTGCGATGCTCGAAGCCCTGCAGATAGGCGATCTCGGCCTTGCAATGGACGGTGAACTTGCGCGATTTGCATTGCCCGTCAGCGATATAGGCCTGCGACACCTCGACCGGATTGTTCTTGATCCGGTAATCGGCATAAAGGCCCGGCCCCGCGAACCATAGCGTGCCCAGCGCCACCAGCGCCGCCACAAGAGCCAGAAAGGGCATCTGGATGCGGTCGGCAAAGCCGGGGTGCCGCACCGCGATGGGCCGGTCGGGGAGCAGTCCGGAAATATCGGGGAGGGCGTAGTCAGTCTTCATCATTGGTAACCCATTCAATCCATCATCGCCTGTGGCTCGCTTGCAGGCATATGAGCCAGCCTGAAAGCAGACAGCGCCCCTCTTTCGGACAGTCTATCTCATTGTGCAACAACGGTTATAACCTTAACGGCTGCTTGACCATGCTTGACCGCCTGTACCGGGGCGCTCTTCTTGCGGGGCATTGTTGGCCCCGGCGGTGCCGTGCTAAAGCGCCAGCCATGGCACGCGATCCCGGTCTCGAAGAGCTTTTGCGTGATCTCCTCACGGAGATCCCGGATCTGTCGGAACGCCCGATGTTCGGTGGTCTGGCCTGGTTGTTTCAGGGCCATCTGCTGTGTGCAGCGCGCGATGACGGGGCCCTGCTGCGCCTCGGCAAAGCGCAGGAAGCAGAGGCGCTGAAAAGCGACGG
The DNA here is from genome assembly GCF_017163935.1 of Novosphingobium terrae. NCBI lineage: Bacteria > Pseudomonadati > Pseudomonadota > Alphaproteobacteria > Sphingomonadales > Sphingomonadaceae > Novosphingobium > Novosphingobium terrae. The sequence goes on along the minus strand of NZ_JABVZR010000002.1, from coordinate 2,476,228 downwards.
GATCGAGCCCATGATGTCTCGCGGCCGCATCATCGGCGGTTGGGTGCGCCTCTGCCCGGAGATTGCCGCTGAGGATGTGATGATGCGTGGGCTGATAGAGCAGGCTCTGTCTTTTATTCGGTCCTTGCCGCCGAAAAGCTGATTGCTCCGCATCCGAGCCATCCAGCGGCGGTTTGCTGCGAGGCCAAATAAATTCGCAAAGTGCGATCTTGACTGATCGTTCCACAATCTCCATCTTCACCCCATGGCAAGACCCAAGGAATTCGATTCAGACGTTGCACTCGATGCCGCCATCGAGGTGTTTCGCGCGCATGGCTTCGCGGGCACCTCCGCAGGCATGCTGACCGAGGGCATGAAGATCGGCCGCCAAAGCCTGTACGACACGTTCGGGGACAAATGGCGGCTCTATGTGGCGGCGGTGGGCCGTTACTCCATGCTGGAGGTGCAGGCCCATCTCGAAGCCTTGCGCACCGGCCCGACGGCGTGGGACGGCCTGCGCCGCCTGATCGACCGCGTGGTGGAACAGGCGCACCGCCCCTGTCTGGGGGTGAGTTCGATCTGCGAATTCGGGCAGGAGCATGACGATCTGCTCAAGGCCCGGGAGGCGGCGGGGCGCATGCTGACCAGCGGCATGGCTGCAGCGCTGAGCGAGGCGCAAGCCGCAAGGCAGGTTTCGCCAGACATCACTCCGGAGGACGGCGCCGCCTTCCTCAACAGCAGCATCGCAGGCATCCGCATCGCGGCACGCGGCGGCGCCGGGCCAGAGCAGCTTCACGCCTTGGGGCGTCTTGCCCTGAGAGCGCTGGGCTAAGGATTTACCCAATATTGGAATGATTGTTCAAGAAAGGATCAAACGGTGAAAGCAGTGGTGATGAACGATATCGGCGGCACGGAGGTGATGGCCTTCATCGATCGCCCCGATCCCGTGCCGGGGCCCGGCGAGGTGCTGGTCGGGATCAAGGCGGCGGGCGTCAATTTCATGGATATCGGTGTGAGGCAGGGCATGGCCTGGACCGAGCACGCCAATCCCAAAATTCTGGGCGTCGAGGGCGCTGGCCATGTGCTGGCGCTAGGCGATGGGGTGGAAGATTTCCAGATCGGCCAGCGCGTTGCATGGATCTACCACCCCGGCAGCTATGCGCAAAAGGCGGCGATCCCGGCCCATGGGCTGGTGCCCATTCCCGATGCCGTGGATGACCGCACCGCCGCCGCCGTGATGATGCAGGGCCTGACCGCCAGCCATTTCGCCAGCGACTTCTACCCCGTGCAGCCGGGCGATATCGCCTTTGTCCATGCGGCGGCGGGCGGTGTCGGGCTGCTGCTCACGCAGATCGTCAAGCTGCGCGGCGGCAGCGTGATCGGACGGGCCTCCTCGCAAGACAAGGTGGCTGTGGCTAGGGCGGCAGGCGCCGACCATGTGATCGTCGATCGGGACGGCAATTTCGCTCAAGAGGCCCTGCGTCTGACCGAGGGCCGAGGCGTGGATGTCGTCTATGACGGTTCGGGGCCTACGACCTTTCAAGGCTCGCTCGATATACTGCGCCGCGCAGGCACCTTCTGCTGGTATGGGCCGGTGCTGGGCGGCCCGGGCGCGTTGGACATCATGAGCCTGCCCCGCAGCATCAAGATCGGCTACGCCACCTTCTTCGACCATATCCCCACCCCCGCCCTCCTGCGCCAACATGCCGCCCGCCTCTTCGACTGGATCGCGCAAGGCAGGCTGAGCATCACCTTCGGCGGCGATTATGCTCTGGCGGATGCCGCCAGAGCCCATGCCGCCATGGCCAGCCGCGCCAGCACCGGCAAACTGCTGCTGATCCCGTGAGCCGCACCGCCCTTGTCTTCGGCGGATCGCGCGGGATCGGCGCGGCCATCGCCCGGCGTCTGGCCCGCGACGGTTGCAACGTGGCCCTGACCTATGTTTCCCGCCCGGTCAGCGCCGAAACCGTCGCCGTCGACATCCGCAGCATGGGCCGCAAGGCGCTGCCCCTCCGCGCGGACAGCGCCGATCCCAAAGCCATCACCGCGGCGGTGGAGGAGGCTGCTTGCCAGATGGGGCTGCTCGATATGGCGGTGATCAATGCCGGGCTGCTCCGGCAAGGTTCGGTCGAAAACGTCCCGCTGGAAGATCTGGACCGGATGCTGGCGGTGAATGTGCGCGGCGTCTTTCTGGCGATCCAGGCTTCTGTGGCGCGCATGCGTGATGGCGGGCGGGTCGTCACCATCGGCAGCAACACGGCGATCCGCACCGGGTCGCGCGGCAGCAGCGTCTATGCCATGACCAAGGCAGCGGTGGCCGCGATGGTGAAGGGCGCGGCGCTCGATCTCGCGCCGCGCGGAATCACGGTCAACAACATCCAGCCCGGCCCCACCGAGACGGATATGACAGCCTCCATGGTCAATCGCCGGAAGGAGGTCATCCCCCTGCAACGCATGGGGCAGCCCGATGAGATTGCGGGACTCGTTTCCTATCTGGCGCGCGAGGAAGCGGGCTATATGACCGGTGCCAGCCTGACCATCGATGGCGGATATGTGCTGTGATCAGGGGCTGCGCGGCCCCTGATCACGACTGTGTTAAACCGCGCGCAGAGCCTCGACAAAAGCGGTCGCTCGGGCCTTGACGATCGAGGCCTGATCGCCGGGCTTGTAGAGCGAGCCGCCCAGCCCCGCCCCGGCAGCCCCCGCCGCCATCCACGCGCCAAGGTTCTCGACACTGACGCCGCCCACGGCCAGCACCGGCACATTCTTGGGCAGCACGGCGCGCTGCGCCTTCAGCACGGCGGGGCTCGCGCCCTCGGCAGGGAACAGCTTCAACCCGTGGGCGCCTGCTTCCAAAGCCGCGAAAGCCTCGGTGGGGGTGAAATAGCCCGGCAGCGCGGCCATGCCCGCCGCCACCGCCGCGCTGATCACCGCAGGATTGCTGTTGGGCGAAACCATCAGGCGCCCGCCGCGCTCGGTGACATTGCCGACATCATCCACGCTCAGCATCGTGCCCGCGCCCACCAGCACATGGCGGTCATAACGCCTAGCGATCAGCCCGATGGAATCGAGCGGCTCAGGGGAATTGAGCGGCACCTCGATCATGGTGAAACCGGCCTCGACCAGCCCGTCGGCAATGTCGATGATCTCATCGGGGCGCACGCCGCGCAGAATGGCCACCAACGGGCAGCGGGTCATGGCTTCGGTGAAATCGGCGGTGATGGTCATGCGCATTCCTTCCAGATCTGCAAAATTCCGGCGGCGAAGCTGGCATGGCTGTCGACCGCAATGGCCCGCCCGCCCGCTTCCTCGATGGCGGCGGCATAGAGCCCGCCCAGATAGGGGTCGGCCAGCACATAGACCTCCTCGCCCTTGGCCAGCGCGCGGCTGGCGATGTCGCTGCCAATCAGCAAGCCGCTGGTGTAGGCAGCGCAATCTTCCTCGGCTCGAAGGCCAAGTAGCGCCGCCGCGCGCACGCCGAACAGGTGGCGCAGCAGGCGACTGTCCAGCCCATCAGCGACGCCGCTGCGGAAGGCCGGGCCATCGGCAACCTCGCCCGAGAGGAAGCTGCCAATCAGGCTATGGGCCTTGAGCAGGGCGAACATCTCGCCCGTCATGCTGGTGGAGAAATGGGCGACAGTTTCGCCCCGCATCCGCGCCCATTTGCAATGGGTGCCCGGCTGGCACAGCAGGCCATCGGCAGGCGCCAGACCGGCGGCCACCGCGCCCAGCAGTTGCACCTCCTCGCCGCGCATCACATCGCCGCTCTGCCCCTCCGCGATGGAGAGGCCCGGCACAATGGCGGTGCGCCCCGGCTCGACCCAGTGCAGCCCCTCGGCCAGCGCCTGAGTCCCGGCCGGGCAGGAAACATAAGGCACATTGGCCCAGCCCTTGGCCGAACCGACCATCCCCGCGCAGAGCATCGGCAGATCGCCGAATTGCGCGCGGATCGCTGCTGCTTCAGCCGGGAAGGTGCCCGGCGCTACGGAAAGCAGGCCCCTGTCATCACGCTCGGTGGCTTCAATCGTGCCATCCTCGGCAAAGCGATAGACCCGCCGATTGGTGGTGCCCCAGTCGACACCCAGAAATGCGCCCTGCGCCATCTTACCACCACACTCCATACAGCACCGCCAGAATGGCCAAAATCAGCACCGCCGCCAGATTGAAGCCCTTCGTGGTGCGGAAATCGACCGTATCCAGCCGGATGCGGTTCGACCCCGCCGCCGCCGGACGCGCCAGCGACACCACCACCGCCAGCACCAGCGACAGGGCAAAGATGATCAGCATGCGGTTCATGAAGGGGATCGCGCTCAGCGCCTCGATCCCGCTGAAGCGGAAGAAGATGCTCAGGATCACCGAGGCGATGGCGCCCATCAGCGCTCCATTCTCAGTGGCGCGCGGCCAGAACAGGCCGAGCAGGAAGATCACCGTGATGCCCGGCGTGACGAAGCCGGAGAACTCCTGAATATACTGGAACGCCTGATCGAGGCTGCCCAGCAGCGGACGTGCCGTCAGGATGGCGATCACGATGGAGACGCTGGCGGCGATACGGCCCACGCGCACCAGATGGGTTTCGCTCTTCTGCCCATGGGCGAACCATTTGGCATAGACGTCCAGCGTGAAGATGGTGGCAATCGAGTTGATCTTGCTGGCGGTGGAGGCGACAATGGCCGCCACCAGCGCGGCAAAGACCAGCCCCAGCAGGCCGGGCGGCAGCATGCGCATCATGGTGGGATAGGCCAGATCGGGCTTGCCCAGATCGGGCGCCAGCAGGACGGCGGCAATGCCCGGCAACACGATGATCACCGGCATGATCAGCTTGAGGAAACCGGCCAGCACCATGCCGCGCTGCGCTTCCTGCAGGCTTTTCGCCGCCAGACCGCGCTGGATGATGTACTGATTGCAGCCCCAATAGGCGATGTTGGCGATCCACATGCCGCCGATAATCACCGACAGGCCCGGCAGATCCTGGTAATGCGGATCGCCCGATTTCAGGATCATATGGAAGTGATCGGGCACCTTGTTCACCAGCACCTGCCAGCCATGGAACACATCGCCGCCGCCGATCTTGCCCAGCGTGAGCCAGGCGATGATCAGGCCGCCCGTCACCAGCAGAGCGACCTGCACGATGTCGGTCAAAGCCACGGCCTTCAGCCCGCCACGGATCTGATAGAGCAGCGCGAAAATGCCCAGCCCGGCCAGAGCGACATCCTGATTGACGCCCGCCACCTGCACCACGGCAATCGAGCCCAACCAGATGATCGAGGTGAGGTTGACGAAGACATAGAGCACCAGCCAGAACACCGCCATCACCGCGCGCAGGCGGGGGCCGAAGCGCTGCTCCAGAAACTGGGGCATGGTGGTGATGTCATGCTTCAGGAAGATCGGCAGGAAGAACTTCGCCACGATCAGCAGGGTGGCCGCCGCCATCCATTCATAGCTGGCGATGGCAAGGCCGATGGCATAGCCGGAACCCGCCATGCCGACGATCTGCTCGGCCGAAATGTTGGCCGCGATCAGTGAGGCACCGATGGCCCACCATGGCAGAGCCTTGCTGGCCAGAAAATAGTCGGTGGTGTCGGTCTGATGCCCGGCCTTGCGCCGCGACAACACTTGAGCCAGCACGAAGATGAAGACCGCATAGGCCCCCACCATCGCCAGATCCAGGCTTGAGAGTTGCATCCCCTTCTCCCTTCATGTCCGCGCGCAGGCTCCGGCCAGTGCCCTGCCTTGCGCGCGCTATGTCTTGTTGCGGTCAGCCCGCGAAACTGTGAGGCGGCAGGCCGGTGAAGCCGGTGTCCACCTCGAACAGGCAGCCCGCGTGGGTTTCATCCACGCCATCGGCGGCGCTGGTCACGAACATGCGGTCCAGATTGTTGCCAGCGAAGACGCATTTGGTGATCTGGCTGGCGGGTAGCTCGATAAAGCGCTCACGCGTGCCATCGGGCAGGAAGCGGCTGATGCAGCCCGCGCCCCAATGCGCGATCCAGATGCCGCCCGCGCTGTCACAGCACATGCCGTCCGGCGATCCCCATTCTTCCGGGAATTGCAGGAAGGTCTCTCGCGGACCGAGTTCGCCATCGGGCCCGATGGCGAAACGATAGACGCGGCCCAGCAGGCTATCGGTGTGATAGAGCGTGGTGCCGTCGCCGCTGATCGTGGGGCCATTGGCGATATGATAGCCCTCATCGACGCGCTTGACCGACAGATCGGTTTCGAGCCGATAGAGATGGCCACCTGCCCCCTGCCCGTCCATCTGCATCGTGCCCGCCCAGATCCGCCCGCGCGCATCGACACAGGCATCGTTCATGCGGTTGCCGGGACGATCGGGTTCGGGCGCATGGATAGGCTCCAGCGCGAAGGGATCGAGGGCCAGCGTGTGAAAGCCGCTCTTGAGCCCGGCGATAAAGCCGCCTTGCGTGCGGGGCAGCAGCCAACCGATCATCTCGGGGCAATCCCAATCGCTGATGGCACCATCATCCAGCGCAAGGCGATTGACCTTTTGCCCGATGATATCGACCCAATAAAGCGCCTGATCCTGCGGGCACCACACCGGCCCCTCGCCGAGGATATCCCGGCGGGGGCGTTCCACGATGCGCAGCGTTGCTAGTGTCGGCCGCATATCAGTGGCTGTCACGCGGCACGCCGTGGACCTGCGCGACACGCTGATATTTGACCGCGCTTTCCAGCACCGCGCCCGTGGCGAACTGCCCGGTTTCGCGGCGGTGGATGTCCTGCCACGGCGTCTGGCTTTCGGGGAAGGCGTAAGGCTCATCGACCAGAGCGGCGCGACGTTCGGCCAGTTCAGCATCGCTCACCAGCAGATTGGCGCTGCGATCCTTCAGGCTGATGCGGATGCGATCGCCGGTGCGCAGCAGCGACAGACCGCCGCCCACCGCCGCCTCAGGGCTGGCGTTGAGGATCGAGGGGCTGCCCGAGGTGCCCGACTGGCGCCCGTCACCGATGCAGGGCAGAGCATCCACCCCCGCGCGGATCAGCGCAGCAGGCGGGCGCATGTTCACCACTTCGGCGCCGCCGGGATAGCCGATGGGGCCAGCACCGCGGATCACCAGAATGGTGTGGGCATCGATCTCCAGCGCGGGATCGTCGATGCGGTGATGGTAATCCTCGGGGCCTTCGAAGACCACGACCTTGCCTTCGAAGGCATCGGGATCGTTCGGGTTCGAAAGATAACGCTCGCGGAAGCCCTCGCCGATCACGCTGGTCTTCATCACTGCCGCGTCGAAGAGGTTGCCCGACAGCACGGTCAGGCCTGCTGCTGCCTTCAGCGGGCGATCCAGCGGGCGGATCACATCCTCATCTTTGATCCGCGCGGCGTTGACGTTCTCCGCCACGCTGCGGCCGTTCACCGTCAGCGCATTGTCATACAAAAGACCGGCGCGCTGCAACTCGCCCATCACAGCGGGCACGCCACCGGCGCGGAAGTAATCCTCGCCCAGATACTCACCCGCCGGCTGCAAATTGACCAGCAGCGGCACATCGGCGCCATGCTCCTCCCAATCGGCCAGCGACAGCTCCACGCCAATATGGCGGGCGATGGCGTTCAGATGGATCGGCGCATTGGTGCTGCCGCCGATGGCCGAATTGACGCGGATGGCGTTGAGGAAAGCCTCACGTGTCAGCACATCGCTGGGCTTGCGGTCAGCGCGGACCATTTCGACGATCTGTTTGCCGGTGTGATAGGCGCATTCCTGACGGTCACGATGCGGCGCGGGGATCGCCGCCGAACCGGGCAGGCTCATACCCAGCGCCTCGGTCAGGCTGTTCATCGTGGTCGCCGTGCCCATCGTGTTGCAGAAACCGGTCGAGGGGGCGGAAGAGGCCACCAGCTCGATAAAGCCCTTATAATCGATCTCGCCGGCGGCCAGCATCTGGCGTGCTTCCCACACGATGGTGCCGCTGCCGGTGCGCTTGCCCTGATGCCAGCCGTTGAGCATCGGCCCAACCGAGAGCGCAATCGCGGGCAGATTGACCGTGGCCGCCGCCATCAGACAGGCGGGCGTGGTCTTGTCGCAGCCGATGGTGAGCACCACGCCGTCGATGGGATAGCCGAACAGCACTTCGCTTAGGCTGAGATAGGCCAGATTGCGGTCGATGCCTGCGGTTGGGCGCTTGCCGGTTTCCTGGATCGGATGGATCGGAAATTCGATGGGGATGCCGCCCGCCTCGCGAATGCCGTCCTTCACACGCTCAGCCAGCACGAGGTGGTGGCGGTTGCAGGGCGACAGGTCGCTGCCGGTCTGGGCGATGCCGATGATCGGGCGGTCGGACTGCAGCTCCTCAATGGAGAGGCCATAGTTCAGATAGCGCTCCAGATAGAGCGCCGTCATGTCGGGCGAGTCCGGATTGTTGAACCAGGCGCGGGAACGCAATTCTTTAGGGGCCTTAGCTTCCGTCACAATCATCCTCGATCCGCTTTGTCGTTGGCGGCCTGCCCTGCTCCACGCAGTGAGGCAGCTCACCAAGCTCATTGACCTGACAAAGCGCATATATCATATAAAACCGACATGGAAGAGGAACGTCACGTGAACAACACACCAATCCGGTTGGCACTCGTGGGAATCGGCAAGATCGCCCGCGATCAGCATATCCCCGCCATCGCCGCCAATCCGGCTTTCGAGCTTGTCGCCACCGTCAGCCCTTCCAGCCGTGTGGACGGCATCCCGGGCTTTCCCGATCTGGCATCGCTGCTGGCGGCAGGACTGGATGTGCAGGCCGTCAGCCTTTGCACCCCACCTGAAGTGCGCACACTTATCGCGCGTGAGGCACTGGAGGCAGGCCTGCATGTGATGCTGGAAAAGCCCCCTGCCGTAGCACTGTCTCAGGCGCAATTGCTGGTGGCCGACGCCCGGAAGGCGCAGCGCGCTCTGTTCGCCACGTGGCACTCGCGTGAGGCCGGGCATGTCGATGCCGCTCGCGACTGGCTCTCCGGGCGCACGCTAAAAGACGTGCGAATCGCGTGGCGTGAGGATGTGCGTCGCTGGCATCCGGGTCAGGAATGGATCTTCGCCGCTGGCGGTTTCGGCGTTTTCGATCCGGGAATCAACGCTCTGTCGATCCTGACGCGGATCATGCCCGGCGCCATCGCGATGGAGGGCGCCGCGCTCGACATCCCGGAGAATCGCGAAGCCCCCATCGCCGCCAGCCTGACCATGCGCCATGCCTGCGGTGCGCCAATCACCGCCGAATTCGACTTTCTGCAGACCGGCCCGCAGACGTGGGAAATCGCCATCGAAACCACTGACGGCACGCTGCTGATCCGCGATGGCGGCAGCAAAATGCTGATCGACGCCGCCGCCCAACCTGACCACCCCGACGCAGAATACCCCCGCCTCTACGCCCGCTTTGCCGAACTGGTGCGCGACTCCGCCGTCGACGTCGATCTGGCGCCGCTCACGCTGGTGGCCGATGCCTTTATGCTTGGGAAGCAGCGGCGCGTCGCCTCCTTCGAATTCTAGGCACCAAAAACCGGCCCGCAATCACACTTTTCCCACATATTGAGAGATTGCGGGCAGCTCCATGGCATTCCCCGGTTGCATCCGCCGGCAAACTTCTATTTATCGTACAATATTACATGAAACGGCGGGCCAGCGCCGCAGAGGAAGAGGAAAGCCATTATGCGTAAGACAATCGGGTCCGGCATCGCCCTGGCGATCGTGATGGCCAGCCAGGCTCAGGCTGGCGATATGCAGCGCAAGCCTTTTGGCACCATGCCCGATGGCACCGCGGTCGAGGCGATTACCCTCGACAATGGCAAGGGCATCACCGCCACCATCCTGACTCTGGGCGCCACCGTGCAGGCGCTGATCGTGCCCGACCGCAATGGCAAGAAGGCCGATGTGGCGCTGGGTTACGACGATCTGGCCGGCTACATCGCCAAGCCCAACTATTTCGGCGCCACGGTGGGGCGCGTCGCCAACCGTATCGCCAAGGGCCAGTTCACGCTTGACGGCAAGCAGTACCAGACCCCGGTCAATGACGGCCCCAATGCGCTGCATGGCGGTACGAAAGGCTTCGACAAGGTCGTGTGGTCCGTGGTGTCAGCCAAAGGCGGCGCCAAACCCAGCGTCACGCTGCGCTATGTCAGCCCCAACGGCGATCAGGGCTATCCCGGCACGCTGACGGCCACAACCACCTACAGCCTTGACGACAATGGCAATTTCGCGGTCGATTACGGCGCCACCACCGACGCGCCGACCGTGGTCAACCTCTCCAACCACACCTATTGGAACCTCAATGGCGAAGGCTCGGTGGCAGGTGCGATGGGGCATCTGATGATGATCCCCGCCACGACCTATTCCCCCACCGATGCCACCGCCATTCCCACCGGCGAATTCCGCCCGGTGGCCGGCACGGTCTTCGATTTCCGCACGCCTACCGCGATCGGCCTGCGCGTGCGCGACGGGCGCGACGAGCAGATCCGTTTCGGTCGGGGTTACGATCACAATTGGGTGGTCAGCCGCGCCAAGCCCGCCGCCATGCAGACCATGGCGCGGGTGGAAGATCCGCTCTCGGGCCGGGTGATGGAGGTGCTCTCCGATCAGCCCGGCATCCAGTTCTATTCGGGCAATTTCCTCGACGGCACGATCACCGGTAAGGCGGGCCATATCTACCGCGAGGGCGATGCCATCGTGCTGGAGCCGCAGATGTTCCCCGACACGCCCAACCGCCCGGAATTCGGCTCGGTGCGGCTCGATCCGGGCCAGACCTATGCCAACCACATCATCTATCGTTTCTCCACAAAGCGCTGACATCAAAATATAATCCTGGAGTGATGCAATGAAGAAACTGCTTCTCGCCGTGCTTGCGGGCACGGTGGCCTTTGCCACGCCCGCCGCCGCCCGCGACCGCTGGACCCCCGAGCAGGCCAAGGCCTGGTATGGCCCCCAGCGCTGGCTCGTCGGCGCCAATTACCTGCCCGCCAATGCCATCAACCAGTTCGAGATGTGGCAGCCCGAGACCTTCGATCCCGCGCGCATCGATCTGGAGCTGGGTTGGGCGCAGAAGATGGGCATGAACACCATGCGCGTCTTCCTGCATGACCAGCTGTGGGAGAAAGACCCCAAGGGCTTTGCCAAGCGCATCGACACCTTTCTGACCATTGCCCACAAGCATGGCATCAAGCCGCTCTTCGTGCTGTTCGACAGCTGCTGGGACCCCGATCCCAAGATGGGGCCGCAGCATCCGCCGATCCCCGGTGTCCACAATTCGGGCTGGGTGCAGGCGCCGGGCGCCGCAGCACTGCAGGACCCCAAGCAATATCCACGTCTTGAGGCCTATGTGAAGGGCGTGGTCGGCGCTTTCGCCAAGGATGACCGCATTCTGGGCTGGGACGTGTGGAACGAGCCCGACAATGGTGCCGATCAATATGCCGGACAGCCTGCCAACAAGGCGCAGCTTGTCACACAATTGCTGCCCAGCGTGTTCCAATGGGCGCGTTCGGCCAATCCGGCCCAGCCGCTGACCAGCGGCGTGTGGCAGGGCACCGATTGGGCGCCGGGCGACAAGCACCGCCCGATCGAGGACGTACAGCTCAACGAATCCGACGTCATCACCTTCCACGATTACAGCTGGCCTGAAACCATGGAGCTACGGATGACCAAGCTGGAGGCCTATGGCCGCCCGATCATCTGCACCGAATATATGGCGCGCGGCGCGGGTTCGACCTTCGACGGCTCACTGCCGCTGGGCAAGAAGCACAAGATCGGCATGATCAACTGGGGCTTTGTCGACGGCAAGGAGCAGACCCGCCTGCCGTGGGACAGCTGGCAGCGCCCCTATGTGCTGCAGACGCCAACCCTGTGGTTCCACGATGTGCTGCACACCGATGGCACGCCGTACCGCCAGGCCGAGGTCGATCTGATCACCAGAATGACGGCGGAATAAGCCCTTTTACCCCACCTTTTTGCGAGAAAAGGTGGGGTTACCTGGCTGTCAATTTTCCTGCCGTTCGGCATCGGCGATCAGCAGCATCACCTCGCGCAGGATCATGCTCATCGCCGTATGAGCGCCGGCGCTGTCCCGCGCTTCAATGGCAACCTTCACCGCGCGATGCGCCGGCAGGCTGGCGGTGCGCCCCTTGAAGCGGTTGGTAAAGCGGATCGAGGTGCGCAGCGCGGTTTCCACCACATCGCGGAACTGGGCGTAAAACGGATTGCCCGCCGCGCACAGCACCGCGACATGGAAAGCAATATCGGCATCGAGCGGATCGTCCTGACCGGCCTCGGCCGCCACCATGCGCTGGTAGCCAGCCTCGATCATGGCGAGGCCTTCGGGCGTGCCTTTACGGGCAGCCAGCTCGGCGGCGGCTGGCTCGATCGAGACACGCAATTCATTGAAATGGCGCAGGAGATTGATCGAGAACTTACGCTCCAGTAGCCAGCGCAGCACATCGGGATCGAACAGGTTCCACCCGGCCTCAGGCTGGATGATCGTGCCTTGCCGGGGACGGGCGCTGAGCAGGCCCTTGGTGGTCAGCATCTTGACCGCCTCACGCGTGACCGAGCGGCTGACAGCATAGGTCTGGGCCAGTTCTGCCTCGGTCGGGAAGGTCTTGCCGGTGAACTCACCCGTGACAATCGCCCGGCCCAGCGCATCGAGCATGCTATATGTCAGATTTTTTCCCAAATGAGATTGTTCCACAACCACCCCGCCAATGTCCATATTCTGGACCTTCACTCAATCATATGATCAATGCAACCCTTTGCAGCCGTTGTTTGGCAGCAATTCAGGCCATCGTCCTTACAGCAAGGTGACACTCAAAAGCCACCATGAACAAATTTTGTCTGCTGATCGCCTTTTTATCCTACAAATGACTTGCGCCTTCTGCGTTCCATGCTATGCCCATTATATAAGATAAATGCAATGGCGAGATCGAGGCGGCTTCCTCCGCCCGAAGATGCAGGGGCAAAATAAAAACATCTATATATCAATAGATTGAATTCTATCATCACCATACCCGTGCAGAACAACGGGCGTGGTCTGAGCGCTGCCTGCGCTCAATCATCATCTAAAAACAACGAAAAACCGAGGAGAAGGCGTGTGATCTTGAAGCGTGAATTCCTGCTGGCGGCGTCCACCACCGTGCTGGCTCTGGCATCGCCGGGGCTGGCACTGGCGCAGACTGCCCCCCAGCCCGACAGCCCGGCCGCACCGGCTCCCTCCACCGCCGACAACGAACCGGGCGCCGCTGAAATCGTGGTGACCGGCCAGCGCGCAGCCCTGGCCTCGGCGCAGAACATCAAGCGCCTTGCCCCGCAGGTCATCGACTCGATCGTGGCGCAGGATATCGGCAAGTTCCCTGACAATGCGGTGTCGGACTCGCTGCAGCGCATCACCGGCGTGCAGGTGTTCCGCGATTCCGGCGAAACCAACCGCGTCGTGATCCGCGGTCTGCCCAATGTCGTCACCACTTTGAACGGTCGCGAGATCTTCACCGGTTCCGGGCGCGGTTTTGCCTTTCAGGATCTGCCCGCCGAAGCCGTGTCGGAACTCAATGTCTACAAGACCAGCAGCGCCGATCTGATCGAAGGCGGCATTGCCGGTCTGGTCAACATCAACCTGCACAAGCCTTTTGATTTCAAGGGCTTTTCGCTCGGCCTGACGGCGCGTGGCGAGTACAGCGAATATGCCAAGAAGGTGAACCCGATCCTGGGCCTGCTGGTCAGCAACCGTTGGGACACGGATATTGGTGAGATCGGCGTGCTGGTCGATGTCTCTTACCGCAAGCAATATTACAACCAGCCCGCCAGCTTCTCCGATCCGCGTTACGAGCAGAACATCAGCGGGAACAACTTTCTGGTCTCCAACGCGGTCGGCGCCTTCTACACGCGCGGCCATCGCGAAAGGCCGCAGGCGAACTTCGCCCTTCAGTGGAAGCCTTCGCCCAATATTGAAATCTATGTCGATGGCATGTACGCGCATTACAAGGAACAGCGCGAGATCGACTATTATTTCGGCGTACCCGGAACGGCCACGTCTGTCAGCAACCTCCAGCTCTACTCGCCCTCGCAGGCTGGTGGCTGCGAGAACATTGCCGCGTCGGGCACGGTTGCCGCGCATCAGTCCTGCGAACTGGCTTCGGGGACCTTCAACAACCCCTACGTCGCCACCAGCACGCAGGCCTTCCGCCAGCATTCGCATGACGCGCAGATCGCCACCGGTGCCAAGATCACCAGCGGCAATCTGAAGGTCACGACCGATGTCGCCTATACCGACTCCTCCTTCGGGGAATCGATCTTCATCATCGATACCTCTCTGCCCAATCAGACCTTTGATCTGACCAGCAACACTGGCGGTCACATCAACTGGAATCTGCGCGGCAATGACAAGATGAACCCCAATCTCTTCCAGCTGCAGGGATTGTTCCAGACCGGTGATACCAATTACGGCAATTCGATTGCCTGGCGCACCGATGCCACCTATGACTTCGACAGTGGTTTCCTGAAGAAGATCGCGGGCGGTTTCCGTTACGTCAACCGCAATGCCGGTGCCACGGGCGAGACGCAGATCTCCACCCCCTATTCGAAGAATGGTGCGCCGCTCGTTTCGGCGACCAGCGTCTTTGGTCAGGGCTTCTTCGAAACGCTGCCCAACGATCTGGGCTTTGCCGGGATCAGCCCCGCCGTTACGCCCAATGTCGACTATCTGTTCAACAATCAGGCGCAGATCCGCGCGGCCTATGGCCTGTCGACCGGCGATGCGGCAGAAGACCCCTCGCGCTTCTACCGCGCAACGGAAAACAGCTTTGCCGGTTACGCGCAGGCGGGTTACGGCTTCGATCTGGGCAACATCGCCTTCGACGGCCAAGCCGGTGTGCGCGTGGTGCAGAACAACCGTTCGATCAACGCTTTCGCCATCACGGTGAACCCGGACAACAGCACCTCGATTGCCCCGGTCACGGCGCGCACCAGCGATACCGATATTCTGCCCAACGCCAGCGTCCGCGCTCACCTGACCAACAAGCTGCAGGCGCGCTTCTCTTACGCCAAGACGGCCAGCCGTCCTGATTTCGGCAGCCTCAACCCCTCGCTGACGCTCAATCCGCCGACGCTCAACCGCCTTGGTTTCGGCTCTTCGGGCAATGCTCAGCTGAAGGAAATCAAGTCCGACAACATCGATGCCACGCTGGAATGGTATTTCAACCGCTCCAGCTCGATCACGGCGGCCTATTTCCACCGCAGCATCTCGGGCTACATCCAGACCTATGGCGTGCAGCAGACCATCGGCGGCGTGCCCTACACCATCAGCCAGCCGCAGAGCGCGGGCAATGGCACGCTGCAAGGACTGGAGATCGGCTATCAGCAGTTCTATGACTTCCTGCCCGGTGCGCTGAGCGGTCTGGGTCTGCAGATGAACTACACGCTGATCACCGGCAGCACGCAGGCGCCGCTGGTCTTTGGCGGCGCGGCAGTGATGCAGCCGCTGGGCAATGTGTCGAAGAACAATGGCAATGCCGTGCTGATGTATGAGAAGTATGGCGTGTCGGCACGCCTTGCCTACAACTATCGCGGCAAGTTCATTGATTCGTTCAACCCAGGTGGTGTGCAGCTTCCCGCCTACAACGTCATCAAGGCGCAAAGCCATCTGGACCTCTCGGTCTCCTACGATGTGAAGAAATATCTGACGCTGACTGCCGATGCCACCAACCTGACCAAGGCCAAGGCCTATGAATATCTGGGCACGCCGCTGCTGCCCCAGAATGTCCGGTTGGAGGATCGCACCTTCTCGATCGGCGCGCGGATGAAGTTCTGATGCGCAAAGCGCTCGCGATCATCGCTTCGGTGATGATGCCGGGAGGGGTGGCTCACGCCGCCCCTCCTTCACCGCCCCAGGGGCAGATCCTTTTTACCCCGGATCATACGGCCAATCCGGAGGAAACCGGCGGCTATCCAAGGGTGATCCGCCTGGCCCATGCCGGGGCCAACAATGGCACGCTGCTGGCCACCTTCGCCCATGCCGGCGTGAAGGGGGAAAAGGGCAGCCTGCCGATCTACCGCTCGACCGACAATGGCAAGAGCTGGTCGGCCCAGCCCATCGGCGTGGTGCGTGACACCGTCCATGGCTGGGACATCGAGGCCCCCGCCCTCTTCGAACTGCCCGAAGCGCAGGGCGACCTGCCCGCAGGCACGCTGCTGGCGGCGGGCACCGCGTGGAACCGCCCGGATTTCCGCCAGCAGGCCATGGAAATCTTCATCAGCCGCGACGGCGGCGCCAACTGGACCTACCGCAGCAGCTGCGCCTCGGAAGCCTTGCAGGTCAACAATGAGGGCCACGGCATCTGGGAGCCCTTCTTCGCCATCACGGCGGATCACAGCCTCAACTGCTTCTATTCCGACGAACGTCCTTCTGCCGATGGTTTCGGCCAGGTGATCGCCCATGTGCGCAGCACCGATGGCGGGGCGACATGGGGTCCGGAAATCTTCGATGTCGGCATCCGCGATGGTCTGGCCCGGCCGGGCATGCCCACCGTGCTGCGCCTGCCCGATGGCCGCTACGCCATGAGCTTCGAGAACTGTCAGGCCGGGGCCGATGCCGATCATGTCTGCTCGGTCTATCTGAAAACCTCGCCCGATGGGCAGGACTGGACGCCGATTGCCAGCCTCGGCACGCAGATCGCCAGCGCGGATGGCCACCGCCTGCTTCACACCCCGACCATCGCCTGGACGCCCTATGGCGGGCGCAACGGCACGCTTGTCGCGGTAGGCCAGCGGGTTGTGTCGGGACCTGAGGGTCATCTGACCGTGGAGCCGGAATCCGGGCGCGTGCTGATGATCAACACCCAGCTTGGCGCCGGCCCGTGGAAGCAGATCCCCGCTCCCCTGCTGGTGGACCCGACCGGCAGCTATGCCCCCAAGGCCCCCTCCTGCCCCGGCTACAGCTCCCCCCTGCTGGTCTCTGACAATGCCAAAGACCCGACCATTGTGATGCTGGCGGGCACTTTGGCCGAAGGCACCACCTGCGCCGTCCGCGCGGCACGCGGCACCCTTGGAGAGAAATGATGATACGCCCCCCGTTTCGCACCATCATGACCACGCTGGCCCTTTCGCTCTCGGCAGCAGCGATCGCCGCGCCGGCGCCTTTCACCAATCCCCTGCTCCCCTCCGGCCCCGATCCGTGGATCGCGCGCGAAGGGCAGGATTTCTATTTCATGAGCACCGAAGGCAACCGCCTGGTGATCCGCAAGACGCGCAATCCCGGCGCTCTGCACGCCGCCACGCCGGTGACGGTCTGGACCCCGCCCGCGCATGGCCCCAACGCCATCTCGGTCTGGGCGCCAGAGCTGCACCGCATTCAGGGGCGCTGGTTTATCTATTACACCGCCGCTCAGGACGGCCATGACGATGACGATCATCGCGGCATCTTCGTGCTGGAAAACGATGGCCCCGATCCCACCAAGGGCGCATGGACCGATCGCGGCCAGCTGAAAACCGCGCATCACGGCATCGACGGCACGGTGTTCGAGCATGGCGGCAAGCTCTATTTCGTCTACTCGCCCTATGTCGGGCCCGAGAGCGATCTGGCCATTGCCCCCATGGAGAACCCATGGACTTTGGGCTCGCCAGAGGTGATCATCGCCCGGCCCGATCAGCCCTTCGAACAGCAGGGCGGGCGGCAGATTCTGGAAGGGCCGGAGTTCCTGCAAGGGCCCAAGGGCGATCTGTTCCTGACCTATTCGGCCAGCGCCTGCTGGTCTGACGATTATGCGCTGGGCATGCTGCATGCCGCGCCGGGCAGCGATCCGCTCGATCCCAAAGTGTGGCAGAAGGCGCCGCATGCGGTGTTCCACAAGGATGCCGCCAACAGCGTCTATGCGCCGGGACACAATGGCTTCTTCACCTCGCCCGACGGGAAGGAGAACTGGATCGTCTATCACGCCAATCCGGCAGCGAACATGAAATGCACCGCAGCACGCTCCCCCCGCATGCAGCGCTTTACCTTCGATGCGTCCGGGCGCCCGGTCTTTGGCCGCCCCGTATCTTCGGCCACCAAACTCGCCCCGCCCAGCGGCACGCGCTGAAACAGGAGACACAGATGTCAAAGCCACGCATCATGGCGGCAGCCCTCCTGTCGGCCCTGCTTCTGCCCGGCGCGCTTTCCGCGCAGGAGCAAGGGGCGCAAGAAGTTGGCCCCGGCAACGTCCCCGCAGGCGCGCATGAGGCACCCTATGTGGACCCGGCCAAGGCCTATCTCTTCGCCCATATGAACCGCGAGCATTACGGCACGCTCTACTATTCGGTCAGCCTTGACGGGCTGCACTGGCACCAGATCAACCACGGCCAGCCGGTCTCCGCCGATTATCACGGCCATGCCTCCATCGCTCAGGGAGCGGACGGGCGCTATTATCTGGTCGGCAACAAGGGCGACGATGATCCGCTGATCCGCTTCTGGGTCTCCGACGATCTCATCACATGGAAACCCTTCGGCACCTATCAGCCCGATCTCAAGAACATCGCGGGCATGCCCCATGCCCTGCAGCGCATCGGTGCGCCAAAGCTGTTCTTCGACAAGCCCTCCGGCCAGTTCCTGCTGACATGGCACACCCCCACCGTGGAGGGCGTGCCCGAAGACCCCGAGCGTTATTGGGGCAGCCAGCGCACGCTCTATGTGCAGTCGAAGGATCTGAAAAGTTTCGCCGAAAAGCCCAAGCGCCTCTTCCCCTGGGAGATGGCCACCATCGACACCATTGTGCGCCCGAATGATGCCGCCCCGGGCTATTGCGCCATCCTGAAGGACGAACGCTACCCCTCCTACGCCTGGACCACGGGCAAGACGGTGCGCATCACCTGCGCGCCCACGCTGCTGGGCCCCTATCCGTTGCCCGGCCCCTCGCTGAGCCCCAATTTCCGCGAGGCCCCCACCATCATCCGCGCGCCCAATGGCAAGGACTGGCTGCTGTATTACGAGCAGTATGCCGGAGCCAGCTATGGCCTCTCCATGGCGCCGCGTCTGACGGGTCCGTGGTTTCAGGTGTCGGGCAACAGCAATGTGGCCGAATGGGACCGTTATTCCATGCCCGCCGGGCTGCGCCATGGCTCGATGGTCGAGATCAGCCGCCAGCAGTATGACAAGATCGTCGCTGCCATGCCCTGACAGCAGGTGAGCGCCTGCCTAACCGCTTTGCTCCGGGCGACGGATCGGTTAGGCAGGGCCACCTTGCGGGAGTTCAGGACCATGATCTCGATAAAAGCGACAATCACCGCTCTGATGGCCAGCGCCGTTCTGGCCGTGCCTTCGGCCTTTGCGGCGCCCGGCGGCAAAATGGATGCAGCAGCAGCCGTCGCCGACCCCAGCCGCCCCGCCGAGGACCGCGCGCTTGACGATGCGCGCCATCCCGCCGCCATTCTGAAAGTCCTGAACCTGAAGCCGGGCGAAACCGTCGCCGACATCTGGCCGGGCGACTATTGGGACCGGCTGTTTTCCAACGTCGTCGGCGCCGGGGGCACGGTCTATGCGGTTCACCTGCCCGTCGCGGACAAGGCCGAGAAGGTGGCGACGCCCGCCGATGGCACCCGACCCGTGGAGGGCCACGCCAATGTCATCGCGGTGAGCACCGATCCGACCGAGATGAAGCTCCCCAAAAAGGCCGATGTGATCTGGATTCGCCAGAATTACCACGATCTCTATGACCCCTTCATGGGGCCCGTCGATGTGCCCAGCTTCAACAAGGCGGTTTACGCGGCGCTCAAGCCGGGCGGGCGCTTTGTGATCATCGACCATGTCGCGCCCGCCGGCTCGAAGCTGGAGGGGACCAACACCACGCACCGGATCGACCCCGCGGTGGTGAAGGCGGATATGGCCGCGGCTGGCTTTACCTTCGTGTCGGAGAGCGACGCCCTGCGCAATCCGGCTGATCCGCACACCAACAAAGTGTTCGATCCCTCGATCCGGGGCCATACGGACCAGTTTGTCTATGTGTTCAAGCGCCCTTGAGGGCGGCAGGGGGACGCAGCTCTCAGTGCAGCGTCCCCCGCTTTTCAGCGACGGTGCGGCGTAGCGTATCCAGCGCCTGCGCCGAGTGATAGGCCCCGGCCCGCACCACGGCGGCGATGCCGTGCAGATGCTCCACCCGCGCCAGCGGATCGGCGTCGAGCAGCAGCAGATCGGCGTCATAGCCAATTGCCACGCGGCCCATGGCATCGCTGCGGCCCAGATAGTCGGCAGGGTCCACGGTGGCCATCTGCAGGATGCGCAGCGGGCTGATCCCGGCCAGCGCCAGCTCGGCAAACTCCTGCTTCAGGGTCAGGCCCGGCCCCAGATAGGAGCCGCCATCGGTGCCCGCCATCATCCGCACGCCGCTGTCGCACAGCAGCTTGGCCAGTTCCAGTTGACGCGGATAGGCATCGCGGAAGGCATGGCGCATGGTGGCGGGCAGCGCCTTGAAACGCGCGGTTACCTCGCGCCAGTTCTTCACCGCCCTGGCCGGCATATAGGCCAGCATCTCGTCCTGCTCATATTCGGTAAGCTCGGCATATTCCTGCGTGCGCAGACGCACCATGGTCGGCACATGCCAGCTACCATCCTCGCGGAAACGCTCGGCCACGGCATGGCCCTTGTCGGGGTTGAAGCTATGGATGGCGCGTTGCAGCCGATCCACGTCGCCCGGCTTGGCAAAGGCCGAGGGGTTGATCAGCATCTTGCCCAGCTTCTTCATCACCAGCGTTTCAAGGAAGGGGATCTTGAAGGGCGGCGCCTTGATCACCTCACGCCGGTAGCTGTCGGCGCGCAGTTCGGCCTCATCGTCCGAGCAGCAGATCCACACGGTGCTGCCCGGCCCCAGATGCTCCACCGAGCGGAAACCGGCGGCGGTGGCGTCCAGCGCATCCGTGCCCTCCTGAAGATGGCCCAGCAGAGCGATGCCCTGCTTGCGCCCCTCTTCCAGCGCGACGAAGAAGACCTCGGGCGCGATCATGCCCACCTTGACGAAATCGGCCCCCTGCGCCTTCTGGCGGCGGATTTCCTCGATCACCGCATCCGCCGAACCGGCGTTGAACGGCGTCAGCAGCGAGCCGGGTGTTTCCAGCAAAGCGGGCGCCAGTTCCCCGATCGGCAGCTTGCCCGCCCGCCGCGCCGCCAACAAAGCGGGCGAGCCCGACATCTGGCGAAAACCGGTCACCCCCTCGGCCAGCATCAGCGCCAGCGAGCCTGAAGGATCAGGCAATTCCAGCACGTGTGAATGCATATCATTGTAGCCGGGCACCACGAATTTGCCCGTGCCATCCACCACCTGCACTTGCGGCGAGAGCTGCTTGCTGCCCGTGGGGAAGATATCAGTGATGCGGCCCAGCGTAATCGCGATGCTCATGCCTCGCGCCTTGCTGCCATCGCGCGGATCGACGATGGTGACATTCTCGATCCGCAGATCGCGCGGGGGCACGGGCGCCGCCACGGCGGCAGGCGCGGAGGCCATCCCCGTCAGCCAGCTGGTGATCCCGCGCAAAGGCATCGAAGGCATCGCCGCCTGCGCATGGGCATAGGCGCAGCAGGGGCAAGGGGCGGTTCCGGTCAGGGCGGTCAGCAGCATCGCGTTTCTCCCTTCAATCCAGCCGCAGCATTAGGCTGGTGTGGCCATACAGGCCGGCATTGCTGCCCATCTCGCTTTCGCCGAGGGTCAGCGTCACGCCCTGCTCGACCAGCGCCTCGACCAGCACCTCCATCTCCAGCCGCGCCAGATTCATCCCCGCGCACATATGCGGGCCGGTGCCCCAGGCGAGGTGGTCGCGGCTGTCACGCGTGATGTCGAAGCTGTCGGGGTCGGCATAGCGGCGCTCGTCGCGGTTGGCGCAGCCGTAGAGCAGCATCACTCGCGCGCCTTGCGGGATCACCATGTCCTCCACGACGTAATCCTGCGTCGCCACGCGCGAGAACCAGCGCAGCACCGAGCTATGGCGCACCCCTTCCAGCACCGCTGCCGGGATCAGCTTGGGGTTCTCGCGCAGCATGGCCCATTGCCCGGGGGCACGCGCCAGATTGGCCAGCAGATGGCCCTTGGCCAGAATGGTGGTGTCCAGACTGGGGATGACATAGGCGCTGATCGCCGCCATCGCCTCCTGCATCGTCAGCTTGCCGCTCTCCGCCGCGCCGAAGAGTTCGGCGGCCCAGCTGCCATCCGCCACCTTGTCCGGGCTCAGCGTGCTCAGGAAGGCGAAGGCATCGCGCAGGGAGCCCACGTCAGCCGGGTCCTGCGTCGGGCCGATGGCGTTGAAGGCGGCGGCGGCCCATTCCAGCATGCGGTCACGCCCCACCGCGGGCAGGCCGACCAGATGCGAGATCGCCTGCACCGGCAGGAACGGCGCCAGCTCACGCATGGCATCGAACCAGCCCTGCCCGGCCAGCGCCTTCACCCGCGTGGCGACCATCTCCTTGAAATCGGCGCGCGCTTTGGAGAGACGCGCCGGGGTCAAGGGCTTGGTCACCGCCGCGCGCAGGCGCTGGTGAAGGTCGCCATCGGATTGCAGCACATTCATGCCCTTGGGGGCGTTGAAGGCGGCGCTGAACCCCACCCCCTCGCCGCTGATCAGCGCATCGGCGCTGCGCAGCGCCGCCTGCACCGGGGCGAACCGGCCCAAGGCATACACCTCGGGCCGGGCCAGCCGCACCACCGGCCCCGCATCGCGCAGCCTTGCGTAATCCGCGAAAGGATCGCGCAGGCTGGCCGCAGCGAACAGATCGATATCGATCTCTGGAACCGGTGCGCTCATCAGAACTGATACCTCGCTTTCACGCCATAGGTGCGCGGGGCGCCCGGCACATAGCCGTCGTTCCCGCCACCATTAGCACCGCTGACGAAATAATAGGCGTTGCCCAGATTGCGTCCATAGGCCTGCAGGCTGAAGCGCGAATTGGGCGGCGTCCAGGTGAGCGAGGCATTGACCAGATGATAGCTGCCTTGGCGCAACCGGTTGTCCGGCTCCCACACGAAGCTGGATTTGTAGCCATCGTTGGCGTTGAACTCGAAGCGGCCGATGCGGGTTTCGGTGCGATAGGTCAGCCCCAGCGTGGCCGAGAAATCGGGGGCTTGCGGCAGCTTGTAGCCCGCCAGATTGCAGGTGGTGCTGATGGTGCCGCCCAGCACGCCGGGGCCGATCACGCGCGGCGTGGTGCAGACGCCCGAGGGGAAGCTGGCATATTTGGCGTCCAGTACCTCGAAACCGCCATCCAGCGACAGGCCCGGCAGCAGCACCGCCGAGAAATCGGCATCGATGCCCTTGATATGCGCCTCTGCCGCATTGAACAGGATCGAGCTGCCCGGAGGGGCCGGCGGCGCGGTGGAGCGCAGCTGGATACCCTTGTAATCATAGTAGAAGCCCGAAAGGTTGAGCCGCAGCTTGCGGTCGAACAGCTCCGATTTCACGCCGACTTCGAAGGCGTCGAGCACCTCGGGCTTGGAAGCCGGATTGGTGAAGCTGGTGGGGTTGAAGCCACCCGATTTGAAGCCGCGATTGTAAGAGGCATAGGCATGGATGCGGTCGGAAAGATCCTGCGCCAGCACCGCCTTCCACGTCAGCTTGTTGAAGGTGACATCGGTGGCGATCCCGCCCTGCGCGGGCGTGGTGACGGTGCCCGCCGGGAATGCGGGAATGGAATCCGGGAAGCCTGCCAACGGCACGATCTGCCCGGTCAGCGTCTTCTGGTCGCTGGTGTAGCGCAGGCCCAACGTCAGGCGTGTGGCATGGGTGAAAGAGTAGGTGCCCTCAGCAAAGCCCGCATAGGATCGCGTGTTGGCATAGCCGGTGGTCTGTGTCGGCAGCGGGGCCGCGCAGACGGCGCCGATGCAGGTGCCATAGACGTCGATCTGGATCATGCTGTTGTCGTGGTAATAGAAGGCGCCCAACATCCATTGCAGCGGCGAGGCCTTGTTGTTCGAGCTGAGCTGCAGCTCCTGGCTGAAGGTCTTGGCGGTCTGATAGCCGCCCAGATTGATCGTGCCCTGCCCCGGCAGCGGCTGGCCCAGCACCGGGCTCTGCGTCTGCAGGCTGGGTGAGGCATTGTCGATATAGCCGGTGATGCTGGTCAGATTGGCAAAGCCCAGCCCCTGCTCGGCCTTGAGCGAAACGCTGTACTGGCGCTGATGCGCATAGGGCGTCAGGCGGCTGTTGATCTGATACTTGCCGACATAGGTCGAACCATCGGTGCCCACCGAGCCGGGATACATCGCCACGGCATTACCCTGATCGGTCTCCACCTTGTCGAAGAAGCCGCGCAGGGTGATCTTGGTGTCGGGCGCGGGCTGCCAGCGGATCTTGCCCTGCACACCCACATCCTTGAATTTATAGGCATCCTGCCCGGTGAACAGGTTCTTGCCCCAGCCATCGGCCTGATTGACATACAGCGCTGCCAGATTGACCGCCACCGTGTCACTGAGCGGGGTCGAGCCATAGAAATTGGCCTGCACCGTGTTGAAATTGCCGTAGCTGACCGAGGTGTCCATGGCGGTGACATCGCCCGGCTCCTTGGTGATCACATGGATCAGACCGCCGGTGGTGTTGCGCCCATAGAGCGTGCCCTGCGGACCTTTCAGCACCTCAATTCGCTCGATGTTGTTGAAAGAGAAGGAGGAAGCCGCCGAATTGGGCATGTAGAGCCCGTCGACATAGGTGGCGATGGGGCTTTCGGTGGAATAGCCCGCGCTGGTGGTGCCCACGCCGCGCAGGAAGGCATTGGTGCCCACCAGCGTTCGCGTGAAGCCCAGACCCGGCGTCAACTGCGGCAGATCCACCACGCTCTTGATGCCCTGCGTGTCGATCGCCTTGGCGGTGAAGGCGGCGATGCTGATCGGCACCTTTTGCAGGTTTTCCGCGCGCTTGTTCGCGGTGACGATGATGTCGGCCACGCTGGGCGTGCCATCCTGTGCCGGCGCCGGTGCGGCCGGCGTTTTGGCATCCTGAGCCATGGCGATGCTCGGCGTCAGCAGGCTGGCCGCAATGGCCGCAGCCGACGCATAGGCGCACGCATAGGCGCACGCATAGAAAGTTCTGTTGTCAGGCATTGTCCCTCCCTCCGCCCATACTGGCGTTCGGTTTTGGATCCGGTCTTCGGCGACTCGGAACATGTACTCTGTAAAAAACTTTTTTCTCGTAAAAAAGATAGATTCTGCTACTTGATACATATTGATCGATTCGATGCAGGATCGGCACACCCGCCCAGCGGGGAAGAGGAGAGACATGACCACCATCACCATCGAGGATGTGGAATCCGTGCGTTTCAGCGCGCCCGATCTGGCGCAAATGCGCGATTTCCTGCGGGATTTCGGTATGGTCGAGGCTGAAGACACCGGTGATGGCATCCTGCGCATGCGCGGCACCAGCGATACCCCTTTCCTGCATGAAACCGTGCAGGGCGAACCGGCTTACGTCTCGCTGACCCTGCGCGCCGCCAGCCTTACCGAGCTGGAAAGTCTGGCCGAAGCGGAGGGCGTTCCCGTGGAACCGGCCCCCGGCCCCGGCGGCGGATCGCAAATCACCCTCCGCGATCCCGATGGTTTTCAGGTCCATGTTATCGCGGGCAAGGCACGCATGCCGATCACCCCGGGCGAGGCCGCTGCCGCATGGAACACCATCGCCGGGCGCGACCGCCCCAACCAGCCCAAGCGCATGACCACCCGCCCCGCAGGCGTGGCGCGGCTGGGCCATGTGGTGCTGGGCGTCAGCGATCTGCAGGCGACATGGGACTGGTGGCGCGCCCGCTTCGCCCTGCTGATGTCGGATGAAGTGCGCACGCCGGACGGGATCATGATCGCCGCCTTTATCCGGCTCGATCGCGGTGCCCTCCCCACCGATCACCATAGCCTCAACTTCGCGACCATGCCCGGTCGCCCGCCCGCCTTCCATCATGCCGCTTTCGAAGTGGCCGATCTCGACGATCTGATGGTTGGGCATGAGCATCTCAAACAGGCCGGGCACCAGCAGCTCTGGGGCGTGGGGCGGCATATTCTGGGCAGTCAGGTCTTCGATTACTGGCGCGACCCCTGGGGCCACCGCATCGAGCACTGGACCGATGGCGATGTCTTTTCCGCCGAGACGCCCGGCGGCGTGCATGGCCTGCCGGTGCTGCTGGGCCAGCAATGGGGGCCTGATGCTCCTGCGGATTTCGTGTGATCCGCGCATCGATTGTGTCACAATAACAATGGGAGAGATGGAATGAAGCTGGCGCGGTTCGAGACAGAAGGACAAGGCAGGCCCCGCCTCGGCGTGGTGGTGGGCGAGGACAACGCACAGATCGTGCCGCTCGATGCGCTGAGCGAAGATTGGCCGACGATGCTCTCCATCGTGGCGGGCGGCGAGACCGCTCTGGCAGCGGTACGCGCCCATGTTGCGGCCAGCGGCGACAGGATCGCGCTGGGCGATGTCACCCTGCTGGCGCCCATCGAGCGGCCCGCCAAGTTCCTCGCCATCGGCATGAATTACCGCAAACACGCCGAGGAAGCCCGCCGTCTGGGCGTGGCCGTGCCGGAGAACCAGTTCTGGTTCAACAAGCAGACCTCCTGCCTGGCCGGGCCTTACGATGCCATCGATCCCGGCGTCAGCGAGGCGCTGGATTATGAGGTGGAGCTGGGCGTGGTGATCGGCAAGCCCGCCAAGCGCATCACCGAGGAACAGGCCCCCGCGCATGTCTTCGGCTACACCGTGATGAACGATGTCTCCGCGCGCGACTGGCAGAAGCATTCCCCCACCTTCACCGTGGGCAAGAGCTTCGACACCCACGGCCCCATCGGCCCATGGATCGTCACCGCCGATGAGATCGGCGATCCGCACAAGCTGGCCCTGCGCTGCCTCGTCAATGGCGAGATCCGGCAGGACAGCGACACCAGCGGGCTCATCCACGATATCTGGGCGCAGATTGCCTATCTCTCCACCGCCTTCACGCTGGAAAGCGGCGATCTGATCGCCAGCGGCACGCCCGAGGGCGTGGGCGTGGCCCGCAACCCTCCGGTCTTTCTGAAAGCGGGCGATGTGGTGCGCTGCGAGGTCGAGAAGATCGGCGCCATCGAGAACAAGGTGCTGTGATGGAACTGGAAACCGATGTGTTGATCGTGGGTGGCGGGCCTTCGGGTCTGGCCACCGCCATCGAACTGGGCACGCGCGGCATTCGCGTGCTGCTGGTGGAGCGCAATGAGCGCGCGGGCACCGCGCCACGCGCCAAGACCACCAATGTGCGCACCCGCACGCATCTGCGCCGCTGGGGCATCGCCGACAGGTTGGCGCAGGAGGCGCCTTTCGGCATCGACTATCCCAACAATATGGTCTTCGTGACCAGCCTTGCGGGGTTCGAACTGGCGCGCTTCGCCAATGCCTTCAACGCCGCGCCTGCCCGCGATCCGCGCTATCCCGAGCATGCCCAATGGGTGCCGCAATATACGCTGGAAAAGGTGCTGCTGGAAAAGGCGCGCGCTCTGCCCACGGTGGAGGTGCGTTTCAACACCCGCTGCACCGGCGCCACGCAGGATGAGGACAACGTCTCCGCCACCATCACCGACGCCAGCGGCGACACCACAGTGCGCGCCCGCTATCTGGTCGGCGCGGATGGCGCGCGTAGCGCCGTGCGTGAGGCCATCGGCGCCACGATGCAGGGGCGGCGCGGGCTGGCCCATGCCTATAACATCATCTTCCGCGCGCCCGATCTGGCCAAAGCGCATGCCCATGGCCCGGCGGCCATCTACTGGCAGATCGGCAAGGACGGCTTCAGCGCGGTCGGCCCGATGGACCGCAATGACACATGGTTCTTCGCCCCCGCCGGGGTGCCCGAAGGCCAGACGATCTCGCCCGAGGATGCCGCCGCGCTGATCCGCCAGCGCACCGGTTTCGACGTGCCCATCGAAATCCTGAGCGCCGACACATGGGTCGCCAGCGATCTCCAGGCCGATCATTACCGCAAGGGCCGCATGATTTTGGTCGGCGATGCCTGCCATCTCCATCCTCCGGCGGGCGGCTATGGCATGAACATGGGCGTGGGCGACGGGGTCGATCTGGGTTGGAAGATCGCCGCCACGCTGCAGGGCTGGGGCGGCCCCGCGCTGATCGACAGCTATGAGGCCGAGCGCGCGCCCATCCACCGCAAGGTGATCGATGAGGCCATCGCCAATTTCGCCTCCTATGTCGCCGCCATCCCGCCCATCATCGAGGAGGATTCGCCCGAAGGCGCGATGCTGCGCGGCAAGGTGGGTGCAGGCGTTCAGGCCTCCAAGGGCCGTGAATTCAACACGCTGGGCACGGTTCTTGGGCTTGGTTATGAGGACTCGCCGCTGGTGGCGCCGCAGGATACCCCCGCCCCCGCGCATGACAGCGAAAACTACCAGCCCCATGCCCGCCCCGGCTATCTGGCGCCCCATGCATGGCTGGAGGATGGCCGCTCGCTTTACGATCTGTTCGGAGATGGCTTCACCCTGTTGATGGACCCCCAGGCCGATTACGCCCAGATCGCGCAGGCCCGCGATCAGGCGGCGGCTCTGCGCATTCCGCTCAAGGTGGTCCGCCCCGAGGGGGTGGATGTGAAAGCGCTTTACGCCGCGGAACTGGCGCTGATCCGCCCTGATCAGCATGTCGCCTGGCGCGGCGACCGATGGGATGACACCGTCCTGCCGCGCGCCACGGGTCAGGAAAGGATCATGGCATGACCTATCTGCGCAACTGCTGGTATATGGCCGCATGGTCCGATGAGGTCGGTGAGAAGGGGCTGGCCCGCACACTCCTCGAACAACCGGTGTTCCTGTTCCGCGACAGCGACGGCACACCCAAGGCGCTGTTCGACCGCTGCCCGCACCGTTTCGCGCCGCTGAGCATCGGCGATGTGGCGGAAGGCGTGGTGACCTGCCGCTATCACGGGCTGGCCTTCGACGGCACGGGCGGCTGCGTGCGCAACCCGCATGGGCCCGTCACCCGCGCTCTGTCCGTCGCCTCCTTTCCCGTGATCGAGGCGCATCGCGCGCTCTGGATCTGGATGGGCGATCCTGCGCTGGCCGATCCTGCGGCGCTGCGCGATCTGTCCTTTCTGTCGCAGGCGCCCGACACCGCCTTCAACAAGGGCTATATCGCGGCCACCGGCCATTATCAGCTGTTTATCGACAACATCCTCGATCTCTCGCACACCGATTACCTCCATCCCGACACGCTGGGCGGCGGATCGATCACCCGCACCCGCGCCAAGGTGGAGCAGCGCGAGGACGGCATCATCGCCATCCGCTGGGACAGCTATGACGATATCCCGCCCCCGCTGGTGCGCGGCAAGCTGCCCCCCGGCGTGGAGCGCGCCGACAGCTGGACTCATGTGGAATGGAGCGCGCCGGGCATCATGAAGCTGATCAATGGCGTGGTGCCCGCCGGGCAGCCGCGCGAGGGCTCGGGCACCTCCACCAATGTGCATATCATGACGCCGGAAACCGCGCGCACCACCCATTACTTCTTCGCCTCCACCCGCGATTATGCGGTGGATGATGCGCAGCTCAACGCCGCCATCGGCGAGATCCGCAACCGCATCTTCTCCACCGAGGATGAGCCGATGATCGCCGCCCAGCAGGCGCGCATGGGCGAGGCCGACTTCTGGTCATTGAAGCCCGCGCTGCTGCGCATCGATGAAGGCGCGGTGGCCGTGCGCCGCCGTCTCGAAGCGCTGATCGCCGCAGAAAACGCCTGATTTCAAAAATTTCGGAGCCTATCATGAGCAAGGTTATCATCACCTGCGCCATCACCGGCGGCATTCACACCCCCTCCATGTCGCCCTATCTGCCGGTCACCGCGCAGGAGATCGCGGATTCCGCCGTCGAGGCCGCAGAGGCCGGCGCCGCCATCGTCCATCTCCACGCCCGCAATCCCGAGGATGGCCGCCCGGACCAGCGCGTCGAGGCTTTCGAGCCGATCCTGCGCAGCATCAAGCAGCGCAGCGGCGTGGTCTGCAACATCACCACCGGCGGCGCGCCGGGCATGACCGTTGAAGAGCGCGTCGGCCCTGCCACGCACTGGCAGCCGGAAGTGGCCAGCATGAACATGGGATCGATGAATTTCGGCCTGTTCCCGATGCTCAAGCGCTTCAAGGATTTCAAGCATGCCTGGGAACCGGCCATGCTGGAGGCCAGCGACGATTTCATCTTCCGCAACACCTATCGCGACATCCGCTATTGCCTCGAAAAGCTCAACGCCACGGGCACGCGGTATGAGTTCGAATGCTATGACACCGCCCATCTGCACAATCTGCATTACTTCTGGCGCGAAGGTCTGGTGAAGGCGCCGCTGTTTATCCAGACCGTCTTCGGCCTGCTGGGCGGCATCGGCGCTCACCCGGACGAAGTGCTGCATATGAAGCGCACCGCCGACCGCCTGTTTGGCGACGCCTACAACTGGTCGGTGCTGGGTGCGGGGGCGGCGCAGATGAAGGTCGCCGCCATGGGCGCGGCGATGGGCGCGCATGTCCGCGTGGGGCTGGAGGACTCGCTGTGGCTGGGCAAGGGCCAGCTGGCGCAGAGCAATGCCGCTCAGGTCACGCAGGTGCGCCAGATCATCGAAGGGCTGGGCCATGAGGTGGCCACGCCCGATGAAGCCCGCGCGATCCTTTCGCTGAAGGGCGGAGATCAGGTGCAATTCTGACGATAAACCATACACGCCGACAGAAAATATATTTTCCATCCTGTCGGCGTGTATGGCATCGCCTGTGAGGCAAAAATGCTATGGACTGCGGCAATGATCGAGACGACCCTGAATGATGCCCCCAGAAGCCAGACCAGCCTGGCCTATGAGGCGATCCGCAATGACATCATCGCGGGCGTGCATCTTCCCGGCAAGAAGCTGAAAATTCAGGATCTTGCCGAGGAATTGAAAGTCGCGACCGGCGCCGTGCGCGAGGCTTTGTCACGGCTGGTCCCCGAACAATGGGTGATTTCGCGCGATCAGCGCGGCTTCAGTGTCGCGCCGCTCTCGATGGAGGATCTGCGCGACCTGACCGATCTGCGCTGCGAGATCGAAGCCATCGCGCTGCGCCGCAGTGTGGCGCACGGCGATGTCGATTGGGAGGTCCGCATCCTTGCGGCGGCGCATCGCTTGCGCGCCATGCCCCAGCCTGAGCCTCAACTGCGTGACGGGGTGAGCATCGCCGATTGGGTGACGCGCCATGCCGAATTCCACGCCGCATTGGTCAGCGCCTGTGACAGCCGCCGGTTGCTGGCGCTGCATGGCCAACTTTACGAGCAGTCCGAACGCTATCGCATCCTCTCCGCCTTTGGCGAAGGCAAGCGCGACGTGGCCGACGAGCATCAGAAGATCGCCGATTACGCGCTGGCCCGCGATGCCGACAATCTGGTGGCGACCATGACCGAGCATATCCGCCTGACCACAGAGCTGATCATCGCCGCCAACTGAGCCGGATCGACGCGCCTTGTGGATTTCCTTTGCCATCATGGCCTAAAGGGGGATTCCGCAAGCCTCGACCGGAAGCATGATGACCAGCCAGCCGCCCAAACACACCCTGCCCAACCCTGACATCGATCTTGAAATCAAGGGCTCGGAACGCAGGCGGCAGGTGGTTGAAATCGCAGCGCAATTGTTCGCGCAAAAGGGCTATCGCGGCACCTCGATGCGTGACATCGGCGAGCAGGCAGGCATGCTCGGCGGCTCGCTGTACCATCATATCAAATCGAAGGACGTGCTCTTCGTCGAGCTGCACAATGCGGCGCTCGATGCGGCGCAGCGGCGGATCGAAGCGGATATAGCGGGCTTTACCGACCCGTGGGATCGGCTGGAGGCGGCCTGTGTCACGCTGGCCCAGATCCAGCTGGCACCCGATTCGCTCACCCTGCCGATGATGAACGATTTCCGGGAGGTGCCTCAGCCCACGCGGCTCAAACTGGTGGCACGGCGCGATGCCTTCGAGGGGCTGTTCCGCACGCTGATCGAAGCCCTGCCCCTGCCCGAGGGCATCGACCGCTCGATCTATCGCAACGCTTTGTTGTCGCAGCTCAATTCCGCATCGAACTGGTATCGCCCGGGCCGTTTGAGCCCGGCGGATATCGGGCGCCAGATCGCACAGATCTTCAAACACAACTGATCCTTCAGACCCGATTTGCAGCGTAAACGCACTCAGCCCTTGAGTGTAACAAGTGTTTGGTATAGTCATCCCATCACAATCGGGAGGAACAACCATGCACGCCTATCAAGCCCCCATCGAAGACTACCGCTTCCTGCTGAATGAGGTCCTCGGCTTCGACGAGGCCATGGGAGAGCTGGGCCTCGATGTGGACGCCACGCTGGCCGAAGCCGTGCTGGAAGAAGCGGGCCGCTACTGCGCCGAACGCCTCGCCCCGCTCAACCGTGAAGGCGATGAGCATGGCAGCACGCTCAAGGATGGCGCGGTCACCACCCCGCCCGGTTTCGCCGCCGCCTGGCGCGATTTCACCGAAGCCGGCTGGACCTCGCTCGCCGCCGATCCGGCCTATGGCGGTCAGGGCCTGCCCTTCATCCTCCAGCTCTGGCAGGACGAAATGCTGTCGGCCACCAACATGGCTTTCGGCCTGTTTCCCGGCCTGACGCGCGGCGCCGCCGAGGCCATCGCTGCCCATGCCAGCGAAGGCCTCAAATCCACCTATCTGCCGCACCTCACCAGCGGCGCATGGACCGGCGCCATGGCCCTGACCGAAAGCGGCGCCGGCACCGATCTGGCCCTGCTCAAGACCAAGGCCGTGCCTTTGGGTGAGGACCGTTTCGCCATCACCGGCACGAAGATTTTCATCTCCTCGGGCGATCATGATTTTGGCGGCAATGTGGTGCATCTGGTGCTGGCGCGCCTGCCCGATGCCCCGCCGGGGGTGAAGGGCATCAGCCTGTTCCTCGTGCCCAAATTCCTGCCTGACGACGCTGGCGGCCACACTGTGCGCAACACGCTCTCGGTGGGCGCGCTGGAAAAGAAGATGGGCATCCACGGCCAGCCCACCTGCGTGATGAATTATGATGGCGCCGTAGGCTGGCTGGTGGGCGAGGCCAACAAGGGTCTGGCCGCCATGTTCACCATGATGAATGCCGAAAGGTTGATGGTGGGCATTCAGGGGCTGGGCTTGGCGGGCGGCGCCTACAGCCAAGCCGCTGCCTATGCGCGTGACCGCCTGCAGGGGCGCAGCGCCGATGGCACGCGCGGCCCTGTCGCCATCATCGAGCATGCCGATGTGCGCCGCATGCTGCTGGGCGTGCGCAGCTTTGTCGAGGCAGGCCGGGCGCTGGCCGGATGGACCGCGCTGCATCTCGACCGCGCCCATCGCCACCCCGATGCCAGCGAACGCGCCAGGTCCGATGCGCTGGTCGCTCTGCTGACCCCGGTGGTCAAGGCGGGCTTCACCGATCTCGGCTTTGAGGCCACGGTGCAGGCGCAGCAGGTCTTTGGCGGCCATGGCTACATCCGCGAATGGGGCATGGAGCAATTCGTCCGCGACGCCCGCATCGCCCAGATTTACGAGGGCACCAATGGCGTGCAGGCGATGGACCTTGTGGGCCGCAAGCTGGGCCTCAACGGCGGCGCGGTGGTTGAAAGCTTCTTCGCGCTGATCGAGGCCGATCTGGCCAAGGCCTCTGGCGAGGCCGCACCCGTCGCGGAGGCCGTAACCAAAGCTCTGGCCCTGCTGCGCAACGCCACACAGGCGCTGAAAGGCGCGGACATCGACCAGAGCGGCGGCGCGGCGGTGGATTATCTGCGCCTCTTCGCGCTGGTGGCTTTGGGCTGGATGTGGGTCCGCATGGCCACCGCGCCGGGCGACACACCCCAGCATCAGGCCAAACGCGCCCTGGCCAGCTTCTACGCCCAGCGCGTGCTGCCCCAGACCGAGGGGCTCGCCGCAGCGCTGGCTTCAGGCTCGGCCTCGCTGTTCGCCCTGCCCGCCGACGCCTTCTGATCGCTTGAGGATTTCATCATGAGCGTCACCACCACGCGCCACGGCGCCACCCTGCTGCTGACCATGGAGAATGGCGCGGTCAATGCGCTGTCCTCCGCCCATATCAAGGCGCTGCACGAAGCCCTGACCGCCGCGCTGAACGATCCCGATTGCCGCGCCATCGTGCTGACCGGCGCCGGCAAATTCTTCTGCGGCGGGGCCGATATCGCCGAATTCGACACTGGCGGCACCGCCGACGATCTGCGCGACCTGATCGAACAGCTGGAGCAATCCCCCAAGCCCGTAATCGCCGCCATCCATGGCGCGGCTCTGGGCGGCGGGCTGGAACTGGCGCTGGCCTGCCATCACCGGCTGGCGCATCAGGCGGCAAAGCTGGGCCTGCCCGAGGTGACGCTGGGCCTGCTGCCCGGTGCGGGCGGCACGCAGCGCCTGCCCCGGCTGATCGGCGCTGGTCCGGCGCTGGCGATGATGCTGCTGGGCAAGCCGGTCTCGGCAAAGCTGGCGCAGGCATCGGGCCTGATCGACGGCATGACCGACGGCGATGTTGTGGCCGCCGCGCTCGCACTGGCCGCAAGCGCAGCCTTGCCCTTGCGCCGAACCGGCGATCTTCCGCCCTCCTCAGACCTCACGCAGGCCGTGGCGGACGCCCGCGAAGGCCTGCGCCCCGGCCTCAGCCACGCGCCTGCCGCCATCATCGACTGCGTGGAACAGATCACCCCCGATCTCGCCGCCGGCCTCGCCTATGAGGCCGGAGCCTTTGCCGCCCTGCTGGTCAGCGAGGCGTCGGGCGCGCTGCGTCATGCCTTTCTGGGTGAACGTCAGGTCGCCCGCATCCCCGGCCTGCCGCGCGATCTGCCGCTGCGCGCCATCGAAACCGTGGGCGTGATCGGCGGCGGCACCATGGGCACCGGCATTGCCATCGCCTTGCTGAACGCCGGTCTGGCCGTGACCATGGTCGAGCTGAAGGATGACGCGCTGGCCCGCGCCCAGAACACCATCGGTAAGACCCTTGCCCGCGATGTCGACAAAGGCCGCATCAGCGCCGATGAGGCCGACGCCCGGCTGGCCCGCTTCACCGGGGCCACAGCCTATGCGGCTTTGGCCCCTGTCGATCTGGTCATCGAGGCGGTGTTCGAGGAGATGGCGGTCAAGACCGCCGTGCTGCAGGCCGCCGAGGCCGTCGTTCGCCCCGATGCCATTCTGGCCAGCAACACCTCCACGCTCGATCTCGATCTGATCGCGCAGGCCGTGGCCGATCCCTCGCGCGTTGTCGGCCTGCATTTCTTCTCGCCCGCCAACATCATGCGCCTGCTGGAGGTGGTGCGCGGAGCGAAAACCGCGCCCGATGTGCTGGCCACCGCCATGGCGCTGGGCAAAAGGCTGGGCAAGGTCTCGGTCGTCTCGGGCGTGTGTGACGGCTTTATCGGCAACCGCATGTTCGAGGAATATCTGCGGCAGGTGTGGTTCCTGCTGGAGGAAGGCGCCCTGCCCCAGCAGATCGACGCCGCGCTGGAGCAATGGGGCTTTGCCATGGGCCCCTGCCGCACGATGGATCTGGTGGGGCAGGACATCGGCTGGGCCATCCGCCAGCGCCGCGCGGTGGAGCAGCCCGACCGCCCCTATTCCCGCGTGATCGACCGCATCTGCGCGCTGGGCCGCTTCGGGCAAAAGACCGGCAAGGGCATCTATCGCTATGCCGATGGCCGCACGCCCTCGCCCGATCCCGAGATCGAAAACCTCATCCTTGCCTATTCCGCCGAGATCGGCCTGCCCCGCCGCGCCATCAGCGATGAAGAGATCGTCGAGCGCTGCCTGCTCGCCCTGATCAACGAGGGATTGCGGATCGTGGGCGAAGGGATCGCCTATCGCCCGGTCGATGTCGATATGGTGTTCCTTCACGGTTACGGCTTCGCGCGGGAACGCGGCGGGCCGCTGTTTCAGGCCGATCGGATTGGCGCACCTGACCTCGCCCGGCGGATCGCGGCGCTGGCGACGGGGCGCAACGGCTGGGCCTGGGAACCGGCCCCGCTGATCGACACCATGGCGGCCAAAGGCGCCGCATTCTCGACGCTCAACGCATAAAATTCAGGAGAGTATGATGACGGCAGTTTATATCGTTGCGGCGGCACGCGCCGCCATCGGCAGCTTTGGTGGTGCGCTGAAAGACCAGCAGCCGGGCGAACTGGCCGCCCTGATCTCCCGCGCCGCCATCGCGCGCGCGGGCCTGCAGGGCGAGGACATCGGCAATTTCGTGCTGGGCAATGTGATCCACACAATGCCGCGCGACGCCTATGCCGCGCGCATCGCCGCCATTGGCGCGGGCCTCCCCAAGGAAAGCCCGGCCCATACCGTCAACCGCCTGTGCGGATCGGGGCTTCAGGCGGTGGTCTCGGCGGCGCAGTCGATCATGCTGGGCGACCATGATCTGGCCATCGGCGCGGGTGTGGAGGTGATGAGCCGCGCGCCCTACTTCGCCCCCGCCCTGCGCTGGGGCCAGAAGATGGGCGATGCCGCGCTGGTCGACGGGCTGGTCGGCGCGCTGACCGACCCCTTCGAGAGCATCCATATGGGCGTCACCGCCGAGAACGTCGCCGAGCGCTATGGCATCTCGCGCGAGGATCAGGATGCGCTGGCGCTGGAAAGCCAGCAGCGCGCCGCGCGGGCCATCAAGGAAGGCTATTTCGCCAGCCAGATCGTGCCGGTGGAGATCAAAAGCCGTAAAGGCGTGACGGTCTTCGACACCGACGAATATGTCCGCCACGATGCTGCAGCGGAGGATTTTGCGCGGCTGAAGCCGGTGTTCCGCAAGGACGGCACCGTCACCGCCGGCAATGCCAGCGGCATCAACGATGGCGCGGGGGCCGTGGTGCTGGCCAGCGAGGCTTCGGTGAAGGCACGCGGGCTCAAGCCGCTGGCGCGGATCGTCGCTTATGGCCATGCCGGGGTGGAGCCCTCGCATATGGGCATCGGCCCCGTGCCCGCCACGCGCAATGCCCTGGCCAGGGCCGGGCTGAGTGTGAGCGATATGGATGTCATCGAATCCAATGAGGCCTTTGCCGCGCAGGCCTGCGCCGTCTCGCGCGAGCTCGGCTTCGATCCGGCCAAGGTGAACCCCAATGGCAGCGGCATTTCGCTGGGCCATCCCATCGGCGCGACCGGCGCCATCCTCGCCACCAAGCTGGTGCATGAGCTGCATCGCATCGGTGGCCGCTATGGTCTGGCCACCATGTGCATCGGCGGCGGTCAGGGCATCGCGCTGATTGTCGAAGCGGTATAAGCAGGAAAGGCAAGGTCATGAAGATCATGGTGCCGGTCAAGCGGGTGCTTGATTACAATGTGAAGCCACGGGTGAAGGCGGATGGCTCGGGCGTGGATCTGGCCAATGCCAAGATGAGCCTCAACCCCTTCGACGAGATCGCCGTCGAGGAAGCGGTGCGGCTGAAGGAACAGGGCATCGCCAGCGAGGTGGTGGCGGTCTCGGTCGGCCCCGCCAAGGCGCAGGATGTGTTGCGCACGGCGCTGGCGATGGGCGCGGATCGGGCCATTCTGGTGCAATCCGACACGGAGGTCGAGCCGCTGGGCGTGGCCAAGATCCTGCAGGTGATCGCCGATGATGAAGCCCCGGATCTGATCCTGCTGGGCAAGCAGGCCATCGATGATGACAGCAATCAGGTGGGCCAGATGCTGGCCGCGTTGCTGGGCCGCCCTCAGGGGACCTTTGCCAGCAAGCTCGTGGTCGAGGGCGAGCATGTGCTGGTGACGCGTGAGGTGGATGGCGGGCTGGAAACCCTGCGCCTTGCCCTGCCCGCCATCGTCACCACCGATCTGCGTTTGAACGAGCCGCGCTATGCCAGCCTGCCGGGGATCATGAAGGCCAAGTCCAAGCCTTTGGCCATCAGGACACCCCGGGATTACGGTGTGGACGTCACACCCCGCCTCACCACGCTGAAGGTGGCAGAGCCTGCGGTGCGCGGGGCCGGGATCAGGGTGGCCAATGTCGATGGGCTGCTGGTCAAACTCAGGGAATTGGGAGTCGCATAGGATGGCGCAGGTGTTGGTGTGGGCCGAGCATGATGGAGCCCTGTTGAAAGATGCCACGCGCAGCGCCGTTACCGCCGCCGCGCAGCTGGGCACGGTGCATGTGCTGGTGGCCGGGTCCGGCGTCGATGGCGTGGCGCAGGCGGCGGCCTCCATGGCTGGGGTGGCGACGGTGTTGGTGGCGCAGGATGCCGCCTATGCCCATGGTCTGGCGGAGAATGTGACGCCCTTGATCGTCGCGCTGATGGCGGGTTACAACGCCTTTCTGGCGCCCGCCACCACCACCGGCAAGAACATCGCGCCGCGTGTGGCGGCCCTGCTGGATGTGGCGCAGATTTCAGAAATCCTCAGCGTCGAGGGGCCAAGGCGTTTCACCCGTCCGATCTATGCCGGCAATGCCATCGCCACGGTGGAAAGCGCCGACCCCAGGCTGGTGATCACCGTGCGCGGCACGGGTTTCGCCAAAGCAGGGGACGGCGGGTCGGCCCGGATCGAAGCCGTCAGCACCACGGGCGATATCGGCCAGTCCAGCTTCGTGAGCGCAGAAGTCGCCAAAAGCGAACGCCCCGAACTGACGAGCGCGCGTGTGGTGGTCTCGGGCGGGCGGGCGCTGAAGGATGCACCGACCTTCGAACAGCTGCTGTTCCCGCTGGCCGACAGGCTGGGCGCCGCCGTGGGCGCATCGCGCGCGGCGGTGGATGCAGGCTATGTGCCCAATGATTATCAGGTGGGCCAGACCGGCAAGATCGTGGCGCCCGAGGTCTATATCGCTGTCGGCATTTCCGGGGCGATCCAGCATCTGGCTGGCATGAAGGACAGCAAGACCATCGTGGCCATCAACAGGGATGAAGAGGCACCGATCTTCCAGATCGCCGATATCGCTCTGGTGGCCGATCTGTTCGAGGCCGTGCCTGCCCTGACAGGCAGCCTGTCATGACAATCTCCCCCGCCGCCATGGCGCTGCTTGAAGAGCATCTGGAAGCGCCGATGAGCCGCTTGCTCGGCCTGAGGCTGATCGCCGTGGCAGCGGGGGAGATCACCCTGCAGGCCGATCCTCAGGCGATGTTCCGCAACAGGCTGGGGGTGATGCATGGCGGCTATATCGCCGCTTTGCTGGATTGCGCCTGCGGTCTGGCGGGCGGCACGCTGATGCCCGAGGCCACATTCTCCCTGACGGCGGAGTTGAAGACCTCCTACCTGCGCAAGATCGAGATCACATCCGGGCCTTTGACGCTAGTGGGGCGCGTGCAAAAGGCGGGCCGACAATTGTTGTTCACCGAAGGCGTGATCCGCGACAGGGCCGGACGCGATCTGGCGACAGCCACCTCGACATTGATCGTGCAATCCACTGCAGGCCGGTCACAGGGCCAATGATGCATGCTCAGCCATCGTGATGGACCCTATCCAACCCCAACCATCCGGCCATAGATTGTAATGCCTCGGCCAGAGCATCGCGGGTGTGAGCGGGCGCATCCGGCTCCAGATGGACCGCGCGCGCCAAAAGCTGCCCCTCGGTCCTGTCGGCCTTGAGATCGACGCGGGCCACCAGCCGGTCGCCCAGCAAAAAGGGCAGCACGTAATAGCCATGGACCCGCTTCTCCGCCGGCACGTAGATTTCGATGCGGTAGCGAAAGCCGAACAGCCGCTCCGTGCGGTCGCGTTCCCAGATCAGGGGGTCGAACGGTGCCAGAAGGGCGCGCGCTTCCACCCGGCGCGGCTGCCTGGCATCGCGGTGCAACCAGGCATGCCGCCAGCCCTCCACCGCCACCGGGATCAGCACGCCCTCTTCGGCGAGCGCCGTGATGGCGGGGCGGGCCTGCTCCGGCGACTGGCGGAAGTAATCGCGCAACTCCTTCTCCGTCGCAATGCCATGGGCGCGGGCGGCGCGCTCGATCAGGGCGCGATGGGCCTCGTCTTCCGGGGGCGTGGCGGTAGACAGAACTGCGGCAGGCAGCACCCGCTCCGGCAGATCATAGACCCGCTCGAAGGCGCGGCGGCGTGTGGTGGTGGTGATATGCCCGGCCCAGAACAGCCATTCGAGCGTGCACTTGATATCGCTCCATTCCCACCAGCCTGACTGCCCCTTGTGCGCGTCGAAATCCGAGGCGGCCATCGGCCCTTCGCTGCGGATGCGCTCCAGCACCGCCATCGCTTCCGCGCGACGTTCACCGGCATAGGGACGCATGCCGCTCCATCCGGTTTCGCCCCGATCGGCGCGCGCCATCCGCCAGCGTAATAGAGGGTGCATGTCGAAGGGCAGCAGGGAGGCCTCATGCGCCCAATATTCGAAAAGCTTGCGCTGACGTGGCGCACCCCAGGCCAACCGATCGAGATCGGCTGTGTCATAAGCGCCCAGACGGGAAAACGCCGGGAGGTAATGCGCCCGGGTCAGCACATTGACGCTGTCGATCTGGTGCAGTTGCACCCGGTCGATCACGCGCTGCAGATGGCTGCTGCCGGGCGCGTCCGGCTGCCTTGCACCGAAACCTTGAGCCGCCAGCGCGATACGGCGCGCCTGCGGCAATCCGATCTTCTCAATCTTCATCGAAGCTCACAGCAAAGAAGCGATAGGCAGCCATAAAGCCGGATCATCGCGCGCGATAGAGGGCACCGGCAGGGCGGTTGCGCCATGCGACGGGATCAGCATGGTTCAGGCATGTTTTCAAACAGATGTGTCAGCTTTACGGATCATCATTCCTCCGCCTGATCATGCTCGCCGGCAACTTGTCCCCGCTGTTTTTGCTTTTGATACACTTCAAAGTTGAAACTCGGTTCATGTTTCAATATTGTCCCGCCATGACGCTGGCACACCAAGATCGCCGCGCAAGGAGAGGACCATGGCACCGACCGCACGCAACACCCCACGCCCGATCTACGCCTTCCTGCTCTCGACTGTCGCGCTGGGGGTGCTTTCGTCGCCCGTCATGGCGCAGGATGCTCCCAAATCCGCGCCTTCCGTGAGCAATGACGACATCATCGTCACCGCCCGCCGCCGCAGCGAAACGCTGAGTTCTGTGCCCATCGCCATCACCGCCTTCACCGGCGACCAGCTGGCCGCCAAGGGCGCGATGGACATCACCGATCTGGCCGATGAAGTGCCCAACGTCACGCTGGAACCTTCGCGCGGGACCAACTCCACCCTCTCGGCCTTTATCCGCGGCGTGGGCCAGCAGGACCCGGTCTCCGGCTTCGAGCAGGGCGTGGGCATCTATCTGGATGACATCTATCTCAACCGCCCGCAGGCCGCCGTTCTCGACATCTATGATGTTGAACGCGTTGAGGTTTTGCGCGGGCCGCAGGGCACGCTCTATGGCCGCAACACCATCGGCGGCGCGATCAAATATGTGACAAAGAAGCTGGACGATAAGCCGCATGTCCAGCTGCGAGGCACCTATGGCAGCTACAATCAGGCCGATGGCGTGATCACCGCCAGCACGCCGGTGGACAAGAACGGGCTGGTGCGTGTGGGCGGCTCTTTCGCGCGGCTGACGCGCGGCGGTTTCGGCAAGGATCTGACCACCGGTCAGGACAATTACAACAAGGATATCATCGCCGGGCGCGGCACGATTGAAGTGCATGGCGACAAGATCTTCGCCCGCATGACCGGCGATTACACGCATGACATGTCCAACCCGCGCGGCGGCCATCGCGAGATCCCGGGCCAGCTGACCGGCGCGCCGGTGCTGCCCAATGTGTTCGACACGCTGGCCGGGCTCACCAGCCCGAAGCAGGATGTGAAGGCCTGGGGCTGGTCACTGTTTCTGGAGGCCAAGCCGGTCGACGGGCTGACTCTTCGCTCGATCAC
Organism: Novosphingobium terrae; assembly: GCF_017163935.1. NCBI lineage: Bacteria > Pseudomonadati > Pseudomonadota > Alphaproteobacteria > Sphingomonadales > Sphingomonadaceae > Novosphingobium > Novosphingobium terrae. Next base: position 2,434,526 of record NZ_JABVZR010000002.1, on the reverse strand, counting down.
CGCCTATCGCAAGGATGATTCGGCCTCGCCCATCGATTTCGATGCCACGGCGTCGCAGGATGTCGATGTTCCGGCCTATTACCGCAATCGTCAGCTGAGTCAGGAACTGCAGGTTCTGGTCTCGAAAGGCCGCTTCAACGGCATGGCGGGCTTCTATTACCTGCATGCCACGGCGCTGACCCAGTTTGACGTCCGCCTCTTCACCACCGTGCCGGGCCTGACCGCCTATACCGATGCCAACATCATCACCGACACCATGGCCGGTTTCGCCAATCTGACCTATGATGTGACCGACCATATCAGCCTTGAAGCCGGCGGGCGCTACACCTGGGACAAGCGCGGCGCGACGATCCTGCGCCAGAACTATCTGGGCGGCGGATCGCCCACCTTCGGCGGCGCGGGCATTCCCTTCGGTGCGCCCAGCACCAATTTCTTCGGCAATGCCACCTACACCAAATTCACCCCCCGCGCCTCGATCAACTGGCGGCCCAACACCGACAACACGATCTATGTCAGCTATTCGCAGGGCTTCAAGGGCGGCGGTTTCGACCCGCGCGGAGTAGGCGTGAATGCGCCCCCGGGCGAGACCCAAGGCGACTTCCTCAGCTTCCGGCCCGAGAAGGTCAACAATTACGAAGTGGGCGTGAAAACCCGCCTGCTTGATCGCAAGCTGGCGCTGAACCTCGCCGCCTTCCGCATGGATTATACCGATGTGCAGATCCCGGGTTCGGTGGCCTGCACGGTTTCGGGCCTGCCCAGCTTCTGTGGTGTGGTCTCCAATGCGGGCAAGGCGCGGATGCAGGGCGTGGAGGCCGAGGGCCATTTCAAGCTGGGCATGCTGACGCTGAATGGCTCGCTGGGTTATATCGACGCCAAATATCTGAAATACATTACGCTGATCAACAATGCGCCGGTGGATGTGGCCGCCTATCGCAAGGTGCAGAACACGCCCGCGTGGAACGGCAATGCCTCCGCCACGCTGGCGCTGCCGGTGCCCAAGGGATCGCTGGATCTGACGGGCGGCATGTCGTGGAAGAGCACGACCTATCAGTTCGAGATCCCCAACCCCTATCTCGACCAGCCCGCCTATGCGCTGTTCGATGCCAGTCTGGTCTATCGCGCACCCGGCGGCCGCTGGACCTTGGGCATCTATGGCAAGAATCTGGCCGACAAGCGCTACAAGACCTCGGGCTATACCTATGTCGCCGCCAATGCCACAACGGGCGCCCTGACTTACACGCCGCAAGGCACGCTGATCCCGACTCTGGGCAAGGAAGGCGTGCTGACCACCTATTGGGGCAATCCGCGCCAGGTCTTCGGCACAGTGACGATGAACTTCTAACAGACGCCGGGCGCGGTGACAGGCATCACCGCGCCCGCCTTGCCGAAGTCATATTGATATTTGATTTTGTTCTGGAAACAGGGTTGTTATCATGCCCTCAGTCAAGGGCATGATCGCGGCACCACCATGGAACTTCTCGTTGATGTCATCCTGCCCTTTCTGGGCGAATTCCTGATCCCGCTTCTCTTCGAACTTCTTGTCGAAATCCTTGGCGAGGCCGGTGGCGAAGCGCTGTCCGAACCTCTGAAAATCGCCAAACATCCGATTGTCGCCACGATCGGCTTCGCCTTGTGGGGGGCAATCGCCGGAGGCATCAGCCTGATGCTCCTGCCCAGATCGTTAATCGCCAACCAGCATCTGCGCGAGATCGGCCTGATCGCCATTCCCGTGAGCGTCAGCTGCGTGATGGCCGCGATCGGGCAATGGCGTAATCAAGGGGAGCGCAATCGCGGGACAATCGCCCGCTTCGGCTACCCCTTCACCTTCGCGTTGACCATGTCGCTGGTGCGCTTTCTCGCCACGCGATAGCGCTAATCAACCTCGGCAAAGAAACCTTCGAGCGCCGCTGCCGCATCGGGCTCATCCATCATCGGGGCATGGCCGATGCCGTCCACCAGAGCCAGCCTTGCCTCCGGGTGGCCCTGAACCATCGCCTCCGCCACGGACTGCTCCAGCAGATCGGTGCGTGTGCCGCGCAGCACCAGCACGGGGCGCGCATCGGCAAAGCGGTGCCATTTGCCCCATGGGTCGGGGTCCGTTACGATGCGGGTCAGGGCATCGGCAATCGCCGGATCGTAATCGGCGATGATCTGCCCGTCCTGCTCGCGAAACAGGCGACGGGCCATCGCCAGCCACTCCGCCGCGCCGTAATGGGGAAAGACATCGGCGTTGAGCGCCGCGCAAGCCTGCGCCGCCGCTTGCCAGTCCGGCAGCGCCCCGCCTTTGCCGACATAGCCGGCGATGCGCGCCAGCCCCTGCGGCGCCAATTGCGGCCCGATATCGTTGATCACGGCGCCCGCCACCAGAGCAGGATCATGCGTGGCCAGCTCCACGGTGATCAGCCCGCCCATCGAGGTGCCGACGAACTGCGCCCGCGCGATCCCGAGCCGCGCCAGCAAGGCAACAACATCCTCGACATAGGTGGCCAGATCATAGCGCTGCTGAGGATCGCGCGCCGAATGCCCGCGCCCGCGCATATCCAGCGCCAGCACCCGCCGCTGCCGCGCCGCCAGCCATGGCGCGAGGGTTTCGAAATCACGGCTGTTGCGCGTCAGCCCATGCAGGCAGACCACCGGCAGGCGGGCCTCGCCCTCAGCGGCGGCATAGTCCCGCCCGAACAGCGTCAGCCCATCGGCGGCGGTCCAGAGGCGGGGTTGCCAGCCGCTCATGGCTTGCTCCTGGGGGCGAGCCCTTCGGCGATGAAGCGCCCGGCATCGGCCAGCACGTCGCTGGTGTCGTCATCGCTCCACACGCCGAAGCGCAGGCCCAGAAAGACGTTGATGCCCATCAGCGCCCAGGCGCGGACCTCGGCATTGCCCGGCGCGATCTCGCCGCGCTCCATCGCGGCCTGCAGGCGGGCGGCGATGCGGTTGGCCGAATTGGTGTAATGTTCGCGGTAGGAGGCCGGATCGACGAATTCGGACTCATCAATGATGCGGTAAATCTCGCGGTGCTCACGCACGAAATCGAGATAGGCCGCCTGCCCCGCCTTTTCCGCCGCCAGCTGGTCCGGCGCATCCGCAATGCGCGGCGCAACGTAATCGCGTACCTGCATCGACATATCCTTCACCAGAGCGGTGAAGATCGCCTCCTTGCTGTCGAAATAGACGTAGAAGCTGCCCGCCGCCACCCCCGCCCGGGCCGTGATCTGGCTGATGGCAGCATCGTGAAAGCCCTTTTCGCCGAATTCCAGCGCGGCCGCATTCAGCAACGCGCGCAAAGTGCGGCGGCCACGCTCGGTCTTGGGCACTTTTCCGTTGCTGCTTGCGCCACCCGTTGGGCTGCTCTGGGGCATCGCTCTTATCTTTCTAATTTGAATCATGATTCATTTTTCACTAATATGCCTGAAACATGCCCAAGCGCAAGAAAACCCGCGCCCGGGCTTCAGGGAGAACGTGATGCAAGGCCAGACTGCCGCCCCCCGACCCTTGCGCCCGTCCTTCGTGCTGGCGATGCTGCTGGTGGTCTACACCTTCAACTTTATCGACCGGCAGATTTTCGGCATTCTTGCTACCCCTATCAAGGCCGAGCTGAACCTTTCCGATACGCAGCTGGGCGCGCTGGGCGGTTTTGCCTTTGCGCTGCTCTATTCCACCATGGGCCTGCCGCTGGCCTGGCTGGGCGACCGCAAGGGGCGCACGCCCGTAATCGCGGCCTCGCTGGGTGTGTGGAGCGCCTTCACCGCCCTGTGCGGCATGGTTTCGGGCTTCGGCACGATGTTCCTGTGCCGCCTTGGCGTCGGCGTGGGCGAGGCGGGCGGCGTGGCCCCCTCCTACGCCCTGATCTCCGACACCTTCCCGCCGCACCAACGCGCGCGGGCGCTGGCCATCTATTCGCTGGGGATTCCGCTGGGCTCGGCAGCGGGCATTCTGCTGGGCGGCTATGTGGCGGCGGCGGTCAACTGGCGCGCGGCCTTTCTGGCGGTGGGTCTGGCAGGGCTGGCGTTCACGCCGCTATTCGCATGGTTCGTGCGCGATCCGCGCCGCCCGTCCGCCGCAGAAGCCCCGGCTTTGCGCACCGTACTGACCATTCTGGCAGGCAAGCGCAGCTTCTGGTTCCTCTCTTTCGGTGCGGCCTCCTGCTCGATGATGGGCTATGGGCTGGCCTTCTGGCTGCCCTCGCTGATGCGGCGCTCCTTTGGGCTGGGGCTGGTCGAGACCTCGCATTTCTTCGGCCTGCTGCTGCTGATCGGCGGCACGGTGGGCGTGATGGCCGGCGGCGTGCTGGCCGACTGGCTGGGCAGGCGCAACCGCGCGGCCTTCGCCTTTCTGCCCGCCGTCTCCTTCGTGATCGGCGTGCCGCTGTTTGCGGGCGGGCTCTATTCGGGGTCGGCGCAGGCCGCCTTCTGGTGGTTCCTGCTGCCTCAGGCGCTGGTCTATCTCTGGCTGGGGCCGGTGCTGACGGCGGTGCAGCATCTGGTGCCCGCCCCGATGCGCGGCACCGCCTCGGCCAGCTTTCTGCTGATCAACAATCTGATCGGGGTGGGGCTGGGCTCGCTGACGATCGGCAAGCTCTCCGATCTGCTGACCCCGTCCTTCGGACAGGATGCGCTGCGCCATGCCATTGTGATGGGGCTGGGCTTTTATCTGCTGGCCGCCGTACTGATGATCGCGGGAGGCCGCCATCTGGCCCGCGAATGGGTCGCCTGACCGGCGGGCTGCCATAGGCATGGCAACCCACCGCCCCGCTCAGGGCTTGGCCGTCACCATCAGCACGGCCAGAGCCAGCGTTTCGGTCCCGGCGCGGATGGCCGGTTCAGGCACCGGCGCGAAGAAGGGCGAATGGTTCACCGGCAGCGGCTTGCCCTGCGCCTTATAGGCCTCGATCATCTTGGGATCGGTGCCGCCCACGCCGAAGAACACCGATTTCGTCACACCCGCCGCGACGAATTCGGAATAATCCTCGCTGCCCGTGCCGCCCGGCTTGGTGGCAGGCTCCAGCTTGACCTTGCCCGCGCCCATCGCCGCGCCCAACACGCCTGCCGCCCTGGCCGCCAGCGCATCGTCGTTCAGCACCGAGGCCGTGCCATATTTATGCACCACATCGGGCGCCGCAGCATGCGACATATCCGCCACCGCCTTGGCCGTGGTGGCCACGCCCTCGTTCAGCAGCTTGCGCACATCGGGATCGAAGGAGCGCAGCGAGAGTTGCAGATCGGCATGATCAGGAATGATGTTGGCCACCGTGCCTGCCTGGAAGGCGCCCACCGTCACCACGCCGAACTTCTGCGGATCTTTCTGGCGGCTGATAACGGTCTGGATGTCCTCCACGAAACGCGCGCCCATCACCACGGGGTCGATGCTCTTGTCGGGCATCGAGCCATGCGCGCCCACGCCATGGAAGGTCACCGCCAGCGTGTCCGAGGCCGAGGTCACCACGCCCTGCTTGACCGACACCTCACCCAGCGGCGTCGGCCCGACATGGGCGGCAAAGGCATAATCGGGCTTGGGGAATTTGGTGAAAAGCCCATCGTCCAGCATGGCCTTGGCGCCGGAAATGATCTCCTCGGCAGGCTGGCCGATGAACATCAGCGTGCCGTGCCACTGGTCCTTCATCGCCAGCAGCGCCTGAGCCGTGCCCACCCACCAGGCCATATGGCTGTCATGCCCGCAGGCGTGATCGGTGTAGGTCAGCTTGCCGTCCACCGTCTGCTGCGCCTTGCTGGCATAGGGCAGACCGGTCTTTTCCTCCATCGGCAGAGCGTCGAGTTCGGTACGCACCATCACCACCGGGCCGGGGCCATTCTTGTAGATCGCCACCACGCCGGTCTTGCCGACATGTTCGGTGACGGTGAAGCCCAGTTTGCGCATTTTGGCGGCCAGCAGGGCAGCCGTGCGTTCCTCCTGAAAGCCGACTTCGGGGTGGCTGTGGATGTCCTTGTAGAGCGCATCCAGTTCGGGATAATTCTTGTCGAGGCTGGCATCGATGCGGGCCTTGGCGGCGACGGCATCGAACGTCTGGGCACAGGCAGGCGAAGCCACCAGAGCGGCAGCAAGCAGAAGCATGGTCTTACGCATGGAAGTCATCCTTAAATGCCGACATGAAGATTGATGCCCACCGTGCGGGGCTGGATCGAATAGGTGAGGCCGGTGTAGCCATAGCCATTGCTGACGCCGACATTGCCGACCTTGTCACCCACATTCTGGCAGAAGATGTAGACGCCCCAGCGGTCCTTCTCGACACCGGCGCGCAGGTTCACCGTCGCGTAATTGCCATAGGCGGTGTAATAGGGGTCGGTGACGCGGAAGGTCGACTGCATTGCGCCGGTGTAGGCAAAGTCGGCCCGGATCATGCCGTTCAGCGCTGAACTGATCGCCCAGTCATAGGAGGCCGAGGACGACGCCGTCCAGGCCGGCGTGTTGGGGATCAGATCGCCCGCCTTGCCGGTCGAGGCCGTCACCAGCACCGCCGCATTGGACTGGTCCTGCGTCAGACGCGCATCGGAATAGCCCGCCGCGCCGGTCAGCGTGATGCCGCGCATCGGCTTGGCGGTGATGTCCACCTCGCCGCCGCGAATGCGCGCCTTGCCCGCATTGGTGAGGAAGGAATAGAGCCCGTCGGCGGTGCGCGCCGAGGTCTGCATGTTGCTCCATTCCACATCGAAGATGGCGCCATTGAGGATCAGGCGATTGTCCAGCCAGCTGGATTTCAGGCCGATTTCATAATTCCACAGGCTGTCGGCCTTATAGGCCAACAGATTGGCGGGCAGCACCGGAATGTTGTTCGCCCCGCCCGGACGGAAACCCTTCGACGCCGTGGCATAGGCCATGATGCGCGGCGTAAATCTGTAGCTGATGTTGGCCTTTTCCAGCCAGCCATTGGCCGAGGCCTGCACCGCGCTGTAGGGCGCGGCAATGCTGCCGGTGTAGACGCTGCCCAGATAGGACTGGCCGCTGGTGGTCTTCTGATAGTCGTAATAACGCGCGCCGCCGGTGATCGTCAGGCCCGGCAAGGGCTTGATGGCCACTTCGCCAAAACCGGCGACCTGCCGCTCATCGGTCTCGACATAGCGGTAGGAGAAATAGCGCAGCGGCTGATAGACGGCACCTGTCGAAGGATCGGCGCTGACGGTCTGGCTGTCGATATGATCGTGGCGCTTTTCGTAATAGGCACCCACCGTCCATTGCAGCCAGGCAGGCATATGGTCGTCAGAGGCAAGGCGAACCTCGTAATTCTGCGAGCGCACATAGGCGGGCTGATAGCCGATGGCCGGAAGCTGGGCGAGGCCATTGCTGCGATAAGCGCTGAACTGCGCGGCGGTGCAGGCGGTCGACTGGCCGTAGTAAGTCGGGCAGGCGGCGGTGGAATTGGCATAGGCCTGCGTGCTGGGCGTGAAGTCATAGGCGCGCAGGAACTGATATTTGTAATAGCTGGCCGTCGCCGTCAGCGTGGCGAAGCCCAGAGCGCGGTCGCCCTTCAGATTGTAGAGCTGCATCTTGCTGTCAAAGGGCAGCTGCGTGGGCGAATTGGTCTGGTAGAGGCCGACGGAAGGATACCAGCCCTGCTGATCCTTGGCGCTGGACTTCTGATAGGAGACGGTGCCGATGATCGTCGTCTTGTCATCCGGCGTATAGCCGATCAGCCCGCGGACACCCCAATTGGAGCTGTCATTGATGTTCTTGGTGCCGAACAGCACATTGTCGATCCAGCCGGGGCGCTTTTCGTAATAGCCGACCACGCGCACGGCCAGTCTGTCGCTGATGATCGGCGCATTGACCATGCCCTTGACGAAGTATCCCATCGAGCCATGGGCAGTCGTGGACACCTGCTCTTCGGTGGCGGCCTCATACTTTTTGGAATTCGGCTTGTTGAAGATGATCCGCAACGTTCCCGCCATCGAGCTTGAACCATAGAGCGTGCCCTGCGGCCCGCGCAGCACCTCCACACGCTCCACATCGAAGAGGTTCATGTCGGCGGCGACACCGCCCGAATCCTGCGTGGTGCCCGAAGGCCCGGTGACCGGCGTTTCATCGTAATAGAGACCCACGGTGGCCTCACCCGCCGCATTCACGCCGCGAATGCTGATGCGGCTCGAACCGCCCTGCGCCGAGGTGACGTTGAGGTTGGGCACCTGACGGAAATAATCGGCCAGCTGGGTCGCGCCGGTCTTGGCCAGCGTATCGCCCGACAGCGCCGCAATGCTGAGCGGCGTGGTCTGCACGGTGGAGGCGCGATGCAGCGCCGTCACCACAATATCGCCGGGAACCGAGGCTTGCTGCGGATCGCCCGCAGGCGGCGTGGTCTCCTGCGCGCTGGCCGAAGCGCTCAGCAACATGGCGCCGCTCAGCAGGCCCGCGCCTGTCATACCGCCGCGCATCAGGCGCGCAAAGCGAGAAGCTGTTCTTGTCACGATGGGGTCCCCTATGTCTTTTGTCACCTGACCTGTCGGTCATCCGTCCCTCGGCAGCATCCTTCCCCGGCTGCCCGAACCCATGACGCGGGCGCGCAAAAGCCCCTCACCGCACATGACAAATTTTTTGCACTTTTTTTGAAGAGCGCCCGAAGCGTCAGAAATTATGGCGCAAAGACAGGCCGATGCTGCGCGGGCGGGCGCGTTGCAGCGAGTCCGTGCTCAGCCCGCGCCCGGTCCAGATGATCGCCCGGCTGTCGGCCAGATTCTGCACGAAGAGGTCAATCTGCGAGGGGCCCCGGCGCAGACCCAGATCAACATCCAGCGTGGCATTGTCACCCATCGCCTGACGCGGCCCATCCGCGCTGCCGCGAAAACTGTCATAGGCGCGCCCGGCATAATGGGCGTTGAGCGAGGCCAGCAGCACCAGATTTCGCGCCACGGCATGATCCCAGGCGAGTTCGAAACTGGCGGCCAGCGGCGCCACATTGGGCAGCCGGTCCCCCCGCTTGCCCGGTGTGACGGCAATGGCATTGACCTGATCGCTGGCCAGCCGGGCGTCGGTCAGCGTGGCATCCAGTCGCGCCAGCAGATGCCGCCCGGGCTGCCAGTTGAGCGAAATCTCACCGCCATCGATCCGCGCGCTGCCGATGTTGGTGATGAAGGAATAGCTGCCATCGGTGGTGGTGGCCGCATATTGCATCCGCGACCACAGCTGATGATAGGCCGCGACATCGATGCGCAACCTGTCGCCATGGAGGCGCAGGCGCCCTCCCCCTTCCCAGCTGGTCAGGCGGTCGTCGCGATAGGCCGCCAGCGCCGGATCGAGCCCCGGCACCACATTGATCCCGCCGGGGCGAAAGCCGCTCGATATCTGGCCGAAGATCAGCAGGCGCTGATGAGGGCGTAGTTCGATCCGGGCGCGGCCCACCGCTCCATCCGCGCGATAGGTCTCCTGAAAGGAGGTGGCGGCAAAGGGCCCGGTGATGGGGTTAGGGATCGCCACGAACCCAGCAGCCTGCCGCCGATAATCGAAATAGCGCCCCCCTGCCGAGAGCGTCAGCCAGGGCCGCAAGTGCCAACTGCCGTCACCAAACAGAGCGAATTCATCAAGGCTGGTCTCAAAGCTCCGCGTGGCGGTGGGCGGCGTTCCTTCCACCACCAGCCCGCTGCCCGGATCGACCGGCAGAGCGGTGCTGCTGCCCGCATCATGGCGGCGGCTCAGAAAGGCGCCAAGCAGCCATGTCAGCCGCCCGCTGCCCGAAAGGCGCATCTCCGCACTGTTCACCCGCACGGTGAAGGGCTGCTCCAGCACGGCGGGGGTCTGGCTGTCGACATAAGAGGCGAAGGCTCCCATGTCCTGCGCGGAACAAGCGCCCTGATGAATCCACGCGGTGCAAGCCACAGCATCCCCGCGATGGCTGCTTTCCGAAGCCGAGAAATCCAGCCAGCGATCCGGCGCCCAGTCAAAATGCGCCAGCGACAGATTGAGCTGAAGCCCCCCGATCGTGCCGTTCACCTCCGCGCTGCCCAGCCACAGGCGGTCGGTGAAGGGGATGCGGGCCTGTGCCAAAGACTGGTCCAGCCCGGCGCCCACCGTGGCATTGGCAGCATCCGCGATGCGGCCCGCCTGATAGGCCCCCGTCAGATCGAGCCGCCATTGCGGTGCGGCCTGCCAGCGCAGGGCCAGCCGACCGCCGCTGCGCGTCTGACGGTCGATGTTGGAGCGGCCGAGGCCGGGGTTGTCGATCACCCCGCCTCTGGTCTCGCTCCACGCCACAGCGCGCAGGGCCAGCCGGTCGGCCAGCAGGGGGATGTTGGCCACCGCCGTCAGGGACCCGCCGGGGCCGCCGCCCTCGGTCAGCGCGGTGGAGGCCGTTACCGCGCCCTCGCGCCTGACCAGATCGGGCTGTTTGAACAGGATGCGTACCGTACCGGCCAGAGAATTCGTGCCGAACAGCGTGCCCTGAGGTCCGCGCAGAACCTCCACCCGGTCAACATCCACCAGCATCAGATCGGGCGTCATCAGGCCGGGATCGGTGGTCGAGCCGCCCGGCCCGGCCACCGGCACAGAGCCGTAATAGAGCCCCACCGTCGGCTCCCCGGCGGCATAGACGCCGCGCAGGGACAGGCGGTTCATCCCCGCGCCCATGGCCGTCAGGGTCAGGCTGGGGGCCAGCGCGGCCAGCGCCTGCATGCCGGTAGCCCGGCTACGCTCCAGTTCGTCGCCAGTCACCGCGATCATGCTGACCGGCGTATCGGCCAGACGCGTCGGGCGGCGCATGGCCGTCACCATGATATCGCCCGAGGCGATGGTGGCAGGCGGCAAGGGTTGGACAGGGGGATGCGGCGGGCGCAAGGGTGCGGCTTCGATCAGCAGCGCATGGGCACTGATGATCCGCACCCGCAGCCCGGTGCCCGCCAGCAGTTGGCGCAGCATCGCGGACGCATCACCTTTCAGATGCTGGCGCCCGGCGCCTCGCCCCGCCACCAGAGCCGGCGTGAAAAGGATCGTGGTCTGCGTCTCGCGCGCGACATGCCGCAGGGCATCGGCCAGAGACCCTCCATCGATCCGGACCGACGGACTTTGCCCCCCGGCCAGCGCGGGCGACGCATGCCAGCCACCGCCACCGATCATCGCCGCGGCAAGCATGCCGCGCAGCAAAAGGGATCGGGTGGTCAAAAAACGCATGGGCTGCTAACAGTGCCAAAAGCTAAAAGGCCTGAACAGCAGGCAATCGACGGAGGACCTCGGGGGACGGGGGTGGCGACAGGAAGCATCATAGCCAGCGGTTTCGAGCGCCAGATGGCGGCTTTACGCGCGTTTTTCGGGCGCCGACTGCGCAACCCGGTCGATGTGGACGATGCGGTGCAGGATGTCTGGCTGCGCAGTCACCGCCATCTGGCCAGCGGCGAGATCGACAACATCCCCGCCTATCTGTTCCAGACCGCGCAAAGCGTGCTGACCGACCGGGCTCGCCGCGCCGCCACCCGGCAGGAGGCCCGTCACGAAACTCTGGAGGATTTTCATCATCCCGTTGAGTGGATCACGCCCGAACGCGTCCTGATGGGGGAAGAAGCGGTGGAGAGGATCATCGCGCGGCTGGGCGACATGCCCGAACGCACGCGTGACATATTCGTCCTCCACCGTTTCGAGAACATCGGCTATGGCGAGATTGCAATGAGGATGAACATCTCGGTGAGTGCGGTCGAAAAGCACATGATGAAGGCGCTCAGGCTGCTGATGGACGAAAGGGCGTGACCCCTTCGGACCCGCAGCAGGATGGCGCGCGCGACCGTGCCATTGCCCGCTTTGCCGCCGCGCCGCGCGATGCCGATCCTGCATCGGACACGCCCGAGGATACCGCTGCCCTCAGGCAGGTGAGCAACGTCTGGCGCGATCTCGACGGCGTGGCCGAGCATCCCGCGGTCAAGGCGATGCGAGAGCAGGCGCTGGCCCGGCTTGAGGCTCAGGCTCCAGTGGAAACGGCGGCGGCCCCGCGCTGGCGTGTGCCGGTGATGGCCTCTCTGGCCGCCACGCTGGTGGCGGTGGTGGCGCTGGGGCTGATCTGGCGTCCGGCTCAAACGGTGGCCCCGGCGGATGATGGCCAGGTGATCGCCAATGGCCAGAGCCTGCCGCGCGATGTCGATCTGGCCGATGGCACACGCATCACGCTCGACAGCCATACCCAGCTGCATGTCAGCCGGGACGGGCGGCTGGCGCGGCTGGATTATGGCCGCGCCTTTTTCAACGTCCATCATGACGAGGCCCATCCCTTCGCGGTGAAGGTGGGCGATATGATGGTCAGCGATATCGGCACCCATTTCGAGATCGGGCAGGCGGGCGAAACCACCACCGTCACGCTGGTGGAGGGCAAGGTGCGGGTGACCCGCGCGGGCCTCTCAACCGATCTGACCCCCGGCAACCAGCTCAGGCTGAGCCATGGGCAGCAGACCGTCGCCACGCTGGATGCCGGGCGGCAGACACTATGGCAGTCAGGCATGATCAGCGCCGATGATGTGCCGGTGGCGCAGATTGTCGCCCAGTATAACCGCTACCTGCCCCAGCCCCTGCACCTCAAAGACCCGGCGACGGGGACTCTGCGGATCAGCGGAGAATTCCGGCTCGATGATCCGCAGGGTTTTCTGGATGCGGTGGCCGCGATGAACGGGCGCGCGCCTTAGGGCACTGGGTCATCAGCCGCCGGGGCAGGCGACGGCGGCCTTGTTCTCCACCAGACGGGCGTCCTGCAAGTCCATATCCAGACTGCCCTCCGTGCGCAGGGTCAGCAGCGGGCTGATGCTGTTGAAATCGGCCCCCTTGAAGCATGGCAGAGGGATCTCGAAATGATTGGCGCCTGCATGCAGCATCGGGCCGATCGGCAGGGAGATCCCGCCCACCACCAGTTGCACCGGCGCTGAGGGGGCCTGCGCCACATCCAGCGTAAGGCTGACCATCATCGAGCCATTGGCCTCTCGCGAGAGATCGGACGGGGTGGCCGCCGCGATGCTGATGCCGCCTGCGCTCTTGCCGTTCCATGTCAGATGGACGGCCTGGCGGTCGCGGGTGCCGGGGGCGGCGGTGATGGCGCCTGCGCTGGCCTGCTTGCCGGTGTAGGAGATGGGGGCCGCTCCGGCGGGTTCGAGCTTCAGGCCATAGCCATTCCAGAAGGTGCCCTTGGTGAAATAGACGCCGCGATCGCCATAGTTCACGGTGGCGACCACTTCGGGCAGCAGCGGTGTGCGGGCGGGGGTGGCATAGCTCAGGCCGAAGCCATAGGCGAATTGCGGGTCATAGTTCGGCTGACCGACATTGAGCGGCGTCTGGTCCGGGCGCCTGGGCCATGAGAAGCTGAGCTTACCCCGGAAATCATGGCGCGGCTTGCCATCCTTGCCCGCGATCAGGACATCGGCAAGGCCTTCGCCCTCGGAGCCCGGCAGGAAGGCGGCGACAAAGGCATCGGCCTGATTGATCTGCGGGTTCACATAGAGCGGCCTGCCGCTCAGCAGCACGGCCACGGTGGGCACGCCCCTGGCCTTCAGGGATTTCAGGAGCGCAAGGCTTTCGTTGTTGCCGTGGTGCAGGGCGACATCGGTCTGGTCGCCCATATATTCGGCATAGGGTGTCTCGCCGAAGACCACGATGGCGACATCGGGCTTGGTGGTGAAGGTGCCATCGGGAGAAAGGGTTGCGCTACCGCCTGCCGCTTCCACCGCCTGACGGATGCCGGTGTAGAGCGATGTGGCGCCGGGGAATTCAGCCGGCCCATTGTCATTGCCCTGCCATGAGAGCGTCCAGCCGCCGGCCTGCATGGCGATGTTGTCGGCGCCCTCACCCGCGACAAGGATATGCGCGTTGGGGCGGATCGGCAGCAGGGCGTGGTTGTTTTTCAGCAGCACCAAGGATTCCCGCACCGCCTCGCGCGCAACAGCGCGGTGGTCCGGCGTGCCGATGGGCTTCAGCGTGTTGGGGCGCTCATTCGGGCTCGGCTCATCCATGATCCCCGCGCGGAATTTCACGCGCAGCACGCGGCGCACGGCATCCTCCAGACGGGTCATCGGGATCTCGCCGGACCGCACCTCGCGGATCATATTGCCGTAGAGTGCTTTCCAGTCGGTGGGCACATTGAACACATCGACGCCTGCGTTGAAGGCGATCGAGCAATCCGACAGGGTGCAGCCCGGAATCTGCGAATGGGCGTTCCAGTCGCCGATGATCAGGCCATCGAAGCCCATGCGCATCTTGAGCACATCGGTCAGCAGCGCCTTGTTCTCATGCATCTTGACGCCATGCCAGCTGCTGTAGGAGGCCATCACCGTCTGCGCCCCCGCATCGATGGCCGAGACATAGCCCGCAGCATCGACCTTGCTCAACTCCTGTTCGGAGACCATCGAATTGCCCTGATCGCGGCCATTGTCGGTCGATCCGTCGCCGAGGAAATGCTTGGCGGTGGCCAGCACATGGTCCTTGTCGAGGAAGGTCGCGCCCTTGCCTTCCAGACCCTCCACGATGGCCCCGGCATATTGCGAGACGATCTTCGGGTCCTCGGAATAGCTCTCATAGGTGCGCCCCCAGCGGTCGTTGCGCGCCACGGCGATGGTGGGGGCAAAGGCCCAGTCCATGCCGGTGGAGCGCACCTCCGCCGCCGTCACCGCGCCGATGCGGCGCAGCAGGTCCGGGTCATGCGCGGCGCCAAGGCCGATGTTATGCGGGAACAGCGTCGCGCCCAGCACATTGTTATGACCATGCACCGCATCCGAGGCCCACATCAGCGGAATGCGCATGGCGTGGTTGGCGCGCGGATCGACCGAGGCCTGCCAATAGGACTGAATCATATCCGTCCAGTCCTTCAGCGCGGCATGCTTGTTGCCCTGCGGGAAGGAGCCGCCGCCATTCTCGATGCTGCCGATGTGATAGTCGCGCACCTCGTCAGGCGTGATCCAGCGGATTTCGGGCTGGAGCACCTGCCCCACCTTTTCTTCCAGAGTCATCTTGGCGATGATGGTGCCGATCTTGGCCTCCATTGCCGGATCGAGGCCGATGGGCGAACGCGCCTGAGGCCACAGCTCGGGATGGACCGCCATGGCGGCAGGACGAGGCGTCGGGGCCTCCGCATGGGCGCTACCAGCGCAAAGGGCCAGCACCAGAGCAAGACGGGACGCTATGCGGGCGGGGCTGCTGGCCATGTTCAACTCACTCTCCGGATGGGTGGGCCTGTCTGGCCCGTTCTGCTGCTCGCCTAACATGGGCCAATGCGGCTTGCCTAGAGCGTATGGCAACGTTGCCATACGAATTCGCGCACTCATTTTGGTGATCACCAGCGATTGCCTGAAACGCTGATCGTCGCTACCAATGGCAACGTTACCACTCAGGAGAATACCGCGTGAAACTGTCGAGATCACTGGGAGAGGCCGAAGCGCGCATCGCGCTCGACGCCTGCTTGCAAGAGCTGCGAACACGCGGCAATGACGCGGTGGTCGCGGTGGCCGACAATCACGGCGAGCTGATCGCGCTCTGGCGCACCGATGGCTGCGGGCTGGCGCCGATCGCCATCGCCCAGAACAAGGCCTATACTGCCGCGCGCCTTGGCCGCCCCACCGGCGATGTCGGGCGCGATACCAAGGCGAGCGGCGATGACGTTCACTACCACGGCGATGCGCGCTATGTCGGTTGGGATGGCGGCGTGCCGGTTCTTCATCAGGGCGCCTGCCTCGGCGCGGTCGCGATCAGCGGCCTGTCGGGCGAAGAGGACCTTGCCATTGCCGAAATCGGCGTTTCCGCCATTCTGAACGGACTGGATTGAACCTATGAAACCCCCTTATGCTGCTGCCCCCACCCGCTATGAAAGCATGCCTTACCGCCGCTGCGGTCGTTCGGGCCTGAAGCTGCCCGCCATTTCGCTGGGCCTGTGGCAGAATTTCGGCGGTGACGATGTGTTCGAGAATGGCCGCGCCATGCTGCGCCACGCCTTCGACAACGGCATCACCCATTTCGACCTCGCCAACAATTACGGCCCGCCCTACGGTTCCGCCGAGGAGAACTTTGGCCGGGTGATGGCCACCGACTTCCGCACGCATCGCGATGAGCTGGTGATCTCCACCAAGGCGGGCTGGGATATGTGGCCGGGGCCCTATGGCGACATCGGCGGTTCGCGCAAATATCTCATCGCCTCCTGCGATCAGAGCCTGAAGCGCATGGGCCTCGATTATGTCGACATCTTCTATTCGCACCGCGTCGATCCCGAAACGCCGCTGGAAGAGACCATGGGCGCGCTGGCCACGCTGCATCAGCAGGGCAAGGCGCTGTATGTCGGCATTTCCAGCTATTCGCCCGAACTGACGCGCAAGGCCGCCGCCATTCTGGCCGAGCACAAGGTGCCGCTGCTGATCCATCAGCCCAGCTATTCCATGCTCAACCGCTGGATCGAAGATGAGTTGCTCGACACGCTGGGCGATCTGGGCACCGGCTGCATCGCCTTCTCGCCGCTGGCGCAGGGGATGCTGTCGACCAAATATCTCAATGGCGTGCCCGAGGATGCCCGCGCGGCCAAGACCGGTTCCCTCAGCCAGTCGCTGATCACGCCCGACAACATCGAGCGGATCAAGGCGCTGAACGAGATCGCCAAGGGGCGTGGCCAGACTCTGGCGCAAATGGCCATCGCCTGGGTGCTGCGCGATCCGCGCGTGACCTCCGCTCTGGTGGGCGCCCGCACTGTGGAGCAGCTGTCCGATACGCTGCGCTCGCTCGACAGGCTGGATTTCAGCACCGAGGAACTGGCGCAGATCGACCGCCACGCGCAGGAAGGCAACATCGACCTCTGGAAGATCTCTTCCACGCTGTAAGCCACAGGCCGGACGGATTGCGCAGGCCATCCGTCCGGCTTGCCATCATGCCCTCATCAGCACATGAGGCTCACCCGCAAAGCCGCCCAAGGCCAAAATCGACTGGAAGGAATTTGATTTGGCCAAACCCACGATCGTCCAGGTCGCCCGGCTTGCCGGCGTTTCGAACAGCACCGTCTCCCGCTGCCTGAACCAGCCGGAGAATGTCGACAAGAAAACGCTGGCCCGCGTGCGCAAGGTGATCGAGGAGATCGGCTATCGCCCCAATCTGCTAGCCCAGAACTTCCGCCGGGGCCAAAGCGACATCGTGCTGGTGGTGGTCCACAATGTGGGCGCCAGCATCTTTTCCGACATTCTCGATGGCATCCGCAGCGTGCTGGGCAGCCGCTTCTCGGTCATCCTGATGGAATCGCGCGCTGAGGCGCAGGGCCATGCCAAATTCATCGATCTGCTGGTGGCCAAGCAGGTGGCGGGCGTGATCCTGCTTTGTGCATCCCCCACCTTCGATCCGAGGCTGATTGGCGGGTTCGATCACCAGCCGCGCCTGCCGGTGGTGATCGGGCTGGAGCCGGTCAGCGCCGATCTGGCCGATCTGCCCAGCGTGCATATCGACAATCACCGCGCCGCCTTCGATGCCACCACCCATCTGATCGACATGGGCCATCGCGAGATCGCCTTTGTCTCGGGCGAGAAAGGCTCGCTGATCACGCTCGACCGTGAGCGCGGCTTTGCCGATGCCATGGCGCAGGCGGGCTGCAGCGATCCCGCCGCGCGCATCCTGCATGGCGATCTGAGCATTCAGGGCGGCATGGCCGCCGCGCATCGCCTGCTGGGGCGCGGCGAACGGCCCACCGCCCTGTTCTGCGCCAATGACGATATCGCGCTGGGCGCCATGAGCGTGGCGGCGCAACTGGGCATTCGCGTGCCCGAAGACCTCTCCGTGATGGGCTTTGACGATACGATCTATGCCGCCACGGCCAACCCTCCGCTCTCCACCGTGGCGCAACCCACGCGGGAAGTGGGGGAACGCACCGCCAAACAGCTGCTGCATGCCATCGACCATCCTGAAGAAGGCGGGCATGGAACCGAAATCCTGCCGCACCGCCTGATCATCCGCAAAAGCACGGCGCCGCTCCGCCACAAGACCACATAAGCCTGGGGCAAGGGACAAGTATGACTGACACTCCGGACCATGGACCGCTGAAAGCGGATAACGAAGCACCCCGGAAGCGGGTCGCCCTGCGCCCGCGCCTCGCCTCCGATGCCGAGGCCCTGTTCCCCACCATGTCCGATCCGGAGATGATGCGATGGTGGTCGCGCGCGCCCTTCGAGACTGTCGAGGAGCTGCACGCCTATTTCGCCCCCGACGATGGTTCGAGCTGGCGCTCATGGGCGATTGTCAGGGCCGGAGACGATCAGGCCATCGGCTTCGTGGCCTCTGGCCAGAAGCGCGAGGGCGTGGCCGAAATCGGCTATCTTCTGGCCAAAGACGCACAGGGCCGGGGCTATGCCAGAGAGGCCCTCACCCTGCTGATCCACCAACTGTTCGCCGAGGGCCAAAGGCGGATCTTCGCCGATGTCGATCCGGACAATCAGCCCTCGATTGCGCTGCTCAATGCGCTGGGCTTCACCCGGGAAGGGTGCCTGCGGGCCGAATGGTCCACGCATATCGGCCTGCGGGATTCGTTGATCTATGGCCTGCTGGCCGAGGAATGGTCAGCCCGGAACGGCATGCCGGCCAAGGCTGAAGGATCGCTGGGCAAGGCCCGCGCCCCGGCAGGCTCGCCATTGGCCTGAAGGAGGTAAGCCAGCACGTCGGCATTGTCCTGAGCGCTCAGCGATCCGGGCGCGAATTCCGGCATGGCGCGGTGCAGGTAATCGGCAAGGCTGGCCAGCGTGCTGCCCGACCAGTTGCGGGCAAAGCGCCCCACCAGCGGCGGCGTATCGAAATCGCCGCCCAGATCCTCCTTGTGGCACATGGCGCAGGCTTGCGCATAGACCTGCGCGCCATGCGCCGCCTGCTCCGCCGTATAGCGCCCCGGCGCCTGTGGCAGGGATGCGGCGCTCGACATCGATCCCGCCGCCGCCAGCCCGGCCACAGCGGCGAGCATCATCATCGCACTCTTACGCATGATCCGTGCCCCTTCCACGCTCATCCGATCCTGAAGCCCATGAAGGCCTTGCGGATCACCTCCACACCGGCCTCGCTTTCGGCGCGGTCGGGCAGTTCATTGCTGTCGCCCACTCCTTCCATATCGCCCAGACCGGGGCGAAACGCCTGGATCATCAGCCCATCCGCCTTCGACAAAGCCGAGACGTTGTTGATGTAAAGGCCATAATGCACCTCGGGCTGAGGGATCAGCCAGGCGGTCTGGCCGCGCACCGGGATCAGCTTGCTGTCACGCCACAGATCGCGCGCGGCATAGCCGGGGCAGTTGATCACGACCTTTTCCTTCAGCTGCGCCAGCTCGCCGGGCTCGTGAAATTCACGGATCTCGATCTTCCCGCCGTTCTCCAGAAACTCCTGCATCAAATAATGGCCATAGGTGGAGAAGTTGAAGAACATGTTCGAACTGCGCCGCACATAGGGCGCGGCAAAAGGCGCGCTGCCGGGCGCCAGCACCTCATGGCCGGGCGTGATATCGGCGATCCGCTCGCCATAGCTGGCGAATTCGCTGCTGTCCTGAGGCATGCCGGTGGAGGCATAATTGCCCTTGCCGGGCGGCGGGGCTTCCTCCTCTTCGCCATGGGAGGTGAAGGGCTCATCGCTCAGGCGATACTGGTCAGCGAAATCGACGGGATTGCCGGGCAGGCCCAGATAGGCGCGGAAACTCTTCCATGAAAAACGCGCCATCCTCTCCCACAGCGCGCCGAAGGCCTCCCCGGCGGGCTGGGTCAAAGCGATGCGCGAATCCGGCGTCCAGCTGCCATTGGCCCGCACTGAACGGGTGCGCGAAAACACCTCCCTGGTGTAGATCGTGACCTGCATCCCCGCACGCTGCGCCATCACTGCCGAGGTCAGGCCGATGATGCCGCAGCCCACCACCGCCACCCGGTCCGGCAGGGCCGAGGCCGCTTTGCCCACCGCCACCTCCGCCGATCCCCACGACAGTGACCAGCCGCTGCCGCCATGGCCATAATTGTGGATCACCAGCGTATCGCCCAGCATCTCGGTGTCCAGCCTCGGCCCCTGAGGACGGAATGGCCGCAGACAGACCTTGATATCGATGATGCGATCCACGCTGGCCCGCATCGGCACAATGCCGGGCGAGGCCCCGATGATGCGCGAGGTGACCGCCGCCCCACGCCCGGGGCTCATACAGCCTGAAAGCGAGACCAGCCCGCCAGCGGCCAGCGAATGGCCCAGAAGGCGGCGGCGATCGAAAGGCCTGTCGAAACTCATCGGCTCCCTGCTTTCCTGGGGGACGGCTCCCCATGCTCCGGCATGCCCCCGAAAACTGACGGGCGCAAGCTGACGAGCCAACCATCCCTTTTATCATATGCTTACAGACAGGCCGCCGCTGCGCAATGCGCAAAATCGGCCACCGCGCTGCAGAGCCATGGACGCGGCGCGGGTCAGCCCCTATCTGCGGCTATCGTAAGGATTTGATGAGAAAACCATGCCATGGTCGCGGTGGTTAACCTCAGGCTTGGTGAAAATGCAGATGAGAAGGTGGTTGCCTGCCCTGACAGCCCTGCTGACGGCGATCGCCTGCTGCGTGCTGGCCGCCGCGCCTGCCTCGGCCTCATCGCGCATTCTGGGGCATGATCTGTGTCATGCGGTGACGCCCGCCACCGAAGCGCACCTTCCCGCCTTCCAGTGCCGCGGCAAGCCCGAAAACTACCAGCATGCCAGCCTGTGGCTGCGCGCCGACCTGACCGCGCCGGGCATCGATCGCCATGATCTGACACTGATGATGCACAACTCCCGCTTCGACCGGCTGCGCGTGGGCTTTCTCTACACCGACGGGCAGCTCCACTGGCAGCAGATCGCCACCGGCCAGTTCGGCGCGCATTGGCGCGCGGGCGGCCAGATCGTGTTCAGCGCGCCGCATCGCGATGCCCCTCTGCAGGCCATGATCCTGCGTTTCGACCGCCTGACCCATCTGGAATTCCTGCGTCTGCGCCTGCTGGGCGGTGATGAGGCCAGCCAGCAGGCCACCGTTCTGGCGACAGCGGTCGGCGGCGCCTTGCTGCTGCTTCTGCTGGGGGCGATCTACAATGCCTCGCTGGCGGTGGCGGTGCGGCGCCAGTTTCCGGCATGGCAGGCCGCATGGGCCGCCTGCATGGTGGTGTGGGGCCTGTTCTGGTCGCAGCTGGTCCTGCTGATCTCCCCCGATCTGGCCGGAGCGCCCTGCGCGCAGATCTGCACGGCGCTGTCCTGTCTGGCGATCACGCTGGCAACGCAGAGCGCGGTCACCGCCCTGTCTCGCCCCCACCTGCCCGCCTTGCCGCGCCACATCACCACGGCGCTGGGGCTGGCCGTGGGCGTGATCGGCGTGCCGCTCAGCCTGATGCGCAGCGGCTCGATCACCTTCTGGGCCATGGTGCTCGACACGCTGACCCTCTCCACCCTGCTGGCGGTGGCGGTCTGCCTGACGCTGGCATGGCGCCGGGGCAGCGGCGAGGCCCGCGCCTTTGCCGGGGCATGGATCGTGCCGATGGTGGCACTGGCCAGCACGCAGTTCCTCGATATGGACAGTTTGCTCTGGGGCGGCGGGGCACAGATGCTGGTGCTGCTGGCGGCGGCCTGGCAGACGCTGTGGCTGTCCGTGGCGGCAACAC
Source organism: Novosphingobium terrae (assembly GCF_017163935.1). NCBI lineage: Bacteria > Pseudomonadati > Pseudomonadota > Alphaproteobacteria > Sphingomonadales > Sphingomonadaceae > Novosphingobium > Novosphingobium terrae. The sequence goes on along the minus strand of NZ_JABVZR010000002.1, from coordinate 2,412,987 downwards.
ATCGCTTCACCCGCATCCGGCTGGAGCGCGACCGGGCGCGTCAGGCAGCAGCCTCGGCGCAGGATCTGGCCCGGCGCGATCCGCTGACCGGGCTGCGCAACCGCCGCGGGCTGATCGAAGCCGCCGAGACCATGCTGGACGCCGCCCGCACGCAGGGCAGCCCGCTGGCGCTGCTGCTGCTCGATGTCGACAAGTTTAAAGTTATCAACGACACGCACGGCCATGAGGCTGGCGATCAGGTCCTTTGCACGCTGGCCCGGCGGCTGGAGCGCTGGGATGGCGCGGTCTGCACCGTGGCGCGTTTCGGCGGCGAGGAGTTCGCCGCGCTGGTGGCGGGGCTTTCCGGCCTGCCTCTGCTGCAATTTGCCGAGACCATGCGCGAAGGCATCGCCCAATGCGATCATGGCGCGCTGGGCATGGTGACCGTCAGCGTGGGTCTGGCCGAGGCAAAAGCCGATGCGGGGGCCGAGGCGCCAGGCACTTTCCAGAGCCTCTACCGGCTGGCCGATGAGGCGCTTTATCAGGCCAAGCGGCAGGGGCGTAATCGTGTCGTTGTGGCGCAAGTCCCAGATGTCCCGCCAGAGATGGAGCGGCAGCTGATCCTCTCGTAACGGCCTCTCCACAGCCGCCATACACCGGCGGCTTGGCGCGCTGCCCGGCGCGTGCCATGGTCCGGGCATGATCACCCTCCCCCGTACCGATCGTCGCAAGCTCATCCTTGGCACAGGCGCGCTGGCGCTCTCCACACTGCTGCCCGCCCGCCTCCTTGCCGAGATCGACACCAGCGATCTCAGCGACATCACGCGGGGCATCACCCCCATCTCCACCGCCGAGCGCGAGGGCCGGATCGAACGCGCCCGCCAGCTGATGCGCGACCATCAGATCGATGCCATCCTGATCGAGCCCGGCGCCAGCATGGTCTATTTCACCGGCGTGGAATGGTGGCGCAGCGAAAGGCTCACAGCCGCGCTGCTGTTCCAGAAGGGCGATGCCGTGATCGTCACCCCCTTCTTCGAGGAACCCTCTGTCCATGAGACTTTGGCCATCCCCGCCCAGATCCGTGTCTGGCAGGAGGATGAGGACCCGATCGCCCTGATCGCCGGCGCCCTGAAGGAGCGGGGCCTGACCCATGGCACCGTGGGCATCGAGGAAACGGTGCGCTTTTTCGCCAGCGACGGGCTTGGCAAGCTGGCCCCCGGCATCACGCGGGTTTCGGCCAATCCGGTGGTGCGCGGCTGCCGCATGATCAAGACCCCTGCCGAAATCGCGCTGATGACCAAGGCGACCGAGGTGACCATCGCCGCCTATCGCTGGGTTTTGCCGCGCATCAGGGAGGGCATGGGGCCCCATGAGATCGGCGCGCTGATGAATGCCGCCACGGTCAAGCTGGGCGGCAAGCCGGAGTTCGCTCTGGTGCTGCTGGGCGAGGCCGCCGCCTACCCCCATGGCTCGCACCAGCCGCAACGGGTGCGCGAGGGCGAGGTGGTGCTGATGGACTGCGGCTGCACCGTGCAGGGCTATCAGTCGGACATTTCGCGCACCTTCGTGCCCGGCAAGGCCCCGCCAGAGGTGCGCCGCGTGTGGGAGACCGTTCACGAGGGCCAGCAGGTGGCCTTCCGCACCGCCCGCCTTGGCCTGCCCGCCGGGCAGATCGACGATGCCGTGCGTGCCTATTACGAAAAGCAGGGCTTTGGGCCCCGTTACCGCCTGCCGGGCCTGTCGCATCGCACCGGCCATGGCATCGGGCTTGACGGGCATGAGCCGGTCAACCTCGTTCACAATGAGGCGACGCCGCTGGCGCCCGGCATGTGTTTCTCCAACGAGCCCGGCCTCTATCTGCCCGGCAAGTTCGGGGTGCGGCTGGAGGATTGCTTCCATATGACGGAAAGCGGCCCCGCATGGTTTTCCACGCCGCCGCTCTCGCTGGAGCAGCCGGTCTAGCAACGCCCCTGCGCGACTGTCACGCACGCTTCACGCTTCTCGACTAGCTCCTTGCCGACTCCGCTTGGAGTGCGGCAGGGAGGCGGACATTGTTGAGGCCAGAACAGGCATGTCGGCGTCCCTTGGGGGGCGTGGCGCGGTGAATGAGATCAGCTCTATTGCGATGCGCCCTCATGCCGAGCGCGATGACGCAGACCTGCATCAGGCGCTGCTGCAGTTCGTCGGCGGGCGGCTGAGGCATCAAGCCGATGGCGAGGATATCGTTCAGGAAACCTGGCTGCGGCTCTATGATTATCGCCAGAAGCGCAGCGTCGCCAATGTGGGGGCCTTCTGCTTCAAGGTGGCGCGCAATCTGGTGCATGACTATTTCCGCGCCCGCCGCGCCATGCCCGCGGCCGAAGAGATCAGCGAGGAGATCGCCTGCCCCCAGCCCCGGATCGAGACCGTGCTGGATTACCGTCAGCGTGTCGAGATTCTGGTCAGCGCGCTGCGGGTGATGCCGCCACTGCGGCGTGAGGTCTTTCTGCGCCGCCGTCTCGACGGCATTGCCAGCAAGACCATCGCCGAGGATCTGGGGCTGAGCGTGGCGGCCATCGAAAAGCATTGCACCCGCGCCCTTGCCGATCTGCGCGCGGCGCTGGAAAAGCGCGGCCTGCCCGGTGGAGCCCGGCCATGACCCGCCGCGCCACCCTGCAACACGCCGAGGCCACGCTTGACGATCCCGCGCTGGGCGAGGCGCTGGCTCAGGCCGCCGCCTTCGGTCGGCTGTCCAACGATGACATTCGGGCGATGCGTGAAACGCGCCGCCGCAAGCTGGCCGCCGGCGTGACAGCAGCACTGGCCCTGGCGGTGGGTGTCGGCCTGTGGCAGCAGGGCGGGATCGCGCCCGAAGCGTCCCTCACCGAGCATTATGAAACGCAGCGCGGGCAGAAGCTCAGCGTGCATCTGGCCGATGGCTCGACGCTGCAGCTGGATGGCGCGACCAGCCTCGATGTCACGCTGGGCAAGGACCAGCGCCACGCCGTGCTGCAGAAGGGCGAGGCCTATTTCGACATCGCCCATCAGCCCACGCGCCCCTTCACCGTGGAGGCGGGCGGATCGCGCACGCAGGTGCTGGGTACGGCCTTCGACATCGATCTGGCGCATCGCGATGTGAAGCTGGCGGTCTATCGCGGCGCGGTGCGCTTCGGCAGTCAGGCCTCCAAGCAGGGCGTGACCGTGCGCGCGGGCTGGCGATCGCATCTCACCAATGGCATTGCCAGCGATCCCACCCCCTTCGATGCCAGACAGCAGGATTGGCGGCAGGACTGGCTCGACACCGATGAGATGCGGCTGGGCGATCTGGTCGAGACGCTGAACCGGCGCGGCGGCACGGTGATTGCAGCGCCGCCCCCCGCGCTGGCCGACCAGATGCTGACGGGCCGCTTCAAGCTCGACAGTTCCGAGCAATTGCCGGGCGCCATCGGCAGTGTTTATGGCTTCACGCTGGAACATCAGGGGCAAAATCTGCGCCTTGTGCCCACGGCTGACAGCGACACAAAAACGTCATCCAGATGACGCGGTTTTGCAACAAAATTCTTTTGTCCGGAATGAGTTAGCTCGCCGTCTTCCTGTCGAGACGCAAGCGCGTCGAAGCGGAGGATTAGGATGATGAGCAACAGGGGAATTTCGTTGCTGGCTCTCGCGGCGGTGCTCGGCATGTCGGGCGGCGCACAGGCCAGCGCTGCACAGAGCAATGTCGCGGGCCAGATGCGTTACGATATCGCCTCGGGCGATCTGCGCAGCGCCATTTCGCAATTCTCGCAGGCCAGTGGCCTGCAGGTGGTGGTGGCGCCCAAGGCCATCAATGGCCGCCGCACAGCGGGGCTGCGCGGCACCTTTCCGGCGCGTGAGGCGCTCGATCAGCTGCTGCGCGGCACGGGGCTGACCGCCAGCTTCCAGAACGGCGTCGCGGTGCTCAAGCCCGCGCCGGTTGCGGTGACACGGGCACGCCCCGTCCAGCTGGCTTCGGCGCGCAGCGAGACGCCCAGCCCCAGTGCCCCCGCACCGGAAGACCCCGATGCCGCGCCACAGATCACCGTCACCGGCTTTCGCCACAGCCTGACCGTGGCGCAGGATTTCAAGCGCCACGCCGTGGGCGCCGAGGACGATATCGTCGCCTCCGACATTGCCGCCTTTCCCGATCTCAATCTTGCGGAATCGCTGCAGCGCGTGGCGGGCATCACCATCACGCGTGACAGCGGCGAAGGCCGCCAGATCGCCCTGCGCGGCCTTGGCGCCGATTTCACCCGCACCCAGCTCAACGGCATGGAGGTGCTGGGCAACACCGCCTCGGGCATGGACAATCGCGGCGGCGTCAGCCGTTCGCGCTCCTTCGATTACAGCCTTTTCGCCTCGGAACTGTTCAGCCGGGTCTCGGTGCAGAAGAGCTTTTCGGCCGAACAGGATGAAGGCGGCATCGCGGGCACCGTCCAGCTGACCAGCGCCAAGCCCTTCGATGTGGGTGACAAGTTCATCATCTCGGCCAAGGGGCAGACCAACACCAACACCACCGGCGTTACGCCGCGCGTGGTGGGCCTCGCCTCGCATCGCTGGGGCGATCTGGCCGCGCTGGTTTCGGTGGCCTATAGCCAGATCCGCAGCAATGAGTTCGGCTATCGCAACTGGGGCTGGGGCCTGACGAAATACAACGCCGCCAACATCGGCCCGAACATCGATGCCGCCACGCGCAGTGCGCTGCTCAACGGCGTCTGGGCTCCGACGGCGGAATCGCCTTCCAGCTGGTACACGGATCGCAAGCGCCTGGGCATCACCTCCTCGCTGCAATATCACCCCGGCAAGGATTTCAAGCTCGACGTCGATTTCCTTTACGGGCGTCTGTGGGACCACCGCGACGACTATGCCATCGCCAGCGCGGGCACCAATGCGCTGACCGGCAGCCCCATCGGCGGCACACAGGTGATCCAGAGCGCGGTGGTGGACGGCACCAACACGCTGCGCGCCGCCAGCTACACCGGGATCGACCAGCGTTCCGAGCATCACACCATCGAGAACCACACCAATTTCTATCAGGGCGTGGCCAATCTCAGCTGGAACGTCACCGACCGCCTGACCGTCAACGCGCTGGGCGGCTATGAGGAATCGGATTTCGCCCAGCCGGTGTTCGACAAGGTGTTCATGGAGCTGAAGAACACCGCCTTCAGCTTCGATGACCGCCCGGCGATCCCCGTCAACACCTATGGCAAGGATCTGACCGATCCCAACAATTGGGCGCTGCAGCGGCTGGACACGCAGGAAAACGCCATCACCAACAAATATGCCAATGGCAAGCTGGACGGTGCTTACAAACTGACCGACACGCTGACCTTCAAGGCAGGTGGCGAATTCAAGCATTTCACCAACAGCGGCTATCAGTACAACAACAAGGTCTTCCACAATGTGCCCGCCGATGTGGCCATTCCCAACAATTTGAAGCAGACCGTCGCCCCTCAGACGTTGCTGCAATATATCGTCGGCAATGTGGATGGCGTTTACAATTACATCGGCGATCCGCGTGATCTGAACGCCTCATATCTGCAGGCGGGCAGCGACTATCGCGTCGATGAAAAGACCTGGGCCGGTTTCATCCAGGCCGATCTCGATACGATGCTGGGCGGCATGCGGCTGCGCGCCAATGCGGGTGTACGCTATTACTCCACCGATCTGACATCCTCGGGCCATCTGGCCACCACCGGCGGTCTGGTGCCCGTGTCGATCAAGAACAACAGCAATGGCTGGCTGCCCGCCGCCAACATCGCGCTGGATGTGACCAAGGCGCTGATCCTGCGCCTGAGCGCCAGCCGCAATGTCAACCGCCCCGCGCTGGGCGATCTGGCGGCGGCAGGTTCGATCACCACCCGCCCTAATGGCGGCAGTGCCAGCTTCGGCAATCCTTTCCTCCAGCCCTATAAGGCGACCTCGGTGGAAGGATCGGTCGAATATTACATGGACCAGAGCGGCATCGCCTCGCTGGGCTTCTTCTACAAGCATATGGACAGCTTCATCTCCTCGGCCACAACGCAGATCCCCTATGGCCAGACGGGTCTGCCGCTCTCGCTGCTGATCCAGGGTGAGGATGCCAACACGCTGTTCGACGTCAGCCAGCCGGTCAATGGCGCGGGCGCCAACATCAAGGGGCTGGAAGCGGCCTTCCAGCATGATTTCACCTTCCTGCCGGGGCCGCTCAAGCATCTGGGCGTGGTGGCCAACGGCACCTGGTTCGATGGGCACCAGACCGCCTATTACAGCAATGTGCCCAAGATCATCCAGTTGCCCAATCTCTCGAAATGGGCCGCCAATGTGACGCTCTATTACGAGAACAAGCTGTGGGGCGCGCGCATTTCGGACGCCTATCGCAGCCGCTATCTGATCGGCGCGGGCACCGCCATCGACAATTCGGGCGACGCCATCGAGGGCAGCCACAATGTGGACTTTCAGGCGCATATCAACGTCCGCCCCGGCGTCCGTCTGATCGCCGAAGGCATCAACCTGACCAATCAGCCGATCGTCCAGTCGGTGGGCCCGGCCCGTACCGAGGTCTATACCACCAGCGGTCGCACCTTCACCTTCGGCTTCAGCGCCGAATTCTGATGGGAGGCCCCTCCCCGCCCGGATCTTCGGGCGGGGAGGGGCACCTTATTGCGGCACCAGCGTCTTGAGCGGCACGGCAGGATCTGCCAGCACGTCAGGCGCCACCAGGACTCCGGAGGTGATCAGGCCGCGCCCCTGAATAAAATCCCGGGCCATGTTCACGCAATCCAGCGCGATCACCTTGCCATCCCGCGTGTAGAGGATGGAAAAGCTTCCCGCCGCCGGATCGCCCCGCACGATATAGGCATCATGCCCCGAAGACAGGCCGATGGTCTGGATCTTCAGATCATACTGGTTCGACCAGAACCACGGCAGAGCGGCATAGGTCACCGCTTCCCCGGCGATGGTGCGGGCGACGGTCATCGCCATATCCACCGCATTCTGCACCGATTCCAGACGGACCGTCGCGCCATCGGCAAAGCTGTTGGCATGGGCCGCCAGATCGCCGATGGCATAAATGTCAGCCAGGCTGGTGGCGCAACGCTCATCCACCAGCACGCCATTGCCCACGGTTGCACCCGCCGCTTCCAGCGGCGCGACTTCCGGCACGATGCCGATGCCCACGATCAGCAGATCACAGGGGATCACCTCGCCGCCCGCAAGCCGCACGCCCGTGACCAGAGCATCGCCCTCCAGCGCCTCGATCGCGATGCCGACACGCAGATCGACGCCATGCGTCCGATGGGCCTGTTCGACAAAGCGTGACAGGGCTTCCCCGGCGGCGCGGGCCAGCACCCGGTCCTGCATCTCCAGCAGAGTGACCTGCTTGCCGGCCTTGGTCAGCACGGCGGCGGCCTCAAGCCCGATATAGCCGCCGCCGATGATCGCCACGCGCCGGACAGCGGCTGCGGCCTCTCTCAACCGGTCGGCATCGGCCAGCGTGCGGATGGCCAGCACATTGGCGGCATTCCCCTTGTCGAGCGGCAGGCGGCGTGGCGCACCACCGGCGGCCCAGACCAGTCTGCCGTAACCGAAGCTGCGACCAGCGGCGGTGGTGATGCTGTGGGCCTCGGCATCGATCGACACCACCCTTTCGCTGGTGATCAGCGTGATGTTCTTGTCCTGCCAGAAGGCTTCCGGGCGGATAAACAGCCGCTCCCGCACCTTCTCGCCCGAGAAATACTCCTTGGAGAGCGGCGGCCTTTCATAGGGCAGTTCGGCCTCATCCCCGACGATCGCGATCGAACCGGTAAAACCATGCTGCCGCAAGGCGATGGCCGTATGCGCGCCGCCGTGACCGCCGCCAACAATGATCACATCATAGCATTGCACCATGGGTCTTCAGCCTCTCAGTCGGCGCGTTCAATCGGTCGGTGCAAGCCGGACCCGAATGGCATCGAGATCCTGCGTGATGGCGATCTGGCAGGACAGTCGCGAATGGTTCTGACGGTGAAGCGAACTGTCGAGCAAATCCTCTTCATCCGGGCTGGCGGGGGTCTTCATGCTCTCCGGGCCAGCTTCCACATAGACATGGCAGGTGGCACAGGAGCAGCAGCCCCCGCACAATGCCAGCAGATCATCGAAACCATGATCGCGCAGCGCCTCCATCAGGGTGATGCCGGGGGCTGCCTTGATCTGCGTTTCCACGCCATTGAGATCGATCACATAGAGATTGGCCATAATCTGCCTCTGTCAGCGCATGCGTTCGGCGTGCCAGGCGAGATGATCGGCCATAAAGCTCGCGATGAAATAGTAGGAATGGTCATAGCCCGGCTGCATGCGGATGGTGGCCTGCTGCCCGGTACGGGCGCAGACATCGCGCAGCAGATCGGTGCGGAGCTGCTCGGCCAGAAACTGGTCGGCCTCGCCCTGATCGACCAGCAGATCGGGCAGGCGCGCACCATCCTCGATCAGCGCGACCGCATCGTGGCGGCGCCATGCTGCGCGGTCCTGCCCCAGATAGCCGCCCAGCGCCTTGTGCCCCCAGGGCACCTGCGATGGCGCCACGATGGGCGCAAAGGCCGAGACCGCCTTGAAACGCTCGGGGTGGGTCAGGCCGATGGTCAGCGCGCCATGGCCGCCCATGCTATGCCCCATGATCGACTGGCGCTCCATATCTGCCGGAAAATGCTCGGCAATCAGGCCGGGCAGCTCCTGCGTGATATAGCTTCCCATGCGGTAATGCTTGTCGAAGGGCGCCTGTGTGGCATCGACATAGAAGCCCGCGCCCAGACCGAAATCATAGGCGCCTTGCGGATCGTCAGCCACATCTTCGCCACGCGGCGAGGTGTCCGGCGCCACGAAGATCAGGCCGAGTTCAGCGCATGCACGCCGGAACTCGCCCTTTTCGGTGACATTGGCATGGGTGCAGGTCAGCCCCGAAAGATACCACACCACCGGTAGCCGCGCCCCTTGCGCATGGGGCGGGACATAGACCGAAAAGGTCATGTCCACGCCGCACACGGCAGAGGCATGGCGATAGACGCCTTGAGCGCCACCAAAGGCCTGATTGAGGCTGACCTGTTCCATGCCGAGGGTCAGTTCCCGCCGGTGAAGGCGTAGGAGCACAGCTTGTTGCCCGCCGGATCGCGCAGATAGGCGGCATAGGCGCCGGGCAGATGGCCGCGCTCCCCCGGAGCGCCCTCATCACTGCCGCCTGCGGCAAGGCCCGCGGCATGGAAGGCATCGACCTGCGCCGGCGTGGCAGCGGCAAAACCGATGGTCACGCCATTGCCGGAGGGCGCTTCACCATTGCCGGGCCTGGCGACGATAAAGGCAGGCTTGTCCTTACCATACAGCACCCAGCCGCTGCCGAAGGGGCCGAGGTTCTTCACGCCCAGAGCGCCCAGCACGTCATCGTAAAAGCGCGTCGAGGCTTCGAGATCGGCGGCGCCGATGAACACATGGCTGAAAACGCCGTCACCAGAAATCACTGACATCGTCACTCTCCATCGTCAGCGAGCGGCATTGACCCGCTCGGCAAGGTTATCGTTATGCAGGATCAGAGGCTGACCTGCCGGGTCCATTCGGGCAGATTGTAATAGACGCTGATGCGGCAGATCAGCCCATCGCGCAGGGTGAAGAAGGCCCCGGCGGGCAGGACGTAGCGCTGACCGGTGGCCTCGGGCAGGCCTTCGTCTGTGGCGAGATACTGGCCGTGGACGGTGAATTCCGCTGCCGCCCGCGTGCCATCGGTATGGGCCATCAGGGTGATATCGCTCAGCTGCTCGGCGTAGCAGCGGTCCATATGGGCGAGGAAGGCGGTGAAGGCCGCCTTGCCCGTCTGGCGTTCGCCCTGGTTGATGTCATGCGCCACATCGTCGGTAAGGCAGGCCAGCATGGCGGGCCTGTCTCCGGCGTTGAAGGCGGCGTAATAACGCTCCAGCAGGGCGATTGCGCTCATCAGAACACCACGACGCTGCGGATGCTTTTACCCTCATGCATCAGGGTGAAGGCATCGTTGATCTCTTCCAGCCCCATGACATGGGTGATCATCGGGTCGATCTCGATCTTGCCGGTCATGTACATGTCGACGATCTTGGGCACATCGGTGCGGCCCTTGGCCCCGCCAAAGGCCGTGCCGCGCCAGTTGCGACCCGTGACCAGCTGGAAGGGGCGGGTTTCGATGGTCTTGCCAGCCTCGGCCACGCCGATGATGATGCTGGTGCCCCAACCGCGGTGACAGGCTTCCAGAGCGGTGCGCATCACCTCGGTGTTGCCGGTGGCGTCGAAGGTGTAATCGGCGCCGCCATCGGTCATCAGCACGATTTTCGCGACAATGTCCTCGCGGCTCATGCCCTTGGTGTTGAGGAAATCGGTCATGCCGAAGCGGCGGCCCCATTCCTCGCGGTCGGGGTTGATATCGACGCCGATGATCTTGTTGGCCCCTGCCAGACGCGCGCCCTGAATAACGTTCAGACCAATGCCGCCCAGACCAAAGATCACCACATTGTCGCCCACCTGCACCTTGGCGGTGTTCACCACCGCGCCCACGCCCGTGGTGACGCCGCAGCCGATGTAGCAGCTGGACTGGAACGGCGCATCCTCACGGATCTTGGCCACGGCGATCTCTGGCAGCACGGTGAAGTTGCTGAAGGTCGAGCAGCCCATATAGTGGAAGATCGGCTGGCCCTTGTAAGAAAAGCGCGTGGTGCCGTCGGGCATCAAGCCCTTGCCCTGCGTGGCGCGGATCGCGGTGCAGAGGTTGGTCTTGCCCGAGAGGCAGCTTTTGCACTGGCGGCATTCGGGCGTGTAGAGCGGGATCACATGGTCGCCGGGCTTCACATAGGTGACGCCCGGGCCAACCTCGCGCACAATCCCTGCGCCCTCATGGCCGAGGATCGAGGGGAAGATGCCCTCGGAATCGAAGCCGTCCAGCGTGTAGGCATCGGTGTGGCAGATGCCCGTCGCCATGATCTCGACCAGCACTTCGCCCGCCTTGGGGCCTTCCAGATCGACTTCCACGATCTCCAGCGGAGTCTTGGGCGCAAAGGCGACGGCGGCGCGGGTCTTCATCTCAAGCTTCCCTTTCGGACACGATGCATTTCGGCGTTTCAGGGCAGTGCGAAACCCGCCATATGGCGGCCCCCGGCGCGGCACGATCCGGCCATGCTGCCCTTGCCGATTGTTCTGATCCTGAAGCTCTACCCAAAGCCGCGCCTTGTGATAAAGACCGATATTTGGAAATCATTATACCATATTTGGGATAATAAATGTCAGACTGGGACGGGATCGAGGAGTTTGTGGCGGTCGCCAAAGGCGGCTCCTTCACCAGAGCAGCAGAGATGCTCGGCACCTCGCTGACCCATATCAGCCGCGCGGTGATGGCGCTGGAGCAGCGGCTTCAAGTCCAGTTGCTGCATCGCACCACGCGGGTGGTGAAGCTGACCGACACCGGACGCACCTTTCTGGAACATTGCCTGCGCCTGATCGAGGACCGCGACGATGCCCTCGCCCTCATCACCGACCGCAGCGAACCCCAAGGCGAATTGCGCATCACCTGCTCCATGGCGATGGGCGAGCAGGTGCTGGCCCCGATCATGCGCCGTTTCGCGCTGCAGCATCCCCGGATCACCATGGTCATCGATCTGACCAACCGGCTCGTCGATCTGGTGGGTGAGGGCTATGATCTGGCGATCCGCACCGGCGATCTGCGGGATTCCCGTCTGATCAGCACCCGCATCGCCTCGCGCGCTTTTGTGACCTGCGCGGCGCCGGCCTATCTGGAAAGCAACGGCACGCCCGGAACCGCCGAGGATCTGACCAACCATGAATGCCTGATCGGCACCAGCACCATCTGGCATTTCAAGCAAGGTGGCGAGGCGATCCAGTTGCGCCCCTCCAGCCGGTTTCGCTGCAACAGTGGTCATGCGGTACTGGAGGCCTGCCTGGCGGGCATGGGCATTTGCCAACTGCCCGAATTCTACGTCAACAAGCATCTGCGCAGCGGCGCCTTGCGTCCACTTCTGCCCGATTGGCAGGCCGATGAGGAACCGATCTGGGCCGTCTATCCGCAAAGGCGCCATCTTTCGCCGAAAATTCGCGGGGCGCTCGATTATCTCAAGATCGAGTTTCCCAAAGCAATGCAGGCCATCGCCGGAGAGCGCTAGAAAGCGATGCCTTTAAAGGCATCGGTCTTGCGAAGATGGCATCACTCTCACCCATCTGCGCGGGACTATCCTCCGCCCGAAGCGGCGCCTCACAGGCCAGCCAGGAGGGATTCATGAAAGCGACAATCACACGGCGCGATTTTACCACGCTGGTCGGGATGGGGGCAGGCATGATCGCCTGTGGTGCTACGCGTGCATGGGCGGCGCCGTCGTCACCCGGCCACCATTCCCTGCTGATCTTCAGCGATCCCCTGCCCGGGCAGGAAGAGGCCTATGCCCAATGGCAAAGGGCAGCCGCAGCCCGAACCATGCTTTCCATCCCCGGCGTCCTCGCAGCACATCATTTCGTGCCGGGCCCGCTGGAGCTGCGCCATACCGCCAGAAAAACGCCCGCGCATCTGACGATCTACACGATCCAGTCCGCCGGTTTTGACATGGCGGCGCGCGAAATCGCCCGGCGCGGCGCGCTGGGCCAGGTGTGGCCGCCGGAAAGCTCCGCCTCGGTCCAGACCTTCGCCTATCGCTCCTATCGCCCCACCACGCCGGGCGTGGGCGGCGAGCCGCAAGGCGCGGCGCCCGGCACAAAGGAGCGCACGATCATTCTGGCTTTCGGCGATGCCGTGGCGGGTCAGGAAGCAGCCTATGATGACTGGTACGATCACGTGCATCAGCCCGAACTGATGGGCAAGGCAGGCGTGTTGAGCGGCACAAGGGATATTCTGGCCGACATCCAGCCCGGCCCGCCCGCCGATCGCCCGCGCTATCTCTTCACCATGGAGCTGCTGACCAGCGATCTGGCTGCGACCTTCCGCGGCATTCTCAACGGCGCCGGCGCGCCCTCCCCCGCGCTGGACCGCACGCGCGGCTTTGGGTTCACCTATCGCCCGGCTTGAGAGGAACCATGCCCCTCATCAGCGATACACCGTCAGCATCGGGATATGCTCTTTGCCATCGTTTCGCATATAGGCAAAATCGAACAAGCTCTCCTTCGCCATCATCTCTGTCATGGTGAAATATAGCCGCCAGCGGTCGAAAGAACCCGGCGATCTGGGAGAGCCCGAATGAACAAGAGGAAGTGCGGCTTGCTGACCTGCGCCGCTGCGATGTCACTCATCACCGCCGTGACGGCGCAGGCGCAAGCGACCCCGCCACCAGCTGCTCAGCCAGCCGATGGCGATCAGGGCAGCGCCCCGCAGCCCGCCGCCGACAACGGTGTGGGCGACATCATCGTGACCGCGCAGCGCCGGTCTGAAAATCTGCAGAAGGTGCCGATTGTCGTCACCGCGCTGAACAACACCCAGCTGACGCGCTCGGGCGTGGTCAGCCTGCCCACGCTCAGCCTGGTGGCGCCGGGGCTGAACTCGCGTACCTCGGGCGGCGGCGTGTTCCAGCCGTCGATCCGCGGCATCGGCACGTCGAGCAATGTGGTGGAGAACCCCGTCGCGCTCTACATCGATGGCGTCTATCTGGCCAATCAGAACGAGAGCAACCGCGAACTGCCCGATGTGGAGCAGATCGCCGTGCTGAAAGGCCCGCAAGGCACGCTGTTCGGGCGCAATTCCACCGGCGGCGTGATCCAGATCACCACCAAGCGCCCGACGCAGGAGTTCTCCGGACAGGTCAAGGCGGAGATCGACAATTACGCCACGCTGCGCACCGGTGCCTATCTGACCGGCGGTGTCGCCAAGGATCTGGCGGCCAGCATTTCAGTGGATTACGCCACGCAGGGGCGCGGCTGGGGTACCAATCTGGTGACCGGCAATGACACGTTCAAGCTGGCCCATTCGCTTTCGCTGCGCGGCAAGCTGCTTTATGAGCCCGATGCGGACACGTCCTTGATGCTGATCGGCGATTATATGGATCGCAAGCAGTATACCTATACCTTCGTGCCCTATCCCGGCACCACCTTCGTGGGGCCTGCCACCAGGCTGGCGGGCAAGCAGGACACCGCCTCGCCAATCGATCCCTATGCGGCCTATCATGGAGGCGGCGTCAGCCTGACGGCGGAGCACCGGCTGTCCTTTGCCAAGCTGACCTCGATCACCGCCTATCGGCAGGGCACCACCAGCTATTTGTTTGACGATGCGCCCAGCGGCACGCCCATCTTCTATGTCGGCGTGGCGCCTGGCAATCAGCCGAACAAGTCCTTCTCGGAGGAACTGCAACTGTCCTCGGTCGGCAACGGCCCGGTGAAATACACCTTCGGCGTGTTCTATTTCTTCAACCGCAACAGCAATTCGCCCGTCTTCCGCGACTTCTTCCCCACCTTCTACGGCGCCACCAACGGTCCGCCCACCGCGAACCAGAGCACGCTGACCTATGGCTCTGAAAAAACGCAATCCGTCGCGCCCTTCGGCCAGATGGACATCACCCTGCTGAAGGACACCACGCTGACGCTGGGCGCGCGATACACCTATGAAAAGCGCGAATTGGTGGGCAATGCGCTGCTCAACCTCTACAATGGCAACACGATCAATGTGAACTACAACCCCGCCCCGCTGACGATCAACAAGCCGACCTGGCGCGCAGCGCTCAGTCATCAGTTCACCTCGACGGTTCTGGGCTATGTCTCCTACAATCGCGGGATCAAGAGCGGCGGCTTCAACATTCTCACGCCTTCCAACCCGGCCTATCTGCCCGAAAAGCTCGACGCCTATGAGGCCGGTTTCAAGACCGAACTCTTCGGTCGGCGGCTGCGCCTGAACGCGGGCGGCTTCTACTATAATTACGACAATCTGCAGGTGACGCAGTTCGTCGGCGTCTCGCAGACGGTGGTGAACGGCGCCAGAGCGCGGCTCTATGGTCTGGATGTCGATTTCAACGCCAAGTTGACCTCAGAGTTCAGCCTGAGCGGCGGCTTTGAAATGCTGCATGCCCATTTCACCTCCTATCCCAATGCCGTGGGCAGCATTCCCAAGGCAACGGGCGGCGCCACGCTGATCAGCGTGGATGCTTCGGGCAACCGCATCCCGCAATCGCAGAAATTCGTGGGCACGCTGGCGCTGGACTATGAAAAGCAGTTCTCGTCCGGCACATTCCACGCCAATGTTACCGGAAATTACAACGGCAATTACAAGTTCGAGGCGGATAACTTCCTGACTCAAGGCGCCTATACGCTGCTTAACAGCTCGCTGAGCTGGCAACCCGCGCATAGCGCACTGACGGTCTCGATCTGGGGCCGCAACCTGCTCAATGCCATTGTGCTGAACAATGCGACATCACAGGCCATCGGCTATCCGGTGTCTTACGGCCAGCCGCCGCGCACCTTTGGCGTAACGGGCAAGGTTACCTTCTAACGCATACAATAAGGGGGCGGCACAGGATGCCGCCCCCCCCTTTTTTGCCTGTGTTCAGGCCACCAACTGGATCGGGGCCTCGATCAGATCGCGCAAGGCGGCCATAAATTGCGCCGCCACCGCACCATCGATGGCGCGATGATCGAAGCTGGCCGTGGCCGCCATGATCGTGGCCAGAGCGATCTCGCCCTTTACATCCCAAGGCTGACGCACACCCGCCGCCGTGCCGAGGATCAGCGCCTGAGGCGGATTGATCACCGGGAACATCTCATCCACCCCGAACATGCCGAGATTGGAGAGCGAGACGGTGCCGCCCTGATAATCCTCAGGCGTCAGGCGGCCATCGCGCGCCTTTTCGGCCAGCGCCTTGCTTTGCCCGGCAATCGCCGAAAGCGAGAGCGAGGCCACATCGCGCAGCACCGGCGTCACTAGCCCGCCCGGGATCGCCACCGCCATCGAGACATCGACCCGGCCAAAGCGATGCAGCACATCGCCGCCGAACTGCACATTGGCATCGGGCACCGCCACCAGCGCCAGAGCCAGCGCCTTGATCAGCATATCATTGACCGAAAGCTTCACCCCGCGCCCGGCAAGGCCCGCGTTCAGCTCACCGCGCAGCGCCAGCAAGGCGTCCAGATTGCAGCGCGAGGTCAGGTAGAAATGCGGCACCTGCTGCTTGGATTCCGTCAGACGGCGGGCGATGGTCTTGCGCATGCCCGACAGCTTCTCGCTGACCACCGGCACGCCCTCGGGTGGCGGCGCGATCACCGGCGCGGCAACAGCCAGCGGCGCAACCGGGGCAACGCGCGTGGGGATCGCCGCGCCCAGATCCGCCACCACGATGCGCCCGCGCGATCCGCTGCCCTGCACCTTGCCCAGATCGACACCCTTGATCGCCGCGACCCGCCTTGCCAGCGGCGTGGCCGGGATCGAGCGATCCAGCACCAGCGGTGCGGCAGCGACCGGGGCTTCCACCACAGCCACGACAGGTGCAGGCGCGACAGGCGCTGCCTTCTCCGCCACAACCGGCGCGGCGGCAGAAGCAGTTTCAGCCACCACCTCCCCCGCATCGCCCAGCACGGCGATCACCGTGCCCACGGCAACATTCTCGCTGCCCGCCGG
Organism: Novosphingobium terrae; assembly: GCF_017163935.1. NCBI lineage: Bacteria > Pseudomonadati > Pseudomonadota > Alphaproteobacteria > Sphingomonadales > Sphingomonadaceae > Novosphingobium > Novosphingobium terrae. The sequence goes on along the minus strand of NZ_JABVZR010000002.1, from coordinate 2,396,450 downwards.
GACCAGCAGGCGCAGCACGCGCCCGCCATCGGCCACTTCGAATTCCATCGTCGCCTTGTCAGTCTCGATTTCGGCGATCTGGTCGCCGGCTTTCACGAGATCGCCCTCGTTCACCAGCCAGCGGGCCAAAGTGCCCTTCTCCATCGTCGGCGACAGCGCCGGCATGCTCAATTCAATGGCCATGTCAGTTCCCCAGAAACAGTTCGGCGGCAGCGTCGATGATCGCCTCGCTGTCCAGCCGGTAGGTGCGGTAAAGGTCTGAAAGATTGCCGGTCTGGCCGAAGCGGTCGGTGCCCAGCGGGCTGATGCGATTGCCGCGCACCCCGCCGATCCACGACAGGGCCGCTGGCGAGCCATCCAGCACTGTCACCAGCCCCGCGCCCGGTGCCAGATCGCCCAGCAAGCGGTCGATATGCGAAGGCACCGGCGCCTCATCCTTCCAGCGCGCCCCGCGCGAGGCGGACCAGCCGCGATGCAGCAGATCGGGCGAGGTGACATTCATCAGCCCCAGCCCCGGAATATCATCCGCCAGCTGTTCCCACGCCGCCAGCGCCTCGGGCGCGACCACGCCGGAGAAGATGATCGCCGCCGTGGCATCGGGGCCGGGGCGACGCAGCCAATAGGCGCCCGCCAGCGCATCGGCCTGCCAGCTGCCATCCTCGCGCGTCACCTGCGGGATGCTGCGGGTGGAGAGGCGCAGATAGACCGAGGAGCCATCCGGGCGCTGCATGATATCGAAAGCATGCGCCATGGTCAGCGCCACCTCATCGGCAAAGGCCGGCTCATAGGTGGTGAGGCCGGGCTGGCCCATGCCGATCAGCGGCGTGTTGATCGACTGATGCGCGCCACCCTCGGCGGCCAGCGTGATGCCCGAAGGCGTGCCGACCAGCAGGAAGCGGCTGTCCTGATAACAGCCATAGTTCAGCGCATCGAGCCCGCGCGCGATAAAGGGATCATAGACCGTGCCCACCGGCAGCAGCCGCGTGCCGAAATGCGGCCCGGCCAGCCCGAGCGCGGCCAGCACGAGGAAGAAATTGCTCTCGGCAATGCCCAGCTCGATATGTTGGCCCGCCGTGTGCTGCAGCCATTTCTGGGTCGAGGGGATCTTGGCCTTCAGGAACACATCGCCCAGCTCCTGCCGCCGGAACAGCCCGCGCTGATTGACGAAGGCGCCCAGATTGGTGGTCTGGGTCACATCGGGCGCGGTGGTGACGATGCGGTCGGCCAGTTCCTCGCCGCCCTTGGCCAGTTCGTGCATGATCTTGCCGAAGGCCGCCTGAGTCGATTGCTCGGCTCCGGTGGGCGCGGGGATGGCGGGCACCGGCACGGTGGGCGCGGCGCTTTCGCGGCGGTGGTGGGCGATCGGGCTATCGTTGACGAAAGCCTGCAAGGACTGGGCGACATTTTCACCCAGACCGCACCACTTGTCCCATTCCGTGCCGGGGGTGATGCCCAGACTGTCGCGGAACTGCTCCATCTGGGTCGGGCTCATCATGCCCGAGTGATTGTCCTTGTGCCCGGCCAGCGGCAGGCCCTGCCCCTTCACCGTATAGGCGATAAACAGCGTGGGCCGATCATCCTGAGCGCTGTCGAAAGCATCGATCAGCGATTCCACACAGTGGCCGCCCAGATTGGTCATCAGCCGCGCCAGACCCGCATCGTCAAAGCTGTCGAGCAGCGCCTTCACGTTGGGTTTGTCGCCGATATCGGCCATCAGGCGTTCACGCCAATGGCTGCCGCCCTGATAGGTCAGCACCGCGAATTCGGCATTGGGGCAGCTGTCGATCCATTCCTCCAGCGCCTTGCCCCCCGGGCGGGCGAAGGCCTCGCGCTGGTGGCGGCCATGCTTGAGCGTCACCACGCGCCAGCCGCAGGTCTCGAAAATATCGTCGAAACGGCGGAACATACGGTCGGCAGTGGTGGCATCCAGCGACTGGCGGTTGTAATCGACCACCCACCAGCAATTGCGCAGATCGTGCTTGTAGCCCTCGATCAGGCATTCATAGATGTTGCCCTCATCCAGCTCGGCATCGCCCATCAGCGCGATCATCCGCCCGGCATTCTCTTCCTTCACCTGACCATGCGCGATCAGATAATCCTGAACCAGAGAGGTGAAAGCGGTAATCGCCACGCCCAGCCCGACCGAGCCGGTGGAGAAATCGACCGGGATCACATCCTTGGTGCGGCTGGGATAGCTCTGCACGCCGCCAAGGCCGCGGAAGGCCTCCATCTTCTCGCGCGTCTGCTCATCCAGCAGATAGTGGATCGCATGCAACACCGGCCCGGCATGCGGCTTGACCGCCACCTTGTCATTCGGCCCCAGCGCGTGGAAGTACAGCGCCGCCATGATCGCCGTCATCGAGGCGCAGCTGGCCTGATGGCCGCCCACCTTCAGCCCGTCAGTCTTTTCGCGGATATGGTTGGCATTGTGGATCATCCAGGAGGACAGCCACAGCAACCGCTGGTCCATCATCTCCAGCGAGGCGACCAGCTCCTGCCGGTCGGACGAGATCGTGGTGGTCATCGGAGTGAACTTTCCATCGGGGCCGTCAATCCGGCCGGGTTGAGGTTGGGTTTGAGAGGTCACAGCAAGGCTTCCGCATCCTGAGCCAGCATCCGACGGTCAGGCAGGCGATCATGGGGGCCGAGCAGCATCTGGTTATGCGCGGCGCCGCTGGGCACCATGGGATAGCAATTGTCGAAACGGGCCACGCGCACATCGACCAGCACCGGGCCGGGATGGTCGATCATCTCGGCGATGCCCGCTTCCAGATCGGCGGGGTCATCGATACGCAGCCCGTGCCAGCCATAGGCGCGCGCCAGTTCGACAAAATCGGGCAGGGATTCCGAATAGCTGGCGGCATAGCGCCCGCCGTAATCGACATCCTGCAACTGCCGGACCATGCCGAGCAGCTCATTGTTGAGCAGGAAAATCTTGACCGGCAGGCGGAACTGCACGGCGGTCGACATCTCCTGCATGTTCATCTGAAACGAGGCATCGCCCGAGACATCGATCACCAGCCGCCCGGGATTGGCCGCCTGTGCGCCGATGGCAGCGGGCAGGCCATAGCCCATCGTGCCCAGCCCGCCGCTGGTCAGCCAGCGGCGCGGGGCCTCGAAACCCAGATGCTGAGCGGCCCACATCTGATGCTGCCCCACCTCTGTGCTGACGATGGGATCGCGGTGAGCCACCTGTCGCCACAGGGCCTGCAAGGCAGCCTGAGGGGCGATGCCCTCAGGCGGTTGCTCAAAGGCGAGGCAATCGCGCGCGCGCCATTCGTCAATCCGGCGCCACCATGGCGAAAGGTCCTGCGCCTGATGGCCCGCATCGCGCCATTGCGCAGTCATCCCGCGCAAGGCCTGCGCCGCATCGGCGTTGATCGCCACATCCACGGGCACATTCTTGCCGATGGAGCTGCGGTCAATGTCGATATGCACCTTCCGAGCATGGGGCGCGAAGGCATCCAGCCGCCCCGTCACGCGATCGTCGAAACGCGCGCCCACAGCCACGATCAGATCGGCCTCATGCATCGCCAGATTGGCTTCATAGGTGCCATGCATGCCCAGCATCCCCAGCCATTGCGGCGAGCTTGCCGGAAAGGCCCCCAGCCCCATCAGCGTGGAGGTGACCGGCGCCCCGCTCAGCGTAGCGATCTCACGCAGGGCCTCGCTGGCCGCAGAGCCTGCATTGATAACACCGCCGCCAGTGTAGAACACCGGGCGCCGCGCCTGCGCCAGCATCTCCACCGCGCGGGCCAGCGCCTGATCCTCGGCAGCGAAGGCCGGGCGATAGGAAGCGCGCATCGGCGCAGCGACGCCCGGCCAGGGGGCCCGCGCCAGTTGCACATCCTTAGGAATATCGATGGCGATGGGGCCGGGGCGCCCCGATCCGGCGATCTGGAAGCCTTCGCGCAACACGCCTTCCAGCTTCGCGACATCCTTCACCAGATAATTGTGCTTGGTGCAGTGCCGCGTGATGCCCACAGCATCGCATTCCTGAAAGGCATCGGTGCCGATCAGCGGCGTGGGCACCTGCCCGCTCAGCACCACGATGGGGATGGAATCCATCATCGCATCGGCTAGGCCGGTCACCGTGTTGATGATCCCCGGGCCGGAGGTGACCAGCACCACCCCCACCTTGCCGCTGGAACGGGCATAGCCCTCCGCCGCATGAGCCGCGCCGGCCTCATGGCGCACCAGCACATGGCGGATGCGCGCCTCATCGAACAGCGCGTCATAGATCGGCAGAACCGCGCCGCCCGGATAACCGAACACCGTATCGACCCCCAGGTCGACCAGCGTGCGCACCAGGATTTGCGCGCCGGATAGGATGGATAACTCCCGCATCGCTCTTACTTTCTTTTTTGCCCGATGACCCTACCGCAGATCGCGAGGAGAGTCCTTGCAAACCATGCCTCGATTGACTCTATTTTTAGCATGATCTACCAATTTGGATAATTAAGAGGCAGATTATGCCAATATCGGGAGATATCCATGTCATCGCGAGTCATCGATCAGATAGACCGGCGTATTCTCAATGAATTGCAGGCGGATGGGCGGATGACCAATCAGGATCTGTCGGATCGGGTCGGCCTGTCGCCATCGCCCTGCCTGCGCCGGTTGCGCCAGCTGGAGAGCGACGGCGTGATCTTCCGCTATGTCGCTCTGGTCGATCCGATCACCGCCGGCTTGCCCGTCACCGCCTTTATCCGCGTGCGCCTGGACCGGCAGGATGACCGGAATCTGGCGCTTTTCGAGGACACCGTGGCCGGTTTCCCCGAGGTGATGGAATGCTACATGATGACCGGCGATTCCGATTACCAGTTGCGCGTGATGTTCGAATCCCTGGGCGCTTTCGAGGATTTCCTGCGCCAGAAGCTGACCCGCATTCCCGGCGTTTCGCAGGTGACCACCAGCTTCGCCCTGAGGCCGGTGGTCTATAAGACATCGCTGCCTTTATGAGGCAGGTGCCACGTCCCGAGGCGCGAAAGCCTCACTGACCTCGTAATTATGCACGAAGTCTTCGGGCAGTTTCGGACCCCAACTGGCCAGACTGTCTTCCATGGCATAATTGGTCGGCGTCCACAGCGCATGGTCGTCGATGAAATCCATGTCGGCGTAATATTCGAACCATGACCCCCAAGGGTCCTGAATATAATGGAAGAAGTTCGATCCGATGGTGTGGCGGCCGAAACCCCAGTCACCCCGTCCGGCACGATCGACCAGAGCACGCCCGCTACGGCCCACCTCATCGGGATCGTTGACCTGAAAGCTGGCGTGGTGAAAACCGATGCCCGGCGATTTGGCAAAGGCTAGCACATGATGATCGCTGTTCTTGCGCGCGCAGGTGAAAGCGATCACATCCTGCGCCTGATCCGCCAGCGCCATGCCCAGACCTTCGGTGACAAAGCGCACGCTGGCCAGCACATCAGGGCTGAAGCATAGCATATGCCCCAGACGCAGCGGCTTGGCCGGTGCATAAGCGCGCGCGGGCAGGATCGCAGAGCGGCGGTTGCGCACAATGCGCCCCGGCGCGTTGATGGCAAAGGGCTCTGCTGCGGGCAGCGGTTCTTCCGCTGGCAGAGCGACCAGATGGAACAGCATGCCATGCGGATCGGTGACCCATAGCCCGCCTGCATCGAAACCTTCAGGCGCGTGCACCACCATGCCCCCCGCAGCGGGCACATCTTCGGCGATCTGTGCCAGCCCATCGGCCCGCAACGCGATATGGTGCAGGCGCTTGCGGGCGAAGCCGCCCAGCAGCGTGATGCAGGGCCTTTCCTGATCGGCACAACGCAGATCGACACGATTGCCATCCTGCACAGCCGCCAGACCGGCATCGGTGTAAAAGGCAATGCCCTCCTCAAGGGAGGGCACTTCCAGCGCGAAGGACAACGGTCCGATCACAGGCATGCGAGGCTCCTTCAGCGCAGCTTGATCGCTTCGAGCCCCACGGGACCGCTGGGCGGACGGCGCTTCAATGTGGCCTCATCTTCGCCGGCCAGCAGGCGGCGACGCAGATCTTCGGGATCGAAATCGACGCCGATCGGATTGACATCAAAGGCATCGGAGAAGAAGAATTCGCCCGCTTCCTCAACCGTATCATAGTTATCGACCTGGAATTCGACCTGATTTCCATCGGGATCGGCATAATAGAGCGATGTGGTCGGCCCGTGGTTGACCGCCCATGCCGGTTCCACGCCAAGCTCACGCAGGCGGGCATAATTGTCCAACAACTGGCGCAACGTGTCCAGAGTGAAGGCGACATGATGCAGGCCGCAGATCCCCTCGGGCTGTTCGCCCAGTCCCGGTACATTGATAAAGGCCACGCGATGATGCTCTTCATCATAGGAGAGGAAGCCGATATGGCCATTGTCAAAGGCGATTTCGGCATGAAGCACCAGCCTGTACCACTCCAGCATCGCCTCATAGCGCGATGTGCGCAGCACGACATGCGCCAGCCGGCTGGGCGAGGTGATGCCCGATGCCGAAACATCGCTCTGCTGCGCGGCGAGAGCCTGTGCTGCCATGCTTGATCCTTCCCTCTTGATCATCTGTTGATTGGCAATCAGTCTAGCCCCTCGCCCCGGCCCATCAGGAGATCGCATTTCACGCGAAGCGATACCGAAGATGGATAGGGTGCATCGCGTGATGCATCAGCTGGTGGCACGTGCTGCCGGTTTGGCGATCAGCAGCAGGGTTTTCAAATCATCTGACGCCCGGGACTGAGCGAATATAACCGCCGAGGGGGCTCCCCACGTGCCCATCGGCAGATTGCGCTTGAAGTCTGCGTTGCCCAAGCCAGTACCAGCGGGGGGACTGACCGTGGCGCGTTGGATCTTGTGTTGCTCTTTGGTGGCGATGGCCGGATCGATGCAACCCATGGCGGATTGCCTTTACGGAGCATAGGTTGCAGCATTCTGGGCCGCCATGCGCGCAGTGCTTGGCTCCCCCTTTCGCTTTGTAGACGATATGCCACAAGGCATCGCCGCAGGGGATGAGGCATCATCTGTCCCTCCAGCCTCACCAATCAGCGTCAATTTGCACGATGGCTCGTGCCCTACGGATGTAGCCATCCATCATCTGCGCGGCATTCTGCTAGCCTTGAAGAATTGAAGCGCACCATGCGAGGCCGCTTCTCAATTTGAAGGCAAGGAACGAGAGGTATGCACCCGTAGCGTCCTTTATCCTTGCGCCTCCACAAGATGGAGGTGAGAGATGAAACTCATTGACGGCAAGGTTGCGATCATCACAGGCGCAAGTTCAGGGATCGGACAAGCAGCCGCAATTCTGTTCGCGGCGCAGGGGGCATCGCTCGTCCTCGTTGCGCGCCGACAGGATCGACTGGAGCAACTGGCCCATCAAATGGAGAAGGACGGCGGCAAAGTCGCCATCGTCGCCGGAGACGTGACCAATGAGGCGACGCATCAGGCGGCTGTAGAGACCGCGCTCTCTCATTTCGGAAGGCTGGACATCGCCTTCAACAACGCAGGGCAGGTCGGCGCGATGAAGCCCTTGGCGGAGATGGCGCCAAGGCAATGGATGGATGTTCTGGACGCCAATCTCACAGCCGCATTCCTCGGCGCGCGGGCTCAAATCCCGGTCATGCTGCAGCGGGGAGCGGGGGCACTAGTGTTCACCAGCAGTTTTGTGGGCAACAGTGTCGGCTTGCCGGGGATGAGCGCCTATGCCGCCAGCAAGGCCGGGCTGATGGGGCTGGTCCGAGGCATAACGGCGGACTATGCAGGGGCCGGCATCCGCGCCAACGCCCTGCTGCCCGGCGGCACCGCAACCGAAATGGCGGGTGACGCAGACCAGCGGGCATGGGCAGCCGGTCTGCATGCCATGAAGCGGATCGCCGAACCTGAGGAAATCGCCAAGGCAGCGCTGTTCCTCGCCAGCGATATGGCAAGCTTCGTGACAGGTTCGGCCTTATGGGCCGACGGCGGAAATGCAGCCGTGAAGCTCTAGGCCGTGCAATACCATCCGCTCCGCCGCCATGGTGCATGGAGCGGATGGCTTGCCCGGATGCAAGCCGTAAGTCCCGAATTTACACCCATAAGTGAAGATACAGGCGCTCGTTTTCCCCTAACATCGCCGCAAGCGAGATGTCAGGAGAAGCCAGCGTGTATGAGTGGAACACCCGCAACGGCATGGCCACATATAAGCGCAAGGGCGAAGGAGAGACGCTGATCATCAACCGCGACGTGTCGGGCTTTGACGAGGCCTATCTCGGAGATTTGCGGAACCAGCCTGTCTGGCCCCATCTGTTGACCATGGCGGAATCATTGGGAGACGAAATGGCTGCGATCAATGCCTTCCCCCCTCGCTATGAAAGTTATGATGCGCTCGGTGCTATCACAACACTGATCATCGGCGCGATGAGCGAGGACCATGGCTTTACGGCGCAGCATTCCGCCGGTTTGCGCAAGCCATGCCGCAAGCCCATGTGGAGACCATGCAAGGCCAGGGCCATCTTGCCCATGTCGATGATCCCGCCGCCTTGAAAGCGAACATCACCAGAGCCTTGAAGCGGAGCCAGTCAGCCAACGGCTTGCCGTCAACCGGATGCGCGGGGATAACTTCAACTTCCGTAACCCGGTGCCCTGTCTCACCCGCAGTCTCAACCGTTCAAAGGTGATACGCTACAAACTTCTCAAAGCCTCCCGAACCGATCCATAAGCGGAGCAGAACCCATGACGCTGTTGCCCGATTTTCGCCTTGAGACCTATTTCTCGCGCTGGGAGTTCAAGGCGCGCTACCATCTGACCGCCTCGGATGCGCAAAGCTTCACGGTCCGGGAATTGCTGGCGCTTGGCGGCAAGGATGCCGCGGCGGCGCTTGACGATCAGTGGCTGGGTTACACTCAAACCTTCGGGGACCCTGCCCTGTTGGCCTCGATCGCATCAACCTATGACACGATGAAGGACAGCGACATCCTGTGCTTTGCAGGCGCGGAAGAAGGGATCTATGTCGCCTCTCACGCACTGCTGGGGCCTGACGATCATGCCATCGTCGTGACCCCGAACTATCAGGCCAGCGAGACCATCCCGCTTTCCATCTGCGATGTGAGCGGCGTTCCGCTCAATCCTGACGACGGCTGGTCGCTCGATATCGATCGCGTCGCTGCCGCCATTCGCCCGAACACACGGCTGATCTCGATCAACTTTCCGCACAACCCCACCGGCAAGATCCTTGAGCGCCCTCTCCTCGATGCCCTGATCGCGCTGTGCCGCCAGCATGGAATCTGGCTGTTCAGCGATGAGGTGTACCGCTTGCTGGGGCCTGATCCGCAACGCCACCTGCCGCAGGTCGCGGATGTGTATGAGCGGGGCCTGTCGCTCAATGTGATGTCCAAGGCCTATGGCCTGCCGGGGCTACGGATCGGCTGGATCGCCTGTCAGGACCGCGATCTGCTTATCCGTATGGAGCGGATGAAGCACTTCCTCTCGATCTGCAATTCCGCGCCCAGCGAAAGATTGGCGCTGATCGCGCTGGAGCATCGCACGGCTATTCTGGCCCGCAACAACCAGCTGGTGCGCGACAATCTGGTGCTGCTCGACAGCTTCTTCGCGGATTATCCCGAACTCTTCGCCTGGAGCCGCCCGGATGGCGGTTGCGTCGGCTATCCGCGCTACATTGGCCCCGGCGATGTCGAGCGCTTCACGACGTCGCTCGTCGAGGAAGCCGGTGTTCTGCTGCTCCCCTCCAGCATTTACACATCCGCCCTCGGGCCGACACCGGATGACCGCTTTCGCATCGGTTTCGGGCGGGCGGGTCTGGCGGAAGGGTTGGCAGCCTTTCGCAATCACCTTGGACGCAATGCCTGAACCGATGGCGCGATTGACACCATGAGAAGCAACAGACCGGAGCGTAAAACCCTATGAAAGATCATAAAAATCCCTGGCCCGGGGGCTGCCACTGCGGCGCGGTGCGCTTTGAGGCCACGCTGTCGGATGGCATGCAAACCATCCGCCGTTGCACCTGCTCCTATTGCCGGATGCGCGGTGCGGCGGCAGTGTCGGCCGCGCTAGGGGGTATACGCTTCCTGCGTGGTGAAGAGGTGCTGACCAGCTATCGTTTCAACACCGGCGTAGCGCAGCATTTCTTCTGCTCCCGCTGCGGCATCTACACGCATCATCAACGCCGGTCGAACCCGAATGAATATGGCGTCAACGTCGCCTGTCTTGATGGCGTAAGCCCTTTCGATTTCGCCGAGATTCCGGTGCACGATGGCGTTCATCACCCGAAAGACACAGGCAGGCCCTCCAACAGGGCCGGTGTGCTTCACTTTATTCCCGATGACGGGAGGTGATGAGAAAACTCAGAGGACAACCGCGGGCATCGGTGACGGCGTGTAGCCTTGCGTTCATAGCGCCCTTGGTCCGTCCGATCAGACGCCCGAAATCCCTTTTTCTACTCCAAGGCTGAAAGTCGTGCGGTGGGCTCTGAGACAGGTGGCTACTTCCACCATTGCCCACCTACGGCAGGCCGGACCGCTTGCGGATCAAGACCACAGCCAGACATCAAAGGTGTAGAACAAGCGCCCTGAGGGAACCTTGACATATGCTCCCTCATCACGTCCGCGCCAGATGCGGGTGTCCTATTGATCGGCGCCATTCAGCGCTTTGAATGGCACCGATGCATCAGCCAGAGCAGCAGACATCAAAGCGCCAGCCTCGACCAGCCCCCTGCCCTGAACATAGTCCTTCGTATTGTTGACACAATCCAGCGCGACGACCCTGCCGCCACGGCCATAGATAACCGAGAAGCTGCCGCTATCCGGATCACCGCGCAGCAGCATCGCGTCAAAGCCCGCCGCCAGCCCAATCGTCTGCAGCCGGGTGTCATATTGATGCGACCAGAACCAAGGCCTGGCGTCGTAGAATGTCTCGATACCGCAGATGTTGCGCGCCGCCACGACCGCCTGATCATTGGCGTTCTGGACCGATTCCAGACGGATCGGCTCATCATGTCCCGCGTGAAGATTGCTGTGGGCCGCGCAGTCGCCAATGGCATAGACATGATCAAGGCTGGTTTTCATTCCGGCATCGACCCAAAGGCCACCAGCCGAGGCTGTCGCGCCTGCCGTGACAAGGGGTTCGACCGCCGGAACGATCCCGACACCGGCGATGACCAGATCGGCGGGTAACATCTCGCCATCCGCCAATCTCACGGCCTCAATCTGACCCTGCCTTCCTACCAGACCATTGACCGAGGCATTCAAACGGATATCGACGCCATGTGCTCGATGCAGCCGCTCAAAAAAACGCGACAATGGTTCACCCGCGACGCGCGCCAGCACCCGGTCGGCCGTCTCGATCAAGGTAACCGCCTTGCCAAGCTTGCGCATCACGGCCGCTGCCTCAAGACCGATATAGCCGCCGCCGACAATGACGATCCGCTCTGCCGCTGGAAGCCTCCTCTCCAATGCATCTGCATCGGCGCGGGTACGCATGTAATGCAAACCGCCCAGATGATGTCCATCACATTGCAATTGGCGAGGTGTTCCCCCGGCGGCCCAGACCAGATCGCCGAAGCCGATTGTCACACCATCGCGCAGTCCAACGGTACGATTGCCGGGATTAACCGCGATCACCGCTTGTCCGAGCCTGAGCTCGATCGCCTTCTGATCCCAAAAGGATTTTTGACGGATGAGAAGGCGCTCAAACGCCTTCTCACCGGCCAGATACTCCTTGGACAAGGGCGGCCGCTCATAAGGCAGCTCCAGCTCGGCGCCGACAAGACCAATCGTCCCGGCAAAACCGTTCTTCCGCAGTGCGATGGCTGCCTGAGCTCCACCATGACCTGCTCCAACGATAAGAACGTCATACTGGGCCATCATCATCTATACATCCTATTAGTAGGCACAAAGGTTAGAAGCGAAAATTGCTCTGCAAGCCGGTAAAATGGGCGCTCTTGCCACCGCCGCCGATGAAGCTGTCGCTTGCGAGGAAGCGGTTGTAGGTCACGCGAAAGGCCAGATTGCGCGTGGCCTGCCATCCCACCTCCAGATTGTAGGCCTTGCCGACATAGCGATCCTGCCCCTCAGGCATGATCAAAGGTGCGGCGGTGGGTGCCGAATATGTGCTGTCGGCAGCGTTCTGCCGCCAGAAGAACTCAGGACCCACCGCGATGTTCAGGCGACGCGACGGCTTGATCGACAGCATCGGGAAGACATCGATCATGTTCGAGAAATTGAACCAGGTGGCATCGCTGTTGTTGTAGATCGGCGCCTTGGGAAAAGGCGCGAGGAAGGTGCCGATCGTGCCGCCAGCCGCATTGCTGCCGCCCGAAAAAAGATTGCCGCGCACGCCGACCCGGGGGGTCAACGGAAGAGATGGCAGGTTGTAGCCGCCCTCATACATCACCGCCCAGGCACGGATGGTCTGCGTACCGAAGGCGCCAAACTGGAAGGTGCCCTCCACGTCATAGTCCCAGTGGTGAGACCGCCCGTAAAGACGCGCGCCGATGCTCTTGCGCAGCTCGACGGCAGCGGTCGAGCCATGCAGGCGGGCGTTTTCCCGGCGCTGGTCAAAATAATAGACATCAAAGCCCACCCCCGGCACCGCCGCCCCAACAGGCGTCGAGACATAGACACCGTTGAAATGCGCCCCGGGCACAGCGCCATCGTCAAAGACCCTGTTCGACGATATCTGGACCGGGCGCGTCATAAAGGCGTCGACACGGACCTTGCCCTTGAGATCGAAAACGGCACGCCCACCCTGGAAGAGAAAGCGCACATTCGTCCCCTCGCGCAGACCTACCAGGCGCAAGCTGCCCAGCGGCATTTCAAAACGCCCGCCGCGCAGCGTCAGGCTGGCATTCTGCCCGATCGGTACTTTGGCATCCACAAAGGCCTGCTCTATATCCAGCTTGTCCTGATTGGGCGGCGTCGCGATCTCCTGCCCATACTCGCGATTGTCGCCCAGTTCGACAAAGGCGCGCAGATTGGGGCCGATGTGCAGATCGGCCAGCAGGCGCAGGCGTTGCTGAAGCGTCGAATTCGCATCATTGCCGGGGCGTGCGCCCAGCGTCAGATGGTCGGTTTCTGTGCGATAAAGCCGGGCTTCGCCACCAAGCGAAAGATAGATGTCATCGGCCAAGGGCAGATAGCGCAACTTTTCGAGCGGCTTACGATCCTTGGGCGCAACATCGCGGAGCTTGCTCCAGTCCTCGGTCCAGCGAATGAGCTGAGGCATGTCGGGTGTTGCAGCCCGCCCACCGGGTACAAGTTCAGGCGGGGGCGGCACAGGCTTGGCCGCTTCTGGAGCAGGCGATGTCGGCGCCAGAATCTGGGCCGTGGCGGGCGTGATGCCGGTGGTCATGGTGGCCGTCATCATCAAGAGCCCTCGGCCGAAAATGGACGCACAAAAGGTTTCACGCTTGCGCATGTTGAAAAATCCTCCCCAATTTGTCAGATGCGGGATGCCGTCGGCCCTTTGTCCGGCTCTGTGACGGCGCCCCTTATGGTTCTTCCGGCTATTCGGCGTCCGCCTGCCGTTCAGGCGATGCGGCGGCAAAGGCCTCCAGCGTGAGGCAATGCTGCTCGATCGCCATCAGCCTTGGCCAAGTCAAATCTACGCCGAAGCGCCGGGCGTTCACGAGTTGGGGAACCAGGCAGATGTCCGCCAGCCCGGGGGTGTCCCCAAAACAGAAGGGTGTGTTGCGCTCGGCAATCAGCGCCGCACAGGCGGCCAGACCTTCGCTGATCGTGGTGTGAGCCCATGCGTTCACATCATCGTCCGCTATGCCAAGAGCACGCAGACGCGCCAGAATTTTGAGGTTCTGGATCGGGTGAATGTCGCAAGCGATCACCTGCGCAAAGGCGCGTACCCTTGCCCGCTCAAAGGGATCGCCAGGCAACAGGGGCGGTTCGGGATGGACCTCCTCCAGATAGTCGCAGATCGCCAACGACTGGGTCAACACGCCCTCGGGAGTTTCCAGTGTCGGCAACAGGCCCTGCGGGTTCAGCGCGAGATAGTCGGGTGCGTTCTGCTCGTTACGGCGCAGGTGGCGAAAGGCCCCGGCATAGCCAATCCCCTTGAGATTGAGCGCGATACGCACCCGATAGGATGCTGTGGAACGAAAATAGCCATGAAGCAGCACGTTAAACCTCATCAAATCTTGCGAAGGAGAAAAACGGCACCAGCAGCGATCAGAGCGGGAATCACGGCGGTGAGGATCAGCTGCTGGCTCGTCCAGCCCAGTGCGAGCAGCGCTCCGCCCGCAACCGGTCCGACGATCGAGCCGATCCGTCCGACGCCCAGCGCCCAACCCACGCCCGTTGCGCGCACTGCGGTGGGATAGGTCGAGGCGGCCACCGCATTGAGCCCGATTTGCCCGCCCACCACGCCGAAGCCGGCCAACGCGGCGCCCGCCAGCAGCAGGACAACATTGGTGCCCGCATAGGCCACCAGCACGATGAAGAGCGCAGATGCGACATAGGCCAGCCCGAGGATCAGCGCCGGCTCCCGCTTGTCGATCAGTCGCCCGAGCACGATAGCGCCGACCACCCCGCCCAGATTGAGCACAGCGGTGGAGATGATGGCGATCGAGAGCGGCAGGCCCGACCCGCGCAGCAAGGAGGGTAGCCAGTTCACCAGAAAATACATCACCAGCAAATTCATGAAGAAGGCCAGCCAGAGCAGCACTGTGGTCCGCCCGCGCCCGTCATGAAACAGTTCGATGACGGGGAAACGCTGCCGCGTCGCATCGGAGGCTTCGCCGCGCATTTGCGCGATAAAGCTCGATGGCGTGAGCGAAGGATCGATGCGTTTCAGGATAGGCGTCAGCCGCGCTTCCGCATTCTTCCCCATCGCCAGAAAACGCGCCGATTCCGGCATGGCAAACCAGAGCACCGGAAGCAGGACCACCGGCAAAATGCCGCCCAGCACAAACACCGCTTCCCAACCGAAACGCGCGATCAACGGCGCACTGATCATGCCGCCGATCGTGGAGCCCAGGGGAAAGCCGCAGAACATCACCGTCACCAGCGTGGCCTTCAGGCGCGAGGGGGCATATTCATTGGTGATCGCGATCAGATTGGGCATCGCCCCGCCAAGACCGATGCCGGTCAGCAGGCGATAGGCCAGCAGTTGCTCCATATTGGCAGCCCTTGCCGTGAGCAGGGCAAAGAGCCCGAACACCGCCGTGCAGAAGAGAATGACAGCCTTGCGCCCGACCCGATCTGCAATGGGGCTCAGCAGGAAGGCGCCGATGGTCAGGCCGAGCAGGCCGGCCCCGAAGATCGGCCCGAAGGCCGCCTTGTCCAGACCCCAAACCTCCGCGATGCTGGGCGCGACATAAGCAATCGCCTGCGTATCGAACCCGTCCAGACCGGCGATCAGGGCGCAAAGCGCGGCGATCCCCAGTTGGAAGGGGCCAAAGCGCGCGCCATCAATGGCGGAGGCGCGCTGCGCCTCCGCTATAACTGCTGCCATCAGATTCTCTCCTCATGCGGCGATCTTGCGTCGCCTGTGAACTATGGCCAGATTGCAGGCTCAATCCCGGACGGGCGCGCCGACCGTGACCTCGGTGGGCTCCAGACCGTCGATGGTCACGACGATCACATCGCCCTCCACCACGGCCCCGACGCCTGCGGGAGTGCCGGTGTAGATCAGATCGCCCGGCTCAAGGCGGTAGAACAGGCTGATGTAGGCGATCACATCGGCCACCGGCCAAATAAGATCCGCCAGATCGGCATCCTGCTTCACGTGTCCATTGACGGTGAGGCGGATCGCGCCCTTTGCAGGATGTCCGATCTCGCTGGCCGGGTGGATCGGCCCGATGGGTGAGGATTGCTCGACATTCTTGCCGGTATCCCAGGGCCGGCCCTGCTCACGAGCGACCAGTTGCAGATCGCGGCGCGTCATGTCGAGGCCGGTGGCATAGCCGTAGACGTGATCGAGCGCCTGCACGACCGGAATGTCTCGCCCGGCCTTGCCGATCGCGACGACCAGTTCGGCTTCATAATGGAAATTGCCGGTTTGAGACGGATAGGCGATGGTCGAGCCGCTGGGCACCAGGGTTTCAGCCCATTTCGTGAAGAAGAAAGGCGGATCTCGCTCCGGGTCCTTGCCCATCTCGCGAGCATGAGCCGCATAGTTGCGGCCAATACAGAAGATACGGCGGACCGGATAATCATCGCCGCCCGTCGTTTGGGCCAGCGTTGGAGGACATGCTTCGAACAGCATCATGCCAGATCTTCCCGATAGAGATTGAGTTTGATTTGAGAGGTCTTGTCCGAAAATCCGAACAGGACGAGTTGGCTTTCCGCCACGAATTCCAGCGCCTTCCATGATGGAATGACGAAGATGTCGCGGGGCGAAAGCGCAAGCCTTTCCCCATCCACGATCGCCTCGCCGCTTCCTTCCACCACCACGAAGGTCGTACCATCGGTCGAACGGCGCGGGCGGGTGCGATAGCCTTGCGGGATCAGGCGTACATGGGCCGAGATGGTCGGCATGATCGCGCCGCCGTCGGCCGGATTGAGGAATTCGAGCGCATGGCCAAGATGCGGATCGATCTGGGCCTTGGCGGCCATGGCGTCGAGCGCCGGGCGCCAATCGGCATAGGGATAGTGAAACAAGGGCTGATGGGACGGGCGGCGGTCAGCCACACCGCCGCGCATCGGGCGCATGTTGTGACCATAACGGGCCAGCGTGTCGCCGGGCTCGACCGTTTCAGGGTGCATCGCCTCGGGCAGCTTTTCGGCGAAGCTGGCGTCAAAATGGCGGACGGTGGGAATATCCAGGCCATCGAGCCAGATCATCGGTGTGTCTGTGGGATTGCCATGGTCGTGCCACTGGCCGCCCGGGGTCAGCACCAGGTCGAAAGGATGCATGATCGCCTTCTCCCCATCGACTGCCGTATAGGCCCCCTCCCCTTCGATCACGAAGCGCAGGGCGCATTGGCTGTGGCGGTGACAGGGCGCGACTTCGCCGGGCAGGATCATTTGGAGACCCGCGTAGAGGCTGGGCGTGATCGACGATTGACCCTTAAGTCCCGGATTCTCCAGGATCAGCACACGGCGCTCGGCCTCCTCCGCGCTGATGAGATCGCCCGCCCGCATCAGATGGTTGCGCGCCGACTGATAGTTCCAGCGATGTACACGAGCCGGACTTTCGGGCTCGCTCAACACCAGCGCACTCAGGATTTCCCAGAGCGGCGTCAGACTTTCGGGCGCCATCTCCTCATAGAGCGCCGCGAGTTGGTCATGCTGCGCATTGGGCAGGGATTTGGTCATTTCGCCTCCGCATTGGCTCTCGGTTCCGGGGCGAGGCGCGACATGCGCCGCAGCCGCCCATGACCGGCCGGAGGAGATCTGCGCGGGACTTTGCCACCTTGTGTCAGGCATGTCCCAGGCGACCGATCTCCTGCCGGCTGCTGAAGGCAACCTGCAGGAGTTGTTTCACATTGTCAAATCATTTGCACCATATTGAAGGTGCGTAACGTCAGTCCACCGGTGGCTTGCCGCCGAATTGGGCACTGATCGACAGGCAGACCTCGCGCAACTGCGCCGCGATGGCCCGATCATGCTCCGGATCGAAAGCATCGCTGGACAGCATGGTGGCGGTGAGGATCGGGCGCGATTGCAGGTCGAAGATCGGAAAGGCGATGGCGCGCAAGCCGGGGATCACGGTGCCATCGACACTCGATTCGCCCGCCGCCCGCACTCGCCGGCGTAAGCCTTCGACATCGACGGGTCTCAGTCCATAGCCCGGCGCGGTTTCCTTGGCGACCAGTTCGCGCGTCTCGCGCGCGGGCAGAAAGGCCAGGAAAATATGGCCCGTCGCCGATCGCAACAGCGGCAGCATCGAGCCGACACTCAGCGAGGTGACGACCGGCGGCGAGCCGACATGCCAGCGCACCACGGTAGGGCCAAACGGCCCCAACGCGGTGATCTGCACCGTTCTCCCGGTCTTTTCGACGAATTCGGCGATGGCCAGATCGGCAGTCTGGAAGACATCGGTGCGCGCCAGCGCCCCGAGGCCAAGGCGCAATGCGGCAGGCCCCAAATCATAGTTGCCCGCAGCATCCTGCCGCGCCATGCCCGCCACGATCAGGCTGGCAAGGTAGCGGTGAGTTTGCGAAGGAGACAGGCCGCAACGCTGCACGATCGCGGACAGGGCCGAAGGCTTGCCAAGACCGGCCAGCGCATCGAGCACATTGAGCCCAATCTCGACCGACTGGATACCCGCCCGCCGCTTGGGTGTCTGTTCTTCGTCCATGGCCATGTCAGCTCCAGCAGATGTGATGCCGGACGCTTTGCTTGGGATTGCTGCCAATTGCAATTGACGCGGGTCAAGAGCGCAGTGGTTTGCCCATCATTGTTCCGGCGCGATGGTCACCCGCAACCCGGCCATTTCGGGCGAGAAGGGAATCTGACACGACAGGCGCGAGCCTTCCTTGCGGCTCTCCACCGCCCCCAGAAGATCGTCTTCATCCTCGCCGATCTCGGGAAGGGCCGCAACGGCATCACCCTCCACATAGACGTGGCAGGTCGCGCAGGAGAGGCAGCCTCCGCACATCGCCAGCAACTCGTCGAAGCCGGCGTCGCGGATGATTTCCATCAGGGTCAGGCCAGCCTCGCCCTCCACAACGGCCTCGGCACCCTCGCGGTTCACCACGATGAATTGGGACATAGGATATCCTTTGTAAAACGGCGCTGCACCGGGGACAGGCAGCCATCCCCGGCGACCAGGCGCGCATCGCTCTCCCTTCAGATCGGGAAGATCAGCGAGTTGGGAATAAGATCATTGTCGAAAACGCAAAAGCGCTGGGCGAACTTCAAGCCCTGCGGCGTGGCCACGATCCGGTCGTGATAAACACCGGTGTTGAAGATTTCCGGTGGCAGATCACGCTTCGTGCGCAGCACCAGATAGTTGGTCCGGGCCTCGATCGTGTCGTCCTCATGCGAGACGATATGTGTCTGGCTGAGGATGTGTCGCTGGTAATAGGGGGCATGGAATATGGTGCTTTCCACCCCGTAAAGGCGATCACGCATCATCCCGTGCCCCTGCAGCGAAAGCGTGCTGAGCGGCAGATCGCGTTCGAAATTCTCACGCGGAACAACACGATACCAGGCGTCGGAGGTGAAAAAGTCGGGCCATGCAGCAAGCTCGCCATCATCAAGGCAATGAGCATAGGCTGCCATCAGTTCGGCGATATCTTCGCGCAGGGATATCCTGGTCATCACAGCTCCATCACCTCACGCCAATAGCGGTACATACCGCGAATAAGAGTCTCGGTGACATTGTGCTCGGTCGGGCCGACATCGCGGCCGCCCAGCTCACACAGGGTCGAGAATTCGGGCGCCTGCCGGAAGCCCTCCTGGCTGAATTCGATGACTTCGCCATCGTCGGCCGAGACGAAGCCTGCCGGACCGAACAGATTGGCCTGGGTGAGACGCCGCTGGGTCATCTCCTCGCTGTCCTCGGCAAAACCGAAATGGGTCCAGACGAAATCGAACGCGTCGGGCCCAACCGGGATGATCTGGCGGGTCGAGAGCGAGTTGACCTGCTGCTGGAAGATCACATTGGGAAAGACAGTGGTCATGCAAACCGTGTGCTGCCCCCACCAGTCCTCCTGCACGATGTCGAGCAGGCGCATGTCATGCAGTGTCATGTTCTGGCGGAAGCTGGTCACGCCCTCGGCAACGTTTTCGGTGACCTTCTGCGCACGACGCGACAGCATGGCAGCGTGGCGCCCCTTCTCGTCGATCCGCAGCTGCGACTCATTGTCGGCCCGCCACAAGCCGAAGGTGACGAACCAGGTGTGGAGCAAGCCGGGATGGTAAGGGTCCTTGATGTTCTCCATCATCAGCTTCCAATTGCCCGGAATGCGCTGGCGCGAATAGCCGTGAAGCGTCAACTGGCGGCCATCGAAGGTGCGATCGAAACAGGCCAGGATTTCAGGGCCGAGATAGGTTTCCAGATCCTCGACCTCATGGTCAAAACAGGCAAAGACCACCCCGTTGCGCACCTCGACCTTGAGCCGGTTGAGCGGGTGATCCTCCAGCGAAAAGTCCTCCGGCATACCACCATTGCCCTTCACGCCGCGCTGGAAGGGAACCCCCAGCAGCTTGCCGTCATGATTGTAGTTCCACTGGTGATAGGGGCAGACCAGCGTTTTCACCTTGCCGCTGCGCTCCTGACAGAAACGCATGGCGCGGTGGGCGCAGCGGTTTTCCAGCACATTGATCTCACCCTTGCGGTTGCGGATCATGATAACCGAGCGCTCGCCGATCGCGGTGCGCTTGAAGCAGCCGGCTTCAGGCACCTCGATCTCCAGCCCGACATAGCTCCAGTGTTTGCCGTAGAAGATACGCTCCAGCTCGAGATCGTAAATCTCGCGACTGGTGTAGACCGGAGACGGGATCCTGCTCGACCCATCATCGCGCCAAGGCGACGCGATGTCCTTTGCGTTGGCGGGGGGCGCCTGATGCGGACTCATGGCTGTCCTCTCTTTTTAGAATCTCTGCGACATTCCTTATCCTCACTCGCCACTATTCCACAATAGGCAATTCATTTTATATTGGGGAACGCAATCAAAATGCCGCCTGGAGCCGGTGCAGGCGTGTGGCCCTGCCCACGGTACGCGGAGAAGGCAACCGATCGACCACGACATTGATCATGGAAGTTTCCCCTGATCGCACGGCAAAGCCATCTCACCTCGTGTGCGGCAGCGTCTCGGCACTGCCGCGCGCACAGGTTCAGACCATCCGGCGCCAGCAACAAACATGATTCTCCGGGGCAAGGCATCCAGGAGAGGCGGTGGCAAGCGCGAGAGGCTCTACATGTCCAGCGTGATTAACAGCACCACAGGCGGATAGCGGGCAGTTGCCACTGCCATCTCGCGGATTTGTACTGGCCAGCAATATGTCGCCGATGAAGATCGATTTGGGACAAATAAAGAAGCACAAGGGGTTGCATCTCGTCCGCCAACGCCGCCCGCCCTCTTTCGGCCAAACATGTGCACGAGGCATTTTGATTGGGGAATCGCAACAATTCGCGCAAAAGCAATCGAATCCATCAAGGCCGCAGCAAGCGGCGATGAAGCGCTTGAATATACGGCAGCGATGTCGACGCTCTCTAAAAACGGACTTTGCTGGCGTTTAATCTTTCAATTGGATGTGTGATTTCGAGGCAAGAGCTTACCGAAAAAAAACAAAACCTTTATCCGCCGCCATAAGCACGTCTCAGTATATGCTCAGGCAGTGAGTTTTAAATGGGATAAGGCGTTCCATCCTTGTGCAGATAACATCCCTGATCATTCCAAAGCATGTCGATATCAGGATAGATACCCCCTTTATCGGGGCCGGCACTAACCGCCAGATAGGAGCAATCCTCCGTACCCTCATTGATGATGTGATGGCCATTGGCAACGTCGGCCGGAAAGGTAGCAATATCGCCAGGCCCAAGCGTGGTGCGGCCCCCATCTTCAATCAGCACCGCAAGACCTGTCAGCATAACGATAAGTTCATCCTCGCCGCTATGCCAATGTCGCTGCGCGGACCAAGCGCCAGGCTTCAGCACAACATGGCTTGCGCCAAGCGACTGGAGTCCACCCGCCAGCGCCAGACGCTTGCTCCACCGACCTTGTACAGGCACGTCGAACGGCGCCGGATAATTCGTGTAGTTCGTAGCAGAAATGGCTGCGAGATCAAGTTTTGGCATAGGCTGACACCATGAATAGCTATCATTATTGCAAAATTCGATGCAATCGATCTTTACCTGCGTTTCGCAAATATCTCTACCCACGTTGATCCAAGGCCTTCCCGCCGTGAAGACCGATCCAATGGCGCGTGGCCCGTCATGTCTTCGAAACCGATAGCATCTTCATGAAATACAATCTGCAATGCACATATCGAAAATGTCACACCCAGCGCGATCAACATATGTTCACTCGATTGGCCGCAGCAACCCGTTGGGCTTGGCGGCATCGGTTGTCATACGGCCAGTCGCACGGTCTATCGCAATGGCGAAAAGTCGCGCTGGCCCCTTGCAGGCAGGGCCGCTTTGCACATCGAATTCGACAAGATAAAAGGCTGTGTCATCGCCCACGACATCAACGCTGAGGCAATCAGGCTTTACGGTGGTGAGCTGATGCCTGCTCAGCAATCCAATGGCCAAATCCATTGCCTGCTTCTGCGTGGCAACCAGCCACCCTCCTTTGGGCGGAGACGCTCTTTCCGCCATGCGTTGATAGGTTTGCACAACCTTGTCTTCCTCATCGCTCTGCGCCTTCAACCGAGTCACATCGACAGCATTGGCTTGCAAAAACGCTTCGACATCTGCTTGTGACTGGATCGTTTTGTCCTTGTACCAGCAATCGGACGGCTTGGCCTTCGCAGAGAAAAAGGTTCCCGTTTCCGCCGCGACGGACCATGCTCCCGCAAACCGCTTCAGCCCGAAGAGATAGCCATCAATGGCATCGTCCGTACGATCGATAGCACCATCCGTTACTCGAGCCGCACAAAGATAGGCAACATCGCCATCCCTGTAGAGGTCTCGAACGACCCACTTGATCTCTTCGGATGCCTGGCTAGTGCCAAGGACGGCAAATTGACGGGCTGCGTCCAGTATCCGGGCGCGATCAGGATCGGTTTTGGTCAAATCCCGCGCATATGCCGGTGTTGTCACACCCGCAAATAAGCCGAGCAGGATAAGCACGCCATACAAGAACCGCATTTCAGCTACCTTTGCGTGGGTTTGCCGGGGCAGTGAACCCAACCTTCGCTTGAACGGAAATTTTGCCATCAATACGAAACGTCGACAAGAGCAAGGCAGCATCCCCGATCTGGACCAAATCTCGCACACCTCATCTGGCCTCGGCAGATCACTGGTTTCTACCGATAGCGGTAAATTGGTGGCCCATATCCATGATGATCAGCCTGAGGCCCAACGCATCAAGCTTTGGTAACGCGAGTCGCCCTATCACACCAGGCGATCCACCGCTGGCCCTTGCCCAAGACCCCAGGAGGCCAACGCATGGTTCGATGAAGAATCCACCAGAAATGCTTGGCCGATTGCCCCGGCAGAGGCATAGGGATCGTCATCGCCGCGTTGCCCATAGAGAACTCGACCATCCTTCATATAACTGATAATATTACCATTTTGTAAGGCATCAAGTTGCCGCTTGGCATCGATCATCCCCGCCAGAGAATAGGTGCTCACCGAAGCAAGATCAATCGGCGCGCCCTGACCGTCTGTATCCGTTTCATCGGGAGACCAGGCAACCTGTCGCTCCGCGTTCACCACACCCTGCAGCAAAGCAAGGAAGCGAACCGAACCATCGATCGCACGGGTTGGCGGCAGCGGGGCGGCAGTCGAATTTTCAGAATTGGCCTTGGCAGCCAGAGCCTGCACCTTACCCAAATCAGTGTTGTAGCTGTTCATGGCATCGACAAGCCCGCTGTTGGCATTGAGCTGGTCCTCAAGCCATTGCCGGTCCTTCTCGCTCAGCGCATCCGAGACGACCTTGACCGAGCCCTGATCAGACACAAAATCGAATTTGACATGAGCCAGATCTGGCCGCTTTGCCATGATCACCTGAAAGGCCGCTGCCGTATATTCAGCCAGCGACTGGGTGTCCTGACCGACCGCCGCGGCCGCTTGCATCTGCTGGTCGTAAATGGTCTTCGTGAAATCACCGGGCTGCACGACAGTCAGTTGAAGCGGAGGCGGCCCTGTATCGTCCGAACCGGTTAAATCCGCCTGCGGGTCCGGCTTTGTGGCCTGCAGGGGAAAGTTTGACAGCCTGTCCGACAAGCCGAGGATCGGGGTGGTCGTGACTGAATTGATGTTAGTCATGATCTGATCCTTTCCTGATAAAATGCCAAAACCATCTTTCAAAAAATGAATTAAAGGTTCATAGAAATTACCGTTTTGGCATGATATTTTTAAACAAAATATAGACGAAGACCACACATGCCCAACATGATCGCGAGCGAGATCATCACGGAAGCAACCGCGCTCCACACGACAATTGCGTCACCCACTGTCCGACGCACGCCATGAGCCAGCATCACAACGCGGGCTCCAGCAAAGGGATGTGCGACCGCACAAAACACGCCAAGCCCATAGAGCGGGACAAGCCTGATGTTCCAGGAATCGTGCAGCAATCCGGCAGGCGCACCTGTTGCAAAGCCCCAGTCGCTATCGATGCCCAGATAGGTTCGAGCCAGAACGAAGACAGCGCTGGTGTGGCTGATAAGGAAAAAAGTGAGATAAATCCCGGTCGCAAGCTGAAAGGCACGGAAACGGTCACCGGCCTTGCCCGACAACTTCCATGCCATACAGCAGCCCGTCACGATCAGCACGATGAAACCCACCATCAACAGCGGCTCAACCACAGGCGCCCGATAGATGTGACGCAATGCTTTCATGATGGAGCGATGTACATCCGGACCGATCAGACCCGTCAGATGATTGGTGAGATGAAGCCCGATAAATCCCAAAACAAGAACAAGGGCTGCCACGCCATGGGTGACCCGCATTGCATACGGAGACGACGGTGATGCCTTGCTGACGTAAGGCGTGTTCGCACCGGTGCCGACGAACAGCGCCAAGGCCGCCCAGAACAGGCCAAGAATCCAGATATCGGCACGCGGAATGCCAAGCATGAAAGTTGTGGTGCCGATGAAGCTGAAGAGCGCCGGTGCACCAACGGACAGATAGGCCACACGACGGGCGCGGACCTCGGCAATGGAAGGGTCCTCAATCTGAGACAGGTAAGTCGCGCATTGCCAAGCGAATGTTGGCGCCGCAAAAGCAAGGGTCAGAAGCATGGCAAGACATGGCCCGATGAGCCACCATCTGGCCTCCGAACTCCCATCCGCAGCGGTCAGCATGGCGTGAAATGCGACCAGCGGCGCGGGATAAACCATCGCCGCGACGGGAGCGCCGAGCGTCAGGATCTTTGATCGCAAAGGTTTTTCCGAGGTATGCGAAGGGGCCAAAACGGCAGTTGTCATTATCTTGCAAGCTCCAGCGAGGCAGCGGTGGTGCATCACCACCAGATCGTCTATATCAGAGTACGAACACAATATCAGAGTTCTTACATCATGCGCAAGCCTCAGAGTGATCCTTCCCTTCCAGGCCCCGGAGAGGCCAAACGCGGTGAGAGCGGCTATCTGGGTTATCTGCTCCGTCAGGCCGCAGGTGCCTATCGCCATCGTATGGATCGAGCCCTGACGGACCTCGAGGTCACACCTCCGCAATTCGCGGTGATGACGATGATCAAAGCCTATCCGGGCATTTCCAATGCGGATCTCGCTCGCCTTACCCTGCTGACGCCTCAGACGGTAAGTGTCATTGTCGCCAACCTCGAACGCGCCCAAACGATACGCCGTGTGCCACACAACGCTCATGGACGTATCCTGCAAATCGAATTGACGCCGGAAGGTTTGTTGTTGTTACAACAATGCCGGGAGCGCGTGCAGAATCTTGAAAAGGAAATTTCAGAAATGCTGTCAGAAGCAGATCAAGCGGCAATCCGGCGATGGCTGGTCCATGTCGCTCGAACCGAAAGTTAGATCCGAAATAAATTCTTCGAAACAACATCCATAGCAAAAAAATGCCATGAACACTGGGGAAAGAAGACCATGGCACGCTAATTTTCGTGAAATCGGGTATTTTCATTCCTGCTGCCAAATAATCATTCAGACCCATGGCTGCATCAAACAAATCTGTTTTGCAGATTGGCAAGGCTCGATACCGGATGAGCGCCCCCGCTAACCGGGGATGGGCCGCCCGCGATTGGAACAGGGCGCAATAATGGGTAAGCTACCATGCCGTGGATCAACAGGTTCTCGCTGAAGCAGTCGCCGCCGCAACCTTTGGCCGGCTAGCAATGCAGTGCCCATGAGTGCAGGCAGTGCCATCAGATCGCCAGTGGCGCCGTAATCGACGACTTCATCGCCTGTCAGAACGATAAACCGCAAGGTAGGCGCCGACTGTGGCAGCGAGCGTGAATTTTATTCGTAAAACAACCGCATGATTGACCAAGATTTGAAGCAGCACATCACATACCCACTGCCCAGATCAGCGCTGGAACAATGCCACATTAGGCTCACGTCGTTCTGCCAGAAAGGCGGCGACCAGATCGCTCTTGCTACGGAAATGGTAATAGGCGGTGCGCTTGGTCAAGCCCGCCGTTTCCGCGATCGCGTCCAGAATGATAACGCAAATTCCCTTTCCCTGAAACAGTCGAATGGCGGCCCTGAGGATGCGTTCGCGCGGCGGGAGAGGCTATGTCGCCACGATCAATGTATACCGTACAGTGAATATCCTAAAGGCTGGCCCCTGCACTATCCTCATAACTATGATAAGACCGGCTGCCTCCCTTCTCGCCCCTCATGGCGAAACCATGTCGATCCGCTGCGCCGATAGCGCTATGCTCCATGGGCATGTCTGCGTGGCGAAGGGCCGTGCCATCCACGGCAACCTTATCATCCATGGCGCAACCAGGGTGCTGGCCCGCTATGACCATCGCTATGCGCACTTCCTGACGACGCATGGTTTCGACATGCTGACCTATGACTATCGTGAAATCCAGTTTTTCCGCCACCAACGATTTGAGCAACATCATCCGGCTGCCGAGCGGCAAGACGCTTGTGATCACGTCACCAAAGTCACTGCGCCGACCTTGGTCATTGCCGTTGCCGACGACGAAATTAGCTCGGTCGCGGCGTTGTGGCTTATATTGAACTATCATCACCCCGCCGCGCGAACACCAGCCTACCTGAGGCTCCAGGATTACGCTCTGTCCGCTATCGGCCGTTTTGCGCTATTTTATGATCGCCACCGCGGGGCTTGTGGAAGGACACGCTACGCTGGCTCCAACACGGACAGAGTCCCTGGCTGACTAACGTCATCGAGAGACAATCGGCAGGTCACAATCAATTATCTCGGGAATTAATCAAACCGGAGTTGCCAATATGCCATTCACAAGAATTTCACTGCTGGCAGGAAAACCTCCTGCTCATCTCGCCGCCATCGCTGACAGTCTGAACCGCGCGATGGTCGAGGGTTTCGAAGTTCCCGAGACCGATCAATTCGTCGCGATCCACCAGCATCAACCAGGCGAGCTTATCTTTGACCGCCACTATGGCGGCGGACCGCGCTCGGATGATTTCGTGCTTTTCCATATCACCACGGGCCGCGTCCGATCGCAGGACGTGCAGCAGGATTTCTATCGGCAACTGGTTGCCAGGCTGGCGATCAACCCCGGCCTGCGGCCCGAGGATGTGATGATCGTCATCGTGAATTCCACCTTCGACAACTTTTCTTTCGCCTCTGGCATCGCAGCTTCAACAATTCCGGCAGGACAGCCTCGGCAAAGCGGATAGACAACCTGTCACAAGCCAAGACACCTGCAGAACACTGAAGGTGGCTTCGACAGGAAGCCAAGATACCATTGGCCCAGCGCGATGGCGCTTTGGACCTGATCCAGATCATGCTGGCGAAGGGACGCGTCTGTATCATCTCGCGTCGTCCGGTCGGGTCATCGCCATGTCGATCGGGCGCCCCTCTCCGCACAGCAGATCAACATCATGCGGCGAACGTCCAAGGCTGGCACACTTCGCCGTTGAGGAGCACTCATGATCGCAAATGTTCTCTCCATTGCCGGAACAGATCCTACCGGAGGCGCCGGTATTCAGGCGGATATCAAGACCTTCTCCGCTATGGGCGCCTATGCGATGTCCGCGATCACAGCCGTGGTCGCTCAAAACACGCAAGGGGTCCGCTCGTTCGTCGCCCTAGAACCTTCGTTCGTCGCTGATCAGATCGATGCGGTGTTCGACGATGTTCGCGTTGATTCCGTCAAGATCGGCATGGTCGCCACGGCGGCCATCGCCGAGACCATCGCGGATCGTCTCCGCCATCATGGCGCGCAGAATATTGTGCTAGACCCCGTGATGGTCTCAAAGAGCGGCGATCATCTGCTGCTTCCCGATGCCGTGACGGCGATTGCGGAAAACCTTGTCCCCATATCCACGGTCATCACCCCCAATCTTCCCGAAGCGGGCGTCTTGCTCGATTTCGAAGGGGAATGGACACGCGAGGAGATGCGCAGAAGGATCGCCGATCTTGGTATGCTGGGGGCGCAGTGGGTGCTTCTCAAGGGTGGCCATCTGCGGGATGGAGACGATAGCACCGATCTGCTGCTTGGAAGCGGCGACGGGATCGAGCTTTCGGCAAGGCGTATCGACACCGTCAACGATCATGGCACCGGCTGTACCCTGTCGGCTGCGATCGCGGCGCTGTTGCCTTCGCTTGGGGTGGAAGACAGCGTCCGCCGTGCGAAGGCCTTCATGCACGCCGCGTTGGCAAACAGCGACAGGCTCGACGCTGGAAAAGGACATGGCCCACTGCATCACTTTTATGAGTATTGGTGACCATCAAATTGAAAGCGCACGGCGGACCTACAGCCATGGCGTCCGGATAGCGGAGCGTTGATCCGCAACCAGTACATCGAGTTCACAGGCGTGAAGCTGGAAGAAGAGTGATTTGAAGCCAGAGATCAAGCCATATTTCAGCTCCATGCACCATCTATCCATTGCCCAATCGAGCTATGATGCTGCACACCCTGCAGCGCATCAAATTGCCTCGGGCATTACTCCCGCCAGATCGATACCTGTTACGCTCTTCCTTTCTTCAATAGGGATCGGTGCGATTTCATGTGATTTCAAGGATATTTCTGCCCCCCTTCAGACATAGACATCCGTGTAGAGTTCGCTCAGATCCGGTTCCGGGCTGATCGTGGCAAACTTTGCCGCCTTGATCGCCACCTCTTTCATGCGCCGGTCGACCTCCTTCAGCTCATCAGCAGGCAGTTTCCAGTCGTTGAGAAGGCGGGCCATGACACGGTCGATGGGATCGTTCCGCGTCTTCATCTGCTGCACTTCTTCGCGTGAGCGATATTTGGCAGGGTCTGACATGGAATGACCGCGATAGCGATAGGTCAACATCTCCAGAATATAAGGCCCCTCGCCCGCCCTTGCCCGGTCAACCGCACGCTGCCCTGCCTCACGCACGGCGCGCACATCCATCGCATCGACCTGCTCGCCGGGAATGTTGAAGGAAGCGCCGCGCTTCGAAAGATCGATGGTGGCCGAGGCCCGCTCGATGCTGGTGCCCATGCCATAACGGTTGTTCTCGATGACATAGACAACCGGCAGGTTCCAGATCTTGGCCATGTTGAAACTTTCATAGACCTGCCCCTGATTGGATGCGCCATCACCGAAATAGGTGAGGCAGACACGATCGTTCTCCTTGTATTTGTTGACAAAGGCCAGGCCGGTGCCGATCGAAACCTGTGCGCCGACGATGCCATGGCCGCCATAGAAGCCCAGCTTAGGGCTGAACATATGCATCGATCCACCCTTGCCTCGCGATATACCCGAAGCGCGGCCCGTCAACTCTGCCATAACGATATCGGGATCGACGCCCAGTGCCAGCATATGGCCGTGGTCGCGATAGCCCGTGATCACCTGATCACCCTCCTCGATCGCCATCTGCATGCCCACGACAACCGCCTCCTGCCCGATATACAGGTGGCAGAAACCGGCGATCAGCCCCTCGCCATACAATTGCCCGGCGCGTTCCTCGAAGCGACGGATCAGAACCATTTGCTCATAAGCCTGTAGATCCTCCTCGCGCGTAAAACTCGAAGGGATGGCTTTGGTTGTTTGCGATTTCATGATTTTGCCTTTATTTGTCGGGCCATTATCGGCTCGTCAGTTTGAGGCCGATCATCCCGGCAAGGGTCACAGCGATCCATGCAAGGCGCGCAGCATCGACCGCCTCGCCGAAGAATAAAATGCCCGCCACCACCGAACCGACCGCACCAATTCCTGTCCAGACGGCATAGGCCGTGCTCAGGGGCAGCATCTGCAACGCACGCCCCAGAGCGTAGATAAACAGCCCTAACAAGATGAGGGAAAGGACGCTCCACCCTACCTTGCTGTAACCGTCAGCTTGTTTCACGCTGACCGCCCAGGCAACATCCAATAGGCCTGACAAGACCAGCAAGCCCCATGCGCCCATCAGACCCATGGTTGAAGCCCACCACACCGGGTATGGCCATCACGATGTCCATTATGCTGCGCTCTGTTCATGAGCCGAGCATAACCCTTTGATGATCTGGAGGGATTTGGCATTTGGAAAGTGGCATTTGTGCTGCCGCAAAGGCTAATCACGCCTTTTACCTTGCCCTCGCGCAAGCCAAGGGCCAACCAGCAGCCGAGCTTGCCCACAGGAACACCATCATGGACTGGAACGATTTTCGCCTGATCCTGACGATCGGGCGGCATGGCTCCCTAAAGGGCGCGGCCAAGGCGCTGGGGCACGATCACTCGACGATCTTTCGCTGGCTCAATGCGCTGGAGGGGCGTTATCAGGTCCAGCTTTTCGATCGCAAGGCCGGTGCCTACCAGCCCACCGAAGCGGGCCAACGCATGATCCTTGCGGCAGAGCGCATGGAGCATGAGGCCCTGTCGGTTGACCGCGACATCTCGGGTCTGGATACCCGATTAACCGGTCATCTGCGCATCACCTGCTCGGAAAGTCTTGCCTATCGGCTGCTCAATGATCTGCTGGCCGGTTTTCGCGCCCAATATGACGGTATTACGCTCGAACTTCTGGTCGACAATCGACAGCTCGACCTGCTGCGCCGGGAAGCGGATATCGCGATCCGCGCAACGAGACCGACAGAAGGCGATCTGTTCGGGCGCAAGATCGCGGAAACCGCTTGGGCGATCTATGCCACGCCCGCCTATCTGACCGGGCGCCCGCCCATCGAAACCGCTCCCTATGCCGGGCACAGCTTCATTGGCTGGCACATGGAAGCAGCAGCGGCCGCAGCCCAATGGCTGACCGATACAGTTGCCGATGACCAGATCATTTATCGCTCAAGCAGTTTGATCAACCAGATGATGGCGGTGAAGGCGGGCATCGGCATGGCGCTGTTGCCCTGTTATCTGGGCGATCAGGAGGCTGATCTGATGCGCGTATCAGGCACTGAAGCGGCGCTCACCCGGGAACTCTGGCTCATCACGCATAAGGATTTGCGCAACACCGCGCGGGTGCGCGCCTTTTTCGATATGGTGGGACAAGGTCTGATCGACAGGCGCAGCCTGCTTGTCGGTGCCAGCAAGGCCCAAGCCTGAACGGTTTTACGTGGCGCACATCAGCCGTGCTTCGCAATCCATCATAAACGCCCTCCCTTTGCTGAAGGACCCGATCTTATGACCATCCTCAAGGGCATGCTGCTATCGGCACTGGCCGTCACGCTCGCGTCGGCCCAGTCGACCGTCGCTGTCGCGCAGCCCGTCGCGCCGGTCAGCCCGGACAATTTCACGACCGATCCGCTGTTCCAGCAGTATGTCAACGACGAGTTTCAGCTGAGCCGCGCGCTTGCGACCGCCATGGCCAAGATGATCGACGACAGTCACTTTACGCCCGAGATCAAGGCCCTTGCCCCTGCCCTGCCCGGCTGCATGGATGTCATGCGCAAGTCCATGTTGGCCATGGTTGATGACCAGTCGATCAACCCGCTGATGAGCAAGCTGCGCAGCCTCAGCCTTGAAGAGCGCCAGAACTTCACCACATTCAGCCAGTTTCTGCACACGCCCGATGGCGCCCGCCTGATCGCCCTCAACCATCAGGCTATGGCCGTGTCGGACCAGCTCGACGCCGATGGCTTGCCGCAACTCACCAGCGAGCACGACAGCAAGCTGGAGGAGATGAGAACCTTGCTGCAAAGCCAGCCCAAGGCCAGCCAATTGCCCCAGACCTTTGTTGGTCTTGCTCTCTATATGCAAGCCATCACAGAGCGATCTCTCAATAACGGCGAAATCGACGAAGCTCGGAAGAAAGTCTTCGCCACACCACCCTGCATCGCCTTAAGGCAACAGGCCGACGCCTATGAAAAGGCACATCCCAAGAAGCAGTAACAACGCACGAAAAGGCCTGTCAGGGCCGACAAGGCTCAAGCCTGGCCGGCTTGCGCCTTGCGTTCAAGCGCACGCAGCACCGCGATCATGTCTTCATCCCCCAAGCCAAGCCTCTCGGTCTCGCCATAAAGCTCAAGGCATGCATCCAGCAGGGGCGATGCACTCGCCACCTCTCGCGCGGCATCGAAGACCAGCGCACTGTTTTTCAGCACATCGCTGATCGAGGCCTGACGCGAAAAATCCCCGCTCACCAGCTTGCCGATCTTGCCGCGCGCCACATCGCTGGCCATCGGCCCGGCCTCGATGATGGCGGCCAGTTCCTTCAGATCCAGTCCGGCGCGCTGCGCGAAATGCGCCGACTCGACAAGCCCCGTCACCATGGTGATGAGAAACAGATTGACTGCCAGTTTCATGCGCAGCGCGCCGGGAACCGGACCGCAAGCGAAGGACTGGCGGATCATCGGCGCAAGCATGGGGCGGATGGCCTCGATCGCCTCCGGCTTCCCCGCCAGCATCGCCACGAGTTGCCCGGCTTTGGCAGGCTCACGCGATCCGGAGACAGGCGCCTCCACATAATGGCCCCCCGCCGCCTCGATCTCCAGACCGAGGTGCTGCGAGGAAGAAGGCTCCAGCGTGCTCATCGAGACAATGGTCCGCCCCGCCACATTCGCGCGAAACGCCGGGCTGTTGCGGCCAAGCACGGCGTCACTCGCCGCGATGTCGGACAGCATCAGGATGATCGTGCGGCATCGCGCCAGAACATCAGCCGCGCTCTCGGCCACCAGAGCGCCTGCTGCCGCCAAGGTCTGGCAAGGTTCGGGCGATCGGTTCCAGACCAGCAGAGGAACCCCGCTTCGCAGAAGGTTCAATGCCATGGGTTGCCCCATCGTGCCAAGGCCGATGAAGCCAAGCTCCGGTTCAGTCTGCACCAAGGGCAAGCCTCCATCCCTGCCGTGCCACATCGGCCACACCGAAGCTCATCGCCAGTTCCTCGCTCTCCAGCACGTCAAGCCCGTGCCAGGCCGCCTCAATCGCATCATCGCCCGCCACCGGAGTACCCGACACCCATCGGCACAGCACGGCGATCAGGACGTAATGCGCGCGGGTCTCGCCCATCGGATCCTGATCCATGGCATCGACTGCGGTAAAGACGGGGCCCGCCTCCGCCACCACGCCGGTTTCCTCGAAAAGCTCGCGCACAGCGGCCTGCTCGATGGTTTCACCAAACTCGATCTTGCCGCCCGGAAATCCCCAGAGCCCGGCGTCAGGCGGATTGGCACGGCGCACCAACAACACGGACCGATCCTTGATCACGACCGCGATGGTGGCCGGGATCGGGTGACGGATGGCGGGGTTGGGGTTCGACATCGGCATTGTCCCTTGCGGCTTAGGGTCTAATTATGCATGCGAACAGCACGATAGCCAGCCTGTTCAAAGGGATGGGCCTGAGCAAAAGCCGGGAGCGAGAAGCAGACCGCACCCAAAGCTGCCACCCTCGGGAAGGCCGTCCTATTCATACCATAGACATCCGCCAGAGCAATCTGGCCAGCGATGGCAATATCGGCGATCGTGGGCTCCGCCCCCAGAGCAAAAGGGACCGCAGGGCGCAGGGTCAGGAACCGCTCATAGGCGGCGAGGCCCTCGCCCGTCCAATGTCGGCACCACGCCTCGATGGCTGCGGGATCTGCACCGAAGCTCTCTGCCAGATGGCTGCGCACGCGCGGCACGGTCAAAGGATGAACGTCTGCCGCCAGAATCATCGCCAGAGAACGGGCATAGGCTCGCTCCCGCGAATCTTCGGGGAGCAAGCGGGGTTGCGGCGCGATGTCCTCAAGATATTCGATGATGGCCAATGACTGGGACAGCGCATGGCCATCATGCACCAGCGTGGGGACCATATGCGCGGCATTCACCTGAGCATAGGCAGGATCGAACTGGTCGCCTGACAAAAGATCGACATCGATCTCCTCGAAAGCGAGGCCTTTGAGAGCCAGCGCGACGCGAACACGAAATGCCGCATTCGAACGCCAGAAACCGTAGAGTTGAAATGTCATGAGAAATCCTCGGCTTGCTGAAGGCAATCTAGCGCGCCAATCGCGATCAGTGCCATGACCGTCTGGCAAGCGTGGTTTGCGAAACTGCAAAGATCTTGGCAGTCTCGCCTTATCCGTGACGCGCCAGGGCAGCCACCACGGCTGGTCTGGCGGCGATACGCTCCAGATAGGCCGCCAGCGCAGGCCAGGGCTCCAGATCGATACCCTTGCCCGGCGCCCAGCGCGCTATGGCAAAGCAATAGGCATCGGCTGCGTGGAAGGTATCGCCGAGCAGATACTCATGCTCGCGAAGATGCGCATCGAGATAATCGAACCGCTGCGCAATGCGGGATCGGGCCACAGCAGCGGCCTGCTCACCATATTCCGGATGGAAGAGCCAGGGGCTGAAGCTCTTGTGCAACTCCGTTGCGATGAAGGTCAGCCATTCGAGGCCGCGATAACGGTCGGTCATCAGACGCGCTCGATCAACCTCTGATGCATGACTGCGGTCGGCCAGATAAGTCAGGATGGCCACACCTTCGGTCAGGGCATGGCCTTGCTCGGGCAACAGCACCGGAACATAGCCCTTGGGATGGATGGTGCTGAAATCAGTACCATCCTGCAGGCGATGAGGCGCGGTTCTGATATCCACCTTCTCAAGATCGAGATGCAGTTTCCCTTCTTCCGCAACGATAAGGACCGCAAGCGAACAGGCACCGGGCGCATAATAGAGTTTCATGAGCATCCTCCATCCAGAGTGCCTCCCATCATAACAAGGCAGCCTGCAGAGGACATTTTCCATTCGGCAAAATCATTTTGGCATCATGCAACTCCGCAGAGCAGCTTTGCCTTGGCGGCCTGTTTCAAGGGCTTTTCCGGCTGGCTCTTTCATCCGCGCCACGCTCGATCCTCCAATGCATGATCTCATCGCCGCCCGGGCCGGCTTCAATCCTCATATCGGGCGCATGGCCGGGCTGCTGGGCGCCCGTAACTGTCAGCGTGAGCCTCACATCCTGACCCGAACTTGCATCGATAAAGCGCAGCGGCGCCTCCTGCCCGCTGGCGCGCCGCCATGTGTCGCCGACCTGCACCATGGCCATCACGACCAAAGACAGATCACGCCCCTTGGCGGTGGACACGTATTCGAAGCGGTCCGGGCGCGTTTGATACTGCCGACGCTCGATCAGCCCTGAAAGCTCCAGCTCCTTCAGCCGCGCCGACAGCGTGGCATTCGTCGCACCCGATGAGCGTTGCAGATCGTCGTAGCGCGTCAGGCCAAGCAACAGGTCGCGCATGATGATCGCACCCCAGCGATCCACCATGGCCCCCATCACCTCGGCCATCGAACAGGCCATTCCCTCAAATCCCTTGGAACGCATCGCCAAAAAAGCCTTTCACGCATTAACTCTCATAATAAGAGTTGATACACTCTCATTATGAGAGTTAACTGCACATCTCGCAAGCGATTGGAGTCGGCATGCAAAACATCTCTCGAATTTTCGTGATTGGCGCGACCGGTGCGCAAGGCTTGCCAGTGGTGCGTGGCCTGGTGGAAGACGGCCGCTATTCCGTGCTGGCGCTGACGCGGGATTCCACATCCCCGCGCGCCAAGGCACTGGCGGCCATGGGTGATGTCTCATTCCTGGAAGGATCGTTCGCCGACGAAGCGGTGCTGCGCGAAGGCTTTCGCGCTTGCCAGGGTGCCTACATCAACATCGACGGCTTCAATGCTGGCGAGAAAACCGAAACTTACTGGGCAATCCGCTGCTATGAACTTGCCCTTGAGGAGGGCGTGGCGTTCTTCGTCTATGGCAACCTTGACTATACGCTCAAGAAATCTGGCTACCGCTCGATGTTTCGCACCGGGCATTATGACGGCAAAGGCCGGGTGGGCGACTGGATTCTGAGCCAGAACCAAACCAATGGCGACCGGATGGGCGCCGCCCTGTTCACCACCGGCCCCTATATCGAAATGGCATTTTCAGGCGGAACGCCGATGACGCCCCGGATCGAGGATGGGGTCCTGACATGGCGTGTTCCGCTCGGTGACGGCGCGGTGGTGCATGTCGCGCTTGACGACTGCGCCTATTACGCACGCTGGCTCTTCGACAACCGAGACCGCGCCAATGGCATGGATCTTGAAGTCGGGATCGATGACATCAGCTATGCCGATCTGGCCGAGGCGTTCGAACGCGTGACGGGCCACCCTGCCCGTTTTGTCGACATCGATCTCGAAACCTATTTTTCCCGCATTCCTACCATCGCCCACCAGCCGGCCGGATACAACGCCGATCCTGCCGACAAGAGCACGATGAGTTTCCAGGACAATTTCACAGGCTTCTGGAACCAGTGGAAACACAGGATCATCACCCGTGATTACGCTTTGCTTGACGGAATCCACCCACAAAGGATCAGAAGCGCTGAAGACTGGATCATGCGCGAAGAACAAAAAGCCAGGGAAACCGGCTCGGAAACGCTATGGGAGCGGGTACAGCCTGAAACATTGCCCCGGCGGCCGATCCTGAAGCTAAGCGAAGACGGACGACAAGGCATCATCTGACGAAACTCCGCGCGGCGTGGGCCTCAATGCCGATCACAATGAGGCCCACGCCGCGCGGATAGTTCTTACTGGAATTCAACCATACTTCTAAAGTCACAGGTCGCGGTTGCAATTTTCGATCATGAGCTTATCTCTCGCAATGATTGTCAGCCCAATCCGGCCGGGGATCGATTCCGATCCTCACACTTCAATTTTTCGGCTATTCAGGACGAACCTCTCGTCATCGCCAGACTACATGGAAACGATATCACTTTGATAGGACATCACCTTCTGACGACGTGAAGTCGGCGTTCAAAATAAATATTTATGCCACGAGAAACGAAGAAAATACACTGGAATCATTTCATGCAAAGGAACGCCGATCCCGAGGATGCCTTTGAAGATTATAACCTCCTGCGGCCGATTTCCTCCATGATCGTGAACGAAGGATGGCAAAAAGATCGTCATGCCCATCGCCGTGCACAGTTGTTGCTCTCTGTCCGAGGGCTTATCACCAGTGAGGTCGAGAGCGGGCTCTGGCTCGTGCCCTCACACAACGCCTTGTGGATTCCCCCGGGGATCAGCCATAGCGTGCGCTGCACAGGCGATGTCGAAATCTATCTCGTCTTCATGGATGAAGCCATCATCTCGGCGCTACCAGATGAGTGCTGCACGCTGGCGATCTCACCGCTGCTGCGAGAACTAATTCGCGCCGTGTCGGAACTACCCCCCCTTTATGACGAGACAGGCCCCCCTGCCCCGCTCATTCAGACCATGCTGAACGAACTGGCCACCGCGCCGGTTGAGCAATTGCACCTGCCTGTTCCTGCCGATCCGCGTCTGCGCAAAGTCACAGACGGGTGGGCTGCGGATCCGGCAGACCGTGCGAAACTGGGCGTCTGGGCATCGCGTATCGGCATGAGCGAGCGTAGCCTGTCCCGCCTCGTTCTGGAACAGACCGGCATGTCCTTTGTGCGCTGGCGCCAACAATTTCAGATCATGCTGGCGCTGGAGCGGCTTGCGCGCGGCGTGAGCGTTCAGACCATCGCATTCGACCTTGGTTATGAAACCCCGAGCGCCTTCATCGCGATGTTTCGAAAGATCCTGGGCGCTTCCCCGAACCGCTATCTTGCCCGCGCCGAGAAACGTCCGACGCGCACCACGCCGCCTTCCTGATTTTGGCGAGATCGAACGATAATATGGCTGATTGACGCGATCCGGCCGGGGATTATCGCGCTAAATGCTTGTGCACCGCACATTCATTGGATTGCATCCTTATGCGCTTGAAAGCTGCTCCTTTTCCAATCGTCCGGATGGACTATGATCAAGTCAGCCCGGGCGGATTGGAGGAAAGCCTTGCCCTCTTCGAAGGCTTTCTGGCCCGATGCGAAGTCTTCGTCCTGATCGGTCGCGGCGCTCACCGGCTGGAGCAGGATCACAAGGAACGCAAGACCCTCGCACTCTGGATGAAGAGGCATCGTCAAGCTCTGCAGCGCTATGTGCTGGCGCTGATCTATGTCGCACCCGAAGCCGGCGACCGCCTCGCCGCCGAGATTGGCGCTGCCTCCTATGAGAAATTCTGGGGCTATCCGATGCTGGTGACAGCGAGTGACGCCGAAGCTCTGGCCATGGCTGGATGTCTGCTTGCCGGAGAGCCGATCGACACCAACCCGCAAGCGCTCCCACCGGCGGATCGCTGATCCATGCGCGCCCTCCGCATTCTGGTGCCGAGCTTGGTCCTCGCGGTCTGCGGCTGCACACTCGGCCCCGATCACTCCCCGCTCCCGGCGCTGACACCGCCCGAGGCGACCAGATCCGCAGCGCGCACCATGCTGGGGCAGGAGGGCACGATCGGCGCCGTATGGTGGCAAAGCTTCCATGATCCGGTGCTCGACCAGCTCGAAATACAGGCGCTCGGCGGCAATCTCGATCTGGCCGAGGCAAGTGCCCGCATAGGCAGCGCCCGTGCGCAGGATCGTATCGCCGGCGCTGTCGGACACCCCCGTATCGCTGGCGGAGGCTCCTATCAGCGCGAAAGAGCCAGCCCCAACGGCATCCTTGCACTGACCGGCGCGGGGAGCCCCTCCGCTTCCGCTGCAGGCGGTGGTGATCCTTTCGGCACCTCGACCTTGCCGACCAGTTCGAAATCGGATGACTATGATCTGTTCCAGGCCGGCTTCGACGCCAGTTGGGAACTGGACCTGTGGGGCAAGGCCCGCCGCATTCGCGAGGCGAGCCGCGCCGAAGCACAGGAAGCCGTGCTTCAGCGCGATGCCGCCCGCATCTCGCTGAGCGCCGAAGTGGCCCGGACCTATATGCGGCTGCGCGGCGCCGAGGCGCGCCTGACGATCTTGCATGACAACCGCAAGGCCGTCGCCGCCGGAGAGCATATCGCACAGCGCCGCCTTTCGAGCGGGGCCGCCACACGGTTCGATGCGGCGACTGCAGGCACCCAGCTTGCCGCAATCGATGCCCAGTTGCCTCTCGCCGAACGCGAGGCGGCGCAGGCCCGTAATGCACTGGCATTGCTCGCGGGACTCGAACCGCATGCGCTCGACGCCATGCTGGCTGTGCCAACCACGGTCAGCGTGCAAACCACCACGCTGCCCGCCGCCCTGCCCTCCGACCTTGCCCGGCACCGCCCGGACATTCAGGCCGCCGAAGCCGCGCTCCATGCCGCCACAGCACGGATTGGCGCGGCAAAGGCCGATTTCTATCCTTCGATCACGCTGAGCGGCAGCTTTGGCCTGCAGTCGGTCACGGCGACGGACTTCCCACTGTGGAACGCACGCCAGTTCGTGGCCGGACCGGTGCTGTCCTTGCCGATTTTTCAGGGGGGCCGCCTCAAAGGGCGGCTCGAACTGGCGCAGTCAGAGCAGAAAATTGCCGCCTTGCGCTATCGTGAAACGGTGCTGCGCGCTTGGCACGAGATCGACGATGCGCTGGAGATACTCCGCACAGCCGATGCCAGATTGACCGCAACCACTGAAGGCGTGGCGCAAAGCCGCGCTGCCGCCCATGTCTCCGAACGCCGCTATGGCGCGGGCGCGACGGGCTATATTGATGTTCTTGTCGCCGAAAGGGCGCGGCTCGACCGGGAAGCGGAATGGATTGACGCCCGCACCGAACGCGCCATTGCGATCACGGCGCTTTACAAGGCTCTGGGTGGCGGCTGGACGCCTCCATCGGCATGACGGCGGCGGCATCTGTCGCCGGCGCGGCACCCGCTG
This sequence comes from Novosphingobium terrae, assembly GCF_017163935.1. Taxonomy (NCBI): domain Bacteria; kingdom Pseudomonadati; phylum Pseudomonadota; class Alphaproteobacteria; order Sphingomonadales; family Sphingomonadaceae; genus Novosphingobium; species Novosphingobium terrae. The sequence continues at coordinate 2,356,685 of NZ_JABVZR010000002.1, read as the reverse complement.
CCGATGCCAGGCAAGCCGTTGCCGTGGCGCCAGTCTGGAACCTCCGTCTGGCGACAGGCCTTGCCGGCATTCTGATTGCCGCGATGATGTCGGGCCTCAACGACCGGGTGACCGGTGTGACCTTGACCGATGTCGCGGGAGCAAGAGGTCTCGCAGGCGACGATGCCCATTTGCTCGGCACCATCTACGCCGCCACCCAGCTTGGTGCCATGCCGATCGCATCATGGTTTGCCGCCACCTTTTCGCTGCGCCGCTTTCTGCTGGCGATCACGCTGGTCTTTCTGACCTCTGCCCTGCTGCTGCCGCTGGCCCCGAACTTCGGCTGGTTGCTGGCGCTGCGCGCCGTTCAGGGGGTGGCGGGCGGGGCAATGGTCCCGCTGCTGATGGGAGCAGCACTGCGCTTTCTTCCACCCGCGATCAAGCTGCAGGGGTTGGGCTTCTACTCGCTGACCGCCACCTTCTCGCCCAATCTGGCCCTGTGGTTCGCCGCAAGCTGGATGGATGGCTGGAACGACTGGCGACTGACCTATTGGCAGGTGATCCCGGTCGGGCTGATCGTGCTGGCCATGGTGGGCTGGGGCCTGCCGCAGGACCCGGTGAAGCCCGAAAGGCTGCGCGAGATCGATGGGCTCGGTCTGGCGAGCGGCCCGCTCGGCCTGATGCTTCTGGCATTCGTGGCCGAAGAGGGCGAAAGGCTCGACTGGTTCCATTCGCCGCTGATCCTCGGCGCCGCTCTGGCCAGTGCCGCGCTGATCGGCATCTTTGTCATCAGCGAATGGCATCACCCCCAGCCCTTCATGAAGCTGCAGATGCTGTCGCGCCGCAATTTCTGGCTAGGCCTGCCACTTTTTGTCGGCATCCTCATGGTGGTGGTTGCCAGCGCACTGCTGCCCGCCGCCCATCTGGCCGAAGTCCAGCATTTCCGCCCGCTGCAGATCGCACCCATCGGCCTGATCATCAGCCTGCCGCAAATCCTGCTGGCGCCGCTCGTGTCCGCCCTGCTGTATCATCGCTGGGTCGATGCGCGCCATGTGATTGCCATGGGTCTGGCGCTGATCGCCACATCATGCTGGCTGGGCGCGCAGGTCACCGATGGCTGGATGGTTCGTGAGTTCTGGCTGGCCCAGGCCTGCCAGATGATCGGCCAACCGCTGGCCATCGTGCCCTTTCTTTATGTCTCGGTCAGCACACTGATTTCACCGACTGAGGGCGCGCTTTATGCCGGGCTGATCAACACGCTCAAGACGCTGGCCAGCGTGATCGGCGCGGCACTTGTCGAGCGCCTGCTGGTCACCGGCACGGCGGCCCATCTCAGCATTCTCGCCGACCGCGCCGGGCGGCTGGCACAGCACGAGAACCCAACCCTGCTCGAAACCCAGGCCATCACCGGTGCCATTGCCGATGCCTATGGGCTCGCAGCCTGCCTTGCCGCCCTGCTGATCATTCCCACCCTTGCGCTCAAGCATGTTCCACCGCCGCCCCCGGCGAAGAAAGCTTAGGACAACGATCATGCCCATGCCCCTTCCCGCCAAGATCGCCGTCGGCGCTCTCGCCGCCGTCGCCCTGATGGGCGCCACCTGGTCGGCTGCCCATGACGAGGGCAGCGCAACTGCCCAGACCACCGATGACGCCTATGTGCTGGCCGATTCAAGCACGGTGGCCCCGCGCATCTCGGGCCAGATCGCCCGCGTGCTGGTGACCGACAATCAGACGGTCCGCCAAGGAGACCTGCTGGCCACGCTTGACGACCGCGATTACAAGGTCGCTCTGGCCTCAGCGCAAGCCGAACTACATGCCGCGCAGGCCAGAGCCGAGAGCCTGCAGCGGCAACTGGTCCGTCAGGATGATGTGATCGAACAGGCCCGTGCCGCCACCCAGGCCGATGCCGCGGCCGTCATGCTCTCGCAAGCCAATGCCGGGCGCTATCGGGACCTTGCCCGCGACGGATCGGCCAGCCGTCAGGAACAGCAGGAGGCTGACAGCCGCCTGGCCTCCGATCAGGCCGCCAGCCGGCGTGATCAGGCAGGCCATGGCGCCGCCCGCGCCCAGACGCCGGTGCTGCGCGCGCAATGGGAAGAAGCGCAAGCCACTGTCGCCCGAGCGCAGGCCGCCGTCGACGCGGCAGCCCTCAACCTCTCCTATACGCAGATCCATGCGCCGGTGGATGGGGTCGTTGGCCAGCGCACACTGCGGGTGGGCAATTATGTCCAGTCCGGCACGCCCCTGCTGGCCGTGGTGCCTGTGCGGCTGGCCTATGTCGAGGCGCGCTTTCGCGAAACGCAGTTAGCACGCATGCATCCGGGCCAGCGCGTGACCTTCCGCCTCGATGCCGCACCCGATGTGACGTTTACCGGGCATGTCGAAAGCATTGCCCCGGCCTCAGGCGCTTCTTTTGCCGTGATCGCGCCCGAGAATGCCACCGGCAATTTCACCAAGATCACCCAGCGCCTTCCCGTGCGCATCGCGATCGACCCGGCGCAACCCGGGCTTGATCGCCTGCGGGTCGGCATGTCGGTCGTGCCGACCGTGTTGACAGACAGTTGAAGGACCTTTCGCCTGTCTGCATGCATAGAACTGCCTTTCGGGAAAGGAGCCAGACCCTTGCCAAGATCATCACCCTCCATTCTGCGCCGCTGGTCTTCACGCATCAGGACCGCGGATCGCGAAGCCTATGTCCACTATATCGCGCAGACCGGCATTCGGGATTACGCGGCAACGCCCGGCAATCTGGGCTGTGAAATGCTGGCGCGCGATCTGGGCGACGGATCGACCGAGGTCACGACCCTGAGCTGGTGGCCCTCCATGGACGCGATCCGCGCCTTTGCCGGAGCAGAGGTGGCCAAAGCGCGCTATTATCCCGAGGATGAGCATTTCCTGCTCGAACGCCCTGATGAGGTTGAGCATCATCACATCGTCGCGCGGGCGGCTGGCGGTGATGGCGGCGATCGCCCGATCGCCTTTGAGAAGATGCATGCCAATGGCGATGATTTCGTGCTGATCGACCTGCGCGGCGGCGACATGGTGATCGGTCCGGAGCTTGTCCGCCTGATGGGCGATCGCCAGCGCGGGATCGGTTTCAACCAGCTCGCCACGCTTGCCGATTGCGCCGATGCAACGGCAAGTCTGACCTTCTGGAACGCGGATGGCTCACCGCTGGACGCCTGCGGCAGTGCGACGCGCGGTGCCGCGCTGAAGCTGATGGAGGAAATCGGCTCCGATACTGTGAGCGTGAGGACCGCGCGCGGACTGCTGCTCTGTTCGCGGAACGGAGATGGCCTGATTGCCGTCGATATGGGCAAGCCCTCGCTCGACTGGGCCGATGTGCCGCTAGCCAGCGCCATGGACACGCTGATCCTGCCGCTCGATGGCGCGCCCGCTGCCTGCAGCATGGGCAATCCGCATTGCACTTTCTTCGTCGAGGACGCCGAGGCGGTCGCTCTCGATACCTTCGGCCCGGCCATCGAGAACCACCCGTTGTTCCCGCAGGGGGTGAATGTGCATGTGGTACAGGTCATCGATCCTGCCCATATCCGTCTGCGGATCTGGGAGCGCGGCGCGGGCCTATCCCCCGGTTCGGGGTCCTGCGCCTGCGCGGCGGTCGTCAATGGCATTCGGCGCGGCTTGCTCGGCCCCCGCGTTGCGGTGCAATGCGATGGCGGCATGCTCCATGTCGCATGGCGTGGCGAAGGCGTGCTGCTGACCGGCCCGGTGGAGCGCAGCCATAGCGGCGTCTGCGCCGGGAGCCGGTCATGACTCAGCCATCAACCCCCGCGCAGAAATTCGACCCGCTTCGGGCCGGAGAATACCAGACACAGAGCAGGATCGCCCTTGCCGGATACGATGCCTGCCATGATCTGGCGGCCTGCATGATAGCGGCCTCGCTTGGCAATCCCGCGCAAGCGCATATGCTCATTGTGGGCGCAGGCGGGGGCGGTCAGGAAATCGTCGCGGCAAACCGGCTGGGGCCGGATTGGCACTTCACCGCCGTGGACCCGTCTCCGCCAATGATGGACCTTGCCGTGGAGCAATTGACTCAGGCGGGACTGGCGGCGCGAACCCATTTCCATCTCGGCTATGTCGATGACCTGCCGGAGGGGCAGCAGTTTGACGCCGCAACGCTGATCGGTGTTCTTCACCACCAGCCGGGAGACGAGGCCAAACAGCGCTTGCTGGCCTCGATTGCCGATCGCCTGGCGCCCGGCGCACCGCTGATCGTGGCGGGAAATCGCCTGGCCTATGCCGAGCATCCGCTGTTGCTTTCTGCCTGGGGCGAACGCTGGCGGATGCATGGTGCCACCGCCGAAGAGGTGCACGCCAAGCTGGGCAAGATTTTGGAAGGCGCCGACCCTCCCGCTTCGGAAGAGACAGTGGCCCAATTGCTCAGCGAGGCGGGCTTCGGCCAACCAACGTGGTTCTTCTCCAGCCTTTTCTGGGGAGCGTGCCTTGCCAGACGTCAGGGGTAGATCGGATAGGCGAGAGAACAGCACCATCATGTCATGCACCGATGGGGGCGAATGCCCCATGTTATGGCAACCGCGCTGGCGCCAGCTTCCACCTCACAAAACAGAGGGACGATACATATGCTGGCACAAAGGCGGGGCATTCTGGCTGCATCAGGCGCGGTCATTGGCGCCATGGCTGTAGGAACCGGCGCAAGCCCGGCCCCTGTCACAGGGCGGCCCTATGAGGTCTATGATGTGTTCACCGACAGGCCGCTCAGTGGCAATCCAGTAGCGGTGTTCACCGCTCCCGAGGGGCTGTCGCCGGATATGATGATGGCGATGACGCGTGAGATCAACTATTCGGAATGCACCTTTATATTCCCGGCGACCCTGCCCGGATGTGATATCCAGATCCGCTTTTTCGCGATGAACAGCGGTGCGGAAATCCCCATTGCGGGCCACCCCACCATCGGGACAGTGTTCTCTCTGGCAGAGCGCGGGCTGATCCCTGCCGGGCGTCCCTCGATCACGCTGCAACTGGGGGTCGGCCCCACCCGCGTCGATCTGGAGTGGCAAGGCGGGCGCCTGCGCTTTGCCTGGATGCAGCAGCAGAAACCCGGGCTGGATGCTTCCATCAGCGATCGGGCTGCGGCTGCCGCGGCCATGGGACTGACGATGGATGATCTGGCCGATGCGCCAATCCAGCAAGTGTCCTGCGGGGCGCCCTTTCTGATGGTCCCGGTCAAAACCCGCGCCGCAGTGGATAGAGCCCAGCTCGATCGCGCCGCGATGGGTCGGCTGATCGACGCGGCAGGGCTGATCCGACGCGGCGTGATGATCTTCTCGCAGGAGCCGGGCGGCGATGACGCCACGGTCTACAGCCGCATGCTGGGCTTCGGCGTGACCGAGGATGCCGCAACTGGCAATGCCAGCGGTCCGCTGGCAGCCTATCTCGTCACCCATGGGCTGGTGTCGCCCGGGCAGGCCGGGCACATGGTCAGCCGTCAGGGTGTGCATATGCAGCGGCCCAGCCGCGTGCATATGGCAACGCGAAGGAATGGCGACAACCTGTCGGTCATGATCGGCGGCAGCGCGGTCAAATCCGCCGAAGGGCGGATGTTGGTCTGAGCTTGTACAAAGAGAGGCAGAGTATGGACATGATCGCAAGGGTACGCGAAGCGCTGCTGGCTGCCGGTCACCCGGACAGCATCGCACAGTTCCCCGCCGGCACGCATAGCGCCGCCGACGCTGCAGCGGCGGTGGGCTGCTCGGTTGCGCAGATCGCCAAATCCATCGTCTTTCGCGCCGATGAGGCCATCGTGCTGGTGGTCGCCTCGGGCGCAAACCGGATTGACCGGGGCAAGGTGGGGGCAATGCTCGGCCTCAAGGTGAAGAACGCCGATCCCGTCTGGGTGGAGGAGAGAACCGGTTTTGCCGTGGGCGGCGTCTCCCCCATCGGCCATCCATGCCCTGTCACCGTGGTGATCGACCGCGATCTGTTGCAGCACGATATGGTCTGGGCAGCGGCCGGATCGCCCACGCATACGTTCAGCACCACGGCGCCTCAACTGATCGCGCTGACATCAGGACTGGTGGCGGATGTCCGGCAGGACTGAAACGCTTACGCTTAACTCAAGGATCATTGCATGAGCTTTCATCTGATCATCGGCAACCGCAACTACTCCTCATGGTCAATGCGCGCCTCGCTGCTGCTGCGGCTGACCGGGGCGCCCTTCACGGAAACCGTCGTGCCGATCTACGAAACCGGCGCGCGCGAAAAGGTCTAGGCGATGGGCGGCGAGACCGGGCTTGTGCCGGTGCTGATCGCGCAGACCGGGCCGGTGTGGGATACGCTGGCGATCACCGAAACATTGTATGAGGACTATCCGTGGCTGTGGCCCGCCGATGCGGCCGACCGCGCCCGCGCGCGCAGCTATGCCGGAGAAATCCACTCCGGCCTGAACGCGCTGCGCGAGGCGATGCCGGTCAACACGCGGGGGCGTGACCGGCAGGCCATCGTCACGCCCGACGTACAGGTGGAGATCGATCGGGTGATGGCGATCTGGTCTCAGGCGGGGCAGCGCGGCACGCCATGGCTGCTGGGCGAGTTTTGCGCGGTGGACATCTTCTTCGCTCCCGTCGCCACGCGTTTCCGGACCTATGGGATCACCCCCAAAGAGGCTGCCCGCCCCTATTGCGAGGCGCTGCTTGCGCATCCATGGGTGGAGGCATGGTGCCAGTTGGGCGCGGAGGAAAAAGGCGTCATCCCGCTCTCCGAAAAGCCTCATCAGGCGGCTGAATAAAAGTAGGAATCATGTGTGCATCCGGGCGAACACGACCCGACCCGGATGCACACGGCCCGTTTCATCATGACAGGAGGGTCATTCACCGAAACCGGGCGCAAGCGAGACTCTATCGGAAAATGCAATCGATATCTATGGCAGATGCATGGGCCTCACCCGATGCAATGTCCATATTCAGGACATTGCGGCTCCATCGCGTTGGCCAACCGGCACTTCAGCCAAAAAACCGTGGGCACTATCATGGATGAGATTGATCGCATCATGATCGGAGCCAATGACGTCTCACAAACTGACAGCCAGAGCTCGGGGCCTGCCGACTGCGATCTCAGGAACGAGCCATTGAAGACTTGTCGTGTGGGGAGGCCAGATGCTCGGCCAGGGCCCGGACCGCAGGGGCCATCCCGCCCTGGTCGAGCGTACAGATCGAAAACCGGCGGGTGGCCCAGTCATCGGCAAGGCGGACCGCTGCAATCTTCATAAAACCGCGGCAATTGCGTGCCGTCGTGGCCGGTACGATGCCGAAACCAACGCCCTCGGCTGCCATGCGGCAGATGCCCTCGAAGGTTCGTGTCCTGATGCGGGTCTTGAGGCGTGCTCCGGCGATAAGGGCTCGCCCGTCGAGATTGTCCTGCAAGGCGCCTTCAGCCAGACCGATAAAATCCTCATGGACGATATCGGCAAACAGAACCGTCTTCCGAGCCGCCAGCGGATGGCCGGAAGGGAGCACAACCACCAGCTGATCGATTGCAAAAGGCCGCAACAGCAGACCTTCCGTGCTGACCGTATCGGAAATGATGCCGATCTGCGTCAACCCAGCCGTGAGTGCCCTGACGATCTGTGCGCTTTGCCGCTCTTGCAGATCGATATCGGTGTGAGGGTTGGCCGCCATCCAGGGCGCGAGCCGACCCGGCAGGAATTCGGTGATCGCCGCGGTGGGCGCCATCAGGCGGATGATGGTCCTCAGCCCCTTGGCATGCTGATCGAGTTCACCGCGCATCTGGACCATCTGGCGCTGAACCAGTGCCGCATGATGCGCCAGCGTCTCACCGGCATGGGTGGGCGCAACACCGCGCCTGCCCCGCTCCAGAAGCGTGACCCCACTCGCGGCTTCCATCGCGCGTAGCCGTTCGCTGGCAGCGGGCAAGGACAGGCCAATGGCCGTCGCGCCATGGGTGATGCTGCCCGCCTCCACCACGGCCAGGAACAGTCGCAGATCGGTGAAATCAAACCGCATGCCTAACCTTATACCCATGCCCTGCCTTCGGTCCAGCCGAAGTCTGGATACGGAACATGCGCATTGTGGCCGATCACATGGCTGATAGGCAAGCGACCGAACATGAAGGAGAAGCCGGAGATATGTCCGGAAAATCAACGGCCCTGACGCTGCAACGGAACAGTCTTGTGCTTCCTTTCATCGTGGCGGCGACCTATTTCATGGAAAGCCTGGACACGACGATCATCGCCACGGCGCTGCCGCAAATGGCACGATCATTCCGGGCCGGTCCCAACGACGTCAGCCTGGGCATGACGGCCTATATGCTCACGCTGGCCACCCTCATCCCGATCAGCGGATGGATCGCGGATCGATATGGTACGCGAAAGGTGTTCGGCAGCGCCGTCGCGCTGTTTACGCTTGCCTCCATTCTCTGCGGATTGGCCGACAGTGTGGCAGGCTTTACGGCGGCGCGTGTGCTGCAAGGGCTGGGCGGCGCCATGATGGTGCCGGTGGGGCGCATGATCGTGGCCCGCAACACGGATCAAAGCCATATGCTGCGGGCAATCTCCACCATCACCTGGCCCGCAATCATCGCGCCGCTTGTCGGGCCCACCGTGGGGGGCTTTATCACGACCTATGCATCCTGGCACTGGGTGTTTTTTCTCAATGTACCCTTTGCCGTGGCGGCTTTTGCAGCCATCGCCGTCTTCGTGCCCGATCACGTCGGTACGCGGATCAGGAAGCTCGACCTGCAAGGTTTCGTCTTGAGCAGCAGCGCCCTTATCTTGCTGCTGTACGGGATGGAACTGGCAAGCCGCCAGGATGCAAGCCTCGAACTGGCCGGCGCGATCATCGGTGCGGGCCTTATCATCGGCCTGCTTGCCATCACCCATCTCCATAGGGCCGACCAGCCTATCCTCGATCTGGCGGTGTTTCGGGTGCGGACCTATGCCATCTCCGTCCTGTGGGGCGGTTTTGCCAGAGCCGGGATCGAGGCCGTCCCTTATCTGTCTCCCTTGCTGTTTCAGATCGGCTTTGGCCTCTCGGCCTTTCATTCAGGCTTGCTGCTTGTGGTGAGCGCGGCTGGCAATCTGGGCATGAAGGCCCTTGTCACCCCCATCGTGAGGCGGTTTGGCTTTCGCCGGGTCGCGATCGCCAATGGCACGTTCCTCTCTTTCACCATTCTGGCATTTGCCGGGCTGGAGCCCTTCACACCCAAACCCGTGCTGTGTCTCGTGCTTTTTGCTTACGGCGTGTCTCGGTCACTGCAGCTTTCGACACTGATCACATTGAGCTACGCAGACATCCCCGAGGATCTGAAAAGTGCCGCCAGCACAGTGTGGAGCACAATGCAGCAGATGACGACCGGTTTGGGCATAGCCTTTGGCGCTGTCTGCCTGCGTCTGGGAAGGTTCATGCCAGCAGGCGGGGCTTTAACCGGTGGCCATCATAACGAAATCGTCGCCTTTCAAATGGCTTTTGTCGCCACCGCCATTCTCACGCTTATGCCCACTATCGCCTATTGGCGACTTCCGCATGATGCAGGGGTTAGCTTCGTTATGCGATGAGATGACCATTATCTCAACGTCATGGAGGCTGCCGCGCGTGCCAGCCAGTCGCCTGCTGATAGACGTGATCCAATCGACGGCGTGACGACAGTAGCATTTGTCTGCAGACGCAATGCGCATCGATTTGGTCATCCGGGATCGGCAAGGATAGTGTCGCCAACGCCGCGCCACTGACGGACAGCGGCACATAACACGATGCCGAAGCCAGCCGCGACGAGCCATAAAGGGTGATGGGGCAGAAAGCCCCACACCTCCTCCTTGATCGCGATGCGATCCTCGACAGCGACCAGGTGATAGCTTGCATCAACAGCTCTGCACCAAATTTCGATGATGCGTTAGTCCCCGGCTGGGCGTAAAAACCGGATGCTGATCATGTCCGGAGAGGACCATTGCCAGGCAGCGGCAATGGTCATCTTAAGAAACTCGAAGGATGATCGCTCCAACCGCGATCGTCAGTGCTGCGACAAGCCGGGCACGGTCGATGCGCTCCTTCAGGGCGAAGGCCGCTATCAGCGTGCCGAATATAATCGCGGTTTCGCGCAAAGCGGCGACCACGGCCACTGACGTTGCCGTCATGGCCCATAGCGCCAGACCGTATGAGGCAATCGTGCCCGCTCCACCAATGACAGCGAGACGCCAGTTTCGGCCCACATAAGATCCGAACTCCCCGCTCCGGCGAGCCAAAGTCCAGGCCACGAGCGGCGCACCGGTCAGGAGGAATATCCAGAGTGTGTAGCTTGCTGCGCTACCCGACCGGCGAACCCCAACCCCATCGACCAGAGTGTAGCTTGCGATGACGCAGGCATTGAGGAGAGCAAGCCTCGTTCCAGCCGCCGGAGCCAGCCCCCGGTTGCTTGTCATGGCAAGGACTCCGGCACAGATCACGATCACCCCGCACCATGCCCACACCGTCAGGCGATCGCCGAGGAGCATCGTGCTTGCAAGAGCCACCAGAAGGGGCGCCGCACCACGCATGAGCGGATAAGTTCGACTCATATCGGCGATCTTGTAAGTCCGCCCGACCAGAACATAGTAACAGACAGAAAGGATGGCCGAAGCCGCGATAAGCGGCCAGCTTGGCCGATGCGGGGGCGGCAGAAAGGGGAGCGTCGCTGCGGCGATGAGGGCCGCCGCACCGGTGACAGTGACCGCCATCATGGAGCTGTCCTCGCCCCCCTTCACAATCGCATTCCACGCTGCATGAAGGGCTGCTGCCAGCAATATGATCAGGAAAACACTCAGGTTCATGGGCTATCCAGACGTCGGCGAGACAATGGCGGAAGAGATAGCAGGATCCCGCTGGCGGGTTCGGGCGACCGGATTTTATTGAGTCTGATCGACCGTTCGCTTTGAGGTTTCACAACGAAAGGCGATGAAGCTCGACATCGCGAAGAAGAGCGCGGCGAGCCCTGCATAAACGGTCAATGTCTCGAAGCCTCGTTTGAGAGCAAGATGGCGATCAAGCTGCTGCGCGACCGTGATCTTGTCATTGCCGAGGCCGTCGGTGAGCAAGCGCTCCGCCGTCGCGCTGGCATGGGCGGCGTCAAGACCTCCCCCACCATGCGCAAGAGACGAGCGCACCCCGATCAACAGGACGAGCCCCATCAAAGCAATGTTGAGCGACAGCGCGACGTATCTGATGGTCGTCTCGATCCCGGAGGCCATGCCCGCCCGGTCGGCTTCCACCGCATAGGTAGCCGCGTTGGAGGAAGGTGTATTGGCAAGGCCCAGACCCATTCCTGTGAGGATGCAGCCCGGAAGCAAGGATATCCAGCCGGGCGCGGCCAGCGCCAACCCCAGGGTGATCGCCCAACATCCCAGAGCGATCAGCATAAGGCCGCAAGGTATGACGTTACGCGGCGAATAGCGCAGCGCAAGCTGCTCCCCTAGTGGCGGCAGCAGTAAGGCCGGTAAAGTGTAGGCCAGTAAGATCAAGCCGGTCGTTGCCCGATCATAGCCGATCCCGTTCTCGAAATAGAGGGGGAGGTAGATCAGCAACGGCCAGAAGCTGAAATTGACGCCTGCCGAACCCATGATGGCACCCGTGAAATTCGGGATGCGGAACACGGAGAAATCGACCATCGGATGCGCACTGAGCCACTCCACCGTAACGAAGATCGTGGCACTGACCAGAGCGGCGGCAGCCATTGACAGCATCACAGAACTACCGAACCCGTATTGCGGCCCCTCGATGATAAAGAAGGTTAAGCCCAGCACGCTGAACGATAAGGAGAGCATGCCAGCAAGGTCCAATTGGTGGGCACCGGCGGCTCGCGATTCGCGTATTGTCGCGAATACCAGCGCGATCGTCAGGATGGTCAACGGGCCGTGGATGAGAAAGACCCAGCGCCATCCGATGAGGGAAGCGATCAGGCCACCGAAGAGCGGGCCGATGCCCAGCCCCATCCCGAACACGATGCCCCAGATTGCGAAGGCGCGGCCTCGCTCGGCGCCGTCGCGGTAGGCGTTGGAGAGAATCGCGATTAGACAGATCAGCATCGCCCCGCCGCCAGCCCCCTGCAAGACACGGTAGACTATCAGCATGGACATGGTTCGAGCCGTGCCACACCCCAGCGATGCGGCACCAAAGAGGATCATCGACGCGGTAAATACCCGGCGCCGCCCCAGTCGGTCGGCCAGCGTTCCGGCGACCATCAGGATACTCGTGCAGGCGATGGTGTAGGCATTCATGACCCACTGGGCGCTATCGAAATCGGCTCTCAAATCGTGACCAATCGACGGCAGGATCACCGGAACGCTGGAGACCTCAAGCCCGGTCATCAAGGCAGCCAGGCAAGTGGCCATCAAAGCGATTAAGTTTTTCATGTTGTCTCTGGCCACATTCGAGCAATGAACCGTTCAAGCAGGCGGATACGCTAAGGTTTATTAGACGATTCCAGCAGCAACGGGATGCCCATAGAGTTTTCGGCGACGCAAAGGCGATTTTCTGGCATGCAAACCCTGTCGATCGCTGGTCAGATTGCGACATGCGGGGCGTCTTTTTAAAAAGATGCGCTCGGCCTGTTGGTTGAGGGGGGATGCTGGCCGTATTTCAAGAACAGAAATATCGTGAGGAAGCTGCGGCCAGCCCATGGCTGTCGATATTGACGACGTGGACTGTATTGCTAGATTCCTCGTGACGCTGGCCAGATTTACAAGAACGTTCTGCGGTACAGTCCGCAGGATACTGCCCTTGTTCGGAGTGTCACCACCGGTCGTGACGAACCGGCTCTGCGCGACGAACGTCAGATCATCCGATCACTCAACAGCAGCAAGCAGGCTGGGAATAAAAAGCTGTGGCGCTTCATGGAGTTTCGGTCGCTCCCATTCGAAAATCTAAGACAGTTAGCCCGCTCGGCGCATCTGGAGTATCCGGCGCAAACAATAGCCTACTAGCACTTCCAATCCCGGGCCAGTTCCCCCTTTGGTTGCCGTGCTAAGTAAAGCACTTATCTCAGTTAAACTCAAAATTGGCTGCCATCGGCTGCGTAGCTTCTGAGCACGTAGCACCTTATATCGCACCAGGCTCAGCCTCCCTCGCGCTGGCTCGGTGAAGCACTCAACAAAGCAGGAGGCACATATCGAGGCTGCGGGATTTTGTTGAATATTTGCTTTCAACCCGCCTCATTCTCCGTTCAATCGGCAAGGCGCATTCACACTCTACCGGCGGGGGGACCGACCGGTATCTGGAGTGCGACATCATGAAGACCAAGCTCATCCTTGCCGTTGCAACCGTCGCTTCGCTGTTTGCCGGGGCCGCAAGCGCGGATGCCGCCACCTGGCGTCAACACCATCCCCGTCAGGCCGAAGTGCTGGGCCGCGAGCATCACCAACTGGCGCGCATCAATACCGAGCGGCGCAACGGTGAGATCACCGGGCAGCAGGCCCGGGCCATGCGCGCCTCCGATCGCGCCATCGCGGCGCAGGATCATGCCGATGCCCATGCCAATGGGGGCTACATCACCCGGGGAGAGAAGCATCAGTTGAACCGTGAGGAAAACGCCCAGTCGGCAGCGATCGGCCACTGATCCCACGTCCCTCACCCCAAATCCGCCGCACGGGCGGGCGCTCTGCCGGAGCGCCCGCCTTTTGTGTCTTGGCCGGAAGCCTATCGCAAAGCTGCAGCCCTCAAACCGACGATCTCAACTTGCGCATCGTAGAGATAATCGGAGCGGTTACGGCATGTACCTTGCCGTCGGAACGCAACTCGATAACGACCGAGATACCATCGCACGAATGCGTCGAAGCGATGAGGTTAAGCCGCAGCCTCTCGGCAGGCACGGTCACGAACATACTGATGATCCCGCTACCGGTCAGCGGATGGCCACAAGCCAGCGACAGCGCATCGAAGCGGATGCACGCCCGCTCTTACAACGCGACGGCGGTGCTCACGCCTCATATCGTCGCCCCAGCCACTTGCATGCATTTGACCGCTTGGGGCAGTGCTTGCCCGGCAAAGGCAAGGGGGGCTGTCAGGAAGAAGGTGTCACCCTTCCCATTTCCGGTATATAAATTCCATAAAATCGGCCTTCGCCAAATCAACCTAATAAATTTCATGATTTTTTGCAGGAAGGCGTCAAATTTCGAGCCAAATCTCCGGCAAGATCGTTGCCTCAAAAGGCATCACAAACCGTCCAGCGCGCCCGAGGAACCCGCATGAACCAGCCGACTGCAAACCCCGGCCATCATACTCCGCAGGGCCGCCTGCTGCCCATGGTGATCGGCGCCACCGGCGTGGTGTTCGGCGATATCGGCACCAGCCCGCTCTATACGATGAAGACGGTGCTGCAGCTCGGCGGCGGCAGGGTGGATGCGGTGTCGGTGCTGGGGGTACTCTCGCTGCTGTTCTGGACGCTGGTGATCGTCACCACCGTCAAATATGTCACCATCGCCATGCGGATCGACAATGATGGCGAGGGCGGCATTCTCGCGCTCATGGCGCTGCTGGGCACCAAAACGCACAAGCGCCCGGCCATCGTGGCGCTCGGCCTGTTCGGCGCGGCGCTGATCTATGGCGACGGGGCGATCACCCCGGCGATTTCCGTGCTTTCGGCGCTGGAGGGGCTGAAATCCGCCACGCCCGCCATCGCGCCCCACATCCTGTTGCTGGCCGTCGGCATCCTGCTGGTGCTGTTTCTGCTCCAACCGCTGGGCACGGCGCGGATCGGCCATGCCTTCGGGCCGGTGATGCTGCTCTGGTTCGCCACCATCGCGGTGCTGGGGCTGGCCAGCCTGATCCATCATCCCGGCGTGCTGGCCGCGATCAATCCGGTGCATGGGCTGCGCTATCTGCTTGGCCATGGCTGGCAGGGCTTCATGCTGCTGGGCGGCGTGTTCCTCTGCGTTACCGGGGCCGAGGCGCTCTATGCCGATATGAGCCATTTCGGAGCCGGGCCGATCCGCATCGCCTGGAGCTGGCTGATCTTCCCCAGCCTGATCCTCAACTATGCCGGCCAAGCCGCGCTGCTGCTCGACGGGCACCCGGTGGGCGAGAACATCTTCTACGCCCTGTGCCCCCCGCCCCTGCTGCTGCCGCTGATCGTGCTGGCCACACTGGCTACCATCATCGCCAGCCAGTCGATCATCACCGGCGCCTTTTCCATGACACGGCAGGCAATCCAGCTCGGCTGGCTGCCGCGTGTCACCATCCGCCAGACCTCGGCAGAGGGCTATGGGCAGATCTATGTCGGCTCGGTGAACTGGCTGCTGGCGCTGGCGACCATCGGCATCACCCTCTATTTCCGCCATTCGGACAATCTGGCCGCCGCCTATGGCATCGCCGTCTCGATGACGATGCTGATGACCACCGCCCTGCTCTATCTGGCGATGTGCGAGATCTGGGGCTGGTCGAAGCTGCGCGCGGGCGCCGTCGCGGGCCTGCTGCTGCTGGTCGATGGCAGCTTCTTCGCGGCCAATTCGGTCAAGCTTCTGGAAGGCGGCTATGTGCCGCTGCTGCTGGCCGGGCTGGTCTATCTGGTGATGTGGCTCTGGCATGGCGGGATCGGCGCCATGCGCGAAGCGGTGAACCACAGTGCGGCGCCGATGGCGGAGCTGGACACCATGCTGAAGCGGCCCGGCGTCGCCCGCGTGCCCGGCACGGCGGTGTTCCTCACGCATACGTCGCAGGACATTCCGCCCATCCTGCTCTGGCACGTCCGCCAGAACCGGGTGCTGCGCGAGCATGTCATCATCCTGCGGGTCGAGATCGCGCAGGTGCCATGGGTCAGCCGGGAGGACAGCATGACCATCGAGCGCCTTGCCCCCTCCATGTGGCGCGTCACCGCGCTCTATGGCTTTATGGAAAGCCCCGATGCGCCTGACACCATCGCCCGCTGCCCGGACGAGATCAGGCCCGCCGACCCGGGCGATGTCACCTATTACATCGAGCATGGCTCCCCCGTCCCGCGGGAGGATCGGCCACGGCTGGCGTCATGGCGACGGCGCCCCTTCACCTTCATGGCCCGCAACAGCGACCGGATCAGCCGCCATCTGAACCTGCCGCCGGAACAGACCATCGAGATCGAACGCGCTGTGGCGATCTGAACGCCTCTTTCGGGGCGCTGAATATGGCTTGCTGCCCGGCCTATGGATCATCCCTGCCGTCACGCCGTTCCACATCTGCCACGCAGCTGTCTCCAGGGTAAATGGTCGCTTCCGCATCCATTCATCGCCCGGGGCGCCTGATGCGTCTTATCGATGCCGAGTCCGGGGAGCAGAATGCCATGTCCATACGCCATCATCGCCTTGCCCCCGCCGCCCTCACCGGAGCCCTGTCTCTCGCCCTTGTGCTGGCCGGTTGTCAGAAGGCTCCCGACAGCACTGCCAGCGCCGACAGCGCCATGGCCGCTCCCGCCCTGCCCGCCACCCTGCCCATGACCAATGCGCCTGCCCAGCAAGCGGCGCTCGCCCCTGCGGCAACAGCGCTGCCCCGCGCGCAACCCCTGCGCAGCGTACGGGTCGCCGATCCGCGCACGGCCTATGCCTATGCGGATCAGGCCAGCTACTTCTCCCAATCGCTGGGCGATGCGCCGCCCGATTACAGTTTCAACTATGACAATGTGAGCCCTTGGGCCTGGCAGGGCTATGATGGCTCACGCACCTTCGTGGAGCCGGTCGCGGGGGGCTATCGCACCTATTACTATCGCGCCGGTGCCGACCAGCCCTATTTCGTCCGCGATCCCGATTATGCCTATGGTTATGACGGCAACCAGCTTGCGGCGGTCTATGGTCCGGACGGGGCGCTGATCCCCTATGACAGCTATGGCCCGCAGGAGGCCTATGCCGCAGCCTATCTCTGGCGCGCCAGACGCCTGTATGAGGCCTCCCGCGAAAGGCAGGCGATTGCCGCGGCGGACTGGGCGGCGCGGCAAGACGCGATTATCGCGGCGCGCGAACGATGGGCCGCCAACCGTGATCGACAAGCGGACTGGGCCGCCTATCATGCGCAGGAGGCAGCGCAGGAGAGCCGCTATTGGGCACAGGAAGCCGAGCGCCGCGCGGCAGACCAGCAGCGTTTCGATCAGTGGCGCCAGCAGGATTTCAGCACCCCTCCGCCGCCGCGCGCGATCCCGCCACGCTGGCAGCAGGCAAGCTGGGCGCAGGATAGCGCGCGCTATGCCCCGGTTGTGGCGGCAGCGGTGGCAGGGGGCGCGGCGGTCGCCATCATGGCCCACCATCATCAGAATACTGCGGCGCAGCGCCCGCCTATGCCCCCTCAGCCCACTGCCCAACCGCCGCGCTTCGTACCCGCGCAGCCTGCCCCAAGGCCGGGCTGGCAGGGACATCCCGGCCCGATGGCCCATGCCCCCCAGCAGGAGCGCGCGCCACACCCGGGTGCTCCCCACGATTTGGCTGCGCCCATCGGCCATGGCCCCGCTGCGCCGCATGCGCCCATGGCCATGGTCCATCAGCGGCGCAACGGGCCTCCGCCTGAGGCTCGCGCGCCCGCAGTTGCGGTCCATCAGGCTCCCCATGAGCGCCCGGCGATGAGGCCGCCTGAACAAATCGTGGCGGTCCACCGTGGCAATCAGGGGGCTCCGCAAGAGCCTCCCGCCATGGCCCACGCTCCGGTTCATCACGAGGCACCTGCCGCACTCATTCCACATCCCGGCCGCCCGGCTGAAACCCGCCCCACACCTGCGATGATGCCGCACCCCGCGCCGGCTCCGCAACAGCATGAAGACCACGGACAGCCCGGAGGGGCACATCCCGAGGGTGGCCATTCTGGAAGCGGAGACCACCATGGCCAGCACTAATTGGCCTGCACCTTGAGCCCTCACCGCGAAGATAATTGCCCTTCACCGCCTCGGACCGGCCCCTCGATAGCTGGCACAGGTTGACAATCGGCGGTAGACTATATCGAGCTTATTTGCGGTAGCGATCGGTGATCTCGATCGAGAGGCATGATTTGCACTGAGTTCGGTCATGGCCAGCGAGCCAGTGCACGAAACCAAAAAAAGCCGGCGCAAAGGCCGGCTTATGAAAGTTTGGGAGAGGATGCCTGAAAGGCACATTCCGCTTCGCACCAATCCCGCTATCCCGCAAGAGAAATGTACGGAATGGTACATGAAATACGAATGCAGGACTGCAATCGATATCCTGCGATGCCGCACTACCCGCTCTTGGGGGCTTCCCGGTGGTTAAAGGCCAGCACTCGAACACCGTCAATCGACGCTGAGCCTCTCACTGGATGCGCATCTTGCCCCTTCAACCGGCGATTGGCACAAGCAGCGAATTCAGCCCACCTTGGCAAGCTCATCCTTGATGGCGTCGACAAGCAACGGATCGTTGGGGCCAACCACGGGAGCGAAGCGCGACACCACCTGCCCATCACGAGAGATCAGGAATTTCTCGAAATTCCACAGCACCTCCGGGTCCTCATTGGGCGTGATGCCGTAGCTCTTCAACTTCGTGCGAAACTCATCGGCGGGGCCCTGCTTGATGGGCTCAGCAGCCGTCAGCGCGGCATAGAGCGGCTGCTTGTCCTCGCCTGACACCGGCGCCTTGGCAAAGAGCGGAAAGCTCACGCCATAGTTCACCTTGCAGAACTCGCTGATCTCTTCTGCCGATCCCGGCTCCTGATTGCCGAAATCATTGGCGGGAAAGCCCAGCACCTCGAAGCCCTGATCGCGGTAGGTCGTGTAAAGCGCTTCAAGCCCTTCATATTGCGGCGTCAGGCCGCATTGCGAGGCCACATTGACGACCAGCAGGACTTTCCCCGCATGGTTGGCAAGACTGTCACCGGAACCATCCAGCCGGGTGAGCGCGACAGCAGCAAGATCATCAACCATGGAGCAAGCCTTTCTTCGGGGGGGAAGGATCCATGGAATAGCCCCGATTTTTATCGGGATAAAGGGCGCATCACCCCCCTTGCCGACAACACGCCCCAACAATGCGCCCGACCATCAAAGCTCATGCCGAACCTGCGCATGCGCCAGAACCGCAAACAGGCCGGTGCCGCCGATCACATTGCCAATAAAGGTCGGCACCATGATGCCAAGCAGTGCATGTGCCCAAGTTGTCTTGCCGCCCAACGCCAGCAGCCAGGCCTCACCCGATCCCGCCACCACATGGGCAAAACCGCCAAGGGAGATCAGATAGGTCAGGGTGACGATCACCCAGAACTCCTGCCCCTTCGAAGACGGCAACATCCAGGGCACCGCGGCGATCAGAAAGCCTGCGGGAATGCCCATACGCAGGGTCTGGAAGAAGGTCCGATCCAGCAGATGCCCCGAAAGGTCAAGCATCGCCTGATGCTGGTGGCCGGTGATGATCCATTCCTGATCGAAGGTGGTCGCGATCAGCAGGGTGCCCACCAGATTGGCGCCCAGCACCAGAAACCAGAAACGCAGCAGCCGCAGGACATTCGCTCCGGTGGGATGCGTCGCCACCGGGATCACCGCCGAAAGTGTGCTCTCGGTAAAAAGCTGGAGGTGCCCGAGGATCACGATGAGAAAACCCACCGTATAGCCGAAGCTGGCCACCAGCGGACGCCATGCTGCATCGGGCAGCAGCATTTCCAGCTGCGCCTGCGCCAGGATCGAGGCGCAGATGCCGATCCCGCCGGCCAGCCCGGAGAACAGCAGCGAAAGCGCCGGTCGCTCCATTTCCTCATCGCCATGGCGGCGCACGACCTCATGGATGATGCGGGTGCTGGCGGCCTGTTTCTCGATGACGACCGCCCGTTCCTCATCGGTGAGCGCAATATCGCGCTCGCGCGCCTCAATGCCCTGATCGCGGGCTTCGTCATCCGGGTTGGGGATCATCCGAAGGTTATCGGTCGTCTTGCCATCAGGCGAACTCATCATGCGGGCGCTCCTTGCGCCCACATCGCCGGGCGCCGAAGTTTCCAATGCATGACATGCCCTTTTGCTGCATCGCAAGCGAAGCTGCCTGCCGTTCAGCCGCTGAACTGATCGGGTGTAATTTCGGGCGGCGCCGTATCGGGAATATCGACATCGGGCGGTGGCGGCTCTACCCCCGGCAAGTTGATATCAGGAGCCTCGGCCGGCTCGGGGGCAACCGGCACTTCGGAGGGCGATTGCGGATCGATACGATCGGGGGCGGGATCGGGATTGCTGGCCATGACGTTCTCCTCACGTATGAAGGGAAGACAGCCCTTCCTCACAGGTTCCGCCGCAGGAGGTCGATTACTCCATGCGGCGGTGATGGCGGTGTTGTTCACAACCATCTCAGTCGGGCTGAAACGCCCCGCACCTGCCGCCGCCCTGCGTGAGCGACCCAACTCGTCCCAGGTAAACCCCTAAAGGAGGCATGCAGGGTTTTTACGAGGCAGCGGATAGTGCTGCACAATCACCACAACTGATGAGTGCCGCCCATGTTTTGGAGTCAGAAACCTGAATCTTTGGAGAAGCGTACCGCCCAAGCCATTTTTGAATGCTCTCCCGATGGCATGCTTCTGGCCCAGGACGGGGTTTATACGGCTTGCAACCGATCTTGTGAGGCCATCCTGGGATGGACGCGTGAGGAGATGATCGGTCGCAAACCGGAAGACTTCTCGGCTGAAATCCAGGCCGACGGTCGCCGCTCCGAGATCCATATTGCAGAACATGCCAAAATCATTGCGGAGCA
This sequence comes from Novosphingobium terrae, assembly GCF_017163935.1. Taxonomy (NCBI): domain Bacteria; kingdom Pseudomonadati; phylum Pseudomonadota; class Alphaproteobacteria; order Sphingomonadales; family Sphingomonadaceae; genus Novosphingobium; species Novosphingobium terrae. The sequence goes on along the minus strand of NZ_JABVZR010000002.1, from coordinate 2,336,065 downwards.
GGGATCCATACGCTTCGAATGGCTCTCCATAAACCGGCAGGGCGAGAACGTGCGCGTTCTGGTCACCCTGATCCCTGTTCAGCTGGGTGGAAGTGCGGACTTCCTCGTGTTTGTGCAATCACTTGCCGAAACATCGCAGGTCATTGACGAGCTGCGCAAGGGCCTTCACCAGCTATCTCAGGGCAATCTGTCCTGCCATCTGATGGCGCCCTTTCGGGAGGATTATGAACCCTTGCGCCAGAGCTTCAACACGACCGTTGATGCGTTTGCTGCCTCCATGGGCAATGTCCTGCAGACAGCAGAGATCGTTGCGGAGAAGGCAGAGGAAATTGAAGATGCGGCGCAGGAGCTTGCGCTGCGAAGCGCTGAGCAATCAGTCACGGTCGAAGCCACGGCAACGACACTCCATGCGGTAAGCTCAGCCATATCGTCCTCGGCCGATACCGCGACACAGGCCAGTTCTCTCGTGACCGCGACACGGCAACGCGCAGAGGAGGCCAGTAGGGTTGTGATGCGAACGGTTGAGGCCATGGCCGGGATCGAAACGTCCTCGCGCGAGATTTCGGACATTGTCAGCCTGATCGACGGAATTGCGTTCCAGACCAATCTGCTTGCCCTCAACGCTGGTGTTGAAGCAGCGAGAGCCGGGAATGCCGGACGTGGCTTTGCTGTGGTTGCGAGCGAAGTCCGGGCCCTGGCCCAGCGTAGCGCGGATGCCGCCAAGGATATCAAAGGCCGCATCGAAGGATCTGCGCAGCAGGTCGCTGGAGGCGTCATGCTCGTCACGGAAACCGGTCTGGCCCTGACGCGCATTGCACAAGGGGTCGAAGAGGTCAGCGATGTGATGAGCCGGCTGGCTCAGGAATCGATCCAACATGCCCATCGTCTCCGCGATGCACACAGCGCCGTCCACCAGATGGACCTGATCGCCCAGAGCAATGCCACGATCTCGCAGCAGGCAAGCGCGACTGCCAAGGGCCTGACCATGCAATCCTCCTCACTCATGCAGGATCTGCGCCGCTTCCGCATTCAGCCGATGCAGATGCACCGCGCCAATCGGCATCGCGTGATGCAGGATTTCGGCTCAACCTTTGCTGCCTAGCTTCAGGCGTAGCCCTGGTGCTTGAAGACTTAGGGTGCGAGATTTTGACGTGGTTGCACCTATGCTGATCAGCCGTGATCGGGCTGCGAAACGGGCAATCAGCGTATCGCAGCGAAGCTGCACGCCACCTCTTGCTCAATTAATCAGTGCCGGCAATGGTCCGCTCAATCCATGCCGTATAGAAACCGACCCGGGCAGCGGCAAAGCGCTGGCCGCACACGCCCATGCGAAACGAGCCGTCCCGCATCTGCGTCGCCATATGTTTGACCTCATCGTCCGTGCCATCAAGACCATGCGTGATGCCGGCCAGATAGGTGCGCCCAGCCAGATCAATGGTTACCGGACCGCCGCTATCGCCCCCCGCTATGGCCCCGCCAAGCGCCGGGGCGCCCGGGCCACAATCGAACAGAAAATCAAGCCAGGGGCCATCGGCGAGGATCAGCCTGTTCTGCGCGCGGCGCAACCGGGTGCGATGGCTTGCCTCCTCCGGCGCGCCGGTGAGATCGGTGCCGGTGGCGCCCGCGCCATAGACGGTGCTCAGCATGCCCGGCCGGGCCTGGCCGCGATCGATCGCCATCGGCGTGACATCGGTCACCGGCTCGGCCAGTTCGATCAGGGCGATGTCATGCATGGTAGCCATGGCTGCCTTATATTGGCGCGAGAATTCGCCAGGTTCGGTCGTTTTGACCTTGGCGAACATCGCCTGCCACGCTTCTGCCGCTGCGGGAAAATCAGGATAGACCACGATACGGCTGACCGCGCGCCGCTTGCCCCGGATGATGACAAAATGCTCCTCGGGCATCGCCTGCATCATCCTGACCGCATGCGCGGCGGTGACGACCCAGCGCGGCGCAATCAGCGTGCCATGCCCCTCATCCGGAAGATCGGCCAGAGCGGGGATCGATTGCGGACTAACTTGATAGCTTGCCTCGGCCCGGTCGTGACGCAGGATGATGGCATTAACGCTGGTGCCTGACAGCAAAAGCAGCGCAACGAGGCTGAAAGACCGTTTCACGCAGCGCACTCCTGACAGCGGTGGATGACCTTGATCGGGCCATTGATCATCATGCACATTGCCTACAACCAACAGAATTGGTGATGCAATACACCAAATCACTATTGATGCATGAATCTCTGCTTCGCCACTGATCTTCGGGTGGGAGCTGTTAAGGAAAACGGCCTGCTTTTAAAGTGCACTTATTGTCGCTTCAGAGCTATGCGGAGCTGCTTTGAGCTGACCTCGCAAAGGCCTGAAGCGAAGGCATATTTCCGCGAATTGGATAAATGCCGGCACCAACGACCTAAGGTCGCGCCCCATCAATCCAAGGCAGGGATCAGCCAGAACCTTTGGCGGCCGGCTGGATGTAGCGGGGTTTTTCGATCACTCACCGCTTACGGCCGGTACGACGTTGCAAATACGCCCTACCCGCATACGATGCGGTGGACTAGCAAGACGTCTTAACCGCCGCCTCCTCAAACGCCAAAGCCATCAGACGTCATCGGAACGCCGCCGGATCGGGCGTAGGCGCAAGACAGGCCTGCTTGTCACCATTCTTGCATGCGGCGACCTGAGCGTGCCATGCCGCCATTGCCCGGTCGTAGGCGGCCTCTTTTTCAGCCTGCGTGGTGCGGATCGACGCGATAGTCTCCCGGCGCGCTGCGACTGTCGCCTGCCTTTCCCCAACGGCCTCGTGATAGCGTTGCCATTCGGCTTGTTGTTCCGCCTTCTGGGCGGCCATCTTATCAGAGACGCCCTGCGCAAAGCTGGCATTGGCTGCATCCGTCGCGGGGTTTTTGGCGGGCACGACCGTCCCGGGCGGCGCAGAGACGGATGCAGCAGCGGAGCCATCGGAAGGCTGAGATGAAGCGGCGCTTTGCGCCAGCGCGGGCCACGACAGCATCATGCTGGCGGCACTTGCGCAAACGAGCAAGGTTCTCATGGTTTTGCTCCCTTGTTGCCCATGATCGAGTCGATGGTCAAACGCGCGAAGAACGTAATTGTTCTGCATCTTGAGCGAGCGGCGCGCAGCGGCAAAGCTGAGAAAGTCCGGGCTGGAATGGGATGGGCTATGTTCAGCGGCAGCCGGCTGGTGGCTTTATAGGCCCCAAGCGACCACTCCTCCCTAAACGGGCCATTCAACGACCTTTAGCCATTCCTTGATCATAGGCATGTTCACCGCTCGGCTCACAAGAAATTGCGCGTGCCGCTGATCGGATTTCCACACAATGCAATTCACTGTTGCAGCCACCGGCACCCGCATCATCACGGCAGAGGTCGGAAGACTTGTTATGCCGAACTGCCCCGTCCCACTTGGGTCCGTCGCCGCATCCGGTCTTCAATTCAGAGAAAATTTCCGCCTCATGCACCCATTGCCCCCGCGCGCCATTCCTCCAGAGCGAAGAGCGCTTGCGGAAAGACCCCATGGCCACATTGCCCCTGCCATCGAACCTCCCGCATGGATCAGCGCAGGGCCGCGCCAAGGCTGCGCTTCAGTCCCTCAATTTCTTCATGGCCGACATGCAGGCGGGGATCGGACCTTTTCTGGGCGTGTTCCTGCAGCAGCGCGGCTGGACCTCCGGGCCAATCGGCACGGTGATGACCGCAGGCGGGATCGCGGGCATGATCATGACCGTGCCAGCCGGTGCCTTCATCGATCACACCGAGAAGAAACGCCTTGTCGTGATCGTCACCGGCATCTGCACGGTGCTGGCCTCGTTCCTGATCCTGTGGTCACAGGCAGGCGTGGTTGTCACGATCAGTCAGGTAGCGACTGCCATTGCGGGGGCTGCCATCGGCCCGGCGGTCACCGGCATGACGCTGGGCATCGTGAGGCAGAAGGGATTTAACGCCCAGAACGGGCGCAATCAGGCCTGGAACCATGCGGGCAATATGGTCGGCGCGGGCCTGTCGGGCTATCTGGGCTGGCGCTTCGGCATGCCCGCGATCTTCTATCTGGCCGCTGCCTTCGGGGTGCTGGCCATCGCCTCGGTGCTGCTGATCCCCGAGCGCGCCATAGACCATCACGCTGCGCGCGGTCTGGAAGCACACGCGGATCACCCCGAGGACGACGAGGCCGAGGGGTTCCGCACCCTGATGGGCAATCGCCCGATGCTGATCCTTGCCGCGGCGCTGGCCTGCTTCCATCTGGGCAATGGCGCCATGCTTCCGCTTTACGGGCTGGCGGTGGTGGGCGCCGGCAAGGGCGATCCGGCAATGTTCGTGGCGCAGACTGTCGTCGTGGCGCAGGCGGTGATGATCGCCGCCTCGCTGCTGGCGATGCGGATGGCTGCGGGGAAAGGCTATTGGCTGGTGCTGCTGATCTCCTTTGCCGCCCTGCCGTTGCGCGGTCTTCTGGCGGGCAGCTTCATCGAACATTGGGGCGTGTGGCCGGTGCAGATGCTCGACGGCATCGGCGCCGGTTTGCAGAGCGTGGCGGTGCCGGGCCTCGTCGCCTGCCTGCTGGACGGCACGGGACGCGTCAATGTCGGCCAGGGCGCGGTGATGACGGTGCAGGGTGTGGGCGCCTCGCTCAGCCCGGCGATTGGCGGATGGCTGGCGCAGGAACTGGGTTATCATGTCGCCTTCTATGTGCTGGGCAGCTTCGCTCTTGTCAGCCTGATGCTATGGCTGGGTTTTGCCGATCTGTTGCGCCCGGCCTGTCGCGGGACAGAAAAACGCTGATGGAATGGGCCCACCTCGCCACATGGGTGATCTGCGCCATCGCGACTGCGGCGGTCATCGCGCGTCCTCTGAACTGGCCCGAAGCGATCTGGGCAGCAGGTGGCGCCATGCTGCTGGTGCTGCTTGGCCTGATGCCGCCGGGCGACGCTCTGACAGCGATCGGCAAGGGGCTGGATGTCTATCTTTTCCTGATCGGCATGATGCTGCTGAGCGAAATCGCGCGCGAGCATGGCCTGTTCGACTGGGTGGCCGCCACCGCCGCGATCCATGCAAAGGGCAGCCCCGCGCGCCTGTTTCTGCTGGTCTATATCGCGGGCGTCGTCACCACCACCTTCCTCTCGAACGACGCGACGGCGGTGGTGTTGACGCCAGCCGTCTTCGCAGCGGCCCGCAAGGCGAAAGCCGACCCGCTGCCCGCGCTGTTGGCCTGCGCACTGATCGCCAATGCCGCAAGCTTTGTGCTGCCCATTTCCAACCCCGCCAATCTGGTGCTGTATGACGGCACAATGCCGCCTTTGGGGCGCTGGTTCGGCTCCTTCGCCCTACCCTCCGTCGCCGCGATCGTGGTGACCTTTGTCATGCTGCGTTGGGCAGAACGCCAGCGGCTGGCGGGAACATGCGCCAGCGATGTTTCACGCGATCCGCTATCCCTCGGCGGCAAGGCAGCAATGCTCGGCATCGGCGTGACAGCCTTGCTGCTGATCATCGTTTCCGCGCTGGATCGCCCGCTGGGCTGGCCCACCTGTCTGGCGGGAGCGGCCACCACGCTGGCCGTCTGCGCCCTCACCCGCAGGTCACCCGTCCGGGCGATCCGATCCGTCTCATGGAGCGTGCTGCCGCTGGTGGCGGGCCTGTTCGTGCTGGTCGAGGCGATGGACCGCACCGGGGTCATCGCGCATGTCGCGCGGGCCTTGCGCGCCGCATCCGTCGATCCTGTATCGGGAGCAGCCCTCTCGGGCACGGTTCTGGCGTTCGCCAGCAATCTGATGAACAATCTGCCCGCCGGGCTGATCGCGAGCACCGCCGCGCTGCAGGCCCATCCGCCCCGGCTGGTAATCGATGCCCTGTTGATCGGCGTCGACCTTGGCCCCAACCTGTCCGTCACCGGCTCGCTGGCCACCATCCTGTGGCTTCAGGCGATACGCCGCGAGGGGCAGGACATCGGCTTTTGGCAGTTCCTCAAGGTTGGCATGGTCACGATGATCCCTGCGCTCGCCGCTGCCTTGGGCACACGGTTGCTGATCGGATAATACCGCTGACAAAGCACCATTCGTTGGCCCAAGGCACATCCCTGACAGCCGCTGTTTGTTCATATGCTATGCGATGGCGACAGGATGTCCGCTCCGGTTTGCACATAAACTTGGCCAGCCTTCAAACGCAACCTGAGTCGCTCTATCAATCTCATTGATCGCCGAGACAATGAATAGGACATGTCGGATAGATACAAGATTGATCTGAAAAGCGATATTTTGAAAAATTTTTATGAGGATTCTGCATTTATCCAACCAATATCCATATAGATACTTTAAAACCAACCTTAACCACTCATGATAAAAATCCGACAAATTCACAGGAGTTTGTCTGATGGTTAGTTCTGTACTGAGCGCCACGAATTCGGCATATCTCACGGCCACGGGGACTCCTGCAAGGGCGGCGGTAGCCGTTTCTGCAAGTACCTCATTCTCCGATGCGCTTGCAGACGCCACAGCTCAAGGAACGATCGTTTCGCTCTCGGAGAAAGCCAAGGCCGCTGCTGGATCGCAATCCACGACTGCGGCCATCTCGGCGCAGGCGCAGGCAGATGCGGCGGCTCAGATTGCCAGCCTGGATATCTACAAAGCCTCTTCCAACTTGAAATTCGATGATTACAAAAACTTTTACGCGACTGAAGCTGCAGCCGTCAGTGCATCGCAAGGGCTTCCTGCGGGGCAATATGATTTCACGAAGCTCAGTCCGAAGGAGGCGCGGATCGTTACCTTTGATGCTCAACAAAATCATGGAGCATCATACGACGATGTGCGCGCACTTTATTCGTATTTCAATGCCGGCACAACCAACCTGGGCGGCAGTGCATATACCATCTCGGATACCCCGGGGGATGTTCTGTCCGCTGCTCTCAATATGCAGATGACGACACACGGCGTCGATGGTGCCGGCTATGCAGCGCCAAAAGCGAGCATTCAGTGGATGTTGAACTCACAGGGCACCAGTGTTTCGCCCGACCTTCAGCAATCTCTTGCATCCGCGCTCTCCGCAACGCCATCAACATCCCTTCAGGGATCGGCATCCACCAGCGCACCTGTTACCGCGCAGACCAAAGCTGCCGCGGCGGCCCAGGTCGCAAGCTTCGATTTGAACTTCACCAACATGGGAAAGAGCCAGGCTGAGTATAGCGCCTATTACGCTGCTGGAGCCGCCGCCGTGAGCGCATCACAAGGTCTGCCGGCAGGGCAGTATGACTTCTCCAAGCTGAGCCCGAAGGAGGCGATGATTGTGGCGGGAGATGCCGGGGCCAATCATGGTGCATCTTTTGATGATGTCGCAGGCTTGTCCGAGTATGCACTAATGGGCACCACATTCACCGCAAACAGTTACAGCGTCTCAAACACTCCAAAAGACGCGCTTTCAAGCGTGGCGGAAATGAGCCTCACGACACGAAGTGTGAACGGTAACGATTTTAACGACACTCTCAATTGGATGCTTAGTCTGCAAGCCGCGAAAATCTCTGCCAGCGCACAAAAGGCGATCGATACAGCATTCGCGGCATACTCTACCACGTCACAAAGGGCGTTGGCCTAGAACTGCCTATCTTGCCGGGATGACACAATCGCAAGATCGGCACGCTGCCCCTACACTGCTACCCAAGCCCGGACCGCCTGAGGCCAGAGTTTTGGGCCTTGCTCGCTCCCGGTGGGCTGGTGGCGCCGGGTGAGTTTGCCAGCATCATCAGGGGATAATTCCCGATCGCGTTATAAAGCCACGACGCCGGGCAGCATGAGCGAAATGGCTCGACTCCAACAAACAGCGACCCATCTACCAATTGCAGTTGGAACCTCTGATGCGCAACCTATTGATCGTCAACGGCATCTTTATCCTCTCGCTCAATGTCGCCGACGCACGCGATCCGTCACCCCAACCCAGATCCATCGAAATCGAGGAAGGATATGCGTTCGGTAAAGGACCGAATGATATTTTTCGTTTTTCGGCGGAAAACGATCATAACTTGGTCCTGGTCGAGGATACGGCCGGGACGATCGCCGACAACGTTCTTGAGATTACGGACCTCGATCCGGCGAAAGCGCGCGTCTCGGTCGAGTTCGGAGGAGAACTCAATCTCTATTGGTCAAAGGAGCGCGCCGGTGTCATCGTTCAAAATCAATTCCTGAAGATTCCGGGACACCATCTTGGCGTGCAGCGGATTCATTTCGCCAACGGCGTCACCTGGACGAAGGCCGATCTCGAAACACGGCTCGGTATCAACCGCCTCAAGCTGGCGCTGACGCCCGCGGAAAGCAGAAAACCTGTCGGCATTATGCCCGAGCAACGCTTCGTACTTGGGAACGGTGAAAACGACCACATCACAATGCATGCTGACGACATCGGTATGACGGTTCTTGAAGTCGCGGCCAATCCGACGGCTCAGAATGATATCAGCATCGCAAAAGGCCTGTCTTCGGCGCAAGCCGAGGTCTTTGACGATCATGGCGATGCAGTCATCAGCTGGTATGGAAAAGGGGCTGCGCGGCTGACCCTCGTCAGGGCATTCATGAGCCGACCCGGCGCCTATTACGGCGTGCGCCAGATCCGCTTCGCTGACGGCGCCGTCTGGACGCTCAAGGATCTTGTGGCGCGCTCCGGACCGATAAAGCCTGGCCAGACGGGCGGCCACCTTGCGGGATCGACATCTGGCGAGCGCCTGGATACCCAAGGCCGTACCCGCTCCATCATAGGCCGTGGTGGTGGCGACACAATCATCTACAAGCGCGGATATGGTGACCTCGACATCAACGAGGTTGATGAAGGACCTCACCCCTCAAACACGCTCGCCCTTGGGACCGGGATCACGCCTGCCAACGTGACTGTACGCCGCGAGGGAGACGATCTGGCCCTGACGGTCGACAAAAGCGACAGGAGCGCCGGCGACAAGATTTCGCTCACCGCCGCCTTTCGTCGATCACCGGGTGAGATCCGCGGTGTCCAAAATGTCGTTTTCGCTAACGGACAGCGTTGGGATTTCGCGAAGATGGTCGAACTCGCTGCCACCCCGCGCAAGGACAATCGTGACCCGGAGGGCGATGACGGCCCCAACGTCTTCCACCTTGACGAGAATGCAAATTCCGCGGTTGGCCATGGGGGCGGCGACAGTTTCTACCTTGAAGTAGCAGATGGTGAGGTGGTGATCAAAGAGAGCGATCACGGAAACCACAATCCCAATCGAGTCTTTCTGCCGAAGGGAGTGCGACAGGCAGATGTCACGCCGCTGCGCGACGGTTCTGACATCTTCCTTGAATTTCGGGATCAGTCAGATGCACCTGTTCTCGACACCAGACGCGGTGTCGTATTGGCCGGGCAAAACACGCCTGTCGGCGGTACTGACATTGGCGTTCAGGAGGTTGTGTTCGCCGATGGCTCCCGTTGGAGTGCTACAGATTTACGGCGGCTCGCTCATGCCCAACCGTTGGAACGCCCGGCATATGACGAGCATGCGGCAGCGCAAAAAGAAGTAGACTTCAAAACAAGGGAAGCGACAGCCAACGACCCGGAACGATTTAAACGCTTCATCGCAGACCTTCATGCGGGAATGGATCGGATCGGCATCGATCGCACGAACCGCGCCGCGCTGATCGCGGGAACGGCTCTGGGCCCCTTCGATCCGGACTCCGGTCCGCCGTTGCCCGCGCGTTGGTACAATGTCGCAACCCTGGCGGGCTGGAAAGCGGGTCTTGGCAAGCTAACGGACACACTCGGTGCTCGCTATGTCATCGCAGATGTCTTGCCACGCGCTCTTTGCGACCTGGGCCCTTGTCCACCGCCGACTCGCGCGCAGATCACTGCTTCAACTTTAAGGGAGTTACCCGGTTTGGTTCTCCCCAATTTGGTACTCATGCCGTCAGCTCGACCCGGCAGGGTAGAACCTCAACCGCAACCCACGCACTTCAAGGGGCCGTTGCGAATTGCGAGCAGTGGAGACCCAAAAACCGACGAGGCGATCCGCAAGGTACTAGCGACGCTGCCTCAAAACTCAGGAATCCCTCTCGACAACAAGAGCTTTCCAAGTTCTACCGCCGAAGCGAATGTTCTGCTCTATTCTTTTGGCAAATGGGAGGCATTTCCTACTGGCGCCGAGCGGAGATCAGAACAGGCGATGCGAACGTGGCGCGAGCATCGAGCGTGGCTCATTGGAAACGTGGCGCCACAAGCCAACCCGCTGTTCACTTTCGTGAGCAACAAGGTGGGTAGCAATCTGTCCCGGATCGAGGCACAGTTGGCCCAAAGCAAAATCGGCAATGACCTGTTTCTTGCCGTTGACGGCCAGGGCGCGGCCATCGCCGGCGCCTGTCACGCAGCGCCATATTCCGGCGAGATTATACGATGCTTACGCCGCATCGCGATCGTCTCACCCAGCCCTGACTATGATCGATACGAAGTACGCTCGGTCACGAATAGACTTTTCAGTTCGCTCACAGCCTCAATCTCCAACTGGTTTCATCACGCGGCGACGTTTATGTCGGGCATATTGCACTGGCTATGGCTTATGGTGACATACCCGTTTAGGGGCCGCTGAAGGTGTTGCGCCAAGCGGCAATCCCCCGTTCTTAAAGGGGTTGGGAACGACCACTTCCCACCAATCCCCACTGCCAGCTGCCAGTAAAGCGGGAGTGTAATATCTCTGAACCGCGCCGGTTTTGCCGGAGGCTGTTTGATTGAAGTCAGGCAGCCATGGAGACGCCGTCCAGCATGGCGTAATGGAGTTTGCCCTTCGCACCACCAACCTCTTCTGGCTTTAAGTCCCTCTTTATCGCAGTGCCCTTCCAAGATGCCCGTCAAAGCGAACACGCCCCCGCAGACCGCCCGGATCATGACAGGTAAAGTCATAGAAACGATATAAAAACGTCACATTGCACACCTACCGCCCTGATTAACAGAAGATGAATCAAGGGGCGATTCCATGGGGTTTCAAGGCAATACGACATTTAACGCGCGTCGCGCATGGCGCCGCGCTGCCTTGGCCTCTTCCGCCCTTGTCGTCTTCGGCAGCCTCCTGCTCGCCGCCCCTCAGCAGGCACTGGCCAATCAGCTGCCCGCCAGCGCTTTCCAGACCTATGACAGCAGCACGGCAGCCTCGATCACACCCGGCCCGCTCGCGCTCTATGCCGTGTCCGTGGACAGCATCGCGCCCACCCAGGCAAGCGAAGGCTATGCCGAAGTCGCAAAGAAGACTGCCGGCTTCGATCTGCTCAGCCCTTCCCAACTGCAATCCACCCTGCTCACCGACATCGAACCGGTGGTGATCGGGCCCGGCGGCCAACTGTATCTGACCGACGGGCACCACACCTTCACCGCGCTGGAAAATTCGATCTATGGCGCCTCGAACCCGACGGTCTACGTCAATGTCATCGCCAATTATTCCAACCTGACCACGGCACAATTCTATGCCGCGATGCAGGCGGCGAATCTGTTGCTGCCATTGAACAATGGCACGCCTGAAACCGTCGATGCCACCGGCGCTCCCCTGCCCACCGCGCTGACGGCCCTCACCAACGATCCCTACCGCGGGCTGGAATATTCCATCCTGAAGAACAAGAGCTCCACGCTCTTTCCCACCACCGCCAACATCACCGGGGCAGTGGGCGCCAACACCCCGGGCCTCGACAAGATGACGGGGCTCTATTCGGACTTCTTCGAGGCGGCTGCCTATCGCAACGCCAATGGCGGTCTGGGCCTGCCCACGCTTTCTCCCGGGGACATCGCGCTGGCCACGCAGTGGAATCTCAACCCCAACTCCGTCACCACCCTGCCCAATGTCAGCGGCACAGTCACCGCCGCGCAGCTGCCCGGCTTCATCCTCAACAAGAACATCACCAACGCCGGGGGCATCACCAATGCCACGCTGGCGGGTGGCGCACTGGACGGCAATGGCACCTTCACCGGCCTCACCTCGGTCAATCTGGGCACGCTGGCCTCGCCGATCATCGTGGGCACGCCCAACACCGGCTTCATCATGCAGCTGGGCGCCGACAAGGGCTTTTCGGTCACCCTCAACGGCACCAACAGCTACACCGGCGGCACCTCGCTGCTGGCGGGCACGCTGGCTGTGGCCAGCGACGCCGCGCTGGGCGCCGCCCCCACCGGCGCCGCGATCGACACCAGCAATCTGCTCACCAGCATCCAGGCCGCTAACGGCATCATCTTCAACAGCCTGGCCGAGGGCAATGCCACGCTGACGCTGGGCACCACCACCGGAGGCACTTTCGCGACCGCCCGCCCCATCGCCGTGGGCGGCGAAGCGGCGACGCTCAATGTCAACGGCAACACGGTGACTTTGGGTGGCGCGCTCTATTCGCTGGGCACCAAGGGCGTGGGGATCGGCACGGCCACCGGCTTTTCGGACCTCACCATCGATGACCTCAGCTCCGCCTCCAACGGCAAGCTGATCCTGTCGACCGCCAGCCCTTATTTCTATGGCAATGTCATCATCGGCAACAGCGGCACACCCACCGTCACAGTGATGAATGACGCCGCTCTGGGCAACACCACCGGCAACGTCAACAGCATCGGCCAGGTCGATCTCAATGGCGGCACGCTGCAGGCGGGCGCCTCCTTCGCCGCGCCAGAGCGCAACCTGTTTCTGGGCGGCGGCAGCAACATCGACGTCAACGGCTTTGCCACCAGCTGGGGCAGCCTCACCAATGTGCAGCGCACGCTGGACATTCTCAATTCCAGCACTACGGCCGCAGGGTCGATCACCTTCGACCGGCTGATCGTGGGTGCGGCCGCCACGCTCCAGCTCGCGGGCGGCACCAAGGGCGAGACGGTGACGCTGACCAACGGCATCACCCGCACCGCGCAGGACACGCTGATCATCCAGCCGACCTCTTCCAGTTCGCTAGGGACCACCACAGAAAAGCTCCTGTCGGGCACGGGAGCATCCTCGCTGGTCAACGGCATCGCACCGGTGTGGATCGTCACCAACAATGGCGTGTCGAAAAGCGCGGGCCCTTATGATTTCGTGACCTATGGCGCCAATGGCTATGTCAAGGCCACCTACAGCGCCACCACACTGACCGGCAGCACGGGCGCCAGCGTGGTGAACCTTTCGGCGGCGGGCACGCTCACCGCCAACACGTCAGCCTATGCGCTCAACACCAATGGCAAGGCGGTCACGCTGGGGAGCAATACGCTCACCCTGGGCAATGGCACCAATCCGGCAGGCCTCATCCTGGCGAGCGGTTCATCGCTCTCGGGTGGCACGCTGGCCTTCGGCTCCAGCGAGGGTGTGATCTGGCTGAGCGGATCGAACCCCACCATCTCTTCGACAATCACCGGCAGCAACGGGCTTACCTTCTCGGGCTCCGGCGCGGTCGCGCTCAGCACAGCGGCCAATGTCAGCGGCCTCGTCACCATCGACGCGGGCACCGTCACGCTGAGCGGCACCAACATTTTCTCCAGCGTCACGGCGGGCATCCTGCTGGACGACACCAAGTCCAAGCCCGCTGCCGCCACGTTGGCGATCACCGCCAACAACATGCTCACCACGCTCAACACCGTGGGCAGCAACAGCGCCATCAATCTGAGCGGTGGCGCGGTGCTGACGCTGGGCGACACCACCAACAATCTGGGCTCCACCATCAGCGCCACGCTGAAGGAAAGCGGCGCGGCGACAGCGGGCGCGCTGACCCTCAACGGTTCGGGGCTGGTGGATTTCACCGGGGCCAGCAAGAACAGCCTGAATCTGGTCTCCGGCAGTTCGATCATCCTCAACAACAGTGCGGCGCTGCGCGTGGCCGCCAATGATTTCGCCAATGCCAATTTCGGCGTGGTGCTGAACGGCACCAGCCAGCTGCAGTTCGCGCAGAATGCGGGCGGCATCTTTGCCAACACGGTCAGCGGCACGGGCGTGCTGCATCTGATCGGCGGCACGCTGCAGATCACTGGCACCGCCAACAGCTACACCGGCGGCACGATCGTCGAGACCGGATCGACGCTGGACATCACCACCGCCAACCTGCCCGCGCTCAACCCGAACGTTACGGCTGCCGGGGGCACGGTGCTGTTCGATCAGACCACCAGCGGCACCTATGCGGGTGTGATCAGCGACGGTGCGCAGATGGGCGTGGGATCTGTGCTCTCGGGCATGTTGATCAAGGATGATAGCACCGGCAACAACAGCGGCAATGTCACGCTGAGCCAGGCACAGGCCTTCACCGGCGCCACCTATATCGAGGCGGGCACGCTGACACTGGGCGCGGTGAACACGCTGGCCAGCAGCAGCAGCGTCGATCTGGGCCGTGTCGGCGGCGGGGCGACGGCCACGCTGGCGCTGAATGCCGCCAACACCATCAAGGGCCTTTCCAGCGAGGCGTCCAACACCACCGCGGTCACGCTGGGCGGCAATGCCCTGACCATCGCCACCACGGCAGGCACCAGCACCAGCTTTGGCGGCACGATCAGCGACGGGTCCAGCATTGGAGGCAGCTTGACTGTCAGCGGCGCCGGCACCCAGACGCTGACCGGCGCCAACAGCTACACCGGCGGCACCACGCTCACCGGCGGCACGCTGGTCCTGGCAGGCAGCGGCACGCTGGGCGCAACCACGGGCACGCTGACCGTCAGCGGCGGCACGCTCGATCTAGGCGGCACCACCCAGACCACCGGCGCAGCCACACTGAGCAGCGGCACGGTGCAGAATGGCGCGCTCAATGCCGCCTCCTACACCACGCAGGGCGGCACGGTCAGCGCGGTGCTGGCCGGATCGGGCACGCTGACGGCGGCTTCGGGCACCACCACCCTGTCAGGCGCGAACAGCTACAGCGGCGGCACCGTGGTCAATGGCTGCACGCTGGCGCTGACTGGCACGGGCACGCTGGGCGCCACCAGCGGCACGGTCACGGTCAACGGCGGCACGCTGGCGCTGGGGGGCACCACCCAGACCACCGGCGCCCTCACGCTGAGCAGCGGCACGATCAGCGGCGGCGAGATCGACGCCTCCTCCTTCACCGTCAGCAGCGGCACGATCAGCGCCGTGCTGGGCGGATCGGGCGCGCTGACCAAGAATGACAGCGGCACCGTCACACTGTCGGGAGCCAACAGCTACACCGGGGGCACCACGCTCAATGCGGGCACGCTGGCGCTGAGCGGCAATGGCACGCTGGGCAGCAGCAGCGGCGCACTGACGATCAATGGCGGCACGCTCAATCTGGGTGGCAATACGCTGACCGCCGGCCTGCTGACGCTGAACGGCGGCAGCATCCAGAACGGCACGATCACCAGCACCGCCGGGATCGCCGCCACATCGGGCACGATCAGCGGTCTGAACGGCGCGGTCGGCCTGACCGTCTCGACCGGCACGGTGGCGATGAGCGGCATCAACACCTACACTGGCGGCACCACGGTGACATCGGGCACGCTGGCTTTGAGCAGCGGGACGGTGATGGGCAACCCCGCCTCCGCGCTGGCCGTGGCGGGCGGCACGCTCGATCTGGGCACGACCATCCAGACGGTGGGATCGCTCAACCTGACCGGCGGCACGATCCAGAACGGTTCTCTTCAGGCGCTGACCTTCAATGTTCAGAGCGGCACGATCAGCGCCGCGCTGATCGGCACGGGCACATTGACCAAAACCGGCGCCGGTACGGTAACGCTGAGCGCGGCCAATGACTATGTGGGCGGCACCACCGTTGCAGGCGGCACGCTGGCCCTCACCGGCGCGGCCACGCTGGGCGGTGCCACCGGATCGGGCCGAGGCGCCCTGACCGTCACCGGCGGCACGCTGGATCTGGGCGGCACCAGCCAGTCCACCGGCGCCTTGACGCTAAGCGCGGGCACGATCCAGAATGGTACCTTGAATGCCGCCTCTTATGGGCTGACGGGCGGCACGGTGAGCGCCGTGCTGGCGGGCAGCGGCGCGCTTACCAAGACCGGATCGGATACGGCAGCGTTGAGTGGGGCCAACAGCTACACCGGCGGCACCACGGTGAATGCGGGCACGCTGGTGCTGACAGGGGCGCTCGCCAGCGGTCTGACCAACAATGCCAATGTCAATGCGCAGGGCAGCATCACAGGGGCGATCCTCAACAATGCAGGCGCCGTGCTGACCGTCACCGGCGCGCTGGTGGCCAATGGAGCGGTAACCAATGCCGGCACCATCAATGACAGCGCCTCCAGCTTCACCGGCATCACGGCGCTGACCAACAGCGGCACGATCACGCTGGGCAAGGGCGCCACGCTGACCACCGCCAGCCTCAACAACAGCGGTATCGTCACCATCCAGAGCGGCGCCACGCTGAACGACGATCTGACGAACAGCGGCACCGTCAGCAACAGCGGCACCTACAACGCCAATGTCGCCAGCAACACCGGCTCGATCACCAACACGGCCAGTGCCGTGTGGACGGGCAACATCACCTCCAATGCATCAGGTACGATCACCAATGCCGGAACCTGGACCGGCAATGCCGCCAACACCGGCGGCACGCTGATCAACAACGGGACGCTGACCGGTTCCGTCAGCAACACATCGGGCAGCTTCACCAACAGCGGCACGGTGACCGGCGGCCTCAGCAACAGCGGCACCACCACCACCACCGGCACGATCAACGGCGGTGTGACCAACACCGGAACGATCACCGCCAGCGGCACGATCACCGGCAACATCGTCAACACCGGCACCTTCAAGGTTGCAGGCGTGCTGACCAACACCGGCGGCACCTTCCTGAGCACGGCAGGCCTGCTCGATCTCACCGCAGGATCGACCCTGAATGCCGCCACCCTGTCGGTCACCGGCGGCACGCTGCAGCTCGATTCCGGAGCCTCACTGGGCAATTCGACGGTGACCGTGGGAGCCAATGCCTCGGTGGTGACTTCGGGCGGGGCGGCGCTGCCCTTCATCACCACCTACAACAACGCCGGTGTGCTCGACATCCGCAATGGCAGCGCCACCAACGCCTTTGCGATGGGCAACTACAATGGCCTGGCAGGCAGCCAGATTCTGGCTGGGGTGAATGTGACCAACCGCACGGCCGATGTGCTCAGCGTCAACACCGCAAGCGGCACCAGCCAGATCGTGCTCAGCGTGACTGGCACGCCGCGTTACGACCCCGCCGGTATCACGCTGGTCACCTCGGCCAGCACGCTGGGTGCAGGCACGTTTACGCTGGCGGGGGGGCCGGTGCGCAGCGGGCTGTTCCAGTATGATCTGGCCTATAATGGCAGCCGGCAGTTTGTGCTGATCAGCACACCCTCGGCTGAGGCCTATAATCTGGCCACCTTGCCCAGTGCAGCTCAGGCAATCTGGTACGATACCGCCAGCGTGGTGGCCGATCATCAGGGCGATCTGGCCAAGCGGGGGCAGGACGATACCGGTGTGCACACCTCAGCCTGGGCGCGCGCTGTGGGTGACTGGTCGAGCCGGACCCAACATGCCTCTTATGCCGATTACAACAAGGCCTATGGGTTCGACACCAGCTACAACCAGCATATCTATGGCATCTATGGCGGCGTGGATGCCGAGGCGGCAGGGCTGGCTTCGGAGAGCGATCGCTTGAGTTTCGGAGCTTTCGGCGGCTACCTCAACTCTCAGCAATCCTTCAGCGCTTCTCCCTCACGCGCCAGTTTCGTGGGCGGTTCCTTCGGTTTCGATGCCGGCTATCGCAACGGTGGGCTGGAGTTGAGCGCTGTCGCCAAGATGGATGTCCTGCGCCTGCATTATACCGCCCCGCTGGTCACCAATGGCGGCGGCAAGCAGAGCGCCGCTGCCACCAGCTACGGTGTGCTGGCGGATGCGGGCTATCGCGTCACGCTGGGCCGGGGCGGTTTTGTCGAGCCGGTCGCGGGGCTGGCCTTCGTTTCCTCCGATCTGGGGCAATTGTCGCTGGCGGGGACACAGGTGCGTTTCAACGGTCAGGCCAATCTGCGCGGCAAGCTGGGTCTGCGCACCCGGTTCGCTCTGGTCGACAGCAGCAGCTATGCGCTGTCAGTTCAGGCCTCGGGCAGCTATTGGAGCCGCCTGTCGGGCAGCGCCAGCGCCATGCTCGACAGCGGCGGGGGAGCGCCGTTGCTGGTGCTCTACGACAATCAGGTGAAGCGCTATGGCGAGTTCGGCCTGGGCTTGGACGTACAGGACAAAAAGTCCCACTGGTCGGGCTTCGTCAAGGGCGATTACCGG
Organism: Novosphingobium terrae; assembly: GCF_017163935.1. Lineage (NCBI taxonomy): Bacteria > Pseudomonadati > Pseudomonadota > Alphaproteobacteria > Sphingomonadales > Sphingomonadaceae > Novosphingobium > Novosphingobium terrae. The sequence continues at coordinate 2,317,897 of NZ_JABVZR010000002.1, read as the reverse complement.
GTCAATTCAAACTATCGGGATGGTTCGGTCAAGCTCGGGGTGCGTTACGCTTTCTAACCGCCAATCCTGATCCGTCAGGCTTACATCGGCAGCCCATCGCGTTATGAAGACGAGATGGGCTGCACTATTTCGCCGATAAAGCTGCCGTGCGAAGCCTCGGGCGGGCATATCGGAAATGGATCGGCGACCATGCGGGTCGCTGCCTCCATGTCGCGATCGGTCAGCCTTTGCCGCAGAGCGACGTGGCGCAGGGCATTGATCGAGAGGTTGCCCACCATGCGCCGCAGATAGGCCAGCGGTTCGGCAATGGCCTGTTTGTCAGGCAGGCGGTCGAAGAGCAGCCAGGCGTCCTGAACGATGTCCTCGGCGCGGCTGACATCGCCCAGCATGCGGGCGGCATAGGCGACAAGCGCGCCGCGCTGGGCTTCATAGAGCCGCAAGGCAAGTCGTTCCTGGCGCAAACCATCGCTCCCCTTCAAGGCCTGCGCGCCGGAGGACAGGCCGAGATTTCTGCGAGCCATTCGCAATTTCCTGGCCAAGGCCATGGTGATGTGCAACCGGAGTTAGCACAATTTATCGCGGCCGCTCCATCACTTCACGACCAATCGGCAATGGTGCAAAGACGATCGTCATGATTGGGCATGGGTCTTGGCAAGCGCGATCTGGTTCGGGAAAGACAGGCCTGTCGGCGGACGGCAAATGTAGGGTTATGTCCCTCGTGTCTCTGCGCGGTCAGGCTGGATGCGGCAGTTTAGCGGGCCTTTATCAAAGCGCCCGCTGCTTGCTCCTCTATGAGTATGCCTCAAGCGGATAGCATTGTAGAAGTCTTACCCGGCAAGAAACCTTTGACCGGCCCTTTGTAAACGTCTGGCGGCTTTCAAGCACCCGGAACGCCATCAACGCAGCCGATAGAGTCTATGGGAAAGCCTTGTATCAGACCAGAAGCGAGATCAGGTTCTGCTGTTGTTGGGTATAGGCCCCGAGCAATTGCTGGGCGATCTGCGTTGGACTGGGGGTCGAACTGCTCGACGTCGTGCCAGCGCTATCGCTCGAACCATCCGTGCTGGTGCTCGTGCCTGACGCGATGGCGGTGGCAAGATTGCTCACTTGCGTGAGCAGGCTGTCGGTGCTGATTGTGCTGGTTCCCAGAAGCGTGCCGAGCGTGTCGGTCGACGTATTGGAACTGCCGGTGCCCAGCAAGACGGCGAGGTTGGAGGAACTGGTGCCATTCGTGCCGTCAAGCAACGTGATGAGTGCCGCATCATCGTCGGTGGACGCGGTCGAACCGCTGGTGCTGGTCGATGATCCGCTCGAGGCGCTGCTCGTGCCGGGCTGGCTGAGATAAAGTCCCAAAGCGCCGATTGCACTGGTGGTGCTACTCAAGGTCGTCATGTGCCAAGCCCCCTTGATGGACAGCGGCGGCATTTTATGCGCCAGACCTTTCTGCTTCCTCTTAGTCAAATAAGGGGAATTGCGTAACCACCTCCCCGCGACGTCTGTTCGCTTTTTGCCGACAAAACCGCCATTCAACTGCCAGAGCAGACCTGCCCAAACCAGCCTTCGGTTCATCCGCCCTGGGGCCGTGGCTCCCACCAGAGCGGGCCATTTCGGCCAATCGCTATCAGGAGAAATAGTGACCGGCATTTGCGCCTTCACGCACAGATGATTAATAAATGTCAGTTTTAATATTTTGAAAACATTGAAGTAACAAAACTAAATGACGATATTTTCGATTTACATTTAAAAGAGGCAGGGAAAATTCGTCTAATCTCGCTCTCGGACCAACTTCAGAGAGTGCAACCTCTGACAAACACTGTGTGATTCACCCACCCCATCGATGATGTCTAAACGTGATCACAGAGTGTGATCCACTCCTCTCAACGAGGATACAATCATTATCCTACAGCAGACGTCATCTCATAGAACATCAGACGTTTTTCTACTCCTTGAAACCAATCCCTTGATGGGAAGGAGTGGCATTCTGAGCAGCCAGAAGATAGGCCCGTGCGAAGATCCGAGATTCTTCACGAAGCCTTTCCAAAACCTCAAATCCCGCTTCCAACCTTGCAAAACTTGCCCGCGACAGTCCAGACAAGGCAGCCAGCAGCGTGAAGGCAGTCCTTATGGGATCACTGAAAGACGCATCAGATGCGTTTTTCAAAAGCCGGACCGTAGCTGCCTCCAGCCTGCTGAAGATATCTGGAGATAACCGGGCTTGATCTATCGCACCAGCCACTCGGTAAAGAGCTCTGGTCGCGTCGGGATTGCTCTCCTTCACAGAGACATACGCATCGGCAATGCTGTCGGCGAGTTCGGAAAGCGGCACCTTGCCATTTTGAAGGTCGATACACTCAATCGCCGCCGCCATCTCCTCGAAGTGGGCTTGCAGGATCGCGAAGAGCAGCGCCTGCTTGTTCGGAAAATATTGGTAAAGTGTGCCGACCGAAACCCCGGCACGATGCGCTACTCGCGTGGTCGTCAGTCGAGTCAAGCCATCCGCAAGCAAAACCTGAATCGTTGCCTCATTGATCGCCTCAACCGTCGCTCCGGATCGCGCCTGGATCGGCGTTTTCCTTATCTTGAGGTGCTGTGGAACCGCGCTTTCCAAAATACGAATACCCAGCTGAAGGATTGTTCAGATATACTGCGCCGGACGCTGTGGTCAAGGTTTGGCATACCGGACGCAGGCGCCTCCAGTTGCACGCGGCGTTTTACATGCCGACCGATGATAAACGAAAGATGTCAATATGATCAGAGACTTCGAAATATCGACTGCAGCCAGCGCAAGCCGCCGATCCTTCCTTACCTCCGCGGTCGGCGCAGCCGCTGCCGCACCATTCCTGCCTGGAGTTGCCACTGAGGCGATGGCTCAGTCTCCGCGTATCCTCAAGTTTAGCGACCATGAGCCGCTGGGTGGTATGCGCACACGCTTTCTCAAGCAGACCGTTTTTTCGGCCATAGCACGGGAATCGAAAGGGCGTCTCAAAATCGAGGATCATTGGGATGGAGAAATTGCCGCCGCCTATGATGCCCTCGGGGCAGTCTCCCGCGGCACCACGGACATCGGCACCGTCGTTCCCGAATACACCGCTAAGGAACTGCCGCTACACCAGATATTCAAAAGCTTCATCAAGGGGCCATTTGGTGACCGCCAGATCGAATTCTTCAATCGAATCTATTCGGAGGTCGACGAATTCGCGGAGGAAATGGATAGAAATAACCTTGTTAAGATCTATTTCGGCACAGGTTATCCGGTCGGGTTCTTCCGCAACGCCCCCATGGCAAGCCTGGATGAACTGAAAGGCGGCAAATGGCGATCCGCCAGCTTTTGGCACCAGGATTTTCTGAGGAACGCGGGAGCAATCCCTGTCACCATGGAATGGGGACCGGAAATCCCTGAAGCCCTGAAGGCGAAGACGCTGGACGGCCTCATGGTCAACATTGATAGCGGTTACCTGCTAAAAATCCACGAGGTAGCCCCGCATGTACTTGTTTCAAAAGACCTATGGCTGGGGCACGTCTATATTCTGGCGATAAACAAGGCTGTCTGGGAAAGCCTTGCTCAGGCAGACAAGGACGCCATAGGTCTTGCTGCCAGAAAATCCTATCAAACCCTGGGCGCCACGATGGAAGAAAGCTTCGACATTCAATTGCAAGATTTGAGAAAGGCAGGTGCGAGCGTAAGGGTACTTACCAAAGAAGAAGTGTCACAATTCGAATCCGTCTCAAAATACAAGGACGTTCAAGACGCCTGGGCTGATAAGCAGAAAAACAACGGCCTCCCAAATGCCGACCTCATCTTGGCAAAAGTCAGATCCGTTATGGACAAGATAATGGCATAACCCGAATGCGCCAGGTGCCGCGTGCATGTTAAAAGCAACCGACCGTAAGCTGCAGGTTCACCCTGGGAAGGCTGGACGCGTTTCCCTATTTGGAAAGGCGAATGGCAGCTATCGCCGCTTCGCATCTCCAAACATACCGTTCCGGACGCCACGACCGCATCGCTGTCATAGTGCTTGATCAGCCCTGACATCGAGCGGCGCGGCAGGGAAGCACACATCAGGGCGGCTACAGCCAGTGCTGCCGCCCTGATCCGGCCTCGAAGGAGAACGAGGCCGGAGGGAAAGCGGGATGATCCGTCACAGATTTACTGGAACGAATAACGGACCCCCAAAGCAAAGGTGCGCGATAGCAGCGTGGTACCAAGGTTGTACTGCTGCGCATTACCCTTGTCGCCGAACTTGTAATAGGTCTGCTGTACCGAATTGAGCAGGTTCACCGCATCGAAGGTGGCCGCCAGATTCTTTGTGACCTTGAAGGTCAACTGCGCATCCAGGCTGCTTTCTGGCGTGCGCCAGATGCCAATCGGATTGGCAAACAGCGCCGCCTCATTGCTGGCCAGGAAGGCCGAACGCCACACATAAGAAAGGCGGGCGCCGATCGGGCCACGCTCATAGGCACCGGTCACGTTGAAGCTGTACTTCGACACGCCGAAGAAAGAACTGGTGCTCTGGCCAATGATGTTGCCCGAACTGTCGGCGATGGGGATGTTCTGGCTCGAATCCAGCGCGGTGAAGCTGCCCTGCACACCCAGCCCCTTGAGCAGACCCGGCAGCTTTTGCGGGAAGAAGGTGAAGCCCACCTCTGCGCCCTGCAGCGTGCCGTTGGAGGCATTCTGCGGCTGCGTCACCACGAAGCTGTTGGTGTTGAGCCCGGTGCCCGTCACCGTCACGCGGTTGGCCAGCGAGACCACCAGCCCCTGCACATCGCGGCGGAACAGCGTGGTGTAAAAGGCGCTGCCGCGCGCGAAATACCATTCCAGCGCAAGGTCATAGTTGGTCGAGGTGGTGGGTTTCAGCTTCGCATTGCCCGAGGTGCCGCTGCCATAGCCCACATTGGTGAGATCGCCCGTGAGATTATAGGCCGGGTTGAGATCGCCGAAATTCGGGCGGCGCAGGGTCTGGCCATAGTTGAAGCGCAGCTTCAGCTTGTCGGTCAGATCGTAGCGCAGCGTGGCGCTGGGCAGGAAGCGCTGGGTGGCCACGCTGGAGATCGTCTTGGCGAAGCTGTACTGGTCGGTGAAGTCCAGCTTGGTGTCCACGCTGGTGTAGCGCACGCCGCCCTGAACTTTCAGCGGGCGCCCGAAGATGCTCACCTCACCATCGGCCATGCCATAGAGCGAGAACGTCCGCTCATCGACATTGAAGACATTGGTGTAGCTCAGCTGATCGCTGGTCTTGAAGGCCGGGAAGACCGAGTGATAGAGCGCGCGAATCTGGTCCTGGTTCTGATAGACCCAATAGCCGCTGGGCAGGGTCCAGCTGGTCGGCACATTGGCGCGGCCATCGAAGAAGCCCTGCGTGGTGAAGAGCGCGCCACTGCCCAGCGTGGTCAGCGACTGACCCAGTGAATCCGTGCTTTGCTGGCGGATGTAATCGCTGGCGGTGCGGTCATCGTAGCGGAAGCCCAGCTCGATGCGGCGCAGGAAACCGCTGTCCCACTCATTGTGGCCCTTGAGCGTCGCGGTGATGGCATCGCCCTTGTTGCGCTCGCCATTGTCATAGAGCTGCGCCAGATTCCACGCCGCCGGATTGGTCAGCTGGCTCTGGTCGGTGAAGCTGTAGGAGGGGATCCCGCCGCCCGAGTTGAAATCGACATTGATGCCCTGCGCCGTGCGATCGGTGCGCAGCGCCAGGAAGGCGGTCTTGTACTTGCTGTTCTGATAGGCAACGTCAGCCTCGATCTTGCCGGCCTTGCCCACATCCCACTTGCCATTCAGGCCATAGAGGAAGCTGTCGGTCTGGCTGCGCGTGTAATCGGCGCTGTTAAAGCCATAGACCTGCCCTGCATAGCGCGACTTGACGATGTTGGTGCCGGGATAGAGCGAGAAGTCCTTGGTGACGTCACTATCGAGCGCACCCCAATAGTCAACAAAGCTAAACATCATGGCGTTGTAGGTTTCGCCGCGGAAACCATTGTAGAAGAATTCGGCGGTGTAGGTCGAACGGTCGTTGGGCGCCCACTGGAAGGCGACATTGACCGCAGGACGCTCACGCTTGCCATAGAGATCAGTCGAGAAGATGGCATCGCGTGACAGATAATAGGGTGTCGCCACGCCATTGCTCAGAATGGTCGAGCCGGGCGTGGTGGACAGGCCCGCATTCTGGCCCGGCTGCCAGTTCTGGTTGCTGTCGCCCGGGAAGATACGCTCAAGCGGGGTCAAGCCCGAACCGACGGGCGGATTTTCAGTGGCGAAGGGCACGAAGGCGCCCGCAGTTACACTCATGTCGCGATATTTGGTCCGACTATAGCTGCCGTTCACCAGAATACCGATGTCGCCGATATCGGTGGTCCAGCGCTTGGAAATCAGCGCCGAAACGTTGGGATTGTAGCTGTTGGCCTGCTCATTGTAGATGCCGCGCACCTGGGCGGAGAAAGCGAAATCCTTGAAATCGAAGGGGCGGCGAGTCTGCACGTCGATTTGACCGGCAAGGCCGGTTTCCAGCTGATCAGCGGCGCGAGTCTTGTAAACATCAACCTGCTTGATCAGGTTCGACGACAGATCCTGCAGCGCAAAGGACTGGCCATCCGAGGTAAAGATGTTGCGGCCATTGAGTGTGGTCAGCGCATCGGTCAGGCCGCGGATCGAGATCGCCGACGCTTCGCCACCCGTGCGGTTGGTGACCTGAATGCCGGTGACGCGCTGCAGCGCCTCGATCACATTGTTGTCGGGCAACTTGCCCACGTCTTCGGCGACCACGGAATCAACAATCTGCACCGAGGTGCGGCGAACCTTGAGTGCGCCTTCGATCGAGGCACGCACACCGGTCACCACGATATCAGCGGCGCTGTCATTCTGGGCTTCAGACTGCGGCGCGCCAGCCGAAGACGCGTTCACCTCGGCTGCCTGGGCATGAGCTGGCGCCACCAATGCAAGCACCCCGAAAGAGGCCGAGCACAGGACTGCGTTGCGGAAAGATTTCATTGAGACACCCCCATAATTCACACCCTCTAAGGGTTTTTAGTCTTACTATTGATCACGGTTTGACACCGGTATCGTTGCCCGTCAAGACTTATTCATCTTGGGCTAAATGGGCCTTATCACTATGATGATTTTGCCATGAGGCAGAGGAAACCCCGCACCTTACCATGACAATCGATGCTTTCAGTTCAGCGGCCCATCAACCGTGTCAGCACATAATTTTATGTTTTATCTGTATTTTATTTATCTTCTAGATGCACAGGTGGCGGTTGCGCCTGGCGGGCGGATCACCCTTGATCAACTCATAATCGCAGGCATGATAGATCAGCATATTGCGCCCCACTTCACCCACAGCGAGCTGTTACGCCCCGAACCATAGACATGATGAGTCGGACTGAAAACGAAGATCACCCAGACGATCAAACCCATTTCTGTTTCGATGCATCAGCTTCGGCGGCCAGAATTGACGATCTCGCCGTTTCTCTGCCCCAGCCATGCGATAGGATTCGGCAACCTGCTACCGACCGCGCAAGGCGAAAGCCGTTGACATAGCCGCCGTTCGCAGGTCCGATTGACCTCATCAAAAGCTGCCGGTCGTGCACCTGTCCTGAGGAGCTTCTGATCGATCGGCGTAGGGACGTTCCGGTCTTTACACCTGCTGGTCCAAACGGCGCCTTTAGTCAGTACGCGTTATCTCGGGAAGATACAGCGCGATGTCCTCTAGCGTTCATGCGATGGTGCAGGCATTTGGCGATGTTTTGCCCTATGCGCGGCCCGCTCAATGCTCCGCCGCATAGCGGTCTATGGCTGCCTTGGCCTCGGCTATCCCTACGGCGTTTTCGGCACGGTAGAGTTTGATTGCCTCAGCCAGGCGCCCGGGTATCAGCGCCAATTTCTGCCAGCTGTCCGGCGCGACCCATTCGGGGCCGTCCACGGGCGGGTTGATGGTGAAATAGCGGGGAGCGTCGTCACCCTCAGCATAATGCGCGCTGAACTTCAGGCCATCCAACGCCCAGGTGTCACTATCGGGATTGGGATGGTCGAGCGTCGCGCGCCCTTCGCCAAGCACCCAGACGAAGTCCGGCTTGCGCTTGCTCCGTAGCGTCGCGCGGACATCGTCGAAGGAAAAGTCATAGGGCAGCACGCCGGTATAGCGCCGGTGCCCCTGCACCCCTTCATTGAAGAGGAAGATCGAGACCAGCCTGCGGTCCTGCTTCCGTCCCGGTCCACGGGTGTCAGGATCCTCGAACAGCAGATCGAACCCGCCAGCTTTACAGAGGAGATATTGGTCCCCGTCGCTGGGCTTGTCCAATGTGTGCGGCGGATGCCCGGCCAGGAAAGCCGCGACCGTTTCGTCTTCATAACGCTTGCCGAAGAGACTGGTAAAATCGGGGTGTATCGCCACAATATTCCCTTTCGAACACATGGCGAACCGCTGAACGGAAATGGCCGGTGCGCCCAACCTTAGTGCAGGAAAATTGTGTCTCGCAAGCAGGGATGTACGGGCCCGCGTTCGTGCGATAGAGGTTTGTGGACCAAGCGCACGGACAGATGATGAGCGAACGGGCTTTCAGGTTTCAGCCGCGATGGAAAGAAGAGTTGGTGGTGACGGAGTTCTGCGCTGTGTCCAATTCGATCGGGGTCCGGCCACCGCCCCAATAGCCATCAATCGAATCGGCCCTACCGCCTCGCACATGCGCTATGGGTTCAATGGCGTGTGTCATTGCCGTCTCCTGCTGATGGCCTCTATGGCCATGATGCCCCTGCACCGACAGTGTCGATCAACTCCCGATTGGCCCCAACCGGGGCGGTCAGAACGCAATCGACACTGCCGTCACCCATAGGTGCCGTGTCTCAGTATTTGGCACGCAATGTAAAGATAAGCTGCCGCGGATCGCTGTAGAACACGCTGCCCACGCTATCGATGCGATAATAGGTTTTGTCCGTGATATTCGACGCGTTGACCGATGCTGAAAGATGCTCGTTCAGCGCATAGGAGGCCCTCAGGTCGAAGGTGGCATAGCCGCCCTGCCGCACCGTGCCGACGCCATCTGTGGCGGCGGTCGCGCTGGTGGCATTGGCGCCGGCGCCAAAGGTGATCCGGTTCAGGCGTCCCGGCAGGCGGTATTGCGTCCAGAGCTTGAAGAGATGGCTTGGCGCAATCGTGTTGAAGCCCACGCCATCGGCATTGGTGCTGGCATCGAGATAGCGCGTATGCGTGTAGGTGTAGCCGCCCGACAGCGACCAGTTGGCGGTGATGCTGCCGGTGGCAGTCATCTCCACGCCCCGGGCTCGCGCCTTGCCCGTCGCTACGGAATAGCCCATGCCGGGATAGCGCGGATCGTCGATGGCGCGGTTGGCCTCGGTCAGCTGGAACACCGCGAGCGAAGCATTGAGGCGGCCATCGAGATATTCGGCCTTGATCCCCGCCTCATACTGCTCGCCCTCCAGCGGGGCGAGGACATGAGCCAGATGGTCGGTGGCCGATTGCGGGTAATAGATCGTGGCATAGCTGGCATAGGCCGAATAGTTGCGGACGAAATCATAGATCAGCCCCGCATAGGGAATGAACTTGCCCGAGGATTTCGCGCCGGAATCCGCAATGTCGTATGGGTTCTGGCCCGGCTTGAAGGCGGTATGGGTGTCGTACCAGGTCACACGGCCACCGCCGATCAGCGTCAGGCTGTCGGCCAGGCTGATGCGGGCATTGGCGTAAAGCCCATACTAGTTGATCGCCTGATCCTGATTCCACACCGGGCCATTAAAGGCGGGCTCGGCCAGATTGACCACATCGAAGATGCTGGCCTGCACCGTGCAAAAGGGATTGTCATCGCTGCAATAGCGGTTGATGACGTTCAGATCCTCGCGGCTGTAGCTGGCACCGACCGTCAGATGATGGGTGCGCCCGAACAGATGAACCGGCCCGGTGACGAAGACATCCACCGACTCCTGCTGATCCTTCTCAAAGCCGTTGGAAGCGTCGAGTGTAGTTTGATCCGTCGCGGGATCGACGGTGGTGAAAATCTGGCCGATCTTCACATGCGAATAATTCTGCAGATAGTTGAAAGACAGTTTGGACGACCAGCCCCCGTCCAGATCCTGTTTCACCTCGGCAAAGCCGGTGATGGTCTTGTACCGGTCATGATTCCAGGGCGCGCCCAGATAGGTCGAGCGGGCAATCGGCACGATGGTGTAATTGGTGTAGACCGGAACGCCGGTCCACATCGCTTTCTGGTCAGTCTGGTTGTAGCTGGCGCCAAGGCGCAGCAGCGTTGTCGGCGTGATGTCGGCCTCCAGCGTGCCATAAAACAGCTTGTCGTGACGCCATGCGCCGTCCTGCGCCAGATCGCGGGTCTGCGCATTGGCGACCAGCAAGCCCCTGATCGTCCCCGCCCGGTTGAGCGGGCCGCCGACATCGACCTCCCCCAGAACGTTGTTGTAGGTGCCCGCCGAGGCTGTCGCATTGATGGTGAAGCGGTCGGGCGCCTGCTTGCGCACCAGATTGATCGTGCCGCCGGGGCTGCCGAAGCCATTCATCAGCCCGTCGGGGCCGCGCAGCACCTCCACCCGGTCGAACATGGCGAGGTTGGGGGCGATGGTCGCCAGATTCTGGTTGGTGGGCACCCCGTCGAGCAGCCAGGTGGTGATCTGGAAGCCGCGCGAATAGAAATTGGTGCGGTCAGAATCGAAGGGAAACACCGTCACGCCCGGCGTGTTGAGCATGACATCGTTGAGGGTGATCATGTTCTGCTGCTGGATCTGGTCCTGCGTGATGACCGTGACCGATTGCGGCAGTTCGCGCTGGCTAACGGCCACTTTCGATCCCAGCGTGGTCTGCGGGTTCAGCCGTCGCGCCATCTCATCGCGGCTGGCGCCGCGCAGATTGCCGCCCGGATACGAAGAGGATGAGGCAGCGCCCTCCTCTCCTTCCACCCGCACCGGGCCAAGCTGAATGTCTCCGCTCGACACTTGCGGGGCGCGCTGCAGGGCAACGCTGCGGCCATCGACCCAGCGATAGGTAATGCCTGTGCCCGCCAGCATCCGGCTCAGGCCCTCAGCGGGCGAGAAGGCGCCCCGGATCGCCTGCGACTGGCGCCCATCGAGAATGGACGTATCGCCCGTTACCTGAATGCCGGTCTGATCGCCGAAAATGGTGAGCGCCGTCGAAAGGGGCTGCGCGGGAATATCGAGCTGGCGCGTCTGGGCGCTGGAGGCCACGCGCCCACTGCCTTGCGCCTGCGCCACGCCGCCGCCCGCGATCAGCGCCGCTCCGCCCAGCAGCAGCGCCAGAATGCTCGCCCGCTTCATGGCCGATCCGGCGGAGCTCCGAAACTCTGTCACAGCCTTGTTCCCTTCATCATATTATCTGCAAGAGCGTCGCATTTGCAGATTTGATCACAGGGCTGACGAAGTGCCTCGGTCGATCTTCAGGGCAGGGTCAGAAATTTTTTCAGCTTGCGGACACAATCAGCAACCATGGCGTGATGTGCCGCACATGCCCGCCAAAGGGCTGCACCAGCAGGCTCAGCGCCTGAGCGGGGTCACTGGTGTCATAGGCACCGGTCACGCGCTGCTGTTGCAGGTTTGCGCCGATCACCAGAATGCGCCCCCCAAAGCTGCGCGACAGTTCATCAACAGCCCGCTGCAGGGTGATGCCATCGGCCAGCAAGCGATCGCGGCGCCATGCGGCAACGGAACTGACGGGGATCGGCTGGAGCCTGCCCTGATGGCTGGTACCATCGACCATCAGGCGCTGCCCTGGGATCAGATGGCGCACTTGCGTGCTGCCCGATACCGTCCAACTGGCTGTCACCGAACCACGCGCCAGGGCGACATCCACCCCGTGATCGCCGCGATCGACATCGAAAGCCGTGCCCGTCACGCGCACGGTCACATCGGCGGCGGCCACCTTGAAGGGGCGCGCGGCATTATGGGCAACATCGAACCATGCGCGCCCTTTCAGCAGGGTGACATGGCGTTCGGCAGGCGCATAATCGACAGCGATGGCGCTGTCTCGGTCCAGCGTGACCTGCGAGCCGTCGGCCAGCACGATGCTTTGTCTCGCGCCCATATCGGTGCGATAATCGGCCTGCAGCATCAGCGGCAGGGGCGAGACGAGCAGCGCGGTCAGCGCGGCCGCGATGCCCAGCCCCCAGCCTGCCCACTTTCGAGAACGAAGGTGCCGCCACGTGAAAACCCGGCGGGGCTCCGGGCGCGAAACAGGAGAGGCCAGCGGCATGCCCGGCCCCACGCTGGCTGCCAGACCCCACATGCGGCAGGTGGCGCGCCAGATCTCCTCATGGCGTTCGCTCCTGGCCCTCCAGCCTTGCAGTTCGTCCTGCACGGCAGGGTCTGCCGCAGGCCCCTGCGCGCGGATCATCAGATCCGCCGCCTCGCGCAGCAAGGTCTCGTCGTCCTGGCCCATATCCTCGATCATCAGCGGCCATCCTTCCGGGCGGTGACGCCACAAAGGGTAGACGTGGGCGCGGCCCCTCTTTTCAGTCCGGCCCACCGCATCATGGCCTGCCCCCTTGCATCAGACGAGCCGTGCAGCGGGCGATGGCATCCTGCACAAGCTGATGCGCGCGCGTCTGCGAAATGCCAAGGATCACCGCCACCTCGCTCAGTGTCTTGCCCTGAAAGCGGTAGAGATCGAAGGCCTGACGGGTGCGCAGCGGCAAGCCTTCCAGCGCCGCCGTGACATGATCGAGTTCGTTGCGCGCCAAAGCCGTCTGTTCGGGCGTCGGCTCGGGGGCGGCCATTTCGGCAAGATCGGCATCGCCGTTGGGATCCCAGTTTTCATGCGCCTGCCGACGCGACAGATCGATGGCCAGATTGCGCACGATACGGCGCAGATAGGCCAAAGGCTGGAGAATGCGCTGTCCGTCGCTGTCGGTATCCGACAAGGATGAGAAGCGCAGCCAGGCATCCTGCACGACATCCTCGGCACGCGCGCCATCGCCGATGATTCGACTCGCCTGATCGATCAAGGCCTTGCGATGCGAGAGGTAGAGATCAAGCCGCTCAGACGTCATGGAGGCCTTTGTTTCCGGGCCGTTGTTACGGAAGGTGCCGGCCCATAACGGAAGCAAGGTGTTTTTGCGAGCGATTCTTAAAATGAGTTATGGTCAGAGTTTGCGGCAATTCGTGTTCGATCGGATTGGCGTCCGCAAGATGAACAAATATTTGCTGTTGGCACACCGCAATTCGATGCACTTCACAACTTAACGTGCCCTTCCTGAGCAGGGCCATAGTGGCCTGTCGCCCAGCCAGACATTCCTGGACGAACGCCTCAAGGTCGCTCGAATGGGATCGGCGGAACGCTGGATTCTGGCGATTGAAACCTCAGTTGCAACCCCCGCTCATCCTGTTTATTGCGAGCGAATCGCAATGCCTCGCGCCTTCCAGGGTTACGCGGGATCAACACGTCCGGTCGATCGAGGAATGGTGTGAAGTTCGAGGCGCATGAAATCCGGCACTATGCCAGCCATCGCGCCTCGCTCGTCGATTATGCGGCCGGTATTCTGGGAGACCGGACCCGGGCCGAGGATATCGTGCAGGATGCCTGGCTGGTGTTGCGGCGCCGGACCAGTGTCGAACCGGTGAGAGATTTCGCCAGCTATCTGCGCCGCACGGTTCACAACCTCGCCATCGACAGCCTGCGCCGGATCGAACGGGAAAAACGCGTGTCGTCTGGCCAGGATCTGGAAACCGTGGCGCTGGCCGTTGCCGATCCCGCACCTTCTGCGGAGACGCATCTGATCGCCAGGCAGGAGTTGGCCTCGGTGCTGGATGTTCTGGCCACGCTGCCGCCCCAGCAGCGCAAGGCCATCGAGCTTTACCGGCTTCAGGGCCTGAAATTGCGGGAGATCGCAGTGGAACTCGGCATCTCCATATCCTCCGCTCACGCGCTGGTGATCGACGGGCTGGCGCACTGCTCCGCGCGTCGGCCCAAAGGTCGATAGGGCCGCCAGGATGGTTTTTACGGAAAATGGAGCCTTGGGAACGTCCCTGAAAGATGGAACACCGCCGTCGCCCCTGCCGGCGCGGAATGTATGGGACCGCCTCCATGGACGCTGAACTGAGCCTCCACCACAAGGCCGCCGAATGGTTCGTCATGCTGCGCGAGGAGCCAGATGATCAGGCCCTGCGCGCGGCTTTCGACCGCTGGCTCGCCCAGAGCGCCGATCATCGCGAAGCCTGGGACAGCGTTGAGTTGACCTTTGCCGGGTTGGAAGACGATCTGCTGGGCAGTGCTCCGATACAACCGGGGCCGCCGCTTGTGCCTGCCCCGGCATGGCTCACACGTCGCGGCAGAATCGGTGGGTTTGCGGGCTTCGCGCTTGCGGCGTGTCTGGCGTTGGCAATCGCGCCACACCTGCAACTCCGTTTGCAGGCCGATGCCATCACAGGCGCCGGCGAGATGAAGGTGGTTGCCCTTGATCGCGGTGATGCCGTCAGATTGGGACCGGAAAGCGCCATCGCGCTCGAAGAACGAGCCGGCACCCGCACGGTGCATCTGCTGGCCGGCGAAGCCTGGTTCGATATCAGGCATGATCCTTCTCGCCGCTTCACGGTCAAGGCAGGCGATGTAACCACCACGGATATCGGGACCGCCTTCGATGTGCGGTTGCTGGGATCGACAACGGTGGTGTCGGTCGCCAACGGCGAGGTGCAGGTCGACCGGCCTGCCAGCGTCCCCTATCGCATGACTGCCGGACAATGGTTGCGAGTGCCATCCGTGGGGGGCGCCCAGACCGGCACAGTCAACCCGCGCCTCGCTGGCCCCTGGCGGAACGGACGCGTGGTTGCGACGGACAGGACGATCGCTGAAGTCATCGATGAGATCCGCCCCTGGTATAGCGGCCACATTCTACTCAGCGACAAGGCCTTGGGGCAACGGCGTGTCTCGGGCAGCTATGATGCCAAGGCTCCCGCCGATGCCATTGAGGCCCTGGTCAACCCCTATGGGGGGCGAGTAACCCGGATCACGCCCTGGCTGCTGATCGTCAGCCAATAGCTGCGGCCAGATTTTTCAAAAAAGTTCCGGAAAAAATGAAGGAGCCGGCGTCTTCAATCCCAAAGCGCATCTGCAACGCATTATCAATGCAGGCGCCCGGATTGAGCGAAGGAGGCAGCATTGATGTTTCGGGGAATGGCCAGAAAAGGTTGGATGGGACAGTCGTTGATGGGGGTCTGGCTGGCCGGCAGCGCCTTGGGCATGGCCAGCGCGACCGCTGCCACAGCCCAAACCGCCAGCACGAGCGGCTCCTTCGATATTCCCGCACAAAAGCTGAGCGACGCGATAGCGATCTTCGGGCAGCAATCGGGCATGCAGATCACGGCAACCGCCGAAACGCTGGCCAAACGCACGAGCACTGCCGTAGCGGGCTCCATGGCCGCCCCCGAAGCGCTCTGCCGTCTGCTTGCGGGAACCGGGCTGACATTCCGTTTTATCGGCCCGCGCGCCGTGCGGATCGAGGTCGCGCCTGTGGCAACGGGCAACGCAATCCAGCTGGGCGCGGTGCAGGTCGATGGGGCGATGACCGAAGGTTCCCCAACCTATGCCAATGGCTATGATCCCAAGGCCAGCGATCCCTATGCGAAAATGCCCAATCCGCCGACGACGGTCGGCAGCAAGACCCCGCTTGCCCAGCGCGACATCGCGCAGACGGTGACCGTCATCACGCAGGAGCAGATCCAGCAGCAAGCCATGCTGACTCTGAACGATGCGATGCGCTGGGCCCCCGGCGTGACCATCGGCAACACTGATTCCGAGCGGACGGATTTTTTCTCGCGCGGCTTTCCGATCACCACCTGGATGCTGGACGGCATGCCGACGACGCAAAATCTTGCCTCGATCGCGCCCAATCTGGCGATGTTCGACCGGGTCGAGATCCTGCAAGGGCCTGACGGTCTGATGAGTGGGTTCAGCAATGAGGGCGGCACGCTCAACATGGTGCGCAAACGCGCGCCAAAGACCTTCCAGTTTTCGGCTCAGGCTCTTGCCGGAACCTATAATGACTTTGGCGGCACGCTCGATGTAGGCAGCCCGCTGAACGCTTCGGGCTCTGTCCGGGCGCGTGTGGTCGGCAACATCCAGAGCCAGAACCTGATGCAGGACACCAGCTATCGCCATGACGCGCTCATTTACGGCACGGTTGAAGCAGATCTGAGCCCGACGACACAGGTACGGGTGGGCGGCAGCTATACGCATGTCAACGAAAGGGCGAATTGGGAGGGCGCGCTGGCCTATGACACGCCGGTGAATGGCCAATACATCCTGTTCGGCACCCGCTCCACGAACACCGAGGCGCCATGGGCTCATAACACCTATGCCTATCAGACCGGCTTTGCCGAACTCGACCAGAAGCTGGGCGCAGGCTGGTCGGGCAAGCTGGCGTTCAACTATCTGGGCAGCCATTCGACCGTGCTGCAGGGCTTTGCGGGCGGCTTCAACATCGGCTCCGATCTGGCGGATTATGAGGCGGAGACATGGCACCAGTTCGACAATCAGGAATCGATCGACGCCTTTGTGACTGGGCCGCTCCAACTCTTCGGCCGCGCTCATGCGCTGACCTTCGGCGCCACCTATCAGCGCGAGGATTTCCGTGACACCGCCTATCGCTGCGGCCCGAACGACAGCGCCGGAGGAGACATCTTCTGCGATGCGGAAGAACCCCTGTCCTGGGTTCAGACTGCACCCCGTCCGGCCTTCGATGGGCCGAACACCTTCCATTACACCACCGCCGTCAATCAATACGGGCTTTACGGCAACGCCCGCATCAGCCTGGCCGATCCCCTGACGCTGGTGGCCGGTGCGCGGGCGATCTGGTGGGATACGACCAGCCTGGGCAGCGTCGTCAATGCCAGCCATGTGTCCGGCAAGGTGACGCCCTATGCCGGGCTGATCTACAAGATCGGCAAGCATTATTCCGCTTACTTCAGCTATGCGACGATCTACAATCCACAGACGTCCCAGACCGTGGCCGGCACCGTGCTGCCTCCGCTGGAGGGCGTTCAGTATGAAGCCGGCGTCAGGGGCGACTATCTGGACGGACGATTGAACACCGCGATCGCGCTGTTCCAGTTGACGGAGGAAAACCGTGCGGTGTCCGATCCGCGCTACCCCAATGAAGGCTATTATATTGCAACGGGTCGCGCCCGCAGCCGGGGCGTCGAAATCACCGCGAATGGCTATCTGACGAACAGTTGGAAGATTTCAGGCGGCTATACGTACACCGATGCCAAATATCTCGATTCCAGTCAGAATGCCAATGGCGTCGGTTTCGAGAGCATCGCGCCGCGCCACCTTTTCAAGCTGTGGACCAACTACACCTTGCCCGGCAGGCTGAAGCGCATCAGCCTTGGCGCAGGCGCCTATGTCAGCAGCGGAACCTATGCCACCGATGGTGACGGCAATTATCTGCGGCAAGGCGCCTATGAGACCTTCGATCTGCGCGCAGCCTACAAGGTCATGGATCGCCTCACGCTCTCGGTGAACGTGACCAATCTGACCGACCGGCATTACCTCCTTCTGGAAAGCCCCTATGGCGGTGAGTATGGCAACCCCAGGCAAGTGATTTTCACCCTGCGCTACGGCCTGTAGATTGGGTATGCGACTGCGCAGAGGTGGAATAAGGTTCGCACTCGGACTCATGGCCATTTCTGCGCAGCGTCAAACTCGCCAATCCTGATAGCCGTCATCTGTTCATCAGGACAAAGAGGCCATAGGGAAGCTTCAGTAGATCAGCCCCCCGGCGTCTCCTGAACTGACATCGGCACATGCTGCTGACCATCTTCAAGATGGCGAACTCACTGCGGAGAAGGCGGGGTGCTTAGACCACGGTGACCCGAGCGCGTTCGGGATCGACCAGAAAGATCTGCCCGAAAGGATCGGCCAACATCACCCTCGCCCCCGTGTCAGTCTGCGCGGCCTTGGCATCCGGCGTTTGCACGGTGCCTGCCGAGCGGGCAAGGCAGGTGAGCATGCAATCCCCGGCATGACGCAGGACAAATGCCGAAGCTCTGTCACCGAAACGCAGTATCGCGGTTTCGTCCTGTGCCCCGGCCGCCTCGGTTGCTCTGCTATAGTGCACAAGCTGGCGACCGAAATCGCAGGGCGCAAAGCTGTCATCCGCTTCAAAAGGCTGGCGCCGGGCCGCGATCTGACGCGCGCGGCCTTCCTGATCTTCCGCCCATGGAACCACCACCATCCTTGCGGCAGATCCGTCGATGGGCTGGACCATGGATGTGCCGGCGCGGTGACCCCAGCCCCATGATACGGGCGGCAGAGGCGCATCATCGCCCTGACTCGACAAGGCAAGGCAGAGCGAGGTGGTCAGCTGACCATTGCTCTGCATGCTCCACATTTCCACAACACCATGACGATCGCCCGTCATATCGATGGTGATCCATGATGCCGCCTGAGGGCCGTGCAGGAAGGCCACCGCCCGCACTCTTTCTGTCAGGGCGCAGGACCAGAGAAATTCGAACCGCGGCTCACGCGCGCACAGCGCAGCCAGACCGAGCGCCCCGAATTCTCCACCGATCTGTACCAGCCAGGCGGTATCGGAGGTGATGGCGTGATGGGCCACAAGATCGACAAGACCGATGGCGTGAAAGCGCCCATCATGCGCCGTGTAACGACTGACTCTGGACTTGCACTCGGGCGCGCGTTGAACGATCAGCGCCTCCCCACCCGAACCCAGAGGAACAAGCGCGGTGACCTCGGGCAGATGATGCCGCCAGACGGGCGCGCCATGGCGATCGAACACCTCCAGCGTCTCATTGGCCCGCCAGGCCAGAACAAGGCCATTGCCCAGCAGGCAGCCTGCCAACACCTGGGGCCGAAGCGTCGCCGCAGGCCGCACCTGCCATTGCCGCGCTGGCTTCTGCGCGGCACGGTGGAGCTTGCCCAGCTTGCCAATATCCGCCGCCAGCACAGTAAGCCCGGCCAGACGCAGCAGCCGCTGCAACCCCGCCAGATCGCCCGGCGCCAGCCGCGCCGAGGCGCCTTGCAACACGGCACGGGCGAAAGCCTCGATCAGGGCGGGGCCGCCGCCGTCCCAGAAGCGCGTTTGCTCGGGCGAGGCACGCGCGGCCAGCCGGTTCCAGACATCGAGCGCCGCCAGCATGCCCTCGCCCGCATCCTCTGATCGCGCGGCTTGCTGCAGGGCAGCCAAGGCCAGAGCATCCAGCCGATCCTGCGGCAAAGGCGAGACAGCTGGAAAAGCGGCCAGCGCATCGGCCTGCGCCAAGGCGCCGGACAGCAGGACGCGTACCACCGCCTCGGCCTGAAAGCCGGATCGGGCATCGGCCTCACCCACCTGTTCCAACCAGCGCCGACGGGCCCGCAGCAGGGCCGGATCGGCATCCTGTCGCCCGGCCACCTCATCGGTGACCTGAAGCGCGCGCAAGGGCTGGCCGCTTTCGACCAGCAGATCCGACCACGCCCCCACCACATAAGCGTGATAGGCCGGATCCTTGCCCCGGCTGTCACGCGCCAGTTCATCGAAGCAGCCGGTGCGCCTGGCCAGCGCCAGCGCCCTATCCGCCTGACCGGCGGCGTAAAGCAGACGGACGGTCAGGCTCGGCGCCAGCTGAGCGGCATAGGCCAGCTGCGCGGCTTCCTCCGACAGTCCGCCCTTTTCGAGCAAAAGCGCGGCTTGCGCGTGCTGGCCCAGCAGTTGCGAATGGATGAAAGCCGCGCGGCGGTGATCGCCCTCGCGTTCCAGCTTCTGCGCGAGCTGGTGATAGCAGGCCAGCAAGGCCCCGCCATGCTGCGGGCCAAGGATCGGCGCCACACTGGACAAAGGCGTCATATCAAAGTCCAGCCGCGCGCGGGCTGCGGGCAACTGTTTGGGATAGCGCTTGCTCTGCGGTTGTTTGTCGCCCTTGGTGTTCAGCCGCAGAGCCAGACGCAGCGCCTCATCGATGGCGCCTTGCCCGGCAAGGCTTTCGATGCGCTTGACCCGCGCGTCCAGCTGGCTGCGCAGCGTGGAGGCAGGCATATGCCAGCGCAGCCAGTTGGTCAGATGATCGAACAACCCCTGCCGAGGCGCGGACGGTACGCCGCGGGCATGGCTTCCTGCCGGTGAGCTGCTGCCGCCTCGCCTGGCGCCTGCCGCGCCTGCGGCACCGACGAAGAAAGGAAGAAGCGACCAGAACGACCCGCCCACGGCCAACACCACCAGCGGCAAAGCGCACAAACCGGCCAACAGGGTCAGTCCGCCAAACAGCCAGCGCTTCTCCTGCGGACTCAGTCCGCCTTGTACCCGCCTGCGCCACAGTGAGCGCAGCGAGGGGCGGCGGGCGATGGCTTCATGCAGCTCGCGGAAAGGGTTGTCCTCAACCCGGGGCAGCGGCGGGGTGCGGCGATGCAGGGGGCTCAGATGTTCGCCCGGTTCCGGATCGCGCGGCACCATGCCGGAGGGACCGGCATCGCTTCCCGCCATGCGCGGCTGCGGGGCATCGGCAGGATGGATCGTCACCTCCGGCAGCGACCAGAGCGTGCCCAGCGAGACCGGCTCCAGCACATCAAGCACCAAATGATGCACCGCGCCAGACCACCAGAGGTCCACCCTGCGGCCCAGATGATCCCCTGCCCCGTCAGCGCCGGTTTCATGCAAATGGCTGGTCAGCCCGCCATGCTCCGTGCCAACCAGCGGCAGGGCTGTGGGATGATCCGCGCCATGGGGCGCAGGTGGGCCGTGGAACAGCAGGATCAACACCGTTCTGGCGCGCGCACCCGAACCGATCGAGCCGCGCCGCATCTCGCTCACCCTGTCCCGCAGGCTGTGCAACGCGGGCAGCCCCCCGCCGGCACGCACCACAAAGGCCAGAGCGCGGCACGGCGTCTGCGCGGGCAGCGTCGGGCGCGCTGGAAAGGCACGCGGCGCGCTTTGCCGTGCACGCCGGGCAACATGGGAGGCGGCAGCGCGGCTCATGCCGGGTCTTCCCAGGCCAGCACCACCGCTTTGGCCCGCAGATCGGCCAGGGCATGGGTGCTGGCCCGGACCTGGCCCGAATGCTTGTTCTGACGATAATGGATCAGATGCTCAGGCGCGCCCTCGCCATCCAGTGCGACGGCCCAGAAACCGTCATCCGCCGGAAGCACGGTGGCGATCGCCCCGGCATGCTCGCCCAGCGGCAACGGCGGCAGGCGGCGGCTGCGCTTGCCCTCCTCCAGCTTGAACCATTCGATGGTGCCCTCCCCGCCATGGCGCGCATCCGACCAGATGCGCGCCCAGACGCCGGCCTTGTCGACCCCGGCCACCAGCACGCGCTCGCACGGTTCGGTCTGGAACTGGCGGGGGCGGGCAGCAGGCTCGGCAGCGCCGGGACTGTGGAGCGGCGCGACGGTCCATTGCCCGGGGCGCAACGCATAGGCCAGATCGCGGTTGCTGGCGGACCAGGCCAGAGCGTGAAAGGCCTTGGGCATTGTGTTGCAATCGGGCAGGCTGAAATGGCCATAGGTCGAAAGATCGCGTTTTATAAGCTGCAAGGCGGGGCGCGATCCCAGCATCAGCTCCACCACGCGATGCCCGCCCGTACTCAGAAGCGTGCGCGGCTGCTTGTAGAGCGGCGTGAAGGTCGAGGGCTTGTCATTGACGCCAAAGGTCAGCCGATAGCCCTGCCCCGACACCGAATAGAATTCCGGATCATGGTAACGCGACAGCATCGGCAGAGCATAGCGGCTGCGTCCGGCGAAAGGCTGGTTGCAGGGCACGGCGTGGCTTTTCAGCGTTGGCCACACCCCCGCATTTCCCCGGACCAGCGCCACCCGCCGGAAGCTGAGCTTCTGCACGCCATCCTCCACGCTGTGGCGCAGCAGGGCGAGTGTGGCATCGTCGATCGCCACGCCCATCAGCGTGACCTCTTCCGGCAGGGGCACGAACCAGAGACCCCAATCTGAGGCATTTTTTGCGGCCCCGATCACCAGCAGGCCATCGCTGAGCCTGACAAGGCGATAGTACCCATTGGGCAGGGAGAGATAATGCGGCTCCCAACCGGCCATCGCCGGCACCGGCCCGCCCGACGCGGGGGCGGCGGCGCGGGCCGGTTGCGGGCGCGAAAAAGGGTTTTCCAGCGCGGCAAGGCACAGCCGGTCCGGCGCGAAGGAGACGGTCCTGCGGCACGCCTCCCGCCCATGGCAGCGCAGATCGAGGTCGGCGGCGCGCGGTTGGCCGGGGCGGTAAGGCAGCAGGGTGAAGCGCAGCGCATTGTGTACGGCGCCGCTTTCATCGGAGGCACTCTGAGTGGGCAAGGCCGCACCCAGCATCCAGTCGGTGCATGGCTGGCGCTGCTTGTCATGGGCCTGCTCCCATGCCTCACGCGCGCCGCGCAGATCATCCGGGCCAGCCTCGCGGAAGCTGGCCGAGCGCAGGAAGCGCTTGATCGTGTTGACCGAAAGCTGATCGAACCAGATCGCGCCCTCGGCACGGGGCAGGAAACACCAATGGAAGTCCGCGCCGCGCTGCATCGCCACCCGTGCGAGCAGGAACAGGGCCGCCAGCGCCAAAATACGGCCATGCCCCATGATCCCCGGCCCGACCGAGACCATCACCCGCAGCACCCGCTGCTGGCCCGGATCGACATGGATACGGTCATGGAACAGGGTTTCGGATTCGACCAGCCGCCGCAAGAATTCCAGAGGCGCCTCAGTGCGCAGCAGCAACTCGCTTTGCACGATGGTGTCGATGTCGCCGTGATGGGTCAAGCCGCCGAGCCCTGCGAACTCGCCCCGATCGGCTTCAAGCAGCGCGGCAAAAGCATCGGCGAGATGTTCATATTGCGCCAGCAGCCCGCCCAGCACCTCGGCCAGCATGGGTGACAGCTGCTCCAGCAGCGGGCGGAATGGCGTGTAGGCCTCGGGCAGGATGGAAGCCTTGCTCATGAGGCAAGCCCGGCAGTGTGGCGGATGGGATAGAGATCGCAAGCGCCACATTCCGCATCATCAGGCGCGCGGGGCACGGCGATAGCGGGCAGCGCCAGATCATGCGCCGCCGCCAGATGGGCCAGCACCTCCCCCAGCGCATGCGCGGGCACATTCAACGCCCAGCCGACCGGAAACCACCAGCCGTCGGTCGCGCGGTAAAGCGGCATGGCATCGGCGATGCGGGGCAGGACGGGCTCGCCATCGGGCTCCAGCGGGCGGGCGAACAGCGCCGCCCAACCGGCCCCGCTGGCAAACGGCAGCATGCGGATCGCCCGGGGCTTGCCCGCAAGGGCCTGCGCCAGACGATCCCGCGCATCCCCGCCGGTCAGCAGCAGGCCATCGACCGTCTGGAGCGGCGCAACCCGCAGCCACCGCATCGTCAGTCTCCGCTCACCGCATCTTTTGCTACAAGGGTGTCAGCTCCCTTGGCCAAAGCGGTTTCGATCTCCTTGTGGAGCGCAGCGAGATGCGGCGGCATGGCATCGGGCGCGAAGGCAGCATCGATCCTTGTGAGCATGGTTTCCAGCCGGACCAGCCAATGTTCGATCTGCTCGCCCCCGCCATCCTGCGGGCGGGCTTGCAGCAAGTGGGTGGCGCGTTCGCCCAATTGGGCAGCATGGGCGGTCAGATCATGGGTTGCCTGCGCCACGCTGCCGGTCAGCACCGGGTTGCGGCTGTGCTGCAACTCGGCATGCAGCAGTTGCCGCAGTTCGCTCTGATGCTGGCGACTTTGCACCAGATAGGTCACCGGCCAAAGGTCTTCCTTGCCCGCCACCAGACTGCCCCGCAACAGCGCGGAGGCCGCGATCAGTTTGAGCCCCTTGACCAGCTTGCGATCCGAAAGCGACAGACCCAAAAGCCTGATCTTGCGCGCGATATGGGCATAATCATCATGGATCGGCGCCAGATCGACCTCCAGCACCGCTGCCTGCAGCGTGGCCAGCACGCCGTGCTCAAGCGGCGGCACCGGTGCATGGGCGCCGCGCATATCGTCCCATCCCGCCTGGATCAGCGCCCCCAGCGCCTCATCGCCGACCGGATCGACGAACATCGTCAGCAAAAATCGGTCGGCAAAAGCCGCCAGCGCCGTATCCTGCGGCAGCTCGTTCGAGGCAGCGATGCAGGAGATCAGCGGCACGCTCATGCCGAACTGGCCACGCCGATAGGTCCGCTCATTCAGGATTTTCAGTAGCGAGTTCAGGATCGCCGTGGAGCCAAGGAAGATTTCATCGAGAAAGGCGACCTCCGCCTCGGGCAGCATGCCCTTGGTAACAGGGCGGATCTGTCCATCACGCAGCGCATCGAGATCGAGCGCGCCGAACAGTTCTCCCGGCTCGGTGAAACGACCGATCAGATAGTCGAAGGTGCTGGCATCCAGCGCCCGGGCCAGCGCCTGCACCGCCGCCGACTTGCCCGTGCCGGGCGGGCCGATCAGCAGCACATGCTCGCGCGTCAGCAGGCCCAGCATCACCAGTTCGAGCAGCGCGCGCCGGGAGACAAAGGCACCTTCCAACGCATCGAGATGCGCGCCCACTTTGGCAACTGCGGCCTTCAGGCCTTCCTCAAGCATGGGATTGACGTCTCCTGGTCATGGGGTGGGTCGCCCCTCGATGGACAGATAGGCCGGGGGCACATGCGGAGTGAGCCACACATTGTTGCTGGTCAGCTGAAAACCATGTCCCGCCCGCACCATGTCCGCAGCCTGCACGCGCAGCACGATGGGTGGCCCGCGCCGGGCCCCAACCTTCACCGCCGTATCCAGATCGGGCGAAAGATGGACATGATGCCGCCCCATCGGCAACAGGCCGTCGCTCAGGATCGCAGGAAGAAAGCGTTCCACCGTGCCGTGGTACAACAGATCGGGCGGCGAAGCCTGCGGCCAGTCCAGCGCGACAGGCACCGAATGGCCCTGACGCGCCCGGATCCGTACCGTATCGGGAGAAAGCTCAAAGCGCTGCTTGTCGCTCTCCTCGACAAGTCGCAGCAAATCCTGCCAATCGCAGGGCAACGCGGCCTCAACCAGCGCGGACAACAGACTGTCTACATCTGTCCAGCCTTGCTGATCCAGCACAAGGCCAGCAGCATCGGGACGATGGCGTAGCCACAGCGATATCGTCTTGGAAAGGCGAGTATTATCAGTCACACCAAAGCATCTAGCGCCAGATTGGCGGCGCGTCCAATTGAACTGGCAGCTTTTAAGGGGGCGATCACTCAGTCAACTTTGGCGCACAACTCCACATCGCATTCATTGTCACAAATCCCGCTGACAAAGCTGCCCTTGCCAGCACGAATTAAGCCTTCCGATAGCGGCGGCGGAGCGCCACAGCAGCGGAACCAGCACCAGTGAAACCGCGGGCAGCACGACCCAGTTGATCGTGGCCCAGCCCGAGCTGTGCAGCAAGGCTCCGGAAAAGAAGGAGGCCGTCGCCACGGTGCCGAACACCAGAAAATCATTGGCACCCTGCACCTTGTTGCGCTCGCTCGGCGTGTGGCAATCGGCGACCATCGCCGTGGCGCCCAGAAAGCCGAAGTTCCAGCCCACACCCAGCAGCACCAGCGCGCCCCAGAAATGCGCGATGTCCAGCCCCGACAGAGCTACCACCGCCGAGGCGCCGATCAGCAGTAGGCCCGTGGCCGCCACCTTCTCCTTGCCGAACCTTGCCATCAGCCGCCCGGTCAGGAAACTGGGGCCATACATTGCCAGAATATGCCACTGGATGCCCAGAGCGGCGCGGTCCACCGAATGGCCATGCCCGACCATGGCGATGGGCGAGGCTGTCATCACAAAGGTCATCAACCCGTAGGAAACCACCCCCGTGGCGATCGCCAGCATATAACGCGGGGTCAGCAGGATATCGCGCAGCGCGCGGTTTGCGGCGGGCTGCGCGGTGCCATGGCTGCGCTCGGCGGGCGGGCGCAGCATCAGCAGCACCGGAAAGGCCATCATCGCCAGCACGCCCTGACTCAGGAAGCTGCCCGCGAAGGCATGGCCGGGCAGCGCGTCGCGCGTCCAGATAACCAGTTGCGGACCGATGATCGCGGCAACCAGACCGCCCACCATCACCCGGGCGATGGCCTTCTGGCTTGCCGCGCCGGTGGGGTTGTCGGCGGCGGCGAAGCGGTAGCTCTGCACATAGGAGGAGTAGAAACCGGCAAGACACGTGCCAGCGCAGAAAATCGCGAAACTGTGGCGGACGATCCCCAGCGTGGCGATCAGCCCGGCCAGAAGCGCGATCACCGCGCCCAGCAGATAACCCTGCCGCCGTCCATAGCGCCGCATGATGAAGGCGGCGGGCACCGTGCCCACCGCCAACCCCAGATTGAGCAGGCTGACCGGCAGCGTCTCCAGCTTGGGATCGGGCGAGAGATGCTGCCCCACCAGCCCGCCAAGCGAGATGACGATGGGCGAATTGGCCCCACCCAGTGCCTGAGCGATGGTCAGCAGACGGATGTTGCGATGCGGGGCGCGCGAGACCTGGTCAGACTTCGCGGTCATCGATCCCCAACCCGATCAGCGTCTGTTCGACGGCGCGGCGCGCGGCATCGACGGCACCGGCCAGATAGCCCGGCTCGCTGGCGCTGGTTTCGCTGCCAGCCAGCGTCAGCCGCGCTGCCCATGGGCCCCTCACCCAAGGCGCATCGCTTGGCAGGATATGCCCGGCAGCGCCGAGATCAACAGGCGTGGCCGTCAGCGGGTCGGCAGCCCAATCCTTGAACAGCGTGGCCTTGGGAGCAGCGGCTTCGGGTCCGAAGATACGCGCGAGCTGGTCGATGCAGGCGCGGGTCAGCGTGGCCTCGCCTAGCGCGGCCCGCTGCGGTGCCGGCACACCGAGAAAACCGAACAGGGCCGCCGCGCCCGATGCGGTGGTGGCATCATGCATCTCGACCATGGGGCCGACCATGCTCTGTGCCGTGCCAGACAGGTCATCCTCGCGCCAGAAGGGACGGTCATACAGCGCAAAGAATTTCGCATGAGGGGCCATCCACGTGGCGGTTTCGCGCCAGCGCCGGGCCACATCCTCCTCCTGCTGCGGGGTGAAATCCACTGTGGCGTCGAGCAGGCGGGGCGGCAAGGCCACGACCACCCGTTCAGCCAGAACCGTGTCTTCGCCATGGGCGCTGTGCAGGTTCAGGACCACGCCGTTTTCTTTCAGCACCATGGCTTTCGCGCGCGTTCCAAGCAAAACGGCGGCCTCGGGCAAATCCTTTGCCAGCGCACGCACCAGTGCCGCCGAGCCACCTGCCAGGCGCATCGATTGCGGGCTCTGGGCGGCGCTGCGGTAGCGGTGGCGGCTCTCGCGCGACATGCGCTCGAAAATCACATCACCCTCGCTGTTCTGGGCGAAGGCAGACAGCCCCAGCTCGGCGACCAGCTCGGCTATGGCGGGCTGGATTTCGGGCCAGTACCAGGACGGGCCCAGATCGAAGCCATCCTCGGTGGGCGATCCCGCCGCATCGGCGGTGAAGATGCGACCGCCGATACGCTCCCGGGCCTCGATCAGCAGGATGTCGACGCCTGCGCGATGCAGGGCTCGGGCAACATAGAGACCGGCCAGACCCGCGCCGATGATGGCAACCTTGGTGTTTTTCATGGTGTCAGATCCTGAAACGATGGCACGCACGTATCCAGGCGCGCGGAATGGAAGATCAACCGGGCGGCGTGGCAAGGGGTCAGATCCGCGCCAGCATCAGCCCGGTGGCAAACATGCCGAGCCCGAACACCGAATGACCTATCACGCTCTTGAGCCGGGTGACGTTGGGGCGCGGCGTTTTCGCCCCGGCCAGCCCCCATCCCATACCCGGCATCATGATGAAGTAAGGCGCCACCAGCAGCACCCATGACACGATCAGGGGCGGTATCACCGTGGGGTGTCGGAACCAGCCCTTGCCCCAAATACCAAGCAAAGGCAGACCATAGGCCCCGCCGATCGCATAATGGGCAATCCAGCCAATCGCTCCTTCCCCGGCCGCGGGCGGCAGAGCGGCAACGCTGATGTGTGCAAAGCGGCCCTGTCGCATCGTAGCGATCCAGCGCCCCACCAGAGCCCAGTTGACGCCGGGCACCCCCAGCAGCCGCTTGAGCGCAAGCGCCCACAGATCGAGCACCGCAGTGCCGCCCAAACCTGTCAACACAGCGAGCATCAGATCGCAGCGCATCACGCATCAGCGTCGCTGTCGAAGGCACAGACGCGCGGCGAGAGCAGAGGCGCCTGCTTGAACCAGACCTGCGCGCCCCCGGGCCCGACCTTTGCCTGCAAGGGCTGATGGGCCGGAAGGCGCAGCCAACTCCAAGCCGTCAGCGCCTCACCCTGCCAGGTGAAGCCGCCAGCGAGAACCAGCAGTTCGAGCCCTTCGTGATTGGGAAGCAGTATGTCCGCGCCCGGCTGCCATGCCTCGATCCGCACAGTCTCGCCCGCGCCATCGAACAGCAGGCGGGAGGACAAGGCGCCGGCGCGCGGATCGGCAATGAGGCCCTCGCCGGGCAAACGCACGATCCTTTCGCGGTCATCCTCTGCGAATTGCCAGAGCTTGACCAAAATGACGCAACCCTCCGCGCTGGCGGGGGCGTGAGCGGTCCCCTTCGGATTGCGCACATAGCTGCCCGCCGGAAAGTCGCCGGTCTCGTCCTGAAAGGTGCCGCTCAGCACCAGAAATTCCTCGCCACCAGGGTGACCGTGGCGGGCAAAGGCGCTGCCCGGCGCATAGCGCACGATCGAGGTGGCGCGCGCTTTTTCCTCGCCGATGCGGAACAGCATGCGGCGCTCCACCCCGGCGGCCGGACTGGGCACCCAGTCCAGCGCGGCGGCATGGACCAGCGCGGGGATCGACAGATCATCGTTGATGCGCATGACCTAAAGCTCCGCCCTTCCGCCATCGACGACGATCTCGGCGCCCAGCATATAGCTGGAGGCATCGCTGGCCAGAAACAGCACCGCCGCCGCGATTTCCTCTGGCCGCCCCATGCGGCCCAACGGAACCTGCCCGCCCACCCTTTCGGCATAGGCACGGAAATCGGCTTCGCTCTGATCCTTGCCGCGATGGATCGGCGTCTCGATCGAGCCGGGGCTGACGGCATTGACGCGGATGCCGCGCTCCAGCAGTTCCGCCGACATGGTGCGTGCAAAAGAGCGCACCGCCGCCTTGGAAGCCGAGAGAATGGCCCGCCCCGGCGTGCCCACCTGATTGAGCCACGATGTGTTGAGAACAATCGAACCGCCTTCACGCATCAACGGCAAGACCGCTTGCACCGTGAAGAACACGCCCTTGACGTTCACATCCATCATGCGACTGTAAGTGGCCTCATCGGTCGTGGTGATGGGAGTGCCATGCGCGATCCCGGCATTGGCGAACAGAATGTCGAGCGTGCCGAAACCCGCCTCCAGCTTCTGACGCATACGCGCCAGATCATCCAGCGAGGCAACATCGCCATGGATGGCCAGAACATCCTCGCCCAGCGCCAGCCTTGCCGCCTCAAGCTTCTCCGGTGAGCGGCCCATGATGGCAACGCGCGCACCATGATCGCGCAGCGTGCGGGCAGCGGCCAGACCGATGCCGCTGGAGCCTCCGGTGACAAGAGCAGTCTTTCCGTCGAGCATGGTGCAATCCTTTTGGCGAAAATAGCGATCAGATAACGGGCATAAAGGTGCAGGCCGGTCCGTGCCCCAAGGGCTGCGGCGCCTTTACGGCGATCTGCTCGGCAAGCTCTGTAGCGGCCAAGGCAACAAAGGTGGCGCAGGAGCACCCCATGGTCCGCGCAGCCTCTTCAATAAGCTGAATGGCCTGTCCCGATAGTGGCAGGGCTCCGGGGTAGAAGTCGGTCATCGGCGCTCCTTCAGCTCTTTGCGGGAGGCTGATCGTCTGTTTGGGGCCGAGTGGCGAGGCAAAGAAGAAGCATCGCCGGAAAAGAAAATCTTTGCTGCCCGGCCTCCGCATGATCTAGTCTTGCCCCCATGCGATTCCTCACACGCCTGAAATCCCTGCAAGCCCTTGAGGCCGCTGCTCGACACGGAAGCTTTGTCGGCGCCGCGACCGAACTCGGGGTGACGCCGCCTGCCGTGGGGCAGTTGGTTCGCTCGCTAGAGGATTGGGTGGGCTATCCGCTGTTCCGCCGCTCGCGCTCCGGCGCAGAGCGTCTGGTCCCGGTGGAGGAGGCGCGTGAAGCGCTGGACGACATCGCCACCGGGCTCGACAGGCTTGAGGCAGGCCTTGCCCGCTTGCGCGGGCGCAAGGCGCGCTCCATCGTGGTGGTCACGGCGTCTCAGGCGCTGGTGGCCAATTGGCTGCTGCCGCGTCTGGCCGATTTCTCCACGCGCCATCCGGCCATCGATGTGCGGCTCGACGTCTCCGACCGGGTGGTCGATCTGGCACAGGATGAGGCGGATCTGGGCATCCGCTGCGGCCTTGGCAGCTGGAAAGGGGTGAAGGCGGCGCGGCTGATGGGGGAGGAGATCATCGCTGTCTGCCATCGCGCATTGCTGCCCGAGAATGAGGCGATCACCGGCGGCTGGATCGCGCAGCAGACGCTGATCCATGACGGCACGCCGCATCCGGGCGGCGATTTCCCATCCTGGAGCGAATGGCTGGCCCGCAGCGGCGCCAATCAGCCGCCCGGCGATCGCGGCCTCACCATCAATTCCACGGCGGCGGTGATACAGGCCGCCCTTGCCGGGCAAGGCGTTGCGCTGGTGCGCAAGGCGCTGGTGGCGCAGGAGCTTGAGGGCGGTCGGCTGGTTCATCTGCTGCCCGATTGCCGCTGGCCGGTGGCCTGGGCCTATTATGCGGTGGCCACGCCCAAGGCGCTGCGCCGCGCGGAGGTCAGCGCCTTTCACGACTGGCTGACGCAAGTGGCACCGGTGCAAGGCTGACCCCTTGCTCAGACGGCCAGGGCGACCAGAAAGCGCGAAACCATGTTGTAGGCCGCCACCGTGGCGACCGCCTCGACCGTCTTTTCCTCGCCGAAGCGGGCCTTGAGCCGTTCGATCACATCGGCATCGACCTGC
The DNA here is from genome assembly GCF_017163935.1 of Novosphingobium terrae. Classification (NCBI taxonomy): domain Bacteria; kingdom Pseudomonadati; phylum Pseudomonadota; class Alphaproteobacteria; order Sphingomonadales; family Sphingomonadaceae; genus Novosphingobium; species Novosphingobium terrae. The sequence continues at coordinate 2,286,975 of NZ_JABVZR010000002.1, read as the reverse complement.
ACCTGCCGGGTGGATTGATCGGTCAGGGTCAGCAACAGATGTTCGGTATCATCGAAGATGGGGGCGATGCCCTCCTCGCGCAGGGCCTCGCATTTGGCTGGCGTGCCCCCGGCCTGCAGATAGACCGGCTTGTGAACGCGCCACTGGAACTCCGCGCCGTTCAGCACCGCCACGCGGCACATCATCAGCTCCAGATATTCAAGATCGAGCGAAAACTGATGGCGCACCCGCCCGAGCAGATCGTTCCAGCCGATCGCCAGCGGGGCGCTTCGCAGAAGCAGGCGGTCGATGCCGATCAGTTCGCCATTTGGCCGGCGCGCCTGAATGCTTTCGACGACGCCTTCAAGCGCGGGGTCGCCATCCTGCCATGGGGTTACTCTGGGGTTGGTCATGGGCATGCCTTTCGAGATGTTGGGAGGGCGGCGGCCATCACGGCTTCATGATGTCGCCGTCATAGAGCATGGCGTAATGCTGCTGGCCGCCGCCCTTGAAGGGATGGAAGCCGTTTTCCAGAAAGGCCGACACCAGATTGGCCGCAACCAGCCCCACGAAGAGCAGGGAAACCGCCGTTCTCACTGGCTTGGCGAGGCCCGCACGCGCTGGCTGCTGCCTGGCAGAGGCGATAAAGGCGAGGCTCAGCAGCGCGTAAAAGATCGCTCCGGTCAGCACGATATAGGCCCAGTCATACATATGGAGCCCGAGGAACGGCTCCCCGACCGGCGGCGTCCCGGCGGGCGCATGGACAAACATCTGCCCCAGACCGATCAGGCTGCCAACGAGGGCGCCAAAAGCGCTCATCACATGGTTCCAGGGGCTGGTGCCATGGCGGATGTTGAGCAGCAGCCCGCCGCCAAACAGCATGAAGCCTTCGCGTTCCAGATTGCAGAAGGCGCATGGCAGTTCGTTGAAAGCCAGTTGATAGAAGAAGGCCACGGCGAGACAGAGGCAGACCCCGGCGAGCGCCAGGGCATCAAAGCTTTGCGAGCGCGTCATCACCATGCTCCATAGGTTGCGAGCGCGGCCAGATGATGCGAGCCGTGGTAAAGCCCCCAGATCGCCACCAGAACAGTCGAAAGGGCCCAGAGCATGCGCGCCTTGCCCACATCCCGAAAGGACTGAAGGGCGGCGAGGCAGATGAAAAGGACCGGAATAAATCCGAAAAACATGACGCGGTTCCGCCTGACATGGCCCGGCGGCATGAACCGCCCGGCAGCATCGTTTGAGATGAGGGCGACCCTAGCGATTGCCGGCCCCACACGCTTTCGATAGAATGACCATCTCTATCGATGAGATGCCAAAGCAACATCATGCCGCGATCACAGTCATCCGTGCAGCTTCTGCCAGCCTTCGCGCTTCAGCATTTGCCGAGGCCGGTGTTTCTGCGCTCAGTCGAACTCGCAGCCGGGCAGGCCTTCGAGTTTCACGAGCATGGCTGGAATCAGCTGGTCTACGGCCTGTCGGGATCGCTGATCGTCTATCTCATGGACCGGCGCTACGTCATCACGCCGCAACAGGCCATCTGGGTGCCCACGGGAACCGTCCATGCATCGGGCTCTTTCGGCGGGGCATCGTTCCGCAGCCTGTGGATCGCCGACGCTCCCGATCTGGCCATGCCCGGGCACTGTGCTGTGCTGGAGGTCTCGCCGTTCCTGCGCGCGCTGATTGCCGAACTCGATCGGACGAATGGCTTGGGGCCCGATCGGAGCTACATCGACCATCTCGACGCGCTGATCCTCACCCAGTTGCGCATGGCCACAAAGAGCGATTTTTCGCTGCCATGGCCCGGCAGCCCGCCGCTTCGCCGCCTGTGCGAAGCCCTCTACAACGATCCTGCCGATGCGAGGACAGCCGGGCAATGGGGCCATGAACTGGCCATCGCGCCGCGCACACTGGCGCGGAAATTCGAAGCCGAGGTCGGCATGACACTGCGCAATTGGCGGCGCAAGCTACGCCTGTTCCGCGCACTGGAATGGCTGGGACAGGGGCACAGCATCACCCGGGTCGCAATGGATCTGGGTTATGCCTCCCCTTCGGCCTTCACCTATATGTTCCGCACGGAGACAGGCGTAAGCCCGCTGGAATGGCAAAAGAGCCATCTGGCAGGTCGCCCCGCTTCCTGACCCCGCAAGCGGCTTTTCCAACCAGCCCCCCAGATCGACCTTACGCGGTCGCCCGGTCGAACAGCGAAATGTCCCGCATCGAGCGAGCCATGATCAGCGCTCCCTCCAGCTTCGCCAGCGTGGCTTCCGGCGCTTCATGGCCTTGCCCTTCAGGCACAGCGACTCGCAGAAAATCGAGCATGGACCGCAGGAATTTGACGACCGCCTCGTCAACGCCCGGCGGCAGGACATCGCGTTCAGCCGCGAAGAGCCCGCAAAGGCACATCTGGTCATCCTCCACCAATGCGTTCCTGAAGAGGGCAAGCACACGCTTCCCGGCCTCAAGCGGTGTCAGGTCGCGCGGATCGCCGAGCCATTGCAGCGTCCGCTCAGTGTAGCGGTCGGTCAGTGCCTCCGCGAGATCGGCTTTTGCTGCAAAATGGTAATGGATGGCCGCGCTTGAAACTCCGACATCCTGGGCAATCTCACGAAAGCTGAAGGCATTGTAACCGCCTCGGCGAGCCCGCACCTCGGCTGCGTCGAGAATGCGATCGCGCATGGTTTTGTCTGACACATCTAGCTCCTTACTTACCGGTAGATAAGTCTTGACCGCCTCCAGCACCAGCCCTTAAAACTTACCTATCGATAAGTATGCGAATCGGAGCGAGACAATGAGTGACAAAGTGAGCATCGTGGTCGGCGGATCGACCGGAATGGGCCGGGCCACCGCAGGATTGCTGGTGGCGGAAGGGCGGAATGTGCTGCTCGTCGGGCGTGACGCGGACAGGCTGGAAACAGCCCGCAGTGAGCTGAACGCTCAGGGCCCCGGTCATGCCGAGATCATCGCCGCGGATCTTTACGATGAGGCAGCCGTGGACCGCCTTATCGCGTCGATCGACGAGGATGGGCGCCACATCGATCAGTTGGTGAACGCCGCCGGCTACTTCTTCCCCAAGCCCTTCATGGAGCATGACCGCGCCGATTACGATCGCTACCACGATCTCAACCGCGCGACCTACTTCGTGACCCAGGCCGTCGCGCGCAACATGGCCCGCCATAGCGGCGGCTCCATCGTCAACATCGGCTCGATGTGGGCCAAACAGGCCATCAAGGCCACCCCGTCCTCGGCCTATTCGATGGCGAAAGCCGGCCTGCATGCCATGACCCAGCATCTGGCGATGGAACTGGCCGACCACAACATCCGCGTTAACGCGGTGTCCCCGGCGGTGGTGATCACGCCGATCTATGGCGCCTTCATCGCGCCGGATCAGATCGAATCCGCCCTGACCAGCGGTTTCGACGCTTTTCATCCCATTGGCCGGGTGGGCCGCGCGGAGGATGTCGCGCAGCATATCGCCTTCCTGCTCTCCGACAAGGCGAGTTGGACGACGGGCGCGGTGCATGATGTCGATGGCGGCGTCATGGCTGGCCGTAATTAAGGAGAGGCTGAATGTACGAGAGCAAGAACCTTCTCAAGCTGCCCAAGCTGGGCAGCGGCGCCCCTGAAGCTTGGGAGGCCTTCAAGGCCTTCGATGCGGCGGCCCTGGCGGATGGCGCCATCCCCCGGAAATATAAGGAGCTGATGGCCGTGGCCGTCGCCCTGACGACCCAGTGTTCCTATTGCATCGACGTGCATGCCAAGGCGGCGCGCAGCGCCGGTGCCACCGATGAAGAACTGTCCGAGGTTACTTTCGTCGCGGCGGCGCTGAGGGCCGGGGGCGCGATCACCCACGCCACCCATTTTGTGAAGGACTGAAAGCAAGCGGGGCGTCCGGTCAGGCCGGGCGCTCCATTCACGCGTCCCATAGTCACATGCAGCTTTTCAACGCGGCAATGACCGATGTGATCTGAGGGCTGTGGCCGCTGGCTCGAACCGACCACAGCGCGATCGTCTGCCCCAGCGCCACCGCCTTGCCAAAGGGCGCTTCGAGCGCCCCGCTGGCCAGATAAGGCCCCACCAGCGACCGGCGCCCCATCAGCACCCCCTGCCCCAGCAAGGCCTCTTGCACGGCAATGGCGTAGAGCGAAAAAGCCGGGCCAAAAACAGGCAGGGGCATGCCCTGCTGCGCCGCCGCAGCCCACCAGACTGACCAGTCCTCCCACACGACATCCGCGATGCAGGTCACCCGCGCAAGGTCTGCCGGGTCACGCAGCTTGCGCGCCAGCGCCGGGGTGCAGACTGGCAAAAGCTCTTCCTCCTGCAGGCGGATATGGTCGGAGGCTGGCACCTTTTCGTAGAAGAGGCACAGATCGAAGGGGCCGCGCTTGAGGTCGGGCGCCTCTTCCAGTGTGGTCACCGAGATATGGATGTCAGGCAGCATGCCGCGCAGGCGCAGCAGCCGGGGCGCCAGCCACAATTGCGCCAGCGCCGGAGAGGTGGCGATATGCACCTTGAGAGGCGCCGCTGCCTGCCGCAATCGCGTCACAGCCTCCGCCAGCAGATCGAAGGCCTCGATGAAATGCGGCGTCACGGACTCGCCCAGCGGGGTGAGTTTGACGCCGCGCGCGTGGCGCTCGAACAGCGATCCTCCGCACTCGGCTTCCAGCAGCTTGATCTGGGCGGCCACCGCGCCGGGGGTCACCAGCAATTCCTCGGCAGCCGGAGCGAAACCGCCAAGGCGCGCCGCCGCCTCAAAGGCCTTGAGCGCGTTAAGCGAAGGAAAGCGATTGTAGGGTGTGTCTTTGCGCATGATCAGGCTGGCCCATAAGGCGTAGATTTTCTGGCCCTAAAAATTCTGAAATCTGGTTTGTGTCAAGGGACTCCTCATGGAATGCCCGGCGCGGACACAAGAGGCCGGGAGAATGACATGAACGGGATTGGGCAAGGGGCTGCCAGCGCCCCCGCGCTGCTGACGGCTGAAGCCGCAGCGCCGCATATCAGCTGGACCGGCGCAATCGAAGCGCTGCGCCGGGGCCATCGCCTGCCGCGCCCGCAGCTTGGGGATCTGCTGCTGGGGCCTCCCAACGGGCTTTTGCTGACCCGCTCGGCCTATGTCGAAGGCCTTGGCTATGCGGTGAAGGCCGAAACCTCCTTTCCCGCCAATGCCGCGCGGGGGCTGCCCTCGATTCAGGGCGCGGTGATGCTCTACGATGGCGAGACCGGGGCGGTGCGCGCGATCATCGAGGGCAAGCTGATCACAGGCTACAAGACCGCCGCCGATTCCGTGCTGGCGGCCAGCCTGCTGGCCCGGCCCGACAGCCGCAGCCTGCTGATCCTGGGAGCGGGCACAGTGGCCGCCACGCTGGCCAAAGCCTATCGCGCGGCTTTCCCCGGGATCGAGCGGATCGCCATCTGGGCCCGCCGCCCGCAGCAGGCCCACGATCTGATCGCGAGGCTAAGCGATGTCGATGCCGAGCTTGTCGTCTCAACGGATCTGGCGACCGCCGCCGGTCAGGCCGATATCATCTCCAGCGCGACGATGGCCCGCGAACCGCTGCTGCGCGGCGACTGGATCAGGCCGGGCACGCATGTCGATCTGATCGGCGGCTTCACGCCCGAGATGCGCGAGGCCGATGACGCGCTGATCGCCAAGGCACGCGTCTTTGTCGATTACCGCGAAACCACCATCGATTGCGTGGGCGATCTGACCCAGCCCATCGCCGCTGGCATCCTGTCGCGTGAGGACATCCTCGGCGATCTCTACGATCTGGTGGTCGCCCCCACCCCGCTGCGCCGCAGCCCGGAGGAGATCACGCTGTTCAAGAATGGTGGGGGCGCCCATCTCGACCTGATGGTGGCCGACTATGTTGCGAATGCCCAGCGCTGACACGCCCGCCACAAGGCTCGCGACCCGTCTGGCCTTCTTCATCGCCGGTTTCGGCATCGCCTGCTGGGCACCGCTCGTCCCCTTCGTCAAAGCACGGCTGGGGATCGGTGATGGCACGCTGGGCCTGCTGCTGCTGTGCCTGGGCACCGGTTCGGTGCTGGCCATGCTGATGGCCGGAGCGCTTGGCGCCCGCTTCGGCACCCGTCCGGTCATTCTGGTCGGCAGCATGGGGCTGGCGGTTCTGCTGCCCTGTCTGGCGCTGGCGCCCTCCGCACCCTTGCTGGCTGTGACTCTGCTGCTGTTCGGGGCTTCGCTGGGCGCGCTCGATGTGGGGATGAATGTGCATTCCATCGAGGTCGAGCGTGACGCGCCGGTGCCTCTGCTTTCGGGCTTTCACGCGCTGTACAGCGTCGGGGGCTTTGCCGGGGCGGCGATGATGACCAGCCTGTTGTCGTTGGGCACGGAGGCGGTGCTCTGCGCCACCATCGGCGCCCTGGCGATTGTCGTGGGCACATTGCTGATGGCAGGCCGCCTGCTGACCACAAGGGCGCCCCATGGCGAGCCCCATTTCGTCAAGCCGCGCGGGATCGTGCTGGGCCTGTGTGCACTGGCCGCCGCGACCTTTCTGGCCGAGGGGGCCCTGCTCGACTGGGGCGCGCTGATCGTCACCGATATGGGCCTGCTCGATGCCAGACATGCGGGCATGGGCTATATGCTGTTCGCCATCGCCATGACCGTCGGCCGCTTCACGGGTGACGCCCTGACTGCCCGCATCGGCGACCGCGCGGCGGTGCTGTGGGGCGGCGTGATTGCCATGGCCGGTTTCGCCCTGCTGCTGACGGCTCCCTTTGCGGCGGCGGCGCTGGGCGGCTTCGTGCTGATCGGGCTGGGCGCGGCCAACATCGTGCCGGTCTATTTCCGTGTCGCGGGAGCGCAGACGGACATGCCCGGCAATCTGGCCGTCGCCGCAATGACGACGGCGGGCTATGCGGGCATCCTGCTTGGTCCGGCCATCATCGGCTTCATCGCCCAGCATGCCGGGCTGAAAACCGCTTTCTGGATGCTGACGATCCTGCTGCTGATCGTTCCCCTGACCTCCGGCATCGCGGCAAGGAAGCCTTCGCAAGCAAACACGGAGAGGTGACAATAGCTAATCCCACGGCAGCTTTGGCTCATCCGCATATTGTTAGCTGCCGTTCCGGATGCTACGAGTTCCGGAACGGCAGATTTCCCTGCCCAAAGTCAGATAGCCGCCCCAGCGACAAAAATGGCCTGTTGGCGGCCGTCAGGGAAACAGGGCGGCTTACCTCTGGTAGGAACGTCAGGGGGAAGCAGACATTCTCTGTATGTAGGCAGACACGCTAAAAGCCACCAAGCGCATGTGTTCTTCGTAGAGGCGATACCGACATCAAAAAAGAAACTGCACGGATCATTGTTGATATAATCCAGGATGTCACGGATCGCCTGAACGACAGCATATTCTTGGTCATGGATGCCGCCGATGAGGATGAGGTGCACCGCTACAAGCGTGCAGTTGGTCAAGTGATGGGCGGGATTTTTCTCGACATCAAATCTCCGATTTTTGAGCAGTATCCCGACCTGACACCAGCCGAACTGCGCAGCCCATCAATGCCAGAGGGTTTTTATGCTTCCCGTGAGGAATGACTGCTAAGTTGTCGGGGGCGGTCAGACAGCTTTTATAGCAAAAATGCTGAAAGCTACCACCGCAAGACTATCGACCCCACCCGCTAACAAAGCGGACGTTCGCGGTCTCTTCTCTCCTCTCTGAAAGCGGCCTTTCGTTCACAAGACAGTTTGCACCGCTGGGCACCCGCTTTCAGGATTGGGTGTCGCATGTTGGAATGGCAGGAAAGTTAACGGAAGCAGACGTTCGTTTGCCCCCCCCATTAGCGATGACCGCTCAATTTCCTCTGCGCAAAATTCTTCGCCTCGATGGCCAGCACTACCGTCGCAACATAACCAATCAACTGATGGCTCGGCAAAAGCCAATGCGTTATCAGCCTTGCTGATACAGCGCCGCCGATAAGGGCCAGCCATGGATAAAACTTTGACATTGTGGAAGCATAAACGCGATCTTGAACGTCCACAATGTTGTCGCACCCGGAAACGCCGGTTTCCGAGCATAAATGCCGTAAGCCGCCGCGCTCCTTCCTCTCCAGCGAACTCCCGTTCTCAGGATAAAATCCCGCCGACGGAGGCGGTCACCGGTTCAAAAGATCAGGCATCCGGCCAACTGTGGCAAAGCGCGCTTTTACGACAGTCGGCGTAAAAGCGCGGCGCCGAATAAGGAGAAGGAAAGCGCCAGCACACCCAGACCAAGCCCCCCGAGATCGAATACCAGAAGCCCCTCCTGACGGGCATTCTGGGGATCTCCGGGAAGGTAGTAGATGCTTTCTGTGGCCCCCACGGTATAGGTGCCTGCGCCATTGAACGAGGTCAGTCGATAGTCGTGGCCATGGACCCGGTAGGCCAGAATACCATGGCCGCGCGGATCAACGGCGAGATCAGGAGCCTGAAACACTGCCGCCACCTTGGCGCCATCGTGACGGAACCGCCAATCGTCCGGCAGGCCGGACCAGGCCGCGAACAAGGCTCCGGCTCCCCAGACCGCGAAGAACAACCTGAAATAGGTCAGATTGAATCGCTTTTTCGGGTTTTGTCGGGCTTGCAGGCGTCGGTCGGCATGCACCGCAATGCTTTGACCAAGGTGACGCACGAAACCGGCTTCGTCATGCAGGATCAACTCGATGGGCGCGGGGCCTCCTGTGGCAAATTCAAGCCGCAGGACTTTTTGGAACAGTCGCGTCAAGGGCCGAACCGAGACGATCGTCACAAGGGGCACTCGCACATCGGGTCCATAGATTTCGGGCAGGAACGTCAGGTTGAAAGGGAACTTCGCCGTCACCACCAGGTCCTGGCCCTGAACATAGACCATGAGGCAATTACGGGCTCCGCCAATCCGGGTGAGCCAGTTTCTCATCGAACGCCCGGAGCACCAGTTCTCATGGAAGACCGCATCGCCCGGGACACGCGGGATGATTGGCTTGCCTCTGCTTCGGCGATACCAGGCCGATGCAGCGATCCAGCCTGTGATCCACAGCAATGGCAGAAGGAAGGTCATCGCCCACCTGCACTCCACAATCCGATCATGGGCCTTGATGGCTGCGTCGCGCCGGGTAATGTGGCATGATGCTGGGGAATGATCATTCAGAACGCCTCCGCCAAAGCTTCGCAGACCAATTCGAGGCTGATGGCAAGGATATTTTCTATCGCAGGAGCATGAAGGGGGCGCCTGTTCGTGTGACCGAAGCCGAGCGTGAAGCCTTTGTTTCCGCTTACAATCGCCGCTTGCGCTATGCGATGTGGCCCATTCCCTTCGTCACCGTCCTGTTGATCGGCATGCTCGTCTGGTTCGCACCTGATACGCACGGAACGACCGGGCAATGGATCATGTGGCCCGGGATTTGCCTGGCCATTGCCCCGTCCCTGGTCATCATGCGCTGGGCGTGGACGGCGCCTGTCCGGGAACTCAAGCTGCGAACGCCATCGGGTCCGGCGAGGGGTCGTGACGAGGTCCGCCGGATTGCGTTTTCCAGAATGTCCTACCAACAATTTGGGGTAGCTGCCGTTGGCATCGTCTTGCTGGTTCTAAAAGTTTCGGCCCATCAGGATGTGCTGCATGGCTGGGGCAGACTTTGGCTGGTTGCAGCGGGAGGTCTGATCGCACTCACCTGTCTGCAGGCTGTGCGCAAATGGAAACATGAACGTACCTGACCTTGCTTCCTATCTTGTGATAACCAACCACTTCGACATGCCCTCCCAAGCCAGGCCATCATCATGTCCATCACCTTGAAACGGCGAACCTTCATCACAGGCCTTGCTGCGACCGCTTGTCAAACCTCGTCAGCTTTATACGGAGCAGTTCCTTCGATGCCGGATTTCAGCGCACTTCCGCCTGAGAAGCGGGCCGATGCGGAACGCATGTTCGCCAGAATGATGGCGGCCATGCCCTATGAACGGACCACCGTGAAGGGCAGTTCAGCCTTTGCCGAATGGGAACGCCTCAAAGGACTGGGCAAGGGCTGGCCGGTGCTTGTCGGCGATGACGACGCGCTCGAACGCATTGCCGAGCAATTCACCATGGGCGATCCCACGATCTTTCCGTCGCCCGCACTTCAGCTTCCGCCGCCCCGTGCCCCCTCTGCGATTCTGGAAGCAGCGAACCATCTCACCTTCCCCAGAGATTTGAACAAATGGGGTGGAGCCTATAGGCCAGAGGACCTGCATGCGCCGCTCGGCACCTGGCCGGAAACCATCACCGCAGTTCCCGATGCCTGGGGGACGAGCGTTGCCATGGATATTATAAAAGGTATTCCGCTCGACACGGTCCATGTGCTTTTCATTCCCACCGAGCACAGCTGGGAAGTGCCGGCCTATCTGCGGTGGGGGGACTGGAATGCCTGCCCGCCGCCGGAATATCATGTGGCAGCCCTGCGCCATTGGCACGATGCGTTTGGCGCGGAGCTTGTCGGTATCGGCGGCGATCGCATGGATCTGCGCGTCAAAGCTCCTCCGGTGCGACACGCCGAGGCTTTGACCGTGGCGAAGGAAATCTATCGTTATTGCCCTGATAGTGTGGACCAGGGCACGCAAACACTGGCGGCGCTGGCCGCGACGATGGTATCGGGGCCATGGTGGAATTTGTGGTGGGATTGACCATACTGCAGCCATCGCTGACAAAGCCGCCGCTAACCGGGCTAAATTAGCTCCTTGAAATCGGCCATTGGTTCAGTTGAATGGTTTGTTTTTGCCGAACGGTCGCCCCTTCAACTGGAAGTACGGGAACGTTAGGTGTCGCAACGTCAATTATAGCAGCCCATCCTCCACCTCCTGATCCAGCATCCGCCGTACCCATATCAGACGGCCTCCGTGAACCAACATGAACAGGCCGAGCAGGCCGACACAGGACATTACGGCGGCCATAACAGCAGCCCCTACATTAAGCTGCAATAGAGCAGCGACCTTGCCTATAGGAACGCCGATAAGTGCGCTGACGATTGCCCAGATTGGATAGAACCCCATCACGGTAAACACGAGGCCGCCAGCGATGGTGATGGCTTTGGGATTGAGATCGATCGTCACTCCCTGCCGGATCAGGCGGCTGCAGACGGCGACGAACCGGCCTGAACCTGAATCCGATTTCCCAGCAATTATGAGTTCGTCACCTTCCGAAAATGGCGCCGGCAAAGGAGACCGCGAGTATGGCTCCAGGGGCTGACAAACCATCCTTGCAGGTTGCCCGTCGAGAAGGAAATAGGCGACCGAGCACCAACCGGTAGGCCTATTGCATTCGGCTCGGGTCATCACCTCGGTTGCACTGCCACGTCTGATTTCAATGCCACCACGCTGATGCCCGGCACGTGACTTCCAGATTCCTGAAGCGCCATTGTGGCTGTACGGACTTGGCCTGCCTCGTTGCGAGTACAACGGACGTTGGGCAGCCACGTTCACCACCTTGAAGATACCCAGTACCACCGTGGCTGCTCCCGCAAGAAGAGCTATGAGAGCAATGCCGAGAGCAATTCCGTCCTTCCATGCGGAACTCAGTGGAAGCGCAGGATGACCGCCCGCAGTGAGATGGTCCAGCAGCGCGAGAGCGACCACCATTATCAGCACGACCCTGGCAAGCCAGTTCATATCCACTCCTTCCAGTTTTACAAAAATATGGGCGATGGTCGCTGCCGCAGATGTGGTGCACAAAAGTCCCGAATGGACCTATGACTGGAATAAGCCGGGGCCTATTGTGGTACGGTCGAATTGAACCATGTCTCTTCAAGTCGGCTATGGGCGGCCGTCAAGCTGGCCTTCGAACCCACAGAATCGCCCGATTGCCCCTTCGCCAGTCCGACGACATACATGGCCATTTGCTGATGTGGATCCAGTTTCAATGCTGCTTTCGCATCTGCCATCGCTCCCTCGGCCTGGCCCAATTCAAATCGGACACGAGCGCGGACCGCCACGAATTTAGGATCATTCGGCTTCATCGCCACTGCCCGATCGCAATCCGTCAGGGCGAGTGAGGCGTCAATGTTCGCGGTGCCGCGAAAAAGACAGCGCATCGCCAAACCCTCCGGTAAATTGGGAGCGATCAACAGCACGGTGTTGATTTGCTCAATGGCCTTTTCAGGCTCACGAGCCAAAGAATAGGCGACGGCCTTCATCTGGAGAGCATGGAGGTTGCTACCTTCTTTCGCCAGAATCTGGTCGTAATCCGCAATTGCGTCTGCGGTCCTGCGCTCCGACAGATAGAACTCACCGCGTGCAAACCGATAACGCTTGCTTTCCGGATCGAGATCGAGCGCTTGATCAAGATCAGCAAGGGCGTGCTCCTGGTCATGCAAAGCACGATAGGCGTAGGACCGGTGATAATAAGCCAAAGCATTCCGGGAATCGATTGCTACAGCCTGACCAAGGTCCCCAACGGCAGCGGCAGCATCGTGGATATGAAGCTCATTCTCTCCCTTCGCAACATAGAGCAAAGAGAGTTTGGTTCCAGAATAGCCGCGCAACGCAACCGCAGCAGAACAGGCAGCAATTGCGGATCTGGCATCCCGTCCGAAACAGGCCTGCGCCAGTTCCGCTTGCGATTGGTGGCAGGCCGCCAATGGAGCGAGCATCATCGCACCAAAAACAAAATTACGCATACGATGACTGCCGCCCAAAAAATCGTTCGGAGGCTAGCTATCTCTCGCGAGGGATAAAAATATCATAAAGATCAAATTCCAAGCTCGCCCCCCACAGAGCCTGGCTAGTTTATTCTTCAATCTGGTCCAAACCGGCCCACAAAGGGCAGTCCTGTTTCGTATCCGGTACCGAGGCAAGAAAGCACCATTCAGAAGCTTCCGTGCATACATTGCACTGTGGGTTGCCGCCGCGCCGGGGGAAACGCCTATCGCCGCAGGTTAATCAAGCCATGTCACTTCAATAACAAATTACAAACCATCAAAATAAAGCACAAGATTAACAATTCTAATCGAAATTCAGAGATAGCAGAGATTCAAAATTTGTGCTGAATGACGCGCGCCCATAAAACTGAGGGACAGGATATGAAGATCTTCGGCTGGATTCTTTTTTCCACCTCAGCGATCCTCCCGTCAGCACCAGCCATGGCCGCCCCTGCCCATAATCCCGAACTTGCAGCCCTGAGCAATGGCATTCGTGATGCAGCCCATGCCGCGCCGCTTCGCCTGCGCAAACTCGATATCGATGTTCAGGTCCATGGCGCGGTCGCCCAGGTCATGGTCGACGCCGCTTTCATCAACCCCGGGGCGACCACACTTGAGGGCGATTTTCGTTTTGCCCTGCCCGATGGCGCGGTGGTCACAGGCTATGCGCTCGATGTGAACGGCGCGATGATCGATGGCGTTCTGGTCGATCGCCCACGCGCCAAAGCGCTCTATGAGGCGCGGGTCAGACGCGGTGCCGATCCGGGGCTGGCGGAAATCAAGGCGGGCAACATCTTCGAAACGCACGTCTTTCCGATCTTTCCGCAGCGCGGACGCCGCATCCGGCTGCGCTTTACCATGCCAATCCCGCTGGCCGGGCTGAACCTGCCGCTCAACGTCGAGCAGCCGAGCGAAGGATGGTCCACCACCATTCGGGTCGAGGATGCCTCTGCAGCCCCACGCGCCACGCTGCCTGACGGCCGTCCTGCCCGTTTCGAGCGTGAGGGCCCGGCCTTCGTCGTCCGCAGCGGCAGCCAGGCACAGCCGATCGAAGGCGCACTCATCCTGGCTCGCCCCGCATTGCCAGACCTGATCCTCAACCGCCATGCCAATGGCGAGGATGACGTGCAGCTTGGCGGCGTCTTGCCGCGCATCGCCGGGAGCACGGCCAGGCCGGAACGTTTGAGCATCTATTGGGATCGCTCACGCGCGCGTCTCGCAAGCCGACTGCCGGATGATCTCGCGCTGGTCCGCCTCATGATCGAGCGGACGCATCCCTCATCGATCGAGCTTATCGCGGTGAACAGCAGCGGCGCGCAGCGCAAGCATGCCACCAATGCGGAAGAGGCGGTGACCTGGCTCCAGTCCCTGACCTATCGCGGAGCATCGAGCTTCGCCGCAGTGGCACAGGACAGCGCAACGGATCGTTGCCTGCTCTTCGCTAACGGGCACCCAACGCTCGATCTGGCCGTCCCCTTTGCGCCGCGCTGCCGTCTGGATGCCATCACCTCCGCGCCCGCGCCCGATCTGGCATGGCTACGCCATATCGCCCAGGCGCATGGCGGCACCGCCCATCGCATCGTTGCAGGGCAGATCGACCCTTTGGCCATGCGGCTCGCAGCGCCCTTTGCCGGGGTGATCGCACTGCATGACCGTGACGGCAAGGCGCTGCCCTTCGTGCCGCTGGAGACCACCGCAGGGCAATGGTTGATCCTGGCCAAGGCTCCGGAAGCCGGTCCGCTAAACGTACAAACCGCCACAAATGGCGTGATCCGGGAAGAACAGCGCAGCATTCCCCATGACGGAACCGCCTTTGACGGAACCGGCGCCTTGCTGGCATCGGATCGGCTGGTCGATCTTACGGCACCTTCCCAGCGGCAGGATTATGTTGCGCTTAGCCGGCGTTACGGCATTGCCAGCCCCAGCCTGTCCTTCCTCGTTCTGGAAACAGCACAGGATTATTTCGCTGCGAAGATCGATCCACCCGCGGGATTTCCCGCCGAATGGCGCGATGACTTCCAGCGCCAGCGCAAGATCATCTGGGCCGATCAGGAGCAGGAAAAGGGGCGCTGGATCGATAGCATCGCCGTCAGATGGCAGGAAAAGGTGCAGTGGTGGAAAACCCGCTTTAACCCCCAAGCCAAGCCTGCGAAGGTCTTTACCTCGGACCGCTTCGACAACACGGCACCGCCCCCGCCCGTCAACGTTTCTGCCTCACCGCCGCCCATCCAGACCGTGGTCACGCCTCCGCCGGCAGCCCCTGTTGCCGCGCCGCCGGCACCCCCTGCCCCGCGCTCACCGTCCAGGCCGGAGGACGACAACAACATCGTCGTCACAGGAACCGCCATCACGCCTGCGCGAGGCCGCGCGGCCAGCGCCAACGCCGCGGCAGAAAGCCCCGAGGCAGCTCCGCGCGCGCAGATCGTCATCGATGCCTGGCAGGCGGATCGCCCCTATCTCGAACTTTACGACGGCAAACCCGCCGATTTCACCGAGCGCTTCCTGGAAGCGGAGGCCCGCCACGGTACCCTTCCGATCTTCTACCTCGATACCGCCGAATGGCTTCGCAAGCACGGGCGGCAGGGAGAAGCCGTCGAGATGGTACTCTCCGCGCTGGAGCTTCCCAGCGCCAATGAGGAGACATTGGGCATCGTCGCGGCCCGGCTGGAGCGTTATGGCGCCCTCGACCGCGCTGTCGAATTGCGCGAAAGAGCCGCTGCCCTTGATCCGGAGCGTCCGCAGCCGCGCCGCCTGCTGGCCCTGACTCTGGCGCGCCGGGCCAAGCTGTCACCGGCACACGCGCGCGAGGATTTGCAGCGCGCAATTGCCCTGCTTTACGACATCGCGACTTCACCACAGGCTGCTGAATGGGAAGGGATCGAGCTTATCGCGCTGGATGAAGCCAATGCCCTCCTGCCCCGGCTCAAGGCGCTGGGCGGCAGCGCGGCCATCGACCCGCGGCTGGTCTTTCTAATGGACACTGACCTGCGTGTCGTCATCGACTGGACCAATGATGCCTCGGACATGGATCTATGGGTCGATGAACCCAGCCATGAGAGGGCGATCTACGACAACCCCCGCACAGCCATCGGCGGCAATCTGTCTCACGACATGACCCGCGGCTATGGGCCCGAGGAGTATATGCTGCACCGTGCCCCGGCCGGCACCTATGCCGTCCACGCCAACGTCTTCGCGCTCGACCGGCTTGATCCCAATGGCGCAACGATTTTGACGGCTCATTTGATCCGCGATTTCGGGCGGCCAAACGAACAAGATGAAAGCGTCGATGTTGAGCTCAAGCGCGACGAAAACGGGGCCAAAGCAATCGGCCAGATCAAGGTCGAAGAAAAACTGAAAAGCCGTTGACGTCCAAGTTCAACAAATTCCGAAAACCACAGGTCTTGGGTAGATGTGGAACTGCTAACGCTGACATTCCTGCCATTAGCGGGCCAAAATCCAAGCCTCAAAACCTGCCGACGGTTCACCTCACTGACGCAGGCGATGAACGTCTGGTCATGGGACTTGTACGAACCTGCTGGCGCGAAATTGGCACTTGATTTGAGGTTCGGCTGACGATCTGAGATCTGCTCTATAGTTGAGCCTACCGCAGCATGAGCGGACCATCGTGGCTCTTTTCAACCAAGGAGTCGTACAATGATCACCAATGCCCCTGATACCCCTGTCAGCCCATTGCGTCAGCGAATGATTGAAGACATGAACCTGCGGTTCGCCCGCAAGACCCAGTGCGACTACGTGAACCACGTCGCGCTTTGCCACCTATCCTGCACGTCCCTCGGATACCGTGACAGTGAAAGATTTGCGTCTCTTCCAGATTAAACAGCTCGATGCTGGTTCGGGCGTACAACCATGAACAGTGTTGTTTTTGCGCTTCGTTTCTTGTTCCCCCCGCACGATTGACCGACCTGATCTGTCCCACAAGCTCTATACGGTAAAGAATCCCCGTGCCTTGTGACATGAGCGATCGTTTTCGCCTTCTCCGTTTAACGGCGTATGTTGAGTCACCTGCTGCCGCTCCTGACAACAGGAGGAGTCGCTGACAAACCGGCCGCTCCCAAGCCAAATCACGCTCCCTGAAAACTGCCTCTCGTTCAACACCGGAAATGGGGTCCGATCGGCAAAGTCTGCCGGTATATGCCAGCCACACGATCACGATATAGCATTTGCGCGGCAGCCGGCCGTTGGCCATGAACATCCGTGACAGCAAACGCTCCCGCACACGTCTTAAAATTGTCACGCTTTCTGTGGATAGAGGCGCCGACGGCTGCACACCCCACGGCTCCGCTATGGGATGAGCGCCATATCTCCTCTTCCTGCGGCGTAATCGATAAGCGATGACTCTGGCCACACCCCAAAGAGCCCGCTGGCTCATGCAGCACATTCTGCCGCATGAGCCCGAGCTGCGCCGATGGCTGTCGCGCCACGCGATCCCCGGCCTGGAGATCGACGACATCATTCAGGAAAGCTATGCCATCCTCGCCGGACTGGAGGCTGTGGAGCATATTCACAGCCCGCGCATCTATCTGTTTGAAGTCGCCAAATCGGTCATTCTCAAGTCCTTTCGTACATCCAGAGTGGTGGCCTTCGGCGCTCTGGCCGAATTCGATGCCCTGCTGGTGCCTGACGATCGCCCCTCGCCCGAAGCCGTGGCGATGGGGCGGCAGGAGTTGGGCCGCCTTGCCGAACTGATCGACACGCTGCCCCCCAAGCGCCGCGAGGCCTTCGTGCTGCGCAAGGTGCGCGGCCTGAGCCAGCGTGAGGTGGCCGCCAGCATGGGCCTTTCGGAAAACACCGTCGAAAAGCATATCGGCAAGGCACTGAGCGTTTTGGGCCACATCATTGGACGTGGCGGAAACCATCGTGTAACGCCACCGGATCGTGTAACGCCATCTGACAGCCATGAACCACCAGCCGAGCACAGAAACGAGCGCGCGCGAGACCGCAGCCGAGATTGAACAGGCCGCCGCCGACTGGCTTGCCCGCATCGATCGCGCGCCCCTTTCCGCGCAGGAGAGCGAAGAGCTGAGGCAATGGGCCGAAGCCGATCCCCGACGCGCGGGCGCCTATGCCCGCGCCATGGCGGTCGATCTGCATCTCGACCGCGTCAGTGCGCTGGGCGATGATTTCCCGGCAGCGCAGGACATTCCAGCCAACCCGATGCGCCGCCGCCTGATGGTCGCAGGCGTGGGGGCCATCGCCGCTTCGGCGGTGGGCTTCGGCGGTTTTGCGCTGCTGCGCCGGGGTGATGGCGCCGATGCCGCCACGCTGGCCACGGCCAAGGGTGCCACACGCGATGTGGCGCTGCAGGAAGGCTCGCGCATCACGCTCAACACCATGACGCAGTTGCGCCCCGCCCTCACCAGCGATCTGCGCCGCATTGATCTGCTAGAGGGTGAGGCCCTGTTCGATGTCGCCAAGGATGCGGCGCGGCCCTTTATCGTGCATGTCGGCGATCTGAGCGTGCGGGCGGTGGGCACCAGCTTTTCGGTCCGCCGCACCGGGCCCGATGCGCTTCGCCTGCTTGTCACCGAGGGCGTGGTGGAGGTGAAGCGCAAGGATGATGTGCTGGGGCAGGTCCATGCGGGGATCGAGTTTACCGTCGATGCCGCCGCCAGCCCCGTCATCACCATGCTTGATGCCGGGCAGATGAGCGGCGCCATGGCCTGGCGTCAGGGCCGGATCGATCTGCAGGGCCTGACGCTGGGGCAGGCTGCCGCCGAGTTCAGCCGCTATTCCGACACGACAATCACGCTGGCCGATCCTTCCATTGCCGGGCTGCATATTTCAGGCATTTACGCCACCGGCGACCCGGCGGGCTTTGCGCGCGACGCCGCCCTCAGCCTTGGCCTCACCTGCACGCAGCATGGGCAGGATCTGGTCATTTCGCGCCCCTGAAAGTTTTTTATCAGGCCCCATGGCGGAAGAGCATCGCAGCCAGATCTTATGACCGTTGACCAGGCGCATCAGGCAAAGGTCGGGGGAACAGATGATTTCGAAATTCGCTTTGCTGCCTTGCGCGCTTGTCAGCGTCGCGGCATTTTCCACGCCGGCACAGGCACAAGTGCGCCGCTTCGACATTCCGGAGCAGGCGCTGCCAGCGGCGATCTCCACCTTCGGGCGGCAATCGGGGCTGCAGGTGATCGCGCCCGCCGATTTTCCCGCCACGCTCAAAAGCCATGCGGTCCATGGCGCGATGGAGGCCCGTGCCGCGCTGCATGCGCTGATCGCGGACACCGGGCTGGAGGTCGCCTCCGACCGGGGCACCACCATCGTGCTGCGCAAAGGCGCCGCGCAGGGAAACGCCGGAGATGAAGGCGCGGCCAACAAGGACATCATGGTCACAGCCCAGCGCCGCTCGGAAAAGCTGATCGATGTGCCGGTGGCCGTCACCGTGCTCAGCGCCGATCAGATCGACAAACAGCGTATTCAGACACTTTCGGACGTGGCGCGGGTGACGCCGGGCCTGCTCGTCTCCAGCTTCAACTATTCCAGCCCGACGATTGCCGTGCGCGGCTCGACCAACACCTTCACCCAGATCGGCGTCAACAAGCCGGTGGCCATCGTGCTGGACGATGTGTTTATCACCCGCGCTTCGGCGGCGGTGTTCAAGCTCTATGATCTGGACTCGGTGCAGGTGCTGCGCGGGCCGCAGGGCACGCTGTTCGGTCGCAATGTGACCGGCGGCGCCATCGTGCTGACCACGAAAAAGCCCTCCTTCACCAAGACCGAATTCGACGGCGCCGTCACTTACGGCAATTACAACGACTTCGGGCTGGACGGCATGATCTCCGGCCCCGTCACCGAGAATGTGGCGGTGAAGGCCACCGTCTCGCGCGAGAGCCGCGACGGCTTCGGCCATGATCGCCTGACCGGCACGCCCGAGGACGATCTGGACACGATCAACACCCGCCTGCAACTGCGCGCCCGACACAGCCATCTGGAGACGCTGTTCTCCTTCGATTACAACCATGATGCCAATGGCGAGCGCACGTTGTCTTCGCTGGGTGCAGGGTCGGATGGCAACCGGCGCACCTCGGAACTGGGCGTCGTGCAGGGGTTCCAGCGCGACATCTGGGGGCTTTCGAACCACAGCGATCTCGATCTGGGCGGCACAGGTTCGCTCCATGCCATCACCGCTTTTCGCGAGACGCGCTCGCATGACCGCTATTCGCAGACCGGCGTGAACTACCGCTATCTCACCAGCGGTTCGCAAAGCGTGCTGGACGACAGCGACCATGTGAAGACCTTCACCGAGGAACTGCGCTACGAAAGCCCGGAATGGCAGCTGGGCCATCTGACCGCCGGGGTCTATTACCTGCATGAGGACGCCAACCGGCAACTGGGCACCACCGGTCTGGCCGCGATCACCGGCGCCACCGCCACCAACAGGCTGGCCAATCAGAGCGTGACCACCTCCAGCATCTCCGGCTTTGCCGATGGCACGCTCAACCTGCCGCTGGCCTTCCGCCTGACGCTGGGCGGGCGCTATACTTCCGACCAGAAGACCGGCAATCTGGTGAACACCGATTACCTTGTCGCCGCCAACAGCTTCGCGACTGGCGACCTGTCGCACACTTGGACCCAGTTCACGCCGCGCGCCATTCTGGCCTGGCAGCCGCGCGCCGGTTTCATGACCTATGCCAGCTGGTCGAAGGGCTTCACCTCGGGCGGGTACAACACCGAAGCGTCCAACCTCAAATCCATCGTCACGCCCTTCAACCCGGAAAAAGTCACCAATTACGAGGTCGGGCTGAAAGGCGACTGGTTCCGCCATCGACTGGCGGTGAACCTCGCGGGCTTCTGGATGAATTACACCGACAAGCAGGAGTATGTGCAGAACACCATCACCGGCGTCGGCACGATCACCAACGCCGGCAAGGCGCGCTCACGCGGGGTGGAGGCCGAAGTCACCGCCCATCCGGTCAAAGGCCTGACGCTGAACGCCAGCTATGCCTGGCTGGACACGACCTATCTCGACTTCTTCGTGGCAGGCGTGGTCAACAACACCGGCCATCCGCTGGGCTCATCTCCGCCGCACAAGGCCTCGGGCACGGTGAGCTATGAAAGGCCGGTGGGCGGCAAGGGCTATCTCCAGTTCGACACCACCTATGCCTGGACCGATGGCTATTACACCGGCGCCACCCAGCAGGCGCAGCTTTTCGTGCCCAAATACGGCCTGCTCAACGCCTCGATCGGCTTTGAAACGGCCAACCGCCATCAGCGCCTGACGATCTGGGGCAAGAACCTGACCAATCAGGATTATCTGCTCACGCCCTCCACGGTGGGTGTGCTGTCAGAATATCTCGGGCCGCCGCGTACCTTTGGCGCCACGCTTTCGGTGAAGTACTGAGATGATGCTGGTGCGGCGCGATCTGCTGATCCGGGGCCTGCTGGGCGGTGGCATGTTTGCCCTGTCGGGTCCTCTGGCGAGGGCTGCGACAGGCGAGACCCTGCCGCCATGGTCGCCTGGAATGCTCGACATCCATCATATCGACACGGGCGTGGGCAATGCCACCTTCATCCTCGGTCCGGATGGCACGACGATGCTGATCGACTGCGGCGCGACGCGGGGCGGACCACCCGCCTCCACCGCGCTGCGGCCTGACAGTTCCCGCTCCGCCGGGGCATGGGTGGCGCGCTATGCGCTGCGCCATGCGGCGGCGGCGGGGCGCAGCACGCTTGACGCCATCATCGCCACTCATGTTCATCCAGATCATGTCGGATCGCCTCTGCCCGGCGATCCGGTCACAAAGGATGGCGTGGTGCTGACCGGGCTGAGCGAAGTCGACGCGCTGATGCCCGCCGATCTGGTGATCGACCGGGGCTTTCCCGATTATGCCGCCTTGCCGCTGATCAAGGCGCCCTTTGCCGCCAATCATGTCGCCTGGTTGAAAGCCCGCCAGCGCGCGGGGCGCAGGGTGGAGCATGTCCATGTCGGCTCCTCGCGACAGGTGCAGCCACGCAAGGCGGGCGCCTTCACCCTGCGCTTCGTGGGCGGCGATGGCAGGGTGTGGACCGGCACCGAGGGCCAGTCGCGCAATCTGCTGCCACCGCCCGCGCAATGGTCCGTGGAATCGACGCCTGAGGAAAACCATATGTCGATCGCCATGGTCCTGGAGTACGGGGCGTTTCGCTATTTCGCCGGGGGCGATCTGGTGGCCGACACGCATGACGGCGCCTTCCCATGGCTCGATGTGGAAACCCCCATCGTGACGGCGGCGGGCAAGGTCGATGTCGCCTCCGCCGATCATCACGGCTATTTCGATGCCTGCTGGCCCGGCTTCACCCGCGCTCTGGATGCCGAGGCGTATGTCATTCAGGGCTGGCATGCCACGCATCCGGCGATGGCCTCACTGCAGCGCATGCTCAATGGCTGGCGCGGGCGGGCACCGCGCGATATGTTCATCACAAGGCTCGATCCGGCCAGCAAAAGCGTCAACAGCCGCTTTCTGCCTCAGGTCAGAAGCAGCGAGGGCCATGTGGTGGTGCGGGTCAGGCCCGATGGCACCTATCGCCTGTATGTCACCGACAGCCGCGATGAACAGGACAGGCTGACCTTCTCGGGCGAGATAAAAAACAGCGAAAGGGTCAAAGACATAAATCTTGTCTTTCCGCCTCACACTGCTGCGTACCACCATCATCAGGTTTCATCTTGATGTATGATGATGGTGGTTAGCGCAATATTTTTCGATTGTAGCGGAATCCGAGCATTCAAAAACCATCGACGACAAGATAGGGCACGACCGGCATTATTATTGTTACGATCGTTCACAGTGACAACGATCCCACCGATTTGTTCGTTGGATGGGAGAAAGCAAGCGGCCCGTCGAATTTCGTCAAAACGATATGCCTTGGAGATGGGGAGCTTCAGCTAGGTAGGGCTATGTCAACCTAGCCGGGCTTATCTTTAATCAGGCCACGGACCTTCAATGCTTACGAATTCAGATGCCATATCGTCCGAATTTACACACCTTGTAGCTTGCCCTATCGTCGGACACGGGAGATAAAGAAGGATTGAGCATATCGCATAGGTCAGCCTTTCTTGAGGAGATTGTATGCCAATCAGTCTCGTACCTCGCCTCGCAGGCAAGCATGGTCAAACCATGTCTGATGACATGATGCTCAATCGCGTGCGAGACTTCGACTGGTCATCGACGCTGGCAGGGCCGCTCGAAACATGGCCAGAAGAATTGCGCGCGGTGTGCCGGACTATTCTTTCCTCATCCATCCCGATGGCCGTTCTGATCGGTCGCCAGGGTGTGGTGATGGCCAACAATGCCTTGCGATTGCTGTTCGGGCCGAAATATGATCATGGCCTTGGCCTGCCCGTTGGCGATGTGCTGCTCCACAGCGCCGCTTTTGTTGACGATATGCTTGATCGTGCGTTTCGCGGGTTTTCCTCGCGTTTCCAGGATATCATCTTGCCGATCAGCGATCCGGTCGGGGTGAGGCAAGCCTGGTTTGACCTTGAATTCACCCCCGTCACCGCCGCCAATGGCGACATCTTGGGCACATTGGTCGTCTGCATCGAGACGACTGTGCAAAAGCAGGCGCTGATCGATGTGGAAAAGGCCCGTGAACGGCTGGATCTTGCCCTGTCATCGGGCGGTGTGGTTGGCGTGTGGGAAATCGACTTCAAGCATGAAACCGTGCGTTCCGATGCCCGTTATGCGCTCCTGCACAATGTCGATCCGGAGATCGCTGCGGTTGGCGCGCATCGTGACCTCTTCATTGCCGGTATTCATCCCGACGATCTGAATGAGGTTATGGCCGCATTCGATGAAGCAAAAATAAGCGGGCGATATCACTGCCAGCATCGTGTGGTTGGCAGAGACGGAACGCGCTGGATTATCGCATCGGGACGCGTCAAGCACGATCAAACCGGAGCGCCGACGAGCTTTACCGGCACGGCGGTGGATGTCACGGAACTTTTTGACATGGCGGCTGAGCTTGCCGAAAGCGAGAAACGGTTCCGCACCTATGCCGAAACCTTGCCCCATGTCATTTTCCAGTGGGACGACAAGGGTTGTCTGACCTATTTCAATCATCGCTGGCGTGAATTTACCGGATACGATGATAGTTATGCAGGGTTGTGGGAATGGCAAAACTTTGTCCACCCTGATGAACAGCCTTTCTTCTTTGCCGAATGGTCTCGCGCCACAGCCACGCAGGAGCGTTTTTCCTTTGAGGCAAGGTATCGGCATGCTTCGGGAACCTATCGCTGGATGCGTACCGTCGCCCTACCGCTTCAAGATGCAGAAGGGTTAACCGGCTGGATCGGCACGCTGACGGATGTTCATGAGGAGAAGAATGCAGAGGTCGAACGCGAACTGGTGTCCCGGGAGCTTGACCACCGTATCAAGAATTTCTTCGCCCTAACCCAAAGTCTGGTGAACATCACATCAAGGGAATCACTGGATACGAGCAGTTTTGCCAAGCGGTTGCAGGGCAGGCTTATCGCCCTTCATCAATCGCATGACCTGATCAGGCAGGGAGCGGCATTGCGTCAGCCGGAAAGCGGCATGCTTCATGCGCTCTTCAAGCGACTTCTCGCGCCTTATGTGGCCACCCATGGAGCGGAGCGGATCATCATTGAAGGCTGCGACGTCCCGCTGCGTGACAATGAAATCACGTCATTTTCGCTCGTTTTTCACGAACTGACGACCAACGCTGCCAAATACGGCGCGTTGTCGACAGAGCAAGGCAGGTTGCTTGTGTCGTTTGAATTTGTCGATGGTGCCTTGTCCATCCTTTGGCAGGAAACCAATGCTCATCCAGCCCCCTCAAGCGGCGAAAGTGGAGGCTTTGGTTCGACGCTGATCAATCTTATCATCGAGCGGCAAATGAACGGTCGCTTCGAACGTACGCTCAAATCAGATGGCTTGACGATCAGGGTCACCGTCCCCCGGTAGGTTGAGGCGGATCAGCAACACGTACTAAACCTCAATGACGTATCGCGGGCATCCGGGCAAGCCCAATGGCAGATGCCTCCGTTTCCTCGATCAAAACAAGATCTTACAGTCCATCAAGGATGGCCGATCCTAAGTTTCAGGCTTACAAATCAAGCGCTCTCAGCATTCGCCATACACCCGATCAATGCCGCTCTTTTTGCGCCCCAAGCGGCTCTCATAGTATACCGAGGGCAGGCAGATCTATTTCGATCAGCCCGAGCCTTCTGAATCGGCCATGACCTCTCGTTGACGAGCTCCATCTGCATATCAGGAGCTGTAAATCTGCAGATTTCTGCGCTTCTCAGAGCAAAAAATTAACATCGCTATCTGAAGACGCATCTACCGATTGAAGCCGTCCTAAAAAAGAGATGGTAAACCACAAATTCGCAAGCCTGAGCGGAAACGCAGGATGGGCAGTGATAGGAAATCTCGATCAAGCCGCGCATCGCTCCATCGGTCCAACCCAGAGGAGAAAGGCTAGAGTCATGCTTCCACAGCTGCGTGCCGATCGCACAGCACGCCACCACAACCATGGGAGATTGCGCATGCCTCAACCCGAACTGACCCTGTTTCACTTCCCCGGCGCCTGCTCGCAAGTGGCGCTTTGCGCGCTGGAGGAAGCGAAGCTCGACTATCGGCTGGAGGTGGTCGATCTGGCGGGAGGCAAGCAGAACACACCCGACTATCTGGCGATCAATCCGCTGGGCAAGGTACCCTATCTGCTGATCGATGGCGTCGGGCTGGGCGAGAATGCCGCAATCCTGAGCTACATCGCCCTGCTGCGGCCCGAAGCGCATCTGCTGCCCTCACCCGCCGATCCCCGCCAATGGGCGGAGGGCGTGGGCGGCATGTCTTTCTGTGGGGGTACGCTGCATCCTGCAGTGCGCGGCATCGCCAATCCCTTCCGGCTGACGACGGGCGAGGTTGAAGGCGTGCGCGAAAGGGCAACCGAACTGGCCTCCAAGGCCTTCAAACAGGCCAACCGCCGGATCGGTGAAAAAGGCTGGTGGCTGGGCGACTGGTCGATCGTCGATGTCTATCTGCACTGGGCCTTCGAGGTGGCGACCAGCCGGGGCTTCGATGCCACCCCCTTCCCGCATCTTGCGGCGCTGACCGAGCGGCTGATGGAGCGCCCCTCCTTTGCCCGCATGATGGGGTTGAAGCAGCCGGCCTGATGGTGAAGGGCCCGTGGGGCGGAACAGCTGCCCCACGGCGGCAGAAATTGCGCCCCCCTCGCCCCCCCGGCCATGCCGAAGCCAAAGCGGCGGTTACGGCTTATGGACGAGGTTGACCCATGGCCCCCTGGCTTCCGCCGGATAGCCCTTCACCAATTCACGATAGGTGGTCTGGGTGAAGGTGGGAAACATCGGCGCCAGGGCGACATCGGGCAGTGCGGCCTGCACCTCCTCGATGGACTTGTTCTGCATCACCATGGCCTTGATCGCGTCGCGGCGCTCTTCGACCAGATGCAGCCATGCGGTCAGCTTGTCGCGGCTCCAGATCTCGCCATGGCCCGAGATGATGGTGTCGGCATCGAGCGCCAGAATGGCCTTCATCGTGGCGATCCAGCCCAGCGAGGAGCCGCCGATATGGATCACCGGGAACCTGCCCGTGTTGGTGGTGACGATATCCCCGGCAAAGACCACTTTCTTCTCCGGCAGATAGATCACCAGATCCCCCGAACTATGCGCCGGGGCGACGTAGATCAGTTGCATGCGGATGCCGTCTATGGTCACGCTTTCGCTCTGGCCCACCAGATGGCTGGGCAGATAGCTGGCGGCAAGCTTGCCATAGAGCCGGGCATAGACCGGCGGCGCGGCAGGATCGGCAGCCGAAGCGAGGATCGCGGCCCGGGTGTTTTCCTGAGCGATGATCTGCGTGCCCGCAGGATAGGCGGGCAGGCCACCGACATGATCGGGGTCCGAATGGGTGACGATCACCGTATCGACCTTCCTGGGCGTGACCTTCGCGATCTCGGCCAGAGCAGCGTTGGCGGCCTCCTCGGTCTTTTGCGCGTCGATGGCGATCACGCCCTTGTCGCCCACCACAAAGCCAGTGTTCGACACGCCGCCATCGACCCAATAGACCCCCGGCTTGACCTGATGCGTGCTCAGCCTCAGCGGGCCGGGCCGCTCCTGCGCCATGGCGGGGCCGGGCAGGATAGCGGCCAGCACCAAGCCCAGCGACAGGCAGAGAGCGAGCAATCTGGGGGTCGGCATCAAGGTTCTCCCGGTCAGTGTTCTGTTCCGGGAGGCAGCCTATGGCGCATTTCTGCCTGCGGATAGGCTTTGCGCTGGGCCGGGTGATGCCTCAAGATCATCGCCTCTTCGATCACCGAGCGACCCCACAATATCAGCGATTTGAAGCACTTTGCATCACATACAGGTATCACGCGCTGCAATCTTGCATCGCTTGCGGCAAAGGGTGATGCTACAAAACCGTCGAAGCGATGCTATGAAGTCATCGCTATGACCCTCAACCAGATCCGCAATGTGGTTGCCATCGCCGAGCGCGGCAGCCTTCGCAGCGCCGCCCGTTTTCTGGGCGTGACGCAACCCTCGATCACCCGCTCCATCCGCGAGCTGGAGCATGAACTGGGCGTCACCCTGTTCGAGCGCAAGGCCACCGGCATGGCGCTGACCGAGATGGGCAAGGCGGTGGTGCGCCGGGGCACCGCCATCCAGCACGAGATGCGCCGCGTGCAGACCGAGATCGAGCAGCTCAAGGGCCACCGTGTCGGCAACATCACCATCGGCCTGTCGACGGTGTCGCATATCGCGCTGCTGCCGCGGGTGATCGGCACCTTTGAAAAGCGCTTTCCCCATGTCCGCCTGCGCATCGTCGAGGGTCTGTTCCCCACCATGGAGCGCGAGTTGCAGGACGGCGTGATGGACTTCTATGTCGGCCCGCTGGCGCATGACAGCCACCCGCCCGAAATGACGGTGGAACCGCTGTTTGCCAACAGCCGCATGGTCTTTGCACGCAAGGGGCATCCGCTGGCCGGGGCCCGCTCGATCCATGATCTGACGGGCGCGCGCTGGGTGGTCGATGCGCTGACGCTGATCGGCGGCGACGAGATGGCCGGGCTGTTCGCGCGCCATGGCGCACCGGCGCCTGACATTGCCGTCAGCGGCCAGACCTCGCTCAGCACGGTGATGGCGCTGGTGGGGTCGGATCTGCTGGCAGCCCTGCCCCAGCAATGGGCGCCCATTCTGCAGAACACCGGGCAGATCATCCAGATTCCTATCCGCGAGCCGCTGGCCGCCGCGACGATCTGCATGGTCTCGCGTGCCAGCCTGCCTTTGACGCCGGTGGCCGAGCATCTGGCCGATCTGTTCCGCCGCGCCGCCATCCATCATGCCAGGACTTTGCCCGGATCGATGGTGCTGACGGCGTAAGCATTCGGCCACGCCGGATTTCCAAACAACGCGATATCAATCAGGTATAGGTCGCCGCCACTTGACCTCTGGCTGCAATCACCCGCGCAAGGCAAAGCGACAAACAGAACACTGGAGAGGTACAGATGCGCCTGATCGCCACGGAAGAAGCCTTTGCCCCCACCGAATATATCGACGAATTCCTGAAGCTGACGCAAAGGATCGACACGCCCGTCTCGCGCTATCTGGGGATCTATTACAAGAAAGCCGAAGCGGTCCGCCAATTGACCGATCTGGAATATCGCCTGCCCGAGATGGACGCGCATGGCGTGGACATGCATCTGCTGAGCATCACCGCTCCGGGCGTTCAGGCCTTCGATGCAAGGCTGGGCACCGATCTGGCGACGATGGCCAATGACCGGCTGGCCGCCGCCGTGGCCGCCCATCCCACGCGCTTTGCCGGGCTGGGCGCCGTCGCGCCGCAGGACCCGGCGCAGGCCGCGCAGGAGGTAACGCGCTGCATGGGCGGGCTGGGTATGAAGGGCATCATCATCAACTCGCACACGCAGGGCGAGTATCTGGACGATCCCAAATTCTGGCCGATCTTCGAAGCCGCCGTGGCCGCCGATGCGCCGATCTATCTGCACCCCAATTTCCCGCCCGAAAGCATGATCCACGCCTATGCCGATTACGGCATGATGGGCGCGCTCTGGGGCTTTGGCGCGGAGACATCCTTGCATGTGCTGCGCCTGATCATGGGCGGGGTCTTCGATGCCTTCCCCACGCTGAAGATCGTGCTGGGCCATCTGGGCGAGGCGCTGCCCTTCTGGCTGGGCCGGCTGGACAACCGCTATCAGAACATCCTGCGGCGCGGCGGGCTGGAACCTCTGGGCATGAAAAAACTGGACCGCCTGCCCAGCGAATACTTCAGGAGCAATGTCTGGATCACCACCAGCGGCATGATGTCCAACGAGCCCTTGCGCTTCTGCCTCGACATGCTGGGGGCGGACCGGGTGATGTTCGCCGTCGATTATCCCTATGAGCAGACCGCCGAGGCGGTAGACTTCATCCGCAACGCCCTGCTGGATGAGGAGACCATGCGCAAGGTCACGCACGCCAACGCCGAACAACTGTTCCGCATCGCCCCCGCCGCCTGAGACCCGGATCGCAACAAAGGCGGGGTGGTGTGCGACACCCCGCCTGTATTGTGTCAGACTTTAGCGTCCTGTTTTTCTCGCCATGCAGCCACATAGGCCCCGGGATCGAGTTCTCGCCCTGAAGGATTGTCCTTGAAGGCCTGTGAGCCCATGAACTCGACCATCGCCTTCAGCGTCGCGAAGTTCTGCGCGGTCAGTTCGACATTGTTGCCGTCGGGATCGCGGTAATAGAAGCTGGTCATCGGCCCATGGTCTGCCGAACGGTGGGGGTGCAGCCCCTCGTCACGCAGGCTTTCGAAGGTGCGACACAATTCGTCGATGCCGGACAGCATCAGCTGCATATGATGCAGCCCCGGCGCCTTGGGGATGACGGCATCGCCCACGCCCGGTTCCTCGAAAATGCCGATGGTCTGGGTGTAGGGATAGTCCAGCGAAAGGCGGAAAAAACACATGCGCAGGTCCGAAGCGCGGGTCTGGCCGGAAGCGCGAGCAGGGTTGTTGCCCCTCGCCTTGCTGTGTCGTGCCGGTCATGTCCAATCTCCCCTATCGCGCATTGTTCGCGTGGAGACGTTCATGGGCCCGTCCAGGCGCCATGGCCTATCCTGCCCCTTGCGCCCGATGATGCCCCAAAAGCATCATCCGGCTAAACCGGCGCGCATGGCAAAGCAGGGGATCAGCGCGCCGCGAATTTCTGCACAGAGGCCGGATAGCGGTCGCCGAGGATCGCTTCGGGATGAAATGCCTTGTCCAGCCGCGCCAGCTCATCGGGCGAAAGCACGATGTCCGGAATGGCCAGATTTTCAGCCAACCGCGAGGGGCGCCGCATGCCGATCAACGGAATGATATCCTCGCCCTGAGCCAGCAGCCACGCCACGGCCAGCTGCGCGGGCGTGATGCCTTTCTCGCGCGCCAGCTCCAGCGCGGCAGCGCAGGTGGCGACATTGGCGGCCAGATTGCCGCCTTCCAGACGCGGCGGCACGAACAGCCCCCGGCTCTCGGGCACAGAACCGCTCAGCAACCCGTCTGCCAGCACACGATAGGCCACCACGGCGATGCCCAGTTCGCGCGTGGTGGGCAGGATCTCATGCTCGATAAAGCGGCAGGCCAGCGAATATTCGATCTCCAGCGCCGCCACCGGATGCACCGCATGGGCGCGGCGGATCAGATCCGCGCCGACCTCCGACACACCCAGATGGCGCACCTTGCCCTCGGCGATCAGCTCGGCGATGGCGCCGATGCTCTCCTCATAGGGCACGTCCGGATCGGCGCGGCAGAGCTGGAACAGGTCGATCTCATCGACGCCCAGCCGCTGCAGCGAATAGGCCACGAAATTTTTGATCGCCGCCGGGCGCCCGTCCAGCCCGAGAAACCTGTGCGTGGGCGACAGCATCAGCCCGCATTTCACACTGAGCAGAGCCTGATCCCGCCGCCCCCTGATGGCGCGCCCGATCAGCATCTCATTATGGCCCATGCCATAGAAATCGGCGGTATCGAGCAGGTTCACCCCGGCATCGAGCAGGGCATGGATCGTGGCCACGCCCTCCTCCTCGTTGCGCGGCATCTGCGACATGCCCGCACACCCCAGCCCCAGACGCGAGACCTGCGGGCCATCGCGGCCCAATGTGGTCATCTTCACTGCATTCACCTCACACAAAGCCGATCCGGCACCCCGGCCAAACACTCCCATCGCCTGCCGCCATGCCCTGCCCCGGCCCAGATGCCCGAAGGTTCAGGGCGATGCCGTCATTCTATCGGGTCAGAAAGGATAGCGGCCCGGCCCGCTGCCCATGGTGGTCAGGCGCACTTCGGTGAAATCCTCCACCGCATAATGGCCCGAACGGCCCCAGCCGCTGTCCTTCACGCCGCCAACCGGCAGGGCTGCCTCGCTGGCCATGGTGGGGGCGTTGATATGGATGATGCCGGTGTCGAAGCGCGAAGCCATGTTCAGCCCGCGTGCCTGATCGCGGGTCATGATCGCGGCGCTCAGCCCATAGGGCGTGTTCTGGGCCTGAGCCAGCGCGGCCTCGGCATCGTCGAAAGCCTCGATCACCAGCAGGGGGCCGAAGGTCTCGTCGCAGCCGGTGGTGCAGATGGCATCGGCGGGCACATCGGTCAGGATGGTGGGCTCGAAGATGCGGCCATGGCTCTTGCCGCCGGTCACCAGCGTGGCGCCGCGTTCCAGCGCATCCTGCAGGCGTTCGTGAGTCTGCTCCACCGCGCGGTCGTTGATCAAAGGCCCGATGATCACTGAGGGGTCGATCGGATCGCCTGCCTTGAGCCCGCGCACCTTGGCGGCCAGCTTCTCGACAAAACCGTCATGGATCGCGCGATGGACATAGACCTTGCGCGTGTTCATGCAGACCTGCCCCTGATGCAGGAAAGCGCCGAAGCAGGTAGCGTTCACGGCATCGTCAACATCGGCATCCTCCAGCACCAGCATCGGGTTGAAGCCGCCCAGCTCCATCACCATGCGCTTGAGCGCCTGCCCGGCGCGCGCGCCCAGAATGCGCGCCGTCTTGTCCGATCCGGTGAAATTGATGCAGCGCACCGCCGGATGCTCGAAGAACACATCGGCCACCTCCGCCGCCGCGCCCGGCGCATGGGTGACGATGTTGAACGATCCCGCCGGAAAGCCGGCTTCCTCAAGGATTTCGGCATGGATCAGCCCCGCCGACAGCGGCGCCAGCTCTGAAGGCTTGATCACTGTGGTGTTGCCGAAAGCCATGGGCAGCAGGAAGGTGCGCCAGGCCAGATAGAAAGCCCCGTTCCACGGCGTGAAGCCCGCCACCACGCCCAGCGGCTTGCGGGTGACCATGGCGGTGCGGCCCGGCGTGTCGCTGCGGATCATGTCGCCATAGGGCATATAGCCCCAGCTGGCCGCCTGACGCAGCATGGCGGCGGAGAGGCGGATCTGGAAGGCGGCGAAAGTGGTGCTGGCGCCGCCCTCGATGGCCATGATCTTCACGATCTCGGGCAGACGGCGTTCGGTGATGTCGGCCGCCTTGAGGAACAGGCGCTGGCGCTCACCCGGGGGCAGTGCAGCCCAGGCCGGGAAAGCGGCCTGAGCGGCGGCCACGGCGGCCTCCGCCTCAGCCCGGCCACCAGCGGCGACATGCGCCACCACCGAGTCGTCGAGCGGGTTGAGAACCGGAAAGGTCTCGCCCCCTTCCGCAGCCCATTGCCCGTTGATGAAGTGAGTCGTGCGCCCGATCCGGACCTCGGGGTTGAGCGTTTCAGACATCGCAATCTCCGCTTTTATCAATGTGGTGGAATGGCCTGCGAACCCTTTGCCCTGTTGCGAACGCAAAGATCGTGCTGGACATTGTTCGGATGCCTTACTAAATTCAAGCCGCGAACAAGACAAGCGCCTTTGCAGCGCATCACATGATTTGGGAGATGACGATGGGACCAGCCCTCACCCTGCCGCGCCTGGTTTTCGGGCCGGGCAAGCTTGCAGCCCTGCGTGACGAGCTGGCCTGGCTCGGCTGCCGCCGCCCCCTGCTGATCAGCGATCGCGGGCTGGAAAAAGCGGGCCTTGTCGCGCAGGTGATGGAGGCCGCCCCCGCCATCATCGCCACCTTCCTCGATGTGCCGGAAAACCCCACGGCAGAAGGCTGCGATCTGGCGGCGCAGGCCTGCCTTGATGGCGTGTGTGACAGCATCATCGCGCTGGGCGGCGGGTCGGTGATCGACACCGCCAAGCTGGTGGCCGCGCTGATCCCCAGCGGCCTGCCTCAAGCCGCCGATCTGATTGGCCACACCGATCTGATCGATGACAATGTGCTGCCGCTGATCGCCATTCCCACCACGCTGGGCACGGGCAGCGAAAGCTCGCCGGTTTCGGCCATGCATCTGGTGCCCGGCGGGCCGACCTATGGCGTGCGCAGCGCGCGGCTGGTGCCCAGGCTGGCGCTCTGCGATCCCGATCTGGCGCGCAGCCTGCCGCCGCGCCTGATCGCGGCGACCGGCATCGATGCCCTGTCGCATTGCATCGAAGGCTATTTCGCCAATCCCGGCAACCCGATCATCGATGCGCTGGCGCTGGATGGCATTGCGCGGGTGACCGATGCCATCCACGATGCGGTCAAGCCCGAGGGCGATGCGGCGCGCATGTCGCTGATGGCCGCCGCCTATGCCGGGGGCGTGGCGATCCACAAGGGGCTGGGCCCGGCCCATGCCATAGCCGTGTCCTGCGCCGATCAGCATCTGCATCACGGCACGGCGGTTGCCATCGCCCTGCCGCATACCACGCGTCTGCTCTCCACCCATGTGCCCGCCAAGGCCGCGAAGGTGCGGCGGGCGATGGGCCTGCTGCCCGATACCGATCTGGGCGGCGCCATCTCCGCCGTGATCGAGGCGCTGGGCATGCCCGAAACGCTGAGCGCCGCCGGCTATGTGGTGCGTGACAAGGATGCGCTGCTGGCCGATGTGGTGGCCAGCCATTTCAACCGCAGCAGCCCTTATGCCCCTACCATCGATGAGTATCGTGCCATATTGGACAGGATATCGGGCTAACCCATTTCGCACCGACAGGGAGCAAGCGTGCAGCCACCACCTTTTGACACCAGCTGGCGCCGGAACAATCTGGGCTACCACCTGTTCGCCGCCAATGACCGCTTCCTGCGCGAGAAGATGGCGCGCATGGCGGCAGCAGGGCATGGCGAGGTGACCGAGGCGCTGCTGACCCTCTTCGTCAGCATCGACAGCGAGGGGTCGCGCATCACCGATATCGCCGCCAATGCCGGGCTGACCAAGCAAAGCGTGGTGGACAGCGTCAACCGCGCCGAGCGGGCAGGCTGGGTGGCGCGCTTCTCTGACCCGCAGGACAAGAGGCAGCGCATCGTCCATTTCACGCAGGAAGGGCGCACCATCCTGACCCGGTTGCGCGCGGCGGTGACCGGCGCCGAGCAGGATCTGGAAGCCAGCGTCGGCGCGGCATTTCTCGCTGAATTCAAACAGCGTTTCGGTGCCTATTCCGCCCTGCCGGTGGAGGATCTGGGCGTGGTGGATGTGGTGGGCGGCAGCAAGGGCGGGCGCGGCGATGCAGCCTGGCGCAGCGGCAATGGCGGGCGCGTGCTGGCGCTGGCCTCGCGCCGTTTCGCGCGTGAGGCGCTGGCGCTGGTCCATCGCGAGGGCTTCGATGATGTGGGCGAGGTGCTGATCGCCCTGCTGCGCAACCTCGATCTGGAGGGCACGCGGCTGACCGATCTGGCGATCCGCGCGCGCATGACCAAGCAATCCATGCGCGAGCTGGTGGACCGTGCGGAAGCGCTCGACCTGGTGGCGCGGGTGCCCGATCCGCTCGACCAGCGGGCCAAGACCATCGGTTTTACCCAGCGCGGTCTGGCCGTGCTGGCCGCCTTCGGGCGCGCCATCGCCATCACCGAGGCCGAGGCGGAAGCCATGATGGGCGGCCCCTTCATCGCGCAGAGCAAGGCGCTGCTGCGCCATTATGCGCTGGAGCGAGAGCAGGAACTCTTGATCTGATAGTTCGAATGCCTTACTGATAGCGAAGAGGCATCGCACAAGACGAGCCCTCGGGAGTTGCCGTATGAAACTGAGCCAATTGCGCGACGTGCTTGCCGTCGCGGAAACCGGCAGCCTGCGCGCTGCCGGCCGTCATCTGGGCATCGCGCAACCCGCGATCACCCGCTCGATCCGCGAGATCGAGCATGAGCTGGGCGCCTCGCTGTTCGAGCGCCACGCCAAAGGCGTGCGCCTGACCGAGATCGGCCGTTCCTTCATCCGCCGCGCCGAAGCCGTGCAGGCCGAAATCCGCCGCGCCAAGGATGAGGTTGCCCAATTGCGCGGCCATGCCACCGGCGAGGTCTCCATCGCCATGTCCACCGCCTCCAGCATGAGCCTGCTGCCCAAGGCACTGACCGAATTCCGCAAGCGCTATCCCGATGCGGTGCTCAAGGTCTCGGAAAGCTTCTTCGGCCCGGTCGAGCGCGATCTGCTGAGCGGGCGCATCGATTTCTACATCGGCCCCTTCGACACCGCCACCACCGGCGACAGTTTCGTGGTCGAAAAGCTGTTCGACAACCGGCGCTGCGTGATCGCCCGGCGCGGCCACAAGCTGGCCAATGCGACAAGCTATCAGGATCTGGCCGATGCCCAATGGCTGCGTCCCGCCGTGGTGGAGCGCAACACAGAGGGGGATTTCGAGCAGGCGCTGGCGGAATTCGGCCTCACCAACCCCAACATCGTGCTGCAATCACGCTCGGCGCTGATCACCATGCTGGTGGTGGCCAACACCGATCTGCTGACGGTGCTGCCCCAGCAATGGCTGGATCTGCCGATGACGGCGGCGCTGATCGAACCGATCAAGCTTCCGGCGTTTCGTGCCGCGCCGATCTGCATCGTGCGCCGCCCCGATCTGCCGCTGACGCCGATTGCCGAATATCTTTCCGACATGATGCGCCGCGCGGGGGGGCATTATGCCGATGCGCTGCGCCGTCAGGCTTTGGCGGCCTGACGGCGCAGGCGGCTGCTCAGGCCAGCGTGGGCGCGCGCACCCGGAAGGTTGCCAGCACCAGCACGCAGGCCAGCGCGGGCGCGGCCATGATGATGGAGACCGTCCCCCGATCCAGCCCGGCCACAAAGAGCCATCCGGCCAGGATCGGAGGCAGTATGCTGCCCAGTCGCCCGGTGCCGATCACGAAGCCCGTACCGCTGGCGCGCAGATGCGCGGGGAAGCTGCGCGAGATGATGGCATACATCCCCACCATCGCCCCCATGATGAAGAAACCGCTGATCACCGCACCACCCAGCAGCGTGCCCAGCCGCCCCGGCAGGGCGGAGAACACCAGAATCATCACCCCTGCGCCCAACAGCAGGGCGATCTCCACCCGCTTGAGCCCCAGCCGGATCGAGGTCGCGGCCACAAAGAGCCCCGCGATCACCCCGCCAATGCTGAAAAAGGCCGAGACCAGCGCGCCCTGAGCGGGCTTGAGCCCCGCATCGCCCACCAGCGTGGGCAACCAGGTCTGCATGTAGAACTGCGGGATCATGTAAAGAAAATAGACCGCAGCAATGGTCAGCGTGTCGCGCAGCATCTCGGGGCCGAACAGCGCGGCCATCGGCACGCCGGGGGTGACGGGCGGCGCGGGCAGGCGGTCGACCGGGGGATGCCCGCAGCGGCGCAGATAGGCATTGGCGCGCGCCAGCCCATCCTTGCCCGGACGGGTCACGATCATCGCGATGGGTTCATGCAGACACAGAAAGACCGCCACGGCCAGCACCACGCCCACGCCGCTGGCCAGCAGGAAGATCGAGCGCCAGCCAAAGGCCGCCAGCAGCCCCGCCGAGGTCAGCCCACCCAGAATGCCGCCGATGGGATAGCCCACCGTCATCAGGCTGACCGCCAGATCGCGGCGCTGCGCATTGGCATATTCCGCCGCCATCGGCATGATGATGCCGATCATCGCGCCGATCCCCACGCCTGTCAGCAGACGCGACCCGATCAGCGCGCTCAACGAGGCGCTGAAGGCCGTCCACAGCGTGCCCGCCACCATCAGCGCCAGCGAAAGGAACAGCGTCTGGCGGCGGCCCCGCGTATCGGCCAGCGGCGAAAGCACCAGCGAGCCCAGCGCCATGCCCAGCAGGCCGGTGGAAAGGATATAGCCCAGCTGCGCCTTGTTCAG
Source organism: Novosphingobium terrae (assembly GCF_017163935.1). NCBI lineage: Bacteria > Pseudomonadati > Pseudomonadota > Alphaproteobacteria > Sphingomonadales > Sphingomonadaceae > Novosphingobium > Novosphingobium terrae. The sequence goes on along the minus strand of NZ_JABVZR010000002.1, from coordinate 2,250,214 downwards.
CCCCATCTCCGGACCGATGGCGGGGGCGGAAAAGGTGATCGCCAGCACATCGAAACCATCGAGCGCGCACAGCGCCAGCGTGACGATGATCGCCACGATCTGGAAGCGGCTCATGGGGGCGGCCAGCAGCAGGGCGCGCGGGTCGCTGGCGGCGGCCAGCGGGGCCTCGTTCAGATCGTCAACCACCGTCGCGGACGGGGCCAGTGCAATTCCCATGACGCCATTCTCCCAGCGGCCTGTCACGCAGGCTCTGGCCCCACAAGAGGGGAAAACAGCGACAAAGCACAGAAACCTTTATCCTTGGGGAGATGCCATTGCGTGATCACCCCAAGGTCCTTCCGCGCCCAGTGATACCTGTACGGCATAGCTGGGAGATAAAGCCATATTGTCCGGCATGGGGCCGGGATGGCACCAGATCCGCCATGTCCGGGCGCACGCCTTGCGCGCCCGCGTGAATGGGAGGTCAGGCAATGAAGCTGCTGCGTTACGAACAGGCCGGAGCGATCCATCTGGGTGTGCTGAAGGAGGACAAGATCATTCCGCTCGACGGGTTGGCTGGCGACTATCCCTCCATGCTTTCCATCGTGAGCGGTGGCGATGCCGCGCTGGCAGCGGTACGCAAGGTGCTGGAAGCAGGCGCCAACGGCGTTGCGCTGAGCGCGGTGCAGCTGATCACGCCGATCGAACGCCCCGGCAAATATCTGGCCATCGGCATGAATTACGGCAAGCATCTGGAGGAATCGGACAAGCTCGGCGTCGCGCGTTCGGCCTATCAGATCTGGTTCAACAAGCAGACCACCTGCGTTTCGGGCCCTTATGACGATATCGTCACCGGCAACACGCAGCAGCTCGATTACGAGGTGGAGCTGGGGATGGTGATCGGCAAAGCGGCCAAGAACGTCTCCGCCGCCGATGCCCGCAAGCATATCTTCGGCTATGTGGTGGCCAATGATGTTTCGGCGCGCGACTATCAGTTCCACGCCCAGACCATGATGATGGGCAAAAGCTTCGACACCCATGGCCCGATCGGCCCGTGGATCGTCACCGATGATGAAATCGCCGATCCGCAGGCGCTGGACCTGCGCTGTTTCGTCAATGGCGAGGAGCGTCAGTCGAGCAACACCGCCCTGATGCTCAACAAGCTGTGGGACCAGATCGCCTATCTCTCCAGCGCCTTCACGCTGGAGCCGGGCGATCTGATCGCCACCGGCACGCCCGAGGGCGTGGGCATCGGGCGCGATCCCAAGGTCTTCCTGCAGCCCGGCGATGTGGTGCGCTGCGAGATCGAGGGCATCGGCGCCATCGAGAACACCGTCGTCGCCTGAGCCTTTCCGCAGGCGACAAACTCTCCCGCCGCGCCGCCAGCGCGGCGGGATTTTTCATAACCGCGCCGTAGGACCCAAACGTCAATCGACGGCCCGCTTGCGCGAACCGCCGATCAACCCCTCAGCCATGTGCGAACTCAAGCATTTTTCCCAGCCGTTGACCGCAACCGACCAGGTTGAAAATGCTCTATCCTGCGCGACCCGTCACATGCTTGAGAAGATCCGTGCCTCTGGGCCAACATTTGCCGCGCCAGGCCACATGCTGATCCGGGCGGATCAGCGCCAGCGGCTCATCATAGGCCGCACGCAGATCCTCGCGCGGCAGCGCCACGATGGTCAGCGGCGTGCCGCTTTCCTGCGCCTCGTCACGCGCGGCGGCGATGTCGTCATACCGGTCGGGCGCCAGCACCAGCAGGGTCATCCCCGCCCCGAACCGGTCATAGAGCGAGGTCGTCTCATCCAGCCAGCGATGCGGCGCAAGGCAGCCCGGGATCGCCATGGGCGTATACTCATTGGAGCGCTGCCACTGCGCGCTCGTGCCATCGTCCACGATCACCGGCGAGGTCTGATAGCAGAAGCCCAGCACCACGCCGGGCGAGAAAAACTCCTTGTGCTTGGCCTTGGCGACGATGCCCGCCACCTCCGCGCGCTCGGCCTCGCCCTCCGGGCTGTCTTCCTCCAGATGCGGGCGCAGCAGCAGATTGGGCAGCACGGCATGGTTGGAGGAGGCTTCTTCCAGCACATGCTCATGGGCCGGGCGCCGCTCGGCCTCATAGCTGTCGAGCAGGCCGGGACCGCCCCAGCCCTGCAGGATCGCCGCGATCTTCCAGCCCAGATCGACCGAGTCGGAAATGCCCATGTTCATGCCGAAGCCGCCGAAGGGCGGATGCAGATGGCAGGCATCGCCCGAGAGGAACACCCGGCCCTGCCGATAACGGTCGGCCAAGAGGCGGCTGGCCACCCATTCGTCGGAACTCAAGACCTCCAGCGGGATATCGATGCCGGTGCTGGCCTTGATCGCGGCCACGGCTTCCTCATCGCTGTAGGTCACATCCGGGCCGATATCGCTGGGCATGAAGAACCACAGATCGTCCCGGTCCATCGGGCCGATCAGCGAGGGCGCCTCGGGATTGACCTGCCAATACATCACGGCGGGGCCATTCTGATGCGCTTCGGCCAGACCGGGCGCGCGGAAGATGATGTTGTAATTGCGCGAAAGGCCATAGGTGCCGATCATCTTCGCGCCGATGTTCTCACGCACCCGGCTGCGTGCGCCATCGGCACCGATCAGGAAGGCGGCGCGCAATGTGTGTTCGCTGCCATCGGCCACGGTGCGATAGCGCAGCGTGACCGCGTCCTCATCCTGCGTGAAGTCGAGATAGTCGCTGCCGAAGCGCAGATCCACATCGGGCAGCGTGGCGACATGCTCACGCATCACCTTTTCCACCTTATATTGCGGAATCCACTGGCTGTGTTCGGACCAGCGCTCATCACGCTGCGGCGAACATTGCAGCGCATCGGGAAACTGCTTGATCATCTTGCCGCCAAGCCGGGTGACAAAGCTGACATTGCTGGGATAATCGACGCCAAAGGGCGCCTCATCCGCCAGCCGCCCGGCAATGCCCCAGCGGCGCATATGTTCGCGGGCACGCGTATGCGTGGTCTTGGCGCGGGGCGCATAGCCGCCGCGTTCGGTGCGCTCCAGCAAGACGCAGGCGATCCCGCGCGATCCCAGTTCGATGGCCGCCGCCAGCCCCGCCGGGCCGGCCCCCACAATGGCGACCTGCGTATCAAGTTCCACCCGCTCCATCGACGATCCAATCCTTTTCTTCGCTTGGATCAGGATCTAGCCGGGCTGCCCGATGCCGGGAGGATGCAGCTTATATGGTCACGATGCCTGAGTGCTATCGACAGGCCCCGCAGCCCTTGCCCTGCCCCCGGTGATCGCGAAAGACCATGGAAGGGGCATCAGCGACAACATTTTGAGATCGCGCATCGCATGCGGCAACGTCCTATCGCTGTGGGCATCAGATGGAGCGGATCGCGGCGCTGAAAGGCGCGCCAGACGATCACGACGAATCCACAAATTGCGCCCTCGTGCAGGAGAGCGCCGCATAGAAAGGGACGATGCCGATGAGTTTCGTGAAAAACGCCTGGTATATGGCCGGCTGGGCGAGCGAATTGGGGCAGGCGCCCCGCGCCATCACCATGCTCAACGAACCGGTGGTGCTGTTTCGCGGCGAAGATGGTGTGGCGGGCGCACTGCTGGACGTCTGCCCGCATCGCGCTGTGCCGCTCAGCCTTGGCACGGTGACGGGCAATCACATCGTCTGCCCCTATCACGGCATCGAACTGGATCGCGGCGCCGTCTGCCGCAAGAACCCGCATATTCAGGGCGCCCCCGACCGGTTGAAAGGCCGCGCCTATCCCATCGAGGAACGCCATGGCATGCTCTGGATCTGGCCCGGAGACGCCGCTCTGGCCGACCCCGAACAGATCCCCGATTACAGCTGGTTCAACGCGCCGGAAAAGTTCACCACCGGGCGCGGCTATCTGCATATTCAGGCCGATTACCGTCTGGTGATCGACAATCTGCTCGATCTCGCCCATGCCGATTACATCCACCCCGGCACGGTGGGCCAGCCGGGCGCCGCCGAGGTGCAGCAGGTCACCGTGCTGCGCGAGGGCAACAGCGTCTCGGTCAACGCCATCTGGCCCGACCTGCCGCCCAGCGCCCTGCACAAGCGCGCCTGGACCCGGACCGAGCGGGTGGACAAATATCTCGACATGAAATGGCTGCCCGCCAGCAATCTGCTGCTGGATCTGGGCATCATGGCGCCGGGCACGCCGCGGGAAACCGGCATCCGCACCCCCGCCGCCCATATCCTGACCCCCGAGACCGAAAACTCCACCCACTATTACTGGATCTCGGCCCGCGATTTCGATCTAGCGAATGAGGAGCTGACCGCGCATCTGGTGGGCGTGATCAACCGCGCCTTCCTCACCGAGGACAAGCCGATCATCGAAGCCGCCCAGCGCAACATCGAGCGCACCGGCGCCACTTTGGTGAACTTCACCAAGGGCGATGCGGGCTCCGCCATGGTGCGCCGCGATCTGGACAAACTCGCCGCTCAGGAATGAGCCGGGCCGTGGCGGCTGGCCGGGTCACAACCGCGCCAGTCGCCGCCGCAATTGCGGCACCGCATGATCCATAAAGCAACGCATCTTCAGCGGCAGCCGCCCGCGCGGCGCATGCACCACATGGACGGGCACGGGCGGCGTTTCGAAATCCTCCAGCACCGCTTCCAGCAATCCATCCGCCAGCGCATCGGCAACCTGATAATGGAACAGCCGCACCAGCCCCACGCCCTCTCTTGCAGCTTCCATTGCGGCCTCGGCGGTCGAGACGCGCAGGCGGGGGTGGCAATCCACATTGAGCGTCGCGCCGGTCTCCGGTGATCGAAATGCCCAGCCGCCCCGGTTCATCGCCGTATCGTTGAGGATGCAGGGCAGACCCGTGATGTCGGCAGGCCGGGCTGGCCGGGGGTGCCGCTCGAACAGGCGCGGGCTAGCGCAGACCAGACTGCGCATCGTGCCGAGCTTCGTCGCCACCAGACTGCTGTCCGCCAGAGCGCCGATCCGCACCGCCATATCCACCGGATCGTCGCCGAAGGTCAGATTGCGATCGCCCAGCATCAGGCTAACATTGATCTGCGGATAGAGCCCCAGAAAGGCCGTTACCACCGGCAACACATGCAGCCGCCCGAACATCACGGGCGCGGTCACCACCAGATCGCCGCGCGGGGCCAGCATCTCCCCGGCGGCCTCCTGCTCGGCGGCGCGCAGATCGTCGAGCAGGCGCCGCGCCGCCGCGACATAGGTTTCGCCGGCATCGGTCAGCGTCAGCCGCCGCGTACTGCGGATCAGCAGTTTCGTACCCAGCAGCACCTCCAGATCGCTGATCTTGCGGCTCACCGTGGGCAGCGGCATGCGCAGCGTGCGCCCGGCGGCTGACAGGCTGCCCTGCTCCACCACCTCGATCAGAACGGACATCGCTTCGAACCGGTCCATGGCATACTTTCAGAATATGGAAGGATGATCGCCGAAATCGCCATATTATAGATTTCCTGCTCAAGGGCTACCTCTCAAGCGTGGTGCCACACGGCAGCCGCAGCTTTTCGAGAAAGGAGCCGCCATGACCGGACACACTCTAACCCGGCGCAGCCTCACCGCCGCCCTGCTGGCGGCCCCTGCGCTAGCGCATGCCGCCCCCGCACCCGCACCCGCACCCGCACCCGGCCCCATCACTAGCACAGTCACAGGGAGAGAGAGCATGGACCATCATCCGACCTATCGATCCGTCGATGTCGATGGCTTCGACATCTTCTACCGCGAAGCGGGCGACCCCGCCAAGCCGACCATCCTGCTGCTGCACGGCTTCCCCAGCTCCAGCCATATGTTCCGCGAGCTGATCCCCCTGCTGGCCGACCACTTCCATCTGGTGGCGCCCGATCTGCCCGGCTTTGGCCGCTCGGCCTTTCCGGCGCAGGGCAGTTTTCACTACAGCTTTGAAACCATCGCCCACAAGATCGAGCGTTTCACCGAGATCATCGGCCTGCAGCGCTTCGCCATCTATATTTTCGACTATGGCGCGCCCACCGGCCTGCGCATGGCGCTGAGCCATCCGGAGCGCATCACCGCCATCATCTCGCAGAACGGCAATGCCTATGATGATGGCTTCGGCACGGTGTGGGAGCCGATCCAGCGCTATTGGCGCGATCCCAGCCGGGCCAACCGTGAGGCCTTGCGCGGCGAACTGGGCACGGAAGGCATCCGCCAGCAATATGTCCATGGCGTGCCGGACCCCAGCCTGATCTCGCCCGATGGCTGGACGCTGGACGCCTGTTACACCCAGCGCCCCGGCATTGACGACATCATGCTCGACCTGTTCCGCGACTATCGCACCAATGCCGCGCTCTACCCCGATTTCCAGCGCTATTTCCGCGACCACAAGCCCCCCCTGCTGGCGATCTGGGGCAAGAACGATCCGATCTTCGTTCCGGCGGGTGCGCTGGCCTTCAAGCGGGATCTGCCCGATGCGCAGGTGCATTTGCTCGACACCGGGCATTTCGCTCTGGAAACCCATGCCGTCGAGATTGCCACGCGCATCACCACCTTCCTGAGCGCCTGAGGAGCAAACCGATGGCCTATCCCACATCCGCCCCGCTCGACCTTCCTGACGAAAGCGACGCGGCGGATGTGGTCTACGCCATCGGCGATCTGCACGGGCGGCTGGATCTGCTTGAGGCCATGGAGGCCGCAATCCATGCGGACATCGCCACATACCCCTCGGCGCGCGCCCTGATCTGCTATCTGGGCGACTACATCGATCGTGGCCCCCATTCCTCGCGGGTGATCGACCGCCTGTGCCGGCCCTTTGCCGACGGGGTGCGGCGCATCTTCCTCAAAGGCAATCACGAGGACAGGATGATCGATTTCCTGCATCATCCTGATGAGAACGGACCGTCATGGATGCAGTTCGGGGGTCTGCAGGCTCTGGAAAGCTATGGCATCATCGTCGCGGGCGATCCGGCGCAGCAGGATTGGCCGCAGCTCCGCGACCGCCTGTTCGCAGCGATGCCTACCGAGCATCATGGCTTCCTCTCCGATCTGGGGCTCGGCATGATCTGGCGCGGCTATGTCTTCGTGCATGCCGGGCTGCGCCCCGGCGTGCCGCTCGAAGCGCAGGCCCCTCATGATCTGATGTGGATTCGTGAGCCCTTCCTCAGCAGCGATCACGATTGGGGGCGGATCGTCGTGCATGGCCATGTCATCGTGAAGGCGCCGCAATACCGCACCAACCGCATCGGCATCGACACCGGCGCCTATCGCTCAAACTGCCTGACCTGTCTGGTGTGCGATGAAACGGGCCATCGCATTCTGCAGGTCCGGGGATGACGTCAGGCTGGACCCGGCGCCTGAGTTGGCGCAGAAAGCGCGCGCTCCATGACCGGCAGGCGTGAGCAAAAAAGCGGGAGAACAGCATGACTTATGTGATCGAAGCCATCGGCCATGTGCGCGGCGGCCGCGCCGCTCCAACCGACGATGACTGGGGCCAGAGCCGCTGCATCATCGAGCTGGATGCCGAACGCTTCGAACCTGCTGCTCTGGCCGGGCTGGACGGTTTCAGCCATGCCGAGGTGATCTTCCTGTTCGACAAGGTGCCGCCCGAAAAGATCGAAACCGGCGCGCGCCATCCCCGAGGCCGCGCGGACTGGCCGCTGACCGGCATCTTCGCGCAGAGGGGCAAGAACCGGCCCAACCGTCTGGGGGTCACCGTCTGCCGGATCGTGGCGGTGGAAGGCAGGGCGCTGCATGTCGAGGGGCTCGATGCCATCGACGGCACGCCGGTGATCGACATCAAGCCGGTGATGCAAGAATTCCTGCCGCGCGGCACCATCCGCCAGCCCGACTGGGTGACCGAGTTGATGAGCGCCTATTGGTAAGCCGCGCCCGTCAGCATGGCGTCAGCTGCGCTGTGCCAAGGCGGCGCGATGATTGCCCTTTTCCTGCTGCCCGGCCTGTTGATGGCCGCCCCCGCCATGGGAGACATGCCCGACAGCAGCGATGCCGCCCGCATCCACCATGGCGCGGCGTTTGGGCGGAAGGTGGACTTGCGCCGGCCGGTCGTTCCGGCATGAGCGTGGCCGTCCAATGCAGAAGCTCAGACCATCGGCGCCATGACTGTGGCGAAGTTCTTCAGTGCCTTGCGCAAATGCGGCATTCTGACCAGCTCCAGCGCTTCGGCGAGGCTGGCCCAGCGGCGCCGGCGCTGGAACATTTCGGGCCATGTCAGGGCCAGAACCTCAATCTCCAGCGCGAAGATCTGCATTTGCTCATGCGTGTCGGTTCCACGCAGCGGCAGGTCGAAGCGCGCCAGCGGAGCCTGATCCAGCGTGCCGCGCGCGCCGGCCTCCTCATAGACCTCTTCCTGCGCGGAGACGGCAGCGCTCTTGCCCGGCTTCACCTTGCCCTTGGGGATGATCCAGTGCCCCTTCCCGCGCGACGTCACCAGCAGGATCTCCAACCCGCCCTTGTGCGTTCTGCGGTAAGGTATCGCTGCGCATTGCATGACCGGACCCTGCGTCTCCAATCCTTGTATCCCCCTCGGTTTAGAAGGCTCCACTATCGGATTCGATCCATGAACCGCAAGTCGCCAAGGGCGTTTCTTGCACAGATGCCGGGATTTGGAATGGGGCAAATACACCGCCTGCCACAGCGCCTCCGCGCTCGGCCTGCTTCGGGAGTCACAGCATGATCAGTGATTGGGATATCGCCCTGCGTCTAGCCGCGGCCGCGCTGTTCGGCAGCCTGATCGGCTTCGAGCGCGAGCGCCTGCTCTGGGCCGCCGGGGTGCGCACCCATATGCTGGTCAGCGTCGGTTCCTGCCTGCTGATCATCGTTTCGGCCTATGGCTTTCAGCATGCGCTGGAGATGCCGCATGTGGTGCTCGATCCCTCGCGGATCGCGGCGCAGGTGGTGACCGGGGTCGGCTTTCTGGGGGCAGGATCGATCATGATGCGCGGCAATTCGGTGCGCGGCCTGACCACTGCGGCAAGCGTATGGAGCGTGGCCGCCATCGGCCTTGCGGCGGGTGGCGGGCTCTATGTCGCGGCGGGGCTGACGACGGCGCTGATCCTGCTGATCCTGGTGGGCGTCAAGCCGCTGGAAGAGGCCTATCGCGCCCGCGTGCAGAGCGCCGTGCTGGTGATCCACGCCGAAACCAATGTGCTGGGCGTGGAGGATGTCAAACGCATTCTGGGCGTGCGCGGAGGGCAGATCAAGCGCCTGATCACCACCCCGGACGTGACCACGCCGGATGGCGAGGATGTGGCCAAAACCACCGTCCATCTCGTCCGGGTGTCCCGGCGCGACATCCGCTCAGGCGTGGCCCGGATGAAGGAGGAACCGGGCGTCCATGCCGTGGAAACCAAATCCGCAAAATGACGGGAAGCAAGTCCGACTGGGAAAGGGCTTTGCGCATGCCTCCCCTTTTTGCATTCGCTTTCCTGTCGATAAATCCTTGTCCAGTTCCTGATTACACTCGAAGCTGGGCACGTTCCACCCGCCGCATCACGCCGATTTCCTCAGCGGCGTGGCGACGGCCAGATCCCGCGCTGCCTGCGCGGCGCCATCGAGCGCCAGCATGGCATCCTCCGCCAGACGCTCCATGCCATCCGCCTTGCCGCAGCAATCCACGATCAGCCTTGCACTCAGGCACAGGCGCAGTGCCGAGACGGGCACGCCGCCCCTCGCCCCGCATGCCACGGGCTGGCCAAGACGGATGCTCCGGCTCGCCACTTTTCCCGAGGCCAGATGATCGTAGACAAGGCGGGTTTCATCCCTGTCCAGCCATCCGGCCCGGCGCCCGGCGCCATCCAGTCGGGCCAGCAGGAAAGGAAAGATCGTGGGGGTGGTGTCGATCTTATGCGGCTGCGAAACCTGCAGCGCACCGCGATCCAGAGGCCGGGTTGCGATGGGTTCGAAAGCGGCATCGCCCGTCAACCGGCGTGTGACCGCCGTGGCGAAACTCTGGATCGTCTGCGCGACATCATCGCCTCCCAGCGCCTGAAGCTGCTCCCATTCGAACAGCGCCGCCTGCCAGCGCAGCAACAGGCCGAGATTGGCACGGCGGGGCAGATGCCTCCGCATGGCCCAGCCTTCGGGCACATCATCCTGACCGAAGTAGGCGCCCAAAGCCGCTGGCACCATCGCCGCCGACAGGGGCCGCGCAACAGGGGGCGGGCAGAGCAAGGCACCGCTGAAAATCGGCCCGCCCATAAATTTGGAGCCGGTGATCGCCACCATCATCCCGCGCGCCAGATAAGCCCGGATCGTCGCCGGAGATATACGCAGTTGGCAGGCATCCACCATGATCCACAGCCGGTCGCCATAGCGCGCCTTGAGACGGAAGACCGTGTCGAGGTCGGGCGCGATCAGGCCGGTCTTGGTCACATCCGCTGTCACCAGCAGGCAATCGCGACCTGCGCGGATCGCCGCGCCGATCGTCAGATCAAGCTGCCGTTCGATCTCGATGGAGGGGATCAGGGCGCCTGTGTCGTCGCGCACGGGCAGGGAAAGGCTCTGATGGACTTCCTCCAGCGGCATGCCCTTGGCCACGCGGGAACCATCGGGCGCCTGGCTCATGAAATGTCGCCCGCCCGCCGCCGTGACCACGCCGCTTCCGGTCTCGCTGCCCTCCAGCGTGATCGTCAACAGGGAGCGTGTGGCGCCCGCCAGCAAGGTGGTCGCCAGCAGATGGAGATCGGTGCCCGAGGGTGAGAAAAGAACATCGGCATTCGCGCCATCCACGCCCAGCAAAGCGTGAAGCCTGCCGCTCAGTCTGGTGACCTCGGTCCGATAGGTCACCTCTTCGCCATCGCGCCGGACCTGTTCCATCAGCGGCGCATGCGAGGCGGCCAGCGCCTCACGGGCCTGCGCGGAAATGGTGGAGGCCGTGGAAGAGCCCATGGCCAGATCGCCGGGCCGGGGCACCACCCCATAGCCATAGATGTTCAGCCCGCTGGCGGGATCGAGCGCCAGACGCTCATCCCCGCCACTGGCCAGCAGCGCATCGGGATCGAGGCGGCTCATGCGACCCGCATGGCGGTTTGCCTCCGCTTCTTTGCGGCAGCGGCCATAAAAGCATCGAAGAGCTTCTGCATGGGTTTCACCTTGTAGGGGAAGGTTTCGCGATCATCCATGTCATGCACGATCATCGCCACATCGACTTCGAAGACCAGCAAGCGCCCATCGGGCAGTTCCGCGCAATCGATGCCGAAATAGTCGAGGCCGATATGGCGGGTCAGCGCCTCGAAAGCGGCGGCGTGGCGCTGCGCGAAATCCGTGTCGAAATGCTCCATCCAACCGGCTTCGACGGCGCGCTTTGCGGCACTCTCCCCCATGCCGGCGTTCAGATAATGCACCATCCAATGCTCGGAGAGCGCCATATGGCTGGCATAGGGCTTGCCGTCGATCAGCACGATGCGCTGCTTGTTGAACAGACCATCGGCGCCGCGATAATCGACAAAGGGGGCGATGTAGAACTGGTCGCCGTGAGCGCCTTCAAGATAGGCCGCCAGATCGGATGGAGCGAGGATACGCTCCATGCCATGCCCCGCATGGGTGCCAACAGGGCGCATGATGATGGGGAATGCTCCCCCGGGCAGATGATCGCCGAGCGGTGCTTCGCCCGAGGCAATCGCCGCCGCCTTCGCACGGCTGAGGCGATAGCTGCGGGGCGCCAGGATCGCGGGCTCATCGGCCAGCATCGCGCTGACCCCGTCGCGCGTCAGCCTGGCAATCAGGGCCGGATCGCGGTTCATCATCGGGCAGCGATAGGAAGGCAGCAGGCGCTCCATGCGGGCGAGCACAGGCCCATGATCATTGGCCTCGCTGATGCCGAAAAAGGCGATATCGTGATCGGGCAGATCGTCCAGATCGGGCGTTTCAGCATCGACATAATGGAGCAGCAGCACCGCATTCGAGCCGTTCAGCAGGAAATCGATCGGCGTGTTGGCCATGAAATCGCCCGCCGTGACCAACGCCAGCAGGCGCGGCCCCGAGCCATCGCCATGGACCACGGCATAGTCTTTGCGGATGGTGATGGCCTGATCCATCATCACGCGGGCGTCCTGCGTGCGGCTCAGGCTTTGCAGGATGATCGCCATATCCATCAGGGCTGCCGCATCCCGATCATCGGCCTTCAGCCGTTGCAGGCGTTCGTTCCACAGGGTCTCGAAGGACTCCTGACGATAGGCCATGGGCAGGATGCGATGCAGCCCCAGAATGGATGGTGCGTCAAGGATCGGGGGGCGGGTGGCAAGGGTCTGCATCATGGATCTCATAAGGTGTGGATCGCGCGCGCGCCAAAGGCGAGAACGCCTTCGATCAGCAGGTCGACATCCGAAAGGGTGGAGCGGTGATTGACGAAAGCGGCGCGGATGGCCGGTTTGCCGTCGATCAGGGTCAGGGAGGGGGCAACCTTGCCCTGGGCGTGGAGGTCTTCCACGATGCGGCGGTTGATGTCGCGATTTCCCGCCTGCCCACGCGGCGCATAGGTGAAGCAGACGATGTTGAGCGCCACCGGTGCCAGCAGTTCCAGATCGGGATGCGCTGTAACGCGGCGGGCCAGATCGCTTGCCAGATCGCAATTGGCCTCCATCGCCCGCCCGAGCGCCTTGAGCCCATAGGTCTTGAGCGTGAACCAGGTCTTGAGGGCGCGAAAGCCGCGTGACAGGTCCGGCCCCATATCGCAGGGCCACCACTCACCGCCGGCAAGGCCCGAAGGCGCGCGGGTGAGATAGGCCGCCTGCGAGGCGAAAGCCGCCCTTTGCCAGGCGCCGTCGCGCACCAGCAGGAAACCGGCGTCATAGGGCACGCTGCCCCATTTGTGGAAATCAAAGGCGATGCTGTCGCTCTGCTCGATCCCGGCCAGCAGAGGGGCGAGCCGCTCGCTGAAGATGGCCAAAGCCGCCAGCGCGCCATCGACATGGAAATGCAGGCCTTCGCTGTGAGCGATGGCGGCCAGCGCGGTCAGATCATCGACGGCGCCGGTGTTCACCGTGCCCGCCGTGCCCACCACCATAAAGGGCGTCAGGCCAGCGGCCTTGTCCTGCGCGATTTGGCAGCGCAGCGCTTCAACCTCCATCTGCCCCAGAGCATTGACCGGGATCAGTCGCAAGGCATCGGTGCCGAGCCCCGCCATATCCATGGCGCGCGGCACGCAGCCATGCACTTCGCGGGAGGCATAGGCGATCAGGCGCGGCGCTTCGGCAATCCCGCCGCCCCGCACCGATGCGCCGCAGCAGCGGGTGCGCGCAAGGATGGTCGCCACGAAATTGGCCTGCGAGGTGCCGGTGAGGAACAGCCCATCGGCGCTGTCGGGATAGCAAAAGCCCTCGCGCATCCAGGCGACGATCTGGCGCTCGACCTCGATCGGCATGTGGTCGCGCCCGCCCAGATTGGCGTTGAGGCCGCCCGCCAGCATCTCGGCCAGCATGCCCACCGCTGTGCCGCCGCCCTGCACCCAGCCCATGAAGCCGGGGTGGATGTTGCCGCCGTGAAAGGGCAGAACCGCCTGCTTGAAGTGAGCGTGAACGTCAGCCAGATCGCTGGGATCGAGCGGCAGCGGCGCCCGCATCGTGGCGCGGATCGCTTGCGGCGCTTCCTGCCAGAGGGGGCCTTCCTTCACATGCTCCAGATGGTCGAACATGTCGTCAAGCATGCGATGACCCTGCGCGCGGAGCGCCGCCCAGTCGGCGGGATCGAGGCTGGCTGCGGGGGTCGGCAAAGGGGCCTGAGCACCCGCCGCCTCTCCGGGCATCATACCATCATGATCATGGTCACGAAGCACCAGCACACGTCATACCCCTGAAGCTGCCCGGGATCGGATTGTTTCGATATCCGTCAGCATTGATAAATTTGAAGATTTCACATCGTTCTGCGGGGCCTATGATGGCGTTTTTAGGTTAACGCCGCCTAAACTTTTCACTCAGGATGATCCCCCCGGTGAGGAAAACATCGCCCGTCATTCCGCCGGTTTCAGGCCATGCCAAACATTGAGGGGAGATTATCATTTCCCAATGTTGGGCTTTTCCGCCCGAAGCCAACGGAACCGTCACAGATCAGTCATCTGCGGACCCTAATTCGCAGCTCGACACATTCGCGTTGCACTTTCCTTTCACAACACAGGGTCCACCTCCATGCTCACCCGCTTTCTGGGTTCGACGGCGTTTGCCGTCTGCTGCCTTGCGTCCGCTGCCGCCGGACATGCCGCCTCTGCTCCTGCCTATGCCGTCGTGGACAAGGTGGCCGGAGCCGATGGCGGCTGGGATTTCGCCAATGTCGATCCCGTGCGCGGCGTGCTTTATGTGGCGCGCAGCAATGCGGTGATGGCGATGGACATTGCCACGCATAAGGTCACCGACGCCCTCGCCACAGCGGATGGCAGCCATCAGGCGCTGCCCATCGAGAGCGGCAAGACCGTGGTGCAGACCGACGGCAAGACCGGCCTGACGCGCTTTATCGACGCCGCCACCGGCCATATCGATGCTCAGCTGCCCAGCGGCCAGAAGCCCGATGCCGCCTTCTATGACGCGCAGACCGGGAAGGTTGCGGTGATGAGCCCCGGCAGCAACACGATCACCACCATCCTTGCCAAAAGCCACAAGGTGGTGGGCACGATGACGCTGGAAGGCGGGCTGGAATTCGCCGTCACCAACGGCAAGGGCGGCGCCTTCATCAACCTTGAAGACGCGGCCAAGATCGCCGAAGTCGATCTGGCCAAGGGCAAGCTGCTGCGCAAGATCGAGCTGCCCGGCTGCGAGGGCCCCACGGGTCTGGCCCGTTTCGCCCATGGCACGCGGCTGATCTCGGCCTGCGCCAATGGCGTGGCGCTGGTGATCGACACCGCCAGCGGCAAGACGCTGACCACGCTGCCGATCGGCAAGGATGCCGATGCCGTGCTGCTGGATGAAGCGCGCGGGCTGGCCTTCGTGCCTTGCGGCGGCAGCGGCACGCTGGTGGCCCTGTCGATCGCGGACGCCAACAATGTGAGCGTGGCACAGATCATCCCCACGCAGGTGGGCGCCAAGACCGGCGCGATCGATCCGCGCGACGGGCGCATCTATCTGCCCACCGCCACGCTGGCCGCGCCTGAGCCCGGCGCCAAGCGCGGCAAGCCGCTGCCCGGCACCTTCACCATCCTGATCGTCGCCCCCAAGGCCTGACACAGAGATTCCGCAAAGGATCGACCATGAAGCGTTTCCTCGCCCTTTCCCTGACCCTGACCTGCACCGCCCTGACCGGCGCCGCCCTTCCCGGCGTGGCACTGGCGCAAGCTCCCGCCAAGCATCTGCAATATCTCGATGCCGCCCGGTTCAACCCCGCGCAGATCCTGCCGCCGCCCGCCGCCCATGGCTCCCCCGCCGAGGCGTTCGAACTGGAGACGCTGCACCGCCTGCTGGCCAAGGCGACGCCGGAACGCCTGGCTCAGGCCAAGGTGGACAGCGACAATGAAGATCCTTCACTGTTCAACAATGTGCTGGGCTTCGACCTGAAAACCAAACCCGCCACCTGGGCGCTGCTCACGCTGGTCCAGTCCGAAGCGGATGTGGCAGCGGGCGACAGCAAGGCTTTTTTCCACCGCATGCGCCCCTACAGCACCGATCCCTCGATCCCCTTCTGCGAATACAAGCCTGATCCGGCCAAGCCGGAATACAAGTCCTATCCTTCGGGCCATTCGACGCTGGGCTATTCGGTAGGCTGGGTTCTGGCGCATCTGATGCCCGAAAAGTCGCAGCTCATTCTGGCCCGCGCGCATGATTATGCGGTGAGCCGCCTCTATTGCGGCGCCCATTACGCCAGCGACACCGAGGCCAGCCATGTCATCGGCACGATGGTGGGCATCGATCTGCTCGCCGATCCGCGTCTGGCCGGCAAGATTGCCGCCGCACGGGCCGAACTTTCCAAGCCGTAATTCCTTCCTTCAGGGGGCTTTTATCATGATTTCTTTCCCTTCGTTTTTGAAGGGCGGCACCGCTTTGGCCACCGTCCTTTTCGCCACCTCCGCTCTGGCTGCCACCGAACCGGCACCCGCTCCGGCTGACAATCCCGCCGATCCGCAATCGACCAGCGCCAATCAGGCGGGTCAGGCCAATGACAAGCAGGCGCTGACTTCCTCCGACATCATCGTGCTGGGCTCGGGCACGGCGCAGGCCGCGCCGCTCTCGGCCTCGCTGACCACCACCCAGCCGCAGTCAGCGGTCAGCCGCGATTTTATCGACAATGCCAATGCCGCCTCGGACTTCAACGAGTTGATCGCGCTGACGCCCAGCGTCTCGATCACCGGCACCGGCAACGGTCTGGGCTTTGGCGAAACCAAGGCGGTGATCCGCGGTTTTCAGGATGGCGAATACAACGTCACCTATGACTCGATCCCCTTTGCCGACACCAACAACCCCACCCATCACTCCACCGCCTTTTTCCCCTCCGACACGATCGAAACCATCGTGGTCGATCGCGGGCCGGGCAATGCCAGCCAGCTGGGTCAGGCCACTTACGGTGGCAATCTCAACATGTATTCGCGCAATGTCAGTGACAAGCGTGGCGTTCAGGCTGAAGGTCTGCTGGGCAACTGGAACAGCGCCATCGGTCGTTTCGAAATCCAGAGCGGCAAGATCGACAGTCTGAACGGCGCCAAATTCGTGCTGGCCGGGCAGTATCTGCGCTCCGACGGCGCGCTGACCAATTCGCCGGTCAATTCCAAGAACCTGTTCTTCAAGGGCGTGGTGCCCATCGGCGAACACAACACGCTGACCATTCTGAGCACCTACAACCGCAACTTCTACTATCAGTCAGACGTGCTGAAGGGCGCCACCTGCGGCGTACAGGTCTCTGGTGCGGCCACGCTGAAGGCCACCAATTGCGCGGCCAGTTCCAACATCGGCCAGTATGGGCTGAATTACGGCATGGGCAGCGACCCGACGAAGCAGGATTACTGGAAGTACAACCGCACCGACAAGACCACCGACTTCTCGTACCTGCGTCTGCAGAGCGAGCTGGGCAGCGGTTTCTCGATGGACAACCGTGCCTATATGTACGGTTACACCAACAACACGCTCTCGGGGAACACCACCACGGTCGTCAGCGGCTTTACCGGTGCCGGCACGGCGGCTTCGCCCTACAAGGCGGTGACTGCCCCCAATGACGTTCCGGGCTACAACAAGCTCAACAAATACCGCGTTCTGGGCTACATCGGTCAGGTCGATTACACCTTCCAATATGGCAAGGTGAAGGTGGGCGGCTGGTACGAGCATGCCAACAGCTGGCGCCACACCTGGGATTTTGACTGGACGACCGGCCAGCCCAGCTATGACCAGAAGGCCAATCTGGGTACGGCTGCCACGTCGCAATATCCTTCGATCTCCATGGCCAACCTGAAGTATGAGCAGAATTCCAGTTGGGACCAGTTCCAGCTGTTCGGCGAGTTCGAAATCCGCCCCACCGACACGCTCTCGGTCACGCCCGGTGTGAAATATGTGAACTTCAACCGCGGCGTAAACGCGCTGGTCAATGCTGACGCCAACCGTTCGCCCTCGAACAACTCGCACACCTGGACCAAGACCCTGCCCTTCGCCACCATCAACTGGCAGCCGGTGCAGAACCTTTCCGTCTATGGCCAGTACGCTCAGGGCATGTATGTTCCTGATCTCTCCAGTTTCTACACGCCGACCACCGGCACCGGCAGTTCCGTGCAGCAGAGCACGGCGCTGGCCTCGGTCAAGCCCCAGACCTCGACCAATTATCAGCTGGGCTCGGTGTGGCATGGCAAGAAGGTTTCGGTCGATGTCGATGTCTACAAGATCGACGTGAACAACAAGATCGCCACCGATACCTCAGCCAATGCGATTTCTGGCGCGCTGGTGAACATCGGCAGCGTGCATTACAAGGGCGTGGAAGGCCAGCTGGCCTATATGCCCATCGCCGGGCTGACGCTGTTCGGCAATGGCTCCTACAACTACGCCCATTCCGGTACCACGGGCGCGCAGATCGCCAAGGCGCCCTTCAGCACGGCGGCGGCGGGACTGATCTATCGCCACCACGGCACGCGCGTGTCCTTCAGCCAGAAGTTCACCGGGCCGCAATATGCCACCGAACTGTCCTCCAGCGTGGTCACCACCACCGGCATCCGCATGTATCGCCTCAGCCCCTACAGCACGGGCGAATTCGCGGTGAGCCAGGAGATCGGCCAGCACTTCCGCATCGGTGCCACCGTATCGAATGTGTTCAACAGCCGGGCGATCACCGCCATCTCCAATGGCGGCACCGTCGTCACCAATGGCCAGACCTATTACGCAGGGGCGGATCAGTTCAACTTCCTGCCGCCGCGTTCCTTCCTGATGGATGTGCGCGTGAAGTACTGATCTTCACGTCACGGGCCGGTTGCGGTGGTGCCCTTCCTGCAACCGGCCTATCATCCGGGTGACATTGGCCCGAGATTGTCATTTCCCAACCTTGCGATCCGGTGATGGCGCTGGCCTGCGCAGTCCCATACAGGGGGACCGTGCCTCACCGGCAGACTTCTCAGGACGACAGACCAGCATGCCTTCCCAACCCCCGACCTCGGCTCAGAACGACGCTCCGGCTCAAGCTTTGGCCAAAGTGCCCGCCGTTACGCTGGGCTTCTGGGCCATCAAGATTCTTGCCACCACGCTGGGCGAAACCGGTGCTGACCTCTTCACCCAGCAATATGACATGGGCTATGCCGCCGGGATCGCGCTGTTCTGCGTGCCGCTGCTGATCCTTGTCGCCGCGCAGATCCGCGCGAAGGGTTTCCATGCGCTGCTCTATTGGGCCACGATCCTGGCCTCCACCACGGCGGGCACGGCGCTGGCCGATTTCTTCGACCGCTCGCTGGGCATCGGCTACACCGGGGGCAGCGCAGTGCTGCTGGCTTGCGTCGCCGGATCGCTGCTGGCCTGGCGGCTGGTGCTGGGCACCGTCTCGGTCACCAGCGTTTCCGAACCGCGGGCCGAGGCCTTCTACTGGCTCACCATCACCTTCTCGCAGACATTGGGCACGGCGCTGGGCGACTGGTCGGCCGATGATGGCGGCCTTGGCTATCTGGGCGGCGCGGCTTTGTTCGGCGGAGCGCTGCTGGTGCTGGCGCTGCTCTATCGCTTTACGGCCCTGTCGCGCACCGCGCTGTTCTGGGCCGCCTTTATCCTGACGCGCCCGCTGGGCGCCACCGTGGGCGATTTCCTCGACAAGCCGCTGGCGCAGGGCGGGCTGAACCTTGGGCGGGATATGGCCACGCTGGTGCTGTTGGCGGCCATCGCTCTGGCGCTGTGGCTGGTGCCGCAGCGGGCCGGCAAGGCGCACTGATTTCAGTTCACACCGCACATGCTGGCCCATGGAACGATCCATGGGCCAGCCATTCGGGCAGAGTGCAGTTGGTCAGATCTGGGCCTGACCGCCATCGACGAACAATTCGATGCCGTTGACGAAGCTGGCATCGTCAGAGGCGAGGAACAGCACCGCCTTGGCGATTTCCTCGGGCTGGCCGATGCGCCCGGCGGGGATCAGGCTGGCCAGATAATCCTTGGTGCCTTCCGCATTCTCGCCAAAGAGATGCGTTACACCGGGGGTGTCGGTGACGCCGGGGCTGACGGCATTGACGCGGATATGGCGGTCCTTCAGGTCCAGAATCCAGTTGCGGGCAAAGCTGCGCACCGCCGCCTTGGTGGCCGAATAGACGCTGAAGGCAGGCGTGCCCTGCAGGCTGGTGGTGGAGGCTGTGAGGATCACCGAGGCCCCGTCACGCAGCAGAGGCAGCGCTTTTTGCACGGTGAAGAGCACACCCTTCACATTGGTGTCGAAGGTGCTCTGGTAATGCTCCTCGCTGATGGCGCCCAGCGGAGCAAATTCGCCGCCACCGGCATTGGCGAAGACCACATCGATCTGCGCATGCTGCTGCTGAACGGCATCATAGAGCCGGTCGATATCGGCCAGATCGGCCATGTCGCCGCGCACGCCGGTGACGTTCCCGCCGATGGCCTTGACCGCCGCATCCAGCGTGTCCTGACGGCGGCCCGTGATGAACACCGAAGCGCCTGCCTCGGCGAAAGCCTTCGCGGTGGCCAGGCCGATGCCGCTGGTGCCGCCGGTGACCACCACAACCTTCTTGTAGAACTTGCTTGCCATTGTCTTTCTCCATTCTGTGTGAAGGCGGCTTTGCTCCGCCGCTGAAATAGGAGATGCATCCAGAACGATCTTGGCTGTAGTCGGCAAAATCGCTACTCAGCGTTCCATCAGGAGAACGATGATGCGCGCCGACCTCAATGACTATGCCTATTTCGTCGAGGTGGTGGCGCATGGCGGTTTCGCCCCGGCAGGCCGGGCGCTGCGTGAGCCCAAGTCGAAACTCAGCCGCCGGATCGCCGGGCTGGAGGCGCGGCTGGGGGTGCGGCTGATCGAGCGCTCCAGCCGCCGTTTCCGCGTCACCGAAGTGGGGCAGAGTTTTTACGAGCGCTGCCGCGCCATGCTGGATGAAGCACAGCAGGCCGAGGCGGTGGTGGCGCAGGCCCAGTCCGAGCCGCATGGACGGGTGCGTTTCAGTTGCCCGACGGGTCTGGTCGAGGTGATTTCACCGATCCTGACGCAGTTCCTCGCCCGCTATCCCAAAGTGCGGCTGCAACTGGTGACGACGGATCGCGGGGTCGATCTGATCGAGGAGCGCATCGATCTGGCTCTGCGCGTGCGCGTGGCGCTGACCAGCGATGCGGCGCTGACGATGCGTTCGCTTGGCCATTCCTCGCGCATTCTGGTGGGCAGCCCGCAGATGGCCAGCCGCATCGGCGGCGATATCGCGGCGCTGGCCGGGCAGCCCACGCTGGGCACGGGCGATGATATCGGCGAGATCGAATGGCATCTGGAGCATCAGAATGGCGCGGCCCATCACCTGCGCCATGAGCCGCGCATGACCTGTGGCGATTTTGCCGCCGTGCGCGCCGCCGCCATCGCCGATCTGGGCCTTGCCCTGCTGCCCGACCATATCTGCGCCGAAGCGCTGCGCAGCGGCCAGCTGGTGCATATTTTGCCCGAATGGCAGGCCCAGCGCGGCATCGTCCATCTGGTCTTCACCACCAGGCGCGGCCTGCCCCCCGCTGTGCGCGCACTGATCGATCATTTGGCTGCGGGCTTTCCCAGATCCTCGCACCCCTGATCGGCCTCAGACGCTGGCGAGGGGTTCCTCAGCCTCATGCGGCAGCACCAGATTGAGCACCACGGCGATCACCGCCGCCGGGATCACGCCAGAGGTGAGCAGGATGCGCAGGGTTTCTGGCAGATGCGACAGGGCTGCGGGCTCCAGCTGCAACCCAAGGCTGAGCGAGAGCGCTACGCCGAAGATCAGCATATTGCGCTGATTCCACGAGACCGCCGACAGCATCGACAAAGCGCTGGAGGCCACCATGCCGAACATCACGATCACCCCGCCGCCCAGAACCTCGATGGGGATCGTGGTGATCACGGCGCCGATCTTGGGCAACAGACCGCAGACCACCAGAATGACGGCGCCCAGCGTCACCACATGGCGGCTCATCATGCCGGTCATGGCGATCAGGCCGACATTCTGGCTGAAGGTGGTGTTGGGCATGGCGCCAAACACCGCCGCCAGCGCCGTGCCCACGCCATCGGCGGCGACCGAACCTTCCAGCTCGCGATCCGTGGCGCGGCGGCCTGCGGCGTTCTCGCAGATCACCTCCACATCGCCGATGGTCTCGATCGAGGAGACAAAGCCCGTCAGGCAGAAGCCGACAATGGCCGAGGCGGAAAGCTCGAAACCAAAATGGAACGGCATGGGAACCATCACCAACCCGGCCTGAGTGACAGGCGCGAAATCCACCCGCCCCATCGCCATGGCCAGAGCATAGCCCGCTGCCAGCCCCAGCAGCACAGAGGCCGTCGACCAAATGCCGCGCGCGAAGAA
Source organism: Novosphingobium terrae (assembly GCF_017163935.1). Lineage (NCBI taxonomy): Bacteria > Pseudomonadati > Pseudomonadota > Alphaproteobacteria > Sphingomonadales > Sphingomonadaceae > Novosphingobium > Novosphingobium terrae. The sequence goes on along the minus strand of NZ_JABVZR010000002.1, from coordinate 2,228,338 downwards.
TTTCAGCGCCAGTGTGATCACCACCACCGTGCCCGCCAGCAACCAGCTTTCGCCCGCTCCGAAAGCGGGCGTGCCGATGGCGGTCACCCCGCCCGCCGAATATTGCACCCCCACACGCATCAGCGAGAGGCCGATCATCAGCACCACCAGCCCTGTCACCAGCGGCGGCAAGGCAAAGCGGATGCGTCCGACAAAGCGGCTGAGCCCGGCATGCAGCAGGCCCCCGCACAGGGCTGCGGTGGTCAGCGCGGCCATGCCTGCGGGCCCCTTGCCCGCCACGATGGGCACCATCACCGAAATATAGGCAAAGCTGGTGCCCTGAACCAGCGGTAGCCGCGCGCCAACCGGACCAAGCCCGATGGTCTGAAGCAGGGTGGCAATGCCCGCAAACAGCATCGACATCTGGATCATATAGATCATCTGCGACGTATCGGGCGAGCCGAAGCCAAAGCCCGCCGCCCCCGCCACGATGATCGGCGGGGTGAGGTTCGACACGAACATCGCCAGAATATGCTGGATGCCCAGAGGCAGCGCCATCGCCATACCCGGAAAGTAATCGGGATCGCGCGCCTGCGCGGCGGTCAGGGCGCTGGGGCGCGGCGGTGGCGGGGTCTGGATCAGGGCATCTGGCGTCATGACAGGCTCATCAATCGGGAGAGGGAGGAGCGGGCTTGGGTCAGGATTTCGGCGCGGCTGGCCTGCACCAGCTCGCCTGCGCGCACCACGGCGCGGCCTTCGACAAAGACGTCGCGCGCGGCGAGCGGAGGGGCCAGTGCCAGAGCGGCCACCTTGTCCCAACTACCAGCGCTGGCGATGTCGTCGATGGGCCATATGACGAGGTCGGCGCGTTTGCCGGGCGCCAGCTGGCCGCAATCGTCACGGCCAAGGATCTGCGCGCCGCCTCTGGTGGCGAGGCGCAGGGCCTCGCGCGGGGTCATGGCTTCGGCGCCCAGCGCCACGCGCTGGAGCAGCATGGCTTGGCGCGCCTCGGCCAGCAGATGGCCTGCGTCGCTGGAGGCCGAGCCGTCCACACCCAGCCCCACCGGTACGCCCGCATCCACCATGGCGCGGATGGGCGCAATGCCGGAGCCGAGGCGGCAGTTGGAGCAGGGGCAATGTGCCACGCCGGTCTTGCTGGCGGAAAACAGCGCGATCTCGGTAGCATCCAGCTGAACGCAATGGGCGTGCCACACATCCGGGCCGGTTGTCTAATTGATATTCTCATGGGCATTCCTTTTCCCGGTGCCAACGGTTGTCTTCGAGGTCATCGAACAGCGTTTGATAGCAATGTGTCCAAGCCTTCATGGTCGCGGCCAGGCGAAAGGGGGGACGTCTCTGGGTCCAACTCGAGGTTGCACCTCTACGGTCCGGGCGAGATCGTCCAGGCATGGCTGACCGGGAAGAAGGACGCTGGTTTCATGCCCAGCGAAACTCCGTCTCGTTCAGCCAAAGCGAATGAAGCAGTACAGCCAGCTTGCGGGCAACCGCAATCTTGGCGCGCTTATTGCCTTTGATTTCCGCAAGATTTTGCCCCCATTGCTGGAGCGCAAAAGGCCTTTTCACCCTGGACAGCATTATATTTGCCGCCTCATAGAGAGATCGCCTCAGCATCGGATCGCCGGCTTTGGAAATATGCCCCAGCACATCACGGTCACCCGATTGGCTTCGGCGCGGCGCCAGGCCTGCATAAGCGCCGACATCTTCGCTTCGGGCAAAGCGATGCGGATCTTCCACGCTGGCTGTGTATGTCAGGGCCGTGATTGGGCCAACGCCAGGGACGCTCATCAGCCGCACGCACACCGGATCCGCCGCCGCTCGCCCCTCCAGCAGGCGATTAGAAGCGCGCAGCTGCTCCTCCATGACCTCGATGCTGGCGATAAGCGGCGCAAAAAGGTCTGCGAGATCGGGGCGCTGCCGGAAAAGAGCCGCCAGACGTTCGGTGCGTTTTCCGGAGGTGGTGACCTTGCCCATCCGCAAGCCGAACAACTTCAGTAACCCGCGTAATTGGTTAGCCATCGCCACGCGCGTGGTGACCAGCTGCGCACGGATCCGCAGCGCAGCCCGGTCGATATGCGTTGCGGATGCTTTCATATGAACGCGCTTAAACCAGCCAGTGCGGGCGAGCTGCGCCAATCCCTCTGCATCATGCACATCGCTTTTGTTGACCCGCGCGGACAGCACGCCCTTGGCATGGCGGGCACAAATACACGCGACGGGCACTTCGCGTTCGGCCAGACCGTGGTACAGAAAGGTCGATAAGGGACCCGTTTCCAGGACCACCCGCGCTAGATCAGGACAATGCTTATTGAGCCATTTGGCCAACGCATCGGGATCGCTGGCCACGACATCGCGTTTCAACACCGCACCATCGGTGTCGACGATACAAACGTGCGTGGTCTTGTCACTCACATCCAATCCGGCATAGATCGACATCGGTCACCCTCCTGCATTGAAGCGTTCATGCGACTTCGTAACATCCAGGCAGGGTGGCTACATCAATTACGCGGGGTCCAACCGAGATCTTCAGCATATTGGCCGGGGCGGCAGCCGAAACGCTCAAGCGAATAGGCGACGTCGTCCTTATCCTCGGCCAGATGGGTGTGGAGCATCACCTTCTTGTCGCGCGCCAGCAGAGCAGCATCGCGCATCAGATCCTGACTGACCGAAAAGGGCGAACAGGGCGCTACGCCGACGCGCACCATGGCGCCATCACGCGGGTCATGGAAACGGTCGATCACGCGGATCGTGTCGGCCAGAATGGCGTCTTCGGCTTCCACAAGGCTGTCGGGCGGCAGGCCTCCGGCGCTTTCGCCCACGCTCATGCTGCCACGCGTGGGGTGGAAGCGCAGGCCAACCGAGGCAGCGGCGGCAATCGTATCGTCCAGCGTCACGCCATTGGGGAAGAGGTACAAATGATCGGAACTGAGCGTACAGCCCGACAGCGCCAGCTCCGCCAGCCCCAGCCGCGTGGCAGCATAGACATCCTGAGGCGTATAGCGCGCCCAGATCGGATAAAGCGTCTTCAGCCAGCCGAACAGCGAGGTGCTGGCCCCGCCCGGCACGGCGCGGGTCAGCGTCTGGTAGAGATGGTGGTGGGTGTTCACGAGGCCGGGCGTGATCACGCAGCCATGCGCCTCGATCACCTCCGCACCCTGCGCCAAAGGGGCCAGATCGGCGCTGGTGCCGATGGCGGTGATCACGCCATCCTCGAAGACCACAGCGCCATCGGCGATCTCCCGGCCCTCATCATCCATGGTGACCAGAACATCGGCGTGGCGGATCAGAACGCGGCGGGACACGGCTCTCAAAAACTCCTTGGGCATGTCTGGAAAGGAGGGGCCGCAGCGCAGCCCCTCCTCCTCATTCTCAGAACTTGTACTTGAGCGAAGCCTGCCAGCTGCGCGGCAGCTGAGGCAGCACGATATCCGCACCGAACAGATCCTGACCGCCGGCACGGAAGTAACGTGCATTGTTCACGTTCTTCATGCCAACACGCAGCATCCACGGGCCCTTGGTGTAGGATACGCCAAGGTTGAGCAGCCAATAGGCAGGCAGGCGCACCGTCTGCGCATAGTTCAGCCAGACCGCATCGACATGGCTGATATCGCCGCTGAAGGCGATGCCATTGTCAAAACCATAGGTCGCGGTGGCCGAAAACACGTTCTTGGGCTCGCCGGGGCGGTCGGCATTAGCCTTGGTGATCGGCACCAGGCCGAATTCGGAGCCGCCGAAGGTCAGCGCCGGATTGACGCCCGGGAAATCACCCGCGCCGAAATAGTTGAAGTAGGAACCCGCCGCCAGCGCGCCCACATTCTGCACATGCATATGGGTGAAGGAGCTGGTCAGCAGGAAATGACGGTCGACCGACCAGCGGACCTCGGCCTCGACGCCCTTGGTCTGAAGGATCTGGTTGGTCAGCGAGCTTTCGGCGCCCGCCTGCGTGCGCTTCTGGTTGTAGACCGAAACGGCGGCATAGAGCTTCTTGTTGAGGAACTCGCCCTTCACGCCGCCTTCCAGCAGGTTGGACTTGCCCAGCACATTGCCGCTCAGAATGTTGGAGAGATAGAGTTCGGAACCCTCGCCCGCCACCACCGTGGTCTGGCGCGCCACGGTGATATAGGGGATCAGCCCGAAGGGCGACTTGTAGGACAGGCTGACGTTCCACGAGACGCCGCCCTCGGTGCCCTTGGCCGTCGCCGTGCCGGTGGTGCCGTAACCGGCGCCGACATTGCCCGAGATGTTGGTGGGATCATAGGCGGAAAGCCATGCCGTCGAAATGGCATGCACACTGTCGTAACGGACGCCGCCGATCAGGTCGAGGCCAACCTTGGTGTCGATATCGACAAGGCCCGCGATGCCGTAATCGGTGTAGTGGCCATAGACATAGTCCGAATAGTCACAGCCGCATTCGGTGGAGAGCAGGCGGGTGGATTGCGGCGTGTAGGGATCGCTCAGCGAAATATCGGGGCGGTTCCAGAGTTCCACGCCATAGTCGTCGGCGAAGTGGAAATGGGTATAGCGGATCGAGGGCGAGGCCTGCACCGAAATCTTGGCGAAATCGGTCTTGAACTCGTCGGACAGAACGATCTTGTCCTCGATCACATAGGAGCTGAAGGCCTGCGCGAAGCCATAGGCATTCTCGTTCAGGTTCTGGCCGCCGTCATAGAACAGCTGGTTCTTGATCTTAAGATCGCCCTTGCCGGACCAGGTCAGGTCGAAATAGCCGGTGGTCTGGGTGTTGTTGAGCTTGTCATCGGGGCCAGTCAGCGTGTCCTTCATGCTCAGATGGGTCGTGCCGGCATTGACCAGACGCAGATCCTTGGCGCCCGCGCCCTGGAAACAGGCCGCGCTGTAGCCCGCCGCAGTGGCGGTGCCGCCGCCGCAGTTGAAGCTGCCGTACCAGCCCAGACCATTGCCGCCATTGGCCGCATAGGCTTCCTCGCGCGAGATCTTGCCATCGCCATTGGTGTCAAGGCTGGTGCCCTGACCGGTGACATAGGTGCCGGTGTTGATCAGATCCTGCGTGACGCGGTTCCAGCCGCTGTTCTGCACACCCTTGTACTTCTGCCAGGTGCCGCCGAATTCGGCGCGCAGATTGCTGGTGATGTCCGTATCGAAAGCGGCTGAAAACAGGGCGTTCTTGGTGAAGACATTGCGGTAATAGCTGTCGGAATCCTCGATCTCGCCATAGAGGCTGTAGCCGAATTCCTGCCCCATCACCTTGCCCGGCCCGGTGATGCTGCCTTTGAGAATCTTGCGCCCCCAGCTGCCCAGATCGACTTCCATGTCGCCCTTGGTCTCGGCGGAATAGGTGCCGTTGGCGGCGCGCGCCGTCTTGGGCACGAAGTTCATATAGCCGCCGATCTTCGACGGGCCATAGATCACACTGGCCGGGCCGCGCACGATGTCGATCCGGTCGGCGGCGCCGATCGGGGTCGAATAGTTGCCCGGATTGTCCAGTCGCAGCATGCCACGATAATAGACGTCGGAGGGAGCGCCGCGAATATCCAGCGCGCCACCGGTGCCGAAGAAAGAAGAGGTAAAGGTGCCCGGCGATTGTGAGACCAGATCATAGATCTGGGTGATGCCGAAACGCTCCATCTGCTCTTTGGAGACAGTGGAGGCCGAACGCGGCGTTTCCACCAGCGTCTTGTTGAAACCGAAGATCGAGCCCACATCCTTCAAGGGCAAAGCCCCAAGCGAGCCCTGCACCACGATATCGGGCTTCTGATCGCCAGCGGGATCAGGCTCTGGCGCAGGGGCCGGAGCCGGTGCGGGCGCATCGGCGGCAAAGGCTGGAACGCTCAGCGTAACGCAAGTCAGCATGCTGGCCAGCATCAGCGCGCGGCGCGCCCTCTGGCCGGTAACGGTCGATTTCCTGTGTTCAAGACGCGGCATGGTCGCCCCCATGATTGCGACAAGACGGGGCTCTACCCCTGACTTGCCGAGATTGCTGAACCTCCAATCCCAGGTATTTCATTTATATTTTTGAATGCTTTGAACCCTGCTTGGCGCTTCCCTGTCAGGCGCTCTTGTTCTCCTCGATCGCGGTGCGTTCGAAGGCGGCGAGCTGGGTTTCCAGCGCCAGCTGCATCCGGGCTTTTTCGCTGCCCTGCGTGAAACTGCGACAAGGCGCTGTGTCAAAACCCGAAGCGCAGGCCACCACCGGCATGCCGACATGACGGGCCTGCCAAAGGCTGGCACCGGGGATAAAGCTGAACTCCAGCCCATTGCGCGAAATCTGCTTGAGATCGCGATAGGTCAGCCCCTGCTCGCGGATGGCGCGCAGATATTCATTGGTCATATCAGTGCGCAGCACGCCCTGATCGTCGGTGGAGAGCACCACCGGCACCCCGCGCTTGCGGTAAAGGTTGAGCGGGTGATCCGCCCCGGAAACGCCCAAAATCACCGCATTGCTGGTGAGGTTGATCTCCACCGCGATGCCGTCGCGCGCCATGCGGGCCATGGTGGCATTGGCGTCGCTTTCCAGAGCGATATCCGTACCATGACCGATGCGCTGGGCGCCGCCGTCACGGATCGCCTTGGCGATATGGTCGGCCAGATCGGTGGGCGGCACCAGCCCGAAGGCCAGTTCCCCGGCATGCAGGCTGCGATGAACCTGCGGATATTGCCCCTCCAGAAAGCGGAACATCGCCATATGCAGATCGTAATCGCGCAGCGAGATCGGCCAGTCCTCGGGCTCGACGATGTTGACGCCGACATAGCGCGGATCGCGCGCCGCCAGCGTAAAACTGGCCATCAGCGTGCGGAACGCGCCCAGCGGCGGCATGCCCCGCGCCGATTGCGCCAGATAATGCACGGCCACGCCGCAGCCAGCCTCAGCCTTGGGCGTGCCGCAGCCCATGATGGCCTGCACCTGCTGCTCCTGCGCATCGAGCGCCGCCACCGAGCGGCTGACAACCGCCTCCATCGCTGGCTTTTCCCGCGCGAAGATGCGCGGCAGATCGGCTGGCGTGATCGGCTCATCGGGTGCGGCACCACCCCAGGCCCAGCTGCCGCCCGGATTGTGCTGCAACTCGATATAGAGCACATGATCCAGCGCGGCGATGCGGCGGGTGGCCACCAGACCTTCGGCATCCTTGCCCATTTCGGCGGGGCCGAATTTCTCGAAACTGTCGAAGAATTGGGTGTGACCGCTGGTGTCATTGCGGCCCACACCATGCTGCCAGCCGCGTGTGGACAGATTGTCGATCATGCGGGCGAAGAGGAAAGGCTGTTTCTCGGCCACGTCCTTTGCGGAAAAGCCCGAGGCGCACGGCGGCTGAGTAAAAGCCAGCGTGGCGGCGTTGACGCACAGGCCCTTCTCACCGGCCCAGCGCATGAAATCCTCGGCATAGACCGATCCGCCCATATGGTTGTGCAGATCGCCGCCCTTGGGCATGGCGCGCAGCAGCACGCGCAACTGGGTCGGGCTGGCAGCGGCATGATCGAAAATGGTAGAGACCTGCGCCTCACGCACGGCCGCAAGCGTCTGCTGGGGCGCGGCCAGAAGCGGAGCGCCAATCAACAACGCAGCCGCAACAACTCCAGTGTGTGAAAGAAGGCGAAGGATCACGCCCCGGCCCCCGGCTTCCCGACAGGCCGCCGCGCGCAGAACGAAACAGGCCGCAAGCGATGGTGGCCAAGCCAGAACGAACGCATTGATTTAGGCCCCTATCCGATCCCCGTTTCAACGAAACTGACCGAGCCCAGCGTTTCAATCAATCATAATGAATTCAACATCTCGTTCTAAAAATTAGAGCATACCCCAAATTCCGCGCTGCAACAGGCCGTTTCAAAACATCGCATCACAAACCGGGCCAAAAACGAATTTTTAGATCACCCTGTGCTTGTAACGGCGATGGACGCCCCCTCGAATCGCCGATACCCGAGCAGCAATTTCCGAAAACTCAATACGTCGCCGCTCGACTGGTGGCGGGCATGAAACCGGGCAAGGGCGGATCAGAACAACATCCGTGCCCCGGCCCCTCTGCGGGATCGTGTCGCCAGACAGCATAGCCATAAAGGGCAGTTTAGATTCCATGACGGGCCGCCAAAGCCACCGCATCCTCACGCGCAGCCTTCTGGCGATGGGCGCCCTGACGGTGACCACCGCCTCACTGGTGCGTTCGCAAGAAAGCGCCCCCACGCCCGTGGCACGCCCGGCGCCCGATGTGGCCGCTCTGTTCGATGCCTATTGCTCATCCTGCCACAATGATATCGACCGCACCGCCTCCTTCTCGCTCGACGATCTGAAGGCGGGCGATGTGATGCAGGGCGCCCATGCCGATGCCTGGGAAAAGATCCTGAGCAAAATGGCCCGGCAGGAAATGCCGCCGCGCAACAAGGACCAGCCCAGCCCCGCCGACCGTGCCGCGCTGGTGAACTGGCTGCAAAACTCGCTGGACGGCTATGCCCGCAGCCATCCCGATCCGGGCCGCGCCACGGTGCGCCGCCTCAACCGCGTGGAATATGCCAATGCGGTGCGCGATCTGCTGGGGTTGCAGGTGGATGTCAGCCGCGATCTGCCTCAGGACAATTCCGGCTACGGTTTCGACAACATTGCCGATGTGCTCTCGGTCTCGCCCACGCTGGTGGAGCGCTATGTGCTGGTGGCGGGCCGCGTGGCACGTCTGGCGACGGGGCTTGGCTCGGTAAAGCCCTTTGCCACCACCCATGATATTCCCAAGGACGGCTCAATCATGAATTCGGGCCGCCCGGCCTACAATGACCGCATGAGCGAGCGCCTGCCGATCGGCTCACGCGGGGGCGGCGCCTTCGATTATTACGCAAAGGCCAGCGGCACCTATGAGGTGGCGGGTTGGCTCAACGCCAACACCAACAATGAAGCCGACCGCATGGCAGAGGACCGCGTCTCCGTGCGCGTACCTTTGAAGGCCGGGGCGCATGTGATCGGGCTGTCCTTCCGCAAGAGCATCGCGCCCGATGAAAGCGTGCAGACCCTGCGCAACACCACCGATATGGTGCCGCTGCCGGTCGACAAGCCGATCATGCTGCCGATGGATATTTCGGTCGACGGGGTGAAGGTGCAGACGCTCAGCGTGCCCTCCTACCGCATGAGCCAGCGCTATTCGCAGCAGAATTTCCCGCGCGATGTGATGGCAATCGATGTTGTCGGGCCTTACGATGTGGCGGCAAAGGCGCCGCTGCCCGATACGCCAAGCCGCCGCCGTATCTTCACCTGCCATCCGGCCAATGCAGCGCAGGAAGAGCCCTGTGCGCGGACCATCGTCACCTCGCTGGCGCGCCACGCCTATCGCCGCCCGGTCGGCGACAGCGATATCGTCCCGCTGATGAAGACCTATGCCGAGGAACGCAAGGTCGGCAGCTTCGAAAGTGGCGTGGAAGCGGCGGTGGAGGCTATCCTCGTCTCGCCCCATTTCCTCTTCGCGGTGGAGGGTGATCCCGCAGGCGCCGCGCCCGGTTCGGTGCATCAGCTTGGCGATCTGGAACTGGCCACCCGCCTCTCGCTGTTCCTGTGGAGTTCGATCCCCGACGAGCAATTGCTCACGCTGGCCCAGCAGAACCGCCTGCATGACCCGGCGGTGATCAACGCGCAAATCACCCGCATGCTGGCCGATCCGCGCTCTGCGGCGCTGACGAAGAACTTCGCCGGGCAATGGCTGTACCTGCGCAATCTCGACCAGCAGCGCCCCGATACCGACGTCTTCCCCAAGTTCGACGTCCGCCTGCGCGCCGCCATGGCGCAGGAAACCGAGCTGTTCTTCACCCATGTGCTGCAATCCAACCGCAGCGTGCTGGATTTCCTGTCGTCAGACTACACCTTCCTCAACCAGCGGCTGGCCGAGCATTACGGCATCCCCGGCGTCAACGGCACAGCGATGCGCCTGGTGAAGCTGGACCCGGCATGGCATCGCGGCGGGCTGCTGGGGCAGGCCAGCATCCTGACGGTCACCTCCTATGGCAACCACACCAGCGTGGTGAAGCGCGGCAAGTGGGTGCTGGAAAACCTGCTGGCCGCCGCCCCTCCCCCGCCCCCGCCAGACGTGCCCGCCCTGCAAGAGGCCCATGGCGGCAAGCTGCTCACCGCGCGCCAGCAGCTGGAGCTGCACCGCTCCAACCCTTCTTGCGCCGCCTGCCATGTGCGGATGGACCCGATGGGCTTCTCGCTGGAAAACTATGACGCCGTGGGCGCATGGCGCACGATCGATGTTGGCCAGCCCATCGACAACAGCGGCATCCTGCCCGACGGCACCCATTTCGCCGGGCTTTCCGGCTTGCAAAAGATCCTGCTCGATCACCGCGAGCAGTTCGTTCAGGCCTTCACCTCGCGGCTGATGACCTATGCCCTCTCGCGCGGGCTCGGGCCTTTCGATCAGCCGCAGGTGCGCGCCATCGCCCATGCCGCCGATGCCGATGGCGACCGCATCCAGACCATCATTCGCGGCATCGTCTTCAGCGACAGCTTCCGCCTGAAGAAGGTTCCTGAGGGCAAGCCGCTCACCCCCACCCAGATCACCATGAGGCAAGCCCGATGATCATTCGCCGCCAGCCCCTCGCCCGCCGCACCGTGCTGCGCGGGATCGGCACCGCCATGGCCCTGCCCTTTATGGAGGCCATGGCCCCCAGCGCCAAAGCTGCCGACGCCGCCGCGCGCCCGCGCCGCCTCTCGGTGTTCTACACGCCCAATGGCATGATGATGGATCAGTTCAGGCCCGGTCCCGGCGCCACCACGCTTGAACCCCTGAACGCCTTCAAGGACCGGATGACCGTCATCACCGGCCTTGGCCACCCGCAGGCCGCTGCGATGGGGGATCTCAATGCCGGGCATGGCCGCTCCTGCCCCGCCTTCCTCACCGGCACGCATGTCCGCCAGACCGAGGGCACCGATATCCGCTGCGCCGTCTCGGTCGATCAGGTCTATGCGCGGCATCTGGGCGACGCGACGCAGCTTTCCAGCCTGGAAACCGGCATCGACCAGCCTAGCCTGCTGGGCAGCTGCGATATCGGCTACTCCTGCGCCTACACCAACGGCATCTCATGGATGAGCCCCACCGTGCCACTGCCGGTCGCCGCCAATCCGCGCGATGTGTTCGAGCGGCTGTTCGGCGATGGCGATGCTCTGGACGCGCAGAGCCGCATGGCCCAGATGCGCCGCCAGACCTCGATCCTCGATTTCGTGCGCGAGGACGCCCAGCGCCTGACCGGAGAGCTGGGCATGGAAGACCGCCGCAAGCTGGACGAATATCTCACCGCCACGCGCGACATTGAAAAGCGCATCCAGCGCGCCGCCTCCACGCCCCTGACCACTATGGGGCCCGATGCCGGATCGATGCAACGCCCCGCCGGCATCCCCGACAGTTTCGATGCCCATGTGAAGCTGATGGTGGACCTTCAGGTGTTGGCTTTTCAGGCCGATATCACCCGCGTCGCCACCTTCATGATCGGGCGGGAAATCTCCAACCGCACCTATCCCGAGATCGGCGTGCCAGACAGCCACCATATGCTCAGCCACCACGGCCATATGGAGGAAAAGAAGGTCAAGCTGGCGCAGATCAACCGCCACCATATGACCTATTACGCCTATCTGCTGCAGCGCATGAGCGAGACGAAAGATGGCGATGCCAGCCTGCTGGATCGATCCTTTGTGCTGCGCGGCTCGGCCTTCGGCGACCCCAATGAGCATGATCATATGGATCTGCCGGTGATTGTCGCGGGCGGGTTGCTGAAGCATCAGGCCCATGTGAACGTGGCCAAGGGCACGAGGATGTCCGACCTGCTGCTCACCGCGCTGAACGCCATGGGCGTGCCCGATACGCGGTTTGGTGACAGCACCGGGCCACTAAAGGAGGTCGCCCTTGCGTAAGCCCATCATGGCCGTGCTGTTGCTGGGGCTGGCTACGCCAGCCTTGGCGGCGCATGCCCCAAAGGCCGACCCGGCGCGCAATGAGCCTTTGGGCGAGGCCGATATCGCCCTGTCCCGCGCCATCGAGATCGGTGACGATGACGCCGCCCGCGCCGCTCTGGCTGCCCATGCCGCGCCCAATCGGCGGCTGGCCTTTGGCGCTACGCCGCTGATGCAAGCGGTGGACCGGCAGGATGCTCCGCTGGTCGGCCTGCTGTTGGCGGCGGGGGCCGATGCCAATCTGGCGGATGAGGAAGGTCTCTCTGCACTGACGCTGGCCTGCCAGTTGGGCAGTGAAGCGGTGCTGGATCGCCTGCTTTCCGCGCCGCATATCGATCTGCGCACCGCCCTGCCCGATGGGGCGAGCGCTCTGCATATCTGCGCGCGTTATGCTCCCGCGCCGGTGGTGGCGCGCTTGCTGGCAGCGAAACTGCCCGTGGATACACCCGACAGCCGGGGCGAGACGCCGCTGATGTGGGCCGCTGCCTCGGGCAAGACCGAAAGCATGGCGCTGCTGCTGAAGGCGGGCGCGAAGATCAATGCCGCCACGCAAGCCGGTTTCACCCCGCTGTTCTTCGCCATCAAGAGCGGCGTGCCCGAAGCCAGCGCCGCCCTGCTGGCAGCAGGTGCCGATGCGGACCATCGCGGGCCGAAAAACACCAGCGCCCTGCAACTGGCACTCTATCAACAGAACTGGGCCGCCGCCGCGCAACTGGCGCAGCGCCTGCCCGATCACAGCCCGCTGCTGGCCGAGAAGGACGATCAGGGACTGCCGCCTCTAAACGCTGCAGCCATCGGCGGCGATCTGGCGCTGGTCAGGCTGCTGCTGGCCAAGGGCGCGCAGGTAAACGGACTCTCCGGCCCCTCCAGCATCACCTGGGTGACCGAGGCCAATTTCGGTGTGGCGCCGCCCGCCGTGCCGCCCACGCCGCCGCTGCTGCTGGCCGCCCAACATGGCCATGCCGAGGTCATGAAGGTGCTCATCGACCATGGCGCCGATCCGACATTTACCGCGACCAATGGCAATAACATCGTGATCTCGGCTGCTCAGGGTGGGCATGCCGATGCGCTGGCTCTGGCCATTGCCGTGGGCCCCGATGTCAATCTGGCTGACGCCCGGGGCACCACCGCCCTGCATGTGCTGGCGGGCAGCGGTTACAGTCCGGAGCTTGCTCCCATGTTGGCCATGCTGCGCGCCCATGGCGCCCGCGCCGATCTGGCTGACAAGAAAGGACACACACCTGCCATGGTCGCCGATGGCACGCTCAAGGAGGTGAAGGCCGCCTTCAACGCCGCTTTCCCGCCCTCCCCCGCCAAGCCCACATAGAGCATTGGGTCAATCGCACCTTCAAGCTTTTGCTGTCGCATCGTTTTTGCGAAAAACCGGTTCCCACTTTTTCGCACGATGCTTTATTGGGCCGTTATGACGATGTTTTCCAATCTTGCGCGCGGCATGATCGCCGCGCTGGCTCTGGCCTTCGCGAGTGCCGCCGATCTGGCTCAGGCCGCCGATGCCCATCCTGAACGCCGTAAGGTCATTATCGATCAGGACGCTTTCGAAGGCCCCGGCCTGCAACCGATCCTGATGCTGCTGCAAGACCCGACGGTCGAGGTGCTGGGCATCACCACCGTCAGCGGCGATGGCTGGCAGCCAGAGGAAACCGCCGCCACGCTGCGCATGCTGGAACTGGTCGGCCGCAAGGACGTGCCGGTGGTGGCCGGCGCCACCTTCCCGCTGGTCAACAGTCAGGCGCGCAACAAGGCGCGCGAGGCGCAATATGGCAAGCTGCCCTACAAGGGCGCGTGGATGGAAAGCTGGCCCAGCTACAACACCATCGCCCGCCGTCAGCCGCATGAGGCCCATATTGTGCCGCCCCTGCCCGAGGGCATGCCGACCACCAAACCCTACCCCGGCAGCGCGGCGGAGTTCCTGCTGGCCCAGTCGCGCAAATATCCCGGGCAGATCACCATCATCGCCATGGGCCCGCTGACCAATCTGGCGCTGGCGCAACGTCTGGACGATGGTTTCGCCGGGCGCATCAAGGAACTGGTCACCGAAGGCGGCAAGCTGGAAAACGGCGCCATGGCGGCAGGCCCCAAGGATGAGTTCGCCATGCAGCTGGACTATGCCCCGCGCATGTCTTTCAACCATTTCTGGGACCCGGAGGCCTCGCATATCGTCTTCACCAGCCCCTGGCCCAGGATCTCTCTGGTGACCGACGATGCCAGCGCCGACATCATCGGCACACAGGCGCTGATCGACAAGGTGACAGCAGGCTCAACCCCGGTGGCGCGCTATATGAAGCAGACCGCTCAGGCAAACTATCCGCTGTGGGATGAGACGCAGGCCGCCGCGTGGCTCAAACCGGGGATCGCGCGGCGCAAGGGCAGGCTGGCGATGGATGTCGATCTGATGCCGGGCGCCAATTATGGCGCTCTGCTGACATGGCCTGCCGGGCAAGGCCCGGGGCTTGGCGAGCGCGATGTCGATGTGATCTATGCGGTGGACAAGGCAGGGGTGGAAGGCCTGTTCGTGGACCTGCTGTCAAAGCCCTGATCAGCGGAGCGCCACCGATCCAGCCTTTTCCCGCCGCCCCGCAAGGCTTTCCGCCAGCAGGATCATGGCGAGCATGGCCAGCAACGTGCCGCTCGCCCCGATGCCGACAGCCTCCCAGCCCCAGCGCGCCACGATCCAGCCGCCCAGCGGCGGCCCGACCAGCGCGCCTCCGGCGCCGAATTGCGTGACCAGACCATTGGCTGTGGCGATCCTCGGATCGTCCGGCGAGGCCGCTCCGGCCTGCTGAGGCAGGCGCGCGAACATCACCGGCGGCACCAGCCCGCTGACCATCACCGCCACCACCGCCAGAGCGCCGCGCAGGGCCAGCGCCATACCCGCACCATGATAGAGCGCGAGGATCAGCGGCACCGTCGCCAGCAGGGCGACCACGGCAAGGATCGCGCTGCGCCGCGCGGGCATCACGCCCTCGCGCATGGACCAGATGGCGGCGCCCGCTCCGGGCAGGGAAGCCAGCGAAGCCAGCGCAGCGATCAGGGCCGCGGTTGACAGGCTTGCCCCGCTGCGTTCGATCAGAAAGCTGGGCAGCAGCATGGTCAAAGCGCTGATAAAGACCGTGTAGAGCCCGAAGCCAAAGGTCGAACACCATGCCGAGACCTTGGGCAGCTTGAGGCGATGACGCGGTGCCGCACCGATGGGCATGCGGGCAATACCCAAACCGCCCAGCACGATCAGCACGGTCCACAAGCCCATAATTCCGCGCACGCCGAAAGATGGCAGCACCGCGCCCGTCACCGCTGCGCCCAAGGCGATGCCAACGGGCACGAAGGTGCTCCACAGAGCCAGAGCGCGCGGGCGGGTATCGTCATGAGCAATGGCCGAAATCGCGGTGGGCGCGGCGATCACCACCAGCAGATAGCCCAGTCCTTCCACCGCGCGGGCGGCGAAGAGCAGCGTGATGTCCGTCGTCAGCGTTTCCATCAGGCTGGTGGCGGCCAGAATGGCCAACCCCGCCAGCAGAAAGCGCCTCACCCCGCTGCGCGCCAGAGCCAGCCCGGCGACAAAGCCGAACAAACCGCCGCCCACCTCCAGCAGCGAGATCAACCAACCCAGTTGCGACAGGGTTAGATGCCCCTGCTCCTGCATCAGCGGGGCGATCACGGACATTTTCGCAAATTGCGCCGCCGCCAGCACGCCAAGCAGCCAGAGTGTGATGATACGGGGCCAAGGGGAGGCGATGGAGGGAGAAGTCATGGGGCGGCCCTTAGCCGCAAGACAGACCCCGCTTCAACCCACCCCGCCCACACCGCTCTCACGCATCACCTGCGCCAGATGGTTGAGCAGCAGCGACGCCGGCACCGAAAGCGTCCGCCCCGAAGCGCTGATCAGCGAGAGCACCGAAAGCGGAATGTTGCTTTCGGCCAGCGGCACGAAGATCAGCTTGCCCTCGGCCAGTTCGGCGGTGACATCCAGCTTGGTGAGCAGCCCCACCCCGCGCCCGCCCTGCACCAGAGCCTTCAAGAGCCCGATCGAATTGGCATTGATCGCCGCGCGGGTGCGCCCGCCTACCGTGCGCGACCACAGATTGTCGATCACCCCCCGGTAGGAGAGCGACTCATCGGGCAACACCAGCCCGTGTTCGGCGCATTCGGCAAAGCCCACCTCGCTGCGCTGTGCCAGCGGATGGCCCTGCGCCACCACCGCGCCAAGCTGATAGACCATGGTGCGCTCGACGCGGAAACCGTGGCCCTCGGGCGGGTTGAAGGTGAGCGCCAGCTCCACCTGCCCCTCGGTCACGCTGTCGCCCACAGCCTGAGCGCCCGCCACCACCACATTGAGGTCGATGCCCGGATAATCCTCGCGGAAGCGGGTCAGCGCCGTCGCGACGAAATCGATCGCGCCTTCGGCAATGGCCATGGTCACCTCGCCCCGGCGCAGGCCGGTGAGGTCGTCGATCTGCGCCATGGCATGGCCCAGCTCGCGGCGCCAGCGGCGCACATAGGTGATCAGCACCTCGCCCGCCGCCGTCAGGCGCAGGCCCTGAGGCATACGCTCGAACAGGCGCACGCCCAGCTTTTCCTCCATCAGCAGCATATGGCGGTCGATGGCCGAGGGCGAGATATGCAGGCGCTCCGACGCCTTGCGGATCGAGCCGGAGCGCACGACCTCATCGAAATAGACGGCAAAACGCGAAAACATGGGCTTCACAGGCTCCACAACAGCGACTGTGCAGAGTGTTCTAAAAATTATCGCAAAATTGCAAATCAATTCTAATGGATTTGAACAGCCCCCGCCGATAGACAGAGATCTGTATCAGACGGAAGGGCTTGATCCCACCCGATCATCACGCGCTCCAGCGCCCGGCAGGATGACAGAATGACCCGATCGCCGTGTTTCAGACACCCCGTCACCGGTCCTTTCGGGGAAAAGGGGCAAGACAGCCGATGCCCCCGGCGATAGATCGGCCCATCCGCCCCTACGACGACCAAGGACCTTCCATGACGCAAGCCGCCCAAGCCCCTGCCCTTTCGCCCCTGGCGGCGCTGGCCCAGCGCCATTTCGCTTTGGCCCAGCGCGGATCGAGCGTGCGCACGGAAGTCGTGGCGGGGCTCACCAGCTTTTTCACCATGGCCTATATCATCGTGGTCAACCCCGGCATTCTGGGGTTGGCGGGCATGCCGGTGGCGGCGGTGGCGGCGGCAACCTGCCTCTCCGCAGCCCTCGCCTGCATGCTGATGGGCGTGCTGGCCAATGCGCCGCTGGGGTTGGCGCCGGGCATGGGGCTCAACGCCTATTTCAGCTTTACCGTGGTGCAGGCGATGCATGTGCCATGGCAGGTGGCGCTGGGCTGCGTGTTTATCTCGGGCGTGGCCTTTCTGCTGCTGACGGCGGCGGGCATTCGCCAGATGATCGTGGCGGCCATTCCGCCGCATCTGCTGGCGGCGGTGGCGGGCGGCATTGGCCTGTTTATCGCCTTTATCGGGTTGAAAAACGCTGATCTGGTGGTCGCCAGCCCCGCCACGGTGGTGGCGCTGGGCGATCTGCACAAGGGCGGGCCGCTGCTGGCGCTGATCGGTCTGGCGATCATGGCCGGGCTTTCCATCTTCGGCGTGCGCGCCGCGATCCTGATCGGCATCGTGGCCACCACGCTGATCGGCTGGGCCACGCATCTGGTGCCCTTTGCCCCGGCCAAGGTGGATACGGCGGGCATTGGCCAGACGATCATGGCGCTGGACCTTAATGGCGCGCTGCATCTGGGCGGCAAGGCTTACGGGCTGGGCCTGCTGGAGGTGGTCTTTGTCTTCCTCTTCGTCGATCTGTTCGACAACATCGGCACGCTCTGCGCCGTCACCAAGCGCGCGGGCCTGATCGAGCCCGACGGTTCGATCCGCGATCTCAACAAGATGCTCTATGCCGATGCCATCGCCACCATGGCGGGATCGATGATCGGCACCTCCACCGTGACCTCCTATGTGGAGAGCACCAGCGGCGTGGAAGCGGGCGGGCGCACTGGCCTCACCGCTATTGTCTGCGGGCTGATGTTCCTGATCGCGCTGCCTTTCGCCCCCTATGCCGCCGCCGTACCGCTGGCTGCCACCGCGCCCGCACTGGTGCTGGTGGGTGCACTGATGATGGCGCCGCTTCAAGAAGTGAGTTGGGAGCGTGCCGAACAGGCCGTCCCCGCCTTCCTGACTTTGGTGATGATCCCGCTGACCTTTTCCATCGCCAATGGCCTCGCCTTCGGCATCACCGCCCATGCTGCGATCAAGATCATGAAGCGCGAAGTCACCAAGGGCGACTGGCTGCTGCTGGTGCTGGCCGTGCTCTTCATCCTGCGCTTTGCCTATATCGCCGCTGCCTGAGGGAGTTTGAATGCTGTCATCGCGCACCACCCAGGGCATGGTCGTCGCCCCCCATTTCGCCGCTGCCGAAGCCGGCCGCGCCGTGCTGGCCGAGGGCGGCAATGCGGTGGAGGCGGCCATCGCCGTCGCTGCGACCATCGCGGTGGTCTATCCGCATATGAACTCGATCGGCGGGGATGGCTTCTGGCTGATCCACCGGCCGGGGCAGCCGGTGGTGGCGATCGATGCCTGCGGGAGGGCCGCGGCGAAGGCCGATCTTGCGCTGTATGCGGGCTTGCAGAGTGTGCCATGGCGTGGGCCTCTGGCGGCCAACACTGTCGCGGGGGCGATCAGCGGCTGGGCCAAGGCGCGGGAGATCGCGCCGGGCACCTTGCCGCTCTCGCGCCTGCTGGCCGATGCCATCGCCTATGCGCATGACGGGGTGAGCGTTACCGCCGGGGGCGCTGCATTGGCCGCCGCCAAGAGCGCGGAACTGCGCGACCTGCCCGGCGCCTATGCGCAGATTTTCGAGCCCGAGGGCAAGCCTCTGGCCGAAGGAGACCGGTTGCGCCAACCCGCACTGGCCCGCACGCTGGAACGACTGGCGCAGGAAGGCCTGGACAGCTTCTATCGCGGCGAACTGGCGCTGGATCTTGCCAGCGATCTGGCCGCTCTGGGCAGCCCAGTCTCCGCGCATGATCTGGCCGCGCATCGCGCCGAGCAGACCGAGCCTTTGAGCGTCCCGGTCAAGGGCGCGACGCTGTTCAACCATCAGCCCCCCACGCAGGGTATCGCCAGCCTGCTGATCCTCGCTCTGGCCGACCGGCTGGATCTGGAGGCGGACAGCAGCTTTGCCCATCTCCACGGACTGGTCGAGGCCACCAAGCAAGCCTTCCTGTGGCGCGATCAGCATTGCGGCGATCCGAAGTTTATGGAGGCCGATCCGCGCGTCCTGCTCGCCGATGGTGCCGCTCTGGATGCCATGGCGGGCAGGATCGATCCCGCCCACGCCCTGCCATGGCCCCAGCCCTCGCAACAGGGGGATACGGTGTGGTTCGGCGCGGCGGATAAGGACGGTATGGTCGTCTCGCTGATCCAGTCGACCTATTTCGAGTTTGGTTCGGGGCTGGTGCTGCCCAAAACCGGCATCACATGGCAGAACCGGGGCGCTTCATTCCGCTTGGCAGAAAGCGGCTGGAATGCGCTGAAACCGGGGCGAAAACCCTTCCATACACTCAATCCCGCGCTGGCTCATTTCGCGGATGGCCGGGTGATGGCCTATGGTACGATGGGCGGCGAAGGTCAGCCGCAGACACAGGCCGCCGTGTTCAGCCGCTATGGCTGGCAGCGCACCGATCTGGCTCAAGCCATCGCCAAACCCCGCTGGCTGCTGGGACGCACATGGGGTGAGGAAAGCACCACACTCAAGATCGAGGAAGGCTTTGATGAAGCGCTCTATGAGAGCCTCAGCACAGCAGGTCATGCCGTGGAAAGGGTCAACGCCAACAATGCGATGATGGGCCACGCCGGGGCCATCGTGATAGGCGACGGCTGGTTTGAAGGCGCCAGCGATCCGCGCTGCGACGGGAGAGCGGCTGGTCTATGAACAGTTTACCCACAGCCTTGCCCTCAACCTTGTCCCATGGCGCCCGCGCCGTCGAGCGTTGTGATCTGCTCGGCCGCGCGCCCTATTCGGATATGGAGAATGCCCTCTATCGCGCATGGCTGACCCCGGCGCACAAGGCGGCACTCGGCACGCTGGAAGGCTGGATGACGGAAGCGGGCATGGCCGTCCGCATGGACGCCATGGGCAATCTGATCGGGCGCTACGAGGGCACCCGGCCCGACCTCGCGCCCCTGATGATCGCCAGCCATATCGACAGCGTGCGCGACGCCGGTTTCTATGACGGTCCGCTCGGCGTGATGCTGGGGGTGGAGTGCGTCGCCGCGCTGCATGAGGCCGGGCGCCGCCTGCCCTTCGCTATCGAGGTCGTGGCTTTCGGCGATGAGGAAGGCAGCCGCTTCCCCGCCGCCATGCTGACCAGCCGCGCCATGGCGGGCACGCTGGATGAAGCCGCGCTGGATATGGCCGATGCGCGCGGCGTGACTTTGGCCGAGGCCATGGCCGATTTCGGGCTGGATATCGCGCGCTGGCGTGAGGCCAAGCTGGCCCGCGCACCGCTTGCCTATTTGGAAGCCCATATCGAGCAAGGCCCCGTGCTTGAGGCGCAAGGGCTGGCGTTAGGCACCGTCACCGGCATTGCCGCGCAATTGCGCTATCAGATCACCGTGCTGGGCAAGGCGGGCCATGCAGGCACCTGCGCCATGGGGCTGCGTCAGGATGCGCTGACCGCCGCCTCCGAAATGGTGCTGGCCGTGGAGGAAATTGCCCGCGCCGATGCCAGCGATCTTGTCGCCACCGTGGGCCGTATGGCGGTGCTGCCAGGTGCCGCCAATGTGATCCCCGGCGAAGCGGTCTTCACGCTGGATGTGCGTTCGGGCGATGAGGCCCGTCGCGACCGCGCGGCGGACACCATCCTCGCCCGTATCCGCGAACTGGCCAAGGCGCGCGGACTGGGCGTCGGGATCGAGAAAATCCACAATCTGCCCGCCAGCCCCTGCGCGCCCGATCTGATGGATCTGATGGATGGCGGGATCGCCGCCACCGGGCAGCAGCCGTTCCGCCTTGTGTCCGGCGCGGGGCATGATGCGATGGTGATGGAGGCGATCTGCCCCACCGCCATGCTGTTTATCCGCTGCCGCGGCGGGGTCAGCCATAATCCTGCCGAGCATGTCGAGGTGGCGGATGTGGAAGCGGCCTTCACCGCCATGATGCGCTTTATTGAAGATTTGGGAGCCAGGTATGTCTGATCTGCCGCAGGATCTTTTCGGGCAGATCGACCCGCCGCAGCGCCTGCTGATGGGCCCCGGTCCGGTCAATGCTCACCCCCGCGTGCTGCGCGCGATGAGCGCCGATATGCTTGGCCAGTTCGACCCCGAAATGACCGATTATATGAACCAGGTGATGGCGCTCTATCGCCCGGTGTTCGGCACAGAAAACCATTGGACCATGCTGGTGGACGGCACGGCGCGTGCGGGGATCGAGGCCGCGCTGGTCAGCCTGATCGCGCCGGGCGAGATGGCCTTGGTGGTCAATTTCGGGCGCTTCGGGTTGCTGTTGCAGGAGATTTTGCAGCGTATCGGCGCGCGGTATGAAACCGTCGATGCGCCATGGGGTGAAGTCGTGCCGATGGAGGCCATTGCCGAGGCCGCGCACCGCGTGCAACCGAAACTGATCTGCGCGGTGCATGGCGATACCTCCACCACCATGGCGCAACCGCTGGATGGGATTGGGGCGATTGCCAAGGAGGTCGGCGCGCTGGTCTATGTCGATGCTACCGCCACCATCGGCGGCATGGCGATCGCCAGTGACCGCTGGGGCGCCGATGTGGTGACAGGCGGCTTGCAGAAATGCCTTGGCGGTCCTTCGGGCAGTTCACCGATCACGATTTCGCATGCTGCCGCCGAGCATATCCTGCATCGCCGCCATGTCGAGAAAGGCATTGCTCGCGACGATATCGAGGATGGTATCGGCGCGATGATTGGCTCGAACTATTTCGATCTGGCGATGGTGATGGATTACTGGGGGCCGAAACGCCTCAACCACCATACCGAGGCGACCACCATGCTCTATGGCGCGCGCGAATGCGCCCGTGTGGTGCTGGCGGAAGGTTTGCCAGCACGCTTTGCCCGCCATGCCGCTGCCGGTCGTGCCATGACGGCGGGCGCCCGGGCGATGGGGCTGAAGGTTTTCGGCGACGATGCGCACCGCATGACCAATGTGACCGGCGTGTGGATTCCCGAGGGCGTCGATGGCGAGGCCGTCCGCACCATGATGCGTGATGCTTTCCAGATCGAGATCGGCACTGCTTTCGGGCCTCTGCAGGGTCGCATCTGGCGGCTGGGGGCGATGGGCTACAATGCGATGAAGCATAAGGTGCTGATCACGCTGTCCGCTTTGGAGGCATGTTTGACGGCGCAAGGGTTCAAGCTGCCGCTGGGTGCGGCTGTGCCTGCCGCCATGGCTGCGTGGGAGGCTGCGTGGTGACCCGCGATCTGGTCGGTTATGGCGCCACGCCGCCGCAGGCCAACTGGCCGCAAGGCGCGAAGATCGCCGTGCAATTCGTCATCAATTACGAGGAGGGCGCGGAAAATTGCGTCCTCAATGGCGATGAGCTGTCCGAGGGATTTCTCTCCGAGATGGTCGGCGCGGCGCGGCATCCCGATCGCGCTATGGCGATGGAAAGCCTCTATGAATATGGCAGCCGGGCGGGTTTTTGGCGCTTACACCGGCTGTTTGTAGAGCGCGGCCTGCCAGTGACGGTGTTTGGTGTGGCCAAGGCTCTGGAAACCAACCCCGAAGCGGTGGCCGCCATGCTGGACGCCGATTGGGAGATCGCCAGCCACGGCCTGCGCTGGATCGACTACCAATATGTGCCTGAAGAGGTGGAGCGAGAGCATATCGCTCAGGCCATCGCCCTGCATGAAAAGGTGACCGGCAGCCGCCCGCTCGGCTGGTATCAGGGGCGGACCAGCCCCAACACGGCGCGTCTGGTGGCGGAGGAAGGCGGCTTTCTCTACGATGCCGACAGCTACGCCGATGATGTGCCCTACTGGGATCATCGATATGGGGGCAAGCAGCTGATCGTGCCCTACACGCTGGACGCCAACGATATGAAATTCGTGGCCCTGAACGGCTTCACTGAGGGCGAACAGTTCTTCCACTATCTGCGCGACACCTTCGACCAGCTCTATGCCGAGGGTGGCCGCATGATGAGCATCGGCCTGCATGGCCGCGTCGCCGGCAAACCTGCGCGGACGCGGGCTCTGGCGCGTTTTCTGGATCATATCGCGGCGCATTCGGATGTCTGGGTTGCGCGTCGCATCGATATCGCCCGCCACTGGATGGAGCAGCACCCCGCATGATGATCGACAATCCCGCCCTGCTGGCCGAGGTCACCGCCGCCTTCAACGAGTATGAGCGCGCGCTGATGGAAGACGATATCCCGGCGATGGACAAGCTCTTCCACGAGGCACCCACCACCAACCGCTATGGCGTGGGCGAGGTGCTTTACGGCATCGAGGAGATCCGCGAATTCCGCAAGGGTCGCGGTGGTTCTCCGCAGCGCAAGCTGGGCCGCGTGGCAATCACCGTCTATGGCGACAATTTCGCCACCGCTGACGCCGAATTCTTCCGCGAAAATTCGGACCGGCGCGGGCGCCAGACGCAAAGCTGGGTGAAGTTTCCCGATGGCTGGAAAGTGGTCTCCGCGCATGTCAGCCTGGAGGGGAACACGCACTGATGAGCCTCAATGCGATCAACGCCCTGCCTACGGATGCCTTCGTGGCGCGCTATGGCGCCCTGTTCGAGCATTCGCCATGGGTGGCGGAGCGGGCGGCGGCTTTGCGCCCCTTTGCCGATCTGCATGGCGGTTTGATGCAGGCTTTGGAGGCGGCTTCGGCTGAGGAAAAGCTGGCGCTGATCCGCGCTCACCCCGAGCTGGCGGGCAAGGCGGCGATCGACAAAACGCTCACGCAGGCCAGCACCGCCGAACAGGCCAGCGCCGGGCTGGACCGGCTGACGCCTGAAGAATTCGCGCGGTTTCATGACCTGAACGCCGCCTATCGCACCGCCCATGATATGCCCTTTATCATCTGCGTGCGGCTGACGGACAAGGCGGGCATCCTCGCCGCCATGGAAGCGCGCGCTGCCAACGATACCCAAACCGAAGTGGCCACCGCTCTGGCCGAAATCGGCAAGATCGTGAAGCTGCGGCTGGAGGATATGGCATGATCGCGGACGGCCTTCCCGCTCTGGAAGCGCGGCTGGTGCATGATCTCGCGCAGATTGCGCTCGGCGGGCCGGACTGGGCGCATCCGCGCCAGCATGAGGGGAACCATGTCTATGATGTGGTGATCGTCGGTGGCGGGCAGAGCGGGCTGGCTGCAGCCTTCGGGTTGCGTCGCGAGCGGATCAACAACATCCTGATCCTCGACGAGAATGAGGCGGGCCGCGAAGGGCCGTGGGTCACCTATGCCCGCATGGTCACGCTGCGCACGCCCAAGCATCTGACGCCGGTGGATTTCGGCGTCCCTTCCCTCACCTATCGTGCCTGGTGGGAAGCGCAGCATGGCGCCGAGGGCTGGGACAAGCTCGATAAAATTCCGCGTGGCGACTGGATGGACTATCTGCGCTGGTATCGCCGGGTGCTGGATCTGCCGGTTCGCAATGGCGCGAAGGTGGAGTTGGTCGAGCCCCTGAACGACGTGTGCGATGGATTGTTCCGCATCCATATCGCGGGCGGCGAGCCCGTTCTGGCCCGCAAGGTGGTGCTGGCCACCGGCATTCAGGGCGGCGGCGAGTGGCACACGCCCGCGATGATCCGCGACAATCTGCCCCGCCACCTCTACGCCCATACCAGCGAGGCCGTCGATTACGCCGCGATGCAGGGCAAGCGCATCGGCATTCTGGGCGGCGGCGCCAGCGCCTTCGACAATGCGCAATTTGCCCTGAATGCGGGCGTGGGCGCGGCGGAGGTCTTTATCCGTCGCAAGGTGCTGCCGCGCATCAACCCCATCCGCTTTATGGAGCGCGTCGGGCTGGCGGCGCGTTATCGCGCTCTGGACGATGCCGACAAATACCGCGCCATGGCCTGCTTCCTGAGCCATAATCAGCCGCCAACCAACGACACGTTCGAGCGCGCCGCCGCCCTGCCCGGCTTCAATCTGCATCTGGGTAGCCCGTGGCTTTCGGCGGAAGCTGTGAATGATGGCACACAGGTCAAGGTGACCACGCCCCATGGCGAGCACCTGTTTGATTTCGTGGTGCTCTCCACCGGCCTGATCAGCGACCATGCCCTGCGCCCCGAACTGCGCCTTGTGGCCGATGACATCGCCCGCTGGGGCGAACGCGTTCCAGTGCCCGAAGGCTGCGATGTGTCGCCCGCCATCGCCGATCTGATCGCGGCGCATCCCTACCTCGGGCCATCCTTCGAAATCCTGTCCAATGCGCCGGAGAAGGCCGCGCAGGTCCATGGGCTGTTCGCCTTCAACTATGCCGCTTTGCTCAGCATGGGGCTGTCGGCCTCCGCGCTCTCCGGGCTGGAGCAGGCGCTGCCCAAGCTGGCATCGGGCATTGCCGATCAGCTGTTTCTCGACGACAAGGACCGCAATCTGGCTGCCTTCCTCACCTATGATGATGAGGAATTTCTCGGCCAGTGGCCCCGATTGGTGCAGAGCGAGGAAACAGCATGAGCAGCCTGTCCACCCATGTCCTCGATACCGTCAGCGGCCGCCCCGCCCCCGGCATCCGCGTGGTGCTGACACAAGGCGATGCCGTGCTGGCCGAGGGCATCACCGATGCCGATGGACGCTTTCGCACCTTCCCGGTGCTGTCAGCGGGCGCCTATGTGCTGACCTTCCATGTGGGTGATTATTTCCGCGCCCAAGGCACACCGCTGGCCGATCCGCCTTTCCTCGATGTGGTGCCGATCCATTTCGGTGCGGGTCAGGAGGGCCATTACCATGTGCCGTTGCTGGTCTCGCCCTTTGCCTTCTCGACCTATCGCGGCAGTTGAGCCAGACTGGAGATATCCAAAGTGTTGAAGGGTTTCCGGGCTGAACTTCTCAGCCTGCCGCATGATCCGCGTGTGGCAGGTGCTCAGGCGCTACGCCACGAGGCGGATGGCCTGCTGGTGGTGGAGAACGGCATCGTCATCGCGCGCGGCGATTACGCCACGCTGGCCCCCCGCTTCCCCGGTCTGGAGATTGAAGACCATCGCACCCGGCTGCTGGTCCCCGGCTTCATCGACACCCATATCCATTACCCCCAGACCGAACGCATCGCCGCCCACGGCCTGCAACTGCTCGACTGGCTGGACCAGCATATCTTCCCCGCCGAGCGCGCCTTTGCCGATCCGGCCCATGCCCGCGATGTATCCGCCTTCTTCCTCGACGAATTGCTGCGCCATGGCACGACCAGCGCGCTGGTCTTCGCCACGGTGCATGAAGCTTCGGTCGACGCGCTGTTCGCGGCGGCGGTGGAGCGCAACATGCGCATCGCTTCAGGCAAGGTGCTGATGGATCTGGGGCCGGAAGGCCTGCGCGATACCCCCGAAACCGCCCGCGCCGAAAGCGAGGCCCTGATCGCCCGCTGGCATTGTAAAGACCGCCTGACCTATGCGGTAACGCCGCGCTTCGCCCTCACCTCCTCAGATGCACAACTGGCGGTGGCGGGCGATTTGCTCAAAGCCCATCCCGAAGCCCTGCTCCATACCCATATCTCCGAAAACCGCGACGAGATCGCCGCTGTGCTGGGCCATTTCCCTCAGGCCAGCGACTATCTCGATGTCTATGATCGCTTCGGGCTGGTGGGCGCGCGGTCCATCTTTGCCCATGGTATCCATCTGTCGGATCGTGAATGCTGCCGGTTGCATGAAAGCGGCGCGGGGGTGGCGCTATGCCCCACGTCCAACCTGTTCCTCGGTTCCGGCCTGTTCGATCTGGCCAAGTTGGACGCACATGACGTGAAGCTGGGCCTTGGCACCGATGTGGGCGCAGGCACCAGCCTGTCGATGCTGGCCACCATGGGCGAGGCCTATAAGGTCTGCCAGCTGCAGGGCAATCCGCTCGACCCGTTTCGCGCGCTCTATCTGGCCACGCAAGGCGGCGCCAACATGCTGGGCATGGGCACGCAAGTGGGCGCTCTGATGGAAGGACAGGAGGCCGATTTCCTGCTGCTCGATCACGCCGCCACCCCGCTGGCCGCCCGCCGCTGCGCGGGGCTGCCTCTGGCCGAGCGTCTGTTTGCCATGCAAATTCTGGGGGATGACCGTTTTATCGCGCGCACCTATATTGCAGGCCAACTCGCCCATGACCGTGATGCCGTGAAAGCCTGATCCGATGACCGATACGCCCCTCTCCGCCCTGATCGCCGCCCTCCCCAAGGCCGAGCTACATCTGCATATCGAGGGCTCGCTGGAGCCTGAACTGATGTTCGAACTGGCCCAGCGCAACCATGTCGCCATCCCCTATGCCAGCGTGGAGGAGGTGCGCGCCGCCTATTCCTTCACCCGCCTGCAGGACTTTCTCGACATCTATTACGCCGGGGCCGACGTGCTGCGCACCGCGCGCGATTTCCACGATCTGGCCGCCGCCTATTTCGCCCGCGCTGCTGCCGACAACATCCGCCACGCCGAAATCTTCTTCGACCCCCAGACCCACACCGACCGGGGCATCCCCTTCGATGTGGTGATGGAAGGCCTGACCTCGGCCATGGATGAGGCGCATGGCCGCTACGGCATCACCTCCGGCCTGATCCTGTGCTTCCTGCGCCATCTGAGCGAAGAGGCCGCGCTGGAAACCCTCGCCCGTGCCGAGCCATGGATCGACCGCCTGCTGGGCGTTGGCCTCGATTCCTCCGAAGTGGGCCACCCGCCCGCCAAATTCATCCGCGTTTTCGAGCGCGCCGGGAAGCTGGGCCTGAAACGCGTCGCCCATGCCGGGGAGGAAGGCCCGCCCGCCTATGTCCACGAAGCGCTGGACCTGCTGAAGGTGGACCGGCTGGACCATGGCAACCGCGCCATGGAAGATCCCGCTCTGGTCAGCCGTCTGGCTGATGAGGGCATGGCGCTGACGGTGTGCCCGCTCTCCAACCTCAAGCTTTGCGTGGTGGATGACATGGCGAAGCACCCCATCCCCGCTATGCTGGACGCCGGGCTGACCGCCACCATCAATTCCGACGATCCGGCCTATTTCGGCGGGTATATCAACCAGAACTTTTACGCTCTGGATGCAGCGGGCGTTTTGACCCGCGAAGCCTTGATACAACTGGTTCGCAACTCTTTCAAAGGAGCGTTCCTGAGTGACGCCGAGAAGACGAAGCATCTGGAAAACATAGATACTGTTATTCGGGATGCACGCTTCCAAGCCTATTGAATTCTCTTGCCCCGTATCAGGCGCGCGAGATCATCCTAAGTCCGATAGATATAAGGCCAGACTAATTCAGGCTGGCCCATCCACGGTTGGACATGTCTTGCGTCAGGATTTGTGTCATGACTTTTGTGCGCCTGAGGCCGAGGAAATCGGACTATGGCGAAGAAAAATGCTCTGCCCCCTGCCGTGCTTGATGCCCTGGCCAAAGGCTCCTTGGCAGGCCTGCACACCCCCGGATTGACCATCGAGGTTCTGCCAAGCTGAAAAAACGATGGTGCTATCGGCAAAGAATAGTCGGAAAGAATTGTGTCGTCAGGCTCTTTGGTGGGGTCTATCCCGTGCCCCCTATTATCGACGCAAGAGCATCGGCACGTAGCTTAAACGAAAAGTGGAAACCGGGTCCCGTCTGCGCGCTGGCGGTTAATGACACCGCGGTCACCATCCTCAACGAACTGCCGGCCAAAGCCTATCTGAGCCAGCGCCTGGTCGCTTGCTCCTTTACCCCGGCCCTGGATCATCTCACAACAGATTATACCGCGGGTTCACCAACCGCAGCATTTTAAATTACGGATAGGGAATATGCCAAAATCGCCAGAAAATGCTCGCGACTATTTTTCTGTGCTTCCTACAATTCAAAATCAAAACTGATAAATATCAAAACCGCAATCAGCGCTGCAATTCTACCACAAATTCATAATGCTCATTGACGCAATATGTTGTCGTCAACTCGACCGGCTCATCATTTGTCGTATAGCTCAGGCGGATAACGAGACCAAGTGGCGAGCCGATCGGCACCGCCAGCAAATCAGCCAATTTTTCGTCGGCAATAGCAGCCTTGTGCCGCTGTGTTGCGCGCAAAACCGGTTTGCCAATTTTATCAAGGTAGTCGTACAATGAGCCGCGCACAGCGTCGGGTGTTGGCAACAGCCCCCCGGGCAAGGTGGCATAGTCCAGCGAAATCGGAGTCGTATCGGCCTTTCTCAGTCGCGCGATGCACGCAACCATATCCTGAGATGAGACATTCAGAGCCACCGTCTCTTCGTCGGTGGGGCGCCGCTTCTCAAAGAGAATCAGCTCACTTTGCGGTTCGATCCCGGTCGGGCGCACCATGTCGCTGAACGTGTGAAGCTTCGACAAGGGCTGCTGAAAGCGCGGTGCGATGAACGTCCCCACGCCAGCGTCCTTTCTCACCAACCCCTGCTCCGCCAGCAATTTGATGGCACGGCGCGCCGTAACTCGAGAGATGCTCAGCGCATCCACCAGGGTCCGCTCCGATGGCAACGCCTCTCCTGCCGTCCAGCGACCCGATTCGATTGCATCACTGAGCTTGCGGGCGAGCTGCATATACATCGGGGTGGCATCAAATTCATCGAGGCGCAGCGCGCTGATACGTTCATCCAGCATCAAATCATCCAACGGCGTTGAGCCGGATGTATACCATTTCGCTGCCTGAGCGGAAAGAGCGGAAATTCGCAGGAAAATGCGAGCCTTCTGGTATCTTACTGGATCCCTAACGGGACTCAACCAGTGTTGTTAATTTATGACTCCGAGAGCCACTCAATCACTAATTTCAACCTGATCTCAACGCCCAAATGTTCACCAGAACTTTTGGGATTTGAAATTATGTAATTGTATTATATGTATTTTCTTTTAAATTTCACACATGACGTTCAGGCTGCCACCCTCGCCACCCCAACCCGCCAAGCCAAAAAAGCGATTTCGGCACATTGACAGGCAAGTGCCGACGTGTACCTTTACTGGCATTCAACTGGCATTCTCAAGGTAGCCAACCGGTTGAAGCGATAACATGAACATTAGACGCGCCAGATCATGGCCCGGGGGGTTATCATGAGGAAGACAAGGTTGCTTACCACCAGTGCGACTGCTGCAGCGATCATGCTGGCAGCCCCCAATGTTTCTCTGGCACAAACAACGGGCGAAACGTCCCAGCGCGTGGATCCCGCCACCGCCGAGAAAAGCAGAGAGGGCGTTGGAGACATCGTCGTGACCGCGACCCGCCGCTCCGAATCCGCCCAAAAGACGCCCGTCACCTTGACGCCGATCAGCGGCCAGGCGCTGCAACAAGCCGGGATCAACGGCGTAACCGATCTTACTGGCGCCGTCCCCAGCCTGACCGTCGACCATAACGGCATGATCTTTCTGCGCGGTATCGGCAGCACTGACACACGCGAGGAAGGCGATCCCACCGTTGCCGCCTATATGGATGGCGTCTATCTGGCACCCTACTGGTCCGAGCGCGCGTTGGGCTTTTTCGACATAGACCGCGTCGAGGTTCTGGCCGGTCCGCAAGGAACACTGTTCGGCCGCAATTCCACCGCTGGCGCCATCAACACGATCACCAAGGCACCGCAACTGGGCGTAACGGGCGGCGACCTGTCCGTATCCGGCGGCAATTACAATGCGTTGCAGACGACGGGCGCGGTCAACATCCCCCTCGGCGACAAGCTGGCCGTGCGCCTCGCTTTCCAGACCGACAACCACGACAATTACAACCCCTCGCGCGAAAACCCCAGCGTGGGCCTGAACAATGCCGATACCAAGGCCGTCCGCCTCTCTGTCAAATGGGCGCCGACCGACAGATTGACCGTGGTCTTGCGCGGTGACTATGAAAAGGACAATTCTGTCCCGGGCAACTTCGGCACCGGCTACACCACCAACGGCCACCCCACGGATTTCAAATCCGATATTGCGTTCACGCCGTCGAACAACAGCCATTACAGCGGCGTTTCACTTCAGGCCGACTGGAGCGTCGGCCCCGGCAAGCTGACCGCGCTGGCCTCGAACCGCCAGTCTGACTTCAAATACATCACCGCTTACCAGATCCTCAACTCCACGCCCTTCAAGCAGTATATCAATGGCAATGTTCAACAGTATGAGCTGCGCTATGCCGGAGACGTAGGCCGGTTGAAATATCTGGTCGGCCTGTTCTACTTCCACGAAAACCTCAACCCGGTCGACGCCTCTTTCCCGAGTGTATTCACCTTCTCGACGCCAGCGAATGCCGGGCTCAACTCCTATGAATTCATCGAGAAAGAAAGCTCGAAAGCCGCTTACGGCCAGCTGACCTATGCCGTCACCGACAGGCTGCGCCTGACCGGCGGCCTGCGCTATTCCGACGACAACAAATTCCGCACCGGCCAGGGCGGCGAGATCTTCTTCCCGGCGGGCGCCTATACCGTCAACAACGGTATTTTCCCGGCCAATCCGATCATCTACACAGGGCCCTACTCTGGTACCCCGGTGGCGGGCATCCCCAATTACGCCAACATCACCGCCAAAAAGACCGACTGGAAAGCCGGTCTGGAATATGATGTCGCGCGGGACTCGATGATCTATGCCAACATCAGCACCGGCTTCAAGGATGGCGGCTATAATGACGCCATCACCCCGAACCAGAACCAGACCTACGCGCCCGAAAAAATCATCGAGTATGAAATCGGCAGCAAGAACCAGTTCTTCGACCATCGCCTTCAGGTCAACGCTGACGTTTTCTTCTACAATTACACCCAGTTGCAAGTCACCGGCGTGCAGGACATTCCCAATGCAGCGCCTCAGGCGATCACCTTCAACTCGGGCCGCGCCACGTCGCTGGGGGCGGATCTGTCCATCATCGCCAAGCCGACCCGGCGCGATCGCATCGAGGCCTCGATCGGCTGGCTGCATGCCAAATATGTCAATTTCTACCTGCCGCTCGGCGATGCCTATCACACCGGCCCTGCCGATTACTCGGGCAATCCGTTGCAGGCAGCCGCGCCCTATACATTGTCGTTCGTCTACTCCCATGATTTCGACGTGGCGCAGGGCAAAATAACGCCGCGTGTCAATGTTCACGTCGTCGGCCACCAGAGCATGAACTACACCGACTTCGCCATTGCCCAACAGTCGGCCTATTCCAGAACGGACCTCAGCCTCACCTACAGCCCGAACGGCGCCAAATGGTGGTTGCAGGCCTATGTGCGCAATCTCGAAAACCGGGTTGTCTACAGCTATGTGCAGCCCAATTCACCAACCGCCGCAGGCTACTCGCTGCAAGACCCACGGACTTACGGCGCGACCTTGCACTACAGCTTCTGATCTCCTTCCCACAGGGCCTGATCTTTTGCTTCAGGCCTGATACCGGCCACTCGATGATTGACTTCCCGTCATCGAGTGGCCTCTCCCGCATCCGGCCTCTGCCAGATGCCTTAATAGTTCAAAGGCGACCAATGACAGTCATGGCCCGGCACAAGCCGATCAAACGTTTCCTCGATTGCGCGGCGTCGGATTTTTTCGCCATGGACCGCGCCGAGATCCTGTGTGCGCTCAAATCCAGCGAAGGGCGCATTGTCGTAAGCGAAAGCATCGTTTCGGTGCAGCCGCTGCTGGGCGACATCACCAATGCCGAACTCGCGGCGAGCCACGGCGCCGATATCCTGCTGCTGAACCGTTTTGACGTCGACAGCCCTTCGATCATGGGCATTCCAGGCTGGATCCCGCCTCAGGAGCATCTGCGCATGCTCCAGACCTATACCGGCCGCCTGATCGGGGTAAATCTGGAAGCTGTCGACCCGGCCCATGATACGCAAACCGACGA
This sequence comes from Novosphingobium terrae, assembly GCF_017163935.1. Classification (NCBI taxonomy): domain Bacteria; kingdom Pseudomonadati; phylum Pseudomonadota; class Alphaproteobacteria; order Sphingomonadales; family Sphingomonadaceae; genus Novosphingobium; species Novosphingobium terrae. The sequence continues at coordinate 2,195,507 of NZ_JABVZR010000002.1, read as the reverse complement.
ATTCTGGGCGGTCAACCCGGGCCAACTGGCAACGGCGGCCAATGTCGACAAGGCCGCAAGCCTGGGCGCGACCTTTGTCGTGGTGACCGGCAATCCGGGCAACGGGGTCAGCAATGACGCCATCAAGGCCAGCCTGCGCGACATCCGCAGCAACTGCAAAAGCGATGTCATCCTGATCACCGGGAAGATGCACTCCTCCGGCATCGTGGCCGAGGGCGGCAAATCGATCCTGTCGGCTGAGGAGGTCGGCGACTTCGTCGATAATGGCGCAGACATCATTCTGATCCCCGGCCCCGGCACCGTCCCCGGCATGACGGTCGAGCGCGCCAGCGCCCTGATCGAGGCCGCCCACCAGCACGGCGCCATGGCCATGACCGCCATCGGCACCTCGCAGGAAGGCGCCAACATCGAAACCATCCGCCAGATCGCGCTGATGAGCAAGATGGCCGGCGCCGACCTGCATCACATTGGCGATACGGGTTATGTCGGATCGGCCATTCCGGAAAACATCACCGCCTACAGCATCGCGATCCGCGGCATCCGCCACACCTATACGCGCATGGCCCGCTCGGTGTTGCGATGACCGAAGGAGCGTGAACGTCATGGATCGATCCCAGTTCATCATCGTCACCGACCTCGACGGCACATTGCTCGATCGCGACCATACGGTATCGCCCTATTCCGCATCGGTCCTGCGGGCGGCGGAGGCGGCAGGCCATACGCTGGTCTTCGCATCGGGGCGCCATGCTTGCGATATCAAGGGTATAGTCGCCAGCCTCGGCATCGATGCCTATGTCGTTTCGGCCAATGGCGCCTCGCTTCACCATCCCCTTGACCACCCCATTGCAACAGCGACCATCAACCCTGCCGTTGTGGCCCGCATCCACGCGCTGGGCGTGCCGGAGGGCGTGTCCGTGGGCGTGTTCACGGCGGACACATGGCTGACCCGCTATCCCGAAGAGCGCCTGATGCAATACCACCGGATCTCCGGTTTCGGCTATGAGGTGGCCGATCTGGCGCAGCACTGCGATCATGTCAGCAAGGTGGAATTCAACGGTGACAGTGCCGTTCTGGCGAAGCTTGCGCAGCAGATCCAGGCCGAATTCGGCGATGCCGTGTCCATGACCTATTCCTTGCCGACATGCCTTGAGATCATCCCTCCGGGCATCTCCAAGGGGGTGGCGCTGACCCGGGTGATGGAGCTGCTGGGCGCCACGCCAGAGCAGGTCATCGCCTTTGGCGACAATCTGAACGACATTGCCATGCTGACCGTCGCCGGTCAGCCCTTTGTGATGGCCAATGGCCACCCCGATGTCCTCAGGCAGGTGCCGGGCGCGGTGCAGATCGGCTTCAACCATCAGCATGCCGTCGCCAGAACCATCCAGTCCATCGTGATGCCTCACATCCGCGAGCATGGCCCGCTTGTCGAACTGGCGGTCGATACGCAGGCGGGTCTGGCCATCGGTCAGGCGGCGGCGGTGGACCGCATCGAGCTTTGCAGCGCGCTCGACCTCGGCGGCCTGACACCCAGCGCCGGGTTGATGTATCTGGCGTCCGGTTGCGGCGTGCCCGTGCGGGCCATGATCCGGCCAAGGCCCGGCGATTTCGTCTGGACCGCCGGGGATATCCGCCAGATGGAACGCGATATCGCGGCCGTCGCCAAGGCGGGTCTTGCCGGTGTTGTCGTGGGGGCCAACCGCCCCGATGGCACGCTCGATATCGCGGCGCTCGGCACGCTGATCGGTCAGGCCAAGGCCTTCGGCCTCGAGGTCGCCTTGCACAGATGCTTCGATCTGACGCCCGATCTTGCCGAGGCCTTGGAAACCGCGATTGCCCTTGGCGTGCAGACGATCCTGACCAGCGGAGGCCAGACATCGGCCTTGGCAGGGGCGGCGCAGATCCGCGATCTGGTCGCGCAAGCGGGGGACCGCGTGGAAATTCTGGCGGGCGGAGGCGTCCGATCCGACACTGTGGCAGCGCTGCTGGCCGAGACGGGCGTGCGGGCCATCCATGCCGCCTGCGGGACGGGCGCAGAGTCGCATGACGCCAAGGCGATTGCGCTGGGCTATGTCACGGGGCGCGAACGCACGACCTCTGCCGCTGTTCTGGCAGAGCTGCAGCTTGCCCTTTTCAACGTCGCCGTCGAACGCGGTTCGACCGGGGGCAGCAGCACAGATCTCAACGATATTGCCTGAGGATATCATGCCCCATTCATCCACCCTATCGACGACGCCCGATGCCATCGATCCAGACACGACACTGATGTTCAGGGAAGCATCCGAGGGTGCCGACACGGTCCGCCGCTTCCTCCATCGCAACCGCTCCGCACTCATTGCGCTGGGCGAGCATCTGCGCGCCCATCCGCCAGCCTCGGTCACCACATGCGCGCGCGGCTCATCGGATCACGCGGCGACCTATGGCAAATATCTCATCGAGACGATGCTGGGCATCCCAACCTCGTCAGCCGCGCTGTCCGTGTTCTCGCTTTACGACGCGCCGGTCGTGGCAGCGGGCTCGCTGTGCCTTGCCATTTCGCAATCAGGTCGCTCGCCCGACCTTCTCGCGGCGGTGGTCGCGCACAAACGCGCCGGGGCCCATGTGATCGCCTTGGTCAATGACGAGACCAGCCCTCTGGCCGCATTGGCGGACACGTTGCTGCCGCTGGAAGCCGGGGCCGAACGGTCGGTTGCGGCCACAAAGTCCTATATCGCCTCGCTGGCCGGGCTGGCCGCCATCGTTGCTGCCTGGACGCGTGACGAGGCGCTGAATACAGCACTGGACCTGCTGCCCGATCAGCTTGAGCAGGCTTTCGCGCTCGACTGGACGCCCGCCCTGCCGGTGCTGGCCGAAGCCAGGAACCTGTTCGTCATCGGTCGTGGATACGGGCTGGCCGTCGCGCAGGAAGCGGCGCTCAAGTTCAAGGAAACTTGCGCCCTGCACGCCGAGGGTTTTTCCTCGGCTGAGGTGCGTCATGGCCCCATGGCCATCGTCGGCCCCGGATTTCCGGTGCTGGCGCTGGCCACCGGCGGCACCGCTGGCGACAGCGTGCGCGCGGTAGCCAGTGAATTTGCCGAAAGGGGCGCGACCGTGTTGCTGGCCGATGCGGCAGGGCCGCTGGAGGGCACGCTGCATTGCCCCAGCCTGCCGACCGTGCCCGCACTGGAGCCCATTCTGCTGATCCAGAGCTTCTACCGGCTGGCCAATGCGCTGTCTGTCACGCGGGGGCTCGATCCCGACAGCCCGCCGCATCTCAACAAGGTGACGAGGACCGTTTGAATGATAAGCTCCTTCATCAATGCGCGGATCGTGACGCCGGACGGGATCGTAGCGGGCACGCTGACCTGCGACGGCGCGACCATCACCGACATTCACGCCGGCTCTGCCCCCGCAGGGTTGAGTGGCGACATTGTGGATGTCGACAATGACTATCTGTTGCCCGGCTTCATCGACACGCAGGTCAAAACATCTTTCATCGGCGGCCTGGCGATGCTGCCGGACATGTCTGGTGACGCCGATCAGCCATATAGTCCAGCTTGAAAATACCAGTTGCATACCGGAAATTCCCGGAATACAACTGGACTTATAGCGCCAGAGAGCACGCTTGCTGACATCGCGGCACCACAGCCGTTGCGACCAACATCGCGTGAAAGCGCCGATCCCCAAAAAAAGCTCAAACAGGGACACGTTCGCATGCCGTCAACTTTGATATCGGCGCCGATCAAGGGGTGGGTCATCCCTCTTGCCCAGGTGCCGGACTCGGTCTTCGCGGAAAAGATGCTGGGCGACGGCGTCGCCATCGACCCCCTGGACAATGTTCTGTGCGCGCCCTGCGATGCGACCGTCATGACTGTTCACCACGCGCGTCACGCCATCACGCTGGCGATGGCCGATGGCGCCGAAATGCTCATGCACATCGGTTTGGATACGGTTGGTCTGGGCGGTGTCGGTTTTGAGGTGCTGGTGCAGGCCGGGCAATCGGTGGTGAGCGGCCAGCCGCTCATCCGGTTCGACATGGATCGGGTCGCGCAAGGTGCCAGAAGCCTGCTGACCCCGATCATCATGACCCAGCCGGACAGGTTCGTCGTGACCGCGCAGGTTGAAGACCGGGAGGTCAACACCGGTGACACGATCTTCGCCATCGAGGACCGATCGGCGCCCATGGCCGAAGCCGACATGACGATCCGGCCTGCCGATGTTGCAGCGCGGTCCATCGAGGTTCCCCTGCCCCATGGCCTACATGCGCGCCCGGCGGCGCGTGTCGCACAGCTTGCGGGCCAGTTTTCGGCGGACATCGCCCTATCGGACGGATCACGCAGCGTTTCAGCCAAAAGCGCGGTATCGATCCTGTCGCTGGGCGTGCGCCACGGGCAGAGGATCGAGATCAGGGCTGAAGGAGCGGATGCCGTCGCCGCAGCCGATGCCATCGCCGATCTGATCGAAGGCGGCATGGGCGAAGGCGCTCTGCCGGCGCAACCGATGCAGGCGCCAAAGCCGGCGCCCGCTCCCGCCCCCATGCCCCGTCAGCAAGCCGATCCCGATGACATGCAGGGGGTCAAGGCCGCCCCGGGTCTGGCCATTGGCAGAGCCTATCGGCTGGTTAGTCAGGCCATCGAGGTCCCGGAGCAGGGCGAAGGCGCGGCTCACGAACGCCAGGCGCTCGACGATGCCATCGCCTCGATCCGCACGCGGTTTGAAACGGACGCCGCTCAAGCCGGATCTGTGCGGCAGGGCATCATTCTGGCGCATCTCAGCTTTCTGAACGATCCCGAACTGCTCCGCGCCGCGCAGGAACAGATCGGAGGGGGCAAGAGCGCAGGCTTTGCCTGGCGGCATGCCGTGCAGGACTATATCGACCTGCTCGGCGCCACCGGGGATCAGCGCATGGCTGAACGCGTCGATGACCTGATCGATCTGCAAAATCTGGTGATCGGCGCCCTCTATGGCACCGGCGAAGACCAACAGGACCTGCCCCCCGACGCGATCCTTGTTGCGGACGAACTGCTTCCCTCGCAGTTGATGGCGATCGAACAGGGCGCGATTGCCGCACTATGCCTCGCCCGGGGCGGGCCGACCTCTCATGTGGCCATTCTGGCCGCAGCGCGCGGCTTGCCGATGATCGTCGCACTGGGCGCGGATCTTCTGGCCATCGCCGATGGCACGCCCATGATTGTCGACGCGGATGCGGCAAGACTGCGGGTCAAACCCGACCGGGACGTGCTGGAAGCAGCACAGGCCGAGGTGATCGACCGCGCCGCCCGGCGTCAGGCAGCATTGGCCTCGGCGGCCCTGCCGGGCGCCCTGTCCGACGGCACGCGCATTGAAGTTTTCGCCAATGTCGGCTCGCTCAAGGACGCCGAACTGGCCGCGCAGAACGGTGCGGAAGGCTGCGGCCTGCTGCGCACCGAATTCCTGTTCCTCGAACGCGACACGCCGCCCACCGAGGACGAGCAGGCCGCCGACTATCAGGCGGTCGTCACCGCGCTTTCGGGGCGCCCGGTCATCATCCGCACGCTCGATGTCGGCGGGGACAAGACCGCATCCTACCTGCCCATTCCGCCTGAGGACAATCCGGCTTTGGGCCTGCGCGGTGTGCGGGTCAGCCTGTGGCGTCCCGAGCTGTTGAAAACGCAGCTGCGCGCCATCTTGCGCACGCATCCGCTGGGAGCGTGCAAGATCATGATCCCCATGGTGGCCAGCCTGTCCGACATCACGGCGGTCAAGGCGCTGCTGGTCGAGGCGGCGGGTGAACTGGGCATCACCGAGCCGGTCGAGCTGGGCGTTATGGTCGAGACGCCCGCCGCCGCAATCACGGCGGATCTGCTGGCAACGCAGGCCGATTTCCTGTCGATCGGCACGAATGACCTCACCCAATATGCCTTGGCTATCGATCGGGGAAATCCGGCGCTCGCAGCGCAACTGGATTCGCTGCATCCCGCTGTTTTGCGGTTGATCGGGCAGACCTGCGATGGCGCCGCGCAACAGGGCAAATGGGTCGGTGTGTGCGGCAGCCTCGCCTCCGAAGCCCTTGCGGCGCCAATCCTCGTCGGGCTGGGCGTCACTGAATTGTCCTGCGCGCCAACCGCCGTTCCCGACGTCAAGGCAGCGCTCAGGCGCTTCACCCTGGCCGACTGTCGGGCCATGGCAGCGCAGGCTTTGACCTGTCCCTCACCGGAAGAGGTCAGGAAGCTGGCCAGCGCACATTCGATGACCAACCGCTCATAAGGTTCGCGCCATGAAACTTTCCCTTGATGTTTTTCAGCCGCTTGGGCGGACCTTGATGCTGCCGATCGCGGTCCTGCCGATCGCCGGTTTGATCCTGCGTCTGGGCCAGCCCGATCTGCTCAACATTCCGTTTTTCGCGGCCTCGGGCAACGCCATCTTTGCCAATCTGGGCCTGCTCTTCGCGGTGGGCGTGGCCATCGGCTTTGCCAAAAACAACAATGGAACGGCCGGGCTTGGCGGCGCCATCTGCTACCTCGTGCTGACCAACGGGGCGCAGGCCTTGCTGGTCTTGCCGCCAGAGATCAGGGCCGTCACCGATCCGCATATCGCGGAGCTGGCGGCGGCGGCGTACCGGATGCAGGCCATCGGCAAGCTGTCGGTGCCTTTCGGGATTATATCGGGCTTGCTCTGCGGGTCGTTCTACAATCGGTTTTCCACGGTCAGCCTGCCGGAATATCTGGGCTTTTTCGCAGGCAATCGCCTGATCCCGATCATGAGCGCGGGCGCGGGCCTCGTGCTGGCGGGGATTCTCGGCACAGGCTATGGCTGGATCAACGGCGGCATGGATGCGCTGAGCCGGGTCATTCTGCACTCCGGCAATATCGGCCTGTTCGCTTATGGTTTCCTCAACAAGATCCTGATCATCACCGGGCTGCATCACGTCATCAACAATCTGGCCTGGTTCGTTGTGGGTGACTATCATGGGGTCACGGGCGACCTGCGTCGCTTTTTCGCCGGGGACCCCAGCGCGGGCGGGTTCATGGCAGGCTACTTCCCGGTGTTCATGTTCGGGCTCCCGGCGGCGTGTCTGGCCATGTATCATGCCGCCCTGCCCGAACGCCGCAAAGAGGTCAGCGGCATGTTGGCCTCGGTGGGCCTGACGGCTTTCCTCACCGGCATCACCGAACCGGTCGAGTTCCTGTTCATGTTTCTGGCGCCACGGCTCTATCTGCTGCATGCCCTGCTCACCGGCGCGGCCATGGTGGTCATGAACATGCTGGACGTGAAGCTTGGCTTCGGTTTTTCAGCGGGCGTTTTCGACTACGCCCTCAATTTCGACAAGGCGACAAACCCGCTGATGCTCTTGCCTGTCGGAGCAGCCTATGCGCTGGTCTATTACGGCGTCTTCAGCCTCTTTATCCGCCGCTATGATCTGAAAACACCCGGTCGTGAGCCGCTGCCCGCGCAAGACGGGGCGCCACAGGCCACGGCAGGCAATCGCGCGCAGGATTTCATCGCCGCGCTCGGCGGCCCCGCAAATCTGATCTCCATCGATGCCTGCCTGACCCGGCTGCGGCTGGACGTCGTCGATCAGGCGATCGTCGATGAAGCGGCTCTGCGCAAGCTTGGGGCCAAAGGCCTGGTACGCCCATCGGCGCATGCCTTGCAGGTCGTCATTGGCCAAGTCGCCGATCAGGTCGCCCGCGAGATGCGCAGCACCCAACCGCTGGCTGCTCAGCCCGGTGGTCCCACGGCGCCCGCCGGGCGCGAAACGCAGCCGGTGGCGACAGCGGCTATCGATCCGCGCTTTGCATCTCTCGCCAATGTGCTCGGCGGCGTGGCCAATATTCTCGATATTCGCCAAGTCGCGGACCGGATCCGGCTGGAACTGGTGGATGTCGGCGCGCTGGATCGGAAGCGTCTGGAGGGCATGGGATCACGCGGCGTCAGCCTTGTGAGAGAGAATACGGTCCACATCTTGCTGGGCGATCAATCGGAAGGCGCAATAAACGCCATACGGTCAGGACTTCGTATATCTGAAAAGGTTTAGAAGATCTGTATCCGTCCAGAGAAACACACCGAATGGAACAATTCCTCCATCTTCAGGATCGTGAGATTGACTTCTACCGAGATTTTTCTGTTCCACAAAGGTCTTGCATCCGGCCTTCGTGATACGAACCACCAATATAAGAGACGCGAAATTATTGGCCGCAAACCAACGGTGAACGACCGGCAACTATCAGAATGTGAAGCAAGCGATCGCCACAACAGCTTTGCCAGCAGGTTACGACCGAAAGGTTGGAAGGGCCAGAACGGCAGATGTGCCAGCATAAGCTGACATTGCCGGCACCGTATCGCCACGGCGTATGTTCGTCAGGAGGCGGCTTCCCGGCCCGACTTTGGCCAGCGCCATGATCAACACTCGCGGCATCACTCCCAACAATTGGCGCAATTCGCTAAATTAAGTTGGGATTAATTCCATCGTCAGCTCGATGAAAGCTTTTCCCGAGAACAGAAATGGCGGATTTCTGGGACTTTTCGAAAACTGGCACGCCCTCTGCAATCACTCAGGCATCGCTGCTCCAAACAGTTTGGACGGCATAAGCAGAGGAAACCAAACCATGTTCAACACCATTCGCACCGCCGCCCCCCGCTTCCTCGCCGCCGCTGCGGCCAGCAGCGCCGTGGTCGCAACCTTCGCCCTGGGCATGGCTCCGATGGCCGCCCATGCCGCCACGGCACCCGACACCACCGTCTTCGCCCCCCAGGCACCTGTCGAGATCAATGACAATGGCGCGCCCAGCCTGCGCGTCTCCTATGCCGATCTGGACCTGAGCAACGCCGCCGACCGCAACGAGATGAACCGCCGCGTTACCCATGCTGCCACACGAGTCTGCGCCCCGCTGCGCGGCAGCACCATGGACGTCGAGCGCTCAATCGCCTATCAGAACTGCCGCGCCGATGCGATTTCCCAGGCGGTGGCGCGGATCGAAAACTCCGCAGACTGAACCACTCCGTGATGGAGGGAGGCGAAGCCTCTGTGCGCCCCCTCCATCAGAGCAGACAATCCACACAGAGCGAATCGATGCACCAAAGTCTGCAAGACCTTGCCCCGTAAAGGCCATGGCGGCTTTCCGCTTATTCGTAAAATTAGAGACGAAGCGGCATCTTCACCATACCCATTCTGGTGCGCCACCCTAACTACAGTCGCGCAACAGCACCGATAGGCGCAAATCCGCCATTCGGCGACCCACGCCCCCTCAAAAAAGCTACTCTTCATTCATGTTCCATGCGACGGTGATGGGATATCCGATCTGGTTTCCGCATAACCTTGACCAGCCTCTTTTGGGTGTAGCCAAACGAGACCACACCTCTGCGCACTGTCGCCGGAAAAAGATCGCCCGCTATTCTTCTTTAGTGTTGGAACCTGCCTTGCCAGCCCCACGACATCAGGAACACTTTGGATTGATCGCAAGCCAAGGAGCAGGCTTGAGGATCTTGGCGGTGGATATCCGGCAGCCAGCTTGTGCTGACCGCCGGAGGTGCCGATTTATAAAATCGTCAATATATCCAGCCCTGTCAGGCCTTCTTGCAATGAGACATAAAACTCTTGCGAGCCTTGCCATGAACATTCTTCGCATCGGCCTGCTTGGAACAGTCGATGGATTTTGCGGTACGAGGGGCCTGCCCCTTCACGGCAACGGACGCCGGCTTGGCTGGAACAGCGGGTTTAACTGCGGGTGCAGTCGCTTTGGGAGAAGGTTTTGCAGGAGACGGCGCCTGCGCCATAACCGGGGTAGACAACAAAGCGGCAGCGACTGCCAGCAAGGTCAATTTGGTCTTCATGCCTATACCTCCTCCAGAGATTGTCGTAGCGACCTGCGTTAGCTTACCCTCCAGCATAAAAAAGGTATAGGCCCTGCTATCGGGTCACTTTGCCGAATTTAGCGCAGTGACAGGGGATTTCTTCCAAGCCCCCCCTTTCCCACCAACAAAGCCGCCCTTTCTGCTCAAAATCATGCTCTCCAAAAGCCGTCATCCGTTCATGCTGAGCGAGAAGCAGGCCAGTATGAGTTGCCAATGCGAAGGCTGGCAGGTTTTTGAACGAGATGACGCAACTGTTCGATAGATTATATGATCTATCGAGCCCTTGACGCGAATTGCCGCGATTTTTTCTCGACCCAGGCAATATATAAAAACTATAAATTTCTGGACATTTCCCCAGGAGCGATCCTATGCATTCTCCATAAGACAGCTTCGGGGGTAGAATGCCTAAAGTTATTGATATCAGTGCAATGTCTGCCCTGCTCGGCCTATCGTCTGCGATGCTTTCCGGCTGTCACGATGCCTCGGCAGAGCAACGCAATTGGGCGGTTTGTGTCGACACCCAAGGGCGGAGAACCGCAGATTCTCAATGCCAGCAAACCAACGGATCTGCCGGAGCCCATGGCAGTTGGGCCTATTACGGCAGTGGACAGCGCGTTCCGCCAATCGGACAACAGGCGGAGGGGGCAAGCCACTCGCCCGTTCCCGTTGGCAATTACAGCACCGCTCCTGCTGAAGGCGTGGCACGTGGCGGATTTGGCGCTACCGGAGAGGGGCATGGCGGCGGCTCTGGCGGTGCAGGCGAATAATCATGCGCCGTGAAATCCTAACGCCTCGCGCGGACTGGCGTGAGAAGGTTGAGGCGCTCGGGCTCGTCTGGCATTCGGTAGGCAGCGCTCCCTACTGGAACGAAGCAGCCTGCTATCGCTTCGCCCCTCCCGAAATTGCCGTCATCGAGCAGGCCACCCGAGAACTCTACGGCATGTTCGTGGCCGCCGGGCATTATGTCGTCGAGCAGAAGCTCTTTGCCCGCTTTGGCATACCGGAATGGTGTTGGCCGCTGATCGAAGAGGCCTGGCATGCCGAACCGCCTGCGCTGAATTATGGCCGTTTCGATCTGGGTTATAACGGCAAGGAGCCGCCGAAGCTTTTCGAGTTTAACTGCGACACTCCTACCACGCTGATAGAGGCTTCCCTCGCTCAATGGTTCTGGAAAGAAGAGGTTTTTCCTCAGTTCGATCAGTTCAATGCCATCCATGAATGCCTGCTGGCCAAATGGCAGGAGATTGCCCCTTATCTCCCTGGCGGCAGTGTTCATTTCGCCCATGTCGCCGATGCCGGGGGAGAGGATACGCTGACCACGGCCTATATGATCGATCTGGCTCGCCAGGCGGGCCTGCAAACACATAGGCTGACCATGCGAGACATTGGTTGGCGAGACCTGCCTGATCATGCGGGAGAGTTTGTCGATCTTTCGGCTGAACCGATCCGCACACTGTACAAGCTCTATCCATGGGAATGGATGATCGCTGAGGAGTTTGGCCGCAATCTCCCACGTGACAGCAGGAAGACGCTCTGGATAGAACCCCTCTGGAAGATGATCTGGAGCAACAAGGCAATTCTTCCCATCCTGTGGGATCTGTTTCCGCGCCATCCTAACCTGCTGTGGGCGCGCGCCGATGCCCCTGCCTCGGACAGCTATGTCAAGAAGCCGATTCTGGCACGCGAGGGCGGGAACGTCACCGTGGTGCGTCACGGCAAGATCATCACGCAAACCGACGGGCCTTATACGGCAACCTCCATCTATCAGGACCTTTTCGACTTGCCCTGTTTCGACGGCGCTTGCCCAGTGGTCGGCAGTTGGTGTGTCGATGGCGAAGCAGCGGGTATGGGCATCCGCGAGGATGGCCTGATCACCGGCAACCTGGCCCGCTTTGTGCCCCATATCATCGATTGAGCTTGGGAGATGCGCTGACACTGGTCCTCGCAAAGGCCGCCTTAAAAAGCGATCCCACAATCATGACCCCAAATATTTTCGCGCGAACAATAAGAAACGGGCGGCATCCCAAGAATGCCGCCCGTCGCAATTCCTGTCTATTGCACCAACATATTACATCTTGAACGACACGCTGGCGCGATATTCACGTCCGATCAGCCCGGCATAATGCCAGGACGTCAGGAAGTTGGGCGCGCTGGCATAGGCCGCCGGAGCAATCGGCGCCTTCGCGTCGAGCACATTCTTGACCATCAGCGAGAACACACCGCCATTGCCGAACTTGAAGCTGGCCGTCAGATCGTTGTCGATAAACGGGCTGACATAGCAGAAGGCGTCGCCGGTGCCGTACAGGTTATGCGAGCAGTCGGTCGACAGGCTGCCCTGATCGGTGGCGACTTCCTTGATCCGCCCGACATAGCTGGTGGTCAGGCTGAGCGAGAAAGCATCGCCGAACTCCAGCGTGTTCTGCCAGTTGCCACGCAGGCGCGGCGAGCCATTGCCCGATGACAGGTCATAGGGGCCAAACGTGCCTGCATAGGACTGAATACCGGTCGAGGTATGCAGGTTCGAGGTCAGCAGATAGGTGCCCTCGATGCGGCTGGTCCACCGGATTTTGTCGGTCAGGCGCAGATTGGCGGTGGCAGACAGATCGATGCCCGAGGTCACCATATAATTCGCGTTCACATAGGGAACGTTGATGATCAGCGGGCGCGGCAGCTGGTTGGGATAGAGCGGATCGACAGCATCGGCGGTGTTGACCGAATAGCCAGGCCCCACCGCCGCCACGGCCGCCTTGGCGGCGTCCAGATTGGAGGAGGCGAAATAGGCGTTGACGGCCTGGCCGAAATCCGGACCGGTGACGATCAGGTTCGACTTCTTCACATTGTAGTAGTCGACAGTCAGGCTGAACCAGCGGACGGGCTGAACGATCGTGCCGAAGGTGAAGCTGCGCGAGGTCTCGGGCTTCAGATTGGGGTTGCCTGCCACGCCGCGGCCCAGACTATAGGTCGTGCTGTAGGGATTGCCGTTGGCCGAGCAGCCCCCCGTGGAGGTCGTCGTCCCGCCATGGGCCAGAATATAGGCGCAGGGCGGCGTGGTCGACACGAAGCCGGCGTATTGGCTGCGCGGACCGGATTCGGCAAAGGTCGGCGCGCGGAAGCCCTCCGAATAGGTGCCGCGCAGGGCAAAGGCCTTGGTCGGGGTGAACTTGAAGCCGAACTTGGGCGAGAAGTGGCTGAAGCCTTCCGAATAATGGTCGAAGCGGCCCGAAGCGTTCAACTCAAGCTGCTTGAACACCGGCGCATCCAGCTCGAAAAAGGCTGCCGACACGGTGTGTGAACCAAAGGCCGACGCCGTGGTCAGGTTGTAGGTGTCGAGCGCCACGTTCTGGTTGTTGTTTTCCAGCATTTCGTGGCGGACCTGCCCGCCGACAGCCAGCTGAAGATCGCCACCCGGCAGCGCGAACAGCTTGCGCGTCACCGAGGCATCAAGCGCATAGGTTTCCGAATGCGACGGCGTGGTCTTGTCCGGAGCCAGCGCCTGACGCACCGCATCGCTGTTGAGCGAAGGGTTGACGAAATTATACGAACCGGTGTTGATCGCCTGCGTCAGTGCCGCAATGTTCAGAAAACCATGCTGCACCAGCTTGAGCTTGTCGTAAGCGTAGACACCGTCAACGCGCCAATCCCAGGCGTCGGCGATCCGGCCATGGAGCCCGGCAGTGGCACGATAGACGTCGTTGGAGCGGTCGCTGCCCGATGCGATGTCGCCAAACATGTAATAGATGAGCGCGGCGCCCTGCGAAGGGTTGGCGGCATAGGCGGCGGCATAGGGGTTGTTGGGGTTGAGCGTGCGATTGGCCGCAGTCGCACAGTTCACGCCCGAGGCGCAAATGTAGACAGGCAGCACGATGCCGGGGTTCGACGAGGCCAGGCTGGGCGCGCCACCAAACGGCTGGGTGTTGCGGATGACCTGCGGCGTGCCCTGAATGCTCACATAGCTGTGACTGTAGCTGCCGGTGACATAGCCCTCGATCGTATCCGACACGCGGAAGCTGATGCGGCCATTGGCCGAGTAACGCTCCTGCAGCGGCTGGATCTGGCGATACTGGTTGACCAGATCGTATTTGCAGCCCGTGCCGTTTGAGGCTGTGAAGGTGCCGCTGGTGCAATTCCCCAGGCCCAGCGCGGTGTATTGCGCCGTGCTCGCAGCGGTGGTGCCGCTAAGCGGATTGTTGAGATCGGTCTGCGTGACGCGGGTCACATAGGCCGTCGGCGAGGCCGTGGTCATGCTCGAATCCGCGGTATTCTTGTCGATACCGCCGATGCTCGAAAGATCCGTCGTGTTGTACGGGAAGCCGCGGCTGGCGTTGGAAACGCGGCCGTCATGCTGATATTCGCCGTTCACATAGACGTTGAAGCCCTGGCTTTCATAGTCGCCATAGCCCGCTGTCAGGCTGAGACGCTGATGCGCGGCATCCCCGCGCGATGCCAGGCCGCCTTCAGCCTTGCCTTCGAGGCCGACGAAATGCTTCTTCAGCTTGATGTTGACCACGCCACCGATGGCATCGGCGCCATAGGTTGCCGAAGCGCCGTCCTTGAGCACTTCGATCTTGTCGACCAGACTGAAGGGGATGGAGTTGAGATCGACATAGGCGTTATGGCCATCGTCGTTGATCGGGAAGTTGGCCGAACGCAGCCCGTCGATCAGCACCAGCGTCGAGGAGACGCCCAGACCGCGCAGCGAAACCGCCGAACCGCCAGCCGAAAAGCCCGACTGGAAACCGGTGCCGATCGACCCTGCACCATCGGCCGAGATCGAGCGGATGGCGTCCGAAACATTGGAAATGCCAGCCTTGTTCAGATAGTCCGTCGTCAGCACTGTGACAGGCGACGGGGTTTCGGTGTTGGTGCGGCGGAACAGCGAGCCGGTCACGACGATGGTGTTGTCCTCCTTGGGCGCGATTGCAGGCGCCGTTGCGGGAGGAAGCGCAGCATCGCTTGCGGCGTGCTGCGCCGAGGCCGCGGTGGCGCAGACAAGCGTGGAAAGAGCGATGGCAGCAGCGCTGACGCGCAAACGCTGGCCACGCAGAGAGGTAGCGAAGTTCATGATACTTTATCCCCTTATGCTGCCGCCTGAAATGTTTGCCCCACACAGACAGCAGCCAATAGGAGACTATAGTTATGCGCCAAAGATGAGCGCAATATACCTCAATTGATTTGCATTAAGCCGCATATTTATGTTGCAATAATGTTACACGATCAAGCGGAAACGCTCGATATTGACAGTTTTCCTGAAAGATTTTTAAACGCTGCAGCCAAAAAATTTATCAGTTTTATTTTTTCCACAGCATTTATTTGTATATGTTTTTTATATATTTCTACACCTGGCAAACTATATGCACCGGCTTGGCGTCTGCCCGCCAGATGGTTTCGCTCAGGCTCAGGCCTGACTGATCAGAGGCAGAAGGACACGGTTGCGGCCAGAGCGAGGGCGGAGAAGAGACCGTAGGAGGGCGGTCGTATCGGGTTGCGACGCGTTGCCAATCCTTGAGGTGACCGAACATGATCTCGATGCGGTTCCGGCGCTTGTCTCGACGTTTGTTCTATTTGGCAGGCCGCAAGCAGGATTTCCGGCCCGGCATGCAAGGCTTGCCCCCTCTGTTCGAGCGCATTCCGGAACCACTCGGCGCCATAATCTCGGTCGGCCAGCATCCGCGATGTTGAGGGAACTGGGTTTGGCGATTTGATCATTTATCGCCCATCGTCAGCAGGGTGACGATCATGATACTGTCCGGCTTCCGGGCGCCAGAAACGTGCTGAGGCTGAAAGCACCGGTCCTGCCGCGCATGGTCAAGCTGCCCAAGGGCTATGGCGATTTCAACCTGCGCATCGGCAAGGTATCCAGCATCGAGATTGTCGCTGCCCCCCTGAGCGGTGGCAGCGTAAAACTGGTGGAGTTTTCGGGCGGGCCCCGCTGGCGTTTCGAAGATATGAAGCGCATCGCCGACCAAACCCCACAGGAGGCAAGCCTCATTTCAAGGGTAAGGATCGCTGCCAGACAACCGCGTTGCGACGAGCACCTTCACCTAATACGCAGGAAAGGTCCGGAGAGTCGGGCGAGCCGAGGTAGGCCAAGGCCATGCATCAAACGTCCGCCACCATGCGGTCCAAGGCATTTTGTCTGGCAAATATCATCGCCAAAGTGAGCAGTGGCAGCACGCTCCACGCAAGAGCCTTGGCCCCCAGGCAATCAAGGATCAGGCCTCCTGCTAACCCTCCTCCGGCAATGGCCAGATTCCAAACCGTCACGATCATCGACTGCGCCACATCGGCATGAGGCCCGGCGGCCTTCGCCGATGCTGTCTGGAACAAGGTGGCCGCGCCCCCGAAGGCCAGCCCCCACAACAACACCCCACTATAGACGGCCAGAGGCGAAGCAGCGGCCCCCAGCAGCAGCGCAGCCACCGCAAAGAGCAGAATGGAACCCACAGTCAGCCGTGACAACCATCGGTCGATATGCACGCCAATCACCCAGATGCCCCCCAGCGCCGCGACGCCGAAAGCCAGAAGTACACGATCGGTCTGCCCCTCCATGCCACCTCGGATGAGGAAGGGCGCGATGTAGGTATAGAGGATGTTGTGAGCCAACACGAAGCCAAGCGTCACGATCAGCACAGGCAGCAGTCCGGGCAGCGTCAGAACACGGCCCAGCGATGCTGTTCGATCCTTGCGGGTGCCGGGAAAATCAGGAACGGCAAGACATGTCCACCCGATCAACAACAGCGTCAGCCCGCTCATGATGGCAAAGCTGATCCGCCAGCCAACCAGCACACCCAGCACGGTCCCCGCAGGAAGCCCGACCGACAGCGCCAGCGGCGTACCGACCATGGCCACGGCGATCGCCTTCCCCTGTAGCTGCGGCGCGACCATGCGGCCGGCGTGGCCCGCCAGCAGGGCCCAGAGCAGCCCCGCCGAAACGCCCGCCAGAAGGCGCGCCGTCATGATCACGGCAAAGGAGGTGGAGATCGCCGTCACCAGATTGACGATCGCGAAACCGGCAATGGCTGTGAGCAGCAAGGGGCGACGGCGCCAGTGCTGGGTTGCGCTTGTCAACGGAATGGCCGCCACCAGTGAACCCAGCGCGTAGATTGTCACCATCTGCCCGGCCATGGCCTGCGATATGCCCAACCCTAGCGCAATCTGCGGCAACAGTCCGGCAGGCAGCGTTTCGGTGAGGATGGTCAGGAAACCGGCGGCGGCCAAGGCGAGCAGGCCAGCCATCGGTAAGCGCCCGGATGTGGTAGCGGCCATCAACCCTGCCCTTCCGGTAAGGCGGGGAAGATCAGTTCGCCTACGCTATAGGTATGAAATTCGCTGCTTGAAACCGCATCGAGCCGGACAAAGAGGTCCACAAAGACCGGATCGCTGAAAAAGGCGTCCACACGGTCGGCATGGGCGATGGCTTCGATGTTGACCACCGTCTGCCCATCGGTGCTGCGCGAAAGATTGCTCCATAGGAAGCCCGGCTTGTTGGCGGCGACATAGCGCACGACCTGCTCGATCACCGCGAAGGCTTCATCCTGCTTGCCGGGGTGAGCGTGGATGACGTTGACGATGAAGGTTGTTGGTGTGGGGTTAGCGCTGAATGTGGCCTGATGGGGCATGGTGCTGATCCTGACGAGCGCCGGGATGGTCCGGCGCGTCGGGAGATAAATCTGGCTTGCCTGCAGAAAAATAAGCTAGAGTTCTTTTCAGTCAGGACTCTTGAGTCCGCAATTGAAAGATCAGGCTTTGGATCGTCTGGGCGCTCTCAATGCGTTTGTCCGTACCGCAGAGGCGGGTAGCTTCGTGGCGGCGGCGCGCGATCTGGGCGTCTCGGCCTCGGCAGTGGGCAAGGCCATCGCGCGGCTGGAAGAACGATTGGGCGTGCGCCTCTTCCATCGCAGCACCCGCAGCATGACATTGACGGCGGAGGGCACGACCTTCCTCGACCACAGCCGCCGCATCTTCGAGGAGGTCGATGCCGCCGAGGCGATGCTGATCCAGTCCACAGCCGCGCCTCAAGGCGTACTGCGCATCAGTTTGCCGATTGCCGGGATGCTGCTGATGCCGGTGATCGCCGGCTTCATGAAAGCCTGGCCCGCGATCAGCATGGACATCGATTTCACCGACCGCATGGTTTCGGTGATCGAGGAGGGCTTCGACGCGGTGATCCGCACCGGCGATATCGCCGACAGCCGCTTGATGAGCCGCAAGCTGGGTGTCTTTCGCCACCGCATCGTAGCGTCGCCCTCCTATCTGGAACAACGCGGCGTGCCGCAAGCGCCCGAGGATTTGTTGCAGCATGATTGCCTGCATCACCGCTATATGAACAGCGGCCGGCTGGAGCCCTGGCCGCTGGTGCGCGATGGCGTGGATCTGGCGCTGGATCTGCCGAAAAGCACGGTGGTCAGCACGATAGATCCCCTGGTCTATCTGGCCGAGCAGGGCTTTGGCATCGCCTGCCTTCCGCCCTTCGCGGTGGCTGACCAGTTGCGTTCGGGACGGCTGGTGAAACTGATGGATGGATATTTGCGCGATGCCGGATCGTTTCGCGTGCTGTGGCCGGCCAGTCGCTATCTGCCGCCCAAGACAAGGGTTTTCGTCGATTTTCTGGCTGAGCAGCTCGTGTTGGAATGATCCCAACGCTGACAAAGCGCTCCTTTCCTGCCCAAATGTACTCTTTGTAAGCTACCTTCCGTTCACACGGTAGATAGGATCGAGGTGGATGAATGGATGAACGCTCCGCGATCCGCTCCTGCTGATTGCCTCATCCATTGCCGCCCTGCCTGACCCGGAAGCGATTGTGTTGGAAAGGTGTGTGCCGCCGATGCCGACGCGAGCAGGAGCCGCGCATACTGCTCACGCAGACACAACATGATGCCTGCGCGATGGGCGTGGCGATGTTTGCGCTAAGAAAAAGCTTCTTTTCAAACACATTGCAGCACAGAACCGTTATTTGGACGGGCGATTGCCATCAACGGGGCAAAGGCGCACATTACCAACCATGCGCCGTAAGGAACTCCGCATCGCTCTGGTCTGTTATGGTGGGATCAGCCTTGCCGTTTACATGCATGGCGTAACAAAGGAAGTGTGGCATCTGGCCCGGGCGAGCACCGCTCGTCAGCGCCCCGACCACCAACACACCACCCCTTCCCTGCATCGCGTCGAGCAGGTCTACGCCGCCATGCTGGACACGATCGGGCAACGGGGCGGGCTCAATCTGTCCATCCTGCCCGATATCGTCGCCGGGGCCAGTGCGGGCGGGCTCAACAGCGTGTTTCTGGCTCAGGCCATTCAGTCGGGCCAATCGCTCGAACCGCTGACGCGCCTTTGGCTGGAACGAGCCGATATCGACCAGTTGCTCACCAAGGAAGAGGGCACATGGCGCGGGACGGCCAAGCAGTGGCTGGCGCCGCTGATGGGGCGCATGCTGGGCGCCGGGGAGCCGGTTCTGCCCGCCGACGAGCCGGAGGTGCGCAGCAGGCTGGCCCATCTGGTGCGCGCCCGCTGGTTCGAGGCCCCCTTTAGCGGCATCGGCTTTTCCGGCCTGATCGCCGAGGCGCTGGACGAGATGGCCGCCAGCCCGGCGGGCGCGCGCCTGCTGCCCGATGCCCACCCGCTTGACCTGTTCACCACGGCAACGGACTGCACCGGCTATGTCCAGCGCATCGCGCTCCACAGTCCGGACTGGGTGGAAGAGCTTGAACATCGTGTGTCCATCGATTTTCGGGCCTCATCCTCGGCGGGGCCCTGGGCCTCCCTGCCCGAGCTGGTCTTTGCCGCGCGGGCCACGGCCAGCTTTCCCGGCGCCTTCCCACCCTTGCAGGTGAGTGAAATCGACCGGATGATGACCGCCCGCGAGCAAGTCTGGCCGGGGCGCGATGCATTTCTGGCGCGGATCATGCCCGCCCATGCGGCCAAAGGCGATTTGGACAAAGTTGCCCTGATGGACGGATCGGTGCTGGTCAACGCCCCTTTCGGCCCGGCCATCGCCGCCCTCTCCGCCCGCCCCGCCGAGGTGGAGGTCGACCGCCGCCTCGTCTATGTCGACCCCACGCAATCGCGATCCCTGCAGGCGGAACCCGCCGGCGACGGCTCACCGGGCTTCTTTCCGGTGATCTTTCGCGCCATTTCAACCATTCCGCGCGAACAGCCCATCCGTGACAACCTTGAATCGCTCACCCGCCAATCGGCCGCCCTGCAGCGCGCCCATGACATCGCCAGCGGCATTCAGGATGAGGTGACCAAGGCCGTGCGGCTGGTGCTGGGCAAAGAAATCCTGAGCGCGCGCCCCGCCGCCCGGCAATTGGGCGCATGGCGGGCCGCCGCGCAACACGCAGCGGCGCAGCAGGCGGGCTATGCCTATCACGCCTATGCGCTTTATAAGCTGGAGGCTACGCTGGACCAGATCGCCGCCAGCACCGGCGCCTCCCGTGAGACATTGGGGCGGTGGGCGCGGGCCAACCTGCGCCTGACGCCATCGGAGGGGCCGGGCCTCTCGGGCGAGCTGATCGGCTTCCTGCGCGACCATGACGTGGCCTATCGTCAGCGGCGCATGCGGCACCTGATCGCGCGGCTGGATCAGGCACGCGAGGCGCAACCCGAGATCGCCGAAACCGCCCAGGACCGGGCCAGCGCCGCCGCGTGGCAGGCGCTCTCGCTGACGCTGGGCGCCGTGCAAAGTGGGGCGCAGGATGCGGATTGGGAGTTCCATCCGGGTGCGGCGCTGCGCGGTCTGGCCGAAGCGCGGGGGATGGACCGGCTGGACCGGCAGGTGGACGCGGTTCTGGCCGAAGCGCTCACCGAGCTGCCCGATGCGCTGGTTCAGGCGGTGATGGTGGCTTATCTTGGTTTCGCCTATCATGACGCCGCCACGCTGGCATGGTTCCAGCAGAACGATCTGGCCGAAACATCGCCCGTCCGCATCGATCGCATTTCCCCCATGGACTGGCAAGGCGAGCAGGGCGAAACCGGTCTGGCGCGACGGCTGAAAGGCGAAGCGATGCATCAGTTCGGCGCCTTTTTCAGCCGCGCCTGGCGCGAGCATGATTATCTGATGGGGCGCCTGCACGGCGGGGGGCGCCTGCTCGACATTGTGTGGTCGGCTTGCCCGGTGGCCATCCCCGTCGAGGAACGGACGGCGATCCGGCAGGCGCTGTTCACCGCCATCCTGGACGAGGAGGAAGGGCAACTGACACGGATTCCCGACCTGATTGCCGCATTGCGCGCGGAACTGGATATCGCATGATACTGGCAGTGACCAATCAGTCCGGTAGGGCGTCAGCGATGTGACAAAGGTCCTGTTTGCCGGACAGGCAACGCTTTCATCTAGCCTACCATAATGGGGTGGCCTCCTAATTGGGAAACACTGACAAGGAAACCCAACTTAGGTTCAGGACTGGTTGATCGGAACCAGAAGAGCACAGTTGCGGCCAAGGCAAGCTCGGAGAAGGCAAGGTAGGGCATCGATCGTGGCAGGCTATGGCAACTCCGGAAGCCATGGCGCGTTGTCGAGCGCCATAGCGTAGATTGGTGCACCTAGACTGGATGCGGACCAGCGAGCGTCGGATTAGATGCCCTTGGGCCAACGATGATCCGAGGCGGGGTAACTTAACGCGCATCTATGCCAACATCGCCATGTGAACGGCTGCAAGGGACGATTAGAGCGCGCAGGCGTTGCCCTTTATTAGAATTTTGACTCCGTAAAAGATGTCAGCATTGATGCCTAGATTTGTTCTTGTCTTGGCTAGATCTGTGTAGAAAGATCGAAATATCGTAGATTTCTGCGCATCTCAGCATAATCGAAATGCGGGGTTTGATCTCGGTATTTATGTGAACGTAACTTCTACGTTCTGGTATCCGCTGGCGCCTTGACCCGCGAGGGGCTGATCCAACTGGCACGCAATTCCTTCATCGGCTCGTTCCTTGCAGAAAAGGAAAAATCCAGGCACCTGAACGAGATCGACACAGTCACCAACCAGCTTTGATATCCCGGCAAAAACCCGATACGAAACAGTCTTGCAGGGCGCGTGATCGCCTGATCCCCAGCCGCTTGCACCGATGGCCCAAGAAATGGTGCAACCAGAAGCTGCGCGGCTTTTAAACACGCGCGCGCCCCGATCCCTCAACGGCCCGCGATCACCGATACGGCCTCGTCATCAGTCATCGCAAATCTGCATCGCTCACACATTGCGCTAACAGAATAGCATCGCTGCAACTGCCCGGGAGCGGCCAAAGCCGCCCCGGTGACAGAAAACAAAACATCTGGGGAGATGATCATGCACACCGCTTTGATGAGCACGGTTGCGTGTCTGGCTTTGGTTCCGGGGATGGCCTTTGCTCAAAGCGACACACCATCGGGGGGCGCGGCTGCCGGCAGCCCGCAATTAAGCGAAATTATCGTGACTGCTCAACGGCGTGAGGAAAACCTGCAGCGCGCCGCCGTGGCCGTGGATGTGGTGACCGGCGCCGATCTGGTCGCCGCGGGCACCACCAACGCCAGCCTGCTCAGCGACCATGTGCCCGCCCTGACGGTGGAGCCCAGCAGCACCGGCAATCTGATCTTCCTGCGCGGCGTGGGCAATTTCACCGTGGTGCCCACCAGCGATCCGGCCATCGCCTACAACTATGACAATGTCTATGTCGGCCGCCCCACCTCGACCACAGGCGCCTTCTTCGACCTGTCGCGCGTCGAAGTGCTGAAAGGTCCGCAAGGCACGCTCTATGGCCGCAATGCCACGGGCGGGGCGATCAACGTCAACCCCGAACATCCGCATTATGGCGAGAATTCGGGCTATGCCACCGCCAGCTACGGCAATTACAACGCCTTCAATGCGGAAGGGGCAATCAATCTGGCTATGGGGCAGGATGGCGCGGCCCGCCTCTCCGGCACGATCACCCGGCGCGACGGCTATCTGAAAGACGGCACCTCTGACGACCGCACCGAAGGCCTGCGCTTCCAGATGGGCGGCAGGCTGACCGACCGGCTGACGGCGCGGATCGGGATCGATTACGCGCATAATGGCGGTTACGGTTACAGCGTCAGCTACACCGGGAAATATGTGCTGAACCCCGCCACGGCCAATTACACCTTTGTGCCGGCCAATATTCCGGTGGATCAGGGCCTGTACACGCCGGCATCCCAGGCTTTCCGTCAGGGCACCTATGTCGGACTTTCGGGGCGGACATTGGGTGCGCTCTCCCCATTGCCCTATCAGAACAACCGCTTCTACGGCGCCAATGCCGAGATCAGCTGGAAAACCGATGCCGGAACACTGACCTTCATTCCGGCATGGCGCGATTCCAAGCTGGATTATTCAGCCGATGCCGCCGCCTTCTTCTACAAGACCAAGGAAGATGACTCGCAATACAGCGGTGAATTGCGCTTCAACGGCAACCGCATCGGCATGTTTTCCTACACGCTGGGCATGCTCTATTACCATGAAACCGAAGCCTATCATGCCGATGTCAATGTCTTCGCTCAGGCCTCATGGACCGACCAGCGGATCAACACCGCCTCATGGGCGCCCTTCGGCCGCCTGACCGCCAATCTGACAGACAGGCTGCGCCTTGTCGGCGGTATCCGCTACACGCATGACCATAAGGATTTCGTCAGCAACGGCATCACCGGGGTGATCGTCTGCCGCGCCCCCGCCACGGTCGGCTGCCCCACAGCGCCGCTGTTCCCCCTTGTGGACATGCCCTCGCAACTGCCCTTCGCCTTCCCGCCGCAAGGCGTACCCGCAGCGCCCTTGGGCACCAGCGGCGCCATCGTCACCCGCACCGACAGCAGCTACAATTCACAGCTTACCAACCAGCGCGTCACCTGGCGCGGCGCGGTGGAGTATGATCTGACCCGCCATTCCCTGCTCTATGCCAGTGTCGAGACCGGCTATCGCTCGGGCGGTTTTGCCGCGGCGGTCGGCCATGAGACCTATCAGCCCGAAACCATCACCGCCTATACGCTGGGCAGCAAGAACCGCTTTTTCGACAACCGCCTGCAGTTGAACCTTGAAGGCTTCCTCTGGAATTATCGCAATCAGCAGGTCAACCATGTCGGGCTCGACAGCAATGGCAATAACGCCAATTTCACCGACAACATCGGCAGCTCGAAGATTTACGGCGTGGAGGTGGAAACCCAGGCGCTGATCACCAAAACCACGCTGCTGAGCGCCGATATCCAGTATCTGCACGCCCAGAACACCTCCTTCATCTACACCACGGGTGCTTCGGCCCCGCCGGTTACGGGCTGCCCCTATACGCTGAGCGGCGCGGTCTATATCATCAACTGCTCGGGCTTTGCCGCCAACAATGCGCCGCGCTGGACGATGAATCTGGGCGCGCAGCAAACCATTCCGGTCGGCGATTACAAGATCGTGCTGGGGCTGGACACGCAGTATAAGAGCGGGCGCTTCATCAACTTTGCCTATGTCAGCGATGGCGGCGGCTATGTCGATCACAGCTGGCAGACCAATGCGCAGATTTCCTTTGGGCCTGCCAATGGCCGCTGGTCCGCCGCCGCCTTTGTGCGCAACATCGAGGACAATCGCGTGCCCACCTTCCAGTCGCCCGCGCCGCTGATCAACCTGTCCGTTGTGGGCACGACACCGCCGCGCACCTTCGGCGGCCGCGTTTCGGTCAAGTTCTAAATCCCCCCCTGCGAGAGGAGACATCCCCGTGAGCACATTGCAAGTCCCCGGCGCCGAGCTGCATTTCGAAACCATCGGGGAAGGGCCGCTGATCGTGTTCATCCCCGGCGCCCAAGGCTCGGCCATGGTGTTTCAGGCCATTGCACAGCAACTGCAGGACCGCTTCACCGTGCTGATCTACGACCGCCGGGGCTTTTCCCGCAGCACGCTCGATGGCGAGCAGGACTATGCCCATAGACTGGAGACCGATGCCGACGATGTGGCGCGCCTGATCGCGCATACGGGCAAGACCCGCGCCACCATTCTGGGCAGCAGTTCGGGCGCCATCGTGGCGCTGACCGTGCTGGCGCGCCACCCCGAGGTCGTCGAGACGCTGATCGCGCATGAACCGCCCGCCTCGCACCATCACCCCAAGGGCGATGAGCTGATCGCCGAAAACCTTGCCATCTACGATCTCTACAAGGCAGAGGGCATCGGCGCGGCAATGAAGCGCTTTATGAGCGTCTGGATGCAGACGCCCACCTCGGATCATCAGGTCTTTGCGCAAACCATGTCGGGCACACCCGCGCCCCAGATCGTCAAGAACATGACCTATTGGTTCGAGCATGAGATGCGCCACTATCCGCCGGTGCAGCTCGATATGACCACGCTGAAGCAGGAAGCGAACCGTCTGGTGATCGGCGTGGGCGAGGAAATGCAGGACCCTGCCAACCCCACCACCCCCATCGCCCATGCCCTGTCGGCAAAGCTGGGCGCGCCGCTGCAGATCTTCCCCGGCGCTCATCTGGGCTATGCGGTGAAGCCCGAATCCTTCGCCCACACGCTGAGCCAGTTGCTGGACGAACGCGCTGCGGTGGCAGGCTGAACCCCCGATCGAAGGAAACCGATATGGTCAGGATCAAACGCCTCGGGCTGCATGTGGCCTGCGCTGCCCTCGCGCTCGGCACGGCTTCGGGGGCCTGCGCGCAGCGCATCGTGCTGGACAATGCCACCATCGTCGACACGCGCACCGGCAAGCTGACCCCGCATCGCGCGGTGGTGGTGGAGGGCAACCGGATTGCCAGCATCGCCGCCGCCGGAACGGTCAAAGCCGCCCCCGGCGACCAGCGGATCGATGCCAGCGGCAAGTTTGTCGTGCCCGGCTACAATGACATGCATGCCCATCCGCTCAACCCGGGCGACACGGCCAACCAGCTGCAGATGATGCTGGCCATGGGCATCACCGGCTTCCGGCAGATGAGCGGCTCGCCCGAGCTGCTCGCCGCGCGCAAGGCGGGTACGCTGATGCCCAAGCTGGCGCCCACCTTGCTGGTCACGCCGGGATCGCTGCTGGTCGGCCCGAACGCCGCCACGCCCGAGATGGCCGTCGCCGAGGTACACCGCCAGAAAGCGCAGGGCGCCGATTTCATCAAGGCGATCAGCCTGCCGCCCGCCGTGCTGTTTGCCGCCCATGCCGCCGCCAAGGCTGATGGGCTGACGGTCACCGGCCACCTCCTGCCGCTGGTGAACCCGCGTGAAGCCGCCGAACATGGCATGGACGGCATCGAGCATCTCGGCCCCGGCGATGCACTGCTGCTGGGCTGTTCCTCGCAGGAAAGCGCCTTGCGCGCGGCCATTGTGCCGCCACGCCCGGTCGTGGCGCCGCCCGCCGAGGGCGAGGCGCCCAAAAATGGCGCGGGCACGCCCCCGCCCGGCGTGCCCGGCGCAATCGGGCTGGCCAATCCGCTGGCCTTCACGCCGCTTCCCGCGATTCTGGCCTATGGCAAGGTGCTGGACAGCTATGATGCGGGCAAATGCGGCGCGCTGGCCGATGTGCTGGCGGCGCGCGGCATCTGGCAGACGCCGACGCTGATCCGGGTGCGCACCATGGAATTCGGCGATGATCCGGCCTATGTGAACAACCCCGAGCTGCGCTATGTCATCGGCACGGATCGCGCCGTCTGGCAGGCGGCGGGCGAGCGCTACAAGGCCGTGATGACCGAGCCCGCGCGCGCTGTGCTGAGCCGCCTGTTCACCGCGCAACTGGCGTTGACCAAGCTGTTCTACGACCATCATGTGCCGATGATGGCGGGCGACGATACGGGCGGCGCGGGCTGGGTGGTGCCCGGCTATGGCCTGCATCAGGAATTCGACCTGCTGACTCAGGCCGGGCTGCCGCCGCTGGCGATCCTGCAGATGACCACGCTCAACCCCGCCCGCTACCTCCATCGCGAGGCCAGCATGGGCACGGTGGAGGCGGGCAAGACCGCCGATCTGCTGCTGCTCGACGGCGATCCGGTGGCCAGTGCCGCCAATCTGCACCGGATCGGCGCTGTGCTGCATGATGGGCACTATTACAATGCCGAGGATCTGGCGGGGCTGCGCGCTCAGGTTGCGGATCGGGAAAAGTGATGGCGGCGGGGGCTGCTGCCATCGGCGCAGTATCCCCCGCTTGAGGGCCTTCAGCAGCCCTGGGCCGCCTGCTCCAACAGCCATTGCGCGAAGGCCTGCACGGGCGCTTCGCTCAGGCGGATGGGTTCGGGCAGGATCAGACAGAAGGTTTTCGCGATGGAAACGGCATCGGGCCAAGGCGCAACCAACCGCCCATCGGCCAGCTCGGCCTCGACATACAGGCGGGGCACCAGCGCCACCCCCAGGCCGGCCAGAACCGCCTCGATCAGCATGCTGTGCAGATCATAGCGCGGGCCGATTGCAGGGTTTGTCAGGCTGAGCCCGGTTTCCCTGGCATAATCCTGCCATGCCTCCGGGTTCTGCCGCCGATGCAGGCGCGGCAGATCATCCAGTGAGGCCTTTCCCCCCTCACGCGCCAGCAGAGCGGGATGGCAGACCGGCACCAGCCGTTCCTGAAGCAGGGGCAGCTTGCGCATCCCGGTCCAGGCCGGGTGGTCGAAGTGGATCGCCGCGTCAAAGCCGCTGTCAGCCAGCAGGAAGGGCTCCATCCTTTCGGCCAGATGGACGGTGATGCTCGGATGGCGCTGCTGAAAATGCTTCAGGCGCGGGATCAGCCAGCGGGTTGCGAAAGTGGGGATGGTGGCGATCTCGATGCTGGTGCCGTCGCGCGGCTGACCCATCAGATATTGGCTGTCACGCTCCAGCCGATCGAGCGACTGGCGGACCTGCGCGGCATAGCGCTCCCCATTGGGCAGCAACCGGACACGGTTGCCGACACGCTCGAACAGGGTGACGCCCAGAAAGGCCTCCAGCCGGCCGATCTGGCGGCTGATGGCGCCTTCGGTCAGCGCCAGTTCGCTGGCGGCGCGGGCAAAACTGCCATGCCGCGCCGAGGCCTCGAAAGCCATCAGGGCCGAATTGCTGGGGATCTTGCGGCGCATGGGGTTCCTCAGAGGAGCGGGCGCCAGCTTGATATTTGATCACCGAAGCATGACCGCATATCGTTCTTCTCTGGGCCAACAGGGCGCCTATCATGAGCAAACATCAACAAAAGGCAAGGCCGCAAGGCCAGCCCCAAGCCAGAGGCCCCTCATGATCTATACGGTGGAATGCAGCTTCGCCGATCCCGCCAGCGAAGAGGAATGGAACCGCTTCTACAGCATGGACAAGCTGCCCGCGCTGATCTCGGTGCAGGGCTTTCGCAGCTCGCAGCGCTTCCGGGCGCTCACCCCGGGTTGCCCGACCTATCTGGCGGCCCATGCCATCGACAGTCTCGATGTGCTGACCGGCGAGGAGTACCAGCGCAAGGGCGGCGGCAATTTCGCGCGTTGGCAGCAGCATATCACCGATTGGCACCGCAACCTCTATGCCGGGCTGACGCTGATGCCGGAGGTCGGCGAAGAGGACCTGCTGCTGCTGACCACGGCAGGGCCGGACCTGCTCCAGCAATTGGGCGCGGCGCCCTGCATCATCGAGGCGGTCGCACTGGCGAAAAACCCGCCTCTGCGCTGGCTGGCCACCATCGCGCGCGCGCATATGCCCGATCTCGCCCGCCTGCCCGCCGCTGTGCATGCCTATGCCCCCATGACGCCCCGGCTGACCCCCAACCCTGCCCCAAAGGGCTGACCCATGCCCAA
Organism: Novosphingobium terrae; assembly: GCF_017163935.1. Lineage (NCBI taxonomy): Bacteria > Pseudomonadati > Pseudomonadota > Alphaproteobacteria > Sphingomonadales > Sphingomonadaceae > Novosphingobium > Novosphingobium terrae. The sequence continues at coordinate 2,167,024 of NZ_JABVZR010000002.1, read as the reverse complement.
CGTCACCTTCTTCATGCCCTGCGACGCCATGCCCGCCGGGGATCGCCTGACCGCCCTCACCGCGCAATGCACAGAGCTGTGTGTCACCCTACTGGGAGCGGCGCTGGACAATGTGCATGTGATCCATGTCCCGGTTCGGCATGGTCGCGGCCACCCGGTCTTCGCGCAGATCGACTATCGGCTGGAACCCTTCCGCCCCGCCCCGGTGATGGTGTGCTTCATGACCGCGCTGGACGAGGCGATCCTGCATCACACCGGCATGGCCGCCCGCATCCGCTGCTTCGGCCACAGCCCGACCCACATTCACGCGCGCGGCTGAGCGCGCAACCGGAGGCCCAGATGTCCCCCCAGCCCTTCCCCACCCTCCGCATCGGCGACCTGACCGTCACCGCCATCAGCGACGGCTATCTCGATGCCGGGCTCGACCTGCTCTCCAGCATCGAGAGCGACGAGGCCAGCCGGATGCAGCAGCAGGCGGGGGTGAAGAACCCCTCGTCGATGCATATCAACTGCTATCTGGTCCAGAGCGGCGGCAGACGCATTCTGATCGACGCCGGAGCAGGCGGCATCAAGAACTGGGGTGGCGCACTTCAGGCCAATCTCGCTCTGATGGGCCTGAACCCCGACGACATCGACACGATCCTGCTGACGCATGCCCATCCCGATCATATCGGCGGCCTGCTGGATGCGGCGGGGCAGGTCAGCTTCGCTCAGGCCGAACTGGTGGTGCAGCAGCAGGAGATGGCCTTCTGGCAGGATGACGCTCATCTGGCCCGCGCCAGCGAGCGGGCACGCGGCAATTTCCGCCTCGCCCGGCAGGTGCTGGAGGCCTATCGGCCAAGACTGCGCCCCTTCGAAGGCGGTGAGGTGCTGCCGGGCATCCATGCCATGGCGCTGCCCGGCCATACGGCAGGCCATACCGGCTATCGACTGGAGGCAGGCGCCGACGCGCTGCTGATCTGGGGCGATATCGTCCATTTCCCGCAGATCCAGATCGCCCGGCCCGAGGTGACCATCGCCTTCGATCAGGATGCCCCGCTCGCGGCGGAGACAAGGGCAAGGCTGCTCGATTGCGTCAGTGCCGATCGCCTGCTGATCGCGGGCATGCATCTGGAGGAACTCGGCTTCGCGCGCATCGAGCGGGCGGGCGGAACCTATCGCATCGCCTATGAGGAGCGCCCCGGCGGCGAAGGCCCGCCCATCTTCGGCTGTTGACAGGGAAGGGCCGAATGCCTCAGATCGCATCGACCTTCAGAGACCATGACAGCCACCGTCTCCCCCCTGCTCGGCATCGACCGCTCGCTGCCCATCCCGCTGACCGAGCAGATTTGTGCCGGGCTGCGTCAGGCCATCCGGCAGGAGACGCTGGTGACCGGGGCAAGGCTGCCCTCATGGCAGGATCTGTCGGCGCAGCTGGGTGTCGCCCGGGGCACGGTGCGGATCGCCTATGAGCGGCTGATCGATGAAGGCCTGCTGGTCTCATCGGGCGCGGCGGGCACCCATGTGGCCGGCAGGCTCCCGCGCCACGGCACCCCGGAGCATGGCGCGGAGCAGGACCCTTTCGCCGATCTGCGCCCCGCCCCGGGCTTTGCCGGCGCCGACCAGCCCGGCCTGTTCCAGATGGGCATCCCCGCGCAGGATGCCTTTCCCGCCAAGCTCTGGGCCCGGCTGCATCGGCGCGCCGCCGACGCCGGGGCCATGTGGCTGGGCCAGCAGGACCCGCGCGGCACCGAAGCGCTGCGGCGGGAGATTGCGGCCCATCTGGCCATCGCCCGCGGCCTGCCCTGCCTGCCCGGGCAGATCTTCATCACCAGCAGCTTCCGGGGAGCCCTGGGCCTGCTGCTGCGCGCCTTGCCCCTCAACGGTAGCAAGGCATGGGTGGAGAACCCCGGCCTTCCCTTCACCCGCCAGGGCCTGCGTCTCGGGGGGATCGAGCCGGTGGGCCTGCCCGTCGATGCGGAAGGCATCGATATCGCCGGAGCGCGCGATGAGGATATTGCTCTGGCCGTGGTGACGCCGGGGCAGCATGCGCCGCTGGGCCATGTGCTGTCACCCGCAAGGCGGCGCGCGCTGCTCGCCTGGGCCGAGGCGGCGGGCAGCTGGATCATCGAGGATGACTATCTCAGCGAGTTGCAGCTGGAAGGCCGCGCCGCTCCGGCGCTGGCCGGGCAGGACCGCAGCGGGCGGGTCATCCATATCGGCTCTTTCAGCAAGACGATCAGCCCAGCTCTCGGCATCGGCTTCGTGGTGGCGCCGGAGGCTCTGGTGCAGCCCCTGCTGAATGTCGCGACATGGCTGGTGCCGCCGCCCAATTATGTGGCGCAGCTGGCGCTGGCGGCTTTTCTGCGCGAGGGGCATTATCTGCGCCATCTGCGCAAGATGAAGCGCCTCTATGCCCAAAGGCGCGCCGCCACCCTCGCCGCGCTGGCCCACCATGATGCTGCGGTGACGCCCGCCGGGCTGGCCGTGCATATGGCCCTGCCCGAGGGCATCAGCGACCGGCGCCTGCTGCGCCGCCTTCAGGCCGATGGCCTGTCACCCACCGCTTTGTCGCAATGGTATGAGGGCGATGCGGGGCCGAACGGGCTGGTGCTGGGCATCACCAACGCCCTGCCGGACCGGGTGGAGCGCGACATCGCCCGCCTGCGCGCCCTGATCGAGGCAGAGCGGCAGGCCTGACATCACACCTTCGCGTGCCAGCCAGCCGCCTGCTCCACCAGAGCGCGTGTCTGCTGCGCGATGTCCTCGGCAGGCAGGAAGGCGGTGCCTTGCAGGGGCAGGAAACACAGGTCACGCAAGCCGATGCAGCCCAGAGCCGCCGTCAGATAGGGGATCAGGAAATCGGGCTGGTTCGCCCGCTCTCCATGAAAGAAGCCGCCCGAGGCGATGGCGATAAAGACGGGACGGTCCGGCACCAGAGGCAGCTTGCTGCCCGCTGTCGGCACGAAGGTGTGAAAGGCGCGCACCACCATATCGACCCACAGCTTGAGCACTGCGGGCAGGGTGAAATTATGCATCGGCGTGGCGATCACCACCATATCGGCCGCGAGCAAAGCGGCAATCGCCGCATCCGAGGCGGCCAGCGTGCCGCTCATCGCTTCCTCGCCGCGCTGGCCAGAGACCAGCTGCGCGGCATAGGCCGCATCAAGCCAGCCGGGGGACGCGGCATTGAGATCATGGATCAGGCGCCTGGCTTGCGGATGGGCCTGCGCAAGCCGCTCCGCCACGGCATCGCCCAGTGCGGTGCTGTGCGACGCGCCGCCGCGCGGGCTGCTCAGGATCTGCAGGATGCGGGTCATGCGGCCTGCCCAATCTGGCGGACGAAGCCGACGATGACCTCCTCCAGACCTTCACGCGTGTAGAAACTGCGGGCAGCATGGTTGGCCATCGCCGTATCCAGCACCAGGCGGCTGCATCCCTCAGCGCCCGCGATCATATCGAGCTGCCGCAGCAGCCGGGCACCCAGCCCCTGCCCCCTGTGCCCCGCCCCGGTGACAAGGTCGTTCACGAAAAGGAAGCGGCCATGAACCAGATTGGTCTGCAGCCGATAGCCTGCCAGCGCCAGAACCTGCTCATCATCGCGGCAGACCAGCACGCGATAGCCATCCTGACGCATCGACAGGACGTGATCATACCATGCCTCCGCATGCGAGAGCTGTGGGCGCAACTGGCGGATCACATCGAAACAGGCGTGGAGTTCGGCCCGCGTCTCGGCGTGGGTGAGAGTCAGTGTCATGCTGGATCGGTCCTTATGCGGGCGACAGGCCCGGGATCGCGGACCTTCTGTCGTCCGGGGCGCCTCACGAACAGAACCAAGAAACGCGCCTTGGGCTGCACCATCGGGATGCCGCCCCTGCGCGCCGGTGCGCGCCGGGCCGACGGTACACCGCAAATCGGCAATCTTGGTCCTTTCCATCCGGGCGCCGGACTCGCATCTGCTTCCCAACCATTTCAGGAGCCTGGCCATGCAGCACACGATCTTTCTTGCCGGCGCGGCGGGCGCCATCGGGCGCCGCCTTATCCCTCTGCTGACGGGTGCAGGCCATCGGGTGATCGGCACCACCCGCTCGCCCGATCGCGCCGATGCACTGGAAGCGGCAGGTGTGAGGCCGGTGATCGTCGATGTCTTCGACGGGCAGGCCCTGACCCGGGCCGTGCGCGAGGCCGCGCCCTCCATCATCATCCACCAGCTGACAGACCTGTCCGCCGGGCTCGATCAGGACCCGGAGGCGGCGCGGCGGGCCAATGCCAGGCTGCGCCGCGAAGGCACGGCCAATCTGGTGACCGCAGCGCTGGCCGCCGGAACGCGGCGCATGGTGACGCAGAGCATCGCCTGGGCCTATGCCCCCGGCGCAACGCCCTATCGCGAGGAAGACCCGCTGGACATCACCGCGCAGGGCGCGCGCGGCATGACCGTCAATGAGGGCATCGTGCCGCTCGAACATGCCACGCTTTTCACGCCGGGGCTTGAGGGGATCGTGCTGCGCTATGGTCAGCTCTACGGCCCGGGTACATGGAGCGAGAAGCCCGAAGGCGCCTCGCCGCTGCATGTCGATGCCGCTGCCCATGCCGCCTTTATCGCGGTGGAGCGCGGCGCGCCGGGCGCCTACAACATCGCCGATGACGGCGGCGAGGCTGACAATGCCAAGGCCGTTTCCGCGCTGGGCTGGTCGCCCGGCTTCCGACTGGAGGCCGTGGCATGACACCGCCCTTTTCTGCCGGTGGTGGCATCACGCCGCCGCAGGGCGCGATCGCCGTCATCTTCATCTCGGGCCGCACGGCAGCGGATGCGGAAGGCTATGGCGCCGCTGCGGACGCCATGGCCGAAGCCGCCGCCCGGCAGGACGGCTATCTCGGGGTGGAGTCCGCGCGCGGCGCCGACGGGCTGGGCATCACCGTCAGCTGGTGGCGCGATGAGGCCGCTGCTCTGGCATGGCGCCAGAACCCGGAACACACGCGCATCCGCGAGCAGGGCCGTGCCCTGTGGTACGACTGGTATCGCACCGTGATCACCACCGTCGAGCGTGCCTATGACTGGCAGCGGAGCGAGCCTGCAGGGTAAAACGCGGTCAGGCGTGGCCTGCCGCGCGACACCGGCAACATCCGGGGGGCAAGAGCGCCCCCCTTTTGTATGCTTACAGATGCACGCCAACCGTCACGCCATAGGTGCGTGGCGCCGCCGGAACATAGGCATAGGTCGAGCCATTCTGCGCGGCGGCATAGGTGTAGAGATTGCCCACATTCTTCACTGAGAAACGCACATCATAGCGGCCATTCTGCGAGGCATAGGTAAGCGAAAGATCCACCAGATGGCGTGACCTCTGGCTCATGCTGTCGTCGGGCGCGAAATAATAGGTCGATTTGTAATCATCATTGGCCACGAAGGTGAAGGGGCCGATGGGCGTGTTGATCTTGTAGGTCATGCCCAGATTCATCGAGAATTTTGGTGCCAGCGGCAAAGTATAGCCCGCCAGATTGATACCCACACTGCCGACACCGCCCAGCACCGATCCTGTCGGCACCAGAGGATAGGTCAGCGTCGCACCGGGATAGCTGACATATTTGGCTTCCAGATATTCCATCCCCGCGTTGAACGACAGATTGCGCACCGGCGTCCAGTCGAACTGCGCATCGATCCCCTTGATATGCGCCTCAGCGGCATTCTGCGCGATGGCCAGCGAGCCCGAAGGCAGGCCCGCGATCGACCGCACCTGAATATCCTTGTAATTGTAGTAGAAGCCCGAGACATTGGCGCGCAAGCTGCGGTTGAACAGCTCGCTCTTGACGCCCACTTCGTAGGAGTCGAGAATTTCCGGGCGCACCGGTTGATTGGTGACTGAATTGGGATTGTAATTGCCCGATTTGAAGCCACGGTTGTACGATGCATAACCATGTATCGTGTTCGAAAAATCCTGAGCGATCACAGCCCGATAGGTCAGTTTGGGATAGTTGACCGAAGCAGGCAATCCTGCGGCCTGGGTCGATGTCACCACGGAGGCCGGCAGGCTGGCGGCTGAATTGGGCAGCCCCTGCAAAGGCGTCACCACGCCCCAGAAGCCCTTGGTTTCATAGGTGTAGCGCAGGCCCACCGTCAGATGCGTGCTGGAGGTGGCGTTGTAGGTGCCATCGGCATAGCCCGAATAGGAGCGCGTCGTAGGGCGAACATGCGTTTCGCTGGGCACGCCGGGAGCGCAGCTTGTGCCCACGCAGGTCTGCCACAGATCGGTGTGAATATCGGTGTTATCGCTGTAGATAAAGGCACCCAGCAGCCAGCTGAACGGCGAGGCGGAGGGCTTCGAACTCAGGTTGAATTCCTGACTGAAGGTTTTGTAATTGAAATTGATCGCCAGCAATTGCGCCGACCGCCCTGCCACCGGCTGCCCCACAATGCCATTCTGCACCAGTTGCGAGGATTGCGCCCCTGCCTGATAGGAGGTGAGGCTGAACATATTGGCAAAGCCCAGATCCTGATCGATGCGCAGTGCAGTCATGTCACCATGATAGATCGCGCCCGGATCGATGCTGGTCGAACTGGTATATTTGCCAAGATAGGGTGTACCATCCGTGCCGTAAGTACCAGGCATGATGGCAAACATCCAACCCTTGGACGAATTGCTGCGGCTGTAGAGATTGCTCAGCGTGATCTTGGTGTTGGCGCCGGGCTTCCATTGCAGCTTGCCATAGACGCCCGTATCCTCCGACTTCTGTACATCATGGCCAGTAGCCAGATTGCGCGACCATCCATCGGCCTGCTTCTGGTGATAGACTGCCACATTCGCCGCCAGATTGTCCGTCAACGGAGTAGAGCCGTAAAAATTCTGGGTGAAGGTGTTATAGTTTCCATAGCCCAGCGAGGCATCGACCGTCGTATGATCCCCCGGCGCACGCGTCACGACATTGATCAGACCGCCAGTTGTATTGCGGCCATACAGCGTGCCTTGCGGGCCTTTTAAAACCTCGATCCGGTCAATATTGTTGAAGGAGAACAGCGAAGCCGCCGAATTGGGCAAGTAGACCCCATCGACATATTGCGCCACCGATGCCTCGCTGAAGCCGGCATTCAGCGTACCGATGCCGCGAATAAAGGGCGTAACACCGCCGCTGCGCGTGACGGTAACGCCCGGCACGATGGTGCCGATGCCTTCCGCGCTGTTGATCTCCAGCGTGGTCAGCTTGGCGGCTTGCGCCACCTCCACCGTGGCGGGCACGCGCTGCAAAGAGGTGGCGCGGCGGGTGGCGGTGACAATGATTTCAGGAGCGCCCGGCGTGGCGGCTGCATCGGTGGCCGGGGCCGGGCTGCTTGCGGGCGTGCTCTGGGCATGAGCGGTCAGAGGAAAAAGCGCAAGGGTGGTCGTGGCGCCGAGCAGGGCGCGAAAGCTCGCCTTCATGGTTATTCTCCCAAATTTATTTTTATGGCTCCGCCCGATGCTTTTTATGGTCTGGGCGTTTTAGCCAATGGCTTGGCTTATCTTTATTTGCATATGCAACTTATAACTTGCAAGCATTCCCGTCAATCACCAATTGCAGCGTAAGTCCGCCTGAAAAGGAACGGAAAATGCAGGAATATGGGCACAGTCATGGGCGCAGGAGGCAGGCAGAAGCCCATGACTCCCACACATCATCGACCTTGTTTTCACTTGCAATCAACAGGGCGATTACAACACCACATCGGCAATCGCATAGCGCTCCACCGCTGCGGTTTCCCGGGCCAACACACGCTGAAACGCAGGGCGCGCCCTCACCCTTTCCGCGTGATCGAGCAAAGCCGGATAGTCCTCCAGCGCAAAACCGCCGCGTCGGGCGGTGCTGTAAGCCCAGTACAGATAGGTATCGATGATCGACCACTGGTCGCCATACCACCATGCCTCACCGATGCGCCCGGCGATCGCCGCGCATTCCCTGGCGAATTTCTCCAGCCCATCGGCGCGCACGCCCGCCGGATCGCCGCTGGTCCATTTCACCGGCATGCGGATCTGGCGGACGATGGGATGGATCGTGCCCGAGCACCACACCAGATCGATCAGCCCCTGATTGTCCAGCACCGGGTCAGCGTCATGCGGCAACAGCTTTGCCGCAGGATTCCGCCGGTGGAGAAAATGCAGGATCGCGGCATTTTCGGTCATCACCTTGCCGTCAATCTCCAGCGCGGGCACCTTGCCCTTGGGATTGACTCGCAGATAATCCGCCGATTTTTGCGCGCTTTCGCGAATGTTGACGACGCGATCCTCATAGGGCGCGCCGATTTCCTCCAGCGCCGTCATCGTCACCCGCGAACATGCGCCGGGGAAGCAGAACACGATGGTCATGGCGCCCTCCCTATGCTTCGTCGACCACGGGGTTGGCCAGCACGCCAACGCCGCCGACCTCGACCTCGATCCGGTCACCCGGCTTCATCCACAGCGGCGGTTCGCGGCGCGATCCCACCCCGCCCGGCGTGCCGGTGGCGATCACATCGCCGGGGCGCAGAGCGATCCAGCGCGAGATATAGGCGATCGATTCCGCAATGCCGAAGATCATCAGCCCGGAATGCGAGGATTGCACCTGCGCATCGTTCAGCCTTGTCCGCAGCGTAATATCGCCCTGCCCCATCGCGCTGGCCGCCACGATCCACGGCCCCATCGCGCCCGAGCGATGGAAATTCTTCCCCGCCGTCAGCGAATGGCGCTGATAGTCGCGCAGGCTGCCGTCCATAAAGCAGGTGTAGCCGCTGACATGATCCAGCGCCGTCTCAAGCGGAATATGGCGCCCGCCCTTGCCGATGACCACCGCGATCTCACCCTCGAAATCGAAATGCTGCGAGGCGCGCGGGCGCTGGATCGGTTCGCCATGCGCGGAAAGCGTTTCGGCAAAGCGCGTGAAAATGACCGGATTTTCAGCCTCATCACGCTTGATCTCGCCGAGATGGTCACGGTAATTCATGCCCACGCACAGCAGTCTGGCGCCCGGATCAAGCGGCACCGCCAGGCTCACCTCGTCCAGCGCCACGCTCTGGGTGGAGGCCTGACGCAGCGCCGGCCATGCGGCTTCGGCATGACGCGTCAGGGTAAAGGGCGCATCCTCGGGCGCGGCGTCATGCCAGCCCCCCACCAGATGCACGCGCTCGCCTTCCAGAAAACCCTCGGCGCTTTGCCCCGCGCGGGCGATTTTCACGATTTTCATGCAAGATCCTCCCCCAAAGACTGTCAGACCAGCTCGACAGCCGCCCGCGCAACATCGCGCAACAGATCATCGAGCGCCGCCGCGACGAAACCGATCGCCGCCTCATCCACCAGCGCGCCATTCTCGACCTTGGCGTTGATGCCGGGGATGGCCACTTCGGGCCGCGTCACCACCCGCGCCAGCGTGGCCGCCAGCGTGTAACGCAACTGCCCCTGCGCGCGCAGGCCGCCAGTCAGCCCCGCCGAAACGGTGACGATCAGCACTGGCTTGTCCTTCAAGCCGGAGGCATAGGCCGGGCGCGAGGCCCAATCGATGGCGTTTTTCAGCACGCCCGACATGCCGTAATTGTATTCGGGCGTCACCATCACGATGCCATCGGCAGCAGCAATCGCGGCCTTCAGGGCGCGCACGCTTTCAGGGGCGTTTTCGCCATCATGATCGGCATTGTAGAGCGGTATATCATGCAGCGGATGGGCCACCAGATCGGCGCGCCCCTTGGCCAGATCGGCCAGCGTGTGCAAGGTGGCCGTGCTGCCCGAGGCCGCGCGCAGGCTGCCCGACAGGCCGAGAATTGTGGGAATGGTCATGCTCTTTCCTTCAACGGGGCTTGTCGGCGGTGCGCGGCGCTTCCGAACCGGGGACCAGACTGCTCTGATTGCGGCCCGCACCCACGGCGGCATCGATGCGCGCCAGATCCTGCGGGCTCAGCGCGATGCTGGCGGCGGCGACTGCCTCGCTCAGGCGGTTGACGCGCCGGGCGCCCACCACCGGCACGAATTCCTCGCCCTGCGCCATCACCCAGGCGATGGCCATCTGCGCCACGCTGGCTCCATGGGCCTCGCCCAACTGGCGCAGTGCTTCGACCAGCGCCAGATTGCGCTCGCCGTTTTCGCCCAGAAAGCGCGGGTCTTCCCAGCGCGCGTCGCCCGCCTGCCGCTCGCCATCCTTTTGCCAGTGGCCGCTGATCAGCCCGCGCGCCAGCACGCCAAAGGCCGTGATGCCCACACCATGGCGGCGGCAGGCCTCCAGAATATCGCCCTCAAGGCGCCGGTTGATCAGCGAATATTCAATCTGCAAATCGGCAATGGGGTGGACGGCGGCGGCACGCTCCACCGTCTCGGCCCCCACTTCGGAGAGGCCGATATGGCGAACATAGCCTTCCTTCACCAGTTCGGCGATGGCGCCGATGGTGTCCTCCACCGGCACATCAGGGTCCAGCCGGGCGGGGCGATAGATGTCGATGTAATCGACGCCAAGCCGGGTCAGTGAATAGGCCACGAAATTCTTCACCGCACGCGGGCTGGCATCCACACCCACGGCGCGGCTCCACACATTGCGGATGCTGCCGAATTTCACGCTCAGCTCGAAACTGTCGCGCGGGCGGCCCTTGATGGCCTCGCCGATCAGCAGTTCATTGTGGCCCATGCCGTAATGGTCACCGGTATCGATCAGCGTCACCCCGGCGTCGAAGGCGGCGTGGATGGTGGCGATGCCCTCGGCGCGATCCGCCGGGCCATAGGTGCCCGACATCGCCATACAGCCAAGGCCGATGGCCGAAACACGGGGGCCGCTGGCCCCCAATTGCCGCTTGTTCATAATCTCTCCGCATCCGCGAGGGGGCGTGCGGCCCCCTCGCCTGTTGTCGGGCTCAGATCTTGGCCCGGTCGATCTTCTGCAGCGTGTTGAGGTTGAAGGTGGTCTGCGTCTCGATGCCGACCGAAGCCTTGCCGAACTCCTCCATGCAGGTTTCGATCATGGTGTGCGCATGCATGGTGGCCACCTGCGCATCGCGGAACAGGCGCTGGAACGGGCTGTTCTCATGGATCTGCGAAGCACCGCTGGAGCGCAGGGCGGTGCGGGTGATCTCGCTGGCCAGCTGCATCACATAGCCGGTGTCGAGCTGGGTGCGCTTGAAATCCAGCTCGGTGGCCTGGCGCCCTTCGGCGGCCATCTGCTCGGCGCGGGCGACATTGTTGCGGGCGATCAGCTCGGCGGCCTGCAGCTTGCAGTGGAATTCGCCCAGTTGCAGGTGAGTCACCGGCGCTTCGGCCTGGGTCGCATAGGGCAGATGGGTGATCTTGCGGGTAAAGCTCTTTTCCTTGAACAGCTCCACCGCAGCGCGGGCAATGCCCACCGAAATCCCCGCCTTCACCGCAGCCGTCAGGCTGACAATGTCCAGCTTGAAGAGCAGGCCTTCGGGCGGCGTCTCGATGGTCTTGTTCGCGAAGAGTTCTTCCACCGGGCGCACGCGATATTCGGGAACGAAGACTTCTTCCTCGATCACGACCGTGTTGCTGGAGCTGCCCTTCATGCCCATCACATGCCAATCATCAAGGATCTTGAGATCGGCGCGCGGGATCTGTGCCAGCAGCGGCTGGGGGTTCTCATCCTCGGGCACGATCACGCCGACATGGTGGAAGGCGGTGTGCTGCGAGCCGCTGCAGAAAGGCCAGCGCCCTTTGAGCATATAGCCGCCGGGCACGCGCCGCGCCGGGCAGGGGTTGCCCGCACCGCAGGTCAGCGGGCCGACCCATGGCGTGTTGTAGACCTCATCCTGAAAGCGCATGTCATAAAGGCCAACCCATTGCGTGGCGGTCAGCGTGACCCACACCACCCAGGCTGTGCCGCTGCAGCCGCGCGCCACTTCGGCCACCACATCGAACTGCTGCATCGGCGTGGAGGCATAGCCGCCGCGTTCCACCGGGATACACATCTTGAAGACGCCCATCGCATCCAGATCCGCGATGGTGGCATCGGGCACGCGGCGCAGCTGCTCGGTTTCCACCGCGCGGGCGCGCAGCGTGGGCACATAGGCCCGCACGTCGGCAAGGATGCGGGCGGCGATGGCTTCATCGCCGGGCTGCACTGCGGGGCGCTCCTTTACCGATTCCACCGATGCGTTGATCACGGTCATCTCTCTCTCCATCTGTGTCTTGATGCGATGCCGGCGGGCGCTTTGTGCGAATCATCCGTGCGGCAACGCTTGAAAGCAGTCTAAGCCATCTTCATTTGCAAATGCAATAAATAAGTTGTGCGAGACCGGAACGCGGCTCCACGCCCTTCAGAGAAGGAGAGCATCCGCTTCGTAATTATGGACAAAATCATGCGGCACAGGCGGCCCCCAATTGGCCAGACTGTCTTCCAGCGCGTAATTGGTGGGGGACCACAGGGCGTAATCGTCGATGTAATCCATGTCGGCGTAATATTCGAACCACGACCCCCAGGGGTCCTGAATATAATGGAAGACATTCGAGCCGATCGTGTGCCGCCCGAAACCCCAATCGCCCTTCCCCGCCCGGGCCAGCAAGGCACGTCCGCCGCGCCCCACCTCATCGGGATCGCTCACCTGAAAGCTGGCGTGGTGAAAGCCGATGGCCCCAGCCTTGGCAAAGGCCACCACGTGATGGTCGCTGTCCTTGCGGGCGCAGCAAAAGGCGATCACATCCTGCGCGCGATCCGCCAGCCCCATGCCCAGCGCCTGAGTCATAAAATCCACGCTGGCAAGCACATCGGGCGAGAACACCAGCACATGCCCCAACCGCAACGGCCTGACCGGCGGATAGAGCCGCCCCGCCAACATGGCCGAGCGGCGGTTGCGCACCACACGCCCCGGCGCATTGACGGCGAAGGGCTCGCCCGGTTCCAGCGGCGCTTCGGCAGGCGCATCGACCAGATGGATCAGCATGCCATGCGGATCGCGCAACCACAGGCCCTCCGCGAACAGGGCTCCCCAACCCTCGGGCTGCGGCACGATCTGCCCGCCATGCTGCGGCACCAGCCGGGCGATCGCCTCCAGCCCATCGGTGCGCAGGGAGATATGGTGCAGCCGCTTGGCTGCGGCCCCGCCGCGCAGCAGCACTGCCGCCGCCTGTCGCCCCGGACAGCGCAGGCTGGCCATCTGCCCGTCGCTCTCCACCAGTTCCAGCCCGGCATCGGTGTAGAACCGAATGCCCTGCGCCAGATCCGGTATGTCCAGCGCCACCGCCAGCGCGCCCAGAACCGTCATCGCCGTCGATCCTTTCAGGCTGGAGCGCCCGCGCGGGCGCGATGGGCTGCCACATAGGCTTCCGGATCAAGCTCATGCCCCGAAGGGTTGGCCTTGAACTCTGCCGAGGCCATGAAGGCGACCATCGCCTCCAGACTGGGGTGGTTCTGCGCCGTGATCTCGACATTGTTGCCGTCAGGGTCGCGGTAATAGAAGCTGGTCATCACCCCGTGATCGGCGCTGCGATGGGGGTGCATGCCATGGGCGCGCAGGGCCTCATACTTGTCGCATAATTCATCGATGCTGCCGGTCATCAACTGCATGTGATGCAGGCCCGGCATGCCCTTGGCCGGTTCCGCCGCCGTGCCCGGCTCCTCGAACAGGCCGATGCTCTGGACATAGGGATAGTCCAGCGAGAGGCGGAAAAAGCACATGCGCAAATCGGAGGCGCGCGTCTGCCCGCCAAAATCGCCCGGCTTTGCGCCCTGAGGCGGGGCATGTTCGAAAAAGGGCTCCACCCCCAGCACCGTGGTGTACCACGGCTTCATCGCATCGAGCCGACCGGTCTTGAGGATCGTCTCGGTGATCTTGAGGGGGGAACTGGGCTGGCTCTGTGCAGGTGCGCTCATCACATGATCTTTCACAAAGGAAACGGGTCTATTCGGCGGCGGCGACCGCCATCTGCGAGACATTGTCGGACTCTGCGGCGGCCTGCGGCCCGCGCTTGCCCTGAATGGAAAAAGCGATGCCGCCCGCCACCGCCGCAAGGCAGGCCAGCAAGACAAGCCCCGGCGTGTAGCTGCCCAGCCGATCGAAGCTCATCCCCATGACGATCGGCCCCGTGCCGCCTCCCACCGTAAAGGCGAGGAACAACAGGCCGAACAAACGCCCGAAGATGCCCGGCGCGAAATAGCTGCGCGCCAGAAAGGCCACGAAATCGACCTCGGCCCCCACCACCAGCCCCAGCATCAGCGCAGCCAGATAATTGGCAAAGACAAAGGGCTGCCACGCCAGCAGCAGCAGCGCCGCCGTGCCCAGCAGGGCAACGCAGCCCAGCACACGGGGGGCGGGCACGCGATCCAGCACCCAACCCACGCCACCGCGCGCGATCAGGGCGGTCAGCCCGGTCAGGCTGGCCACGCGCGCCGCCTCTGCCGCCGAGAAATGGCGGTCCATCATCATCGGCGCCAGATGCGGCACGGTGCCGGTGGTGACAAAACCCAGAAGCACGAAGACCAGGGCGATGCGCAGGAACAGCGGCGTGCGCACCGCCGGCCACACCGAGCCCACAGCGGCGCCGGGCGGGCGCGGCAGGGCCGAGCGCACATGGCGCGTGGCCACCAGCGCCGCGGGTATGCCAATGCATACTGTGGCAACGCCCAGCACGATATAGGCCACCCGCCAGCCAAAGCTGGCGATCAGCGCCTGCGACACCATGGGCAGCACCGTCGACCCCAGCCCCACGCCCACCATCATCAGGCCCAGCGCCATCCCAAGTCGCTTGCGAAACAGCCGCACCAGCACCATCGAATAGAGCACCGGCGAGGGCGCAAACAGCGAGATCAGCAGAAACATCAGGTAGAAATGCCAGAGGTTCGCCGTCATCAGCGACAAGCCCGCCACCAGCGCGGCCAGCACCACCGTCATCGGCACCTGCAACACGCGGGGGCCCAGCCGGTCGCTCAGGAAGCCCCACAAGGGCGTGATCACCCCCAGCGTGTATTGCGTGATGGACACCGCCACGACCAGCTGCGTGCGCGTCCAGCCAAACTCGGCCTGAAGCGGTGGAATGAAGACGCCGAAAATATAGACCGTCAGCGTGCCCACCGACAGGATCTGCCCGCAGATCGCGGCGACCACGGCCAGCCAATCCCTGTCGACCCAGTGCGGCTGATGCTCGATAGCGCTGTCGCGCATGCTGTCCTCTCCTTGTTGGCCGCCGGTTTGCCCGGTCGACGCGATGGCGCGACCTGATGGCGCGATCAGGCCTCTGCTGTGGCCTCGACCTCGGGTGCGGCGGGCAGGCTGGCGTCAGGCGCCTTGCGTTCCTGCGCGATCAGTTGCTCCAGCTTGCGCCGCACCCGCACCGCACCATTGTCGATGGGCAGCAGCACCGGCTTCATCGCCCAGAAATCCTGCCCCGCCATCAGCCGCGACTGGGCCACGATCATCGGGCGGTCTTCGGTGTTGAACACCTCCATGCGGGCAGTAGCGATCTGGCGGGTCACCTCCAGATTCTCCACGTCGAAGCCGCGCGTGGTGGCGAAGAAATAATGGGTGGTGTTAGCCGTTTCGGGCGTGAGAATATGGATCGCGCGCGCGCCATCATCAGGCCGAGGGGCACCGGCCGGAGCCACCGCCGTGATCAGCGCAATGGCCGAGGGCGGGCTCCAATAGACCTCGGTGCGGGAATCCACCCTGGCATCGGGATCGGTCAGCCCCAGCAGCCCGCGCTGGATCGGCGATGGCACCTCATTGCGGGGGTGCCACTTGATGGCAATACGGTCCCCATCCTGCTCGACAATGGGCTTGGTGCGCGTGATGCTGCCCCCGCCCAGCGAGGTGGGATGCATGTAATCGACATGCGTCAGATCGAGCAGATTATCGACATAGAGCTGATAATTGCCCTCGCCATGAATGTAGCCCGCGCTGAAGGCCGTGTCGGGCGTGGCATCGACGAAGGAAAAATCAGGCAGCGCCGCATCCTGCGCCAGCGCCGGATCGCCCAGCCAGACCCACAGGCCCTTATAGCCCTCACGCACCGGATATGAGGTAACGCAGAGCGCCGAAACGATAGGCCCATGCGGATTGTCCACACACGTGCCGGTGCCATCGAAGGCCAGGCCGTGATAGCCGCAGATCAGCCGTCCCTCCTCCAGCCGCCCCATGCTGAGCGGCGCGAAACGATGCGGGCAGCGGTCATGGATGGCATGCAGCATGCCTTTGGCATCGCGGAACAGCGCCACCGGAACATCCAGCAAGCGCCGCGCCAGCACGCCATGTTCTGGCAGTTCGCTGGCCCAGCCTGCAAGCTGCCAACTGTTGAAAAGGAAATCCATAGCCGGTCCTCTCTGGCGAAAGATGGCGTCAGCTGCCCTCCGGTATGCCGGATCGCCTGTCGCCTCACTCATCCCATACGCCGCTGTCGGGCGCCTTGTTTTCAGGTGGTGACTGTTTCAGAAATCACATACATTTGCAAACGCAAATATGGGTGATACCCCAGTCTGATTCAGTCGAGAGCCAGCGGCGCATATTGGCCATAGGCACCGTTCACGAACAGCAGCGGATTGATCTCATCGGCCAGCGCGACATGGCGCACGGCGCCGATGAAAATGGAATGCGAGCCATATTCGACCGTCTCCTGCCGGGTGCAGAAAATATTGGCCTGGGCATCGCGCAAAAAGGGCACGCCCAGCTCATCCTCATCCCATTCGCCATGCAGAAAACGGTCCGCCGGCGCCAGCTTTCCGGCAAAGGCATTGGACACGCCCGCCTGAGCGCTGCGCAGCAAATTGACGCAGAAATGCCCGTTGCGCAGCATCAGCGGATGAAACGAGCCCGAGCGGTTGATACACACCAGCAGAGCGGGCGGGTCCATCGACAGCGAGGTGATCGCCGTGGCGGTGATGCCGTGCCGCTCAGCTTGGGTATCAGGGCCGCCTGCGGAGATGATGCCCACCGTGGCCGCCAGACGGCGCATCGCGTTTTTGAAGTCGGCCTGTTGGTCGCCCATGGTCTGTGCCCTTTTTCAAGCTCCTCTGAGCCTCCTTTAACTTGCATTTGCAAATATTGTCAATTCCTATTTGCCTCATGCCTTGCCGAAGGCGGATTGACGGCTGATTTCAGCCTTGTTTGCGGGTGAAAATCTCGCCGTGGAGTGCATGATGCCCCCTTCCGCTTGCAAACACACTTGACTAATTTGCTGTTGCAAACGAAACAATGGCAAGCGCGGAAACAGCGCAAGCAGAGGAAGCCCCGGCGAACCGTCTCTCAGGCCCTCCGGCCGTGCAGATCGCCACCGGGCAGCACGCCGTGGGCACAAGAGTAAGCCAGCAGGCAACCGTGATCCTTTATCTGGAGACTTGAGAATGCAAGGCAAGATCGCGCTCGAAGAACACTTCGCCATCCCCGAAACACTGGCCGATTCGCAGGGTTTTTTCCCCGACACGGTGTGGAGCGAATTGCGCGCGCGCCTGCTCGACATTCAGGACCGGCGCCTGCGCGAGATGGACACGCATGGGATCGAGATGATGATCCTATCACTCAACGCCCCCGCCGTGCAGGCCGTGCCAGACAAGCAGGCCGCTCATGATCTGGCCCGCCGCGCCAATGACTATCTGGCCGAGCAGGTCGCCCAGCGCCCGGACCGTTTTCAGGCCTTCGCCGCCCTGCCCATGCAGGACCCTGAGCTGGCGACGCAGGAACTCACCCGCTGCGTGCGCGATCTGGGGTTCAAGGGCGCGCTGGTCAACGGCTTCAGCCAGGTGGGCGATGCCGAGACGCTGACCTATTACGACGAACCGGCCTTCCGCCCCTTCTGGCGCGCAGCCGAGGCACTGGAGGTGCCCTTCTATCTGCACCCCCGCAACCCGCTGTTGTCTCACGCGAAAATCTTCCAGGGGCATGAATGGCTGCTGGGCCCCACCTGGGCTTTCGGGCAGGAAACGGCGGTGCATGCGCTGCGGCTGATCGGCTCTGGCCTGTTCGACGATTGCCCCGGCCTGCAGATGATCCTGGGCCATATGGGCGAGGGCCTGCCCTTCAGCCTGTGGCGCATCGACCACCGCAATGCATGGATGGATCTGCCCCCCACCTATCCCGCCAGGCGCCCTATTGCGGACTATATCCGCGCCAATTTCCACCTGACCACATCGGGCAATTTCAACACCGCCACGCTGGTCGATGCCATCGCCGAGATGGGTGCGGACCGCGTGCTGTTCTCCACCGACTGGCCGTTCGAGAATGTCGACCACGCCGCCCAATGGTTTGATGAAGCCGGAATTTCCGAAGAAGACCGCGCAAAAATCGGCAGCGGCAATGCGCGCCGCCTGTTCCGGCTGGATTGATGATGAAGGCCCGGCTGCTCAGGCCGGGCCTTTCTATGCCCGAGACTTTATGCCCGACACAGGGCGCTTTCCAGAGCCTCCGGACTCTGCGCGCCTTCCAGCACCAGAGTGCCGATCTCGAACAGCGGCACGCCCTGCACCGGCGAGGGCGGCAAAGGCGCATCCGCAGCACTCAAAACGGCCTCGACAGCCTCAGCCTCCATGCCCGCCGCATAAGCCAGATCGCGCAAGATGGCGGGATCGGAGATATCGCGCGCCTCGACGAAATAGGCCGTGAGAATGCGCTCCACCACCGCCGGACCATGAGCGCCCACCGCCTGCACCAGCAGATGCGCGCGGCGTGTGGCCGGGGTTCGGGTGATCGCGCCAAGGTTGAAAGGCACCCCCACCGCAGCGCCCGCCGCCGTGACGTGCGCATCCATCATCCGCGCCCGCTCCGCACCGAATTTGGCCGAGCGATAGGCGGTGCGGTCCATCCCCTCGGGCGGCGCGCCGGGGTTCAGTTCAAAGGGGCGATAGGCCACCTGCGCTGCACCGTCAGGCAAGCGGCGCAGCGCCGTCAGCAGATTGGCATGGCCGATGTGGCACCACGGGCAGATGAAATCGAGCGTCATGGTCACAGGCACAGGCATGGCGATCGGCTCCCTCACATCGTCATCACAGGCTTGATCGCGCGCCCGTCCAGAGAAGCGGCACGCGCCTCGTTGATCTGGTCGAAGGGAAAGACCGTCACCAGCTTCTCGATCGGCAAAACTCCCTGCCGATAGAGTTCGACCAGCCGGGGAATGGCCACGCGCGGATTGGCGTCGCCCTGATTGGTGCCCACGATGCGCAGGCCCCGTGCCACCAGATCGATGACATCGAAACTGGCACGCTCGCCATGGCCGGGTACGCCGATCACCACGCAGGTTCCGCCCGCTGCCAGCGCCGCAATGGCGCCTTCCAGCACGCGCAGATTGCCGCTGGTCTCGATCACGCCATCCAGCCCCGCGCCATCGGTGATGCGGGCGATTTCAGCCGCAACATCCTGCGTGGAAGCATCGATGGTGTGGGTGGCGCCCAGCTCGCGCGCCAGATCGAGCCGCCCCTGGTGAATATCCACCGCGATGATCTGTGCCGCCTGCGTGAGGCCCAAGCCCATCAGCGCCGCCAGCCCCACCGCGCCAGCACCGAATATGGCCACACGGTCGCCGGCCTTGGGGGCCAGCACGTCGGTAGCAGCGCAGACGCCCGTCTGCACCCCGCAACCCATCGGCGCCAGCACGGTGGCGGGCAGATCCTCGGGCACAGGGACGACGGCGCGGGCTGCGGTCACCGCGTGGCGCGCAAAGGAGCTTTGGCCGAAGAAATGGCTGTGAACCCCATGCCCCGCGCAGGACAGGCTGCTCGATCCGTCAGCACGGCCCCCGCCCACCAGATTTAGCACCGGCCATGCCACGCAATAGCCCGGACGCCCCTCAGCACAGGCCGGACAGACGCCGCAGGAGGTGAAAGACATCACCACCCGCTGCCCCACCGCCACATCTTTGACATCCGCGCCAATGGCGACGACATGGCCCACGCCCTCATGCCCCAGCACGCCGGGCAAGGGGAAAGGGATCGATCCACCCTGCGCCGACAAATCGGCATGGCACATGCCGCAAGCCTCCAGCGCGACCATCACCTCGTCGGGACGAGGTGGGGCAAGCGTGAGGTCCTGCAGCGCAAAGGGCGCCCCGGCCTGCGCCACGACAGCGCCGGTGGTCCGGGTCTGGCCCATGGGCGTTTCAGTGGGCGTTTCAGTGGGCATGGGGAATGAAATCCTGCGTGATCTGCTTGTATTCGACAAAATCCTCGATCGAGGCGAGGCCCCCCAGACGGCCCGCGCCGCTGGATTTGAAGCCGCCCTCCTCGCTTTCCACCGCCAGATTGGCCCAGCTGTTGATCGAGATCAGTCCGGCATGCAGCCGCCGCGCCACACGAATCGGGCGGTCGGCATCGCGGCTCCACACGCAGGCGGAGAGGCCATAGTCACTGTCATTGGCCAGAGCGATCGCCTCCTCCTCGGTGTCGAAGACCTGCAGGGTCTGGACCGGGCCGAAGGTTTCCTCGCGCACGATGGGCAGATCGGTGCCTGTCACCTCCAGCAAGGTGGGCAGATAAAAGGCCCCGCCGGCCAGCGCCGGGTCCCTGGCCGGGCCGCCGCGCAGGATCGGCACCGCGCCGCCCGCAATCGCCGCCTCGACCAGCGCATCGACGCGCGCCACCGCCGCCTTGTCGATCATCGGCCCCATCTGGCTGGCCGGATCGCTGGCCGGGCCTGCCTTCACCACCGCCAGACGCTGCGCCAGCCCGGTCTTGACCTGATCGGCCAGCGAGCGGTGGACGTAGATGCGGCTGCCCGTCATGCAGAACTGCCCGGCAAACACGGTGCTCGACTTTTCCAGCACGGGCAGCACGGCGGCCAGATCGGCATCCTCGAAGATCAGATGCGGCGTCTTGCCACCCAGTTCCAACCCCACGCGCTTCAGCTTCCCGGCGGCGGCCTGCGCGATAGCGCGGCCTGTGGCGGTGCTGCCCGTGAAACTGATCGCCGGAACATCGGGGGAATCCACCAGCAAACGCGCGCCATCGGCCCCGGATTCGGTGAAGATGTTGACCACACCCTTGGGGATCTCCGCCACCGAACCGATGATCCGCGCAGCCAGAGCAGCGGTACGCGCGGCCTGATGCGGCATCTTGATCACCGCCGTGCAGCCCGCCGCCAGCGCCGGAGCCAGCGCGCGGATGCACAGATAGGCAGGCGAGTTCCATGGGATGATCAACCCTGCAACACCCACCGCCTCGCGGATCGAGATCGACTGCTGGCCGGGCTTGGACTGGGTGACCCGGCCGAAATTATGCATCGCCAGACCGGCGGCAAAGCGCAGCGCACGGGGGATGAAATGCGCTTCAAAGCCAGCTTCATAGCGCATCTTGCCGTTTTCCTGTGCCAGCGTATCGACCACCTCGCCCAGATGCGCCTCATAGGCATCGGCCAGATGCGACAAAGCGGTGGCGCGCAGGAAGGCGTCATCACGCCAGACGCTGGTTTCGAAAGCAGCGCGCGCGGTGGCAATGGCTTGCTGCGCCACCTCCACCGAGGCGTCGTGGTACTGGCCGATCACCGCGCCGGTGGCCGGGTCGATGCTGTCACGCAGGGGGCCAGCATGCAGCCATTCGCCACCGATCCAGTGGCCGACAGGCGTTGTGTCGTTCATGCCCAATCTCTCCCGTTTGTTGCAGGGCACTATCGTGGCGGCGCAATATCCGGAGCCGCCTGCCCTCTGCTGCGGGCATGTTATTTGCAAACGCAAACATGTCAACCATCCTGCGTGGTCGAAAGCAAATCCGTATAGGCTCGGCTTGAGCCTCGGCCAATTGCTGGTATGGATGAGTTGCAAAGGCAAGTTGGGAACGCCCCATCCGGCCATCCTGTCTTTTCGACGCCACCTCGCCATGAGAGCCGCCCTATGTATGCCTTGAACGAATCGCTGGCCTTTCTTCTCAACCGTGCCGGCGCCGCCGTGGCCACCGCTTTCACCCTTGAACTGAAGGACTGCGGGCTAACCTTGCCGATGTGGCGCGTGCTGGCCGCCCTGCTGGGCACAGGCGAGCAAACACTGAGCGGCTTGGCCGAAGTCACCAGCGTGGAAATTTCCACTCTGTCGCGGCAGGTTGGCACGCTGGTGGACAAAAAGCTGGTCAATCGCCAGCAATCCGGGCTGCACTGGCGCTCGGTCAACATCAGCCTGACGCCGGAGGGCCGCGCCCTTGTCGAGGAGCTGCTGCCCGCCGTCGCGCGGCATGAGCAGGTGGCGCTCGATGGCGTCAATCCGGCGGACATTCGCCGCCTCAAGCTTTTGCTGAACAAGGTCTATTCCAATCTGGCCAACTTCGATCAGGTGCAATTGCCCAGCGCCGCCAAGCAGGAATGATCAGCGGCGGCGCGGGAAGGCTGCGAATTCACGCTTGACTCATTTGCATATGCAATAGATAAACCTCCCATCAAGATGGAGAGGAAAGCGCCAGCATGACCACCGCCGTGAGGATCGCCCCGGGCGACCCGCTATCCGCCCTGCTGACCGCCGCCGCCGACCTGAGCGCGCTGGCCCGCGAGCATGCCGACCGCACCGAAGCGGACCGCCGCGTGCCGCAAGAGTTGATCGAGCAATTCCGCGACGCCGGGCTCTACCGCGTGCTGCAACCCGCCGCTTTTGGAGGCTATGAGGCTGGCTTCGATGCCTTTGCCCAGATCGTGGCGCATCTGGCGCGCGGCGATGGCTCGACCGGATGGGTGTTCAGCGTCTGCGCCGTGCATCAATGGCTGATCGGCCTGTTCCCGCCTGAAGCTCAGGACGATGTCTGGGGCAGCAAGCGCGACGCCTTCGCCGCCGGCTCCTATGCGCCGGTGGGCCGCGCGCAGAAGGTCGACGGCGGCTATCGCATGACCGGCGCCTGGAGCTTTGCCTCGGGCTGCGACACCTCGGACTGGCTGCTGCTCGGTTCGATCTTCCAGCCCAGCGAGGACGCAGCTCCCTTCCCCGGCTTCTTCCTGGTGCCAGCCAAGGATTACCGCATCGATCCAGACAGTTGGCGCGTGGCAGGTCTGGCCGGCACCGGCAGCCGCACGGTCCATCTCGACTCCGTCTTCGTGCCGGAGCATCGCGTGCTCAGCTTTGCTGCGGGCACATCGGGGCAGGCGCCGGGTGCGCAGCTCAACACCAGTCCGCTCTATCGCATTCCCTTTATGGCCTGTGTGCCGACCTGTCTGGTCGCCCCGGTGCTGGGCATGGCCGAGGGCGCGCTGGAGCTGTATCTCGACACCACGCTTGGCCGTAACACGCGCGGCGCGGTGGCAGGCGGCAACAACCGCATGGCCGAATTCGCCACGGTGCAGATGCGCGTGGCCGATGCTTCGGCGCGGATCGATGCGGCGCGCACCGTGCTGATGCGCGATATTGCCGAAACCCGCCAGACCGCCGAGGCCGGGCAGCCGATCGGCCTGGACATGCGCCTGCGCAACCGGCGCAGCCATGCCTTTACGGTCAAATTGCTGGTCGAGGCGGTGGATGCGCTGTTCTACGGCTCGGGTGGCACCGCTCTCGATCTGGCTCGCCCGCTTCAGCGCTTCTGGCGCGATACCCATGCGGGCGGGGTGCATATCAGCACCAATTGGGATGCGGTTTCCACCATGTATGGGCAGCATGCGCTGGGGCTGGAACCCAAAGGACAATATTGATCAACGACCCTCAGCAAGAGGGCATGATGCGAGAGAGAGCGATGACCACGATCCTGCAAGGCACGGCTGCGCGCCGTGGCATTCTGCAAACCGGCGTGCTGGGCGCCGCCCTGGCCCTGGCGCCTGGCGCGGCGGCAGCACAGAGCGATGCCCCATCGGCGAAAGGTGAGACCATGCCCCCTGCCGACCTGCTCGACAGCTATGCGGTGACTCAGCTTCTGCTGCGTGAACGCTATGCACGCGAAACCCGCGATGGCGAGGCCGAAGCTGCCTGTTTCTGGCCCGATGCCGAAGTCGAAGTGTCATGGTTCAAAGGCAAGGCCAGCGATTTTGTCGCGATTGGTGCTCAGGGCGCAGCCGCCGCCAAGGCCAACGGGACGGTCTCCTTCGACTCGATGAGCCCGCCTGTCGTCTGGGTGAAGGGCGACCGCGCCATCGCTGACAGTTCCTGCGCGGTGCATTCCTTCATCCTGCTCGACGGGGTGGAAGCCAGCATGACCGGCTACACCCGCCTGCTGTGGCGGGCACGGCGCGAAAAAGGCGAATGGCGGCTGGCGGGCCTGCGCGGCATCTACATCCGCGACACGCTGGAGGCCTGCAATCCGGCGCAAGTGCCGGTCATCGATGTGAAGAAGCTGGCGCAATATCGCCCGTCCTACCGCCATCTTAGCTATGCGCTGGCCGCGACGGGCCGCACGCCGCGCATGGATCTGCCCGGCGTGGACCAGCCCGAGGTGGTGGCCGCGATGCGTGCGGCGGAGCAGGCGTGGCTGGATCATCGGGCGTAACAGGGCATCGCGTCCAGGGCCTGCCAAGAGGAATTTTTCATGAAATTATTGAGGTTTGACGATCGCGGCACGCCGCGGCTGGGCGTCCTGTCCGGTGAGAACATCGTGCCGATCGATCCGCTGACAGAGCGTTATCCCACGATGCTCTCGATCATCGCGGGCGGGGCTGAAGCGCTGGAGGCGGTGCGATCGGTTTTGCAGGCGGCGGAAAATGTGCTGCCTTTGTCCGGCACAAAACTTCTGGCGCCGATGGAAAGGCCAGGCAAATATATGGCCATCGGCATGAATTTTCAGAAGCATGCCGAGGAAGCTTCGGCTTTGGGCGTCGAAAAGCCCAAGCAGCAGTTCTGGTTCAACAAGCAGACCAGCTGCATCACCGGCCCCGACAGTGTGATCGATCCCGGCGTCAGCGAAAAGCTGGATTACGAAGTCGAGCTGGCGGCGATCATCGGCACGGCGGCAAAAGGCGTTTCGCAAGACGAGGCGTCCGCTCATGTCTTTGGCTATACGGTGGCCAATGATGTTTCGGCACGCGATTGGCAATTTCATTCGCCCACCTTCACGATCGGCAAGTCATTCGATACGCATGGCCCCATCGGCCCATGGATCGTGACCGCTGACGAAATCGGCGACCCGCACGGCCTGCGCCTGCGCTGCTGGGTCAATGGCGAGTTGCGGCAGGACAGTGATACCAGCCAGTTGATCTTCAACATCTGGCAGCAGATTTCCTATCTTTCGACCGCTTTCACGCTGGAGCCGGGCGATCTGATCGCCACCGGCACACCGGAGGGCGTCGGCGTGGCGATGAAACCGCCGGTCTTCTTGCAAGCCGGAGATATTATCCGCTGTGAAGTTGAAAAGATCGGGACGCTTGAGAACAAGGTTATGGCCGCAACGGTATGAAAGCATGATGATGGGCCGTTATTCGCCCAATAGAGCGGTTCATTGTTCTTGCGGAAACGGCCATCATCTTGTGCCACTGATCACCGCACATTCTTGCGGAAGAAACATCCTGTCAATCATCCCGGTGGCGACAGGCTTCGATCACCACCACCTGAAGGGAAACCCCTGATGGAGGTGCAGCAATGATCCCGTCCTCCATCTCTGTGAAATGGATACATTAAATAAAATAATTGTCTTTTTAAATAAACCATGCTGTTGTCCTCCCCATAGGCCGCCGTGACGGTCAGCAAGGAGAGAATGTATGATCGGGCGCTTGGGGCTGGGCCTCCTCATCGGATTGTTGACCACAGCTTCGGCCTCCGCCCAGATCGCCCACGGCGGCCCCTATAACACGGCGCTGATCGCGGGGGGCACCGGTCTGTCCAAGATGCTTGAAGCGCCGGTCGGCAGCACATTCACCCTGCACCTGTGGGTGCAGGCCGATGCGGTCCAGGCTGGCACCGTGCGCCTCGCCAGCCTGGGCGAGGCAGGGCAGCATGGCGTCGTGGCTCTGCGAGACGGTACGCCCGTGCTGATCCTCGGCAACAGCACCATCAGCGGCATAACAAGGATCATGCCCGGCCATTGGCATTTCATCGCCGCCAGCCTGAATGAGGGCGTGGCGCGCCTCTTCGTGGATGGCGTGGAAACAGCACATGCCCGCATCGCCCCTCCCGCAGGCGAGGCAAAGCTGATGCAGATCGGCCCGCGCGATGCGGGGCTTCCCGGCTTCTCGGGCCGCATCGCCGACCTATGGGCCGAACCGACAGCCTTGAGCCCCGAGACGATCAGGGCAGCGGCGGCCAAAGCCCCCGATGCCGCCCTGATCCAGTTCGAGGACGCCAGCCCGCATTGGCCGGTGCAGGTCAGGCAGATGGCGGGGCAGGTGCAACCGCAGGACGCCTGGACCCTGCCCAAAAGCGCCGCCGCCCCCGATGCACCGCGCGCCGCGCCGCTCACGGCCAAACCCGCCATCGAGGCTCTCGCATCCGGGCGCTGGGCGATCAACGGCTGGCAGCTTGCCGCCGCGCCGACCGTCAAGGCGCAGGGCGAGGCCCTCTCCCGCCCCGGCGCCGACACACAGGGATGGTACGCCGCCACTGTCCCCGGCACGGTGCTGACCACGCTGGTCGACCGCGGCGTCTATCCCGATCCGGCTCACGGCCTCAACAATATGGCGATCCCGGAGAGCCTTGCCCGGCAGGACTATTGGTATCGCAGCGAATTCGACCTGCCCCCCGCCGCCCTTGGACGCCGACTGCAACTGGTGCTGAATGGCGCCAATTATGCCGTCACCGTCTGGGTGAACGGCACGCAGGTCGGCACCATGACCGGCGCCTTTATCCGGGGCCGCTTCGAGATCGACAAGCTGCTGCATGCCGGGCGCAACGCCATCGCGATCAAGGTCTCCCCGCCGCCTCACCCCGGGCTGGCGCAGGAAGAATCGCTGACCGCCGGCAATGGCGACAATGGCGGCGTGATGATGCTAGATGGCCCGACCTTTGGCGCCACCGAGGGATGGGACTGGATTCCCTCCATCCGTGACCGCAACACCGGCCTGTGGCAGGGCGTCGATCTGGTGGCCTCCGGCGATGTGCGGATCGGCGACGCACAGGTCGTCACCACCCTGCCCAGGCCCGACAACAGCGTGGCCGACATCGCCATCACCGTGCCGGTCCACAATCTGTCCGACCACCCGGTCAGCACGGTGGTGCGGGCCGCTTTCGACGCGATCGCGGTCAGCCGCACCATCCAGCTTGCGCCGGGCGAGCGGCAGGAGGTCCGGTTTTCACCCGCAAGCGATGCGGCGCTGGCGGTCCACAATCCGAAGCTGTGGTGGCCGAACGGCTATGGCGATCCGGCGCTGCATCAGCTGCAGCTGACGGCCTCTGTCGATGGCGCGGCCTCCGATGCGAAGGAGGTCCGTTTCGGGATGCGCGAGGTCAGTTATGAGATCTCGCTGATCGACAGCAAGGGCGCCCTGCGCCGGGTCGGCCTCAATCTGGCCAGAGCGCAAGGCAGCGCCAAGCCCATCGTCGATGTGCGCCATCAGGCCATACGTCAGGTGCCGGGCGGTTGGGCCTATTCGCTTTCGGACAGCGGCGAAACATCGCCCGCCGTTACGCCGATCAAGGGTGACGCGGGGCTTTCGCCCTTTCTGGTGATCCGCGTCAATGGCGTGAAGATCGCGGCACGCGGCGGCAACATCGGCATGGATGATTTCATGAAGCGGGTCGATCGCGCAAGGCTGGAGCCCTATTTCCGCCTGCATCGCGATGCTCACGTCAACATTGTGCGCAACTGGATCGGCCAGAACACCGAGGAGAACTTTTTCGATCTGGCCGATGAATATGGTATGATGGTGCTGAACGATTTCTGGGAATCGACGCAGGACTACAACATTGAAGCGCAGGATGTGCCTCTGTTCCTGAAAAACGCCGATGATGTGGTCAAACGCTTCCGCAACCATCCCTCCATCGTGGTGTGGTTCGGGCGCAATGAGGGCGTTCCCCAGCCCATCCTGAATGAGGGGCTGGACGCGGTGATACGCAAGGAGGACGGCACCCGGCTCTATATGGGGTCGTCCAACCGCATCAGCCTGCATGACAGCGGACCCTACAACTGGCAGGACCCGGCAAAATATTTCACCGATTATTCGAACGGCTTCGCGGTCGAGGTCGGCACCCCCTCCTTCCCGACGCTGGAAGCCTGGGAGCGCGCCATTCCCGCCAGCGAGCGCTGGCCCATCAGCGACAGTTGGGCCTATCATGACTGGCACCAGCTGGGAAATGGCGGTATCAGCAGCTTCACCGATGCCATGGCGCGCGAGTTCGGCCCGGCCACAAGCCTGCCCGATTTCGAACGCAAGGCTCAGATGCTGGAGTATGAAAGCTATCGCGCGATCTTCGAGGGCATGAATGCGGGCCTGTGGACGCGCAACAGCGGCCGCATGCTGTGGATGACCCAACCCGCATGGCCTTCTTCGGCGTGGCAGATGTTCTCCTCCGACTATGACACGCATGGAGCCTTTTATGGCGTGAAGAAGGCGTCGGAGCCGGTCCATGTCCAGATGAACCTGCCCGATCACAAGGTCATTCTGGTCAACAACACCCGCACCGCGCTGTCCGGGGTTACGGTCTGCGCCAAGGTCGTCGCGTTCGATGGCCGGGTGCTGGCCAGTCGCAGCGTGGCGGTGGCTGCTGCGGCGGGTCAGATAGCCGATGCCTTTACGCTCGATCTTGGCCCGCTGATGCAGGAAGGGCCGGTGCTGGTACGCCTTGAGGCCATGGCCAGGGGCCAGCAACTCTCCGACAATTTCTACTGGCAAGCCAGGGACGACAGCGCCTATCGCGCGCTGAGCGCCCTGCCGCCAGTGTCGCTCTCCGCCAGAGCGCGGATGGCAGCCGATGGCGAGGAGAGCGTCGTGACGGTGGAGATCACCAATCCTGACAAGGCTGCGGCCATCGAAACCAAGCTGACCCTGTTCGATGCGCAGGGCCAGCAGGTGTTGCCCGCCTATTTCAGCGATAATTATGTCTCGCTGCTGCCCGGAGAGAGCCGCAGCGTCACCATCCATGCGCCCAGGGAAAAAGCGGGCGCCGCACCCGTGGTGCGGCTGCGCGGTTTCAACGTTGCAGCGGCGAACGTGCCGGTCGGCTGATCACGGAATGGGGGCGGTGTTATCGCCCCCTCCCCCTCAGTCTGCCCAGAGCAAGGCCGCCCCGCGCACGCCTGACGAATCCCCCCAGCGGGCCTGAACGATCTTGCCATCCCATTGGCCGGAAAAGGAATGGCGCTGCACCACATCGCGCAGACCCTCATAGATCTCCGCGACATTGGACATGCCCCCGCCGATCACGATGGCATCGGGATCGATCAGATTGGCCACCACGGCAAGGCCCCGGCCAAGGCGGTCGGTATAGTCACGCAGAGCCGCCGCCGCATGTTCATCCCCGGCTCTGGCGGCGGCCACGATGGCAGGGGCGCTCATCGGCGCCCGCCCATCCGCGGCGAAGGAACGGCTGAACCCCGTTCCGGACACCCATTGCTCGAAGCAGCCCTGCAGACCGCACCAGCAGTCCGGCGCCGGCAGTTCATCCGCGCGAGGCCAGGGCAAAGGCATATGGCCGATTTCCCCCGCGATGCCATGGCCGCCCTCCACCACCTGCCCGTCGATCACCAGACCGCCGCCGCAGCCGGTGCCGATGATCAGGCCGAACACGCTGCGGCATCCCGCCGCCGCACCATCCACGGCTTCGGACAGGGCAAAGCAATTGGCGTCATTGGCCAGCCGGATCTCGCGGCCCAGCGCGCTCTGCACATCCTCCAGAAAGGCGCGCCCATTGAGGTAGAGCGAATTGGAATTGCGGATCAACCCGCTGCGGGGCGAACGCGAACCCGGAGCGCCGATGCCGACCGTCCCCTGGCGGCCAGCCTCCGCCTCCACCCGCGCGATGAGATCGACCAGCGCGGCAATGGCCGCCTCATAGCTGCCGGGGTTGGGCACGCGGACCTTGCAGAGGCAAGCCCCCGCCTCATCGAGCGCCGCTGCCTCGATCTTGGTGCCGCCAAAGTCGATGCCGATCCGCAGCGTCATGCGCCAGCCATCCGGGCTGCTGCCACACCGCATGATGTTGACGGGGCCATGGGCCGAAAACCGTCTCGCTCTTTCATCTGCATCCTCGCCTGACACGGCTTTTTCACAAGCCATATCCTGCATAGCAGAGCCGCAGAGTTATTAAAGAAAATATCTTTATATAATATTCGATCGCGTATTTTATCCACGCCCGGCCTGAATGAGGATGGCGTCCGAGGGCAGCAGCTGATCGAGGAAAGGCAGAACCGCCGCCCCGATTGCAGGGGCATCCCCCGCCATGGTCGCAGGTGCCACCTGCGCCAGCGATGGCAGCATAAGCTGCCCCAGCGCTGTGTTCAGACTGACCGAGAGCCGCTCGATCAACGGCAAGGGCAAGCGTCCGCCGATCAGCACCGCCCCGGGGTTGATCAGGCAATTAACCGCCACCAGCGGCGCGATCAGCGTGCGCGTGGCATCACCAAGCCACAGATCGACAACCGCGAGCGTCGCGGGATCGGTGGAGATCAGATCCTCCAGCTCGGCAAAGGGCTGGCCTGCCGCCTCCAGCCGCGCGGTCAGGGCTGACAGGGACACCGTATCCTGCACCAGCGCCCCCTGGGTCTGGGCGGTCGGGTCCGGCATCAGGCCGATTTCGCCGCTGCGCGCGGTGGCGCCGCGATAATAGCTGCCATCGATCACCGGGCCGCCGCCGAGACCGGCACTGATCAGCAGGTAAAAGAAGCTGGCGTTTTCAAAACCCGTGCATTGCGCCTCGCCCAAAGCGGCGGCGGCGGCATCATTGTCCACCAGCACCGGCCATGGCAGCACATCGCCCAGCAGCTGCGCCACGTTCAACTGGCTCCACTCATCATAGCGGTCCGGGCGATGCGGCAGCGCGATGGCCCCCAATTCATCGGGGAGCGCCACGCCCACGCCCAGCACCCGCTCACGCTGGATGCCGCCCGCTTCGATCAGGCCATCCAGCTGGTCGCGGACATAGGCCAGCACATCTTCGGGCAAGGCAAAGGCCATCTCGCAGGAGACGCGGCTGCGCACCTCCCCCGCCAGATCCAGCGTGACCATGGTGACATGATCACGATCGATGTTGAGACCGATGGCGAAAGCCCCGTCCGGATCGATGGTCAGCCGCAGCGCCGGCTGCCCCCGCGCGCCCTGATACCGCCCGGCCAGACTGACCAGCCCCAGTTCGATCAGGCGGCCGGTGATGTTGGCGATGGTCGCCGCGGTCAGGCCGGTCTGGCGGGCCAGCTCCAGCCTTGTCGTCTCACCGCTCAGGCGGATGGCCTGAAGCACGGTGCGCTGGTTATAATCGGCAGCGCGGACCAGATTGGTGCCCGAAAGCGAGACGGAAAGCCGGGCGCCCCGCGCTTCGCCCGATCCACCGGATGCATGTCGTAAGCTTTGCAACCCAAGCTCCTGTTTGCCCCTCATGATGGGGAGCCTGTCATGGTACAAGCTCCGCGCGATCAAGCATAGAGCCCGGCACAGCGATCAAGGCCCGAACCGGACATGCCGGGGCGATCCGCTATAGGGAACCACCTGTGACAGCGGCGCGCCATGGCCCTCATGCAGCAGGACCGTGAAGCTCATGTCCTCGGCCATGCCGGGGAAATGCCCTGCCCGCTCGCCAATCCGCAAGCTACGGGCCCGGTCATCCCATGTGAGCGGGACAATCGCACAGGCCCCATGGCGATAGCCATCGCCATCCCCGGCGTCGTCATACAACTCGAAATGCCCGTCCTGACCGGCAAAGACATGGATCTCCATGGTCTGTACCGCCTGCATGGCGCGGGTGATGCCGGGTGTCCTGGGGATGATCGCCCCGCTGCGCGCGAAGAGCGGCATATGGGCCAGCGGCGCATCGACATCCACCGTCTGACCGCCGCGATGGCGCTGCAGGCTGGCCAGATCATACCAGTCATGCCCCTGCGGCAGATAGGCCGGCACCGTCTTCGCCGCCGGGATCGTGCCCAGAGCACGCTGGGTCGGCGTGATCCACTCGACCCACAGGCTCACCGCATCGGGCGTGGCCTGCCGCTGTTCCAGCACGAAATCATAGTCCCTGCCCGCCTCCAGATCCATGGTGAAGCGGTATTGCCGATCGCTGGCGCTAACCCGCGCCGAGACCCCGCCATCGACATCATTGGCCCTGGCCACCGGAGCGCCCGTGGCATCCACCCGCACCGCGCCTGCCAGCACCAGACGCACCGCCCCTTGCGCGGTCACCACAAATTCATGCTGTCCGGTTTCCTGAGCGCGGATGCGCCCGGTCCAGCGGATGGAATAGGGTTTGCCGCGCAAGGCCCGTGGCAGGTCGCCAAACC
Organism: Novosphingobium terrae; assembly: GCF_017163935.1. Taxonomy (NCBI): domain Bacteria; kingdom Pseudomonadati; phylum Pseudomonadota; class Alphaproteobacteria; order Sphingomonadales; family Sphingomonadaceae; genus Novosphingobium; species Novosphingobium terrae. The sequence goes on along the minus strand of NZ_JABVZR010000002.1, from coordinate 2,134,903 downwards.
AGCTCATCTTCAGATCGTCGGTGCGGTCACGCGTTACCAGCGTGTCGAAGTGGTCGCCGGCATAGAAGGCAACGTCGGCAGCGGGGCTGTCCATGCCCCGGATGCATTCATTGGGGATGAACTCCTGCGCGTTGCGGCTGGCGTGATAGAGGGGGCGGTCGACAACCCGGACCATCAGATCGCGACCAAAGCTGTATTGCGCGGTCTGCGCCCGCGCCTGCCCGTCGTGGGGATAGTCCATCACCAGTGCGCGCATCATCGTATCGTCATGCCGCGCCGCCGCAGCAGCCAGCGAATAGATATAGGGCATCAGGGCATAGCGCTGCCTCAGCGCCGCTGCCAAGGCATCGAACACCGGCTCGCCGGGCTTGCCGAACTGCCAGAGTTCGCGCGGGACATCGGTGCCATGGGCGCGGAACACCGGCAGGAAAGCGCCCCACTGGAACCAGCGGACATACAGCTCCTTATAGGCCGGATCGGCCAGCCCATCGGGATAGCGATGGAAGACGAGGAAGCCGCCAATGTCGCAGGTCCAGTGCGGATGGCCCGACAGCGCCATGTTGAGCGCCGCCACCACCTGATTGCGCAAGGTCTGCCAGCTGGCAAAGATATCGCCCGACCAGGTGACCGCACCAAAAGCCTGCTGCCCCGGATAGACCGAGCGCGTGAGGATGAAGGGGCGCCTTTCGGGGTAGTCGCGGCGCATCGCCTCGCTGAGCCCGCGTGACTGGTAATAGGAATAGGTCAGCAGGTTGCGGACGATCGGCCCCGCCGCCTCATCGCCATTCGAGGCGAAGGAGCGAGCGGTGACATAGCGGTTGCCGGTCGACATGAACTCCGGCTCGCAGCCATCGGTCCACAATCCGTCCATGCCGATGGACATCAGCCCCTTGTCGATATGGCGCCAGTAGATGGCGCGCGCATCGGGCGCGGTGACATCGAACACCTTGCCCCCGCTCCAATGCGAGTCAGGCAGCAGATGGCCTGCGGTGTCCATATCGCGGTAGATCTGCGTGCCCGTGCCAAAGGCGGGCCAGATCGAGGCGATGATATGGGCACCCTGCCCGTGAATGTGATCGATCATCGCCTTGGGATCGGGGAAATGTTCAGGGTCGAAACGCATACCGCTGAACTGGTCGTTCTCGCCCCAATAGCGCCAGTCGAGCACGATGTTGTCGAGCGGCAGATCCTGCGCACGATAGCTATCGACGACCTGCTCCACCTCGGCGCGGCTCTGGTAACGTTCCTTGCTCTGCCAATAGCCATAGGCCCATTTGCCCAGCAGCTGCGCCTGACCTGTCAGCCGCCGATAGCCTCCGATCAGCGCGTCCATCCCATCGCCCACCATGACGTGATAGCGCATGACATCGCCCGCGATGCCATCGAACACCAGCGAACTGCCTTGCGCGCGCAGATAGGAACCGGTGCCCGTATCCCACAGCAGGCCCCAGCCCCCGGTGGAGACCAGAAACGGGTTCACCGCATCCATATTGGCATGCTGAAGGAAGATCTGACGCCCCTGATAGTCGAGATCGGGATCGCGGAATTGCCCCAGACCGTGCAGGCTCTCACCCGGTGTCACGGCGAAGGCCTGCACCATGGTGATCGGCGTGTTCGCCAGTGGCGCGGGGGCGGATGCCTCGGCGATGCGCGTGTGGCCTGCCGGATCGAGGAAGGCGATGAACCCGCTGGCCTTGTCCACCTGAGCGATGATGCCCGGGCCGATCAGGCGGATCGCGGTGCCTGTGTCTTCGATGCGGGTCTTCAGCGCGGGGCGGTCGAGGAAAAAGCCGGGATCGTCGGTGGCCCGGCTGGCAGGGCTTTTGACCACGCTGGCCACACCCTGGGCGGAGATCCGCAGAAGGATGCGCTGGCCACCGAGATGGATATGGAGATCACCCTGAGCTGTCGGCGCGATGGTCGGGGGGCCGGAGGGGGCAGCGGCCAGTGCGGCGGCGGGCAGCACCCCTGCGGAAGCTCCGAACAAGCCCGACGACAGCACCGCCCGGCGCGAACAGGCTGGCATGCGATGGTTCATCTCTCAATCCCGGTTCGCGCCATGCTTTGCGCTGGCGTCTGTTCTGTTGGGTGGCCCCGCCCGGGAGGGATGGAGGCGGGGCCGGGGGGAACGTCAGTTGCGGATGCGGATGCCGAAGGTAAAGCGCCGTTCATAGACCGATTCACTGTAGAACTGGTTCTTGAACTGCGCATATTCGCGGTCATGGGCATTGGTCAGATTGGTGCCCTGAACGAAGACTGTGACATTCTTCGTGATGTCATAGCTGGCCGATGCATCCATATAACCGACAGGTTCGGAGAAGATCGCCAGATTCTGCGCGACAGAATTGCCGGTGAAGGCCTGCGTGCCATTGACAGGCTGGAGCCCGACATAGCGATCGCTGCGCCAGTTGTAGGCGACACGGGCCTGCATCGGCCCCTTCTGATACAGGCCGACGACGTTGAACTGATGCTTGGAATTGTCAGGCACCGGCAGCGACTTGCCGAACAAATCCGTGTTCGAGCTGTCGCTGTCGGAAAATGTGTAATTGGCCTGCATGCCCAGACCGCTCAGCAGGCCGGGCAGGAAGTCAAACTGCTGCTGATAGCCGATCTCGACGCCCTTGATCTTGCCGCCATTGCCATTGCCATAGGTCGTCACCACGCCGCCATCGCGCACCACGCCATCCTGATCGGCCACGGGCTGGATCTGGTTGACGGTTTGCGGGAAGGACTTCACATCGAACAGGAAGGCCGCAACGCTGAACAGACCGCCATGACCGAAATAACGCTCATAAGAGAGGTTATAGTTGGTCGACTGATAAGGCTCAAGGTTGGGATTGCCCGAAGAGCCTTGCAGAAACACCTGAAGGTTCGACGGAAGATTGGGATAGCGGCCATTGTTGGCGCCGTAATACAGCACGCGGCCCGCACCCAGATCATAAAGATCAAGCACACCAACCACCTTGGCAAAGGCGAAGCGCAGCTTCTGATTGGTGCTGAGGTTGGCGGTCAGGTTGAAGTTGGGCAGGACGCGGGTGTAGTCTTTGGTGGTCTTGGTGGTGCCAAGCGAAATCGCCACACCATTGTAGCTGCCGCCGGTGCCGATGAAATTGTTGGGATCGGTCACGCTGGAATAGACCGAGCGGCTGGTCTGCACGACGCGCAGACCGGCATTGCCCGAGATCGGCAGGAGCAGATCGCCCTCGAAATTGGCCTGCACATAGCCGGCGATCGAACGCTCGCGCACCCGGAAGCTGGTCGTGGGATCGACATAGCGCTGGTTGCCGGGGAACAGGCTGTTCTGGAACGCCAGCGCATTGTCCATTGCCGCCGGATCGACGGCAGGAATACCACCAGCCGGAATGCCCGAAGCGATGAAATTGCTGAAATTACGCGTGATGTTGGGCACCGCCGAGAAAGGATAGAGCGGCAGCACCGACAGGCCGTTGATGGCCGGGCGCCCGGTGTGCGAGATTTCCGGGTCCTTGAAGTAATACAGGTCGCCCGGCTGGTTCAACAGGCCAAGCCCCGGCACCGTGACCGGCGAGAGATAACGATAATTCTCCACATCGACACTGCGCTTGTCGTAACGCGCGCCAAAATCGATCGACTTGAAGAAGCCGCCCAGATCATAGCTGCCATCGGCACGGAAAGCATTGTTCGTGCCCACACGGCGATCGCCGAAGGCCCAGGTGGACATGATGTTGTAATTGGCCGGGTTCGTCACATCGGTGCCGAAGTTCAGGCTGGGAACGCCGGGGTTGGCGTAGTTGATCCCGGCGTTGACATAAGGCAGGCCGTTGGGGTTGGCGGCCTGGGTGCAGCTGGTGGGATTGTCGCGGCAGGCTGCGGTGTCGCCACGCTCCACGGTCGATCCGGTCACCGGCTTGGCATCGACATAGGAGGATTCGCTGGTGCGCACGGCATGGCCATAGACCCAGCGCAGCGAGCCCTTGAAGCGGCCGCCATTGTTGAAATCAAGCTGAAGATTGGTGTTCATCGCCTGCGAGCGGCTGCCCACGCTGGCGCTGTCGACAGTGAAATTGGGCAATTGGAACTGCCCCACCGAGACCACGCCGTTCTGATCCACCTGCGATCCCGCCTGAAGCGGCAAGGGACCATAGCTGCTGTTGAACTCAAGACCGACATCGCGGTCGCGATTGTCGAGTCTGGTGTAGAAGATGTCACCGGTCAGCGTGATGGAATCGCTGGCCTTGATCTGCAGCGAGCCATCAAGACCATAGCGCTTGCGCTGGGTTTCCTTATTGCTGACGGTCACAACTGCAGGCTGATAATAGAAACCCTGCTTGGGGCGCGAATCGGCAGAGGCCAGCCAGCTGTTCCCCGTGTCGATCGTGTCATTGGCCAGACGGGCATTGGAGTAGGAGCCCGCAACTAGAATGCCGACACTGTCATTATGCCAGCCGACCAGCCCGGAAAACTCTTCATTCAGATGCTGAACATGCGAACCATAATCGCCCTGCGCTTCGGCAGACAGGGTCAGATTCTTCTTCAGATCGAAGGGATGGCGCGTCTTGAGATCGACAATGCCGCTGACGCCGCCCTCGACCTGCTTGGCGGTGGTCGATTTGTAGACATCCACGCCCGAGAACAGCGTCGGCGGAATGTCGGAGAAGTTGGGCTGGGCGCCATCGATGTTCGATCCACCGAGGAACTCTTCGCCGTTGATCGTCACCAAGACCTGCTGCAAACCGCGAATATTGATCCCCGATCCTTCACCCGCGCTGCGGTCGATCTGAATACCGGGCACGCGCTGGAGAGAATCCGCGATGGTCACGTCCGGCAGCTTGCCAATGTCTTCAGCAACGATGGAATCGACGATTTGCGGTGCGCGGCGCTTGAAATCGACGGCAACTTTCTGCGCACCACGCACACCCAGAACGACGATGGCATTGGCCTGATCATCACCCGCGGCGGTAGCCTGAGGAGCAGCCGATTCAGCCGGTGCCTCAGCGCTTTGCGCGAAAGCGGCACTGGCCATCATCATGCACAGTCCGGACGTTGCAGCCATCAGCATTGCGCGATGTGCGCGACTTTCGATTTTCATGCAGCCTCACCCCTATGATCTCGCTTTCAAGCGAGCTTCGTCTTTGACCGGACGGGGCGCTGCGGCTCTTGCCGCCTGAACGGAGCGCGCCGTCTCGGGCCTGCTCTGTCTACGGGATTTCAGACCCTCGTCAAGATATTTCTATTTGATTTATTAATTCGCTCTGCCTATTTTGCGGCATGCAGACCCTGCGGCCAGAAGATCAGGCCATCAAAAGGGCGGGAGAGATCTCATAGACATGCGACCGGCCTTGCTCCAGCAAGCGATGGGGCCAGAAAAAATCACATGACGCGACATAGACCATAACATCAACGGGGAGCGATGCTTGAAATGACAAAAATTGCTCGAAGATCATTGCTTTCCTCCCTCCCGGGAAGCCTTCTTTTTTCATGCAGGGCTTTTGGCAGCACGCTCGGCCATACATTCCCCGTGGAGCGCTTTGGCGCCCGCGGTGACGGCAGCACCAACGACACGCTGGCGATCCAGAAGGCGATCGACGCCTGTACCCGTGCCGGCGGAGGCATCGTTCAACTCTCCCCCGGCGGACGTTATCTCAGCAGCACGCTGGTGCTGAAAGACAGCGTCACCTTCGACATCGCAGAGGGGGCAACGCTCCTCGCCAGCACCGACCGGCAATCCTATCGCGACAAGGGATGCCTGCTGTTTGCCGAGCATGCCAAGGACATTGCCATCACCGGTCGCGGCACGATTGAAGGACGCGGATCTGGCGCCCCATGGTTCCCGACGCTGGTGGAAGGCGCTTACGCCGTGCCCTCACCGTTTCTGGGATATTGGAACCCGCTCGAAACATTTCCCGGCACTTATGCTGAAAACGGCCGCCCGCGCATGATCGTTCTTGTTGCCTGCCAGCGCGTCCGTCTGGCTGATTTTCGAATCCATGATTCGCCCACATGGACCATCCATCCCATCGCCTGCGAAAATCTGCTGATCGACGGCATCACCATCGAGAACAATCTGCTCCTGCCCAATTGCGATGGCATCGATATCGATCGCTGCCGGAGTGTCCGTGTCGCGAATTGTGCGATCAGGGCCGGCGATGACTGCATAGCCATCAAGACCTCACGCAACTTTTCGATGTTCAGCGATTGCGAGGATGTGACCATCACCAATTGCACCTTCGAATCGAGTTCAGCAGGCATCAAGATCGAGCCGGAAGGCAAAGGCACAATCCGCAATATTGTGGTCACAGGCTGCACGATCAGCCGCAGCAATCGCGGGATTGCCGTCCTTCAGCGCGATGGCGCAACGATTGAAGACCTGCTGTTTGCCAATCTGGCGATCACCACACGGCGTCGCCATGCCATGTGGTGGGGCGCGGCCGAAGCCGTCCATATCTCCAACCTGCCGCGCCGGGCCTCCATGGCTCCCGGCACGCTCAAAGGCATTCGGGTGCAAAATCTGGTCTGTCGCGGTGAAGGCGGGTTGTTCGTGCGCGGCTGGCCCGGCAGTCAGACAAGCGACATCAGCTTTACAGGCATCGATCTGACCATCGAAAAAACCACCGACTATCCCGCCGACTCCTATGACATTCGCCCGACCGAGCTTGTCGACGGCCTGTACAAAAGCAAAACCGCCGCGATTTTTGCGCAAGATGTGTCCGATCTGACCTTCCGCGATGTCGCCGTGCATTGGGACGGCACCATTCCTGCTTCATTTGGCGCAGCCTTGCACGCCGAACATATTCAAGGCCTGACAATCGACCACGTCTCAGGCCAGGGAGCCCATCCGGGGGATCAGGCGATTCAATTGCAAAACACAAGCCCGAACACGGATTTGCGATAGAGCGCCTGCCTCAATACGCCTAGGCCGCATCGTGGAAAATGATGCCGAGCGTATGGCGCTGCCCCTCACGGATCTGGCTGACACCATGGCGCAGCGCCACACGGTAATCGCCGCGTGTGCCGCGCATAGGCCGGTGGTTGACGGCGAACAGCACGGCATCGCCCTTCTCCAGCGGCACCACGGCGGCGCGGGTCTGCATGCGTGGGCGCTGTTCGGTCAGCACAAATTCGCCGCCTGAGAAATCCCGCCCCGGCGTCGAAAGCAGCACCGCCAGCTGCAGCGGGAAGACATGCTCGCCATAGAGGTCCTGATGCAGGCAATTGTAGTCCTGCGGGCCATAGCGCAGCAGCAGAGGCGTTGGGCGGGTCTGGCCGGCAGCATGGCAGCGATCGAGGAAAGCCTGATGCGTCTCGGGAAAGCGCGTGTCGATCCCCATGCGCTCATGCCAGCGGTTGGCGATGGGGGCGAGATGCGGGTAAAGGCTGCTGCGCAAATGCTGGATCAGCGGGGGCAAAGGGTAGGCGAAATAGCGATATTCCCCGCGCCCGAAACCATGGCGCGCCATGATGACCCGGCTGCGGAAACCCTCTTCGCGGTCATAGAGGGCGGCAGCGGCATCGCAATCGGCCTCGCTGATCAGGCGGGGCAGCACGCTCCAGCCCTGACGGTCGAGATCTTCCGTGATCGCGGCCCAATCGATCAGGCGGATGGTCTCGGGTTTCAGGGCAATGCTCATGGTCGGTCTCTTGCTCGGATGTTACGGTAACGCGCCAATGCCCGATGCGACGCACCGGCGAACTCCGCTTCCTGCTTTCAAATTCCCCGTGCGATTCAAACGCAGGAAACGGAACGACAGGCACCGCCGCAAGAGCCCAGATAGCCATACCCATCCTGTCATCGGAGAACTGACATGGCCTATCGCATCTCGGGCATCGATCCCGCCCCCTTCACACCGCTGTTTGGCCTCGATGATCAGGCGCTGGCCGAGCGGGGCGCCGTCCGCCGCCTGATCCGTGAGGGTGACACCATCCCCGAACGCGTGGAATTGCGCGACGCCCCGGTGGGCACGCATGTGCTGCTGGTGAATTACACGCATCAGCCCGCGCGCAATCCCTATCACGCCTGCCATGCGATCTTTATCCGCGAAGGCGCTGAAACCCCCGCCAGCATCATCGACGCTATCCCCGATGTGCTGGCCAAGCGGCTGATCTCCCTGCGCGCCTTTGACGGGCAAGATCTTCTGGTCACAGCGGAGGTGGTCCCCGGGCAGGATCTGGAGCGGCTGATCCTCGATTATCTCGCCCGGCCCGACATCGCCTATCTGCATGCCCATTATGCCGGGCCGGGCTGCTTTGCCGCGCTTATCCAGCGCGATTGAGGCATGACGCGGCGATGGCGCGCAACCATCGCCGCAACCCTCTAGTCCGCGATCAACCGGCTGCGCAGCTCCAGCGCGCTGCGCTCCACCCAGCATTCGGCAAGGCGGCCATCGCGCACCAGCCAGATGCTGATGCCGGTGTACTCGATGGCGCGCCCGTCCGCCGCCGTGCCGAACAGGCCCTTGTTGACCGCGCGGGTGACCCAGCGCGAGACGACCTTTTCGCCGGTTGCATCCAGAAAGAGATCGAGATGCTCATTGGTGGGCTCCCCGATCTGGCTCTGCATCTCGGCGGCCCAGGCCTTGAAGCGATCGCGACCGGTGATGGTCGTCCCGGCATTGTGCAGGCGGTAATCGGGCGTCATCAGCTCATCGATGGCATCGAGATCATGCGGGGCCGCCCAGACCCGGGCAAAAAAGGCGCGAGCCAGGGCAATGCCATCCGGCGTGTCAGTCATGGTAGAAAGCCTTTGCAAACAGCTGCCTGATCGCAGCGCGCCGAAACAGGTCGCAAGTTTCGCGCCGGCCCGCCAACCAGAATTTGTGGGTCAGGCCATTAGCAGTCATGATGGCCCGATGATTCGCAACATCGACATCGCCCTGCTGCGCGCCTTTGTGGCCATTGTGGATGAAGGCAGCCTCAGCGCGGCGGCCCGCGCGCTGCATCTGACTCAGGGCGCCGTCAGCCAGCAACTGGCGCGGCTTGAGGCGCTGTTCGATCAGCGCCTGCTCTGGCGTGACCATCGCGGCGCCCGCCTCGCCCCCAAAGGAGAGAGCCTGCTCGCCACGGCGCGCGAGATGATCGCGCTGAATGACCGGATGTGGCGCGATCTGGGCGGCGTGCGCAACCGGGTCAGGCTTGGCGCTCCGCCCGATGTGATCATCGAGATCCTGCCGCCCCTGCTGCGTGCTTTCGCAATCGAGTCGCCGGAGACGGAGGTTTCGCTGATCTCGGCGCCATCGGCGCTGCTCGGGAAGGCCATGGCGGATGGGATGGTCGATCTGGCGCTGGTTCAGCAGCAGGTCGGGGTCGGCACCGAAACACCGCTGCTGCAGGAGCCGCTCGTCTGGGTGGGGGCGACCGAAGGGGTGGCATGGCGTCAGGAGCCGCTGCCGGTCTCGATCTCGCATCCATCCTGCCGGTTTCGCGCGCCGATTGTCGCCGCGCTGGACAGTGTGAAGCGAGACTGGCGCGCAACCTGCGACAATGAAGGTTTCGAGGCGATGATCACCGCCGTGCGGGCCGATCTGGCGATCACGGTGGCAATGGCCTCCATGGTCCCGGCGGGCCTGAGCGTGGTGGCGGACCCGGCGCTGCCCGGGCTGCCGGATTTCGGCATCAGCCTGCTGATGCCGCAAGAGCAAGCCGCAAAACCGGTCAGGCAGCTTGCCACGCTGTTGACTGATGGTTTGCAAAACAGGCAGCCGCGCCCGTCCCGAAGCGAGCCCTCTTTCGCGGACTGAAGGGGCGCCGTCCCGCGCCCCTTCCGCTCAGCTGCGATGCGCCGCCCACCAGGCGCTGAGCCGAGCATCATCCATTTGCTGCACCGCGCCGTCCATGGCCTGATGCCAGCAGGTCGACTGCCTCACCGCCGCCTGCATCTGCGCAAAACTCTGGTCAGATGCGCCGCAGGCCAACAGGGCGGCCTTGTCGAAGCGGGCGATGCTGCGGCGGGCCGCGGTCTCGGTGCGCGCTGGGTCGGCAGGGCGGGGAATCTTCACCTCCACACGCTCGCCAAAGGGATCGGTACGGGCGCCCACCAAACCGGCCCAGCCGCTCAGCATCACCAGCGTGGTGAGCAAAAGAACGGCAAGCCGTTGGCGGAAACGGAAGGTGAACTGCGGCAACATCATCTCAACTCCTTGGCAAGAAGGAGCCTGTCTCTGCGCGCAAAGCGCTGGCCTCGCCATGGACAATGCAGTACGATAGCAATGAACCGTACTGATATGATGGAGAGTACACTTGCAACCGCAGCCCGTGCTGAGCGCCACCAAGGTGGAACAGGTGATGGCCCTGATCCAGAGCCGCATCGAGCGCCGCGCGCTGGCTACGGGTGCACGCCTGCCTTCGGTGCGCGCCATGGCGGACAGTTCCGGCTTCTCCAAATCAACGGTGGTGGAGGCCTATGACCGCCTTGCCGCGCAGGGCACGATCCATGCGCGCCCCGGCTCCGGCTTCTATGTGGCGCCGGTGCTGGCCCCTTTCACCATCGCCGATGCCGAGCCCGAGCGCGAAAGGGAGGTCGATCCGATCTGGGCCCTGCGCCTGTCCCTCAGCGGGCGACCCGAGGCGCTCAAGCCCGGCGGTGGATGGCTGCCGGAAAGCTGGCTGCCGCATGATCTGCTGCGCAAGGGGCTGAGGCATCTGGCCCGGCATGGCGATGGCGAAACGCTGATGGGCCATGGCTCGCCGCTGGGGCTGGCGTCGCTGCGCCAGTTGATCGCGCGGCGCCTGCTGGAACAGACGATCGAAGCCTCGCCCGATCAGATCCTGCTCACAGCCTCGGGCACGCAGGCGATCGATCTGGTCTGCCGCTATCTGATCGCGCCGGGCGATGTGGTGCTGGTGGACGATCCCACCTATTTCAACTTCCACGCCCTGCTGCGCGCCCATCGCGCCAGGGTGATCGGCGTGCCCTTCACCCCGCAGGGCCCCGATGTGGAGGCCTTTGCGCAAGCCGTCGCCACCCATGCCCCGCGCCTCTACATCACCAATTCGGCGATCCACAATCCCACCGGGGCCACGCTTTCGGCACAGGTGGCGCGGCGCGTGCTGAAACTGGCCGAGGCGAACGGCATGGTGATCGTGGAAGACGATATTTTCGCCGATTTCGAAACGGCACAAGCCCCGCGCTACGCCGGTTTCGACGGGCTGGAGCGGGTGATCCGCGTCGGCAGCTTTTCCAAATCGCTTTCGGGCAGCTTGCGCGTCGGCCATATTGCAGCCCGGCCCGACTGGATCGCGGGGCTGGCCGATCTGCGCATGGCCACCGGCATGCCGGGCAACACCATGGGCGCTGAGCTGGTCCACCAGATCCTGACCGACGGCAGCTATCGCCGCCATATGGAGCAGATCCGCGCCCGTCTGGCCGATGCGCGGGGCAAGGCGATCCGCCGCCTGACCGCCCTTGACCTGACGCCGTGGATCGAGCCGGCAGCGGGTCTGTTCCTGTGGTGCCGCCTGCCTGACGGGGTGGAGGCCACCAGCCTGGCCCGGCGGGCGCTGGAAGAGGATATCGTGCTGGCGCCGGGCAATGTCTTCAGCAGCGCGCAGACCGCCTCGGGCTATATGCGTTTCAATGTGGCGATGATGGATGATCCGCGCATCGATGCTACGCTGGCGCGGCTTTGTGCGGGGTAGAAGACCTGTGCCTCCGGCGGGCAAAGGCCAGCATCCCCCTTTTGTCTGCCTCGAAGACCGCTGCGGAGCCCTTTTTGAAGGCTGCTCCGCAGCGGGGGAGGTCGGTCCTACGCCATGACCGCCAGCGCAGCGACGGCCTGCACCAGCGCATCGATATCCTGCTCGGTGGTGTAGAGCTGAGGCGCCGCGCGCAGCACCGTCTGCAGCCCACGGGCCGCCATATCGAAGGGGGCATAGGTCTTGCTCAGCGTGCCGATGCGGATGCCCTGCCCTGCCAGATCGGCCATGGCCTGATCCTCGGGAACGCCCGCGATGCGGAAGGTGACGATGGCCGACAGATCATCTCCGCTTTCCACCACCGCCACGCCGGGCAGAGCGCTCAGCCTGGCGCGCAGATAAGTGGAGAGGCTGGCAAGACGTTCGGCAATGGCCTCCGGCCCAATCGCCAGCGCGGCCTGGATCGCCACCCCCAGCGCCACACGGCCGGCATAGCTGGCCTCGCCCGGCTCATGCATGCGCGCATCCGTGCGCGGGCGGCCAAGCTGATCCGCCATACAGGCGGGATGCGCCGCCAGAAAACCGCGCTCGACATAGAGCAGCGCCGTGCCGCGCGGTCCGCGCAGCCATTTGCGCCCGCTGGCCGCCAGCCCGTGGCAGCCCAGAGCCTTCACATCCACCGGGCGCTGACCCAGCATCTGGCAGGCGTCGATCAGGTAAGGCACGCCGATCTTGCGGGCCAGAACGCCGATCTCCTGCGCCGGATTGACGATCCCGCTGGTCGCCGGGCACCAGGTGAGCAGGATGCAGCGCGTGGCAGGATGGACCATGCCCTCCGCGGCGGCGACATCGACACGGCCATGTGCATCGGCGGGCATCACATCCACCACCACGCCGGGCAGATCGGCCAGCATGGTCAGCGTGCCGCCCCAGCAGCTGCGATCGACCAGCACATGGTCGCCCGGCTGCAGCCGCATCGAGAGGATCAGTGCCTGCAGCGCGCGATTGCCGCTTTCGAGGAAAGCAACCTCATCCGTTTCGGCGCCGATCAATCTGGCAGCGGCGGCATAGCCCTCGGCCAGTTGCGCTTCATGGCGCTGGAACGCGCAGGCGCCGCCCCATTCGGCTTCCTCGACCAGATAATCCTGCAAGGCCTGAAGCACGGGGGCACTGGGCAGGCCATGCGACGCATTGGCCAGATAGATCTCCCGCGAGGGGCGGGCCGGGGCGACGAAAATGGCGGGCGTGAGCATGGCTTTCCTTCCGAAGTAAGCCCCCTCGTTTCACAGCCGGATCGGCGGGGATAGAGACGATCCCGCAGGATCGGGACGAACTGTATTGGGCAGGAGATCAGCACAATAGGCAAGCGCGGCTTTGAGCCAATGAGGCGCGCCGCAAACCGGCCTGTCTTGATCGCGACACATAACAAGGGGATGCTGCCGCCCGAAAAGCGTGGAGACAGGCGATGGCCAAAATCGAAACCCATGTCATCGAAACCCATGTCGGTGATTTCAGCCTGAAGGCCTATGAGGGCGATTTCAAGACCCTGCTGGCCTTCAACTTCACCTCGCAGCAGGCTGCGCAAGGGCTGGCCGGTTTTACCATTCGCTATTCGACGCCGGACGGGCAGAGCCATTATCTCTGGAACAGTCTGGTCTATGAGCATCCCGAAGACCACGCTCAGCTGGCCAGCGAGCCGCCGCAATCGACGGTCAATGCCCCCATTCACAAATTCCGCTGGGTGCATGTGCCCGGCGTGATCCATCAGGGCGATACGCCCATGGCGGGCAATTACCTCTATGAGGTGACGCCGCGCTTTTTCGATGCGCAGCAGAAGATGCTGCCGCTCGATCATGCGCGCACGGCGCGGGTGGATGTGCAGGTCGGGCCGTTTCGCAAGGGCAATCTGGCGCTGGGCTTTACGCGCGGCTTTGTGCAGTCGGAGGCCTTTGTGCATCGCTTCGGCAAGGATGCGCTGCTGCGCCCCGCCGGGCATGAGCTGATCTTCGATACCTCCGCGCAGGCGGGCACGGGGCCTCTGGATGGCCAGCCTTACAGCTTTGCTCAGGCTTACGAGTGGCTGGGCTTTACCGCACGCGATCTGGTCTTTGACCTGATGCAGACGGTGGAGGCAGCGGATGATCTGACGCTGGATGTCTTCGCCTATGATCTGACCGAGCCGGATTTCATCAATGCTCTGGTCCGCATGGCTGCCAAGCCGGGCAAGCTGCGGGTCATTCTGGACGATGCCACGCTTCACCATGCGGCAGACGGCAGCAAGCCCGAGGATCAGGCCGAAGCACTGATCGCCAAGGCTTCGGGCGATGCGCAGGTGATCAAGCGCGGCCATTTCGCCCGCTATGCCCATGACAAGGTGCTGGTGGTCAGCGATGCCAGCGGTCCGCTGAAAGTGCTGACGGGCTCGACCAATTTTTCGGTGAACGGGCTTTACGTCAATTCCAACCATGTGCTGGTCTATGACGACCGCGAGGTGGCGGGCTGGTACAAGGGTGTGTTCGACACCAGCTGGGATCAGGATGTGAAGGCCGCTGCCTTTATCGCCTCGGACTGGTCGACGGGCACCTTCACCAGTTCAGCAGCGGAGACGCCCAAAAGCGTGATCCATTTCTCGCCGCATACGCAGGATACGGCGCAGGCGATTTTGGACGATCTGGTCACGCGGGTGAATGCGGAGAAAAACGCCCCGGCGGGGCAAGCCTCGGTGCTGTTCGCGGTGATGGCGCTGAATGAGGCCAAGGATGTGGTCTATCAATGCCTCAACGCCCTGCATGCCGTGCCGGGCATCTTCAGCTACGGCATTTCCGACGCGCCAGAGGGCGTAACGCTCTATCCGCTGGGGCAGGATCATGGCGTGCTGGTCACCGGCAAACCGGGCACCACCGATCTGCCCGCCCCCTTCGATCAGGTGCCGCCGATCCGCGAGCATCAGGTCCATCACAAATTCGTGGTCTGCGGCTTCAACCGGCCCGATGCGGTGGTCTATTGCGGCTCCTCCAATCTGGCGGAGGGCGGCGAGCATGAAAATGGCGACAACCTCATCGCCATCAGCGACACCGACATCGCCACCGCCTTCGCCATCGAGGCGCTGGCGCTGGTCGACCATTTCGACTTTCTCGATGCCTATTCGAAGAATGCCAAGGCTTCGGGCACGGATGCGCCTGCCGGGGCGGCCAAGGCAGCGGCGGCGCAAGCGGTTCACTGGTATCTGGGCACCACCGACCTGTGGATGCACAAATATTTCCAGCAGGGCGATCTGCACAATCTGGATCGCGAGCTGTTCGGGGCCGAAGTCACTCCAGCCCACGCATAAAAGAGGGCGGCGGCAGAACCCGTCTGCCGCCGCCTGATCCTTACTGCGTGTACATGCTGCGCAGGCGCGTCAGATCGGCTTTGGACAGGCCCATCTCGTCATGCAGATAGCCTTCCGCGCCGCCGGGGTGCTGGTCCAGCACATGCAGCGCGGATTCAATGTAGCTGCGGTCGGCGGCCATCATGGCGCGCAGCACCTCGGGCGGCATTTTCGCCATGGCGGCCATGCCGGGGTTGCTGCTGCTCGCATGCATGATCTTGCTGCCATCCAGATAGCGGTTGGTGAGCAGATAGTCCTCGATCACCGTCTCACGCGGCACGCCCAGCGCCGTCAGCACCAGAGCCGCCGCAATGCCGGTGCGATCCTTGCCCGCCGTGCAGTTGAAGGCCAGCGGCACGCGATGTGCCAGCAGCTCGCCGAACATGCGGCGGAACTGGCCGTTGAACTGGGTCAGCATCAAAGGATAGCTGGTGGCCATGGCGGCACGGGCCTGCTCCGCCGTCCAATGCGCCATATCGCCCTTGGGCAGGCTCTGCGCCATGTCGAGGTGATAGTCGTCACTCAGCACCTTGGGAGCGTGGGCGGCGGGCCAGTTCACCGGCTCGGAAGCGCGCTCACCCGTGTCGCGGAAATCGCAGACCACGCGAATGCCGCGCTTTTCCAGAGCGGTGTAGTCGGCAGGGGTCAGACCGCTCATCGCGCCCGAGCGGAACAGCACGCCCCATTTGACGGTGCGCCCGTCCTGCGTGCGATAGCCGCCCAGATCGCGGAAATTGCGCCCGCCCTGCAGCGGCAGCAAGCGCTCATGCGCGGCGCTCTGGGCCTTGGCAGCAGGCTGGGCCAGCGCCGGGGAAGCCAGCACGGGCGAAGCAACAAGAGCCAGCGCGCCCAGCAGCTTCAGAACATTACGAGTGGTCATGGATGATCTCCGGAAAAAAGCTTTCAGAACTTGACGTTGGCTTCAAGGCCATAGGTGCGCGCCTCATTGAACATCCCGTAGGTGCCCAGATACTGGCTGTAGGCCTTGTAGAAGATATGCTGCTCATTCAGCAGGTTGCGCGCCCATGCCGAGATCGCCAGCCTTGCGCCGCTGCCCGCCATGGCGATGTCGGCCAAAGCCAGACGACCGTTCATGATGAAGCTGGGGTCGCCCTTGGGCTGGATCGCGGGCGCCGGATCATTGGCGCTGACGTAGAAGCCATTGTCGTAATTGGCGTCGAGATGCAGGCGCAGCTTCGCACCCTTCAGCGGCATCTCGTAATCCAGCGAGCCGCTGGCCGACTGGGTGGGCGTATAGACCGGATAGATCTTCACCGGCGTGGTGCTGATCACCGAAACACCGCCCGAGACCACCGGATAGGGGTTCGCCGTGTCAGGAATGGTGACATGGTTGTAGGCATAGCTGGCGTTCAGCGTCAGGCCCGGCAGCGGGTTCAGCGTGAATTCCGCTTCCACACCGCTCAGATGGCCGGTGCCGGGCGCATTGGTGGTTTCCAGCGTGGTGCGGTTGCTGTTCTGCAGCACGCCATTCACATATTGCAGATAGCTGGCCGAGAAATCGACCTGCACATTCTTGTAGGTGCCGACATAGCCCGCCAGATTGAAGCGCGCGCGGTGGTTCCAGAACTCGGTCTTGGCGCCGATCTCGAACATGGAGACGGTTTCGGGATTGAAGGGCGCATAGGTCAGCGAGCGCGAATTGGCGCCGCCGGACTTGTAGCCCGTGCTCCACTTGCCATAGAGATGGATGTCCCGCGTGGCATCGACCGCCAGATTGATCATCGGATCAACGCGCGACCATGAGGCATTCAGATTGAGCGGTGCCACCACACCCGTGACGCTGACCGGCGTGGCGCCATTGATGGTGAAAAGCTGGCCGACCTTCTTGTCATTGCTGTAACGCAGACCGCCGGTGACATGCAGAATGTCACCCGCCACGGCAGGCGTGTAGGTCGCCTGGGCATAGGCGCCATAGCTGTCGGTCTTCACATGGCTGGCGCGGTCGATGGTGACGGCGTTGTAGTCGATCGACAGCACAGTGGCCGAGGTGCCGGTGGCATTCCACTGCATGGTGTTGGGCGCCTGCGCATTGTCCTGCACGCGCTCCTCATAGAACAGCGCGCCGGCGGCGAATTTCAGGCGCGGGGTCTCGCCGATCACCTGCAGTTCCTGGCTCAGCTGGTTCTGACGGAACTGGGCGAGGCTGGCGCGGCTGAAGGTGCCGCTGGGGCTGTAGACCGAGAGATTGGCCGAGCCATTGTCATACTGCGACTGGGTCAGCTCGCGATAGGCGCTGATCGACTTCAGCGTCAGATGCGGCTGCACCTCCCAGTCCAGCGTCAGGCGGTGGCCGTTGGTCTTGCCCACGCTGGGCAGTTCGGGCACGCCCACCGTCGCCACCGAGGCGCGCTGAGGCTGCAGCGGCTGATCGGGCGCGCGGGCCAGCGAGCCTGCCGAGATCGCCTGCACATAGGCCGAGGTGGAGGAGTCGCGAGAGGTATCGTAGGAATAATCGGCGCTGAAATTGGGCGCCGGCTTCCACAGCGCTTCGGCATGCAGACCGCGCTTGTCATAGGCGCCAAAGTCCGAGGCACCGGCCAGCGGGTTCTTCACCAGCCCGTCACGATGGGCGATCACACCGTCGACCTTCACGCTGATGTTGTGGAATTCGGGCAGGTCGAGATGGGTTTCGGCCTTGTAGCTGCCGTAATTGCCCGCGCCCACGGTGGTGCTCATGGCGAATTTGCCGCTGGGCTTCTTGGTGGTGATGCTCACCGCGCCGCCTTCGGTGTTGCGACCG
The DNA here is from genome assembly GCF_017163935.1 of Novosphingobium terrae. NCBI lineage: Bacteria > Pseudomonadati > Pseudomonadota > Alphaproteobacteria > Sphingomonadales > Sphingomonadaceae > Novosphingobium > Novosphingobium terrae. Next base: position 2,117,165 of record NZ_JABVZR010000002.1, on the reverse strand, counting down.
AACAGCGTGCCCTGCGGCCCCTTGAGCACCTCGATGCTGTCCACATCGAACATGGCAGTGCCAAGCCCTTGCGCGCGACCCATATAGACGCCGTCGATGTAGATGCCCACGCCCTGATCGCGGGCGGGCTGGTTGCTGTCCGCCAGCACGCCGATGCCGCGAATGTTGAGGATCAGCGCCGAGGGGCGCGCAAAGAAGGGCGCCACGCGCAGCGAGGGGATCGCGCCGTCGCCCAGATCGAGCAGCGAGGTGACATGGCGGTTGGCCAGATCGTCAGACTTCAGCACCGAGATCGAGATCGGCGTCTTTTGCAGGCTCTCCGGGCGCTTTTCGGCCGTGACGACGATATCGGTCAGCCCCTGATCGGCATCAGCATCGGCGGCGGGAGCCGGAGCCGCGGCAGGCGCTGCGGCATGCGCGACGGCAGGCATGGCACAAAGCGCGAGACAAAGCGCGGTGGAGGTCCGCAACAGGCGGTTGGCGTGGCGATGGACGAGCATATGTATCCTCATGACGATCGGTTTCAGGAAGGCCTCTTCCCGTCGATTCGCCCCTCCAAATGGAACGAATGTATTTCAACCTTGTGACGGTCACCCCGCCTTGGCGAACATTTGTATCTCGCACGGCAAAAGGCTATGAAGGCAGGCTCAAGGACAAGGGCGGCCACCCGGCCGCTGCCAGCATGAGCATGGGAAAGCCTGCGGAACGACGATGAACAGCCCGGAAAATTCTCTTTATTTCCGCAGTTCTGTGCCACTGGAGCGCCGTCTGGTGGAGTCAGTGTGGCAGCTGTGGGAGACGATCGGCCATGGCGCCATTTCCGCTCGTGCGCTGGCCAGACATGCGGGCGTTCCGCTCTCCACGCTTTACAATCACTTCCCTTCGATGGAACAGGTGTTTCTCAAGGCTCAGGAAGAGGCCCTGATCGAGACAAGGCAATGGTGCGCCGCGCAATTGGAACACTTGTCTGAAGCCGTGACCGCCCCCGCCCCGGCCAGCGGATTGGGCACGATTCTGGCCGCGCTGATCGATGAATGGACCCAGAGCCAAAGGCGCCTCGCCTTCGCCTGGCGCGAGGGATTCTTGCTGGCCCGCCGCGATCCGCATTACAGCCTGCTCGGTCAGGGATGGCGCGAGGTCTGGGCGGATTTCTGGAAGACGGTCTGCGACCTGTGCGGCGCCGGGCAGCACGGCGAATGGACGAGCTTTGTCTTCGAGGCCGAGGCAGCGTTGCATATGCTGTCCTGGCGCCGCGTGCTCGATCGCGCCTGCCTTGAGGAATTATGCCAGGGCTGGGCCGCGTGGCTGACGGGCGGGCTGGTGGCGGATGGCCCATGGCGCCTTGCCGCGCGGCATCAGGCGCTGGCCTCGCTGCCCGATCTGCCGATTCAGGATGAGACGACCCAGCACATCGCCGCCGCCGCTGCCAATGTCGTCGAACGTCAGGGCATGGCCAGGCTGACTCACCGCGCGGTCGCGGCAGAGGCCGGTGTGTCGCTGGGTATGGTGTCGAACCGGTTTCGCACCAGCGTCGATCTGGTGCGCACCGCTTTTGATGTGATCTATCAGCGCCTTGCCGCTCCGGTCCATGAAACGCCCGCCGAGGCCGAGGCCGACAGCGGGATCAAGGGCAAGCTGCCCGATCTCACCGGCGAAACCATGCATCTGTCCAACCGGCTCGCCATCGAGGAGCTGATGCTGGCCGTGGCGCGCGACGAAGCCTTGCAGCCTTTCGCGCCACGCATTCGCTATCTGCGCGGCCATACCAGCGGGAAGGTGCTGCGGATGATCGCCGGGCCCGACATCGCGATCTCCTATCTTGACGCCGCGCTGTTTTCGGATCTGCTTTCGGGCATGCAGCGCGCCGGGATCGACCTGTCCTCCAAGGACCGGGCCAGCGTGGGGCGCGGCCACCTCAGCAACGTGCTGGAGATGCTGCGCCTGCCCGCCACGCTTTAAGCCCTCACAGGATCGGCGGAGAGGCCGCGTTGCGGTCCACCTTGCCTGGTTTGTCCTTCGCATTGCGCAGCGGCTGCACCGGCAGTGTGCCATTGACGGCAAAAGCGCCCACGATGCGATCGCGATAGATGCGCGGATTGTGCGAGGTGATGGTGCGGGCATTGCGCCAATGGCGGTCCAGCGCATGATCGCGGCTGGTGCCCGAGGCGCCCAGCCCGTCAAAGAGATCCGTCGCCGCACCCAGCACCAATTGGCTGACCACCGTCACCGCCTCATTGATCTCGACATCGGCGATGGCGCCTGCCCATTCCTCCGCCTCGACCTCGCGCGACTGGTTGTAATCATAGACGCGCTGCAAGGCCTCGGCCACTTTCAGCGTGATGGCGCCTGCCGCATAGGCCGCGCCGCGCACCTTGCCCACCACCGCGAGGATCTGCGGATCGTCCCGCGCCGCCGCCGCATTGCCATGGCCATAGGCACGCGAGCGTTCCTGGATCAGCCGCGCCACATCATTGGCCGCCGCCCGCCCGATGCCCGCCAGCGTGGCCAGATGCACCAGCTGGAAAAACGCCCCGACATAGCGGGCGCGCCCCTTTTCCGGATTCACCAGCTCGGGCGGCACCCGAACCTGATCGAACACCGTGGTGCCGCTGCCGGTCAGCATCTGGCCGAAGCCGTTCCAGTCGTCGATGATCTGCACGCCTTGCGCGCTTGTGGGGATCACGGCGCCGGTGGGATCGCCGTTTTCATCCACCGCGCCCATATTGGTCCAGTCCGCGAAGAGTGTGCCGGTGGTGTAATATTTCTTCCCGTCGAGCCGGTAATCCTCGCCATCGCGCACCAGGCTGGTGGTCACCGCGCCGACATTGCCGCCGGTTTCGGAAAAGCCGTTGCCGAAAGTATCGCCTGCTACGATGCGTTCCAGCCACCGGTTGCGGAACGCTTCGTGGCTGCTGTTGAGCAGATCCTCGGTAAAGCCGATATGCGGGCGCAGGATGTTGGTGATGTTGGGATCAGCCTCGGAGAGTTCGATCAGCAGATTGATCAATTCGGGCAAGGTCACCCCCTGCCCGCCATGGCTTTCGGGCACGCGCAGGGTGGTGAAGCGGGCCTGTTTCAGCCACTCCAGCTCATCGAAGGGCAGGCGGCGCCGGGTGTCGCGGATTGCGGCATCTTCGCGGATGCGCTGGAACACCGGACGAAAGGGGGCGGCCAGTTGCTCATAGCGCGCGCTGGGGCCGGCACCCCAGCCCTGCGCAATCTGCGATGCGGCCTGATCGGGGCGAAGGTCGGCAGAGGCCTTGCCGGGGACTGTGGTGGTTTGGCTCATGGTTGTTCCAATCTGCAAAAGGGCGGTTCAGAGGCCCAGCATGCCCAGAATTTCGGCGCGGTTTTGCACGAAGCCGCCATCATCCAGACTGCGCGGGCGCGGCGATGGCAGGGAGACTTCCTCCTCGATCCGCCCCTCGCGCATCACCAGAATGCGGTCGGCCAGCAGCATCGCCTCCTCCACATCATGGGTGACGAGCAGCACAGCGCAGCCCCGCGCCGACCACAGCTGGCCCACCAGAGCCTGCGCCTTCATCCGCGTCAGCGCATCCAGCGCGCTGAAGGGTTCATCGAGCAGCAGCAGATCGGGATCGCGCATCAGGGCGCGCGCCAAGGATGCCCGCTGTGCCTCACCGCCCGAAAGCTCCTTGGGCCAGGCCCGGGCGCGGTGAGACAGTCCCACCTCGGCCAGCGTGGCGGCGATGCGACTGAGCCCATCAGCACCCTTATAGCCCAGCCCCACATTCTCGGCGACGCGCTTCCACGGCAGCAGGCGCGGCGCCTGAAAACCCACGCCGCGCCGGGCGGAGACCAGCACATCGCCGCTCATCTCCTGATCCAGTCCGGCCAGAATGCGCAGCAGGGTGCTCTTGCCGCAACCGCTGGCACCAAGCAGCGCGACGAATTCACCGGGATGGATATCCAGATCGAGATCGTCGATCACGGTGCGATCACCGAAGCGCCGGGTGACGCCCCGCGCCCGCACCGCCGCGCCGCGCGGGCGATGCGGGGCCTCGATGGGCGAGGGGCTCAGGCGGCTTTGAAGCTCGGTCGCCATGACAGGAACCTTCCTTCCAGAAAGCGGACGATGAGGTCGGTCGAAAGACCGAGCAGGGCGTAAATCAGCAGGCAGACCAGCACGATATCGGTGCGATAGGTCTCCCGCGCATAGGTGGTGAGCGAACCGATGCCGGTCTGGCTGTTGACCGTTTCGGCCAGCACCAGCGCCAGCCACGCATGGCCCAGCGCGAAACGCAGCCCGATCAGCGCATTGGGCAAAGCGCCGGGCAGCACGACATGGCGCACGATCTCCCCCTGCCCCAACCCCAGCGTATGGGATGCCTCGATCAGGTTCTGGTCGATGTTGCGGATGCCGGCGAAGAGATTGAGATAGATCGGGAAAAAGGAGGCCAGCGCCACCAGCGCGATCTTCGAGGCCTCATTGATGCCCAGCCAGATGATCAGCAGCGGGATCAGCCCGGCCCATGGCAGGGTGCGCATCATCTGCACCGGGGCGTCGATCAGATCCTCGCCCAGATGCAGCAGGCCGGAGAACAGCCCGGCCACCACCCCTGCCGCAATGCCGATCGAGCAGCCGATCACCACCCGCGTGAGCGAAGCACCCAGCGCCTCGACCAACTGCCCGTCAGACAGCAATTCGCCCATCGCCAGCACCACGCTGCGCGGCGAAGGCAGGATATCGGTGGGCAGCCAGTTGAACCAGCTGGACAAGGCCCATCCCGCCAGCAGCAGCACGACACCGCTCAACCGCCGCAGCGAGCGCGGTACACGCAGCTGCTTCTGCCGCCCTGCCAGCGACGGGAGCCGCTCCAGCGTCGAGGCCGTTTCCAGCGCGGTGATGCTGGCCGTCATTGGGCGGCTCCGGCCTTGTGAGGCAGCTTGGCGTTTTCATCGGCCACAATGGCATCGAAGCCCGGCGCCAGATGGTCGCGGATGTTGAACGCCGTTTGGAACTGGCCCTGCTGGTGGAAGTAATCCACCTCCTTCTGCCAGCGATCCACCACATCCTTGTCGCCCGCCGGGAGGTAATCGGCATTGTTGCGCGAGACCGTCAGCCGGGCGGCAGGCAGCGGGATTTGCGCCTGTGTCGCCATCTCTTGCGCCCATTGCTCGGGATGGTCATTGACCCAGGCCTGGGCGCGGATGATCCGCCGCGTCAGATCCTGCAGCGCCTTCTTCTTGCGCGGGTCCTCCACCGAGGCTTGCGCCGCATAAAGCATTCCCGCCGTCGGCACGATGGCCCGCAGTGAGCCGATGCCGCGCGCATGGAACCGGGTCTGGGCCACCGCGGCATTGGGGTCCCACACGATCAGTGCATCGACCTGCCGGTTGACCAGCGCCGAAAGCCCGTCGACCGTGTTCAGATTGAGGATCAGCTTGCGATCCCAGGGCAGGCCTGCCTTGTCCAGCGCGCGCGCCAGCTCATAATGCTGCGCGGTGTAATAGGGCAGCGCGATCTTGCGCCCGCGCAGATCGGCCAGGGAATGCGCCGGGCTGTCGGCCGGCACCAGCACTTCCACGGCCTTGTCCGGATCGCGCATCTCCGTACCCGCCAGCACCGCAATTTTCGCGCCATTGGCAATGGCGAAGAGCACACCGGTCTCCCCGCCTCCGCCGATATCGACCTTGCCCGCCTTCAGCGCCTCGGTCAGCGGCGGGGTGGAATCGAAGACCGCCCATTCGATCTTGTAGGGCAGGTTTGTGGTCTCGCCAGCAGCCGTCAGCTGGCGGCGCAGGCCGGTCTTGTTGGGTGTGCCGACGATGATCGTCACATCGGAAAGATCATTGGGATCGCCCGAGGCCTTGCCATGATCCTTGCATCCGCCGAGCAGAGCAAGCAGCAACGCCGCCATGCCGATCAGCCGGGAGGTCGATTGTGTTTGCGCCATCTTTCAGCCTTACCGCAGGGGCCGCGAGCGCAGAGAAAGTGAGACGGAAACAGGCAGCATGCGACCCTCCTTGGCAACGCATCGACCTATATATCCTAGTTTGCAGATAGGTAATGTAAATATTCTTCTTGCCCGGCAAGCGCGGATTGCCTCAGAACGGCCAGAGCCCCTCGCCCTGCCCGATGATCGGGGCAAACAAACCATCGGCCCGCCGAAGAGGATGTTGCGTTGGCGGGCGCTTTTTTGCCGATGGCCCCATCAATATCCTGCCGGATCTCCGCCTGATCCTCGGGCCGTAGACAGGCCCCATCGAACACCGTCTCGATCTTGTCATGGCACGCAGAGAACGCCTGTCTTCCGCCGGCAGCGCATGATAGTCACCGGCGGCCCCTCAATGTCGGATGCCCTATGACCGCGATATCGGAAAAGCCTTTCAACCACCCCATCGCGTTATACCGCGCGCTCCGCAGCGCATGGTCGGCTGAAACGGCGAGCCCTCCGGCAAGCTGGTCCGCCGACAATCCCGCGAAGAACCATTGCAGCGTCACCGCCCTGATCGTTCAGGACCATTTCGGTGGCGACATCCTCTCGACCAGGACGGTGGGCGGCACACATTTCTACAATCTTATCGACGGCACACGGTGGGATTTGACGGTCAGCCAATTTGCCGAACCCATCCCCTTTGACGACACCCCCCCCTCCCGCGAAGCCGCGATGAGCGATACGACACCGGACAAATATCGCATCATCACAGAACGACTTCAGCGCGGAGGATAAGCCCGCGCGGGCCGGTGATCAGGGCTGCTGCATGGGGCCGTGAAACGCCCGTCGATGCTGGCGCCCCTGCTGTTAAGAAGCGATCCCCGACATATCGCCGTGCGGCGGCGCGATGCAAAGCGCATCGAACTGTTGCGCCAACCGGGCAAGCGTCACCGCACCAAACCGCGCGATCAGCAAGGCCTCCGCATCGCGCAGGGCATCCTCCACTGCGGCATTGACGACCTTCTCCACCGCGCAGGCCGGATTGGCATGCTCATTGCCGATGGCGAAAATGCGCGGCCCGCCGACAGCGCGGTGAATGTCGAGCAGCGTGACCCTTTCCAGATCCGCGCAGATCACCCAGCCGCCGCCATGTCCCTTTTCGGACCGAACATAGCCTTCCTCGCGGAGCCCCGCCATGGTGCGGCGGACCACAACGGCATTGGTGCCCAGCATCCGCGCGATCGCCTCGGAGGTCAGCGGGCCATCATGCCGCGCCATATGGAGCAGCACATGGAGCATGCGGGAAAGGCGGCTGTCATTGCGCACGCGAACCTCTTGTACATCGCGGCCCGGATTGGCAAGTGCGATGAATCACGACACTTATCATGTTACATTTTTCACGAAACATAGCCATACGAGGGTTCGAGAACCCCGATCACTGGGATACCGCCGCCCGGCATGACGAAAAGACGGCCCATCCTTTTACGACGGCGACGCCCTATGACATGGTGGGCACCTACAAAAAGGATGCCTCGCGCTACTTTGGCGGCACGATTTCCTACCACTTCCGCTAACACTCCGGGACGGCGTGCAAACTCTTGTGCGCTGCCCATGTCTTCTTCGGGAGCCTGCACCTGATGCTCGCCCGCTTGCCACCGCGCTTCTGCTGCCTCTGGTTTCGCTTGCCCTGTGCGGCGCGAAGGATGCGCCCGGCTGGCGCGCATAACGCTTGAAGAGAAAGGTCGGCACGCTGCTGCATGGCTCACTGCCCGCGCCGGACTCGGGCATCGGCGCCTCGACCGAGGGCTATGACCGGCCTGCGATCCTCACCAATGTGAAGGACCGCGCAGACGCCCTGCTTGGCCGTCTTCGGCGCCAGCGATGCGGCGCTGCTCGATGTGGTGGCCGGCAAGGCGGTGGCGCGCGGGCATCTGCCCTTCGAACTGCCCTCCTCCATGGCGGCGCTGAACCGCTCTACCTGCGTGGTGTCGGGATCGTGCTGAGCGCGCGTCCATGATGGTGCGGGGGATGGTTGTCGCCCCCCGCCATCTCGCCTAGAGGTTAACGATGGTCATGGAACTCAGCGCAGCATCCCGCCCCATTCCCGAAGGCATGGTGGCGATTCCCGGTGGCACCTTCACCATGGGATCGACCGCCTTCTATCCCGAGGAAGCGCCGCTGCGCCGGGTGAAGGTCGATCCCTTCTGGATCGATAAAGTGCCCGTGACCAACGCCGACTTCGCCCGTTTTGTGGCGGCAACCGGCTACCAGACCTTCGCCGAGATCGCGCCCGATCCCGCGCAATACCCCGGCATGGACCCGGCTCTGGCAGTGCCGGGCTCGGCGGTGTTCATGATGACGGACAGGCCGGTGGACACCTCCGATCCGTCGCAATGGTGGCGCTGGATGCCCGGTGCGGACTGGCGCCACCCCACCGGGCCTGACAGCGGCATCGAGGATCTGATGGACCATCCGGTCGTGCACGTGGTGCATCAGGATGCCGCCGCCTATGCCGCCTGGGCGGGCAAGGCGCTGCCCACCGAGGCCGAGTTCGAGTTTGCCGCGCGCGGTGGTCTGGTCGACAAGGAATTTGCCTGGGGCGATGAGCTGACGCCGGGCGGCGTGCATCAGGCCAACACCTGGCAGGGGCTGTTTCCCTTTGCCAATCTGGCTGAGGATGGCTGGGTCCGCACCAGCCCGGTGAGAGCCTTTCCGGCGAATGGCTATGGCGTTTTCGACATGATCGGCAATGTCTGGGAATGGTGCGAGGATTGGTGGAGCCTGCCCGAAACCGCCCAAAAGAAAGCCAAATCCGCCTGCTGCGCCGTCAGCAATCCGCGCGGCGGCTTTCGCGCCAAAAGCTTCGACCCGGCCAGCCCTCAGGTCAAGATTCCGCGCAAGGTGCTGAAGGGCGGATCGCATCTTTGCGCGCCCAGCTATTGCCAGCGCTATCGCCCCGCCGCGCGCCACCCGCAAAGCGTGGACAGCTCCACCAGCCATATCGGCTTTCGCTGCGTGGTGCGCGGTTAGGGTTGCCCGGTCATGGCCACCATCAAGGATGTCGCCGAAAAGTCGGGCATTTCGATCAAGACCGTCTCGCGCGTGCTCAACGGCGTGGAAACGGTGCGCCCGAATGTGCGCGCCAAGGTGGAAGCCGCAATCCGCGACCTCAACTACCGCCCGGCGCTGGCCGCACGGCAACTGGTGAGCGGCAAGACCTATATCCTCGTCATTCTGGTGCCCGATGTGGCGGCCTGGTATTATTCGCGCATGCTGCTGGCCATGGCGCAGGCCTGCCGCGCGGTGGGCTGGCATCTGGTGGTGGAGGTCTTCGACCGGCAAGCGCTTGAAGGGGATGAGGATTGGGCGATCACCCTGTCCTGCAACGCCGATGCGGTGATCGTGCTGCCACCATGGTCGGACCATCCCCAAATGCTGCGCTCGCTGGAGAGGCTGGGTCTGCCTGCGGTGCGGGTTGCCGCGCAGGCGCAGGGCTATGGCATGGTGTTGGATGTGCATGACCGGGCGGTTTCGGCGCAGCTGGTCACGCATCTGATCGCGCAGGGGCATGAGCGGATCGCGATGATCGCCCCGCCCTCGCCCCATTTCGCTTCCGAGCAGCGCCATCTGGGCTATCGCGACGCCATGGCGGCAGCGGGGCTGGAGGCACCCGCGCACTATCTGATCCGCAGCACCATGACCTTCGAAAGCGGGCAGGATGCCTTTGCGCAGCTGATCACACTGCCCCAGCGCCCCACCGCCATTGTGGCCGTCAATGATGCCACGGCGCTGGGCGCCATGACCGCCGCGCTGCGCCAAGGCCTTCGCGTGCCTCAGGATCTGGCCGTCACCGGTTTCGACAATTCGAACGAAAGCCGCTGCTCGCTGCCGCCGCTCACCACGGTGGAGCAGCCTTTCGAACAGATCGCCCGCGCCGCCGTGCTGATGGCCATCGACCGCGAGGACACGCCGGGTGACGCCATCGGTCCGCGCATCATCCTGCGAGAATCGACCGAGGGCATCGCCTGAGTTCCAGCGATAGTATTTGACAAAATACCAACGATGGTATTTTTGATGGTCAGAGGATTCTGAACGCCGCCATCACGCCTGCGCGCGGCGCAAACCATCGAACGGACCCGCCCATGTCGCTTCTGCGCAAGACCCTGAGCACCGCTGCTGCCACCTTCGCCGCCATGGCGCTGATCCCCTCCACCGCTCCGGCCCAAACGGCGGCGCCAACCACCGCTCCTGTTGCGCAGCATCCGCGCAACATCATCTTCGTGCTGGTGGATGATCTGCGCTTTGACGCCATGGGCTTTCTGCAACCCAAGGGGCTGGTCCACACCCCCAACATCGATGCCATGGCCGCGCAGGGCACCTATTTCCCCAATGGCGTCACCACATCCTCGCTGTGCAGCCCGGCGCGCGCCAGCATTCTGACCGGCATGACCGCGCGCAACCATGGCGTGGTGGACAACAACAATTCTTCCGAAGCCGGGCTGACCTTCTTCCCCGCCTATCTGCAACAGGTGGGCTATCAGACCGGTTTCTTCGGCAAGTGGCATATGGGCAATGACACCGATGCCCCGCGCCCTGGCTTCGACAAATGGGTCAGCTTCAAGGGTCAGGGCCATTACTATCCCACCACCGATCTGCCCCCCGCCGCCATCGCTGCGGGCAAGGTCAACATGCTCAATGTGGACGGCAAGGAGGTCGCGCAGAAAGGCTATATCACCGACGAGCTGACCGATTATGCCATGAACTGGCTGACCAAAGAGCGCGATCCCAAGAAACCCTTCTTCCTCTATCTCAGCCACAAGGCGGTGCATTCCGATCCGCTGCCGCCGGTGCGTTACGTTCATCAGTATGACAAGACGCAATTCACCCTGCCCGCCAGCTGGGCCAATACGCCCGAGAACTATGCGGGCAAGCCGCGCTGGGTCTATGATCAGCGCAACAGCTGGCACGGCATCGACTTCTTCTACAATTCCGACATGAAGATGACGGAATATCTGAAGTATTATTACGGCACGCTCTCCGGCGTGGATGACAGTCTGGGACGCATCATGGCCTATCTGAAGGCCAATCATCTGGAGAAGGACACGCTGGTCGTCTTCACCAGCGACAATGGTTTCATGATCGGCGACCATGGGTTGATCGACAAGCGCGCCGCCTATGAAGCCTCGCAGCGGGTGCCGCTGGTGATGTGGGAGCCGGGCACCGTGCCTGCCGGTGTGGTCAACACGGGCCGCGTGCGCGGTCTGGATTTCGCGCCGACCTTCCTCGACATCGCGGGCGTGAAAGAGGTGCCCAAACAGTTCGAAGGGCAGGACGCCTGGGGACTGATCAACGGCAGCATCAAGCCCGCTGACTGGAAGCCCAGCGATTTCGTCTATGAATATTACTGGGAATGGAGCTTCCCCGAAACGCCGACGACTTTCGCCATCACGCGCGGCACGATGAAATACATCCAGTACCACGGCATCTACGATCGCGACGAACTCTATGACCTCGCCGCCGATCCCACCGAGATGCATAATCTGGCCGAGGACCCCGCGCATCTGGCCGACAAGATCGCGCTGCGCAAGGCGCTCTACACCCAACTCGCCAACCGCGAGGGCAAGCACGCCATCCCCTTCACCGAGCGTCAGGCGATCGGCGCGGTGCGGCGCAGCAAGACCGGCACCGGCGCGGCGCCCTTCCCCGCCGAATGGCTGGTGGAGCCCAACCGCGTGGACCGCATCGACGATATCCTGCCCGACAGCCTGGCCAAGCAGGCCGCGCATCAGGCGGGCAAGCCCTTCGTCAACATGCCCACCGTCGATCAGCAGCTGAAGAGCATTCCGGAAAAGTGATGTCGGTTGGAGACCGCCCCGGTGGCGGCCTCACTGGCGGCCTCAGCGGATGATCGTGATGTGGCGGCTTTCGCGCACAAAAGCGGGCTGGAACTGCGGCGGGAAATAGGGGTGGCGCAGGCGCAGCACGCAGCCCACCTCATGCACGCCCGGCTTGAGGCCGCCGCTGCGGGGCACGATCACGCTCAGGCATTCGCCCACAGCCCAGCGGATGGCGGTGGTCTCGGCCATCTGGGCATGGGTGTAATCGCGGCCATTCAGCAGGATGGTGCTGGCCTCCGCCGCGAAATGCTCGCCATCGACGGTGATATCGATCCCCTCGATCAGCGAAAGGCGCAAGGCCCGGTAATTGGGCTGGCGTAAACGGACTGCAAATCCGCTGCGTGCCGCAACCGGCCCGATGTTGGCAAAGCCGCTGCTCTGGATGATGCTGCGCTCAGGCATGGAGGGGCTCCTGCGCCGCATCATAAGCGCTTTCCAGCCGGCGCAGCAGGCAATGCTGGCGCCGCACCTGCTCGATGGCCACCCATGGATCGCGCGCGCCCTCATATTCGCTGGAGAGATAGCCGGTGTAGTTCAGCCGTTTCAGCATGGGGACAATGCGCTCCCAGGGGATGTGATGATCATGCAGATGCTCGTCGATGTGGTGGAACTTGGCCTGAATGAAGGGCACGTAATCGATCACCTCGGCGAGATGCTCGACCGGCACGGCGATACCGTCGAGGAAGCTGAGCGCGGCCTTGCGGATCTCGGGCGTTTCACCCGGCCAATATGGCAAGGGGCGGTCCTGAAAGATGCCGGTGTCGATCAGCAGGCCGAAATTGCGCGTGCCGGTCTTCTGGATGAAATCGACATAGGCCTCGGTCACCGGATGGCGGATGGGCGTGGGCGCATGGATTTCGGGCATGATGATCAGGTTGAGATCATGCGCCAGATCCAGCACCCGCTCGACCGCGCCGCGCCAGATGGGATGCGGGGTCAGCTCCCCATCCACCACGCCGAATTTGGGCCGGATGAAGCGGAAGCCCAGACGATGCGCCAGCTTGAGGTCCTGCGCCAGTTGCGCCGCGCCCTCCTGCTCGCTCATGTCGCGCGTCAAGGTCAGGCGCGTGTCCACCCATGTCGCCATGTTGGTGGGGACCAGCCTGAGCGTCTCGATACGGGCGAACCAGCGGTCAATCCATGCGGTGGACGGCATGGGATAGGCCGGGATGTGGCTTTCGCTCAGGATCTCGATGCCGGTGGCGCCGGTATCGGCGACGTGTTCCAGCGCCTCGTCCAGATCCATCACCGTGCCGATGTCATCGGTGTAGCTGTAGAGCGAGACGCCATATTTGAAGCTGCTCATTGCGCTGCCTCCCGCTTGTGGGTGGGGATGTAGGGTTCGCCCTCCTCGATCTCGGCCAATTGCGAGAGGATGTGCTTGGGCATGTCATCGCCCACCATCTTTTGCAGGAAGCGCGTGTGGTCGAAGATCCAGTCGCGCAGCGGCCGCAAGGGCGCCGGGCAATGGTGGAAGATCTTGCCCGTGACATAGGCCCCTTGCGTCACCTGCACCGTATGGGGGATGCGGCGCTGCTCGAAGCGCAGCAGCGCGCCGCGCACGGCGGCCGTATCGGCCATCTCAACCGCCGCCAGCTCGCGTGCCAGAAAATAGCCATCCTCGATCGACATGCCCGCGCCGTAAGCGGCATAGGGCGAGGTGGGATGCGCGGCATCGCCCACCAGCGTGATCCGCCCCTTCGACCATTGCCGGAGCGGCGGGCGATCGCGGATTTCCCAGCGCTGCATATGCTCGACCGGCGTGGCCTCGATCAGCTCGCGGACCTTGCGGGAGAAGCCCTTCACCCGCGCCTTGCAGAAGCCGATCAGATCTTCCGGCGCGGGGGCAGCAGGATCGCAGGCCTCCAGCACCCACCATTCATAGCCCCATTTCCCCTCATGCCGGATCGGCGTGTAGCTGACCTGCGTGGTGCGGTTATGGGCGATGATGCCAAGGCCTTTGGGCTCCTCGCTGAGGAACAGATAACCGCCCACCAGATGCAGCTTCTGATGGCGGATCGGCCTGTCACCCCACAGATGCCTGCGCACGAAGGAGTTGATGCCATCAGCGCCAACCACCACATCGGCCCGGTGCGTGGTGCCATCGGCAAAGCTCAGGCTGACGCCGCTGCCCTGATCTTCGATGCCGGTCAGCTCGCGGCCCAGATGCAGCACGCCGGGCGGAATGGCATCGAGCATCCGCCGATACAGGCCCCAGCGCAGCAGGCCGATAAAGCCGCCGCCATATTCGGCCTCGACCTCGGGCGGCAGTTGCACATCGGCGCGACGGCGGCCTTCCGCATTTTCGAAATAGGTGTGGCAGGGCGCGCCCAGATCATCGGTATCGACACCGATCAGCCTGAGCACCTTCTGCGGCGGCGGCCACAGATTGAGGATGTTTCCGGCAGCGCGGATCTCCTTCGCACGTTCGAACAGCGCTACGTCGAAGCCCAACCGCAGCGCGGCCAGTGCGGCGGCCATGCCCCCCGGCCCGGCGCCGATGATGGCGATGCGCCCTTTGCTGTCGCTCATGATCCTTCTCCCATCCGCACCGATTCGAGCAGTGCTTAGATTGATTTTTAGCACCGCTAAGATTTTTGACAAGAGACGCGCCCGCCCCCTTGTCTGGCCCCATTGTGCTGCTAGGACTTCGGCAAGAAAGGAACCTGTCGCCGATGGCCAAGGCCCCGACCTATCACAAGGAAGATCTGCGCCGCGATCTGCTGGCCGCCGCCCGCGCGCATGTGGCGGCGCAGGGCCATCTGTCGCTGTCGCTGCGGTCTCTGGCGCAGCAGGTGGGGGTCAGCACGGCGGCGCCCTATTACCACTTCGCTGACCGCCGCGCGCTGTTGCTGGCCGTGGCGGAAGAAGGCTTTGCCCAACTCAATGGCTCTGCTCTGGGCATTGCCGAAGAGCCGTTGCCCGCCGCCGACAGGATGCTGGCGCTGGGCGAGGCGTTCCTGACCTTCGCCGCCACCCAGCCGCGCCTGCTCGAACTGATGTATGAAAGCGAGCTGACCACGCCGGAGATCGATCCGGCGCTGCTGGTGCAACAAAGTCGCGGCTATCGCGCCTTGCTCACGGTGATGGAACAAGCCTGCCCTGCCCTGCCCCCGGTGGAGCTGTCGGTGCGGGTGATGGCGTTCTGGTCCACGGTCTATGGCTATGCGATGCTGCGCACCAAGCTGATGCTCAAGCCCTATGAGCCATCCGATCTGCCCGCCGAGACAGTCGATCGCGCGGTGATCGGCCAGGCGGTGAAAGCAGCCATGACGCGCTGAGACCTTGCTACGGCAAAACCTATCCCGTTACCGGAAAGGGAACAACGGCGCCCGGAGGTGTCGGGCGCCGTTGTATGCAGACGAAAACCACCGGGGGCAATCGGCGGCGCAATCTTCGCCTGTCTGTTCTTGTCCCTGTTCTGGCCGGGTCCATCCGTGCAGCGAGAACAGGGCACTCCTTGACGGGCCGCCGACCCGAAGCTGGCGGCCTGAAAGGCTTCAGTTCGGCTTCATGCCCGACGCCACCGGCGCATTATAGGCATATTGCGCCCGGCTCTTCGCCGCCGCCAGAGCCTGCTGGTGAAAGGCTTCCAGCTGCTGAACGCCTTGCGCACGCGCCTTATAGACGCAGGCGCCATGCTGGATCGGCACGCCATCGACATCCACCACACCCGTGCAGACCGAGCGCGCAGCCATGCTCACACGCTTGCGGGCCACAGTCAGGCCGTCATTGGTGGTCAGATCGATCCCCGCCAGATTGATTTCCATCCGCGGTGCCTGATCGCTGGAGTCTACCTCAGCCGCAAAGGCGGAAGGGGCGGCGCTCAGCGCCAGCGCGAGGATCGATGCCCGGGCGATAAAGCCAAAAGTTCCGTTCATGACTGCACTCCTGATGAAACGCGCAGCAGGTGCAGGACGGTTTGTCCCTCCCACCCGGTTATGGGCGGGCTCTCTAGAGACATTCGTATGCAGCAATAATCATCAATATTGATCATAGTTAAAGAATTTTTAGGCCCTAGATATGGAAAACTTTATTACAAAAATGCGAATTCGCATTTATAATGCCTAATCCTGGAATTATATTTCAGGATTTTCGGAAATCAGCAGGTTTGAATTGATGCCGTCATATGACCGCATTATTCATATCACAAAGAACGAATCATAATCACAATAACTGACAAGAATGTCAGCATCGATGCAATCAAGGTCGCAGATTTTATTCATTAATTGATTTTCAATAATCAAATTATCGTGATCAGATCATCGATTTAACATTGCTTACAACATTGACCTTGTGCATTTGCCGCCCATCTTTCTTCACAAGGAGATACAGGGGGTAGGGATTTTCATGATCCAGCAAACGGCATTCCGTCTCTGCTGTTGCCGCGATGGCTGGCCTGCCTCGCCGCGAGCATGAGCAGGCCGGACCTCACCCGACTGATCCAGGGAGCCTATGAGGCGGCTCTTCAGGATCACTTATGGGAACCGTGGTCGCTTGATCTGATGAAGGCGCTGGGCGGCTCCGGCGGCGTCTTCTGGCTTGTGAACAATGAGGAGCATCGGGTCGAGCGCGCGATTTCCGGCTGGGGGCCCGCGCGCGGCTTCGAAGACTATATGGAGGAACAATATCGCCATGACCCGCAACTCAGACTTGCCGCCTCGCTGCCCGGCACGCAGGTCTTCGTGGGCCTGCCCGGGGTCGATGTTGAACCGAAACCTGTCCGGGATTATCTGCAATGGCAGCGGACGGTGGTGCGCAATGTCCACCACCAGACGGCGGTGACCAAGCTGGACAATGGATGCCTGCAGGCCGGCATCTCGATCCATCGCCATGGCGGGCTGGGCCCGGTGGAGCAGGCCGATCATCAGGCCATGCAGACCATCTGGCCGGAGCTGAAACGCGCCATGTCGCTGGGTTTCACGCAAGGCGACCTGCTGCAGGCCGCTTTCTGGGATGGGCTGATCACCGGGCGCGAAGGACAGATCGCCTTCCTGATTGACGACCGCGCGCGCGTCATTCGCCTGACTCACGAAGCCGAGGGCATGATCGATGGGCTGAGCATCCGGCGGCATCGCCTGCATGCGGCCCACCATGGCGAGCAGGCCGAACTGGACCGGATCATCGCCACCGCCGTCACGCGGGAGGCGCCGCAATCGGGCGCGATGCGGCTGACGCGGCCTTCGGGGCGGCGGCCTCTGGTGCTGATCGCCTATCCTTTGCCGCGCAGCAGCCGCATGCTGGCGCCCGCCGAGGCGGCGGGGCTGATCACCGTGATCGATCCCGGCGCGGCACGGTCGCCACACAGCGCCTTGCTCCGTCAGGCCTTTGCCCTGACGGAGCGTGAAGCCGAATTGGCAACGCTGCTGCTGAAGGGGCATTCTGTCGAATCCGCGGCCTCGACGCTGGCGATCGCCATGCCGACAGCACGAACCCATATGCGCCGCCTGTATGAGAAGACTGGCACGACAGGGCAGGTCGCTATGATCGAACTGCTGCTGCGGATCGCGCTTTGAGCATCAGGCGCTGAGGTAACCAAGGTGTGACGGGGCTTGCGAGCCCTTTCTATCGATCGCCAGCCCGCTTTCCAGATGGGCAATCTATGCCGATCATTTCCTGCGCTTCGCGATTGCGCCAACTCTCTGCGATCAAGGGGATAGATGGTGATCTCGGCCATACCGCCGATCTGCTGGTCAACAATACCAGTATACCAGAGCGCACGCGGCCCCTGTGCCTCTGTCTCTCCTGGCCGCAGCATAAGGGTTCAAGCGATGTGAACAGCGCCGCATCCTTCCAATGTGGTGACACGCCGTCACGCCAGAGGCCAGATCAGGCTGATCGCCAGCGATCCGATCAGAATGACCAGCAGGGACAGCGGCAGCCCCAGCCGCCAGTAATCGCCGAAACGATAGCCGCCCGGCCCCATCACCAGCGTGTTGCACTGATGGCCGATGGGTGTGAGGAAATCGCAGCCCGCGCCTGTCGCCACCGCCATCAGGAAAGGGTCGGGATGGAGATGCAGCGCCCGCGCCACGCCCACCGCGATGGGGGCCAGCACCAGCACCGTGGGCGCATTGTGCAAAAAGGGCGAGCAGGCCATCGCCGCCAGCATGATCGCACCCAGCGCCAGCAGAGGCGCCACGCCTTGCAGCCATCCGGCCAGCATATCGGCGATCAGCGCGCTGCCGCCGCTGTGCTGCACCGCCTCGCTCAGCGGGGTGAGCGCACCGATCAGCACCAGCACCTCGGGCTCCAGCGCGCCATAGGCCTCGCGCATGGAGAGGCCGCCCACCACCACCATCAGCACCGCCGCGCCGAAAAAGGCCCCGGCAATCGGCACCAGCTTCAGCGCCACCAGCACCATGGCCACGGCCAGAATGGCGATGGGCAGAAACATGCGGCGGCGGTCGCCCAGCTTCACCATACGCTCGACCAGCGGCAGCAGGCCCAGATCGCCCAAAGCCTCGGGCAGGGTTTTCTCGCCCGCGCGCAGCACCAGCACATCGCCGGCACGCAGCCGCACATCGCGCAGGCGTTGCGTGATCCGCTCATCGCTGCGGCCGATGCCCATCAGCTGCACGCCATGCATGTCCTGCAGCCGCGTGCGCTCGGCACTGCGCCCGATCAACAGCGAGCCGGGCTGGATCACCGCCTCGATGGTGCGCAATTCCTCCCTGGCCTCGTCCTTTTCCAGCTCGCGGGCATCGCGCGTCTGCTCCAGCGGCGTGCGGGCAAAAAGGCGATCGAGCGCCTTGTCGCTGCCCTCCAGCACCAGGCTGGCGCCGGGGCGCAATGAGGCATCGGGCAGCGGCGTCCGCGACTTGCCATCCGCCTCGACAATGGCGCGCAAGGACACGCCCGCCTCGCCCAGCTTGAGATCGGCGATGGTGGCGATGTCATCCGGCAGCGTCTCGGGCACGCGGGCTTCGGTGACATAGGGCGCCTCAGCGGCAGCCTCATCCAACCCCGCCCGTGCCTGCCGGTCGCGCGGCAACAGGCGCCAGCCGAGGCTGACAAACAGAAACCCCAGCGCCGTGAGGATCAGCCCGACAGGGGCGAAATCGAACATCTGATAGGGGTGGCCCAGCGTCTCCTCGCGGATCTGGCTGACGATGATGTTGGTGGAGGTGCCCACCAGCGTCACCAGCCCGCCCAGCAGCGACATGAAGGACATGGGCATCAGCAGCGAGGAGACCGAAGACCCCTCATTGCGCCCGATGCGCAGCGCAATCGGCATCATGATCGCCAGAGCGCCGACATTCTTGGTCAGCATCGAGAGCAGCGCCGTCGTGCCCGCCAGCACCGGCACCTGCACCGCCGCGCCGCGCAACCGGGCCATCGAGCCGCCGACCGCCCATTCGATCACACCGGAACGCGCAATGGCCGCGCTGACCACCAGCGCGCAGGCGATGATCACCACCACATCGCTGGTAAAGCCGGTAAAAGCCTGTTTTATCGATACATCGCCCGTGGCCAGACCGATGACCAGCGCCACCAGCGCCACCACATCATAACGGAAGCGCCCCCACGCAAAGACCGCCACCGCGCCGCCGATCAGGGCAAAGGAGAGGAGCTGCGCGCCGGTCATCCCGCCCGGCATGTGAAGGAGCAGATCATGCTGGCTGAAAGCGGGCGGGGTTATGGCCATAGATTGCCACCACAAATCCCTCTGGGCATGGGATCGGCTGCTCCCCCGTTCAATTCGCCACGGTGAGACAGCCATTCCGCCTCACATCGAAGAAATCGGATCATGGGCAAAAGGTTGCATGCTCATCTGCCATCAGCGAGGGCATGAGCGGTTGGCCTTTGAAAGAGCCCCTTCCCCCGATCCGGGCGTGGAGGACGGACGCTTCTTGTCCAACATATTCCCGGCCCTTCTTCTGGGAATGCCCTGCGACCCTCACGCAAATCACAATATCGGAAGGCATCCATGCCATGGATTTCAACCCAACCGCCCTATCGATTGGCGCGCTGATCATGTCGGACTTATGCAAACTGCAAACGGCCAGATGGTGCGTTGGGAGAGAAACCGGATGACCCATATCACGCGGCGCAACGCCATCGGCTCGGCCCTGACGGCAGCCCTGTGCGGCTCTGCCCTGACGGCGCCTGCACAAGCGGCAACGCCCGGCGCATCCAAGGCCCCCCGCGCCACCAATCCGCATTTTCCGGCGGGATTTCTCTGGGGTGCCGCCACCGCCGGCCATCAGGTCGAGGGGCAGAACACCAATTCCGACATCTGGCTCCTCGAACACACCAAACCATCGATCTACAAGGAATCCTCAGGCGATGCCTGCGACAGTTTCAACCGCTGGCCTCAGGATCTGGACCTTGTTCGCCATCTTGGCCTGAACACCTATCGCTTCTCGCTGGAATGGTCGCGTATCGAACCGGCGCAAGGCGAGTTTTCGGCGGTGATGCTTGACCATTACAAGCGGATGATCACAGGGTGCCGCGATCGTGGCATCACCCCTGTCGTGACCTTCAACCACTACAGCGTCCCCATCTGGTTCGCAGCGGCCGGAGGTTGGGAATCCGCAGGCTCGGTCGATCATTTCGCCCGCTATTGCGACAAGGCCGCGCGCCATCTCTCGGCAGAGATCGGTCTGGCCACCACCTTGAACGAGCCCAATATTCTCGATGCCCTCAACTGGCTGCCCCTGCCATTTCCGCCGGAAATGAAGCAGGTGCAGGCCTCCATGCTGGCGAATGCGGCCAGATCGTGCGGCACTGCGCTGTTCTCGTCCTCGAATGCCGGGAACATCGATGCGATGCGCGGCAATCTGCTGGCGGGGCACCGGGCCGGCTATCAGGCCATCAAGGCGGCCAATCCCTCGTTGCAGGTCGGCGTCTCGCTGACGGTCGGGGATGATCAGGCGGCCGGCTCAACCACCGCGCGCGACAGGAAGCGTGAGGCGGTGTACGGCCCCTGGATGCGTCTGATCGCCGAGGTCGGGGATTTTATCGGCGTCCAGAATTACGGGCGCTATCTCTTTGATGACCATGGCCCGATCAAGCCTCCGGCCGGTGCGGAACTGACGCAAATGGGCGAGGAATTCTATCCCGCCTCACTGGAAGGGGCCGTCCGCTATGCCCATGCGGCGACCGGCAAGCCAGTGCTGATTTCCGAGAACGGCATCGCCACCACCGATGACAGCCGCCGCGCCGCCTATATCCCGCAAGCGATTGCCGGTGTCCGTCGCGCGATCGCCAGCGGTGTGCCGGTCATGGGCTATATCCATTGGTCACTGATGGACAATTTCGAGTGGCTGTTCGGCTTTGAACCCCGCTACGGGCTGACCGCTGTCGACCGCGAGACCTTCGAGCGCAAGCCCAAGCCAAGCGCCTATGTCTATGGCGAGATTGCTCAAGGAAAACGCATGGTTTGAGCGATGGAGGCCACGGGCTGATCCTTAAAGGCCCGGCGAACCCGCAGCATAGCGCTCCGCCATATAGCGCCCCGGGGGCGAGCCCAGCACCTTCCTGAACATGGTGACGAAGCTGGGCATGCTCTCATACCCCAGATCGGCGGCCACCTGCTGGATGGTGGCGCCATCGGCCATCGCCTTGATCGCCAGCATCACGCTCAATTGCTGGCGCCAGCGACCGAAACTCATGCCCGTTTCCCGCAAGATCAGCCGGGCCAGAGTTCTTTCACTCAAACCCCCCTTGCGGGCCCAGACCTCCATCGTGGCCCGCTGCGCAGGCGCGGCGATCATCTGCTCGATCAGACCGCGCAGACGCCCATCACCGGGCATCGGCAGATGCAGATTTTCCACCTGAGCCCCCGCCACCTCATCGAGCAGCACCGCCACGATCCGCGCCTCCGGCCCGTCCTCATCATAGTACAAGGGAAAATCGCAGGCCCGGCTGAGCAATTCGCGCATCAGGGGCGTGGCCGATAGTGCACAACAGCTCCGTGGCAAATGCCCCGCCCGGTCAGAGGCGATAAAGGCCGCATAGCCCTCGATCCCCGAACCCTTGATGGCATGCACCGCCCCGCCCGGAATCCACAAGGCGCTGCGCGGCGGCACCATCCAGAGCCCGCCATCCACCTCGCAGGTCAGGGCCCCGCGCTGCACCAGAATGAACTGCCCCTTGCGATGGCTATGCGCCTCCAGCTCCACCGCGCCGATCTCGGGCATGATCGCGCCATAGGCCACGATAGGGCGGTCCACCTCATCAGGGTCGATAAAGGCCTCATGCGGGGCCGTGCCGGTCAGGATGGGCATGGGTTTTGCGCTTTCACGATCCGGGCGCCACTTTGGCTGGATTGGATAACAAACTGTCCATGCTTGGGAATGACGTCAAGTCCGCCGCTTCCTAATCTCGGGATCAGACGCCGGATGACCCGGCCTGCCGAAAGGAAAGACGCATGGACTCGCTGACCTCAGGGCGCATTGCCGAAACGCTCGAACGCCTCCACCGCGAGGCGGATCAGGCCGATCAGCCCTATATGGACAAGATCATGGCCGAAATCGGCGCCCCCGGCTCATCGCTGGAGGATGTCGTCGCCACCCATCTGGCCGAGGAACGCGCCGATTATCACGGCACCTATCGCACCCATGCCGAGCATTTTCTGGCGGTCTCCCCCGCCTATGGGCGCTTTCTCTATATGTGTGTGCGGGCCTCTGGCGCGCGGCGGATCGTGGAGTTCGGCACCTCCATGGGCCTCTCCACCATCTATCTGGCCGCCGGTCTGCGCGACAATGGCGGCGGCACGCTGATCGGCAGCGATCTGGAAGCGAGCAAGGTGGCGCGCGCCCGCGCCAATCTGGAGGCCGCCGGTCTCGCCGATCTGGTCGAGATCCGTCAGGGCGACGCGCTGGAAACGCTGCGCGATGTGGGCGGTACGGTCGATCTGCTGCTGCTCGATGGCGCCTTTTCGCTCTATCTCGATGTGCTCAAGCTGGTGGAGCCCCATCTGCGCAGCGGCGCCTTCGTGCTGGCCGAAAATGCCTTCGAACCGGGCTATCTCGCCCATATCCGCAACCCCGCCAACGGCTATCTGTCGCAGGCCGTGGCGCTGGACGAAGGCCGCGGCAATGAGCTGGCGGTGGTGACCCGCTGATCGCGGGCCACCCGCAAAACCTTACTTCAGGGGCAGAAAGAGATCGGTGATGGCCTCATGCTCGGGAACATCGGGGAAGAAACACAGGCGCTGCGCATAGAGCGGGCAATCGCGCAACTCCTCGCCGCTTGCGGGCAGCCAGCTGCCATAGAGAAATTCCGCCGCCGGGCGCAGATCGTCGCTGTTGCCCACCACGCGCAGCACGGCACAGCGCCCGCCCGGGATCGCCCCCAAGGTCACCCCCTCATCCTGCGCGGTGAGGGGGCGACGGATTTCGGTGGCCAGATCGAGATGGTAATCCTCCGGCCCGCTGACCTCCGGATCGGTGTGGAAGATGGTGTAAGTGGCATGGTTGGCCGGGCGCAAACCGCTGGCCTTGCGCCAGGCGATAAAGCGGCGGATCGTCTCGCCCAGTCGCGCGGGATCGCCGCGATGGCTCATGATGGCGACAGGCACATCGGGCGTATCGCGCAGGGTTACGTCTTGCGTTGAAAAGCTGGGGGTCATCACTTTGCTCCTTGCTTGGGCCAGAGGCGCGAGTGCCTCGGCCCATGCCGCCCAGTCGGGACCCTCGCGAAACGCCGAGGGCGCCTGCCCGATGCGCTGGCGAAAGGCCCGCGCGAAACTGTCGGGCGCCTCGTAACCTGCATCGAAGGCGACCTGCGTGACCGTCTCCGGGCGATAGGCCAATTGCCATGAGGCCCGCTTCATCCGCATCATCTGCACATAGCGATACAGCGGCATGTCGAAGATAGCGCTGAACTGCCGGTGGAAATGATGCGGCGAAAAGGCGGCGACCCGGCTCAGCGCCTCCAGCCCGAGATCGCCGTCGAGATGGCGGTCGATATGATCCAGCACGCGCTGCATGCGCTGGTGGTATCGGGCCTTGGGCTCAAGCGGGGCGGGCATCGAAAGGGTCCTTGCTGGTGGCCCGGCCACAGTGAGGGATCGGCACTCTGGGCGCTCGGCAGTTCTTGCGCAATCCACATGGAGCACAGGCGGCCTTGCCGGAAAGCCCCGATAGGCCATGCCCAACTTATTCTCTATTTCACCTGTAGAGTTTTATGGTCTACGCAGAAGCCACAGTCGACGGGGCCGATCCTGACACGCCCCGCCGAACCGTGAAAAGGATATGGCTGTGCCTGCTGACCCGATTTCCACGCCCCACGTCATCCTGAACCGTCGCGGCGTGCTGGTGGGTGCCGCCGGCCTGGGCCTGCTCTCATTGCTGGAAGGCTGCGGCGGTAACAAGGTTGCCGCGAACACGCTGATCATCGGGCTGGAAACCGAACCGACATCGCTGACCACGGCGATCACCTCGGCAGGGGCGGTGCAGTTTGTGTCTTCCAAGATCTTCGACGGGCTGCTGGGCTATGCCCATGATCTCAGCCCCATCCCGCGTCTGGCCACCGCGTGGGAGACGGCAGCAGATCATCTGAGCATCACGCTGCATCTGCGGCAGGGGGTAAAATGGCATGACGGACAGCCCTTCACTTCGGCGGATGTCGCCTATTCCCTGCTGGAGGTCTGGAAAAAGTACCACAGCCGGGGCCGCGCCACCTTCGCCAATGTGGTGAACGTCGATACGCCCGATCCGCAGACGGCGGTGCTGCGCCTGTCGCGGCCCTCACCCGCGATCCTGCATGCGCTGGCCTCCAATGAATCCCAAGTGGTGCCGCGCCATCTCTATGAGGGCAAGGATGTGCTCACCAATCCGGCAAACAATGCGCCGGTGGGCACCGGGCCGTTCAAATTCGTCTCATGGGATCGCGGGCAGGCCGTCACGCTGGCGCGCAATCCCGACTATTGGGACGCGGGCAAGCCGCATCTTGACGCTCTGGTGTTCCGGCTGATCACCGATGCCTCCTCGCAGCCCCCGGCGCTGGAAACCGGCGAGGTGCAGCTGTGCACCGGCGTGGCCTGGGGCGATGTCACGCGGGTCAGCACATTCCCCGGCGTGGCGCAGGACAAACTCGACCATGCGTTGCAAACCTCCAGCCTTGGGCTGGAATTCAACCTCGACCTGCCCAAATTGCGCGATGTGCGGCTGCGTCAGGCCATTGCTCACGCCATCGACAATGATTTCGTCAAACGCAACATCCTCTTCGGGCGCGGCGAGATTGCCACCGGGCCGATCCCTTCGAACATCACGCAGTTCTACAGCAAGGATGTGCCCCTCTATCCTTTCGACCGCCACAAGGCCGAGGCCCTGCTGGATGAAGCCGGGCTGCATCGCGGGCCCGATGGCACAAGGCTGTCCTTCATCCTCGATCCGCTGCCCACCACCGACCTGCCAACCAAAATGGCACAATATATGCGCGCCGCGCTGGAGCCGATTGGTATCAGGGTGCAGTTGCGTTCACAGGATTTCGCGGCCTTTGTGAAGCGTGCCTATACGGATCGCGATTTCGAGGTGCTGCTGGTCGGCGGACAGATGGGCCCCGATCCGGCCATCGGCATGCAGCGCTTCTATTGGTCGAAGAGCTTCAAGAAGGGCGTGGCCTTCTCCAACGCCTCGCATTACGCCAGCCCCGAGGCGGACCGCCTTCTCGAAGCGGCCCAGTCCGAGCCAGATCAGGCCAAACGCCGCGCGCTTTACGCCGATTTCCAAAGGCTGGTGCAGACCGATCTGCCACGCATCCCCCTGATCAGCTATTCCACACCGGTCCTGACCCGCACCCGCCTGAGCCCCCTGCCCGACACGGCAGAAGGCATCTATGGCAATTTCGCCGATCTGAAACTGGCACCGGCCTGAACGCAGAGAGCTTCCCCGGTTGAACCGAAGTTAAACGGCCATCAGTGATAGTGATCACGGCGCAAAGCTTTCGAATGTTTCGCTCCGCCGCCCTCGATTACCGTTGCGGTATCGGCGCCTTCGCCGCCTGATACAACATCGTGATCCGGGAGCCTGTGCCGATGACCATCCAACGCCCGCCGCGCCGCCATACCACGCGGCTGCTTGCTGCCGCCGCGCTGCTGGGCGCGCTCAGCCTTGGCGGCACGGCGCATGCCGCCACCGCCGATTGCGATGCGCTGGCCGCCAGAGCACGGCTGATGCTGCCTCAGGCGGGGGATATCCATGTCAGCGCGGTGGCCGCGGGGGCCTTTACGCCGCCCGGCCGCGCGCAGCCCACTGGCATGAACATCGGCGGACAGGCCGCCCTGCCGTCCAATCCGGCCTTCTGCCGCGTGGCGTTCACGCTGCAGCCCTCACCCGAATCCGCGATCCGTACCGAGGTCTGGCTGCCGCTGAAGGGCTGGAACGGCAAGTTTATCGGCGTGGGCAATTTCGGCTGGGGTGGCGATCTGCCTTTTGCCAATATGGTTTCCGGCCTGACCAAAGGCTATGCGGTGGCGGGCAATGACACCGGCCATCAGGGTGACGGCGGGCAGTTCCTGCTGGGGCATCCCCAGAAGCTGGAGGATTACGCCTGGCGTGCCAACCATCTGATGACATTGCGCGCCAAGACACTGATAACGCGCTTCTATGGGCGCGGCGCCGCTCACGCCTATTTTATCGGCTGCTCACTGGGAGGCCTGCAGGCGCTGATCGAGGCGAAGCGCTTTGCCGCGGACTATGATGGCATCGTCGCCGGGGCCCCGCCCAATCCGCTGATCGACTTCAACGGCGCCCAGATGTGGCCGGGCTGGCTGACCGCTCATGAGCCGCAAAGCGCCATCCCGCGCACCAAGCTGAGCCTGATCACCAAAGCGGTGATCGCACAATGCGCCACGCCGGTCGGCAAGGCACAGGGCTTTGTCGATGCGCCGGAAAGCTGCCGCTTCGATCCCGCGCCCATCACCTGCGCGGGCGCGGAAGGCCCCGATTGCCTGACCAAAGGCCAGATCGCGCTGCTGCGCAAGATCTATGAAGGCCCGAAAGACCCGAACACCGGCAAGGTCATCTTCCCCGGTCCGGCCTATGGTTCGGAAACCGAATTGGCACCCTTTGTCTCGGGCCAGCCCTTTCGCAATGCCGCTGATCTGTGGGGCATCGCCGCCTTCCAGCAAGAAGGCTGGAACCCCGACACCATCGATTGGGCTCGCGATCCCGCTCGGGCACGCAAGGCCTTGGGTGACCGTTTCGAGGTCCGCCCCGCAGACCTCAAACCCTTCTTCGCGCGTGGCGGGCGGCTGATGCTCTATGTCGGCTGGAACGACTTTCACAATCCCGCCGAACTGGCCGGTTTCTATCGCAAACTGCAGGCTCAGGCCGGTGCCCGTACCGACCGTCTGCGCCTCTTCACCGTCCCCGGCATGAACCATTGCGCGGGCGGCGAAGGTTGCGACACCTTCAGCAAGATCGACGTGATCGACGCCTGGTCCACCAGCGGCAAGGCCCCCTCGATGGTCCTCACCAGCAAGGTGCAGCAAGGCCAGGTGGTGCGCCAGCGCCCGGTCTGCGCATGGCCCGCGCTGACGCGTTACAAGGGCGCAGGCGATCCGGCAGCAGCCTCCAGCTATCGCTGCGAGAGCGGGGCGAACTGAGGGCCCTGCCATTCAGTTTCGGTTGGGGCCGCGCTGGCAAGGCTGGGCACAGATCAACGATGGGGGAGAGGTTCATGCGCCGGACAAGCGCTCTTTTGCTGGGTTTCTGCGCCTTGAGCCCTGCAGCCATGGCACAATCTTCCGATCCGGTCGCCGCGCTGCCGGGGCAGAAAAATCCGCCACCGCTCGACGCCATGCTGCGCCCGCCCCGCTCCGGCCCGGCGGCGGTCGAGGCACCCTACAGCGGCCCCGCCGCCCCCGCCCTATCGGCTGCCCAAGCGGTGGCGCAGGCCGCGCTGCAGGCCTGTGCTGCGCAGCATCTGCATATCGGCGTGGCCGTGCTGAACAGCGAGGGCAGCCTGATCGCCGCGCTGGTCGATCCCGATGCCAAGCCCGGCGTGGCCTATGTCGCGGTGCAGAAGGCCCATGCGGCTTTGGCCTTTGGCGAACCCACCACCCGCGTTCAGGAGCAATTGCGCGCCGATCCCGCCCTGCGCGCCAGACTGACGCCCGATATGGCCGTCTATCCCGGCGGCATCCCATGGCAGCGCGATGGCCGCATCGTGGGCGCCGTCGCCGCGAGCGGCGCCACCGCGCAGCAGGATGAAGCCTGCCTGCTGGCCGGGCTGGCACAAATCCATGACCGCTGATCGCGCATTGCGGAGAGCACCCATGGCCAACACCGCCCTGCGCTGCATCGTCTCCGTGCTGGCACTGATCGCCACGCCAGCACTGGCCAAACCGAACCCCATCCAGGCCGTCCGCCACGCAGAGGATGCCTATGCAAAGGCCGTTGTCGCGCATGATCGCGCCGCGCTGGAACCCCTGCTGGCGCGCGATCTGGCCTATGCCCATGCCTCGGGTCAGGAACAGGACAGAGCCGCCTATCTCGCCGGAGCGCTGACACCCGGCGGCATCAAGGGCATCACCTTCCGCCAGCGCGTGGTGCATGCGGCAGGCGGCATCGCCTACACCCATGGCGTGGTGATCTACGACATGGGCGAACCCCGCGCCGCCCGCTACACCGCCATCTGGCGTCGCGAAAGCGGCCATTGGCGGCTGGCGGTCTGGCAAAACACGGCGCTGAAGGACTAGACCTCCGGCGCCACGCCGGGCAGGCTCATCTCCACCCTCAGCCCGCCCAGCACGGTCGCCCGCCCCAGCGCCAGCGTGCCGCCATACAGCCCGACCAGCTCCTGCACGATGGCGAGCCCAAAGCCATAGCCTTCGCCGCTTTCATCCAGCCGCCTGCCCGCGCTCAGCGCCAGCGGCACCTGATCCTGCGCGATGCCCGGCCCGTCATCCTCCACGGTGACGATCACCTGCTGCCCTTCCGGTTGCGCCGCCAGCATCACCCGGCCCCGCGCATGGCGGCAGGCATTGTCGAGCAGATTGCCGAGAATTTCGTCCAGATCCTCGCGGTCCATCGCCAGCATCGATCCTTCGGGAACGCTGCAGCCGATCTCCAACCGGCGGGCGCTGTTGAGATGGCGCATGGCAAACACCAGATCCTGCGCACTTTCCGCCAGATCGGCGCTGGCCCGGCCACCCGTGGCAATCGCCGCGCTGCGCGCCCGGCGCAGGTGATGGACGATCCGCCGGTCGATCTGCGCCACCAGCTGGCGCGCCCCTTCGCTGGCCTTCTCCCGCTCCAGCCGCAGCGCCAGCGTGGCCAGCGGCGTCTTGAGCCCATGGGCCAGATTGGCGACATGATGGCGCGCCTGAAGCAGGCCCTTGCGGTTCTGCTCGACCAGCGAGTTGATCTCCTCGGCCAGCGGGGTCAGCTCGCGCGGGAGAGCCAGAGGCAGCGTTGCTGCCCGCCCGGCACGGACCTCGGCGATGGCGCGGCTGATCTGGCGCACCGGGCGCAGGCCGAAATGCAGCTGCCAGATCGCCACCAGCGCCATCAGCAGGCACAGCCCCGCCAGCGAGCCGACGATCATATGCACGGCAGCGGTTTCCGGCCCGCTCAGCTCGGTATCGGGGGCCGAGACCAGCACCTCCCCCCGCCCCGCCCGCCACAGCCGCACATGCTGAGGCGCGCCGTCGGGCGCAAAAGCATGGGCGCTGTAAATTCCCCGCTTGAACTGGTTGAGGCCGGGAAACATCACCAGCCGGTCGAAGGCCTGCCCACCGCGCCATGTGCCCGCAGGCGTGGTGACCTGCCACCCCCAATGGCGATCCTGCTCCTCCAGATCGGCCAGAATATGCGTGACGCGCACCACATCCAGCTGCCCGTCCGCCGCAATGGCATGGCGCAGCAGGGCGACCTGCGTGTCCATCCGCGCGTTGAGATTTTCGCTCACCACATGCGACAGCCAGAACTGGAACACCCAGACCGCCGCCACCAGCACCACCACGCCTGACAGCACCGCCGCCATCGCCACCCGCGCATGCAGCGACAGCAAGGCCGGGCGCATGCGGCTCAACGCCCACCTGCCGTCAGACGATAGCCATGGCCGCGCACGGTGACGATCATCTCGGCCCCGATCTTGCGGCGCAGGCGGCCCACGATCACCTCGATCGAATTGGAATCGGTGTCGGCATTGTGTTCATAGACATGCTCGATCAGCGCGCCGCGATCCACCGTCACCTCCTTGCGCAGGATCAGCGCGGAGAGGATGCGCCATTCGAACGCGGTGAGGCGCAGCGGCTCGCCATTGAGGTCGAAAGCGCCGGTCTGCGTGTCATGACCCAGGGGGCCGCAGGTGATGCGGTTGGTGGCAAAGCCGCTGGAACGGCGCACCAGAGCGCGCAGGCGCATCACCACCTCGGGCGGCATAAAGGGCTTGGCGAGGTAGTCGTCGGCCCCGGCCTTGAAACCCGCGACCTTGTCCGACCATGTGTCACGCGCGGTCAGGATCAGCACGGGAAAGTCGCGATGCGCCGCGCGCCAGCCATTGAGCACGGAGATGCCGTCGATCAGCGGCAGGCCCAGATCGAGCACCGCCGCATCATAATTTTCGGTATCGCCCAGATGCAGCCCATCCTCGCCATTGTCGGCAATGTCGACGGCGAAATTTTCCGAGCGCAACAAGGCGGCCAGCTCATGCGCCAGCGCCACATCATCCTCCACCAGCAAGACCCGCATCGACTCTCTTACCCCTTGTGTCGCCGGCCAGGCCGATGATCTTTTATCGCACAGGATCGCCCGCCGGACCATCCAATCCGTCCCTTGAGGCAAGGCCTGACATCTCCCCTGACGAGATGCTACCCCAGCCAGCCAAACTCAATCTGAACAAGATCGCGCCGAGCATCAGGAAGAGTGAAATCCGTGATCTTTCGCCAGCCATCAATGCTGGCATGGCCGTGATGCCTTAAAGCAAGCATCTTTTGGCATGTCGCGATCGCTGTCCGACATGCATATCTTGTATCCGTGCGCGAAACTTATGACGGAAGGCGTGTTTCCACCTTATCCGCACCTATTCCTTTGCCCCTATAATCGCGCCATGACGAAGAAAGACGTCATGCTTCCTGCCCCAGATCATACGGGTGCGAAAAACAATGCACGCCATAAAGGTCTGGCGCGGGGTTCAGATTGAGTTTGGCTCAACGGTCTAGGACCGATCGGCCAAGAGAAAAGCAACAAGGGCGGGAGAGTGAGAATGGTCACATGGGCAAGGCGGACGGGCCGTCGCGGGATCAAGCCGGTGACGCTGCTGTTGGGGCTCGGCCTGTGTCTGGCCGCGCTCCCCGCATCGGCGGGCGCGCTGCGCGCCGGGGCGGGCAAGGCCGACATCACCAATGACGCCGCGGACTTCCCCATCAAGGTGGACCGCGAAAAGGATTTTGTCGGCGTGCATGACCGGCTCTCGGCCCGGGCGCTGGCGCTGGACGATGGCGCGCGCAAGATCGTGCTGATCAGCCTTGAGGTGACGACCGTGCCCGGCGGTCAGGCCTTCACCAAGGCCGTGGCACAGGCCCTGAACCTGCCCGAAAGCGATGTGCTGATTTTCTCCACCCATACGCACAGCAATCCGCTGGTTTTCTATCACAGCGATCCGCCGATACCCGCCCATGCCCGCGCCATCGCCAGAACGCGTGAAGGCGCCATCGCCGCAGCCCGGGCCGCATTGGCCGCGCTGCAACCGGCAAAGCTGGGCTTCGGGCAAGGCAAGGGCTACGCCAACATCAACAATGGCGAATATGCGGGCAACCATATCTGGTTCGATCCCGAAGGCCCCAATGACAAGGTGCTGAGCGTGCTGCGCATCGACAGCGCCTCCGGCAAGCCCCTCGCCATGATGGTGAACTACCCCAGCCATGGTGAGGTGATGTTCCGCTCGGTCACCAAGGATGGCGGTTATGAGGTGACCGGCGACCTGCCCGGCGCCACCGCCAGCCTGCTGGAAAACAGCGGCGTGGCGCCCATCGTGCTGTGGTCGGCGGCGGCAGAGGCCGATCAGGTGCCGCTGTTCAAATCGCTGCAACCGGCGATGGGACCGCTGCCTGCCACGGATGAAGGCGCGGGCGGCTGGGCCTTGCTCGATCTGCTGGCGCGGCGGCTGGCCTTTTCGGTTTCGGCCGCCGCAGCGCCGATCCAGACCAGCCCGCAGGCCAGCATCGCGGTGGCGCAGGGCAGCATCTCCTGCCCCGGGCAGCGCATGCGGCTGGATCAGGCCAGCGGCCAGATCACCACCACACCCATGCCCGATGTGACCATTCCCACCGCCTATGTGCGGATCAACGATGTGGTGCTGGCGGGCGTGGGCGGTGATGTGGGCACCGCCATCGGCGGCGACATCCGCGCCGGGCTGGCGAAGCGGCAGGTGATGGTTGTCAGCCAGATCGCCGGGGCGGTGGGCTATATCCTGCCCGATTCCGCCTATGCCAGGCCGGGCCATGGGGTGTTCGGTTCACCGCTGAAGCAAGGTTGCGCGGCGCCGGCTCTGGTCGAGGACTTCCGCAAGCTGGATGGGGGCCGATAGCATGGCCCGCGCCGGGTGGATTGCCGGTGTCGCGCTGCTGGCGGCTCCTGTCGGGGCACAGCAGCACGATCCCACGCGCCTGCCGGGCGATCATCCGCCACCCCCGCTTTCCGTGATGCTCCAGCCGATGGCACCCGGCGGGCCGCCGCCTGTCGGGCCCGATGTGCCGGGGCCATCGCTGGAGGAGAGCCTGTCGCTCGCCCGCGCCGCGATGCAGATCTGCGCGACCAAGGGCTATCGCATGGGTGCCTCGGTGATCGACAGTGCGGGCAACATTCGCGTCGCGCTCACCATGCCGGGATCGGGCCCGGGGCGGGCCTTTACCGCCACCCAGAAAGCGCTGGGCGCACTGCGGCTGGGTATGCCCACGCGCCTTGCCCGGCAACGGCTGCGCGACGATGCCGCGCTGCGCGCCAGGGTCACGCCCAATATGGCCGTCTTTCCCGGCGGCGTACCCATCCTGCGCGGCGGGGTCATCATCGGCGCTCTCGCGCTCAGCGGCGCCACGGCGGAGGAGGATGACGCCTGCGCCGCCACCGCGCTGGCCGGCGCCCATCCGTGATCCGCACAAATGCCAATCCCCGCGCCAGATGCGCGACTTTCACACAGAAGTGGACCTTTCGATGCATGCCAAACTCGCGGCCAGACTGGCCGCACTCTCGCTCGCGCCGCTGCTGGCCTCGGTGCTGTCAGCCCCCGCTCAGGCGCAGGGGCCGGACCGGGCACCGCCGCCCCTGCCCGCCGGGGTGACGCGCAGCTATGTGCCGCTGGCCAATGGTGCGCCCGGCGTGCTCTATGAGCCCACCCAACCGGGGCCCAAGGCGCAGATCGCCTTCTATCTGATGCATGCCAGCGGCGATTATCTGACCTTCTCGGCCTGTTATGAACTGTCGAAGCGCGGCTATCGCGTGCTTTGCGCCAACAACACGACCAGCAAATCCGGCGCCTTCGACGATGGCGTGCTTGACGATGCGATCAGCCAGGCGGCCAAGGGCGTCAGCTATCTGCAGCATCTGCAGGGCGTGTCCAAAGTGCTGCTGTTCGGCCATTCGGGCGGGGCGACGATCATCACCGGCTATCAGGCCATCGCCGAGGGCGGGGTGGCCTGGTGCCAGCGCGCCGAGCTGATCCACAGATGCCCGGACAGCATGGCCGGTTACAAGCCCGCCGATGGCGTGGTGCTGGCCGACAGCAATTGGGGGCAGGCCGCAAT
The DNA here is from genome assembly GCF_017163935.1 of Novosphingobium terrae. Classification (NCBI taxonomy): domain Bacteria; kingdom Pseudomonadati; phylum Pseudomonadota; class Alphaproteobacteria; order Sphingomonadales; family Sphingomonadaceae; genus Novosphingobium; species Novosphingobium terrae. Next base: position 2,083,668 of record NZ_JABVZR010000002.1, on the reverse strand, counting down.
GGTGCTGCTGAGCATCGATCCGGCGGTGACCGACGAAAGCTCGGGCCGCCATCTGGACCCCTCGCTTGACAGCTACAATCCGGCCAATGGCTTCAAGGATGGCGCGGCCACCTACAGCGCCGATTTCATCAAGCGTTTTCAGGCCGGTGTGGCGGCGCGCAACGCCCGGCTGCTGGCCCATGCGCAGGAAAGGCTGGCGCTGATCGAGGCGGGCAAGGGCGATTACACCGGCGATGAGCTGCTGCAGATCCCCGGCGCTTTCGTGGCCGCCAACAAGCTGTTCTCCACCGATCCGCGCCTGCTCAACCATTCGGTGAAGCCCTGGCCGCTGGTGCATAAGGACGGCTCGGTGACGACGCAGATCATCCATTCGGTGCGGCTGGCCTCTGCCGGGCCAATGGGGCCGATGACCTCGGACAGCTACCGTGCCTCGCTCAAGACCACGGTGAAGAACTATCTGGGCAGCTTTGCCATCCGCACCACGCCCGATTTCGGTTATGGCGAGGACAGCACCATCCGCGGCGTGGACTGGCATTCGACCTATGCGGCGCCTCCGGGCAATGTCGAGGTCTTCAGCAAGCCTTTGCTGACCCTGGGCATGACCGGCAATTGGGAAGGCCTTGCCGCCGAGACGATCTACAATCACGCCGCCAGCAAGGACAAGTCGATCGCCTTTATCGAGGGCGCAACCCATGTCTACACCCCCTGCACGGCCTGCGAAAAGACGCCCGGCCAGTTCGGCGACACCATGAAGACCACCTATGATTACATCGACAAGTGGGTCTCGCAGCCGGGGCGCTTTCTGACCGGCAACTGATCTTCCTCCGCCCGGAAGAAAGACTGGCCCGCGCGGACATATCCCGCGCGGGCCTTTTTATGCGTGGGTGAAACTTATCAGCGCAGCGAAAAGGGCGGAGATTGCTCCCCACCCTTCCATGGTCCGCCGGGAAACCGCGCCCTATTTCCAGAACAGCGCGTTGCGCCCGCTCTGCCGCCGCTTGGCGTACATCTGCCAATACATCACCATACCCGACACGCTGAGCCAGATCAGCGCCAGCCCCGCCAGCAGATTCATCGCCCTGCCGCTCAGGCCCAGCAGCATGCCCGAATGGAGATGCTTGATGTCCTCATGCACCTGCGTGCCCAGCGGAAAGCCGCTGACCGGATATTCCGGCTCGCCCAACGTGGCGACTTTCCCCGTCCGCGTGTTGAACAGCACCGCATGCGGCTCACCATCGAAGGCCGGGCCGCTGCCCGCAACCACCCCGCCCTGAGGCATGGTGGCATAGAGCCGCACGCGCAGCACGCGGATCGGCGTTTCGGGCTCCTTCTCGCGGAAGGCGGTCAGCGTGGCGCTGGTCATGCTGCGGATCTGGGTGTCGCTCAGCGGGCTGGCGGTGTCGGGCTGCGGGCCATGATGCATGGCGAAGACGTGATAGCTGCTCTCAAAACCCAGCCAGGTGCCCGTTGCCGCCACCAGAATGATAAACAGCGCGCTGACCAGCGAAATGGCGCGATGCCATGTGCGCCACATGCCCCCCGCCGACCAGAACAGTTGCGGCCGCTTGATCCGCACCCGTGCCTTGTAGAGCCGCCAGTAGAGGATCAGCCCCGTCACGATAAACACCCAGAGGATCAGACCCGAGGCAAACTCCGCATAGACGCCCGGCACATCCCGGCGCCCCCAGAAGCGGTGAAGCTCCTTGAGATCCTGCCGCAGCGAGTCCGGCAGGCCCAGCGGCGGCACGGGGGTGATCCGGGCGGGTTCTCCGGTGATCGCATCCCAGGCGCGCAGATGATCCTGCGCTTCGGGCGAGCCCGGCCTGCCCATCGGCGTGGGGCCAAGGCGCGCCTGCCCCACCACCCTGCCGTCCACCAGTCGCAGTTCGACAAAGCGCGGCTGCGCATCGGGCACATCGCGATGCATCGCGGCCAGCACCACGCCGACGGCCTTGTCGTAATCGAGGCCGGCGGGCAGATCATGGCCGGTCAGATCGGCATCGCTCATCACCTGAATATCGCCATTGCCATAGCGCCCCTCATTGATCGAGACGATCGTCGGATCGGTGATCGGCGCGTGGCGGGCGATGGCATAGAGATCGAGCAGTTGCATGCCCGTGCCGGTGACGCCCAGATAAAGCATCAGCAGCACGCTGAGCAGGGCAAGAATGCGGTGATAGGTTCTGAGCACGGTTAAAGCTCTCTAGCAAAGGATCGCCCGCCTTGCGGGGGCGATGCCGAGGGAAATAGGCAGCAAAAGCGGGGCGGCGCAAGATGCGCCACCCCGCAGGTTCGGTCGGCGCCGGGAGAAAACGAGGCCGACATCATGACCGGGTCCGTCCGGCCAGATCCATCAATATTTGACCGTCAGACGGGCTCCGAAGGTGCGCGGCAGGTTGACACGCACCCATTGGCCGTCGGGCCCCCAGCCGGGCTGCGCCGTGCTGGGCGCGTTCTGCATCTGCACGGTGTTTTCCAGATTGCGGACATAGCCCTCAAGCGTCACCTTGCCGTTGGGCATGGTGTAGCCCAGCGTCACATCGCTGCGGGTATAGGCACCCTGACGATATTGTTTGGGATAGGAACCATCGGCATAGACCCCGCTGAAGGGATTGCCCGTGCCCGCCAGATCGCTGAGCCAATAGCCGCCCGAAATCTTGCTGTTCACGCCCAGCTTGACCAGACCGCCATTCTTCATCTCCCAGCGGTGATCCCAGCTCAGCGTGCCGGAAATACCGGGAACGCGGTCCAGCGACTTGCCGCCCCAATATTGCAGATTGGAATAGAGAAAGCCGACACGCGCCGCATTCGGCCCATTGTTGAAGAAGGCGCGTTCCAGCGAGAGCGAGGCACCGAACGTGTCATTCTTCGAAGGGCGCCATGTCAGCTCGTTTTCCCAGCCATACATGGTGGCCGGCGCCAGCGAGGTGTAGATCACCACACCGGTCGTGCCGATGCTTTGCAGCGCCAGGAAAGTCGCGCCGGTCAGCTGATATTTGGAGTAATCATAGTAATAGGCGCTGGTGTTGTAGCTGATCGTGCTGGTGATCCGCCCCTTGAAGCCGATCTCATAGGCGGTGACATGCTCGGCGCCGTAAGTGCCCGTCTTCTTGGTGCTGGCGGCGGGGTCGATGTCATTGAAGCCGCCGCCCTTGTAGCCGGTGGCCACCGAGGCATAGACCATCGCGCGCGGCGTGATCTGGTAATCGGCCCCCACGCGCCACGTTACGCCGCTCGTGGTGTTCTGCCCGGTATCGGGATTGGATTCCGCCGCGCTGACGCAGGCATAGGGCGGCGCGCAGACCCCGCCGCTGGTGCTGGTCCAATAGGCGGCGCCATTGTTGGGCGAACCGGCGGAGAGCAGGGCATAGCGCGCCATTTGATCGCTGGAATAGCGCAGGCCCGCCGTCAGCTTCAGCTTGCTCGTGGCGTGGAAATTGACCTGCCCGAACACGCCCTTGGCCGTATGGACCGTGGGGCCGACAATATGCGGATTGGGGCTGTTGCAGCCCGCCTGCGTCGGCGCGGCAAGGCAGGACACCGTGCTGCCGGTGGGATTGCCATTGGCATCCTTGGGCGTGCCGGCCAGAGTCTGCCAGTTGAGATCCGATTCATCATTGTATTCATGGTAGTAATTGGCGCCCAGCAGCCATTCCAGACGCGCGGCGGGGTTGGCGTTGGACAGGCGCACCTCATGCGTGTCGGTGGTCATGTGCGACGAGTATTGCGACCAGTTGTAGGCCCCCGAATCTTGCGCGCCATTGACGCTGGGGTCCATATTGTCCTCGCCATGCCACCAGAGATGGGCGCCGTCATAAGCGACATGGACCGGGCCGAGATCGAAGTTCAGCTCGGCATTGACGTTGGCGTAATTGTCATTGTTGCCGCCATTGGCGAAGGGATTGTAATAGACCTGAAAGCGATTATCGCCCTTCAACTGGGTGACGCGGCTGTAGATCACATCATTGCTGCCATCCGCCCCGCCGACATGGCCGAACGTACCGGTCAGAACCAGAGAGCCATTGCCCGCGAAATCATATTTACCTGAAAGGCGTGCGGTCCAGTTCTGTTCGGCGCCCAGATTGTTCTGGGTGCTGGCGCCGGTGTAATTGCCAAGCACAGGCTTGATAAAGCCCTCGCGGCTGTTCGAGGCGAAAGCGGCCCTCACCGCCAGATCGTCGGTCAGCGGCAGGTTGATCATGCCCTCGAAGCGGCGGGTGTTGTAATTGCCCAGCTCCGCCGAGACCGATCCTTCCAGATCATGTTTGGGCTTGGCGGTGATCACATTGATCGCACCGCCGGTCGCGCTTTTGCCATAGAGCGTGCCCTGCGGGCCGCGCAGCACCTCCACACGCTCCAGATCGAAGAAGGCCAGCCCCATGAGCTGCGGGCGACCGATGGGAATGCCGTCCACCGAGAAGACGACATCCTGCTCGCCCTTCGAGGTGACATCGGTAGTGGTCACGCCGCGCACCGAAATCGACACGCCATGCGAGGCCGAACCGATTTCCAGCCCCGGCGACACGCTCGACAGATTGGTGACATTGACGATGCCCTTTTCCTTGAGCGTCTCGCCCGAAAGAACCGTCAGCGCCTGAGGCACTTTGGAGGCGGCCTGGCTGGTTTTCGTTGCCGTCACGATGATTTCGTGATTGTCGACATTGTCTTTGGCCGGGGCGGCCTGCGCCTGGGCCAATGTCGCGAAACCCGCGATGGCGAGGCTGATCGAAGTCAGAGCCGCGGATGCCTTGAGCGCGGGGATGCGCTGCATCGACATGTTCATCATAATCCTCCCAAACACCCAATCGGGGCGAAGCCCCCCGGCTTCGTCTTATTCTTTCCCTTATGGATTTTTATCATGGCCAAGAAACTCTTGACCCGGCGATTCTAGAAACCCCTCCGCAAACCGTCAATTCCACGAAATATTCGCAAGACTGAATGTTTTTTCATCACATTCAGCTTCCGTTTGGCTTTCCGTGCTAGAGATGCAGCGGGATAATTCTGCATTCTTTCGCTCCGTATCATCATGATCGGCAAATATTGCGAAAGAACAACTTCACAACAAACAGACTTGGGGAGAGTTACATGATCATGCCGCGTGCCGGACGCAAATGTTCGGCAATCCTTCTGGCCGCCCTCTGCAGTGCCAGCCTCTCCACCCCGGCAACAGCGCAAGACCATGCCCAAAGCGACCAGCGTCAGCCCGAGACAGCCCATGGCCCGACCCATGTCACCCCCGCCAGGCTGGTGCCTTACACGCCCTTTCTGGCCCTCAACCCCAATGAGCCTGCCGGGGATCGCCTTGCCGAACCGCGCCGTCTGGCCGCCGATATCGTTGCGCAAGACAAGCCGCAGCCGCATTTCATTGTCGATGTGGGGTCCTTCACCGGCGAGTTCCTCGAAGGCTTCATGGCGCATTTCCCGCAGGCCAAGGGCCAGTGGACCGAACCGGTGGACGGCAATCTCAACAATGCCCACAACCGGCTGGACCGTTACGGCCAGCGCGTGTCCTATGTCATCGGCTGCCCCTCGCGCGATATCAGCCAGGGCTGCGTTCCCGCCGATGTGGATGTGATGCTGACCAGCTGGCTCTCGATCCATCAGGACCGCGCCGGGATCAAGGCCTTCTACAAGCGTGCCTTCGCCATGCTGCCCGAAGGCGGCTGGATGGCCACCATCGACCATGTCGGTTCGGATGGCGATGCATGGGAAAAACGGCTCCACGGCGCGCGCGATGCCGCCGTTGCCGATGGGCTGGCCGCCCATACCGAAGGCCCGCCCGTCCATCACCCCGGCTGGACCGTGCCCTCGCTGGAAGAGCATCTGGCCTCTTATCGCGAGGCTGGTTTCACCGATCCGCGCGTGGTCTGGCGCCGGCTCGACACGGTGCTGATCATGGCACGCAAGGGCAAGGATTAACCGCCACCCCTCGCAAGGCGATGGTGCGGGTCAGGGCACCTTGGCGCCATCGCCTTGCGCCGGTTGCGGCGCATAGGACACCCAATCGATCAGCTGCCACCGCCCCGCCCGGTGCACATAGACGGCCAGATAGGCATCATGCAGCGTGCGGTCGGGCAGATGGCGCGTCACCTCGCCGCGCACCACGCCGGTCTCGCCCAGCAGCCGGGCATGGCGGTTGGCGGGTTCGATGGCGGTGAAGGGGATATGGGTGAAGTCCTTCATCACCCCCGCCTTATCCTCCAGCGCGCCGTTGAAATGGGCATAGGTCACCTCGGACGCGGTCATGGCGTCCAGCGTGGCGGCATCATGCGTCAGTTCGGCATGAAAGCGGGCATCCTCGGCCTTGAGCAGCGCCTGCTCGGCGGGCGTCTGGGCCATGGCGGGGGCGGCCAGCAAGGCCAGCGGCAGAAACAGGCTACGCATCGGTAAACTCCTGACAATCATTTCCAGAACAGGGCCTTGCGCCCGCCATCGGCCCGCTTGCGCCACATGGTGACATACATCACGATGCCCGAGAGCGAGAGATAGGCCATGGCCAGACCCGCCAGCAGATCGGCCCAGCGACCGGTCATGCCGAACCAGTCGCCGCGATGGATGCTCTTGGCGGTCTGATGCGCCTGCCAGCCGAAGGGAAAGGGCACGGGGGGATAGCCGGGCTCGCTCTCGCTCAGCCCTTCGCCATTGGCCGTGTTGTAGACCAGCTGACGCGAGTTTTCCTCTCCCGCCGTCACCACCACGCCCTGCGCATAGGGGCCGTAATGGCGCAGACGCAGCACCTTCACCGCCTCGCCGGGGGCATCGCGGTTGGCGGCGGCCAGCGTGGCTTTCAGCATGGCAGGAAATTCGGCATCGGTGAGCGGCGTGGGCGGCGGAGGCGCTTTGCGCGGCCCCGGCGGATGCCTATGCATGTTGATGGCCAGCCCAAGGCTCTCCACCGCCAACCAGGCGCCGCTCAGCGTCACCACCACCAGCCATACGGCGGCAAAGAGCGAGACCGTGCGATGCAGCGCGCGCCATGTGCCGCCCGCGCTCCAGTAGAGGATCGGCTTTTTGATCTTCCGGCGCTGCTTGGCAAGCGTCACATAGATCCACAGGCCGGTGACGATCAGCGTCAGCAACCCTGCCGAAACCAGCACATTGATGATCAGTGCCCCATCGCCGAAGCTGGTCATGCGGTGGAGGTGTTTCCAGTCGTTGCGCTGGGAGTCGGGCGATTGCGATTCCACCTCATCCTTGCCGGTCTGCGCCGTCACCGTCGCGCTGGCGGCATCGACGGCGATATGCCCTTCCCCCACACCGGCGACGGCAACGGGGTGGCCGTCGGCCATGCGAAATTCAAGGAAGCTGAAGGGAGCCCCCGCCGCTGCCTTGCGCAACACCGGCAGGTTGCGCGCCAGCGCATCACTATAAGCGAAGCCTGATGGCAGCGCGGGCGCCAGATAATCCTGCGTATGGCGGACCTGATAGGCCCCCGGCCCGTCAAACGCCTCGCGCATTGAGCGGACATTCACATTGTCCGCCGGAGCATGGGTGAGGATCACATCCAGATCGATCACCTGAATGATGATCCCCGTCACCGCCAGAAACAGGGTGAAAAGCACGATCGGCACGGTCACCATCCGGTGAATCCAGCGCAATTGCTGCATCATGGTCAGACTTTTACCCTGTTTGATGAGCGGGCCCCGCGCCCTCAAGCGCCGGGCCCGCTAAACGCTGTCAGAACTTCACATTCAGCCGCACGCCGTAGAAACGCGGCGTGGTGGTGTAGAAGGCCAGATTGTTGGCAGGCATGTTGGCCGGGATCATCGTGTTGGTGCCGCCATAGGCCGCGCCGCTGTTGGCATAGCCCAGCATGCTGGTGCGCTGGACCTTGTTCTCCAGATTCTCGACAAAGCCCTGCACCGACCATGCCGCGCCGCGTGGCTCATAGGTCATGCTCAGATCGCTGCGGGTGTAGCCGCTCTGGCGATAGCGCACGCCATCGGCATAGTCGGAAAGGTAATAGGCGCCCGAATATTTGCTGGCGAGGCGCAGACGCAGCTTCGCCTCATTGGGCAGATCGAAGGCATGGACCAGCGCGGCGGTGATCACCACGCCGGGCGCCAGATCCAGCGGCTTGCCGGAAAAGTCGATCGGCTGGCCGGTGAAGGCATACATGCCCGCCTGATAGTTCCTGAACTTCGACCCCATCAGCGAGAAGGAGCCCGACAGGGTGGTTTCCCGCGCCAATTTATAGGCGAACTCATTCTCCCAGCCATAGATTTCGGTCGGCGTGGTGGAGGTATAAAGCGCATAGGTGCCATTGGGGAAATCGGCGCCGCTGTTCACCTGCATCTTCGAAAAATCATAGAAGAACAGGGAGCTGGACAGGGTGAGCCCCGCCAGCGGGCGGCCCTTGTAGCCCAGCTCATAGGCGGTCAGCTGTTCGGGCTGATAGCCTGCCACGCCGCCGGTCGAGGGATCGTAATCGTTGAAGCCGCCCGCCTTGAAGCCGGTGGCGATCGAGCCATAGAACAGATGGGCCGGGCTGGCCTGCCAGTTGATGCCCACGCGCCATGTCACCTTATTGTCGCGCGCGCTGCCATTGGCGGCGGGACCTTTGCAGACATCGGGATAATGGCAGACCGGATTGCCATTGGTGTCGGCGATGGTACCGGGCGGCGTGGTGCTGAAATCGAACGGCAGGGTGAAGGTGCCGATGCGGTCGATCTCATCATGGGTGTAGCGCAGGCCGCCAACAAAGCTGAGGCTGTCGGTGGCATGGAAGGTCGCCTGGCCGAAGATGCCATAGGCCTTGTGCGTGGTGATGTTGACTGGCCCGGATTCAAACACATAGCTGCCGGTGTTGAGCGGCTGATCAATCAGCGCATTCCAGCTCTGGCCGTTTTCTCCGGCGATTTCCTTGTAGTAATTGATGCCCGCAACATAATCGATGCGGCCGGTTTCCGCGTTGGACAGGCGCACCTCACCCTGCGTGGTCTTCACCCGATCCTGCTGGTAATAGAACTGGAACGCGGGCCCGAAGGAGTTGGCGCCGAACACCGGATTGATCGACATGGCACCATTGGCGCCCACATCCTGCACGCTGGGCGCCTGCTGGCGGAAAGCCATATGCTGATACGACCCCAGCACATCGAGCTGCACCGCGCCGAATTTCCAGTTGAGCGCCGCATCATAAAGCTGGAAATTGTTGTCGAGGAAGGCCGGCACCGGATTGGTGAGAATGCCAAGACCGGCAGAGCCGCTGCTGTGGTTGGCGGCCAGCTGGGTCTCCAGAGCCGGAGCGCTGCCCGCGCCGCCCTGATGGCCGATGGTGGCGGTCAAACGCAGGCTGCCGTTCTCGCTGGGCTTGTAGAGCAGCGAAAAACGGCCCGTGGCATCCTTCTGATCGTTGCGAGCACGCGCCTCGCTTGGATCGAAGCTGTAGCTCTTGCCATTGTAGGTGGTGGTGTAGGGGATCGGTTTGGAATAGCCGTCGCGATCATTGGCCGCGCCGGACACACGCACCGCCAGCGTATCGGACAGCGGCACATTGAGCGCCGCCTCGATCCGCTTGGCATCGTAATTGCCGTATTCCACCTTGGCATAGCCATGGATGCCATCGAAGGTCGGCTTGTTGGTGATGACATTGACCGCGCCGCCGGTCGAGCTGCGGCCATAGAGCGTGCCCTGCGGGCCGCGCAGCACCTCCACGCGGTCGATGTCGAAGAAGGCGCCGCTGCGCGCCTTGCCGCGCCCGATGTTCATGCCATCCACCGAGAAGGCGATGTCCTGCTCGCCCTTGGAGGAGGTGTCGGTGGTGGTCACGCCGCGAATGGCGATCTGCAAGCCGTCGCGCCCGCCCGCCACGGCGAGCCCCGGCGCCACATTCTGCACATCGGCCAGATTGTTGACGCCCTGCGTCTTGAGATCATCGCCCTTCAGCGCGGTGATCGCCGCCGGCGTCTTGAGCAGCGAATCCGAACGGCGCAGCGCCGTCACCACGATATCGCCAGCGCTGGCCGTGGCGGCATCGCCCGGCGCGGCCTGCTGGGCCACGGCCAGAGCCGGCACCAGCGCCGCCGCGATCACCGGGCCGAGCCCCAGCGCTAGGCATGACATGCGTTTCATGATTGGTCCCCTCCCTCTTGTTCTTCTTGTCGGGCGGCCATGGCCGCGCTGCGGCGACGGCTGCCTCTCGCACGCCGTCGATGGAGGCGGCCTAGCAAGGCCAAACGAAATGCAGCCTAAACGGGGGCGCTCGGTTTCAGGGTTGCGGCGATAAGTCCGGCGCAGCGGTCAGCGGGGCAGTTTCAGACTGGCCTTCAGCCCGCCCCGTGCCGAGGCCGGGCCGAGGGTCAGCGTGCCCTCATACATTTCAGCCAGTTCGCGGGTGATCGCCAGACCGAGGCCATAGCCTTCGCTCACCTCATCCAGCCGCACCCCCGGTTGCAGCACGGTTTCCAGCCCGGCGGGCGGAATGCCCGGCCCGTCATCGCTGACATCAAGCACCAGCCAGCGGCCATCCTCCCCGGCCTCCACACTGATATGGGAGCGGGCATAGCGGCAGGCATTCTCCAGCAGATTGCCCAGCATCTCGCTCAGATCCTCGGCATCCACCGCGACCGGGCATGGGGGCATCACGCGGTTCTCGATATGGAGCAGCCGGTCGGCCCCGCCGCCCCGCCCCAGCGAGGCGAGCACCGGGCGCAGCGCCTCCACCGCCTCATGCACATCGGCGCGGGGCCGCCCGCCCAGCCCCACCGCCGCGCTGCGCGCCCGGCGCAGATGATGCGCCACCCGCTCCGAAACATGGGCGACCAGCGCCCGGGCCTCGGCGCTGGCCTGCTCCTGCTCCAGCTGCAGCATCAGCGTGGAGAGCGGCGTCTTGACCGCATGCGCCAGATTGGCGGCATTGCGCCGCGCGGTTTCCAGCCCCCGCTCATTGCGGGCGATCAGCGCGTTGATTTCCTGAGCCAGCGGCGCCAGTTCGGCGGGCTGGCGCGCGGGCAGCGATTGCGCCTCGCCGCTGCGGATGCGGGCGATGGCCCCGCCCAATTGCCGCAAGGGCCGCAGCCCCACGCCGATCTGCACCCAGCAGGCCAGCAGCAGCACCGCCAGCCCGAGACCGGCAAATTTGTGGATCTCCTGCGCCACCCGGTCCAGCGGCTGCTGGATCAGCGCCTCGGGCGAGACCACCAGCACACGCCCTCCCGCCATGCTGCCTGACAAATCCATCCGCCGGGCGTGTAGCACCAGCCCCTTCGTGGCCGCATCGCGACCGCTGTAGATGCCGTCGACCGGATGGATCAGCGGCACGGGATATTCCAGCACCGGACGCGGCAGGCTGCGCTCCCAGCGCCCCTGCGGCGTCACCACCTCCCAACCCCAGCCCGTTGCGGGATGCTGCAGATCCCAGGACAGGCTGGCGGTGTCGAGACGACCGTCCGGCCCGATGGCATGGCGCAGGGTGCGGATCTGCGCATCCAGCGGAATGTCCATATTGTCGCTGAGCACCGTGGTCACCAGATTGGCCAGCAGCCAGGTCGTCACCCACAGCGTGGCGCAGACCATCAGCACCGACATCAGCCCCAGCCGCAGATGCAGCGAGAGCGGACGGATCATGCGCCGATACCCGCCGTGAGGCGGTAGCCCTGCCCGCGCAGGGTCTCGATCTTGCTGGCGCCGATCTTGCGCCGCAACCGCCCGATCAGCACCTCCAGCGAATTGACCGGCACTTCGGCGTTGAATTCATAGACGCTTTCAAACAGCGCCTCGCGCCCGACGATGCTTTCGGGATGCTGCATCAACCGGGCCAGAATGCGGCTTTCATAGGCCGTCAGCCGCAGGGGCTCCCCGGCCAGACGGAAATCGCCGGTGGTGGGGCTGTAGGTGAGATCACCGCAACAGACCGGTGTCGAACGCTGGCCATGGGCACGGCGGGCCAGAGCCCGCAACCGCGCGACCAGCTCCTGAGGCAGGAAGGGCTTGGTGAGATAATCGTCGGCCCCCGCGCGATAGGCCGCCGCCTTGTCAAGCCACGCATCGCGCACCGTCAGCATCAGCACCGGCATTTCGCGCCCGGCGCCGCGCCATGCGGCCAGCACCTCCAGCCCGTCCATCTGGGGCAGGCCGATGTCCAGCACGCAGCAATCATAGGAGGCCGTGACGCCGAGATGATGGGCATCGGGCCCGGTGGCCGCCACATCGACGGCAAAATTCTCGCCATGCAGCACGCGCACCAGCCTTGTGGCGAGCGGTCCGTCATCCTCGGCCAGCAGGATCTTCATCAGCGGCGCCCGGCTTCAGCGCGGATGGGGCCGCTGCGCGGCAAAGGCCTGTTCCGCCTGAGGGATGGTGCTGTCAGCCTTCACGGCGCGGATCACCGTGACCAGACGATCCGTGGCATAGGCCAGCAGCGCCTTGCCGCGCGCCGCCGTGGCGCCGCTGGCATCGCCGAGGTAGGAGGTCGGTGCCTCGATAAAGCGGCTGGGCGCGGCCAGCACGCCGGGCGGCAGCGGCAGATGGATCGCACCCTCGGGCACCACCGGATCGTCATGACCGCGCTCGGGATGGACCAGATCGGGGCGGATCGCCATCATCAGCGCCACGCGCTCCTCACCGCCATGGCCGTCGGCGTCGGGTTGGGAGGGCTGCATCGCGGCGGGCAGCTTCGCGCTTTCCGGCGTGGGCGGCGACATGCGCGGCGGCGCGGGATAGGTGGCATAGACGCTGTAGGGATGCGGCTCATGCAAGGTGGATTGGATAAACCACTGGATCAGCCCCATATTGCTGGAATGGCCGTTCGAGAGGATGACCTTTGTGCAGCCATTGCGCCCCATCTCGGCCACGGTTTCCTCAAGCATCGCCAGTTGCAGCTTGGGGCTGTAGTTGATGGTGCCCAGATGGTTGGAGACATCGGTGGTTTCCGCCACATAATAGGCGGGGAAGATCACCACGAAATCCTTCTTCGCCGCCTCGCCCGCAATGGCGCGCGCCATGAGGAGGTTGGTGCCCATGGGGCCTGCCGGACCGAATTTTTCCACGCTGCCCATCGGCAGCACGCAGGTGCCCTGCGCCTGTTTGAGCGCGCGCGCGAAATCGGCGCCGGTCATCTCCTCCCAATAGGGATTGTCAGCCGCCGATACCGGCGCGGCCCAAGCCGAGGCCAAGCCAAGCGCCAGAGGCAACAAGGATTTCATGCGGGGCATTCTCATCATCTCACCTTTCACCACGCATCCTGCGTGGCATAGAAGCGCGTCCAGAAAGCCACGCACTGCGGCGTGGCGATCGGGATCATCCGCCATTGATCCCCAAGGCTCATCACCGCCTGACGCTTGCCGTCATAGCGCGGCCAGAGCGGCAGGCCCGGTCCGTTGGGATCGCCATGGGTGATGATGTTGGCCCAATAGGAGGACATGCGATCGGCAATGGCGCGGTCCTGAGCGGTCCAGGGGCGGTCCACGGCATAGAGCGTGCCCAGCGCATAGTTGATCTCCGCCCCGTGATAGGCGCCGCGCAGGGCGGCATCGGGCCCGGGGGGCGCGTGTGTCCAGAAATAGGTGTAGACGCCCTTGTCGGTGCCTTTCGTCCATTCGCTGGCCCACAACCATGTCGAGATGCGGTTGGCATCATGGGCGGCATCATTGCTGGCGCGCGCCGCTTCGTCATCGGTGGTGGCCGGATAGAGTTTCAGGAACTCGGCGGCCATCGGGCCGAATTTGCTGCTGGCATAGGCCTGAAAGTCGGCCAGCGTCAGATTGACCTGCGGATTGCCCGCCGGAGGGCGGCTCTTCGCGCCGCGCAGCGCGGCAAAGGCGGTTTCCGGCACGGCGCCGGTTTCATCGGCGTTGTTGCCCGCCACCACCAGCACATTGTTCTGCGCCCGCGCGGCCATGGTGGCACTGTAGTTGCGCGGCAGGACATAGCCGTCGATCACCGGGCGGAAATAGGGCGGACGCGCGGTGGAGCCGGTCTGCACATCCTGATCGACCCGGGCGCTGCCCTCGATCAGCTTTTCCCACGGCATGGCGCGCAATTCCGTCAGGCTGTGCGCGCCATGCTGCGCGGCATAGTCCTGCCCGTCCGCCTCGGCCTTGGGCAGCAGGCGGTGCGAGACGGAGAGGAAGCGCAGATCGGGATCGCGCGGGGTGCGGGCATGGCTCTCCTGAATGGCGCGCTGAAACAGCCCTCTGGCCAGCGGCGAGAGTGCCATAAAGCCCACCGACCCGGCCCCCGCCGATTGCCCGGCGATGGTCACGCGCGCCGGATCGCCCCCGAAAGCACCGATGTTGGCCTGCACCCAGCGCAGCGCGGCAATATCGTCCAGCAGCCCGTAATTGCCCGAGCCATGGCCCGATTCCCGGCTGAGTTCGGGCGTCGCCAGAAAGCCAAGCGCCCCGCCGCGATAGTTGAAGGTGACGACGACCACGCCCTTCTTCGCCAGCCCTTCGCCATCGAAGCTGGGGTTGGAGCCCGAACCGTTGAGAAAACCGCCGCCATAGATCCACACCAGCACCGGGCGTTTTTCACCGGCCTGCTTCGCCCCGCTCCAGACGTTAAGCGTCAGGCAATCCTCGCTCATGGCCGGGGGTGGCGGGCCGAAGGGCTCGCGCGGCTGGGGGCAGATCGCGCCGAAATGCTCGGCCTTGCGCACGCCTTGCCACGCGGCGACCGGCGCGGGCGGCCGGAAACGCAGATCGCCCACCGGCGGCGCGGCATAGGGAATGCCCTTGAACACGGTGATCGCCGGATCGCGCAGGCTGGGCGCGCCCTGCACCAGACCGCTCTTCGTGGCCACGACATGATCGGGGGTCTGGTCCGCCGCGCCCGTCAAAAGCGCCGCAGCCAGCAACAAGCCTGCCTTTTTCATCCACCCCTCTTCCATGCCGCAAGTTTATCGTCAGCCTATGCCTCGCGGACTCTTTCACCAGAAGCGCTGCCGCGCCCGATTGAACTGTGCAACAAGGTGATTGAAACGACGCCTGTCCCGTCCCAATGCATCAGCGAACGAGGGGTCTCTTGCGATCCCTGCCCGAGGAGCAGCCTGTGCACGTCATGGATCATGAGCCCCAAAGCTGGTTCCTGCTGGAAGAGGAAGGCAGGCTGTTCCTCGATGCGGCCTGCGATCACGGGGCGTTCGGCTATTCATGGCTGATCGAACTCAATGCCGAAGAACAGCGGCAATTCACGGAACAAAGCCGCGCCTATATCGGCTGGCTGGCGCAGGACATCCACAATGGCGTGCCCATTCTGGAGGCCAGCCAATCCCCTACAAAAGTCGCAACCGCAGCCCCGATCTGGGCCTCAAGGTCAGCGAGGCCATCAAGCGCTGGCGAGAGGCCTGACGGACCTCAGGCGCGGTAGCGCAGCGCCTCGATCAGCACCGCAAAGCCCGAGGAATGCTGCCGCCGGCTGGGGTAATAGAGGTGATAGCCCGGAAAGGGTGGGCACCAATCCTCCAGCACGCGCACCAGCCGGCCCTGCGCAATCAGCGGCAGCACCTGATCCTCGGTGATATAGGCGATGCCCAGCCCGTCCATCGCGGCCTGAAGCGCCAGCACCGTGTCATTGACGATCATCTGCCCATCGACCCGCACATTGAGCGCGCGCCCGTCCTTCTCGAACTCCCAGGCATAGAGGCCGCCATAGGTGGGAAAGCGCAGGTTGATGCAATTGTGACGCGCCAGATCATGCGGCACCAGAGGCACGGCATGCCGGGCGAGATAGGCGGGCGAGGCCGCAGCGGCCATCCGCATATCCGGGCCGATGGGCACGGCGATCATATCCTGCGCCACGGTTTCGCCCAGCCTCACCCCGGCATCGAACCTTTCGGCGACGATGTCCACGAAACCGGCGTCCGCGCTCAGTTCCACCTTCAGATCGGGGTATTGCCCCAGCAGCGGGATCAGCGCCGGTTCCAGAATGGTGCGCGCCGCATGAGCGCTGGTGGTGATGCGGATCATGCCGGAGGGCTTGTCGCGCAGATCGCTCAGGCTGGCGAGTTCGGCCTCCACCCCATCGAACAGGGCGCCCACGGTGTTCAGCAGGCGCTCGCCCGCCTCGGTGGGCACCACCTTGCGCGTGGTGCGGTTGAGCAGGCGGATGCCCAGCCTCTCCTCCAGCCCCCGGATCGCATGGCTGAGCGCCGAGGTGGAGACGCCCATCTGCGCCGCCGCGCGGGTAAAGCTGCGCTCCACCGCCACGGCGCGGAAGGCGAGAAGATCGTTCAGATTGTTCCGTGCCATTGTTGAATCCAGCTCACAGCCGCTTGCAGATTATACGCTCTAATGTCGATCCGCGCCTCCGCCTAGAAGCTTCCGCAAGAAGGAGCTGTCGATCATGGCTGATACCAATCCCCCGATGCGAGCCCCCTGGGGCGACCTTGCCCCTCACCTGACCGACATCAGCAACAGGGTGCTGTTCGACGATGTCTGGCAACGCCCGGGCCTGTCCCCGCGTGATCGCAGCATGATCACCGTGGCCAGCCTGATCTCGCACTATCGTCTCAATGAAATGCCCTTTCATCTGGAAAAGGCGCTGGCCAATGGTGTGACGCGCGACGAGATCATCGAGATGATCACCCATCTGGCCTTCTATGCCGGCTGGCCGACCGCCGCCTCGGCGCTGACCATCGTCCGCAAGGTCTTCGAGGAAGCCGATGCCCATGGCTGATGTTGCCGTGCTGATCGGACCAGCGCCCACAGTGTGAGCGCAGGGAAGGAGTTGTTGATCGCAGACCTGCACCGTGAAAACGCCGAGGCCGCAGCCAAAGTGCTGAGCGAGGCCGGTTTCGGTGTCCATACTGCGCGGGTCAATGTGGCGGAAAGCGCCTTGGTGGAGGCACTGGTTGCCTGAGCCAAGGCGCCGGGCACCATCACCGGCCTCTACAAGGCCGAGGGGATCAACCGGAGCGGCCCATGGAGACTCTTCGAAGCCGTCGAATTTGCCACGCTGGAATGGGTGGACTGGTTCAACCACCGCCGCCTGCTTGAGCCCATCGGCGACATACCACCTGCCGAGGCCGAACAACTCCATTACGCCATGCCGGACGACGCTCCATGGCTGGCTAACTTGAACCAGACAGCCTCCGACAAACCCGGCGCAGTTCAAAAGCGGTCAGGACGCGTACCATCGGGAATCCCCATATGCCCTCGCGAGAAGCGTTAAGATGATCGGCGCATAGCAGGCAACCACTGCGTTCAGGAGTGTTCCGTGCCCGGATCGCTGACCCGTCGGATCGTCGTGCTGTGCAGCATCCTTGGCGGGTTGCTGACACTGCTCGCCGGCGTCCTGCTCAGCCAGTCGATGCAGATGAACGCCAGCCTGGACTGGGTCGCCCATTCCTCCGAAGTGCTCAAAGCGGCCAATCAAACGATCGCTCGCCTCGATGGCGCTGAATCCGCGCAACGCGGCTTCGTGTTGACGCATGATCCAGCCTTTGTCGCAATTCTCGATGAAGAAATCACCGCTGCACGGCAAGGCGCCACACAGCTTGCCAACCTCACGCCTGACAACCGAAGGCAAAATGCGCGGGCAAAAGAAATCCGCATCCTTGTCGAACAAAGGGTCGCCAATCTGTCGCAGGGCATGACCATGGCCCGCGCCAACAATGTTGCCGGAGCGCGCGCGCTCGCCGCCACCGGGCAAGGTCGCTTTCAGATGCAACTGATCAAGGCGCGGATCAGGGATTTCCTGGAGGATGAGCGAGACCTGTCCGATGCCCGCATGCAGGCGGCAAGAAACCGGCTCCATACCATCGCCTGGATCGTGGCGCTGGTCACGCCCGTCACGCTGGTGCTGATCGGCCTGATCGCGGCCTCGCTCGTCCGCCGCATCCGCAAGCCGGTGGGCGCCATGATGACGGTGATGGAGCAGCTGGGCTCGGGCGACCGGGACGCCCGCATCGACATGTCCATGGAATCGCTGGAGTTCGAGCAACTGGCCAAAGGATACAACACCATGGTCGGGGAACTGGCATCCGCCGTGGCCGATCAGGTCGACAGCCAGGAACGGCTGCGTCACGCTCATCTGGAACTCAGCCACAATGCTGAAATCCTGCGCGAACGCGGCGAGGTGATCGAGCTGCTGGGCGGCATGGCGCATCGTATGCAGGCGGCACGCACCGATGAGGAGCTGGCCGCGATCATCCATGTCTTCGTGCCACGCGTGCTGGCCGACATGCCCGGCGCGCTCTTCGCTCACAACAACTCACGCAATCTGCTGATCCCCATCGCGGCCTGGGGCGGCATCACCGTGGAAGAGTCCGGTTTCGCACCGGATCAGTGCTGGGCCCTGCGGCGCGGCCAGAGCCATTTCGTGATCGAGCCCAAATCGGACATCGTCTGCGCCCACGCCGGCCCCGGAGCCGACCATTACCATTGCGAGCCGCTGCTGGCTGGCGGTGAGGTCATCGGCGTGCTCTATCTCAAAGGCGTGGTAGAGGCCGAAAGCCGCTTCCGCCTGACCGTGCTGAGCGAGAACATTGCCTCGGCGCTGGTCAACCATCGCCTGCAGCGGGGGCTGCGCGAACAGACCATTCGCGATCCGCTCACCAGCCTGTTCAACCGCCGCTATATGGAGGAAACGCTGGCGCTGGAAATCGCGCGTTCGTCCCGCTCGGGGCAGCCGCTCAGCGTGGTCATGGCCGATGTCGACCATTTCAAGCGCTTCAACGATGAATTCGGCCATGACGCCGGTGATACCGTCCTTCAGACCGTGGCTGCCGAAATGCGGTCTCGTTTCCGCGAAGGCGATGTGATCTGTCGCTACGGCGGCGAAGAGTTCACCATCATCGCCCCCGGCACCACCGCCGCCACACTGGCGGCCCGGGTCGATGCCATTCGGCAATCGATCGGTGAACTCAAGATCAGTCGGGGCGGGCAGACGCTGGGCACCGTCACCATGTCCTTCGGCATCGCCACCTGGGAAGAAACGATGGAGCGCGATGGCTCCACCCTGATCTCCGCTGCCGACCGCGCGCTCTATCAGGCCAAGCGCGAAGGCCGAGACCGCGTTGTGATCGACAAGCGCGCCACGCCTCTTCGCAAGAAGGCAGCAACATCATAGGCGGTTGGCCATTCGCGCTGCTTTCGCTCATGGCGCATTCCTGTCGTCTTCTTTTGACAAGGCTATCATTCCCAGCAGAGGCGGACCGGCCGGATCGTTCGGTCAACCCTGTGTGTGGTATCGCAGCTTGAGCAAGCCAGACCTCGGTGGCCACCGGTACTGCTTGCCCCATGCTGCCCGAACATGCGGGGCACTTGGCGACGCCCATTATGTTTGGGCACTGGCCAGACAAGCGAGAGATGTTTTGCCAAGCCGCTACGCCCGGATCGATGCCGTCCACCACCGATTTGCGCATCAGCCCTATCGAAGAACAACTTCTTACAGCAATTACAATTTTTTACATCGACCCATGAGGGAGATGGACGCATGTCTAAACGCTTGAACCCAATTGCCGCCCCTTATGCTCACAATAAGGGAAACCCCGTGGTTAACACAAGCCTTCATCGCCGATCCAAGAGCGTCATTTCCCGGCCGCAAACCGGTCTCCGCAAACGTTTTTTCTCGAATATTCCTCACGTATGAAGCGCAAAACCGAGGGGGCTGCTTTTACTCTCCGTTAATCGTGTTTTCCCCAAGTCGCTCGCGTCACGATAGATTGCGACATACAGGGGATCCCATGCTGTCAATTAGCCGCCGGTCGAGCCACGCCCTTCTTGCGCGCGGCAGGCGCCGCCTCCTGCTCGGCGCAGGGGGCATGGCTGTCTCGCTGGCGATGCTGCCGGGGCAAGCCATGGCAGGCACCTACACCGCCAGCACCGAGGCCGAACTGCAGACAGCGATCGCCAATGCCAATGCGGACGCCGATGCCAGCGCGACCATCACCCTGACCGCCAACATCGCCCTGTCGAACGGCGCGCCACCCGCAGCCACCAAGCCGATCACCATCGACACCGGCATCTACACGCTTTCCGGGGTCTATACCGACAGCACCCGTGCCAGCGGTGGCACCTTGCAGCTCAACAACGCCAACTACACGCTGGTCGGCACCATTCTGGGCGCGGCTGATCCTTCCGGGTCGCAAGGCATGAATGGCATCACCGTGGGTGGTGGCGTTTCCGTGGTGAACAATGCCTCGATCACGGCCGGCGCGGGCGCGAGCGGCACCAACTATGGCGTGGGCGCCCTTGTCTCGAACGGATCGCTGACCAACAATGGCACGATCACCGGCGGCAGCGCGGGCAATGCCACCACTGGAGGCGTCGGTGTCGCCCTCACAGTGAACGGCGGCACCCTCATCAACAACGGCACGATCCAGGGTGGCGCGGGCTCCACGGGCGGCGTGGCGGTCAGCACCAGCGGCACGACCATCATCACCAACAGCGGTACGATCAAGGGCGGCAATGGCGCCGCGGCGATCACCGGCAGCGCCACCAACATCACCATCACCAACAGCGGCACGATCAGCGCGGATCCAGGCTCCACCGCGATTGATCTGTCTTCGGCCACCGGGGCCACTCTGACCTTGCAGGCCGGATCGAGCATCACCGGCAATGTCGTCGCCAGCACGGCGACCAATGCGGTCAAAAATCTGGTGCTGGGCGGCGCCACCGATGCCAGCTTCGACACCACGCTGATTGGCAGCCAGTATAAGAACTTCAACTTCTTCCAGAAGAGCGGCACCAGCACCTGGACTCTGAACGGCGGCGATACGTCGGGACGCCTTTGGACGATCAATCAGGGCACGCTCAAGACCGGCAGCGGTGATTACAACTTCGGCACCGTTTACAATAGCGGAACGCTGGAATTCGGAGGCAATGGCACCTCCTCGGTCGGTATCCTGACGGGTAGCGGCTCGCTGGTGCAGTCGGGAAGCGGCACGACCACCATCACCAACTCCAACAACAACTACACCGGCGGCACGTTCATCACCGGCGGTACCCTTGTGGTGATCTATGAGTCCGGCTTGGGCGACAATTCCAGCGGGCTGACGCTCAATGGCGGGACGCTGAAATACAGCAGCATCTATAACGCCAGCCTGGCCCGTACCTTCACGCTGGGCGACAATGGCGGCACGATCGATGTCACCAATGGCAGCTTCCAGATCAACAATGCCCTGACCGGCGCCGGCAAGCTGACCACGGCGGATGGCACCGTCATCCTGGCCGCTGACAACAGCTACACCGGCGGCACGACAATCACCTCTGGCTTCCTCCAGATCGGCACCGGCGGCACAACCGGCAGCATCGTGGGCGATGTGACCGACAACGGCCAGCTGTCCGTCAACCGCTCAAGCGACTGGACCTATTCCGGCGTGATCTCCGGCAGCGGCAACCTCTACAAGAGCGCCGCCGGTACGCTCACACTCACCGGCATCAACAGCTATACCGGCACCACGTCTGTCGCCGGCGGCACGCTGCTGCTCTCGGGAGGGCAGATCACCAACTCCTCGGGCCTGTCTTTCAATGGCGGCGGAGCGTTGATCGTCGATGGCTCCAATGCGCTGTTCAACTCCGGTAATGCCGTCTCGACCTCTATGACAAATGGCACAAGCCTGACTGTCCGGAACGGTGGTACGGCGTCCCTTCTTGGTAACATAACCACCCAAGCGACCTCTAATTCAACTGCCACGATCAGCGTGAGCGATGCTGGTTCGACACTCACGCTCGGCGGCACTCTCTCTGCCGGCTTGGCCGGCACGACGACCGTCAATGTCCTCAATGGCGGCAGCCTGACCACAAACGGCACCGTTATCTTGGGTGGCGCTCTGTTCCCGGCGCAAGGCGTGGCCAATGTCACTGTTTCGGGCACAGGCTCGCAATGGGCGATCAACAACGGCCTGACCTATCGGCGCGGCGCCTTGACCATCTCCAACGGTGGCGTGGTCACGGCCACCTCCGCCGCTCTGGGCAACACGCAGGTTGGGGCCACGAACCCGGCCACCGTCTTGGTCACAGGAGCAGGCTCGAAGCTGGTGACCACCGGTGCGCTGGCGCTCGCCAGCGCTTCGACGAACGCCAATGGCGCCGTCTCGCTGACCATCGGCGATAGCGGCACGGTCACGGCCGGCAGCGGCACGCTGGATATGTCGAGCGGGTACAACACGCTCAACATCGGCGCGGCCTCGGGCTCGACGGCGGTGGGCTCGGGCACGCTCAATGCCTCCAGCGTGGTGACCAACGCCAACAGCACGATCAATTTCAACCACACCGACACCGGCTACACCTTCGCCTCGCTGATCAGCGGCGCGGGCGCGCTCAACCAGCTGTCGGGCACCACGATCCTGACGGGTAACAACAGCTACACCGGCGCCACCACCATCTCGGGCGGCGTGCTGCGCATCAATGGTGATCAGTCGGCGGCCACGGGCCTGACCACCGTGGCGAGCGGCGCCACGCTGGGCGGCAGCGGCATCATCGGTGGCAGCGTCTCGGTGGCCGATGGCGGCATCCTTGCGCCGGGCAACAGCCCCGGCACGCTGACCATCAACGGCAATCTGGCGCTCTCCAGCGGCTCGCTGCTCAATTACGAGCTGGGTCAGGCCAACACGGTGGGCGGCTCGCTCAATGACCTCACCGTGGTGAAGGGCAACCTCACGCTCGACGGCACGATCAATGTCACCGTACCGGCTGGCGGCACCTTCGGCCCCGGCCTCTATCGCGTGATCAGTTATGGCGGCACGCTGACCGACAACGGCCTGTCGCTTGGCACGCTGCCCAGTGGCAGTTCGGTGACCGTGCAGACCTCCGTGGCAGGACAGGTGAACCTGATCAACACCGGTGGCCAGACGCTCAACTTCTGGGATGGCACAGGCGCCCAGTTCAACAATCAGATCGACGGCGGCAGCGGCACCTGGCAGGCCAGCGCGGGCAACAGCAACTGGGCCAATTCCACCGGCGCGGTGAATGCGGCCTATACGAACGGCGCAATGGCGATCTTCAGCGGCACGCCGGGCACAGTCACCATCGACAACAGCCTTGGCGCGGTGACCGCCTCAGGCCTGCAATTTGCCACGGCCGGCTACACGCTGAGCGGTGGTGCGCTCACGCTTACGGGGCCGCAGTCGACCATCCGCGTGGGTGACGGCACTGCGGCAGGCGCGGGCTACACCGCCACCATCTCTGCGCCGATCCAGGGCTCCACGCAGCTGGTGAAGACGGATCTGGGCACGCTGGTGCTGACCGGCAGCAACACCTACACCGGAGGCACCGAGATCGACAGGGGTATCCTGTCGGTCAACAACAACGGCAATCTGGGCGATGCGGCAGGCGCCATCACCGTCAATGGCGGCACGCTGCAATGGACCGGTAGCGCATCGTATGCCCCCACCCGCACCGTCAATTGGGGGACCAATGGCGGCGGCATCAATGTCACCAACTCGGCCGTGAGCGTGACCATCGGCAACGGTCTGGTCGGTGGCGCACTGACAAAGGGCGGCGCTGGCAAGCTGACCCTGACCGGAGACAACATCTTCAATGGCGGCGTGACGATCAATCAGGGCACGATGCAGCTGGGCAGCGGCAGCGCCGCGACGCTTACCGGCAACATCGTCGACAATGGATCGATCGCCTTCAACACGACGAACGACTGGACCTACACCGGCTCGATCACCGGCACCGGCAGTATCAACAGCCTGGTCTATGGGACGCTCACCTTCACCGGCAACAGCAGCTACAGCGGCGGCACGACCATCTCTGGTGGCAACGGCACCTACCGCTATCTGGGCAACACGGTCAGCACGGGGGCGACCTCGCTGACCAACGGCAACATCATCGTCGATGCCGGCGCGACCTACAACACCGCCTCGGTGCTGGCGCGTTCCACCACCAGCGGGCCTTCGACGGTCAGCGTCGTCAATGGTGGCGTGCTGAACACCACGGGCGCTTTCACCCTGCAGACCGCCTTGGGCACGACGCTGGCTTCGCTCAATGTCTCGGGCGCAGGATCGCAGCTGAACGTCGGTGGCGCGGTGGTGCTGGGCGCCTCGGCGGCGAGCAACAATTTCATCACCATCGGCAATGGCGGCAAGGTGACCACCGGCGGCGCCACCACCATGGGCACCACGGCAGGCAACACCACCCTGCCCAGCATCACCATCGACGGCACAGGCACCACCGGCTCCAGCGACTGGACCAGCCAGGGTGCCCTCACCATGAATGACGGCACCCTCTCGCTGACGAATGGCGGCACGGCCACCTTCACCGGCATCACGGCGGGCACTGCCGCCACCGTCCCGGCGACCATCCTCGTGTCCGGCAGCGGCTCCAGCCTGACCTCCACCGGTGACCTCACCGTGGGCAGCGGCAGTGGCAGCGGCGTGCTGACGCTTCAGAATGGCGGCGCGGCCACGGTGGGTGGCACGCTGGTGCTGGGCGGTGCGTCCACCGCCACGGGCACGCTCAACATCGGCGCGGCCTCGGGCTCGGCAGCGGTGGGTGCGGGCACGCTCAACACCTCCAGCGTGGTGACCAACGCCAACAGCGCGATGAACTTCAACCATACCGACACCGGCTACACCTTTGCCGCGCTGGTCAGCGGTGCGGGGGCGCTCAACCAGCTTGCCGGCACCACCATCCTGACCGGTAACAACAGCTACACCGGCGCCACCACCATTTCGGGCGGCGTGCTACGCATCAACGGCGATCAGTCGGCGGCGACGGGCCTGACCTCCGTGGCCAGCGGCGCCACGCTGGGCGGCAGCGGCATTGTCGGCGGCGATGTCACCGTGGCCGATGGCGGCGCGATTGCGCCGGGCAACAGCCCCGGCACGCTGACGATCAACGGCAATCTCTCGCTCTCGGGCGGCTCGCTGCTCAATTACGAGATCGGGCAGGCCAATGTGGTCGGCGGTTCCTACAACGATCTGACCATCGTGAAGGGCAATCTCACGCTGGATGGCACGATCAATGTGACCGTGCCCACCGGCGGCACATTCGGCCCCGGCCTCTATCGCGTGATCAGCTACAATGGTGCGCTGACCGACAATGGCCTGGCGCTGGGCACCATGCCTGCGGGCAGCGATGTGTCGGTGCAGACATCGGTGGCCAATCAGGTCAATCTGATCAACACTGGCGGGCAGACGCTCAGCTTCTGGGACGGCGCAGCGGGCCCCAAGTTCAACAATCAGGTCGATGGCGGCAACGGCATCTGGCAGGCGAGCGCGGGCAACAACAACTGGGCCAATGCCACCGGCGCGGTGAACGCTGGCTACAGCGATGGCTCTCTGGCGATCTTCGCCGGGACGCCGGGCACCGTCACCATCGACAACAGCCTTGGCGCGGTGACGGCCTCGGGCCTGCAATTCGCCTCTGACGGCTATGTGCTGACCGGAGATGCACTGACGCTGACGGGGCCACAGTCCATGATCCGCGTGGGCGATGGCACCTCTGTGGGTGCGGGCTTCACCACCACCATCGACGCGGTGATTCAGGGCAATGCCCAGCTGGTGAAGAGCGATGTGGGCACGCTGGTGCTGACCGGCGCCAACACCTACACCGGCGGCACGGAGATCGACGGCGGTACGCTGCGCATTGCCAATGACGGCAATCTGGGCGCGGCAGCAGGCGGGCTCAGTTTCAACGGCGGCACGCTGAGCACCTCGGCGGATCTGGCCACGGCGCGCACCGTCAGCCTGATCGACGATGGCGCCGTGGCGCCCGATGCGGGCACCACGCTGACGCTGAACGGGCTGGTCTCCGGCAGCGGCGGGCTGTTCCAGAACGGCAGTGGCACGCTGATCCTCAACGGCGCCAACAGCTACACTGGCGCCACCACCGTCGGCGCGGGCACGCTGCTGGTGAACGGCAATCAGTCGGCGGCCACGGGCCTGACCAGCGTGGCCAATGGCGCGACGCTGGGCGGCACCGGCACCATCGGCGGCGATGTGACGCTGGCCGATGGTGCCACGCTTTCGCCGGGCACCGGCACTACGGCGGGCACGCTGACCATCAACGGCAACCTCTCGCTGTCGAGCGGCAGCGTGCTGAACTATCAGCTCGGGCAGGCTGGCGTTGCGGGCGGCGCGCTCAACGATCTGGTCAATGTTGGCGGCAAGCTGGTGCTGGATGGCACGCTCAATGTCTCGGTGACCTCGGGCGGTACCTTCGATCCGGGCATCTACCGCCTGTTCAACTATGGCGGCACACTGACCGACAATGGGCTGACCCTTGGCTCCATGCCCGGCGGCAGCGCGGTGACGGTGCAGACCTCCGTGGCAGGTCAGGTCAATCTGGTGAACACCAATGGCCTGTTGCTCAGCTATTGGGACGGCGCTGGCAACGGCAAGAACAATGATCTCATCAATGGCGGCAACGGCCTGTGGCAGTCCAGCGCCGGCAATGACAATTGGACCACCCCCAGCGGCAATGTGAATGCCCCCAACGCCACCGACAGCTTCGCCATTTTCGCAGGCACGGCTGGCACGGTGACGGTCGACAACAGCCTTGGTGCGGTGAGCGCCTCGGGCCTGCAGTTCGCCACCAGCGGCTACCGGATCAACGGCGCCACGCTGACGCTGACGGGTCCGCAGTCGATCATCCGCGTGGGTGATGGCACTTCGGCAGGGGCGGCTTACACCGCCACCATCGATGCCGTGCTGGCCGGGTCCACCCAGCTGGTGAAGAGCGATGCGGGCACGCTGATCCTCACCGCCGCCAACCAGTACACCGATGGCACCAGCATCAATGGCGGCACGCTGCAGATCGCTTCGGACGCCAATCTGGGTGCGGCCACCGGCGGCGTGACGCTGAATGGCGGCACGCTGTCCACCACCGCCGATCTGGTGAGCGCTCGCAGCTTCGATGTGGCCGACACCAGCGGTATCACCACCGCAAATGCCTCCACGCTGACGTTGACGGGCGGGCTGACCGGCTCTGGCGCGCTGACCAAGAATGGTCTGGGCACACTGCTGATCGCTGGCGATGGCAGCAGCTATTCGGGCACGGCGACGGTGGCGGCCGGTACGCTGGGGGTCACCGGAACCTTGGGCGGTTCGGTTGCTGTCAGCTCGGGTGCGTCGCTGGTCGGCACGGGTCAGGTCGGCACTGTGACCAATGCGGGCTCGGTGTCGCCGGGGCTCAATGGCAGCTTCGGCACCTTGACGGTCAATGGCACTTACACCGGCGCCAATGGCACGCTGGCAATCAAGACCGCGCTGGGTGGCGACGCCTCGCGCAGCGACCTGCTGGTGGTGAACGGCTCCACCGCCGGGAACACCGTCATCAAGGTGACCAACATCGGCGGGGGCGGCGCGGCCACGGTCAATGGCATCAAGGTTGTCGATGTGACGGGCGCCTCCAACGGCACCTTCACGCTGGCGGGCAACTATCTCTTCGATGGGCAGCAGGCCGTGGTGGCGGGGGCCTATGGCTATCGCCTCTACAAAAATGGCGTCAACACCGCCGATGGTGACTGGTATCTGCGTTCCAGCCTGCTGGACGGCGGCTCGGCCAGCAATGCGGGCGATACGTCGGGCAGCGCGCCGGCGGCCCCGCTCTATCAGCCGGGCGTGCCGGTCTATGAGGCCTACAGCCAGACGCTGCTGGCGCTCAATGATCTGGGCACGATGCAGCAGCGCATCGGTGACCGCCAGTGGATGCAAGGTGGCGACCGCCAGTCCGGCCTGTGGCAGCGCTTCGAAGGCCAGGGCCTGCGCGCCAATGCGGCGCAGTCGAGCAGCCTCGCCCATGTCGGCGTCGACATCTGGAAGGTCGAGGTCGGCGCCGATCAGGTGCTGAGCCAGCGTGCCGACGGTTCGGCGCTGGTGCTGGGCGTGGTCGCCGGTTACGGCGAGGCGACCAGCAATGTCGGCTCGATCTACGGCAATGGCAGCATCAAGACCTCGGCCTACAGCCTTGGCGGCACGCTGAGCTGGTTCGGGCCGCAGGGCTTCTACATCGACGGGCGCGCGCAGGTGAACTGGTATGACAGCCGTCTGACTTCCTCGGTGCTGGGCTCGCTGGTCGATGGCAACAAGGGGCGCGGTGAGGCCTACAGCCTCGAAATCGGGAAGCGCTGGCCGGTGGGCGGGCATCTGTCGGTGACGCCGCAGGTGCAGATGGTCTATTCCACCATCGGCTTCGACGGCTTTACCGATCCGAACGGCGCTTCGGTGACCTCGCGTCTGGGCGACAGCCTGAAGAGCCGCTGGGGCATCTCGCTCGATCGGCAGGACGGGAGCAGCCACCTCTACGCCGTGGCCAGCCTGAGCTATGAGTGGCTGAACGGCACAGTCACCGATGTTTCGGGCGCAGCGATCGGGCGCGAGACCTATCACCTGTGGGGTGAGGCCGGTGTGGGCGCCAATGTGGTGCTGGGCCGGGGCTTCTCGATCTTCGCTCAGGCCTCGGGCGAGACGGCGGCGCAGGATATCGGCAAGAGCTACGGCTGGAAGGGCAACGCCGGGTTCCGACTGGCCTTCTGAAGAACAAGGGGCGCCCGGCTATCGTCGGGCGCCCCATCCTTTTGAGATTTAGGGTGCCGTTGCCCCCAAAAGCACCCTTGCTCGCTTTTCGAACAGTGCGGCTCTGGCGTTGAAGCAGCCGTTAAAAGCCGAAATTTAACAACACCGGGATCGATCAATTCATAGTTGAATTTTTGGGAAAAATAGACTTCAAAAGCTAGAACATAATTCTACGAGAACACGAATTACTTCGAAATAAATTATCCCCCCTGCCGTCGTACAAACCCGACAGAAACCTTGTTCTGACAATCAGAGAAAAGTCACCAGATTAAGCAGTCCATTAACCGCCGTTCCAATGTTGCGATTGTAGACGGGATGCACAACCACGCTGATGCCCGGCTGAATGTAAAGCCCATGGGTGATGCGGAAGCTGTAGCTGCCGGTATAGGCCTGCGTTGTGGTAGAGGGCGTGAAACCGCCCAGCGTGTTGGCCTCGCGCCCGTCCCGCCCATAGCCGCTGATCGCCGCCACCAGCGAAACCATGTCCCCCGGGCGCCCGGCGAAAGGCCCGCGCATATAGGTGCGCAACTCGTAATAGCGGTTGATCAGATCCACCTTGGCCGGTGCCGCATTGTAAGTCGCCCCGACATAAAGCCCTCGCGCCGGATGATCGGCATCGGGCTGGGTCAGTTGCTGGTCGATCGCACCATAAGCGAAGTAGTTGTGATGCTTGGTCTTATCGACAAAGGCAGTGTAGTCGGAGGTGTTGTACAGTCCCCCGGCACGCAGCCAGAAGGATTTGATGCCCGGCGCGGGGGTCACGCGATAGCCCAGTTCCTGAATCACCAGCGGTTTTGCCCCGGGCGTGGTGAAGGCGAAGCCATCGGGATTGCTGTCCTGCTCGGTGGTCGATCCCTGCGGGCTGATGCTGCGCTGCAGACCGGTGCGGGTGTAGAGATGCCTGGTCCAGTTGATCCGCGCGCTGAAGGTCGGCGCGCCATATTGCCCATAGCTCATCCCCGCCTCGACCGGAATGCCGGCCTGAGGCCCCAACGCCCCGCCCGACAGGCTGCCCCCCACCGACGTGCCCATATAGTCGGTCTGGTTGGCGATGATGCCCAGTTCCAGTTCGGCCTTGCCATGCAGGATCGGCTGATACCATGACAGCCCCTTCACCCGCACACCGCGAATGCCGTCACGCGCCTGATAGCCATTGGTGGTGCCGGTGATGATCGCCTGAAGCTGCCCGCCTTCCAGCGCATGGCTGATGCGCCCCAGATCATAGGTCAGCACGGCGGTGTGATTGCCCGCCTGATAGGTCAGCTTCTGCCCGTTGTAGAGCTGCGGCCCGGACAGGCCCCGCCCTGCCTGAGCCATATCGTAACCCAGCAAATTGATGCTGTAGAAGGTGAGGCCAAAGCCAGCCTTGGCCAGCGCGCTGCGCCATCCCCCAACATCCTGATCGACCGTATCGTCGAAAGTCGGCACCGCCGTGACCCAGCCCTTGAGGACCAGCTTGTTCAGTTCCTTGAACTTGTCCCCCTCTGTCGCTTCGGCCTGAGGGGCCGTGGCCTGGCGGCTGGAGACATCGCCGCCGGTGGTGGTCGGCGGATTGGGTGCGGGAAGCTGGCTGGGGGGCTGGGAGGGGTCAGTCTGTGCCCGCGCCTGTCCGTGCAGGCCCAGCAACAACGCTGATGTCATGGCAAGACGAACCGCGGCACGACCGGCCTGTGAGCCCGAGGTGACCTGCGTCAGGCAGCCTTCGGCGGCGCGGCAAAAGCCACGGTGGGGGGCACGATATGTCACGAAAAACCTTTCCCTTTCGCACGGCGTCTTTACCGGACTTGTCCTGGAAAGACGTCGATGACGCGCCGGTTCCATACGGCGCCCTCGACCCGGAAGAGCAATAGATTTGCTCTTTTATTCATGGATTTGATGCGGTTTACCGACATCAATGTCAACGCGGGGAGAGCCGCCTGGAGGTGTTTCGTGGTCTTATTTATCGGACTTGCACCAAGTTGAATAAGCTGGCGCAACGTGTCGAAGATGCGGGTTTCGGCACAGCGCCAAAGCCCGTTTTCAGACGGACCGGCCACGCAGCATGCGCAGGCAAGCCTGCCGGACCCCATGATCCGGCAGGCCTCTTTGCCTTGGGCTCAAAGCATGTTCAAGCCGGATGGTCGCACCCGGCTCAGGATCAAAACTTCATCTTCACCCCCGCCGCGAAAGAGCGCCCGCGCGGGTCGTCCCCCAGGGCAAAACCGTCGCGCAGACCCGCACGCGTGCCATTGCCCGAATAGGCGCCGATCGGCGGCGTGGCGTTGAAGAGGTTCTGCACATTGACGAAATATTGCATGTGCCCGAAGCTGGCATCGGCATCCCAGGCCACATTGAGCGCAGTGGTGCCGAAAGCCGCCATATGGTTGTTCACGAAGACCTGCGTGGGATCGCCGCTCAGCTTCATGGCGTTGCGCCAGCGCTCCATGATATCGACCGTGACATGGTTGATCGGCTGGAACCGCGCCATCACCGAGACGCGCACCGAAGGCGAGGCACCAAGCCCGGTCGGCCCGAAAGCGACACCGCCCTGATCGATGGTCGTTACATTGGGCTGGCGATAATAGATATGCGGCTGCCATGCGACCAGTGCGCGCAGCGAGGCGGGACGGGTGAACAGGGTGGCCGCATAATTGGCCTCGAAGTCCACGCCCCAGGTCTCGATCTCCGAGATGTTGACGTTCTGCACGATCCAGGCCTGCACCGCATTGCTGGTGGCGGTGCTGGTGTATCCATTGGGCCGGACCTGAAGCGCGCAATAGGGCGAGGAACCGCCACTGGTGTAACAGGCGTTCTGGAAGGCGGTGGTGGAACCGTCGATCTGGGTGATGGCGTTGGAGATCTTGATGTCATAGCCATCGATCGCGAAGCTCAGGCGCCGTGTGGGCTTGAACACCACGCCGGCCGTGAAGGAATTGCCGATCTCCGCCTTCAGATTGGGGTTGGAGGGGTTGATCGAGGGCACCGTCGGGCTGGTGTTGGTGAGCAGATCGGTGGGCCGCACCGGCACCGAGGAGGTCGGCGCGAAAAGATCGTAAAGCGTGGGCGCCCGGATATCGCGCGACTTCGTGCCACGGAAGCGCAGCTTGTCCGTCACGGCCCAGTCGAAGCCGATCTTCCACGTCCAGTAATGGCCGCTGGTGTTGTAGCTGGTGGTGCGGGCCGCGCCGTTGATGCTCAGCGATTTGGCGATGGCGCTGTCTTTCAGCAGCGGTGCATCGAATTCGCCCGCCACTTCCCAGACTGTCTGGCTGACCGGCAGCAGCGACTGGCCGAACTGGAAATCATTGAGCGCGCCGCCCGTGGTGCAATTGTTGAAACGGATGCCGGTGCAATCGACCAGATTGGCCGGAGTGGAACTGCTGCTGGAATGGAAGGAGACCTTGCGCCATTCCGCCGAAAGCGCCGCATTGACCTCGCCCGCCCAGGTGGAGAAGGGCGATCCGCTGAAGCCGCCGGTGATGTCGTCCTGAATGGTGGTGGCCTTGTAGTTCACCGTGTCGGTGATGTAGGCGGCGGCGGCAGGCGAGACATTGCCGGGCCCGAAGACATTGATCGGCACGCAGCTGTCGGCCAGGCCGGGGTTGGTCACCGTCACATTGCAGACGATCTTGCCGTTGCTGTTCACGGCGTCCAGCGCATAGCCCAGCTTCTGGCGGTTCACATCATTGGCCAGATTGGTGTTCAGCTTGGACAGGCCATGGGTGTAGTCGATGTTCCAGCTGATGCCATGGACCTTGCCCGAAAAGCCGCCGGTGAAGATGAACTGCTGCGAATCCGCCGTAGCCTGCGCGCGCGGCACATCGCTCATCAACTCGCTGAGCGCGAAGGTTTGCGATGTCGTCGGGAACATCGCCTGCACGGCGGGCGAGAGGAAAGCATTGGTGCGGCTGATGTTCACATTGGTGAGCTGCGCCGTCTCGGCATAATTGGTGTTGGTCTTGAAGTTGCCCGAGGCCTGCACATAGGCATGGACATCATCCGCCACATCGTAATCGAAGCGACCGAAGGCCTGATGCGCCCGCAATCTGGAGATCAGGCTGGAATCCCAATAGCCACCGTCACCGCCGATCTGGATCGCCGAGGTGCCTGTTGCCGTGCCATTGGTGAAAGGCACCGGCACGCCCGCAGCGTTGAACACCATCTTGTTGCCGCCGATGGTGGTCAAGCCGCCGAAAGGAAAGCCCGCCTGACGCAGATTGCTTTGCAGCACATAGGGGTTGGCGGCGGTGCCAGCGCCCGTCACGCCAACCTGATTGAGCCAGGGGCGGCTGGTGCGATTGTCGATCCCGCCTTCATAGCGGTATTCATAGCTCAGTTCGAGATGGCCGCGATCGCCCAGCTTGCCACCCCATGCCAGCGAAGCATCGGTCTTGGGATCGTCACCATATTGCGTGATGCCCTCGCTGGCTTCGGCGCGGAAGCCCTGCAGCTTGTGGTTGATGACATAGTTCACCACGCCGGAAATCGCATCCGAACCATAGACCGCCGAGACACCGCCCGTGACGATATCGACCCGCTCGACCAGCGCCTGCGGGATCACATCCACATCCACCGCGCCGTTGAACAGCGTGGGCGCCACGCGCTTGCCATCCATCAGCACCAGCGTGCGGGTGGTGCCCAGATTGCGCAGATTGAGCTGGTTGGCCGAGCCATTGCCGCCCGCCGCGCTGCCGATGGTGGTGGGATTGCTGCTTGACCCGCGCGAGCCGGAGAAGGCCGGAATGGTGTTGAGCGCATCGGCCAGCGTGGCACCGGGCTGCACTTTGAGCAGATCGTCGGTGGAAACCACCGTCACCGGCATCGGGCTGGCATTGCCATTCTTGATGGTGCGCGATCCGGTGACGATGATCTCCTGATCGGAAGGATGCGGCACATCCGAAGCAACGCCTGCCGCACCCTCGGCCGTCTGCGCCTGCACGGGCGACACGCAGGCCAAAGCGCTCACGCTGGCCAGCAAGGCCATCGATATGGTCTTCATTCTCCAATCCCCTGTTGTTCGGACGCCCGGGGGATGCCCCACCAACGGCGCCTGTTCTTATCGTTCTGGCTGCCGCGCGGCCCAGCCGACATTCATGCAGCACACTAGAAGCATACACCTCAACATGACGAGACGAATGATAACTAAAGCGTTCGAGACTTCGATTTTGCTCTCAAGCCTATAAATTGAATAAAGGTATTTTCGATAAAGGGACACAAATAGGGAATTTTATATAAACTTCACAAGATTTTGATCAGAGATGATCTTCAATGACCGGCGCCCAGCGCGGCTGAAGAGCAAAGAGCGTCGTCAAAGCGCCAATCAGGCAGAATACGACGATGGCCAACATCGGCAGGACATAGCTGCCCCCCACATGCAGCAGCCAACCTGAAAGGCTGGCCGCCACACCGCCCGACAGGCTGGTGGCCACCTGCTGCACACCCGTCACCAAACCCACGGCGGGGCGCGGGATCAGCGTCAGGCGGCAAAGCGCCAGATTGTTGGCCGTGGCCAGCCCCAGGAAGGACAACGAGAAGACGTTCCAGAACAGCGCCGCCTGAAGCGATTGCGCATAGGCGCCCAGCAGCACCGTGCAGGCCCCCAGAAATCCGGCGATCACGAAACCCTTGCGCACCAGCACCGGATCGCCACCGCGATCGATCAAGCGGTCCGCCGCCCAGCCTGCCACCACGGCAACCACCGCGATGCCGGCAAAGCTGAAGAAGGTGTAGAGCCCCGATGTCGCCAGCGAGAGGCCGCGTGCCTCAACCAGATAGGCTGGCATCCAGGTCATGCAATAAAAGGTGAAATAGCCGTAGCAGAAGGCCACGATCAGCGTGCCCCACACCATCGGACTGGCCAGAATCCCGCCCAGCGTCACCGCCGAAGCCTTGCGGCGAATCTCCGCACGTTCCTCTGGCGCGGGCAGGTCGTTCTTCACCGCCAGCACCCAGGGCACCAGCCAGAGCAGCCCCGCCGCCCCGGTTACGAAGAACATCAGCCGCCAGCCATGGCTGACGATCAGCCAAGCGGCCATCGGCGCACCAATGGCCGGGCCCAGCTTGTTGCCTGCGGTGAAGATTCCCACCGCGCTGCCGCTCTGGCTTTCGGAGAAATTATCGCGAATCCAGCGATAGCTGGCAGGGATCACCGCCGCCTCTGCCGCGCCGACGATCACCCGCATCACGATCAGCGCCCCCAGCGAGGAGATTGCGCCGGTCAGCGCCGTGGCCAGACACCACAGGGTGAAGCAAAGGGTGTAAGGAGTCTTCACGCCATAGCGATCGACGATCCAGCCCATCGGCATTTGCACCAGCCCATAGGACCAGAAGAAAGCCGCATTGACCCAGCCGCGGTCCATGTTGCTCAGACCAAAATGCTGCACAAAAGGCTTTTCCGCCAGCGCCGAGGAAATGCTGGTGCGATCGACATAGGCAATGAGCACACCCAGGGTCAGCAGCAACAGCAGAGGCCAGCGTGCCGCCGAAGCAGCGCTTGCCTTGACCGGTTCGCTCATCATCGCCGGTTGCCGCGCGGAATGTTCATAAGCCTTTACCACTGCAGATATCCTGTCCTGTCATCTTCGCCTACGGCTGCGTACCGCATGCTCATCCTGCTTCCAGACTGCTGACGGCGACGCGGGCGCATTGCTCGTCCAGCGTCAGATCGCCGCCTTCCAGACTGGCGCCGGAGACCGCGACGATGCCGATCATCGTGCCCTTCCGCATCACCGGCAGGCCGCCGCCGCGCAGCATGCCGATCTGCGGATCGGCGGCGGCCTGCGCCGCCAGGGCAGGATCATGACCGGCACGGTCGGCAACGGCGATCGAGGGCTGGCGCCAGCGCGCGACGATGTTCGCCTTGGTCTGCGCAATCAACTGCGAGCGAAAGCCCGCACCATCCCCCGAGAGCAGCACCACCGGCCTGCCCTGCACATCGGCGACCAGCACGCTGACCTTGGCGCCACGGTGCATGCAGGCGACCTGCGCCGCTTGCGCCGCACGGATCGACGCTTCCAGAGCAGGTGCAGCGGCGCGCGGCAGGTTCCTGGGCATCGCCGCGATGGTCGCCGCGAGCGAGCCGGTCCCGTCAGCGCTGCCATGGGGCACCTGCTCTTCCGCCATGGGGGAGGATTGCGCCATCTGCGCTCCGGCTCCCGCCAGCCCCAACAGCATGATGCCGCCCAGCGGCATGATTTGCTTCAACATCATCGCACACTTTCTTTCCGGCCCCGGCTCCGCCGACGGCAGGCACAGGCCCGCACGCCGGGCCACGCAGGGCGCTTCGGCTCGACATGCCCCTTCGCAGGGGCAGCCCGGTCAAATCATCCGGGAACAGCGGTTGATAAACAGGCTTCCCAAACCTATCGTTGGGCTTGCCATCGCATCAATCAGCGAGATTTCATCGCCATGAATGAAACATCCTCTCTCTCATATCGAGACATCATTGAAACTTTCGCGATGGAACGACATCCCTTGTCCGGCTGGTACTGCCTTCATTACAGTGACAGCGAAACGATGGGGCGCGCAAAACTCTCCGCGATCTATTACCTGCTGACCCGGGACGAACCGGTGGCCGCTCACAAGAGCGATGCCGTCGAGGTCTGGAGCCACTTTATGGGTGCCCCGGCCGAATTCACCGTCACCAATGGCAGCCGGATGCAACTGACCAACACGCTGGGGCCGGACCTTGCCGCGGGCCAGCGCCCGCAGATGGCGATCCCTGCCTATCTCTGGCAATCCTGCCGCAGCCTGGGCGACTGGACCCTGCTGGGCTGCACCGCATCGCCGGGCTTTTCGCCTCGCGCCGCCTTCATCATGGATGGCATCGTGGATGACGGCGACTGACATATCAAATCCCATGCTGCGCAAACCAGCCCTGCACAAAATCAAGCAGGAGCCGGACACGTGTGGGAATGGAACCGCCGGGCGCAACCGCCACGTAAAGCGTCTGCCCGACAGGCACCCAGCCGGCCATCGCCTCCACCAGCCGCCCCTGCGCCAGATCGTCACGCACCAAAGGCTCAGGCATCAGTGCCAGCCCCAGATCACGCAGCGCCGCATCGCGCAGGGCAAAGAAGGTGTTGGCCGAGAAGACGGGCACCGGTTGGAAACGCTCCTCGCGGCCATCGCGGGTGAACTGCCAGGTGTGGTAGTTATATTGCACCAGCAACTGGTGATGCTGCAGATCGGCGGGTGCTTCCAATGCAGCAGAATTTTCCAGATAGGTTGGTGAAGCACAGAGGCGATAAGGAATGTCCAGGAGCCGCTTGGCGATGATCCGGCTGTCCGGAATCTGGCGGGTGTGCAGCGCGATATCGCAGCCCTGCTCCAGAAAGCCGTAAGCCGTCTGCGCCATGCCACCCAGGATCAGCGTGGGGCGAATCTCTGGAAAAGACTTGAGAAAATCGACCAGAAGATGCGTCGCGGTTTCCTGCATCCATTTGGGGGCCAGCACCGAAAGCTCCCCGCGCGCCTCAGAGGTTTGCACAGCAACCTGCTGGTCCATCTCGGCCACACGGGTGAGAATGTCGTCACAGAAATGGAAGTAGCGCTGGCCGGTTTCCGTCAGCGCCAGCGAGCGGGTGGTGCGGTTCATCAAGCGCACGCCAAGGTCGTTTTCAAGCGCCTGAATGTTGCGGCTGACGATGGTGCGCGACACGCCAAGGGCCTTCGCAGCGGAACCGAGCCCGCCACGTTTTACAGATTCCACGAAGGATTCCATGGCCTTCATGCGGTCCAACCCGCCTCTCCTTACAATGCCGCATCTGTCGATGCAGCCCGGCGTTCGCGCCGATCCGATGCCATCAGACTAAGCGTCGATTCGGCGCAGGGCAAATAAGGAACGCACTTCATTCGCGCATCTGGCGCAAGATTAGATTGCGCAAAATGCGTCTTATCTGAGCCGCACGGCTTGATACATCGCTGTGAGACGGCACCGATGGACGAACCCATTCGGCACAGCCTGCCGGCCATCCTCCTCTTTTCACCCGCCCCTGGCTTCGCGCCGGGCAAGGCGAAAGGGGCATGCTCACCTGGCTCGTAGAAATCGGCTCACAGAAAGGACCCTTCCCATGAATGCACCCCTCGGCGAGAGCCTGGACGCGGCGATCCAGCGCGCCGGAAGCGCTGTCACCCTGCTGCGCGACAGCCAGCGCCGCGCCTTTTCGCATGGCACCGTTTCGGGCCAGTTCACCAACTGGCAGAGCGAGGTCAACAGCTGGCGCACCGGCGTGGGCTTCATGGACCAGTCGCACCATATGGTGGATCATTATGTGAAGGGGCCCGATGCTTTCAAGCTGCTGCGCTATCTGGCGGTGAACAGTTTTGAAGGCTTCAGGCCCGGCATGGCCAAGCAGTTCGTCTGCTGCACGCCCGAAGGCTATTATCTGGGCGATTGCGTGCTGTTTTACCTTGAAGACGAGCTGTTCAACCTCGTTGGCCGCCCCACCGCGCTCGACTGGGTGCAATATCACGTCGAAACCGGCAACTGGAACGTCACCACCGAGCGTGATCCGCAGTCGATGGATCGCGGTGGCCGCCCGCCGCTGGACTATCGCTATGAGGTGCAGGGCCCGCTGGCCGGCGCGCTGATGGAGAAGGTCACCGGCAAGCCGCTGCCCGAGATCAAGTTCTTCGGCATGTGCGATTTCACCATCGCCGGGCACCGCGTGCGTGCGCTGCGCCACGGCATGGCGGGCGCGGTCGGCTTCGAGATGTTCGGGCCCTGGTCAGAGGGCGATGCCGTGCGCGACGCCATTCTGAAAGCGGGCGAGGAATTCGGCCTGCTGCGCGTCGGCTCGATCGCCTATTCCACCGCCAATCTGGAATCGGGCTGGGTCCCCGGCCCCCTGCCCGCGATCTTCAGCCATGACAGCATGAAAGCCTATCGCGAATGGCTTCCCGCCAAGTCGGCAGGCAGCCTCGCGGGCAGCTTCGCCTCGGCCAACATCGAGGACTATTACGTCACCCCCTTCGACCTGGGCTATGACCGTATCGTCAAGTTCGACCATGATTTCGTCGGCGCCGAAGCGCTGCAGAAGATGGAAAAACGCCGCAAGAAGGTGACGCTGGTGTGGGATGCGCAGGATATGGCACGCGTCGTCTCCTCGGCCTGGATGGAAGGGCCGAAGTACAAGCACTTCAACATGCCCAAGGCGCGCTATGGCCTCTATCAGATGGATGCCGTGCTGGTGGGTGGCAAGCCTGCGGGCATCTCGCTGGACTGCGGCTATATTGCCAATGAGCGCAAGATCGTCTCGTTGGCGGTGGTCGATCAGGAATTCACCGCGACCGATACTGAAGTGACCGTGCTGTGGGGCGAAAACCCGGTTTCGAAGAAGCCGCAGGTCGAACCGCATGACCAGACCGAAGTGAAGGCGCTGGTGGCGCCCGCCCCCTATGGTGCGCACGCCCGCAACACCTACCGCAAATAAGCAGGCCAGATCGCCTGAAACCCGCCTCACCCGCGCTCCTCGCGCGGGTGAGGAACGGCGGAGCCTGCGCCTCCTCCGGCCCCGGCACGATGCCACCTGTCCATGAGGTGATCCCATGATGAGCCCGCCCCTGATCCAGCCCCCCCGCGACACCGCCGCGCATGACATCACCCAGGGCTATTCGATCGAGATCACCGCCAGGGATGTCGCGGCGCTGCAGGCCGCCGCGCCGCTGATCCCGCCGCGCACCATCGTGGCCATCACCTTCCTGCCCGGCGAGGATGCGCAGGCCCGCATCGCCGCCACGCGCGCGGTTCGCCTGCTGGGCTTCGTGCCCATGCCACATTTCTCCGCAAGGCGCCTGACCTCCGACGAGGATTTCGCCGGTTTTCTCAAGCGGCTGGTCGATGAGGCCGGCGTGAGGCGCTGCTTTATCGTCGCCGGTGATCCGCCCGAACCGGCAGGTCCCTTCCCGGACACATCCGCGCTGATCGCCACCGGCGCCTTCGAGCAGGCCGGCGTGCGTACCGTGGGTCTGGCCGGCCATCCCGAAGGCCATCCGCATATGAGCGACGCGCAATGCCTGCAGGTGCTTCAGGAAAAATGCGCGGCGATCACGGCGCGCGGCATGAAGCCGGTCATCGTTACGCAATTCGGCTTCGATGCCGATCCCTTCCTGCGCTGGATCGAAATCCTGCGCGCGCGCGGGATCGACGCGCCGGTGCGCATCGGCGTGCCCGGCCCGGCGGGGATCAAGACACTGATGCGCTTTGCCGCGCGCTGCGGCGTGGGTGCCTCAGCCTCGGTGCTGGCGAAATATGGCATCTCGATCACCAAGCTGATCGGCACCGCCGGACCTGACCGCATGCTGGAGGCGCTCACCCGCCAGCTGGGGCCGCAGCATGGCGAGGTCCAGCTGCATTTCTACCCCTTCGGCGGGCTGGAAAAGACCGTCGCCTGGATTGCCGACTATCAGGCCCGCCCCTGACCACAAGACCAAGAAAGACCCTGCCGTGACCGATATCTGCACGCTGACCCTGCAATGCGACGACCGCCCCGGCCTTGTGGCCGCCGTCGCCGGAGCCCTTGCCGCGCAGGGCGGCAACATTATGGACGCAGCGCAGTTCAACGACCGGGAAAGCGGCCGCTTCTTCATGCGCGTCGATGCCGATCTGCCCGACACCGCGGCGCTGGAGCGCTTTCGCGCCGATTTCCAGCCGCTGGCCGCCTCTTTCGCCATGGACTGGAAGCTGCGGCGCCATGCCACGCTCCCCAAGGTGCTGCTGCTGGTCAGCAAATTCGACCATTGCCTGGGCGATCTGCTCTATCGCCGCCGCATCGGCGAGCTGCCGATGGATGTGGTGGGCATTGTGGGCAATCATCCGCGCGACGCGGTGACCATCTCCTTGCAGAGCGGCATCCCCTATCACCACTTCCCCATCACCCGCGACACCAAGGCCCAACAGGAAGCGCGCATCAAGGCGCTGGTGGAGGAAACCGGCGCCGAACTGATCGTGCTGGCGCGCTACATGCAGATCCTGTCCGACGATCTGGCGGGCTTTCTCTCGGGCCGCTGCATCAACATCCATCACAGCTTTCTGCCCGGCTTCAAGGGCGCGAAACCCTATCATCAGGCCCATGCACGCGGCGTGAAGATGATCGGCGCGACAGCGCATTATGTCACCGCCGATCTCGACGAAGGCCCGATCATCCATCAGGACGTCGAGCGTGTCAGCCATGCCGATGTGCCCGATGAGCTGGTGCGCAAGGGCCGCGACATCGAGCGGCGCGTCCTCTCTGAAGCGGTGCGCCTGCATCTGGAGGATCGCGTGCTGCTCAACGGCAGCCGCACCGTCGTCTTCAGGCATTGAGCGATGGCGCGGATCATCTCGGGCACACAGATCGCCGCGGAACTGGGCATGCAGGTGGCGCAGGATGCCGCCCGCTTTCACGCGGAAAGGGGCCGCGCCCCCGCGCTGGCGGTGGTGCTGGTGGGCGACAATCCGGCCAGCGAGATCTATGTCCGCCGCAAGATCGCGCAATGCCGCAAAAGCGGCATCACCTCGCTGGAGCATCGCCTGCCCGCCAGCCTGTCTCAGGCCGATTTGCTGGCGCTGATCACGCGGCTGAACGGCGATCCAGCCGTCGACGGCATTCTCGTCCAGCTGCCCTTGCCCGCCCATATCGCGCCGGTGCCGGTGCTGGGCGCCATCGCGCCGGGCAAGGATGTCGATGGCTTTCACCCTGTCAATGTCGGGCGTCTCTCAACCGGGGGCGAAGGGCTGGTGCCCTGCACACCGCTGGGCTGCATGATGCTGATCGACACGGTGGTGGATGACCTGCGCGGCAAACATGCGGTGGTGATCGGCAAATCGAACATCGTGGGCAAACCCGTCGCCATGCTGTTGCTGGAGCGCGAGTGCACCGTCACGGTCACGCATATCGCCACGCAAGGCCTGCCCGATATCGCGCGCCGTGCCGACATCATCGTGGCGGCCGCCGGAGCCCCCCTGCTGGTGCGGGGCGACTGGGTAAAGCCCGGAGCGGTGGTGATCGATGTGGGGATCAACCGCATCGAACAGCCCGGGGGCAAGGCAAGGATCGTCGGTGACTGCGCCATGGACGAGATGCCGCATGCTGGCGCCGTTACCCCGGTGCCGGGCGGCGTGGGGCCGATGACCATCGCCTGCCTGCTGGCCAACACCATCAAGGCCGCCATCAGACACACAAGGAGTGCCGCCGCATGAACAGTCTGGCGCCATCGCTGTTCCGTCAGCCGCATGTCAGCCATGGTGAAATCACCCTCTGTCAGGTGCTGCTGGGCGATCTTGAGGTCATGGCCGACATCGGCGCCTTCGCCGCCGAGCATGGCGTGCTGCAACCGCTGAACATCCATGTGACGTTGACGATCGCGCCGCCCACCGCCGATGATCTGGCCGAAACCTTCGATTACAACCAGATCCGCGCCCATGCGCTTGAATTGGCAGGACAACGCATCAGCCTGATCGAGACCTTCGCGCAAAGGCTGGCCCGTGCATGCCTCGACGCCCCGATGGTGACCGAGGCCGAAGTGCGGATCGACAAGCCGCGCGCGGTGCCCGGCTGCATGGCCGGGACGCGGGTCGTGCTGGGCAAGGCCTGAGGCGCGCTTGAACTCCGGTCAGACCAACCTTCTTTCCCCGGCGAGGAACAATGCGGCGGCGGGCTGGCATGACGTCTGGCGCGGACCGCTTGAAGAGCCCTGCCCGCTCCCCGCGCACGACACAGCCCATGTGATTCTGGATGATGCGCGTGGTGAGGCGGGCGGCCTGCTGTTTCACCGGCCGCATGAGATCGTGGAAGCCCATGCCCTTGAGGAGGTGCACCCGGCGCTGGAACGCATCCGCGATGGTGTGAAGCGCGGTTATCATGCCGCAGGCTATCTGGCCTATGAGGCAGGTTTCGCGCTGGAGCCCCGGCTCACCGGACTGCATCGTGGCGTCTCTGCCCAGCCCATGCTGTGGTTCGGCCTGTTCGACGCGCCAAGCGCGGTACGCTGGCCTTCCCCTGGCCATCCGCCCGGTGCGGCGGCCCGAAAGCTGATCCCGGCCCTCAGCGAAGCGGCCTATCGGCAAAAGGTCCGGGACATTCTGGCGCTGATCGAGGCGGGCGACTGCTATCAGGTCAATCTCACCCATGAGGCCACGCTTGAGGACTACGGCCCGCCTCTGGAACGCTATCTGGCCCTGCGCGGTCTCCAGCAGGCGGGCTGGGGCGGGATGCTCTCGACGGGGGAGACCATGCTGCAATGCTTTTCGCCCGAACTCTTCTTCATGCTGCACGACCAGACCCTTAACACCCGCCCCATGAAGGGCACCGCGCCGCGCGGAGCCGATGCGCAAGAGGATGCACAAATCAGGGAGCGCCTGCGCGCCGATCCCAAGGAGCGCGCGGAAAATCTGATGATCGTGGACCTGCTGCGCAACGATCTATCACGCGTTGCCCGGCCCGGCAGCGTAAAGGTGGACGCACTTTTCGCCATCGAGACCTATCCCACCCTCCATCAGATGACGAGTTCGATCAGCGCCCGCCTGCAGGCCGGATATGACGCGGTGGATGCGATCAAGCGTCTGTTTCCCTGCGGCTCCGTCACCGGGGCCCCCAAGATCCGCGCCATGGAGATCATTGCCGTGCAGGAACAGCGCCATCGGGGCGCCTACACCGGCTCCATGGGCTATATCGCGCCAGACGGCAGCGCCTGCTTCAATGTGATGATCCGCACGCTGGTTTCTGCGGCGCAAGGCGGCCCGATCAGCTTTGGCGTTGGATCGGGGATCGTGCGCGATTCAGATCCCGCCGCCGAATGGGCCGAATGCCATGCCAAGGCGCGCTTCCTCACCGCCCGCCCCTGCTCAGGAACCCGCCGATGAAGAGCGCGCATCCTTCCTATCAACGCGTGGCGCTGATCGTCGCCTGCGCGCTCTTCATGCAGAATCTTGATGCCACGGTGCTGGCCACCGCCCTGCCGACCATGGCGCGCGAATTCGCCGTCTCACCCTCGGAGATCAGCCTGGCCCTGACCGGCTATCTGCTGGCGTTGGCGGTGTTTATCCCCGTCTCCGGCCCCGTGGCCGACCGCTTCGGCGCGCGCCGGACCTTTCAGGCCGCCATTGCCGTCTTCGTGCTGGGATCGGTGGCCTGCGGTTTCGCGCCGGGGCTGCCCGCGCTGGTGGCCGCGCGCTTTCTGCAAGGCATCGGTGGCGCGCTGATGGTGCCGGTGGGGCGGCTGGTGCTGCTGCGCTCGGTCCGCAAGGACGAGATGGTGGCGGCGATGGCCTGGCTCACCATGCCCGCGATGATCGGGCCCATCCTGGGGCCGCCGGTGGGTGGGGCCATTGTCACCTGGCTCGACTGGCGCTGGATTTTCTGGATCAATGTGCCCATGGGCCTGTTGGGGATCGTGCTCATCGGGCGCTATATCGCTGAAACCGGACCCGAAACCGTCACCCCCTTCGATCGCATCGGGTTTATCCTGTGCTCTTTGGCGCTGGCTCCGCTGATCTTCGGCCTTCAGCTTGCCGAGCGGGCCGGCCATGCCACTCAGGCGATAGCGCTGATCGGCTTTGGCCTGCTGGCCACACTGCTCTATGCGCGCCATGCTCGCCGCGCCCCCGCTCCGCTGCTTGACATCACGCTGCTGCGTATCCCGACCTTTCGCCTCTCGGTCA
This sequence comes from Novosphingobium terrae, assembly GCF_017163935.1. Classification (NCBI taxonomy): domain Bacteria; kingdom Pseudomonadati; phylum Pseudomonadota; class Alphaproteobacteria; order Sphingomonadales; family Sphingomonadaceae; genus Novosphingobium; species Novosphingobium terrae. Next base: position 2,039,644 of record NZ_JABVZR010000002.1, on the reverse strand, counting down.
TCGGGGGCACGCTGATCCGCATCACGCAAGGCGCCATGCCTTTTCTGATGCCGATGCTGCTGCAACTGACTTTCGGCCTTACGGCGGCGGCCAGCGGCGGGATCACGCTTTCCACCGCGCTGGGGGCCTTCGCCATGAAGGGCGTGGCCCGCCGTGCCTTGCGGCGCTTCGGCTTCCGCAACACGCTCACGGCAATCGGGATCGCAGCGCCGCTGTGCTATGCCATCGCCGGGCTGATCGGGCCGGGCTGGCCGATGTCCGCGATCTTCGCGCTGCTGATGGTCTGCGGCTTTCTGATTTCGCTGCAATTCACCGCTTACAACGCCATCGCCTATGCCGATATTCCGCCCGACCAGATGAGCCGGGCCACCAGCTTCTACGCCACCTTTCAGCAACTGTCCCTGTCTCTGGGGATTTGCGCGGGCGCCGCTGTGCTGGGGCTGGCCATGCGGCTTCGCGGTCATGTTCAGCCCGGCTTCGATGATTTTGCATCCGCGATCTGGACTGTCACCGCTGTGTCCATGCTCGCCATCCTGTCCAATCTGGCCTTCAGTCGCAATGCCGGGGGAGAGTTGAGCGGGCATGTTGCCACGCCTGCGCACAGGCACGGCAGGCACTAGGCCGGCAGGGTTTCGATCAGAGCCAGATGCCCGCGGGGCATACCGAACACACATATGTTGGGAGACGTTAGTCATGGAGATCAGAAACGAACCCCGAGGGACCGCCATCAGCTTCCGTCAACTCAAGCTGTTCGAAAGCGTGGGGCGGCTGCGCAATTTGCGGCGCGGATCGGAGGAATGCAATCTCTCCCAGCCCGCCGTCACCCAGGCCCTGTGCAAGCTGGAACAGCAGTTGGGCAGCCGCCTGCTCGACCGCCGGGCCAGCGGCAGCTATCTCACCGCCGAGGGACAGATCATGCACCGGCGGGTTACCCGCATGTTCAGCATGTTCGAGGAGGCCGTGCGCGAGCTGGATGTCCGGGAAGAGGCTGAAGCAGCGCAGGCCGTCGTCAATCGTCTGTCGCGATCCCAGATCCGCAGCCTGATCTCGGTCATCGATCAGGGATCGTTCAAGGCAGCGGCCTCCGCGCTGGGCATTTCGGAGGCTGCCCTGAAACGCGCTGCGCGAGATCTGGAAAGCAACCTCCAGACGCAAATCTACTTCCGCACCGCCGATGGCCTCATGGTGACGCAGGCCGGGGTTCGCTTCGGGCGCCGGATCAGGCTGGCTTTGCAGGAAATCGACTGGGGACTCAGCGAGATCGGCGATCCCGACGGCAAGGCGGACGGCAAAATCGTGATCGGCGCCCTGCCCTTTGGCGGCAACATGCTCATCGCGTCAGTCCTGGAAGGTTTTCTCGCCAGACATCCTTCGGTCGATTTGCAGATCACCAGCTGCGGCGCGAGCGAAATGATGCGCCGCCTGCGGGAGGGCGATGTCGACCTGGTCATCGGCCTCATTCAGGAAACAAGCGCCGATGATTTCTCCCATCAGATGCTGATCGAGACGCCCTATAAAATCGCCGCGCGCCGCCATCATCCCCTGACCCGATTGCAGGCTGTCGGGCTTGAGACCCTTGCACATTTCGACTGGGTCGTGGGGGATGAAGGGTCCAATCGGCGCGCCTGCTTCGACATGCTGTTTGCCGGACATGACAAACCCGCCACGCCGATTGCCACCTCGGCCACAAATGTGATCCGCCATCTTCTGTGCGGCAGTGACCGCCTCACCCTGATGACCTCCTACGAACTGTCCCATCATGGTCAAGCGCTGGTCAGTGTGCCTTTCGCCGCACTGTCTCCGGCACCGGCGCTGGGCATCACCAGCCGCGCGGGCTGGATGCCAACGCAGTTGCACGAGGATTTCATTGCATTGCTGCGGTCCCATGCCATGCTTTCCACGTTTTCCTCGACAGATGGCGGCTGTCTCCAATGAGGTCTGGGTTCATTTGGGGGATGGTTCAAAAGGGCCAGGCAGGCTGAGCCGCACATAGGCCACCGGACCGCCTTCCTGTGAGCACGACTCCGGCGGCAAGAAATCCTCTGGCCCCATAGCGGGATGGGGGTAACGACAGCGATTGGCTGCGATCGCACCGATAAGCCAACACCAGTCTGCGACGGACGCAGCATGGCGCAAAACACTCGAACTCGACGGGCTGAGCCGGTGCTGAGCGCTCACATCATCCAATTTTGCGCTGCAACAACTTCATGACGCAAATATCTGATCGGAATGCCACGATCCACTGGTCAACGCCTCCGAAAAGGCATACATTGTTATTCGTTGACGGACACTTTTGGTGGGAGTCGATCATTGGCTGACAGCGATCTGTTTTCCGATTTCATGCGGAAATTCGACGAGCGACGCCAGTTGGAAATATCGCTGGAAGATTACCTCATCGGGTGCCGCAAAGACCCGCTGATGTACGCCACCGCGCCGGAACGGCTGCTGGCCGCCATTGGCGAACCGCAGATCGTGGATACGGCGCAGGATCAGCGGCTCGGCCGGATCTTCATGAACCGGACCATCCGCCTCTACCCCAGCTTCACCAGCTTCTATGGCATGGAACAGACGATCGAGCAGATCGTCGCCTTCCTGCGCCACGCCTCGCAGGGGCTTGAGGAGCGCAAGCAGATTCTCTACCTGCTCGGCCCGGTGGGCGGCGGCAAATCCTCGCTGGCCGAGCGGCTCAAGGCGCTGATGGAGCAATATCCCATCTACGCCCTCAAGGCCAATGACGAGATCAGCCCGATCTTCGAAAGCCCGCTCGCCCTGTTCGACGCCGAACTCCATGGCGCGACGATCGAGGACAAATACGGCATTCCCCGGCGGCGCCTGACCGGGCTGGTCAGCCCGTGGTGCCGCAAACGGCTCGACGAGTTCGGCGGCGACATCTCGAAATTCAAGGTGGTCCGGCTGATGCCGTCGCGCATGCGCCAGATCGCGATCTCCAAGACCGAGCCGGGCGACGAAAACAACCAGGACATCTCCTCGCTGGTCGGCAAGGTCGATATCCGCAAGCTGGAGATGCTCTCGCAGAACGATCCCGATGCCTATAGCTATTCGGGCGGCCTCAACCGCGCGAACCAGGGCATTCTCGAATTCGTCGAGATGTTCAAGGCGCCGATCAAGATGCTCCACCCGCTGCTTACCGCAACGCAGGAAGGCAATTACATCGGCACGGAAAACATCGGGGCGATCCCGTTTTCCGGCGTGATCATGGCCCATTCCAACGAAAGCGAATGGCAGAACTTCAAGAACAACAAGAACAACGAAGCCTTCATCGACCGCATCTTCGTGATCAAGGTGCCCTATTGCCTGCGCGTCACGGAAGAGCGGCTGGTTTATGAAAAGCTTCTGCGCGAATCCGAGCTGTCCTCGGCGGCCTGTGCCCCGGGAACGCTCGACATGCTTGCGCGGTTCTGCGTTCTCACCCGCATGCGCGAGCATGAAAACTCCAACCTCTATTCCAAGATGCGGGTCTATGACGGCGAAATGCTGCGCGAGATCGACCCGCGGGCGAAGAGCCTGCAGGAATACAAGGATGCGGCAGGCGTGGACGAGGGCATGTCCGGCATCTCGACCCGCTTCGCCTTCAAGGCGCTCTCGGCCACCTTCAACCACGACACCAACGAGATCGCCGCCGATCCGGTCCACCTGATGTATGTGCTTGAACGGATGATCCGGCAGGAGCAGTTCCCGTCCGACAATGAGGCGCGCTACCTCGAACTCGTGAAGGGCGAGTTGGCGCCACGCTATGCCGACTTCATCGGCAATGAGGTCCAGAAGGCCTATCTCGAAAGCTACCTCGACTATGGCCAGAATCTGTTCGACCGTTATGTCGCCTATGCCGATGCGTGGATCGAGGATCTTGACTTCAAGGACCCCGACACCGGGCAGTTGCTCAACCGCGAGGTGATCGACCGGGAGCTGTCGAAAACGGAAAAGCCCGCCGGAATCGCCAATCCCAAGGACTTCCGCAACGAGGTGGTCAAGTTCGCCCTGCGGACACGGGCCTCCAATGAGGGCCGCAACCCCTCCTGGACCTCCTATGAAAAGATCCGTGAAGTCATCGAGAAACGCATGTTCAGCCAGGTCGAGGACCTGCTTCCGGTGATCAGCTTCGGCTCCAAGAAAGACGGCGACAGCGCAAAGAAACACACCGAGTTCGTCGAGCGGATGGTCTCGCGCGGTTATACGGAACGGCAGGTCCACCGGCTTGTCGAATGGTACGTCAGGGTCAAGCAGGCAGGGTGATGGAGGCGCGATAGGCCTATATGTATATCATCGACCGACGTCTGAATCCCGCGGGCAAGAGCCTGGTCAATCGCCAGCGCTTCCTGCGCAGGGCCAAGGCGGCGGTGCAGCAGGCCGTGCGCGACAGTCTCAAGGATCGCAGCATCAAGGACCTCGACAGGGAAGGCCAGATCAGCATCCCGCGCGGCGGCATCAGCGAGCCTACCCTGCGCCGTGCATCCCACGGCGGGGACCGCGAAAGGATCTTTCCGGGCAACAGAGATTATCTTGAAGGCGACCGGATAGCCCGCCCCAGCGGCGGCTCCGGCAGCGGATCGCAGGCGGGCAGCGGTGATGGCGAGGACCAGTTCAACTTCGTCCTGTCGCGCGAGGAATTCCTCGAACTGTTCCTTGACGATCTGGAACTGCCGGATCTCGCCAAGCGCAAGCTGACCGGCGAGGATTCGAGCACCTTGCGCCGCGCGGGTTATACCACGGTCGGCTCGCCCGCGAACCTTTCGGTGCAACGCACGATGCAGAAAGCGATGTCGCGGCGCCTCGCCCTGCGTCGGCCCAGTTCCGGCGAGCTGGCGCGGATCGAGGAGGAGATCGCACAGCTTGAAGCCCGCGACCTGCTCGGGAACAGCGATACAAAGCGGCTGGAAGAGCTGCGAAAGGAGCGGGAGCGGCTCCTGCGCCGTCGCGCGCTGATCTCCTACATCGATCCGGTCGACTTGCGCTATCGCCGCTTCGAGACCGTGCCAAAGCCGATCAGCCAGGCCGTGATGTTCTGCCTGATGGATGTCTCGGGATCGATGACCGAGCATATGAAGGATCTCGCCAAGCGGTTCTTCGCGCTGCTCCACCTGTTCCTGACACGGTGCTACCAGCACGTCGATGTCGTCTTCATCCACCACACCGACCGCGCCGCCGAAGTGGATGAGCAGACCTTCTTCCACAGCACCGTGTCGGGCGGGACGCTGGTCTCAAGCGCATTGGAGGAATTGCTGGCGGTGGTGGCCGAGCGCTACCGCCCCGAAGACTGGAACATCTACGTCGCGCAGGCGTCGGACGGCGACAACATGAGGCACGACAATCTGAAGACGGTCAGCCTGCTCAAGGACGAGATTCTCCCGATCACCCAATACTTCGCCTATATCGAGGTCGGCCCTGAGGAGCAGCCGATGACCAGAACCGAAAGCGACCTTTGGGCCGCCTACGAAGGGCTGACAGCTGCCCATCGGCACTTCGCGATGCGCAAGGTCAACCACCGGCGCGAGATTTACCCGGTGCTGCGTGAGCTTTTCCGGAAGCGCGGCGCACTGGACCCGCTGGACGCCTGATGCTGGAGCGCGTCTCCTTGCCCCTGTTCAAGGGAAGCGATTGGGACTTCGCGCTGATCCAGCGCATCTACGATGCGGTCGAGTCGATCGCACTCGGCGATCTGAAACTTGAGGTCTATCCCAACCAGATCGAGATCATCAGCGCCGAGCAGATGCTCGATGCCTATTCGTCGACCGGTATGCCGCTGTTTTACAAGCACTGGTCGTTCGGCAAGCAGTTCGCCGCCAACGAAATGCTCTATCGCAAGGGGCTGCGCGGCCTCGCCTATGAGCTGGTGATCAATTCGGCCCCCTGCATCAGCTACATCATGCAGGAAAACAGCGCGACGCTGCAGACGCTGGTGATCGCGCATGCCGCATTCGGGCATAACCACTTCTTCAGGAACAATTATGCCTTCCGGCAATGGACCGATGCCGAGGGTATCCTCGACTATCTGGAATTCGCCAAGAGCTTCATTGCAAGCTGCGAAGAGCGTTATGGCCAGCAGGCGGTCGAGCGGCTGCTGGATGGCGCCCATGCCCTGATGCATCAGGGCGTCCATCGCCATCCCCGGGTGCGCGCGCGCGACCTCAAGGCCGAGGCGGCGCGCGAGGTTCAGCGTCAGGCCTATCGCGACCAGATTTACGACGATCTCTGGCGCACCCTGCCAACCGGGCCCAAGGCGCCCGAGGTGAAGGCCGACGAACGCCGTAAAGCGCTCAACCTGCCGCAGGAGAACATCCTCTATTTCCTTGAAAAGACCGGGCCGCGGCTTGAGCCATGGCAGCGCGAAATCCTGCGGATCGTCCGGCTGATCGCCCAGTACTTCTACCCCCAGCGCCAGACCAAGGTGATGAACGAAGGCTGCGCCACCTGGTGCCACTATCAGATCATGACCAAACTTCACGAACGCGGCTTCATCACCGACGGTTCGTTCCTCGAATTTCTCCAGTCACACACCAACGTCGTTTATCAGCCCAGCTACGACTCCCCGCACTTCAATGGCTTCAATCCCTACGCGCTTGGCTTCGGGATCATGGAAGACATCGTGCGGATCAGTGAAACCCCGACCGACGAGGACCGTGAGTGGTTCCCCGATTTCGCCGGCAAGGGCGACGGCATCGGCGTTCTCAAGGATGTCTGGGCGAATTACCGCGACGAGAGCTTCATCGCCCAGTTCCTCAGCCCCCGCATGATCCGTCACTGGCGGTTGTTCCGGGTCACCGACAAGCAGTCCGAGTCCAAGCTGAGCGTCGCTGCGATCCACGACGAACGCGGCTATCGCCGGATTCGCCGCGCGCTGGCACGCGAATATGACGTCGGGCGGCAGGAGCCGGACATCCAGATCGTCGATGTCGACCTTGCTGGCGACCGTGCGCTGGTGCTGGAACACCTCGTCGCTGACGGCATGCTGCTCGATGAGAATGACACGAAGATGGTCTTGCAAAACCTCGCCAATCTGTGGGGCTACGAGGTGCGCCTCAGCGAACTCAACGCCGCCGACCGCAAGTTGCTCAAGACCCACATCCGGCAACCACAGCTTCAGGCGTGATGCCTGTATCCGTGCTGGTCGAATCCCATTTCAATCCCGCGACAGCCGTGGTATTCTTTCGGGCGCAAAAGGGCCAGCTCCCCGGTCTTTGGCTGTCGTCCACCTTTGGAAGAGTTTGACAATATTCGGGAAGCATGGGTTAGGAGTTTATCCCATGACACATTCGGACAATCGGTCGGATTGCTTCGAAAGGGCGCAGATGCACGATAGACTTGCCGCCTCGACCAACGACTCGGCAGCGCGTCAGATGCATCAGGCGATGGCTGCCGAATTCAGACGCCGCGCCACGCAGCCCGGCAGCGAAGATATGCCGCAGCCATCGGCGCACGGACCGCTGCTGGAGATGTCAGCGCCGGGCTAAAATCGGGCCAACCAGCGACAGTTCTGAAGAAATGGCCGATCCAGCTGAGGCAAGCGGCCTAGCTGGGTCGTTCAACGTGGCCAAACGCACAGGCACGCCCGATGCAGTGGCCCATCTGGTAGCCCTTCTGATAGGCCCGGATGGAGCCCTGACCACCGGCAGCGCCTCTGTGATCGACGGCGGCACCACCGCCACCTTCCGGCACGGCACCTAGAGCCCCGGCACCAAAGCTTGGCTTCACCCCCACGCGCGCTATGAGGGTGAGCATGGATATGTTCGCAGCGCTCGGGGCCTTTGTGGCCGTGGTGGAGGAAGGCGGTTTTGCGCCCGCCGCGCGCCGGGCCGGGCAAGCGGCCTCCTCCTTCACGCGCCATGTCGATGCGCTGGAGGCGGCGCTGGGCGTCACGCTGCTCAACCGCTCCACAAGACGCGTCTCGCTGACCACGGCGGGCGAGGCCTATTATCCGCAGGCCACCCGCCTGCTGGCCGATCTTGCCGAAGCCAACCGCAGCATCCGCGAGCGTGACGGACCTCCCCGCGGCCTGCTGCGCGTCAGCCTGCCCGCCTCCTTTGCCCGCTTGCATGTCACGCCCTTCCTGCCGCGTTTCATGGCCGAATATCCCGCCATCGAACTGGATCTGCTGATGAGCGATGCGGTGGTCAATCTGGTCGAGCAGCGGATCGATGTCGCGGTGCGGCTGGGCGTGCTCGATTCCTCCAGCCTGATCGCTCGGCGGCTGGCACCGCATCGCCGGATCACCTGCGCCAGCCCCGCCTATCTGGCGCAGCATGGCACGCCCGCCACGCCTCAGGATCTGGCCAATCATGCCTGCCTGACCTTCGCCTTTGCCGATGGCGAAAGGCGCTGGCGCTTCACGCAGGGCGAGCGCGTCGAACAGATCCGCGTCAAAGGCCCCCTCCGCGCCAACCAGGCCGAGGCGCTGAAGGAAGCCGCCCTTGCCGGTTTCGGGCTGGTGACGCTGCCCACATGGCTGGTGGGCGAGGACATCGCGCAGGGCACACTGCGCCCGGTCCTGACAGCTTGGCAGGCCGAGATCGGGCGCCCCGGCCTGACCCCGACAGCGGAGGGCGGCATCCACGCCCTCTACCTGCCCGACCGCAAGGGTTCGGCGAAAGTGCGCGCCTTTGTCGATTTTCTGGCGGCGCGTTTCGGCACGCCACCCTATTGGGACCGCGCGCTTTGATCTTTGCGCAATCTGCAAAGATTATCACGATAATAAGCCGATTATCATACAATCCAAAGCGGGGCAGATGATGCACATCAACCCGGACGCCGCCCCGCAAGGCCCCGTCCCAACGGAGTGCCCCTCATGTCTGATCTGCTTTTCGCCCCCACCCGCATCGGCGCACTCGATCTGCCCAGCCGGATCGTCATGGCACCGCTCACCCGCTCGCGCGCCGCTGCGGGGAATGTGCCCTCTCCGCTGGCCATCGAATATTATCGGCAGCGCGCCTCCGCCGCGCTGATCATCACCGAGGCCACCCAGATTTCCCAGCAGGGACAGGGCTATGCCTGGACCCCCGGCATCCACACGCAGGCCCAGATCGAAGGCTGGGCCAAGGTGGCCGATGCCGTGCATCAGGAAGGCGGACGCATCGCCATGCAGCTCTGGCATGTAGGCCGCGTCTCGCACACGGTTTTCCAGCCGGGCGGCGCCCGCCCCGTGGCCCCCACTGCCATGCCGGTGCCCGCCAAAGCCTTTATCCCGGGCGAGAACGGCCAGGGCGTCTATGCCGACATTCCCGAGCCGCAGGCGCTGACCATCGCCGGCATTCAGCTGATCGTGGCCGATTATGTGCAGGCCGCGCGCAATGCCATCGCCGCCGGGCTGGATGCGGTGGAAATCCACGCCGCCAATGGCTATCTGCTCGACCAGTTCCTCAACAGCGCCAGCAACTGGCGCACCGATCGCTACGGCGGCGCCCCTGAAAACCGCGCCCGCCTGCTGCTGGAGGTGGTCGACGCCGTCAGCGCCGCCATCGGCAGCCAGCGTGTGGGCTTGCGCCTTTCCCCTATGGGCAAGTCCTTCGGCATGGATGAGGCCGATCCCGAAGCGCTGTTCCACCATGTGATCGCCGAACTGGACAAGCGCGATCTGGCTTATCTCCATCTGGTCGAACCCACGGTGAAAGGCCGCGAAATCGCCACCGAAACCGATCCGCGCGCGCAGGCCCTGATGCGTGACATCCGCGCCGCCTTTTCCGGCCCGATCATTCTGGCGGGCGGTTACACGCACTGGAATGCCGAGCAGGCGCTGGCCGATGGTCGCGGCGATCTGATCGCCTTTGGCCGCCCCTTTCTGGCCAATCCCGACCTGCCCGAAAGGCTGCGCCTCGACGCCCCGCTGAATGAAGGCGATCCGGCCAGCTTCTTCGGCGGCGATGCGCGTGGCTACACCGATTATCCCACGCTGGCGCAACTGGCCGAACGCACGGTGACAGCATGAACGCCCCCGCAACGCAGCCCCTGCGCTCGGGCCTGACCATCATCATGGCGGCCACCACCGGTCTGGCGGTGGCCAACATCTACTACAACCAGCCGATGCTGGGCCTGATCGAAGGCGATCTGCCCGGCACCGCCGCCCGCTTCGTGCCCACCATCACACAGCTGGGCTATGCGCTGGGCCTGTTCCTGCTGGTGCCGCTGGGCGATCTTGTCGAGCGGCGGCGGCTGATCGTGGCGCAGTTCCTCACGCTGGCCGTGGCGCTGGCGGGGGCGGCGCTGGCGCCCTCGGGATCGGCGCTGCTGCTGGGTTCGCTGGCGGTCGGGGCACTGGCCACGGTGGCGCAGCAGATCGTACCGCTGGCCGCGCATATGGCCCCGCCCGCCCGGCGCGGCGCGGTGATCGGCAAGGTGATGGCCGGGCTGCTGCTGGGCATTCTGCTCAGCCGCACGCTGGCGGGCTTTGTGGCGCAGCAGGCCGGATGGCGCAGCATGTTCTGGCTGGGCGTGCCGCTGGCGATCGTGGCGGGCGGCGTGCTGCAGGCAGCCCTGCCTCATTCCCGCCCGGAGAAAGGGCCGTCCTATCCTGCATTGCTCGGTTCGCTGTGGCATCTGTGGCGCGATCTGCCGGTGCTGCGCCGCTCCACCCTGACACAGGCCCTGCTTTTTGCCGCCTTCAGCGCTTTCTGGAGCATTCTGGCGCTTTATGTGCAGCAATTGGGCCATGGCTCTTCGGTGGCGGGCATGTTCGGCATCGTGGGCGCGGCGGGTGTTTTCGCGGCACCTCTGGCAGGCCATCTGGCCGACCGGCGCGGGCCGGGCGCCGCCATCACGGCCGGCACGATCCTGACCATTCTGGGCTGGGCCATCGCTGGCCTGTCGCATGGGCTGGCGGGGCTGGCGATCGGCTGCATCGTGCTGGATCTGGCGGTGCAGGGCGCGCTGATCTCGCACCAGCATAGCGTCTATGCGCTGCGGCCCGAGGCCCGCGCCCGGCTCAACACGCTGTTTATGGGCGGCATGTTTCTGGGCGGAGCGCTGGGATCGGCACTGGCGATGACCGTCTGGCAGGCGGCGGGATGGCATGGTGTGGGAATGCTGGGCGGCAGCCTCGCCACGCTGGCCTTGCTGCTCCATCTGTTCCATCGAACGGAAGCTCGCCCTGACGTTTCAGCATCCGCCCCAAGGACAAAACCGGCCTGATCCGCCAAAAACGCGGGGGTAAAACGCGCTGCGCGCCAATATCTCCTCCCCCAAGATGAACATATAAAATCAACAGAGCCACGCCCCGTTCAATCGACTCCTCCTAGAGCTGATCACAGAACTTCGATGGAGTAAGGGACATGCGCAAGATCATCACGGCAGCTGTGATGGCTGCAACTCTTTTCGGAACGCTGGGCATGGCTTCGAGTGCAAGCGCCCAGGAATGGGGCCCGCGCCATGGCTGGGAAGCCCGTTACGGCGACGGCTGGCACCGGGACGGATATCGCGATGGCTACCGCGATGGTGGCTATTGGCAGGCCCGCCGCGACTGGCACTGGCGCCACGAGCAGGAGCGCCGCTATTGGGACATGCGCCATGACGACCGCTGTCGCTGGGACCGCTGCTGGTAATCCGGCAGGCTGCACAGCATTTTGATGGCGGTCCGAGACTCCCCGCTGTCAAAAGAGGGGTCAGCGCCGGCAGTCGCTGGCCCCTCACCTTTACGCCGGGGCCCAATCTTCTGATCGCATCCGGCACCTGAATTCGCTTCTCCGCCCCGCCGTTTCGGCTATCACTCGGGCATGGGAGAGAACGCATCCGTCCGCAACCGCTATCGGGCCCTGTTCGACAGGCTCGATGAAGGGGTCTGCTTTATCGAGAAGCTACCCCTGCGCGGCGATGGCCTGCGCAATTACCGCTATGTCGCGATGAACCGGGCGATGCTGACGATGTTCGGCATTCCCGATCTGAGCGGCCAGACCATCCGCGACAATTTCCCCGACGAAGCCGAAAGCTGGTATGACGATTACGACCGGGTGCTGGGCACCGGCGAGCCGATCCGCTTTCAGCGCCGCTTCAGGACACGCAGGTCCTCACCAAGCCCTTCGATGTGGAAACCCTCTCCGGCAAGGTGCAAAAGCTGCTGACTGACTGATGCGCGAGGCCCGCCCTGCCACAGGATGGTAAGGAGACAACCGCGCCTCAAGCTTCTAGGAGGCGCTGCATGAGCCTGACCGTCTTTGCCATCGTGCTGCTGGGTGCGATCCTTCACGCCTCCTGGAATGCCATCGTGAAGCGGGGCGGCGACACGCTGCTGACGACCATTCTCGTGACGGCATCGGCGGCCCTGATCGCGGCGGCGGCCTTGCCGTTTCTGCCGCCCCCCGCGCGGGCGAGCTGGCCGTTCATCGCCGCATCGACCATCCTGCAGATCGGCTATTTCGTGCTGGTGGCGCGCACCTACCGCATTGCCGATATGAGCCTTGCCTATCCGCTGATGCGCGGAACGGCGCCGCTGCTGGTCGCGCTGGCCAGCCTCACGCTGATGGGCGAGCCTTTGTCGCGCGCCGCATGGCTGGGCGTGGCGATCATCTGCATGGGCATCCTCAGCATGGCGCGGGCCGCCCGCCATGCGAGCAGAGCGGGCATCGTTATGGCGCTGGGCAATGCGATCGTCATCGCCGGCTATACGCTGATCGACGCGATCGGCGTGCGGCGTTCAGGCGCGCCACCCGCTTACACCTTGTGGATCTTCCTGCTGACAGGGATGGTTCTGGCAGGCTGGGCTCTGACCATGCAGCGGCGCAACCTTTTGTATTACGCCCGCCAGAACTGGGCGCTGGGATTGGTCGGCGGAGTCGGCACAGCCGGGTCCTATGGTCTGGCGCTCTGGGCGATGACGGTGGCGCCCGTGGCCGTGGTGGCGGCCCTGCGCGAGACCTCGATCCTGTTCGGTGTCGCCATCGCGGCGCTGCTGCTGCGCGAGCATGTCAGCAGGGCCAAGCTCATCGGCGTGGGCATCATCGCGCTCGGGGCAGCCGTGCTGCGGCTGGCGTAACCGCTGCCCCGCAGGCAGGGAGGGGGTTAGCGGGTCGCCATGCCCAGCGCCAGACGCGTGGCCGCCATGGCCTTTTCGAAAGGATCATGCGTGCGGACAATCTTGACCATCACGCTGGCACCCAGCCACTGGTAATAGAGCGTCGCCGCCAGATCCGCAGCATTGCTCTGTACCCGCAGCGAGCCATCCGCCGCGCCGGCCTCGATCATGATCTGCATCCGCCCGATGATGCCGTTGGTGCCCGCTTTGAGCGCAAGCCGCATCGGCTCCGACAGGTCGGACACCTCCGCCCCCAGCTTGACCGCCAGACAGCGGCCCTGACAGTCAAAAGCGCCCTGATTTTCGCACCAATTGGCGAAATAGAGCATCAGCCGTTCCGCGCCGGTCAGGCCGGGCTTGGCCAGAATGGCATCGATCCCGGCGAGATAGTCGTCGAAATAGGCATCCAGCAGCGCCTCGCCAAAGGCATCCTTGGATTTGAAATAATGGTAGAAGGAGCCCTTGGGCACCCCCGCCTCGGCCAGGATTTCGGTCAGGCCGACGCCGGAAAAGCCCTTGCGGCTCATGATCGTCTGCCCTGTCGCCAGAATGACGCTGCGTGTATCCTTTTCCATCACCGACATGATCGCAACCTTTCTTGCGCGCCCTCATAGACCAGTCGGCTCAAAAAGGGAAGCGTGAGGAGATCCATCGCCATAATCCAGAAATTCATGGACCTTGAAGGACGCTTCCTCCGGATATCGGGCAAAATCCGACCATGAGAAATTTTACTAGACGACCGGTCTATATAGGGCTATCTGAGTCGCTGTCGGCAGCGCTGCCGCGATCGCATGGCGAAAGCGACAGCGCCGATCGACCCGAATTACAAGACGACTAGTCTAATATATTCCAACGCCACCCCCCACAGCACAGACAGCAAGGAGTTCTGACATGAAAATCCTGATGGTTCTCACCTCGCATGACACGCTCGGCAACACGGGCCGCAAGACCGGCTTCTGGATCGAGGAACTGGCCGCCCCCTATTACGCCTTCCAGGATGCCGGGGCGCAGATCACGCTGGCCTCGCCCAAGGGCGGCCAGCCCCCGCTTGATCCCAAGAGCAACGAACCCGCCTTCCAGACCGACGACACCCGCCGTTTCGAGGCCGATCCCGCCGCCACCGCGCAATTGGCCAGCACGCTGCGCCTTGCCGATGTCGATCAGGGCGATTTCGATGCGGTCTTCTATCCCGGCGGCCATGGCCCGCTGTGGGATCTGGCCGAGGACACCACCTCCATCGCGTTGATCGAAGCCTTTCTGGCCGCGGGCAAGCCCACCGCGCTGGTCTGCCATGCTCCGGGCGTGCTGCGCCATGTGAAGACCCCCGAAGGCCGCCCGCTGGTCGAGGGCAAGCGCGTCACCGGCTTCACCAACAGCGAGGAAGAGGCCGTGGGCCTGACCGAGGTGGTCCCCTTTCTCGTCGAGGATGAGCTGAAGGCCAAGGGCGGCATCTTCTCGCGCGGGCCGGACTGGGGCTCCTATGTGCTTCAGGACGGGCTGCTCATCACCGGCCAGAACCCCGGCTCCTCCTTTGCCGCGGCCCGCGCACTGGTCGATGCGCTGACCATCAAGGCCTGAGCGCCCGGCCCGATCCCGATGGCCTCACACCATCGGGATCAGCGGCCCCGGCATGCGCGCCGACGCCCATCCCCAAGGAGAAGGATGATGGCTCTCCTGCAGCGCTGGCTCGGCATACTGATCGCCGGACAGCCCTTCTATCCGGACGAAATCACGGCGCTCCGCATGGCACTGGAAGGTTTTGGCGGCTGGTGGCCCAGCCTCCATCGCCCCCGTCGCGATTAATCCCCCACCCGCTCGCACCGCAACTCCGCCCAAACCATGGCCGGAGCGTGCCTTGTCGCGCCTGCATAACGCGCGCCTTTCGCAAAGGATCTGCATCCCATGAAGGACAGCCTGCTCTTTTCCCCCACCCGCCTTGGCCGACACACCTTGCCCAACCGCATGGTCCTGCCCCCGCTGACCCGCCAGCGCGCCGCCACCGGCGATGTGCCGACCGACTTGATGGCCCAATATTACGCCCAGCGCGCCAGCGCCGGCTTCATGATCAGCGAGGGCGCCCAGATCGAGCCGCGCGGTCAGGGCTATGCCTGGACGCCCGGCCTCTACAGCGCCGAGCAGATCGCAGGCTGGCGCAAGGTGACCGATGCCGTCCATGCGCAGAGCGGCGTGATCTTCGCGCAACTGTGGCATGTGGGGCGCGTGTCCCATGCGCTGCTGCAGCCCGGACAGCAGGCCCCGGTGGCCCCCTCCGCGCTTCAGGCGCAGAAGGTGAAGGCCTTTGTCGAGACCGGCCCCGGCACCGGCGAACTGGTCGCCCCCACGGCGCCCCGCGCGCTGACCATCGCCGAAATCGCCGAACTGGTGGAGCTTTATGCGCAGGCCGCGCGCAATGCCATCGAAGCCGGTTTCGACGGCGTCGAGATCCACGCGGCCAACGGCTATCTGGTCAACCAGTTTATCTCGGCCCATGCCAACACGCGCAGCGATGCCTATGGCGGCTCGCTCGACAAGCGCCTGCGCTTCCTGCGTGAGGTCGTCGAGGCTGTCGCGCAAGCCGTCGGGCCGGATCGTTTAGGGGTGCGCTTCACACCGCTGTTCGAAAGCACCGATCAGGACCGCGTCTATATCGGGCTGGTCGAGGACGATCCGCATCACACCTATATCGAGGCGATCAAAGTGCTGGAGCAGGCAGGCGTCGCCTATCTCTCTATCGCCGAGGCCGATTGGGATCAGGCGCCGGACCTGCCCCTCTCCTTCCGCCGCGCCGTGCGCGCCAGCTTCAGCGGGCGCATCCTCTATGCCGGGCGCTACACCGCCGAGCGGGCCGATGCGCTGCTTTCCACCGGGCTGGCCGATCTGGTGGCTTTCGGCCGCAGCTTTATCGCCAATCCCGATCTGCCCGCGCGCATCGCCCATGGCTGGCCGCTCAACCCGCTGCGCGCCGAGACGCTGTACGGCGGCGGCGCGGAAGGGCTGACCGATTACCCCGTCTACACCGCTTAAGCTCGCTCGAAAGGACACACATCATGACACAGGGCATTGAAAACAAGGTCATCCTCATCACCGGAGGCAACGGCGGCCTTGGCGCCGAAACCGCGCGACTGCTGGCCGCGCGCGGCGCGAAAGTGGCCATCGCGGCGCGCCGCAAGGACCGGCTGGACGAGGTCGCCGCGCAAATCGCCCGGCAAGGCGGCACAGTGCGCAGCTACGCGCTGGACGTGACCGACAAGGCGCAGGTCGAGGCGGTGGTGGCCGGGGTCGTCGCCGATTTCGGGCGGATCGATGTGCTGATCAACAATGCCGGGCTGATGCCAATCCGCCCCATGGCCGAGGTCAACACCGATGAGTGGGACGCGATGATCGACGTCAACCTCAAGGGCACACTCTATGGCATTGCGGCGGTGCTGCCGCGCTTTCTGGCGCAGAATGCGGGCCATATCATCAATCTGAGTTCGGTGGCGGGCATCAAGGTCTTCGCGCCGGGCGGTACGGTCTATTCGGGCACCAAATTCGCCGTCAGCGCGATTTCCGAAGGGTTGCGTCAGGAGGTGGGCGACAAGATCCGTGTCACCTCGATCGAGCCGGGCGCGGTGGAAAGCGACCTGAAGCTGGGCACCTCCGGCACGGCGGCGCAGACGGTGCTTGAGTTCTACAAGCAGGCCATTCCGGCCAGTTCGGTCGCCCACGCCATCGCCTTTGCGGTGGAGCAGCCGGAGGATGTGGACATCAACCAGATCGTCATCCGCCCCACCGCCCAGACCTTCTGACCCGGAAGGTCAGATCTGCTGGATCGGCCGCAGATGATCAATCTCCGCAGCTTCTGGAAGCTGCGGAGATATGACGCGGAAACAACAAGTGAGGTATAACCCTTGCGTTTTTAGAATTTCACGCTGGCGTTCACGCGGAAGTAGCGACCCATGATGGCATCGTAATACCGCGCTTCATAGCTCGACTCGGAAAAGATGGAATAGGGGAACGGCAGCCCACGATTGAACACATTGTTGACGATGAAACGGAAATTGACATTCTTCGAAACATCCACCCCGAGCGACGTGTTGAACGTCACATAGGAATGAACGGTGGGATACTGATAGGCCGAAGGATCGACATTGGGATCGACCTTCGAGGACCCGTAATAGATGCCCTGAACCATCCAGTTGAACGACTTGCGCGTATAGTTCGCAGTTGCCGTGAAAGTGTTCGCAGGATTGCGCGAGGCACCGACCACCTGCTGCAAGTCACCCGAACCAACGCGATAGTAATGCCGGAAGGTGTGCAGATAATTGACGTTCAGATCCAGCACACCCGCCGACGTGGGCAGACCAAGGCGTTCCAGCGGCAGATTGTATTTCAGATTGCCCTGCAAGGCCCGGAAAGCTTCCTGACCGATGTTGTAATTGCCTTCCTCAAAAGAGGTGACCTGCCCGGTGCTGTCACGTGTGAACGTCTTGCAGAAGGGGCTGGACGACGAGGAATCATAGCAGGCCGACATCAGATCGGTCAGGCTGAGCGTCGCGATTTCATTGCCGATATCGATGTTGATATAGTCAACGCTAAGCTCCAGCCCACGCAACACATGCGGCTGCAGCACGGCGCCCAGCGTCCAGCTGTTGGCGGTTTCATTCTGCAAATTCGGATTGCCGCCCGATGTGCCCTTCGCCGTGTAATCCACCACATTCGAGGTGAAAGGCTGAGTGATCCCGGCAGCGGCGCAATTGGCCTTGCGCGCAGCAGGATTGTTGCCCGCATTGATGTAGCGCGCGTCGCAAGGATCATTGGCGGTATCGAACACCGAGCCGGTTGGCGCGAAGAGTTCGGTAATCGCCGGCGAACGGAAGGAACGCGTGAAATTACCGCGAATGGTCAAACCCTTGACCGGAGCATAGGTGCCGCCCGCCGTATAGGAGGTAAAGCCCCCCGTCAGGCTATGATTGACGTAACGCACCGCCGCATTGATATCCAGACTCGAAATAAAGGGAATATCATTGTCCGGAGAAATAATCGGCGCATTCAACTCGCCGAAGACTTCATTGGTGTGGAACTTGCCGCCCACAGGCGTAATCGGGATCGTATTGCCATATTGCACCCGGCTGCCATCGGCCTGCAATTCGCCCGCATAGAATGCGCCCGGATCGAAGGCCGAGCTTTCGCGGCGATACTCATAGCCCACCACGCCCTTGGCATAGCCGCCGGGCAGCTTGATCAGGTCCCCCTTCACATCGGCCTGTACATCCAGCTGGGTGTTGACCTGATGCGTCTGGGCGATGGCCGTGACGTAATTGATCGCCTGCTGGCTGGCATTGCCATAACCAAAGATGTCAAGCGGCGCGCAGGTGCTGCTGAGTGTGGGATAGCTGGCATTGGCATAGCCCGGAGCGCAGGCAATCTGGCCGCTGCTGTTGGTCACAGCATTGAGCGCATTGTAGAAATTCTGGGTCACCAGCTCACGCGAGGTCGTCGTGGAGGTCGAGCGGCCATAATTGACGGTCACATCCCAGTCGAACTTGCGCTCACCCACGCCGAAATCGCCATTCAGCCCGCCCACCACGCGCACCAGATCTGTGCGCGTGCGGAAGGAACCCGTGGCCAGATCGGTGTTGGCGCGTGCCAGATAGAACGTATCTGTCGGCATGCCATTGGCGGCCAGATTGCTGATGATCGTCTGGCGGTCAGCCGCGCTCAGATAGGGGTTGGCCGTGCTGAGCGCCAGATTGCCGTTGGTCTCCCCCGCGGCTGCGAAAAGCGCGGTGTTGTAATAGGGCTGAGCGGCCAGATTGGTGCCGAAGTTGCGGCCCAGCCAGAACTCACCGCTGAAATGGATGTGGTCGGTGAAGTCATAATGGCCCAGCAGTGTGCCCTGGATGCGCTGCGTATCGGCCAGGAAGTTGTCGTAATTGGCGATGGCAAAGCCACTGCCGCCCGCCTGATAGAGCCCGCTGCCCGTCAACTGTCCGTTGGTGAAGGGCGTCAACTGCCCGCTGTTGTTGAAATACAGCACCTGACCCGCAGCATTGGTGATCCCGGCATAGGCCTGCCCGGCATAGATCGGAACATCATCGGCAAAGGCCGGGATGCCGGTGTTGGTGAAGGTGTTGTAGTTCTTGCCGCCATAATAGAGCTGATGCGTATAGCTCTTGCCTGCGGTGGCCGTACCGGAGAAGGGCGATGTTCCGCCGATCAGGCTGGAGCGGTCAGCATTGGTCAGGCCGACCTGACGGTCATAATAGACGCTGACGGTAATATTGCCGCGTCCATCGGCAAAATTCTTGCCTGCCAGCAGGGATACGTTGGAATCCTGCGCATCACCATGGCCGGAAATGCCCTGCGAAGCATTGATCGCCAGACCCTGATAGTTCTTCTTCAGGATGACATTGACGGTGCCCGCAATGGCATCCGAACCATAGATCGGCGCGCCGCCCACTGAGACGACCTCGATACGATCCACCAGACCGGGCGCAATCTGCGAGAGATCGACCGGCGAACCCGCGACGGGCCCGAAAATCGAGCCACTGGCCGGGCTGACAAAACGGTTGCCATTGACCAGCGTCAGCGTGCGTTGCGAGCCAAGGTCATAGAGATTGGCAAAGGTCTGCCCCGCGCTGAAGGAGCCTTGCCCACCCACCGGGCCATTCCCCGGCACACCAAAGGCGGGCTGATCGAGCAGCGCCATGCCCAGATTGGTAAAGCCACGCTTGCCAATGTCCTCACCCGTCACGCGCGTGATCGGCTGGGCTGTGATGACGGCGGTGGCGATGCGCGATCCGGTCACGACGATGGTGTTGGCCTCGGCCTTGTCATCATCGGCGGGTGCTGGCGCATCGGAGGGAGTTTTGGCCGTCTGCGCCATGGCCATGCCCGCAGGCATCAGGCTGCAGAATGCCACGCCGAGCAACAGGCTCATCTGGACGCAACGCGCCCCTTGTTTGGGTTCTCTCATGATCAGGTCCCTGTTGTTGGTCGCCTGATGTGCCCCCAAGCGACCGTTGCTTCTGATCGCCTTTGCAGACGACTGCTGACAATAATGTAAGTAAGCCTTGGCCTGTCAACCCCCTGATTTGAAGCAACCTATGGAGAGCGCTTGGTATTTTGAAAATAAATATCGCGCTCCGTGTCGGTTTTAACCAAGATTTTGGCGAGGGAAATGGTTAAGGAACCGCACTTGTCCGCGGTCCCTGAAGGTTGAGGAAACCTTAATATCCGCAGGCACTTTGGCCATCAGCCTGACGCGCATAAACGGTTGAATGGCCTTTGCATAAGCGCGAAATCATGAGCATCGCGACATGGTCAAGGCGCTGTCGGTTAGACCGCTGCATTGTCAAGCAGCGCTGGCGCCACCACCGGTGAACGGCTTGTGTGTTCTGGATGACCTCTCCGCAGGCCGCTGAGCAGATTGCGTAACAGCAAGCCGCACATGAACTCATCGGTCACGAGGGTTATAACTTGCCGTTGCCCGGTGCAGCTTCACCGATCATCCTTGCCACTGAAGGTGACGCCTGTTCTGTTGTCAGCCAGCGCCCGGGCCGTTCGAAAGGACCTCGTGATGCGTGTATCGCGACGGATGGTCAGGTCTGATCGGCACCGCCTGAAGGATTTATGCCATATCCTCAGCCTGCGCACCGTCATCCTGCTTCCTGTGTGCCGACAATCTCCTGCATTGCCGCATCAATCGTCGCGTAACGGAATCGGAAGCCGCTTGTCAGCGCCGCTTGCGGCACCACACGCTGGCCGGAAAGCAGCAGCTCCTCGGCAAAATCCCCCAGCACCAGCCGCAGCGGCCAGGCCGGTATGGGGATCAGCGCCGGGCGGTGCAAGGCTGCGGCCAGAGCCTGCGTGAACCGGCGGTTGGTGACGGGCTCGGGGGCGGTGGCGTTGAGCGGGCCGCGAAGCTCCGGCGTGGCGATCGCATGGATGATCAGGCGCACCATATCGTCGCGATGAATCCAGCTCATCCAGTGGCGGCCCGTGCCGAAGCGCCCGCCCAGCCCGAATTCGAACGGCATGAGCAGCCGCGCCAGCATCCCGCCCTCGCGGTCCAGCACCAGACCGGTGCGCAGCAGCACGGTGCGAACGCCCAGCGCTTCGGCCTTCAACGCCGCCTTTTCCCAGCGCGCGCAGATCTCATGCGAGAAGCAGGGTCTGGCATCGCTGGCTTCGGTCAGCACCTCATCGCCGCGCAGCCCATACCAGCCCATCGCCGAGCCGTTGACCAGCACCGGCTTGCGTTCCAGCCTTGCGATCAGCCGCAGCACATCACGCGTGACCGTCAGGCGCGAGCGCAGGATGCGCTGGCGCTTGGCGCGGGTCCATGGGCTGTCCGAAATGGGCTCGCCGGCCAGATTGACGATGGCATCGATGCGTGCCGTGTCGGCGATCTCCTCCAGATCGGTGACGATGCGGAGGGGGAAGCCCTCAGCCAGACGCAAGGCCTTGGCACGGTTGCGGCTCAGCACGGTGACCTCATGCCCGGCGCTGGCCAGAGCCGCCACCAGCCGCGCGCCGATAAAGCCCGTGCCGCCCGTCACCAGCACCGACTGGCGCCCCGCCAGATCCGCGCAAAGCCACGCCGGATCGGGCCGCACCAGCCTGTCGCAACGGCGCGCCGCCGCCAGATCGCGTAGGCCCGAGACGATCACGCCCACAGCAGCCAAAGCACAAAACACGCTGATCCAGCCATAACACACCGGCACCAGAGCGGTGGGTGCCGCGCCCAGATGCCACAGCCATGGCACCAGCAGCGCCAGGATCACGCCGTAATTGAGCGTCAGCAGCGTATGCAGCACACGCTCGGTAGCAGGCAGATGGCGGCTGCGGTCCTCCTCGACGAAATCCCACAGGGTGATGACCAGCTCGCCCGCCATCAGCGCGATCAGCGCCATGGCGAAAAACCCGCGCGGCTCGCTCCAGCCCAGCGCGGCGAAGAGCAGCGCATAGGCCAGATTGCGGACACCATGCAGCCGCAATTCGGTCTTTTGCGAGGGGCGCCAGGCCAGCCTTTCGGTGCCCTCATGGTGATAGAGCGTGTCCGATCCGCCCATGGCCATCTGGACGAAGACGAAGAACCAGAGCGTTGCAGTCATGCGAGGTCTCCCGCTTGAGTCTGATCGTGGAACAGGCTGGTCTGGCGCATCAGCTCGCCCAGCAGGCGGTGGCGCAGCGCCAGTGTGAAGGTAAAGGCACCAGCGCCCCGGTCGAGATGGTCGATGGTGAGATGACCCGGGGCCAGCAGGCGGGGCAACTTCAGCCTCAGCCGCCCCAGACGCAGGAAATAATGGTCGCTGGCAAAGCGTATGCCCTGATCTTCGGCACTGACGGTCAGGGCGATGCCGAAGCCAAGACCGAGATATTCCTCAAGCCCGGTCGGCCCGGCAAAGCGCTTGGCCGAATGGATCACCTGCGGAAAGCCCTGCCTGCGGGCATAGAGCCGGGTCCAGACCTGCCCGCCGCTGGCACCATCCTCGGTCACGCTGACCACCGCGGCCAGATCGCCGCCGCGCTCCAGCGGCAGCGGCGCGCCGATCAGGCGGCAGGCCTGAGCCAGCAACCATCCGGCGATGCTCATGCGGCAGTCCAGCACCTGCCCGGCATAGCTGGCCGATTGCCCGGGGCCGAGCCTCTTGCCGAAGCGTTGCTGTACCGTGTCAGGCAGGCAATCCCAGGCCCGTGCCCCCAGCAATTGGCGGAAACGCAGGTCTGCCAGAGGTGCAGCATGGCGGGGGCCTGTCGGCATGGGGGTGGTGATGGAGCGCAGGGTCATGCTCATCTTGCCGTCCTCCTGAATGATTAGATATTTCTGTAGAAAGAGAAATCACGGGACAAATGAAGGTCAGCCCCCTCCGCCCTGCGACGCATCCTTGCGGCCGACGAATTTGAGCAGATGGATCACCTTGGAGCCCAGCTTGATCAGCCGCATGATCTGCGCGGGGGGCACATGCAGCATCTGATTGTACCAGCCATCCACCGTGGTGACGAACTCATGCATGTTGTGCAGCCGTTCACGCACGGTGGCGCTGATCTTCGGGTCATCGACATGCTCCATCGCAGCATGCAGCGCGGTGACCATCGGGTCGATCTCGCGCTGCTTGCGGCCTTGGGCCACCTTGCTGGCCATCTGCCACATGTCGGCTTCGGCGACATAGTGATCGCGGCGGTCGCCCAGCACGGGCACGCGCATCACCAGCTTCCAATTGAGCAGTTCCTTCAAACTGTTCGACACGTTGGAACGCGCCATGCCCAGCTTCTCGGAAATATCCTCAGCCGTCAGCGGGCGTTCGGAGAGCAGCAACAGCGCCTGAATCTGCGCCACCGAGCGGTTGACGCCCCATTGCCCACCCAGATCGCCCCAGTGCAGCACAAAGGCTTCCACAGCAGCGGGCAGCTTATCCGACTCGTTTGCAATTTCTGTCATGACAGAAATATCGGACAGAGCGCGCAGCTTGTCAAGCACGCTTCATGTCATCACCCGCCCGCATGGCTTCCGCTTTCGGGCCCGGATAAGATGGTCAAAACCAGATCAACCTTCACGCAAGCGCGAAACCCAGCCGGTGAAGCGCATCACGCAAGGTATCGCGACCCTGCAAAGCCTCGGCACCGCGCAGCCGGTGCGCCACGATGGCGCTCCAGTCACCTTCGGGCAGGCCCTGCTCGCGCTGGAAAGCACGCAGATGACGGTTATAGGCTGCAACGGCCTGCCCCGTGCCGCCATAGGTTTCGCGAAACAGCACCGCCTCCTGCGGCAGGCGCGGCTTGACGCTGGAGGGTCGCCCGGCATCGGGATGGCC
Source organism: Novosphingobium terrae (assembly GCF_017163935.1). NCBI lineage: Bacteria > Pseudomonadati > Pseudomonadota > Alphaproteobacteria > Sphingomonadales > Sphingomonadaceae > Novosphingobium > Novosphingobium terrae. Next base: position 2,015,833 of record NZ_JABVZR010000002.1, on the reverse strand, counting down.
GATGGCGAGGCCGAAGAGAGCAAAGCTCTGCGGTGGCAGTCCGAGCTCCTGCGCCACATCCTCAGGCCGGTTGCGGATGCCGCCGATATAGACCGCGCCCAGCCCCAGCGATTCCAGCGCGACAACCGCATTCTGCGCCGCCAGCGAGGTATCCACCGCGCCCAGCAGAAAGCTTTCCAGATAGGTCAGTGCCTGCGCCGGCTGCCCCTCGGCCTGACCGATGCCCTCCAGCCGATGGAGGTCGATCAGCCACACCAGAAAAAGGGGAGCCTCCACAATATGCTGCTGGTTCCCGGCGAAGGCCGCGAGCCGGGCCTTGCGCTCCGGATCGCTGACCGCGATCACGCTCCAGGGCTGAAGGTTGGAGGAGGTCGAGGCCGATTGCGCCGCCGCCACGATCAGTTCCAGCACGCCGTCGGCCAGCGGATCGGGGCGAAAGGCGCGCACCGAGCGATGCGAGAGCAGCGTATCCAGCGTCTCGTTCCATGCCGCCGGTGCGGGCTGTTCCTGCCGATAGCGGGCGGCCAATCGGGCCTGACCCGGGATGTGGGCAAGCGGGGCGTGAGTCACGGCGTCTCCTTTCGGCGCTGATCTATGCTTCGAGAGTATGCTCTGCGGCAGGGCCACTCAGGCGGCTCAGCAACTGATCGCGCAGGCCCGCGCCTTCACGCAGGCGCTCCGCAGGGTCGGTCGGCAGATCGACCCGGAGATCCAGCACCAGCTTTCCCGCGTCCAGCATCACGATGCGGTCCGCCAGCAGGATCGCCTCATCCACATCATGGGTGATCAACAGCACCGCCGGGTCATGCACCTCGAACAGACGGCGCAGCAGGCTGTGCATCCGGCTGCGCGTCAGCGCATCGAGCGCGCCGAAAGGCTCATCGGCCAGCAACAGTTCGGGCGAACGCACCAGCGCCCGGGCCAGCGCGACCCGCTGCTGCTCCCCGCCCGAAAGCTCATGCGGCCAGGCCTTTTCACGCCCCGCCAGCCCCACTTCGGCCAGCGTCTCCAGCGCGTGCGGATGATCCGCCCTGGCCAGCCCCAGCACCACATTGTCCAGCACGCTGAGCCAGGGCAGCAGCCGCGCATCCTGAAAAACCACGCTGGTGCGGACCGGCACGCGGATCTCTCCCGAGCCTTCCGCCTCATGATCCAGCCCGGCAAGAGCGCGCAGGATCGTCGATTTTCCTGAGCCGCTGCGCCCCAGCAGAGCCACGAATTCGCCCGGCGCGATGTCGATGTCCACGCCGTTGAGCACGCCCTTGAGCGTGTAGGAGCGCACCAGATCGCGCACCTCGACCAGCGGGGTGATGAAGGGCGCGCTCATCGGCCCAGACTCCGGCGCCAGCGCAAGGCGCGGCGCTCGATCTGACGGATCAGCGCATCCGAACCGAAGCCCAGCAAGGCATAGACCACCAGCCCCACCAGCATCACATCGGTCTGGGCATAATTGCGCGCCAGTGTCACCATATAGCCGATGCCGCTGGTGGCGTTGAGCTGCTCGACCACGACCAGCGCCAACCATGAGGCCGTGGCGGCAAAGCGCAGGCCGGTGAGAAAACCCGGCAAAGCGCCGGGCAGCACGATGCGGCGCAGAAAGGTCCAGCGCGAGAGAGCCAGCGTCTCGGAAAGTTCGACATAGCGAATATCGATGGCCCGCAGCGCCGTATGCGTCTGGATATAGATCGGGAAGAAAGCGGCGATGGCGATCACCGACACTTTCATCCCCTCGCCGATCCCGAACCACAGGATCATGAAAGGGATCAGCGCCAGAATGGGAATGCCGCGTTTGAGCTGCACCAGCCCGTCGATCACATAACCGCCCAGCACGCTGAGGCCAGAGACCAGCGCCAGCACCACCCCCGCCACCGTGCCGAGAGCCAGCCCGGCCAGCGCGCGGCCGGTGGAGATCAGCAGATGCTCCTGCAGGCGCCCCTCGCGGATCAGGTCGATGGCGGTGGTCACCGCTGTCCATGGCGCGGGCAGCACGCGCGGATCGAGAAAGCCGGTGACCGACAGCACCGCCCAATAGAGCAGCAGCAGCGCCGGGCCCAGCAAGGCACCCCAACGGGTCTGCGCATCGCGGTCATGACGGCGTGGTGAGCCGCTGAAGAGGCGCTGGGCGATCACGGGCGGATGGATCATGGGTTTCATGGATGGGGGTTCCCGGCCGCATCGGCGGCGATGGTTTCGAAGCGTTTGTCGAACAGCGTGGCGGCGGGGAAACCGGGGCGACCGGTGCCGGGAGCCAGCAGATCGATGGCGCGTTGCTGGAGGGCGATGGCGCCGTCCCAGTTCCGGGGGATCTGCACGGGATAGGTGGCATGCACCTGAATGCGCGCATCCTGCAGCGACAGGCCGCGCTTGCCCACATAATAGCCCCGGGCAAACTCCTCGGGATGGCTGTTGACCCAGGCTGCCGCCAGTCCCCAGTAACGAGCATAGATGCGCAGGGCCGCCGCCTTGCCGCGATCGGCCAGCACGCTTTCGGGGGCATAGGCCACGACGCTATCGTCCCGGAAGGGGGGATGGGGCAGCAGACGCGCGCCACGATCCGCGAATTTGCTGATGTAGCGCTCGGAAACCAGCCCAGCCGCCAGAGGCGCGGCATCGACCTCGCCGCTCGCCAGCGCATTGGTGTAGACATCGCCGCCGATGCTGGAGGGCAGCTCCACCAGCGTAACATCCTTCTGGGCGATATGGGCGGCCTTCAGGGTCTCCAGCACGACCTGCCCCTGCACCTGACTGGGGCTGAAGGCGATACGCTTGCCTTTCAGATCGGCGATGCTGCGGATGTTGCTCTGCGGGGAAAGGCCGAAGGTCCAGGCGCGTCTTGCGCCGTCGCCGGGGAATTGCCGGAAGCCGATGATGCGCACCGGAATGCCGCTCCAATCGGCGTGGATCGGCGGCACATTGGCGCCCATGCCCACATCCAGCGCTCCGGCGTGGAAGGCTTCGGTCACATCCGGGCCGCCGGTGATCTCGGCCCATTGGATGGTGAAGGGCAAGGCCTTGTCCCAGCCATTGTGCTGGAAGATCCATGCGTTGACCGGATCGCCAACCCGCAGCACCACGCCGGGCGGCACCGTTTCAGGCAGAGGCGCGCTCAGCGGCAGATCGCCGGCATGGGATGCCGCGCGCCGCGCGGGGGCGAAAGCGAAGAGCAGCGCAATCGAGATCGTCACCACGATCGCCAAAGGGAGCGATCCCGCAGGGAGGCGTGAGGACGAGAGGCGGAGGGCCGACGCAGCCATCAGGGCGCCTCGCACCGGGCGATAGGGACTGTCACGCGAAACTCCTGCTGGGTGATGGCCACCATCAAGCCTCAGCCCCGCGCCGGGTGCGAGAGACAAAAACTATGCCCGCCCGAATAATTACTAGTTCGCCCATAGGAGTATGATAAAAATATCAGTGAGCGCCTTCCGCTTTGTCCCTCTTCTGTCCCCGAGGTCCCATGAGCACGGCATCCGACTATCTCTGGTATATTCCCAATCAGGTGAAAGCAGGCCATCGCGGCGACACCGCGCGCGAAGGCCATAACAGCCTGGACACGCTGACCGCACAGGCGCTGGCGCTGGAGCGCCATGGCTGGCAGGGCGCTCTGCTGGGCGCCGGTTGGGGACGGCCCGACACCTTCACCGTGGCGACCGCTCTGGCGGCGCGCACCACCAGCTTTCAGCCGCTGATCGCCATCCGCCCGGGCTATTGGCGCCCGGCGAATTTCGCCTCTTCGGCGGCGACGCTCGATCATCTGAGCGGCGGGCGGGTGCGCGTGAACATCGTCTCGGGTCAGGACGATCTGGCCGCCTATGGCGACAGCGAGGGCGATCAGACCCATCGCTATGCCCGCACCAAGGAGTTCATGCGTCTGGTCCGCCGCCTGTGGACCGAAGAGAATGTGACCTATCAGGGCGCGCATTTTCAGGTTGCGAGCTCGACCGTGCTGCCCCGCATCGAAGGGCGCATCGAACAGGGGGGCGAACGCCGCCATCCGCGCCTCTATTTCGGAGGAGCCTCTGCGGCGGCGGAGAAGGTGTCCGCCACCGAAGCCGATGTCCAGCTGTTCTGGGGCGAGCCGCTGGCCGATATTGCCGAGCGCATCGCCCGCCTCAAGGCGCTGAGCGCCACGCTGGATCGCGATCTGCCGCCCCTGCAATTCGGCCTGCGCATCACCACGCTGGTGCGTGACACCACCGAGCAGGCCTGGGCCGATGCCGAGGCCAGAGTGGCGCAGATGGCGCAACAGGCCGGGGTGGATCGCGATCATCGCCGCTTTGCCGCCGTGGGGCAGCAGCGGCTGCTGGGCCTGCAGGAACGCGGCGAGGTGCTGGACGACAATCTCTACACCACGCCGGGCAAATTCGGGGGCGGCGGCGCGGCCACCACCTGGCTGGTGGGATCGGCGCAGGATGTGGCGCGCTCGCTGCTGAAGTATCAGGCACTCGGCATCACCCATTTCGTCCTGTCCGACACGCCCTATCTGGAAGAAATCGAGCGACAGGGGGAGCAACTCCTGCCCTTGCTGCGCCAGAACAATGCGGCTCCCTCGCTGGCTCTGGCCTCAGAGCAGGGCTGACATCTCGGGGCGCAGCCGCCGGCCCGTGGCTGCGCCTGTCGGGCTCGATCGTCGGCGGGAGATGTCTGGCGGGCATGCCCGTCAGGGGCCGGAAGGAGGGGGTGCAGAAAAACTTGCTCCCACCCAAGATTCCTTGATTTTCAGAACATCGGCCAAATGCCTAGTTATCAGATAGGATATATGAAGCCCGCGTAAAGTTGTGATCATCAGCAGGCGGCGGGCAAGACATGGGGCCTATCGAATGAATCGTGACAGTGTTGTGCGCGCGCTCCTCCTGAGCGCGTCCGTGTTGGCCGTGCCTTCCTTTGCCCGGGCGGAGAATGCGCCCGCTGCGGATACCACCGCGACGGATCATGCGGCAGCTGCCGATGCCGATTCCCAGAACATCGTGATCGTCACCGCCCGCCGCCGGTCCGAAAACATCCGCGATGTGCCGATTTCCGTGCAGGCCATCGGCGGCGAAACGCTGGAGCGCAAGGGCACGATCGATCTGCAGAACCTGACCACTCAGGCGCCGGGCCTCAATTCCACCGGCGGCAATCCGCGCAATTTCTCGGTGACCATTCGCGGTGTCGGCTATGCGCCCACCGCGGCCGACGGGCTGGACAATGCCATCGGCGTCTATTTCGATGGCGTCTATCAGGCCCGTCCGGGTCAGGTGCTGCAGGATCTGGTCGATGTGCAAAGTCTGGAGGTGCTGCGCGGCCCGCAGGGCACGCTGTTCGGGCGCAATGCGGCGGCGGGCGCGCTCAACATCACCTTCAACAAGCCGAGCTTCACCCCCAGCAAAAGCTTCGAGGCCTCCTATGGCCGCTACAATTTCGCGCAGGGCAAAGCGATCCTGACCGGGCCGATCACCGACAACATCGCCTATCGCACCTCGGCCTATCTGACGCGCAGCGACGGCTGGGTTTCAACGCCTTATCGCCCAAGCTTCCAGAGCGCCGCCGCCCAGAAAGGCATTTACGCCCCCACCGCGACGGACGATGCCAAAACCGCGGGCACCTTCCGCTGGGGCATCCGCCAGCAATTCCTGATCCAGGCGGACAAGCTGACCGTCAACATCTCCGGCGATCTCAACATCGAAAGCGACAGTTCGGCAGGCTACAGCTCCGGCGGCGGCATCGTTGAACTCTATGGTCCGGGCAATTGGGGCATCAACACCACCGCCGCCCAGCAGACCAAAGTGACCAATGCCCTTAAAGCCCTGAGCCAGCTGGCCAATTATGGCGGCGTTCAGAACTGGGTGCCGACAGTCAATCCCAATGCCAACATCACCAACAACTACAACCATATGCTCACGAGGAACGCCGGTGTCTCGGTGACCGCCGATTACAATTTCGGCTGGGCGAACCTCACCTCGATCAGCGCCTGGCGCCTCTGGACCTTCAACCCGCCGCAGGACAGCGACAACACGCCCGTCGACATCTACCAGAACGAAGCCATCGTCCACAATGACCAGTTCAGTCAGGAATTCCGCCTCGCCTCCAAGGGCAAAAGCACCATCGAATGGCAGTTGGGCACGTTTCTGTATTATTCCAAACTGAGGGACCATTATATCGTCCATCAGTTCGGGGCTGATGTCATTCCCTGGTACAATGCCTATAACACCATCGCCGGCACGGCATTTACCCCCATCCCCCTGTCTTTCGCGTCTCAATTGACGGGGGCGCAGATCATCGAAAACACGCTGGTGACCAATAAGAACGCCGCCGTTTACGGGCAGGGAACATGGCATATCAACCACGCCTTCGATCTGACCGGCGGTGTGCGCTATACCTATGACCAGAAGGATGGCCGCAGTCTGGTCGATACCAGCCAGCTGCCCACCTCGCTGCCCGCCGGGATCACCAATGCGCAGTTGAATGCCTTTTACACCGCCATCGATGCCATTCAGCGCAACCCGGGCATTGCCTATAGCGTGCCGGGCTATCCGACCACGGCGGCCACCGCAGGCTATCCGCTCAACGCCTCGACATCGAGCAGCAATGTCTCCGGCACGGTCAGCCTGAGCTACAAGATCACGCCCGATATCACCTCCTATGTCACCTATGCGACAGGCTTTCAGGCGGGCGGGCTGGATTTGAACAACAATGCGCTCAACCCTACAGCGCCGCCCATCAAGCCCACCACCACGACCAACATCGAGGCGGGGATCAAGGCCTCGCTGTTCGATCGCCACCTGTCGCTGGCGCTGGCGCTCTATCAGGAGACGCTGGACGGCTTCCAGACCTCCATCTCCTACACTTTGCCCAATGGCACGATCCAGCGCGGCGCCACCAATGCCGGCAACATCCGCGCGCGCGGCTTCGAATGGAGCGCCGCCGCCAATCTGGGATCGGGCCTGCGCCTGACCTTCGACGGCAATTACAATGACGCCATCTACACCTATGCCCCCTCGCTCCCGGCGCCAGCTGAATTGAGCTACAACGGCATCTCCACCATCGATGCCAAGGGGCAGGCCGCGCCCTATGCGCCCAAATGGGCGCTGTCGGTCACGCCATCCTGGGAACACAGGATCGGCAAAAATGCCGATTTCTACAGCTATGCCGAATATTCCTACACCAGCCGCTATGGCACAGGCGTCACCCAGTCGATCTATACGCAGGTGCCGGGCCAGTTTAACCTCAACCTGCGCGCCGGGGTGCGGTTGAAGGAGGGGACATACGATATTTCGCTCTACGCCAACAATGCCACCAACCAGAAGAACATCATCTCGCAGGCCTTGTTGGCAGCGCCTTCGGGTGCGGGGGTAACCGCCTATCTCGGGCGCACCGTCACCTACAATCAGCCTGCGCGCTATGGCATCACCTTCCGGGCGAAATACTGACCCATCGCCTTTCTCGCCCCCGATGCGGTAGCCGGGTCAGCGGCGACACGCTGCGCCTCGATGGCGGCTCGAAACTCCGAGCCGCCATCCTATATAGCGGAGAAGGAGGTGTGCCATGTCCGATAAGCCCATCCGCATCCCGGGGCCCGATCATCCGATCACCATCGAGCCCAATCCCAAACGCGTCACCGTCACTCTTGGCGGCAAGGTGATCGCCAGCTCCACCGATGCCCTGATCCTGCGCGAGGCGAAGTACCCGCCCGTTCAGTACATCCCCCGCAAGGATGTCGATATGGCGGCGCTGGAGCGCAGCGATCACACCAGCCACTGCCCCTACAAGGGCGACGCCGCCTATTTCAGCCTCCCCGCCGGTGGCGAAGGCGGCATCAATGCCGTCTGGAGCTATGAGGCGCCGCATGACGCGGTGGCCCTGATCGCGGGCCATCTCGCTTTCTATCCTGATCGCGTTGATGCGATCGAAGAGGCCGCCGATTGAACGACAGGCCCGGCTTCGACTGAAGCGCCCGGCCAGACGGGTGCGAGCGCTTCAGGCCTCAATCAAGCAGCCCGGTCGATCGATAGACCTCGACAACATCGTCGAAGATCTTGACGTCGCCGCCAAGGCCGCGCGTGATCAGCTGGGCCCCTTCCATTGCGGTGTAAATCGCCATGGCACGCGCATCCAGCCGATCGCCCGACAAGCGCGGATGCTTCTTGGTCAACACATTGCGCAGGAAGGTTTTATGCGCCTGCGCGAAATCCTCCAGCCGCTTGCGCGCCGCTTCAGGCAAAGCGCTGACCTCTGCGGACATCATGCCGCCAAGACACATGCGATTGGCCCCGTCAAAAGCGCCACGGAAGAGGGAAACATAGCCGTCGATGGCCTCTTCGAAGGTCTTTTCGGCGAGAGGCTCCATCCGCGCCACGAAATCTTGCGAGAAACGGCAGACCAGCGCTTCGGCCAGATCGCCCTTGGTCGGGAAATGGTGGTGGACGCTGGCGCTCTTGATGCCGACCGCCGTGGCCAGATCGCGAAAGCTCAAGGCGTTGTAGCCATCGCTCTGCACCGTCAGCCTGGCGGCGGACATGATGGCTTCACGCGTATCGGTTTTGGGTGCTGTGCTCATGGCGCCTTTCTACACCCGATCTACTGATAGGTCAATATCGCAAAGGACACGCGCTTTCATGGGCATTCCCGACCGAAGCTTCACTTGAACCTATCAGTAGATAGGCGTTGACAGATGCCACGAATCGCCATAGACCGCAATCAACCTATCGATCGATAGTCTGATGAAAGACCGCACGCCAACCTTCCCGGAGAGACACGATGACACAGAGCGAACAAGCCGCAGCTTTCGCCGGCCTTCACCGGCCCGGCCAGCCGATCAGCCTGTACAATGTCTGGGATGCGGGAAGCGCCCGCGCCGTTGCAGCAGCAGGCGCCCGGGCCATCGCCACCAGCAGCTGGGCCGTCGCCGCAGCTCAGGGCTTCCGCGATGGAGAGGATCTGCCGCTTGATCGCCTGCTGGATGTCGCGGGCCGCATCACGGCCGCAGTCGATCTGCCGGTCAGCGTCGATTTCGAGGGCGGTTATGCCGAAGGCGAGGAGGATCTCGCCCGCAACATAGGCCAGCTGCTGGAACGGGGCGCGATCGGCATCAATTTCGAGGACCGCGTGGTGCAGGGCGAAGGCCTTTACAGCGTCGATCGACAGGCTCAGCGGATCGGCGCCCTGCGCCGGGCCGCGGAACAGCAGGGCATTGCGCTCTTCATTAACGCACGCACCGATCTGTTTCTGGGACAGGCGGGTGATCCGGCGCTCTCCATCGATCCCGCGCTGGACCGTGCCCGCGCCTATGCCGAAGCGGGCGCTTCCGGCTTTTTCATTCCCGGCCTGATCGACGAAGCCCTGATCGCGCGCATCTGCGCGGGCTCTCCCCTGCCCGTCAATGTGATGATGATGGAGGGCGCCCCTTCCGCAAACCACCTGGCAAGGCTGGGCGTCGCCCGGATCAGCTATGGCGCGACACCCTATGCCGAGACGATGAAGGCGCTGGAGCAACGGGCTCAGGCCATACCATCGCAGGCATAACTCCAGCGTGCAGCAAGGAGCCTTCCCATGGCCTATGTCGATTTCGCCCTTCATGAAGCGGCTGCATCCATCCCGCCCCTCTATCTGCAACAGCCGCTTAGCTCTCTTGAGCGCAAGGCGGTGATGCTGGGGCGCCTCGATCCGCTCTCAAGCCTTCATGATCAGGGCTTTCGGCAAAAGCTGAAGGACTTGCTGCTGGGGCCCGATCGCACCAATCCGCTGGCCGATCCCCGGCTCGAAGCGCTTCGCCGCTTTGCGGTGGCGGTGGCTCACCAGCGGGACGACATGATCGGCAGGGAGCAAGCGCGGCTGAGCGCTCTGGGCTTCACCCGCTCGCAGATCGGCGAAGCCCGCGCCCTGGCGCTGTCCTGGCGCGCATCCTTGTCCTGACCAGCCGCTCCCCCCTTCTTTCAGCAAAGGAGAAGTCAGTCAGCCGCCTTTTCCACGCGACACGACCACGACCCGCAGGCTGATCCAGCCTGCCACCCCCTTCCCCCACATCGCCGCTTTCCTCATCCCCCGCAGTTTCGCGGCGAGGAAGGCGTGCGCCCTGCTCTCATCGAAAGGAACAATGCCATGTCCAAAACCGTCCTGATCACCGGAACCTCGAATGGCTTCGGCGCCGATATCGCCACCACGCTGGCTACTGCCGGCCATCGCGTTTTCGCCACCATGCGCGAGATGAACGGCCGCCATCGCGCCGCCGCCGAAGCCTTGCGCGCCAAGGGCATCCACACGCTGGAGCTTGACGTGACCGACAATGCCAGCACCGATGCCGCCTTTGCGGAGCTGCTCGGCCTTACCGGCGGCACGCTTGACGTGCTGGTCAACAACGCGGGGCTGGCCGCCGGGGGCATTTCCGAAACCTTCACTCCCGAGCAGCTGCGCGCCATGTTCGATGTGAATGTGTTTGGCGTGCAGCGCGTGTTGCGCGCCGCGCTTCCGGCGATGCATGCGCAAAAATCGGGTCTGGTCATCAACATCGGCTCGATCCTGGGCCGGGTCACCATTCCCTTTTTCGGCCTCTATGGCGCCACCAAACATGCGGTCGAAGCGCTGACCGACACCTATCGCTATGAACTCTCGCAGCTGGGCATCGATGTCGTGCTGATCCAGCCCGGCCCCTATCCCACCGCGCTTTACACCTCGATCCAGCAGCCCTCCGATGGGGCGCGGGCTGCGGCCTATGGCGATGTCGCCCATCTGCCCGACGGCATCGGCGCCTTCCTGCAGGGCGTGTTCTCCAGCGCGGACGCCCCTGACCCGCGTGATATCGCCAGAGAGATCGTCACGCTGATCGACACCCCCGCCGGTCAGCGCCCGGCCCGTGTGGTCAAGGGTCTTGGCTTTGGCGCCGATGGGGTGAATGCCGCTGTCGCTCCCTTTCAGGACCAGCTGATCAGCGGCCTGGGTTTTGAGGCCCTGAACCAGCTCAAGACCATCTGATCCCCTTCCCCAACCCCATCGCAGGCGGACTTTCCAGTCATCGGAAAGTCCTCTGTGGATGGCTCCCGCGTTGCAAGCACTTTTTGAAATTCTGACGATCGGTCGGGTGCAGTCGTCTGTCCGGCCTGTTGATGCAGTCGTTTCGGACTGCTGGCCCTGATGGGGTCCGAAAAACAGAGTTCCTATCGCCTTCACAGGCTGTTGCGCCTAAGACTTTCCACGGGTTGTCCCTGTTCCCGGTCTGACCGGTGTCGCCATCATTTCTCTTTGCGCTCACAACTCCGTTCGGCCGATCACCTCAGCCGGATTGCGTACTCATGCGGCCAATCCGGGCACATGGTGTGATTGATAGACCTGACCGCGTGTCATGACCGCCCACGCGATCCGCGCTATCTTGTTGGCCATGGCGACGCTGGCCACGCGGGCAGATTTTCTAGCCAGTATCCCAACGAGAAACGGGTGAACCGTTGCAGGGCCCTCCTTGGCGCGGCGTAGCAGGGAGGTCGCCCCGATGACCAACAGCTGCCGTAGATATTTATCGCCCATCTTGGTGATCCGGCCAAGGCGCTCCTTGCCGCCACTCGACTGCTGACGCGGTGTCAGGCCAAGCCATGCGGCAAACTGGCGGCCAGACCTGAACTGGTGCGGGTCGGTAACCGATGCTGCCAGCGCGGTTGCGCCAATCGAACCAATGCCCGGGATCGTCGCCAACCGACGCGCCATGTCATCGCTTCGCCGGAGAGCTTCCAGGCGCAAATCAAGTTCATGAAGCCGGGCATGAAGCTTGAGCACCAGCTCGCACAGCATGCCGATCACCTGCGCCGCTTGTGGTGGCAGATCAATCGCGGCCTCGCCATCTTCGATCTGTTGCGCCAGATGCAGCGCCCGCCCAAGTCCGATCGGAATGGCGATACCAAACTCTGCTAACTGGCAGCGCATCATGTTGACCAACTGTGTACGTTGACCAGTCAAAAGAGAGCGCACCCGGTGAAGTGACAGGGCCGCCTGCTGCTCACGAGACTTGATCGCCACGAACCGCATCGTCGGACGTGTCACCGCCTCGCAGATGGCCTCGGCATCAGCAGCATCGTTCTTGCCGCGTTTTACATAGGGCTTCACGTAGCATGGCGGCATCAGTCGCACCTCGTGACCAAGGTTTTGCAGTTCCCGCGCCCAATGATGCGATGTCCCGCAAGCCTCGATGCCGACAAGGCAGGGCGATAGCCTTGCAAAGAAGGGCAACATTTGCGCTCGGCGCAACGCCTTGCGCACAATGACGGTGCCCTCTTTGTCGACACCGTGAACCTGGAAGACATTTTTGGCCAGATCGAGGCCGATCGTGCTAATTTCCATGGCGGATGGCTCCTTGCGTGGGTTTGCCTGACGGCAACCTCATCATGACATTCAAATGTCGTGAGCGGGAGCCATCCACCTCATCCGCTTTGTGCTGTCTGAACGGCACAGGCCCTTCTCCGCGTCTTCATGTGCGATGATCCGCAGGGCCTGCTGTGCGATGCGGGCCTGACCTACCACCATTGCCCCGGCGCCCCTTTTCGGCACGAAAAAGCCCGTTGCTCCTGTCACCCGCCGCCAGATCATGCTGGCGGGTGACAGGAGCAACGAGACAGACATGCACCTTGTCGCTTCGGTCACATCTACGGCGATGGCCTGACCGCTGCTCAGCCTTCGGGCGCCAGCAATGCTGCCGTCGCATGATCGAAGGCCGCAGCGTCCTTATAGACCTGCGCCAGGATCAGGCCGCCTTCCAGCAGCGCCATGATCGCAAAGGCACGGTTGCGGGCATCGGCCCCACCGATCCGGCAGGCCAGATCCTCGATGCAATCATGGAAGAACTGCTCCACCTCATCATGGAGCAAGGGAGGCAGTCCGCCCGATTCAGCCCCCAGCATGCCCCCCAGACACATGCCGCCACGGCCATGCAGGGCATCGCGAAAGGCCGAGCGATAGGCCGTGATCACATCCTGCGCGCACTCTCCCGGTCTGGGGGCGACACAGGCGGCAAAGCGGGCCTTGTGCCGCTGCATGATCGCAGCGGCCATGCCCGCCTTGGTGGGGAAATGATGATGGACGCTGGCGCTGGTGATCCCGGCTTCGGCGCCGATGTCACGGAAGCTGAAACCATGATAGCCGGCCTCGCGCATGCGGGCTTCGGCCAGATCCATCAAGCGTTTGGCGGTGTCTCGCAAAGCGCTTCTCCTTATGCGAAGCCGTGGCGCCCGGACGGCCCGGACGCCACGGCACGATCAGCCCTTCACGGCGACCTTCAGCCCGGTCGGCTGCCAGCCGCCGCCAAGCGCGCGGAACACGGCCACCGCCGCCCGCGCGCTTCCGGCCCTTTCACCATCGAGCTGGTCACGGGCGATCAGCAGCTGCTGGTCGGCGTTGATCACATCGGTGAGCGGGGTGGACCCGGCCTTCCACGACTGCTGGGCCAGATTGCGCGCTCTGGTCAGCGCCGCGACCTGTTCCTGCACTTCGGCCACGCGGTCCTGCGTCTGGGAGAGCGTGACCAGACTGTCCTCGACATCCTCGGCGGCGCGCAGCACCGTCTGGCGATAGAGCGCCAGCGCCTCGGCATTGGCGCCGCGCGCCTGCTTGACCTGCGCATCCACCTTGCCGAAATCGAACAGGCGCCAGCGGATCAGCCCGCCGCCAGTTGCGGTGAAGGCGCTTTTGGTGAACAGGCTGGCCGCGCTGATGCTGTCAAACCCCAATGCGCCCGACAGCGAGACCTTGGGATAATAGTCCGAGATCGCCACGCCGATGCGGTCGCTGGAGGCCGCGAGCCGCCGTTCCGCCGCGATGATATCGGGGCGGCGGCGCAGCATGTCGGTGGGCGCGGCCTGATCCGGAATGGCAGGGATCGCCGGGATGGCGGCGACCACACCCAGCTCCTGCGCATAGGTCCCCGGCTGAGCGCCCATCAGCACATCGAGCCGGTTGAGCTGCTTTTCCAGCCCGATGCGCAGCAGGGGCACGCTGGCCCGCGCCTGACGCAGCAGTGCCTGCGCCTCGGCGATCTCCTGCCCGGTGCCGGAGCCCGCCGCATAGCGGTCCTGCACCAGCTTGAGCAGATGCTCGTCATTGCTCACCTGATCGAGCGCTACGGCCAGACGCGCCTGATAACCCCGGATCTGCAGATAGGCATCCGCCGCATCGGCCACCACGGTGATGCGCGTGCCGACGCGATCAGCCTCGGCAGCGGATTCCTCCTCGCTGGCGGCCTTGGCGCCGCGACGCAGGCCACCGAACAGATCGATTTCCCAACTGGCGCTGGGGCCAACCGAATAGTCCTCGTAATTGCGCGAGAGGCCCGATTGGCCGCCAACGGCCGAGGAATAAGGGCTGCGCAGGCTGGCGCGGTTGGCCGTCGCCCCGCCCGAGACATCCACCGTGGGCAGCAGTTGCGCGCCTGCCCCCTTGGCGACCGCGCGCGCCTGCTGCACCCGGCCCAGAGCGGCGGCCAGATCGAGGTTCTGATCCAGCGCGCGCTGCACCACCGTGACCAGCATGGGATCGTTGAACCCTGTCCACCAGCTGTCGAGAGGCGCCGGGGCAGCGGCAGCTTGCACCACCGGCGCCTGATTGTGGAAGGGGGCCAGCGCGGTCTCGGGCTTCACATAGTTGGGCCCGACAGCGCAGGCTTCGAGGGCGAGAGGGATGAGCAGTACGCTCATCCCCAGCAGACGTTTCATGGTCATGCAGACCTCCTGTCAGAAGCATGGAAGGGATTGGAAAGCTTGGGGAGTTTGACGTTCAGCTTGCGCATGATGGTGTAGAAGGCGGGCGTGAACAGCAGGCCGAAGACGGTCACACCGATCATGCCGGAGAACACCGCCGTGCCCATCGCCTGCCGCATCTCCGACCCCGCACCAGAGGCAATGGCCAGCGGGAAGACGCCCGCGATAAAGGCCAGCGACGTCATCAGGATCGGGCGTAGGCGCTCCTTGGCGGCCAGCACCGAGGCTTGCTCGGGCGTGGCGCCTTCATGGTCCTGATGGTGGCGGGCGAATTCCACGATCAGGATCGCATTCTTCGCCGCCAGCCCCAGCAACACCACGAAACCGATCTGGGCAAGGATATCGATCGGCATGGTCCGCAGATGCAGGCCGGTGGAGGAGGCCAGCAGACACATCGGGATGATCATCAGGATGGCCAGCGGGATCTTCCAGCTTTCATACTGCGCCGCCAGCACGAGGAAGACGAACAGCGCGGAAGCGGCGAAGATCAGCATCGGCGAGATGGTCTGGGCCTGCTGCTGATGGGCCAGATCGGTCCATTCGTAACCAATTCCCGCAGGCAATGTCTGGTCGGCCAGCTTCTCCATCTCCCTGATCGCCGTGCCCGAGGCCACGCCCGGGGCTGCCGTGCCGATGATCTCGGAAGACGGGTAGAGGTTGTAACGGGGAACGCGATAGGGCTTGGTTTCGCTCTTGAAGGTAGTGACAGAGCTGAGCGGCACCATGGCCCCCGCAGCATTGCGCACCTTCAGATCGCCGATGTTGGCCGTGGTCGAGCGGAACTGGTGATCCGCCTGCACATAGACCGGATAGGTGCGGCCATAGAAGTTGAAATCATTGACATATTGCGAGCCGAGATAGAGCCCGATGGTGGAGAAGATATCGGTGGGGGTCAGGCCCAGCTTCTCGGCCTTTTCGCGGTCGATGTCCGCCTTCATCGAGGGCGCGCCCGCGTTGAAGAGGGTGAAGGCTCCAGCAAAGGCCTTGTTCTTGTTGGCCGCCGCGACCAGATCATTGGTGGCCTTGGCAAGGGCTTCGGGCCCCAGACCGCCGCGGTCTTCCAGCTCCAGCGTGAAGCCGCCCGGCGCGCCCAGCCCCTGTACCGCAGGCGGCATCAGCGTGATGACCCGCGCGTCCTTGATGCTGGCCGTCGCCTTGTTCATCGCGGCGACCACCGTGTGGGCGTCGGTTCCGGAGATATGCTTGCCATAGAGCGAGGGCAGGCCAGTGAACACCGTGCCGACATTGGGCGCGCTGGTGTTGGTCACCACGTCCAGACCGGTGACGGGCGAGGTGCCGCCGATCAGATTTTCGCCCTTGGCAGTCTTCAGGCCCAGTGCGATTTCGTTGACTTCACGCACAACCTTGTCGGTCCGCTCAAGGCTGGCGCCGGGGGGCAGCTGGATCACCGTGGCCAGATAGCCAATATCGGATTCAGGGATAAAACCGCTGGGCATGCGTGACATCTGGAAGGCCGTCGCGCCGATCAGCAACAGATAGGCTACCACCATCACGCCGGTCTTGCGCACCGCTGTGCCGGTGAAACTGGCATAGCGCTCCGACAGAGCGGTGAAGCCATTGTTGAAGCGGCCGAAGAAGCGGTTGAGATGCTTGCGCACCCCGCTCGGCTCGGCATGGCTGGCGGTATGGGGCTTCAGCAGCACCGCACAGAGTGCCGGGCTCAAGGTCAGCGAGACGAAGGCAGAGATGATCGTGGACGCCGAGATCGTGATGGCGAATTGCTTGAAGAACAGGCCCGAAATGCCCGGGATGAAAGAGGTGGGCACAAAGACCGCGCACAGCGTCAGCGCGATGGCGATCAGCGCGGTGGAAACCTCATTCATCGTGCGGCGGGTGGCTTCGCGAGCCGTCATGCCCAGCGCCATGTTGCGCTCGACATTCTCGACCACCACGATGGCGTCGTCGACCACGATCCCCACCGCCAGCACCACGCCGAACAGCGAGAGATTGTTGATCGAGCCGCCCGTAAGCCCCAGCACGGTAAAGGTGCCCAGCAGCGAGATGGGGATCGCCACCACCGGAATGATCGTGGCGCGCCAGCTCTGCAGGAAGAGATAGACCACGCCGACCACCAGCAGAATGGCGATGCCGATGGTGGTCACCACCTCATCGATGGACTGCGAGACGAAGGTGGTGGGGTCATAGATGTCCAGATAATCGACGCCCGAGGGGAAGCTTTTGCGCAGCTGCGCCATCTTGTCCCAGATCGCATGCTCCAGCCCCACGACATTGGCGTCGGGCGTGGCGACCACGAACCACGGGGTCGAGACGAACTTGTTGGCATAGGCCTTGGTGCCGTAATCGGAGGCGCCAAGCTCGGCATGGCCGATGTCGCGGATGCGGGTGATGTGGCCTTGGGCATCGGATTTGACGATGACATTGTTGAACTCTTCGGGCGTGGTCAGGCGGCCCAAAGTCTCGACATTGACCTCATAGGCGCCGTGCGATTTGGCTCCGTCCAGCGGCGCATTCAGACGCCCGGTGGAAACCTGCGCATTCTGTGCGCGCAGAGCGGCCAGAATTTCATTGGCGCTGATGTTGTAGGCCGCCGCCTTATCGGGATCGACCCAGACGCGCATGGCATATTCACGCGAGCCGAACAGCTGGAACTGCGACACGCCGGGCAGGCGCGAGATCTGGTCGCGGACTTTCAGCATATAGTTGTAGAGATATTCCGGGCTGCGCGAGCCGTCGGGCGAATAGACATGCACGCCCAGCACCAGCGCCTTGATGGTCTTGTTGACCTTCACGCCCTGCGCCTGAACTTCAGGGGGCAGGCGCGATACGGCATCCAGCACGCGGTTGCGCGTGAGGATCAGGTCGATGTTGGGATCGCTGCCGATCTTGAAATAGACCGTGGTGGTCAGCGCGCCATCGCTGGTCGACTGGCTGGTGATGTAGTCCATGTTCTCGACGCCGTTCACCGCCTGCTCCAGCGGGGTGGCCACGGTGCGGGCGATGGTGTCGGCATTGGCGCCGGGGAAGCTGGTGGTGATGTCGATCGTGGGGGGCACGATGCTGGGGTACTGCGCGATGGGCAGCACCAGCATGGTGACAAGCCCGGCAATGGTGATGAAGATCGAGAGCACCGCGGCAAAGCGCGGGTGATCGATGAAGAAGTGGGCGAGTTTCATGGGCCTCAATCCTGCTCTGCGTCGAACCGGATCACGCCGGCCTGAGGGGTGATCGGAGCGCCGGGCTTGACCGCAGGAATGCCGTCAACGACGACCCTGTCCTGCGCCGTAAGTCCCGAGGTGATGACACGCAGGCCGCCGCGCAGATCGCCGATGGTGACCTTCTTCTGAGCGACCACATTGTCCTTGCCGACGACATAAACGGCATGGTCGCCCTGATCGGTCAGCACCGCCGCATCGGGCACCAGCAGCGCCGGGCGCGCGCCCGAGACAGCCAAACGCACGCGCCCGAAGGCGCCGGGGGTCAGCGTGGTATCGGCATTGCTCAGCGTGGCGCGGGCATGGATCGTGCCGCTGGCCCGGTCGATGCTGTTGTCCAGAAAGTCGAGCGTGCCCTGCCGGGTGAAGGCGCCATCGCCGCCCAGCGCCACCTCGACCTTGTTGGCCAGTGCGCCCTTGGGGCGGTCCCGCTGGAAGGCGGCGTAATCGGCCTCGCTCATGTCGAAGTTCAGCCAGACCGGATCGATCGAGACCAAGGTGGTGAGCAAGGTGGTGGGGCTGGTGGCAGCGCGGCTGCCGGCCACCAGATTGCCCGCCGAGACCAGATGCGTGCCGATCCGCCCGGTGAAAGGCGCATAGACGCGGGTCTTGTCGAGATCGAACATGGCGTCATGCAGTGTCGCACGCGCGCCATTGACCGCCGCTGCGGCGGAGGCTTTTTCGGCACGCTTCTGATCGACATTCTGCGCCGATCCGGCATCCGTCGCCTTCAGCTCCTCGGCGCGGGTCAGTTCGCGGGTGGCGAGCGAAAGGCGGGCATTGGCGGCCTCCAGCTCGGCGCGGGCCTGATCGACCTTGATCTGATAGGGCACCGGATCGATCTGGAACAGCAGGGCGCCGCGCTGCACCACCGAGCCATCCTTGAAGTTCACCGCCTTGAGCGTGCCGCCGACCTGAGCGCGGATTTCGACCTGGCTGGTCGCCGCGAACTGGCCGAGGAAGTTGAGGCGCTGATCGATGGCGCGCTGCAACGGTGCGCTGACCGACACGCTGGGCGGCGGCGGTGGCGGCGGGGTCGCCGTGGCGAAGAGGCTGGAGCCGAATTGACCGGCAGCGACAAGCACGGCGATGGCCGCGCCGGTTGCCAGCCAGACCCTGGCCCGGGATCGCGTTGGCTGCGCGATGACCGGGGCTTCGGCGGCGTCGAGTTCTGTAAGCTGGTTCATGATTCCCCTCTTTCGAAAGAGCGATGACCGGCATCGCGAGGCGCAAGAATTCGTCCCGCGCCTCGCGGATCGAGGGCGGCAGGTTGGGTTCGGCTGGTTGCGGGAAGAGGCGGCTTCGGGTTGCCTGATGGGAATGCGGTAACCGGAACCAAAGCTCTTCGAGCGGTGTGGATGCTTTTGAAATCTACCTATCACTTGATAGGGCAATGGCGATGTGCCGCAAACATACCTTCATGTCAACAGCAATCTATCAGTAGATAGGTTCATCGCCAAAATGCAGAGAAAGGCTGTGCATCAAGGCGCAGGATTACGGCTTCTTTTCAGTCGGTAAGGGCAGAAAGCGATCGGTGTGGCAGCATGGCGCAAATGCCCCTGATCACTCTTCTATCAGGCCATTCATGCAGGCGACTCGTCAGCATTCTGGCCGTAAAAAAGGCCGGACTTTCGCCCGGCCCCGGTTTCAGAGATAAGCCTGATCAAGCCTTGGCAGCGACCATCTCGGGCACAGGAGCCGCATGCCGGTGGTTGGCAATGGCGCGGTGCGCCATCTCCGCCGCCACCAAGGCGCCGCCATAGAGCGCGAAGCTGACCCAACCGATGTTATGCGCCCCGACAAGGTTCAGGCTGGCCGCACCGATCACCCCCGCCGAGGCAACACCGATATAGGTCGCCGACGTGTTGAGCCCGAGGACAATCGAGGCCGCGCCCGGCATTGTTGAAACCAGCCGGTGCTGTTGCGCGGCCAATTGCCCCCAGCTGTTGGCGCCATAAAGCGCAATAACCAGAATGGCAGTCGGCAGCGAGGCCCCGGCCCAGGACAGACTCGTCATGGTCAGGATCAGCATCACCAGCATGGTGTTGAGGATGCGCCGGGTCCCGATCCTGTCGATCACACGCCCCCCGGCAAGGTTCATCACCGTGCCAGACGTGCCCCACAGCACCAGAAGCGCGCCCAGCACCAGCGGATTGCCGCCCGTCGCCCGGTCGAAAATCACCGCGAAATAGGTGTAGACGGCAAAATTGCCGCATTGCACCAGCAGGGTCGTCAGCAAGGTGAGTCCGATGCGACGGTCTGCGAAAGGCGCCAGTCGCTGCTGCAGGGTGATCGCGGGCGGCAGAGGCACATTTTTGAGAAAGGCCGTGATGCCCAGCGCGCTGACCACGCTGATCGCCGAGACGAAGATCATCGTATAGCGCCAGTCACCCAGCCCGCCGATCACCGTGCCGATCGGCGCGCCCAGCGCTGTCGAGGCTGTCAGCCCCGCGATGACCATGGACAGGGCGAAACCACGCTTTTCAGGGGCGACAATGCTGGCTCCGGCGCCTGTGGCGATGGGGGCATAGATGGCCGCTCCCAATCCTGCCAG
The DNA here is from genome assembly GCF_017163935.1 of Novosphingobium terrae. Taxonomy (NCBI): domain Bacteria; kingdom Pseudomonadati; phylum Pseudomonadota; class Alphaproteobacteria; order Sphingomonadales; family Sphingomonadaceae; genus Novosphingobium; species Novosphingobium terrae. Next base: position 1,995,380 of record NZ_JABVZR010000002.1, on the reverse strand, counting down.
AGCCCGCGCCACCAGCGCAAAAGCAAAGCTCGGCGCCCAGGCGGTGGCGAGGTTGGCGATGATGAAGACAGCAAGGCCGGACAGCATCAGCCGCTTGCGCTCGACATGCGCGAATGCCGCCGCAGCGACCGGCGACAAGAGCGCATAGGCGATCGCGTAAACGGTCGTCAGCTGTCCTGCAGCGCCAATGCTGACGTGGAAATTGCGCGAGATTTCCGGCAGCACGCCGGCGATGACAAAACTGTCGGTCCCCAGGGCAAACATGCCCAGAGCCAGCATCAACAGACGGCGGTCCATGTCATGCTCCTGTTTGGTGGAAAGGCAGGCGAATGGGAGCCTGCTTCAATTGCCATAGCTACCTATCAGTCGGTAGTCTGTTGGGCTCGCACTAGCCGCAAAGCGCGTGAACGTCAATGCCTATCTATCGATAGGTTTTATTGAGCCTCTGACACCTGCCCTCACGCCGCGCGGCGACAGGGCATTGAGAGAAAGGCAGGGAAAGGCCTGCATCACGATTCCGTCGGAAACGGGAGGGGGCGGAACCGGTCAGTGCCGAGGGCAAGCGAACATCAGGCTCGCCAAAGCCCCTTCAGCAGATATGGACCGGAGTCTCATGGATCGAGACATCGATGGGGCAAGACGCCACCACATCCCCATCGGCCTGCACGGGCAACGGATCGTCCGATTGCAGCGACAGCTGCGTGCAGGAGAAAGCAATCACGTTCTTGTCGCGCACCACATCCGCGCCGCCCAGCATGCGCCAATAAAAGCGGAGGAATTCGCGCCGACTCGCCCGCCGGAGCGCAACGACATGCAGCTTGCCATCATCGCCCTTGGCCTGAGGCGCAAAGCTCCAGGGACCGGCATAGTACCGCCCCTTCGCAATATAGACCGCCTCACAATCCCATGAGCGACCATTGGCGCGAAGGGTGATGCGGTGCCTTGGCCACTTGCGCAGAAGGCGCGCGATGGCGGCGACATAGGCAAACCGCCCGATCTGCTGCTTGAGCAGGGACGATGCCACAGCGGCAACCGCCAGACTGTCCGGCCCCACGCTGGCGCAGGCGAAAAACAGATTGTCACCCGCCTGGACCGGACTGTGCCGGCGTGTCGGGCCATCGACCAGCGCCTGCGCAAGGCGCGCCGGGCGCCGGCCAAGCTTGCCTTCCCGCGCCAGCAGATTGGCCGTCCCGGCCGGATAGATGGCGACCGGAATCTGCCGGTTGGCGCGCACCACAGCTTCCGCGACATGCCGCACCGTGCCGTCGCCCCCGGCGATGCAGATATGGGTCGCAGCCGGATCGATGACCGGGGGCGTATCCACGCTCGGCGTGAGATGGACACGGGCGCCAGCCTCGCGAAAGGCCTGCAGCAGGCGGGTGATGGTCGCGTCGCTGTAGCTTCCGGCCTGCGGATTGTAGAAAAGCTGGACGGTTTTATGGATACTCATAATCTGGTCCATCGGATCTCAGCGGTGATCCGTCATACGTCATCAAATTGGCTCACCAGCTTGGCCGGCCCCTCGATCCTCACCATTCCGGGTGACGCCGAGCGGGCAGGGTCCCTGCCGACGCCAACGGGGCGCTCGGCAGGAGTCATCAGCCAAAAGGCGGTCAGTTAAAGGGGAGCGCCATCCCCTGATCCCCCCAATAGGAGGTTGGAGCGGCGTTTATCGCGATCCCATTTGGCTGGCAAGGGCGAAGACTGAGCGCTGATCGCCTCGATCCCGAAGGCACGCAGCAGGCCGATTGCTCCTGCAAGGCGCGCCGATGCTGGCGCATGCCCTCACCCCCGCCGCAAGGTGATGCGCGTGAGTTCCGAGCTTTTGCCCAGCCTCAGGGCAAAGCCCGGCCAGATGCCTGTTCCATTGTTGACGTAGAGGGTCATGCCATCCACGGCATAAGCACCCGACACGAAGCCGCCATTGGCCCGCGCAACCAGCCGGTCGAGCCCCAGAATCATGCCGCCATGCGTATGACCTGACAGCTGGAGCGCAACACCGCTGGCCGCCGCCTGCCGCGCCCGCCCCGGCTCGTGATCGAGCAGAATGACCGGCGCATCTGCTGGCGCCCCGGCCAGCGCCTTGCCCAGATCCGGCAGCGGCCGGTCTGCCATGCGTGCCGATCGATCGGTGAGCCCGGCCAGCACCAGCTGCCGCTCTCCGCGCACGATCACCGTATGGGCGTTGGCCAGAAGGCCCATGCCGAGCGAGGCGAAATGCGCCATCCACGCGTCATAGCCGGAAAGATATTCGTGGTTCCCCGGGCTCAGCCACACGCCATCGCGCGCGGAGAGATCGCGCAGCGGCGCGACTCCGGCATGCCTGCTGGCAACGCTCCCGTCGATCACATCGCCCGTCACCACGATCAGCTCGGCACCCAGACGGTTGGTGGCCGCGACCACGGCGCGGGTCCAGCTGGCGGGAAACAGGCGGCTGATGTGCAGATCGGTGAGCTGCACCAGCCGGTAACCCTCAAAGGCGTCGGGCAGGTCGGGGATGGCCACCGTCACCTCCCGCAGGCGCGGCACACGCGCGGCTTGCCAGACGCCAACTGCTGCCAACCCGAAAGCCGCCATCCCGATCGCATAGCGCGCCGTGATCCAGAGCGACCCGCCACCGATCCCGGCCAGCATGGCGATCAGCGCCGCCAGATCGAGCGCGATCTGGAACACCATCAGCAGGACAAGCCCGCCGAAGAGCCAGTTGAACAGCATCACCACAACCCGCGGAAACTCGGGATTGAAGCGGGAACCGGATGAAAGACGGCTCAGATCATGAAACCGCGAGGCGATCAGCAGAACCAGCGCCACCGCAATCCTGAGGCCCAGCGGCCAGGGCAGCGGCATCAGGCTGCGCATCACGACATAAAGCCAGGGCAGGGCAAAAATCATGGTCATCATCACGCGAAACTCATCCTCCTGCGCCCGGCCTCTAGCCGAACGTCACGCCCGTCATGGCTTGCGATGCGCTCCACAGTTGCGCGGCGACAGCGGTATCCAGCGCCTGCGGCCTGATCTTGCCCCGCCCGGGCAGCCCCTTGAACTCCTGCCAGCCTTGCGGGCCAAAATAGGCGCCGCCTTTGACACCCGGTATGGTGGCCGCCATCAGCTGTGGCAACGCGCCCTGCGCCGCCGAATGCCCGACCAGCTTGACCGCCAGATTGCTGACCGCCGTCAGCAGGCGCCCGCCCTCCCCGGTTCCATTGGCGATCAGATCGGTGCTGGCGATGCCGGGGTGTGCCGCCACGCTGGTCAGGCCCCAGCCCTGCGCCTTGCTGCGCCGGTCCAGCTCCAGCGCGAACATCAGCATGGCCAGCTTGGACTGTCCGTAGACCGGAAAAGCCTGATAGCCGCGCTCGGCGTTGAGATCGTCGAGCCGGATTTTCGCCCGGCGATGCGCAATGCTGGAAAGCTGCACCACCCGCGCCTGCCCGGCACTGAGCAAAGGCAACAGGCGCCCTGTCAGCGCGAAATGCGCAAGATAATTGGTGCCCAGCTGCAGCTCGAACCCGTCGGGCGTAACACGGCGACGCGGCGGCGCCATCACACCGGCATTGTTGACCAGAATGTCGATGGGGCGCCCAGTCGCCACATGCTGCCCGGCGAAAGCCTCGACCGAGGCAAGGCTGGCCAGATCGAGAATCTCGAAACGGACCCGAGCGCCGGGATGGCGCTGACGGATCAGCGTTTCAGCGGCGCGACCCTTGTCCGGATTGCGCGCGGCAAGGATCACCTCGGCGCCCGCACCGGCCAGCGCCAGCGCTGTTTCCAGCCCCAGTCCGCCAGTCGCGCCGGTCACCATCGCCAGCCTGCCGGACTGGTCGGGGATATCATGGATGGTCCAGCTCGCCATATTTGCTATCCTTTGCCTTGATCCATCGCCAAGGGGCACTGATTGCAATATTATGCACTCAGTGTATATTTACAAGCAGTGCAAGAAAACAAAACCTCGATCCCCACCGGCCTGCGCGGGCGCAAGCGCGCCGAAACCCATGCCCGCATCCAGACCGAAGCCATGCGCCTGTTCCTGGAACGCGGCTTCGAAGCCACGACGCTGGACGAGATCGCCCAGGCAGCAGACGTCTCACGCCGCAGCCTGTTCCATTATTTCGCCTCCAAGGAAGAGATCGTCTTCTCGACCAAGGCCGATTTCCCCGCGCTGATCGAAGAGGCCATCGGGCGACGGCCTGCCGATGAACCCCTGCTGGATATGGTGGAAAACGCCCTGTTCGACATGGCGGCGCGCTATCAATGGGCGCAGGCGCGCGATTTTGCGCGGCTCATCCACACCACACCCGCGCTCAGCGCCGGGGATCAGGCGAAGTATGAGAAGGTGGAACGCGTGCTGGCCAAGGCACTGGCCGACCGCAAGGGCCTGCCCGAACCCGACATCGCCTGCCGCGTGACAGCCGCCACCGCGATCGGCATCCTCAAGCTGGCGACAGACGCATGGCTGGCCAGCGATGACACCGGGCCGGATGTGTTCGGCCGGGCCGCTTTTGCCGCCTTGCGGCGCGTGGTGGGCTGACCTTCCGGGTCAGGCGCCGATTGTCGCCCAACTGGCTGCCGCCCGCATGATCACCGGCGGGTTTTGCGGCGCTGACGCGATCGTTCGATCACCATCACCGCGCCGGAGATCGTCAGGAACAGCCCGCCCAAACCTCCGGCCAGATCCAGCCAGCGCCCGGTCAGGCCGAAGGCATCGCCCCGGTGGAGCTTCTTGAGATATTGATGCCCCTCCCAACCGGTCGGGAAGCCGACATCGGGATAGCCGGGCTCAGTCATCGACATACGCGCGCCGGTCCTTGTGTTGAACACCAGCTGGCTGGTGGCCTCATCGGCGGCGATGATCACGCCCTGAGCATAGCCGGCAAAGTAACGCAGCCGCAGCACACGGATGCCCATGCCGGGATATTGCGCATGGAAGGCGGCAAGCGTGGCATCGGTCATGGCCGGCAGCTCCGCATCACGCATCGGCTTGCTGAAATCGCCGAAGAAAGCCGGAGGTGGCGGCGGCATGTGCCCGGGCGCATTCGCTGCGGGCGCGGGAGGAGAACTGGCCATCATCCTCACCGCAATCGCCACATTGTCGACCGACAGGGCAAAGCCCGTCACCGCCAGCCATGCCAGCGGCAGGGCGGCAACAATGGCCACCCAGCGGTGCAGATCCCGCCACTGGCGCCCCACGCTCCAGAAAGGCTGATTGCGCTTCATCCGCCGACGGGCCGCGTAAAGGCGAACATATTGCAGCAGCCCGGTCAGCACCAACCCTGCCAGAGCCATGCCGGCAAGCCCGCTGATCGCCGCAAACTGGAAGGGCAGGAAACGGAACGCGTGGAAATATTTGAAGGTGGCGCGCTCGGCGCCGGTCTCGCCAACCGGTTGGGGCGGCGGCAGGGCCGAGGACGGCAGGCGTGCCCCGCTCGCCAAGTCGAAGATCAGTTGGTGGTCACCCATCGCCACATGGCCGGCCAGCCTGCCGTTCATGCCGCGCAGTTCCACCAGCTTCAGCGGTTCGCCCGGCAGAGCGGCACGCCCCAGCGCCGCCGCCCGCTCGATCTGCCCGGCATAATCGGTGTCGGCAGGCAAGGCAGGTGCGACATAGTCGGGCACCGAGACCACCACATAATTGGGCGTGCCGTTGATATGCTGGCGCTGCAATTGCAGGTTCATATCGCTGGGCGGGGCATGGCGGACCAGCGCCTGCACGTCCCAGGCTTCGATGCCAAGGCCGGTGGCGATGACATAGATGAGCAAGGGCAGGAGGATGGTGGCGATCAGCCGGTGCCAGCGTAGCATGAACTCTCCCGAGGCGCGCCGTCAGGTCACAGGCCCCGGCGCTTGTCCTGCGGACTTATAGCCACCTGCGGGCCCGGGAGAATTTGATAGTCCGGGAGCTGACTTATCCATTCCATCAATCGGGCGCAGGCGCCGCCGGTGACAAGGGCCTTCCTTCCGCGTCCTTGAGCGCCCGGCCCCTGCCGGGCGGGCGCGGCGCGCGAAGGACGGTCGCCAGAAGCTCTGGATCATCACGGGCAGCACCAGCAGATTGGCCAGCGTGCCCGTAACCAGCCCGCCCAGCACCACCAGAGCCATCGGCCCCAGAATCTCGCAACCCGGGCGGCCGGCGTCGAAACCCAGCGGCATCAGCGCCAAAGCGGCCAGCAGCGCCGTCATCAGGATCGGCGTCAGGCGCAGACGGGTGGCGCGGATCACGGTGGAAGGGGTAAATTCGGCCTGCTCGTCCAGCACCAGATGTTCCAGCCGGTCGCACAGCAGAATGGCGCCGCGCATCGAGAGGCCGAACAGGCTGACAAAGCCGATGATCGCCCCCACGGACAGCACTCCGCCCAGAAACAGCGCAACCGAGGCCGCCGCCCCGGCGAAGGAGAGCGCGCTGGCCGCAAGGATGATCGCCGCCGTGCGCCCGTCGAAGGCCACCGACAGCAGGCCGATGACGGCAAAGGCCGCCAGCGCATAGCTGATCAGCAGATCGCGCCTTGCCTCGCGCACGGCTCGCGCAGTGCCGCCAAACTCCAGGAAAGCGCCTTTCGGCAGTGCCACATGGGCCGCGATGGTCTGCCGCGCCTGAGCCTCAAACGCGATCGGATCGCGCGGGTGAAGCGCGATCACTTGCCGCCTCAGCCCGCCATCATGCGCGATCACCGTGCGGTCGTCGGTGAGATAGACATTGGCCACGCTCTTGAGCGGCACGGAAATGCCCGAGGTGGAACGCAGCAGCAGCTCACCGATGCCCTCCGGGTCGCGCCGCAACCGGTCCTGAGCGCTGACCGCGACATCGATCACCCGCCCATGGTCGAAAATCTGCGAGACGCGCTGCCCGGCAAAGGCCGCCTGCACCGTCTCCATCACATCCGAGGCCGAAAGCCCGTAAAGGGCCAACCGGGGGAAGTTCAGATCGACCCGGATCGCGGGGGCCTGCAGCGTGTTTTCCACCTGCACATCGCCAGCGCCGGGCATGGGTTTCAAGGCACCGGCGATCTGTCCCGCCGCCCGGTCCAGCGCATCCAGATCCTGACCGTACAGGCTGATCTCCAGCGGCGCGGCGGCGGCGCTGCCAGCCTCCACCGCATCGAAGCGCGAGGAAACGCTGGCCGCAAAACCCGGATTGAGCCGCAACAGATCGCGCACCTTGCGGGCGATCGCCTCCTGCGCGGGGGTGCCCAGATCGGAGGCGAGATCAAGATCGAAGACCGCATGTTCAGGCCCCCAGCCGGTGGTGCCGGTCGCATCGCGCCCGATGGTCTCGCTGACCGTGCGGACCCCGGCGATATGCTGAAAATCGGCGCTCTCCCGCAGCCCGATCTCATTCATCGTGGCCAGAGCGGTGGCGGGCGGGCCCTTGATTTCGGCCACCAGATGATCGTCATGCAAAGAGGGCAGCAGTTCGGACCGGTCAAAGGCCAGAGCGGCAAAGGTCAGCACGACCAGCACGCCCGCCACGCCCAGCAGCGCCACGGGCCGCGCGCAGACCCGACCCAGCATCCGCCCATGAGCATTCTTGAAGCGCGTGAGCGCCGCAGGATCGGGCAAGGGCGCCTGATGCGTATGAAACAGCATGCAGAGCGCGGGCGTCACCACCGTGGCCACCACGAAGGAGGCCAGCGAGGCCGCGATCACCACAATGGCCATCGGCGTCAGCAGCGCGCCTTGCAGCCCGTGCAGCGCCAGCACCGGGGCCAGCGCCACGATGATCGCGAAAATCGCATAGGTGACGGGATCGCGCACCTCCAGCGTGGCGGCCAGAATGATATCGCGGTCCCTGCCCTCCACCTCGTGATGCCCGGCATCGCGCAGCCGCTCCGACACATTGTCGACCCCGATGATCACATCGTCGAAGACCAGCCCGAGGCTCAGGATCAGCCCGCCAAGGCTCATGGCGTTCAGACTGCCGCCACAGGCTTTCAGCACCATGACCGCCGCGATCAACGGCAGCGGAATGCTGCCCAGCGCGGCCAGAACCGCGCGCGGCTCACGCAGGAACAGCGCCAGCACCACCACGATCAGCACCGTGCCGATGGCCAGATCGCGCCCCAGATCATGCAGCGCCAGCACCGCGAAACCGGCGGGCCGGTCCAGCGTCTGAAAGCGCGCGCCCTGCGCCTCCAGCGCCGGTTTCAGCTCGGCCAGAGCCTCTTCCACGGCATGGGTGGTCTCAACCAGATTGGCGCCATATTGCCGGTTGACGGTCAGGATCACGCCCGGCTGCCCGCCGATCATGGCATCGCCGAAAGCGGGTGCGGGCGCCTCCACCACATCGGAGACATCGCCGATGCGCACCGGCGCGCTGCCCGGCACCTGAATCTGCCCGGCGGCGATATCGTCAGCCGTCAGCGCCTGACCATGGGGCGCGATGGAGACGCGCTGGCTGGGCGTATCGATGAAGCCCGCGCCCGCCACGCTGGTCGAGCGGCGCACGGCGTTGAGAATGTCCAGAAAGCCCAGATCGCTGTCGGAAAGGTCAGCCGGGCGCGCCCGCACATCGATGCGCCGCGTCCGCCCGCCCAGCACCGAGACCTGCGCCACACCGGCCACCGTCTGCAGACGCGGGCGCACCGTCCATTCCACCAGATCGCGCAGCGCCATGGCATCGCCCTTCACGCCGGTAAAGCCGATCTGGATGACCTGCGCATCCTGCGCCGTCAGCGGCATCATATGCGGATCGGCAGCATTGGCGGGCATGCTGCGATCGAGCGCGGCCAGCCTTTCGCTCAGCGTCTGGCGCACGCGGTTGGGATCGGCGCCCTCGGCAAAACGGATGGTGATCATCGAAAGGCCCTGCAGCGACTGCGAGCGCACCTGCCCCACCCCCGCCGTGCCGATGAGCGCGCTTTCGATGGGGCGCGTGATCAGTTCCTCCACCTGACTGGCCGTCAGCCCCGGCGCCTCGGTCTGGATCGTGGTGAGGGCCGGGGCGATGTTGGGCGTCAGATCCAGATGGATATCGCGCACATAGAACAAGCCCAGAGCCACGAACCACAGACAGGCCCAGCTGACCAGCACCGGCCGCGCCAGAGACCAGCGGATGATGCGCTCCATCATGGCTGGCGTGCGCCTCCGCCCGATCCTTGCAGATTTCCGTTCGCGCTTTGCTCGGCGGCGAAGAGCCCGGCGACGCCGCGCACCACCACCTCATCGCCGGGCGCAAAGCCGCTGGCGACGAAAAAGCCTTTCTCCTCGGGCACCGGATTGGGCACCAGCCGCCGCTCGAAACCGCCGCTGCTGCGCACATAGGCCCAGGCCGCGCCGCGAAAGCGGATCAGCGCATCGCGCGGCAGGATCACCCCGTTTTGCAGGCTGGCACTTTCGATATGCGCACTTTGCGTCAGCCCCACCGAAAGCAGGATCGCCGAAGGGCCGGTGACCTCCACGATCAGGCCGGAGGATTGCAGGCGCGGTTCCGCCACACGCGCCGGGCCGATCACAACCCCGCGCACGGAAGCTGCGCCGATATCGATCTTGACGCTGCGCGCGCCCGCCTGCCCGTCATTGTTATGCGTGTCGACATGGACCAGCGCCGCCGCGCCATGGGCCAGCGCCATCACCAGCCTATCGCGCTGGGCATCGCTCATATGGGCAATGCCGGGGCCCCATTCCAGCCCGAGCCGCTGGCGCAAAAAGGCCAGTTTCAGCGTATCGGCGCGCGCCAGAGCGGTGGCGGTCTGGCTGTCCTTGGTCGAAACGCCGCCGCCTGCCGCATGCAGCGCATTGGCGCGCAGGGCTTCGGCATGGGAGGCCATGCTGGCGGCCTCCGCCGTGCGCAGATCGGAGACGAGCTGGGCCAGCGGACCGGGATCAAGCACCTTGGCGAAAGCGTCGATCTCCCCGGCACGGCGGGTGGCCGCAAGGCGCTGGGTGGCAAGGCCCAGATGCTGCTGCACCTCTGGCCGCAGGCGGATGGTCGCGGCGGGCAGCGGCTGCGTGGCGGCAAGGCCCATCGCCAGAGCGAGGGCGATCCTGCGTTTCATGGGTTTGATCCCTCCCCGGTGTGTCCGTCCCAGCCGCCCCCCAGCGCCTGAAACAGGGCAATCGTATCGACATAGCGCGCGCTGTCGGCCTGGATGAGCGCCAGTTGTGCCTGGCTGGCGGCCGATTGCGCGGCCAGCGCGGGCAAGGCGCCGACCTCGCCATGGGCCAGACTTGTCTGCGCCAGACGCGAGGATCGCTCGGCAGCCTGAGCGGCTTTGCTGGCATGGTCCAGCGCATCGGCATCCTGAACGATGGCCTGAAGCACATCCGCCGTGTTCTGCAGCGCCAGCAGCACCACGCCGCGATATTGCGCCTGTGCCTGTCTCAACGCCGCCTGCGCCGCCTTTTGCTGATGGCGCAGCCCCCCTGCATCGAAGACGGTCTCGCCCACCGCCCCGCCCACCGACCAGAAGGCATTGTCACTGGAGAACAGCGTGCCGACCACCGTGCTGATCCCCCCAAGCGATGCGGTGAGGTTGAAGCTGGGCAGCCGCGCCGCCGTCGCCACCCCGACCTGCGCCGAGGCGACATGCAGATTGGCCTGCGCCATCATCACATCAGGCCGATGGCCGACCAGTTGCCCGGGCACAGTCACCGGCAGGCGCGGCGGCAGGCGCAGATCGGCGAGCGAAAGGTCCAGCGCAGGCTGGTCGGCGCTTTCCCGCCCGACATAGACCGCCAGCAGATCCTTCATCTGGGCCAATTGCTTGCGCAGCGGCGGGAGGCTCTGTTCCGCGCTTTCCAGAGCATTCTCTGCCGCCGCCACCTCATTGGTGGAAAGCTCGCCCAGCTTTTGCATCTGGCGGGTGGTTTCCAGCGCGTGGCGCAGCGTGGTGACATTGGCCTGAGCCGCGCTCAGTTGGGAATTCAGGCTGGCGATCTGCAACACCGCGCCCGCCACATTGGAGGTCAGCGCCAGATATGTCGCCTGAAGCTGGTAACGCTGCGCCTCGGCCTGAGCGCCCAGCGCCTCGATCTGGCGCCGCCGCCCGCCGAACACATCCAGCACGTAAGAAATGTTGAACTGCCCGGCATAGAGCGAATAGCTCTGATCATTCGAACTGAGCGGCGAGGCCAAGGTGTAGGAATCCTTGGAGCGCGAGGCCCCCGCCGCCACCTGCACCGTGGGATAGCGCGAGGCCCGCCCGGACAGCCAGACCTCGCGTGCCTGATCCAGCGCGGCCTTGGCCACGGCCAGATCGGCATTGCGGGTGAGCGCCTCCTGCTCCAGCGCATCGAGTTGGGGCGAGCCGAACAGGTGCCACCATTGCCTGTCCACCATGCCACCGATCTCGAAGGACTGGCCCCCCGCGGCAAGCTGTTGCGGCAGATCCGCTGGCCCATAGCCCTCGGCAACGGGCGGCGCGGGCCTATGGAAATTCGGACCCACCGTGCAGCCGCCCAGCAGCAAAGCCGAGGCCGCTGCCCCCATCCCCCAAGCGCGTCTGCGCGAAAAAACGCTCCCCATCTCCGGCGGCGTTCTAAAGGATGCGCAGCTTGCGCAGCACCAGCACCGTGGCCATCACCGTGATCACCATAAAGCCGATGCCGTACCAGAAGCCGAAGGGGTTCTGCTGCCCCGGCAAACCGCCCAGATTCATCCCGAAAATGCCGCTGAGCAAGGTGGGCGGCAGCGCCAGCGCCGTGACGATGGAGAGCAGGTAAAGGTTGCGGTTGGTCGATTCCATCAGCTTGGCCGAGGCCTGATCCTGAAGCAGGCGGCAGCGCTCCTGCACCAGATCGAGGTCATGGCCCAACGCCCCCAGCCGCTCGATGGCGTTTTGCAGGCGCTTGGCGTCTGGCCCCTGCACCCATTCAGGCAGGCGCGAAATCAGCCCGAGCAACGCATGCTGCTGGGGCACCATATGCCGCCGCAACCGCGCGGCAATGCGGCGCACGCGGCCCAGCTCCTCGCTGGCGCGGTCCGCCCCGCCATCAAGCATGCGGTCCTCCAACGCCTGCAACCGGTCGGAGAGATCGAGCATCAGATCGCCCAGCGTGTCGGTGACGTGATGCAGGAATTGCGTCACCAGCGTGAGCGGACGTTCCACCCGCAGCCCCTCGCCCAGCGAGCGACGCAGCTTGTCCACCGCCGTCTCGGGCGAGCGGCGGGCGCTGATCAGGCAGCGGTTGTCGAGATAGAGGCGCAGCACATCGAGGTGATCGGAACGCTCGGCGAATTCATGATGCAGATCGCCCACCACGCCGACCAGCCCCTCGCCCGCCGTCTCGATCCGCATATGCGCGTCCGAACCCAGCAGAATGTCCTTGGCGCCTTCGGGCAGGCGCGGGCAGGCCTGAATCCAGGCGCGTGCGGCAGCATCCGACTGGTCGAAATGCAGCCAGACCAGCGTGTCCTCGGCGGCCAGCGCATCGTCGATGGCATGGTCGGCGATGACCGCCATCTGGCCCATGCTGTCCACGCTGTAGCCGCAGACAAGGGCGGGTTGAGGCGGCGCCTCGGGCGCCTCCAGCACGGCGTCAGATGTTGTCATAGTCGCGATGCACGTCATGAGTCACAAGGCCCACGCCCGGCGGCGGCATCTGCAGCCAGTCCTTGCGCAGCAGGGTGCGGCGCGTGTCCTCATAGCCGCTCATCCAGTGTTCCTTCATCGAGGTGCCGGAGAACTCATAGTCCTTCTGGTCGCCCTCATAGGATTTCTGCTGATAGATCAGCTGGAGGATGGTCGCCTCGGGCTGGTCGGCCAGCTTGGCGATCATCGCGCGGTCCTCGGCGGTGAGCTGGTCCTCGGGGATGCGCTGCAGGGCTTCATAGGCGCGCTTTTTCCAGCGCATCAGCCGCTGATACATGTCGGTGGTGTTGCGGGTGCGCGAGGAATAGAGGATGTCCTTCTGGCGCGCCGCCACATCCTGAATGGTGCGCGGCAGGCTGCCCCGCGCGCTGAACAGATCGACCTGAAACACCAGCGAGTTCTGCCCGTCATCCTGCGCCAGCAGATGCTGAAGCGGCGTGTTGGAGACCAGACCGCCATCCCAATAGTAATCGGTGCCGATGCGCACGGCGGGGAAGCCCGGCGGCAGGGCGCCGCTGGCCATCACATGCTCGGGCTCGATGCGGGTGGTCTTGCTGTCGAAATAGACGAAATTGCCGGTGAGCATATTGACCGCGCCCACCGAAAAGCGCCGCCTGGGATCATTGAGCAGATCGAAATCGACCAGCTCAACCAGCGTCTCGCGCAAGGGTGAGGTGTCGTAATAGCTGGTGGCGCTTTCGGCGCCGGGCATGCTGAACCAAGGGCTTTGCGGGCGCATTTCGAAAAAGCCGGGCTGCCCCAGCATGATCGTGGCCCATGAGCTGGCCATGTTGCGCATCTGGCGGAACACATCGCCATCGGGCGTGTAATGCCAGACCTTGCGTTCGGTGATGCGGTCCCAGAACTTGCGCAGCGCTTCCACCCGGCGCTCGGGCGGATTGCCCGCGATCAGGGCCGAGTTGATCGCGCCAATGGAGACGCCCGAAATCCAGTCCGGCTCCACACCGACCTCATGCAGCGCCTCGAACACGCCAGCCTGATAGGCGCCCAGCGCACCGCCGCCCTGCAGCACCAGCGCGACGCGGTCACAACGCTCGGGCTTCCAGCCGCGCGCCTCGGCGTGCAGCGTGCTTGTCGGCTTATGCATCGTCAGCCCCTTTAAAAGAATTTACACCGCTTCAGCCCCTTCCGCCGAAAGGACAAGCCAAGTTGCCTTTCGATAGATCGCCAAGATGACGCATGCGTGACGCCCTGCGCTCAAGTTCATCACATAAATGTCATCGCAGAGTCATTCTGCGCAACTAACCGGTACTTGGACAGAATTTCTTCGAGTCACCTCACGGATCGGAAAAGACATGTCTCTTCAAGGTAAGGTTGCTGTTGTTACAGGCTCCACCAGCGGGATCGGGCTGGCCATTGCGAAGGCCTATGCCGGCGCGGGAGCGCATATCGTCATCAACGGCTTCGGCGATGCTGACGCCATCGAAAAGGAACGCGCTGACATCGAAACGCAATTCGGCGTCGAGGCGGTCTATTCCCCTGCCGACATGTCCAAGGGCGACCAGATCGCCAAGATGATCGCTGACGCTGAAAGCACCTTCGGCAGCGTGGACATTCTGGTCAACAATGCGGGCATCCAGTTCGTCTCGCCGGTGGAAGACTTCCCGGTCGAGAAGTGGGACCAGATCATCGCCATCAACATGAGTTCGGCCTTCCACGCCATCCGCGCCGCCCTGCCGGGGATGAAGGCGCGCAAATGGGGCCGGATCATCAACACGGCTTCGGCCCATGCGCTGGTCGCCTCACCCTTCAAATCCGCCTATGTCACCGCAAAGCATGGCATTGCCGGCCTGACCAAGACGGTGGCGCTGGAAACCGCCACGTTTGGCATCACCTGCATCGCCATCTGCCCCGGCTATGTCTGGACGCCGCTGGTGGAAAAGCAGATCCCCGAAACCATGGAAGCGCGCCATCTGACGCGTGAGCAGGTCATCAATGACGTGCTGCTCCATGCCCAGCCCACCAAGCAATTCGTCACCGTCGAAGAGGTCGCCGATCTCGCGCTGTTCCTCAGCAGCGAGGGCGCGAAGTCGATCACTGGAACCATCCTGCCCATCGACGGGGGCTGGACAGCCGAATAGGTGCAATGATGAAAGCTGCCGATATCCTCAATCTGCGCTCGACCCCGATTGCCTCGCCCAGCTTTCCCGCCGGGCCCTATCGCTTTGTCGACCGTGAATATTTCACCATCGCCTATGAAACCGATCCCGACGCGCTGCGTGCCCAGTTGCCCGAGCCGATCGAGCCCAATCCGGGCAACATCGTGGTCTATGAATGGATCAAGATGCCCGATTCCTCAGGGTTCGGCGCCTATACCGAAAGCGGCGTGGTGATCCCCGGGCGCTTCGATGGCGAGGACATCAGCTTCGTCGCCCAGATGTATCTGGACGATGAAGCTCCCATCGCCGCCGGGCGCGAAATCTGGGGCTTCCCCAAGAAATACGCCCACCCCAAAATGGAGGTGGTGAAGGACACGCTGACCGGCACGCTGGAATATGCCGGGCAACAGGTGGCCATGGGCACCATGGGCTACAAGCATGATTGCGCGCGTGACAGCATGGATCTGGCCTTTGCCTCGCTTTCGCGCACGCAGCTCAATCTGAAAGTCGTGCCCGGCGTCGACGGCAATCCGGAGATCTGCCAGCTGGTCGCGCTCAACCTCACCGACATCACGGTGAAGGGCGCGTGGAGCGGCCCGGCCCGACTGCATCTGGTGCCCCATGTCAATGCGCCGGTGGCCGATCTGCCGGTGCGCCGCATCATCGGCGCCACCCATATCATCGCCGATCTGACGCTGCCCTATGGCCGCGTGGTGCATGATTACAAGCTGGCCTCCATGCCGGGCGCCACGCTCGACGAAGAGCCGATGGTGCCCGATCTGGCCGAATAAGGCCGCATGAACCACCGCTCTGCAGGGCTGGAGCCGCCACACCGCCTCCAGTCCTGCATTCGCCTGTCATCCAATCCCGGAGGCATCCGTTCCGGGATGCGCCCCCTTGCGGAGTTTCCCATGGCAACCGTCTATGCAGATCCAAACGCTGCCGATCCCGGCGAGCCTTCCGGCCAGAAGGGCCCCAAGCTCGACAAGAAAGCCAGCCCGCTCGGCACGATCATCTTCTTCGCCCTGCTGGCGATGGGGATCGGCTATGGCATCAAGGGCCTGCTCGACGACATCAACAGCGTGCATGAAACGCTGGAACTGGGCGTCTTCGCCCTGCTGGGCCTTGCCTTGCTGATCGCGCTGGGCTTCGAATTCGTCAACGGCTTCCATGACACGGCCAATGCGGTCGCCACGGTGATCTACACCAATTCGCTGCCGCCGCTGGTGGCGGTGGTGTGGTCGGGCCTGTTCAACTTTCTGGGCGTGATCGTGTCTTCGGGCGCGGTGGCTTACGGCATCGTCACCCTGCTGCCGGTGGAGCTGATCCTGCAGGTGGGCTCGGGCGCGGGGTATGCGATGATCTTCGCGCTGCTGCTGGCCGCGATCATCTGGAATCTGGGCACCTGGGCCATGGGCATCCCCAACTCCTCCAGCCATGCGCTGATCGGCTCGATCATGGGCGTGGGTCTGGCCAACCAGCTGATGGCGCCCGCCGGGCAGGCCACCTCGGGCGTGGATTGGGGGCAGGCGCTCAATGTCTTCAAGGCCCTGCTGTTCAGCCCGCTGATGGGCTTTGTCTTTTCCGCCGCGCTGCTTTTCGTGATGAAGGCACTGGTGCGCTCCAAGAAGCTCTATGAGGAGCCCGCCGCCGATGCTCCGCCGCCGCTGTGGATCCGCGCCCTGCTGGTGCTGACCTGCACCGGCGTCTCCTTCGCCCATGGCGGCAATGATGGTCAGAAGGGCATGGGCCTGATCATGCTGATCCTGATCGGCGCGGCCCCCACCGCCTATGCACTCAACCGCACCATGCCGGATTCGGCGACGCCCGCCTTCATCCAGTCGGCCAATGATGCGCGCACCGTCTTCATCACCCATGCAGGCGCCAAGGGCCTGCCCACCATCACCATCGCCCGCGAGACCGTGGGCGCCGCCCTGCGCGACAAGCAGCTCGACAAGCCCGAGGTCTATGCCGGCCTTGCCGTGCTGTCTGACGATATCGTGCACAGCCTCAAGACCTCGGGCGCCATCGCCCATGTGCCCGCCGCCGCCACGCCCAACCTGCGCAACGACATGTATCTGACGGGTGATGCCATCCGCCTGCTGCAGAAAGGGAGTGCCAGCTTCACCGCCGAGGAAGCCCCCAAGCTGAAGGCCTATTCGGGCCATCTGGAAAAGGGCACGCGCTTTATCCCGACCTGGGTGAAGGTCTGCGTCGCCGTCGCGCTGGGCCTTGGCACGATGGTGGGCTGGAAGCGCATCGTGGTGACGGTGGGCGAGAAAATCGGCAAGACCCATCTGACCTATGCGCAGGGTGCCTCTGCCGAACTGGTCGCCGCAGGCACCATTCTGGCTGCCGAGGCCTATGGCCTGCCGGTGTCCACCACGCATATCCTGTCGAGCGGCATTGCCGGTTCGATGGCAGCAAATGGCTCGGGCCTGCAATGGTCCACCGTTCGTTCGATCGCGCTGGCATGGGTGACGACGCTGCCCGCCGCCATGGCGATTGCGGGCATTCTCTATGTGATCCTGCGTCAGGTCTTCTAAGCGAGGAAGAGATAAGGCCGGAGCGTCATACTGCCGACGCTCCGGCCTTTTTTTGCGCAAATTCTGGATCAAGCGCCATCAAGGCCGGTCGCCAAAAGGCCCGCCAAGGCCAAGCGGCCAACAAGAGCAAGTCAAAGCCGCCGCTCCAGCTCCCTTAGCGCCTTTCCCCAGCGGTATGCCGAAGGCGCGCAAGCCTGCACCTCATATCAGCGCCATCAGCGGGAAGCATGCCATGCTCTCCCGCTGCTCCTCTATGTGCTGCGCAGCATTTTTAGCGGGCGCAAATGCCATCGAATCGTCATCGAATGAAATTACGAGACGCTTCTGTATCGATATTCAATCGATCAGGAGATCGCGATGCCGCCCCGATTACGACCACGCCTGCGCCTTTCAACCGGCTCCCTTGCCAGCTTGCTCTGGCTGGCCGGCATCGGCACCGCTCAGGCTGAAACCGCGCCTGCGCCAACCGCCGACAGCGCGCCCGGCGACGCCTCCGCCAGCCAGGGCGACGATATTCTGGTCACCGCGCGCAAGGTGAAGGAAAAGCTGACCGACGTGCCCGTGGCGATCACCGCGATCGGTGGCGACCAGCTGCGCGCCAATGATCACATCCGCCTCGAAGACCTCAACCAGCTGGTGCCCAGCACCAATGTGGTGGTCACCAACGGGCACCAGACCAGCATCTCGATCCGCGGCATCGGCAACAATCCGGGCAGCGACGGGCTGGAAAACAGCGCCGGCGTCTTTATGGACGGCGTCTATCTGGGCCGCCCCGGCATGGCCGCTTCGGATCTGATCGACATCAAGCAGGTCGAGGTTCTGCGTGGGCCGCAGGGCACGCTGTTCGGCAAGAACACCACGGCAGGTGCGGTCAACATCACCACCGAACTGCCCAGCGGCACCTGGGGCGCGCAGGGCCGCCTCACCTACGGCAATTACAATTACCAGCAGTATCAGGGCTCGATCACCGGGCCGATCACGAATGATCTGTCCTTCCGTGCCACCGCCTATCGCACCACGCGCGACGGCACGCTGACCGACACCACCACCGGCCACAAGGAAAGCACACTGGGCCGCGCGGGCGGGCGCCTGCAACTGCTCTACAAGCCCGGTCCCGATCTGAGCGTGCGCATGATCGGCGAATATGCCAGCGAGCAGCAAAGCTCGGGCGCGGTCACGGTGATCCCCACGCTCGGCCTGACGCCCAGCGCAATTCAGGCCAAGCTGGCCGCGACAGGCGCCACGCTGACGGTCGACCCTACCGGGCAGAGCAGCGCCGCAGGCGGCCCCTTCAGCACCGGCACCCGTCAGGCGGCAGGCTCTGCGGAGGTGAACTGGTCCTTCGGCAATGGCTTCACCCTGACCTCGCTGACGGCCTTCCGCTACTGGCAGTACAATTCAGCCTCCGACACCGAAGGCAGCAGCGCCGATGTGATGTATGGCGGCTATCACATCAAGGACCGGCAATGGACTCAGGAACTGCGCCTGACCCTGCCGCGTCTGGCCAACATCGATACGGTGGTGGGGCTCTATTACTTCCACCAACAGGTCCACACCGACCAATACACCACCTATGGCCCCGAAGCGGCGGCATGGTTGACGGGCATCTCCGATGCCTTGCTGCCCACCTATGCCAAATATTCGACCGCTGTGGCCGGTGTTCTGGCCTACAACAACAGCCAGTGGGATACTTTCGCCAACCCGCTGACCAACAGCTATGCCGGTTTCGGACAGGCCAACTGGCATGTCACACCGCGCTGGAACATCACGGGCGGCCTGCGCGTCACCTATGAGACCAAGGCCGAGGACGTGTTCCGCCCCGCGCCCGTTTCCACCACGACAGGGCTGGCCGTGGCCGCGCTGACCAGCCAGGCCGCCGCGCCGATCCATGCCGCCATTTCCGACACCGCCCCCTCCTTCCTGCTGAGCACCGATTACAAGGTCCGCCCCGGCCTGATGGCCTATGGGCTGATATCGCGCGGGCAGAAGGCGGGCGGGCTCAACACAACGCTGCCGCCCACGGGGCTGGGCGCCAGCGCTCTGGCGGTGAACCCCGAAACGGCCACCAATTACGAGATCGGCCTGAAGGGTGACTGGTTCGGCCACCGGCTGGCGGTCAACCTCGATGTCTTCCGCACCGATATCCATAATTATCAGGCCAATGTGCTGATGTCGGTGAACAATCAGGTGGTGCAGCTGCTCACCAATGCGGGCAGCGCGCGGACTCAGGGCGCCGAGGCCGAAGTCACCGCCAGACCCCTCGCCGGTCTCTCGCTGCATGGCTTCCTGGCCTATAATGACGCGAAATACCGCAGCTACACCAATGGCCCCTGCCCGCTTGAAAGCGCCAGCCAGTCGACCTGCGACCTCTCGGGCAAGCCCATTGCCGGGGCGCCGCGCTGGACCACCGGCATCAACGGCACCTATGAGCACAAGGTCACGCGCGGCCTGATCGGCTATGTCAGCGGCGAATATGCCTGGCGATCGCGCTATTTCGCCTCGCTTGACGATTCCGTGCTGACTCAGGCGGGCAATTACGGATTGCTCAACCTGCGCGTCGGCCTGCATCCGGCGGACCAGCGCTGGGATCTGTCCTTCTGGGGCCGCAACGTCACCAACGTTCACTACGCCACCAATTACTTCAACTACGGCTCGCTGCTGCCCGGCACCTATGTCGCCTTCTTCGGCGATCCGGCGACCTATGGCGCCACGCTGCGCTTCTCCCTCTGATCCCCCACCCGGAGTTTATCCATGACCTTGTTCCGCACCCTTCTGGCGGCCACCGCGCTGGCCTGCACCTCGACCATGGCGCTGGCCGCCCCTGCCGCCAGCAACAGCTTCACCATCGCGGTCATTCCCGACACGCAGAATTACATCGACTACACCCATCAGAAGGAGGCCGGCTTCGCCTTCGATGCCCGCGCGATGTTCCTTGAGCAGATGCACTACATCGCCACGCGCCTGAAAAGCGCAGGCGGTGACGTGGCCTTCGTCGACTCGCTGGGCGATACCTGGCAGCACCAGAGCCTCGACATCGATCCGGCCCATGCCGCGCGCGGCTTCAAGCGGGTGCCCAACCATTTCATGGATGCCGAATTCGCCTCCAACCCCAATGTCCGCGCCATCGAGATGCCCACCGCGCGCCAGGGCTTCGAGATGATCGCGGGCAAGACGCCCTTCTCGGTCGTGCCCGGCAACCATGATTATGACGCCATGTGGACCGACGCCAACCATCCCCCGGCCGAAAAATTCACCGACATGTCCAGCGTTGGCCTGCTGCATTCGGGCGGGCTGAACAATTTCCGCAGCGTGTTCGGGGCCGAGACGCCTTTCTTCAAGGGCCAGCCCTGGTACATCGCCAGCCATGACGGCGGCGCCGACAGCGCGCAGATCTTCGAGGCGGGCGGCTATCGCTTCCTGCACATCGGCCTGCAGTTCGATGCGCCCAACGCCTCGCTGGAATGGGCGGCGCAGGTGATCAGGGAGCATCCCGGCCTGCCCACCATCGTCTCCACCCATGACTATATGGACAACAATGGCGACCGCCTGCCCAATCCGATGATCGACAACCATGCCGTCGATGATGACGACAACACGCCCCAGATGGTGTGGGACAAGCTGATCAGCCAGCATGATCAGATCTTCATGGTGCTGTGCGGGCATGAGCATGGTCAGGCGCATCGCGTCGATGCCAACCGTTTCGGCCATCCGGTCTATCAGATTCTGGCCGATTATCAGGACCGCCGCCAGACGGCCATCGATGCCGGGGCCAAGCTGCAGCCGGGCATGGGCATCGGCGATGGCTGGCTGCGCTTCCTCACCTTCGACATGGGCGGCAAGGCGCCGCAGGTCCATGTCCAGACCTACTCCACCTATTACAAGCAGCAGAGCACGCAGACCGCCGACTATGCCAAATGGTACAAGGCGCAGGAAAAGCCCAGGCTGTCCGATGCGGATTTCCATGGGCAGGATGATTTCACCCTTGAACTGAGCGACTTCCGCCAGCGTTTCGCCAAACGCTGATCGAGGCTGGATCACGGCGGAGGAGCGGATTAGAACCCCTCCTCCGCCGCCTTCATGAACAGGACCCCGCGCGCAGTGCCAGATCTCGTGCCAGACCCGATACCGCAGGATCACGACGGTGAGAGAGGGCGGGGCCGCCCGCGCGATCCCCGCAAGGATATCGCCATTCGCGATGCCGCCTGGGAGGTGCTGGCCGACAAGGGGTATGAGGGGCTGACCTTCGAGGCGGTCGCCGAGATCGCCGGATGCAGCCGTTCCACGCTTTATCGGCGCTTTGCCTCGAAAAATGAGCTGATCGCGGCCATGCTCTACGAAACCTCGCGCGAGGTGGAGCCCGAACTGCCCGAAGGCACCCCGCCGCGCGCCATGCTGCTGGCGCATGTCGATGCCTTTATCGCCTATATGTCGGGCAAGCGGGGGCGCGGCATCGTCAGCCTGACCGAGGCGATCGCCCGCTCGCCCGAATTGCAGGCGATGACCCAGGCCCACAAACGCAATGAGCGCGAGTATTATTTCATCGCCTTTCGCGGCCTGGTGCCCGGCCTGAGCGAGACGCATATGAGCTTTGTGTTCGACACGCTGGTGGGCATGATCCTGCATCACACCGCCGTGGAACCGCGCGATCTGGCCCGGGAACAGCGCATCGCGCTGGTGGACAGCATCATATACCTGCTGGGCCATCCGCTGAACGCGGCCACAGCAACCTGATCGCATGCGCCGGGCTGACCAGAAACCCTGGCAGCCCGGCGCATCATCCTGTCAGCGGCGGCTCAGCGCCCCGCCAAAGCCCAGCCCACCGCCGCATCGAACAGGCGCAACCCTGCCGGTGAGAGGTTGGTGAAGGTGTCATTGTTGAGGAACATCATCACCCGGCGAGCGGGGGCCAGCGCCTCATAATCCATCGTCGCGCCTTGTTCATAGCCGAAGATCGCGGCCTTTTCGGGCTGACCATAGAGCGTGGCGATTGTGGTGGCGCCAAGGCCGGGCTTGCCCCAGCTCATCGGCGCCTGTTTCACATAGACATTGGCCAGACCCGCCGGTAGCCCGCCCGCCATGGGATGGGGCGCGTTGACGATCCAGAGATAGCGTTCCTTCTCGGCCTCGCCAAAATCGACGTCATGGCGCTTGCCGGTCATGGCCAGATCGTCGAGGCAGTCGTTTTCCCAGGTCAGCAGCGGCACGGGCGACTGGCGCCAGCCCGGATCGACATCCTTGGCCGACACGGTGGATGACAGGATCACCAGATCGAAGCCCTTGGCGGCGCCGGGGGCGGCGCGCTGGTCGACCATCTCGACCGCGTAACCGGCGGCCTGAAGATGATCGCGTACCTTCTGGTCGACCGGCAGATTGGGGCCGGCCTGTTGCACCACCAGCAGGATGCGCCGCGCCGCTGTCGCTGCAGCGAAAGCGGGCGAGGTGGCCAGCAAGCCGCAAGCGGCAAGGCCGAAGGAAAAGGCACGACGGTCCATGGGGGCACTCCGGTTCATGGCAGGCACTTACAGGGCGACCGAGGCTGTGAGCGAAATCCTGCGCGCATCGCCCATCGAGATGAAATACTGGTTCACCGCCGACTGGTAATAGGTGCGGTTGAACAGGTTCTTCACATTGAACTGCAGGCTGGTGTTCTTGCCCATGATCGGCACGTCATAGGTGAGGAAGGCATCGGCCACGACATAGCTGGGCAGGAAGAAGCTGTTGGCCGAATCCCCCGCACGGCGCCCGACATAGCGCGGGCCGCCACCGATGCGCAGGCGCCGCCCGCCCGCAATCCGGCCAAGGTCATAGACCGCCGAGAGAGACGCCGTGTTCTTCGCCACATTGGCCAGAAGGTTCCCGGCATAGAGCGGGTCTTCGGTGGTCTTGGCATCGGTATAGGCATAGCTGGCGATGGTGCTGAGGTGATCGGTGATCTGCCCGGCCAGATCCAGCTCCACGCCGCGCGAACGGGCGCGCCCGGCCGTGCGGTAATCGGTGAGGCCCGTGGCGGCATTGTATTGCGAGACGATCACATTGCGCTTGTCGATGTCATAGATCGCCAGCGTGCCGGTGATGCGATGCGGGATCTCCACCTTCAGCCCGCCCTCGAACTGGCGACCGCGTTCGGGCTGGAAGCTGGAATCCAGCACCAGGCCGGAGGACAGCGGCGCGATGGTCGAAGCCGGTTTCAGCGACTGGCTGTAGCTGACATAGGCCGACATGAAATCGGTGGCCTTATAGACCAGACCGGCGCGGGGCAGGAATTTGTCGCCCTCGATGTTGGTGTTGGCCACGAAGGGGCGGCCCTTGCCTGCCACCTGCCGGTAATGGAGGAAGCGGCCACCGGCCACCACGATCCATTTGTCACCCAGATGCAGCGTGTCCTGCCCGAAGAAGGAATAGTCGTGCAGATTGTCGGTCTGGTCGCTGTCGCTGGCCGAAACCGTGGTCGAGATCGGGTTCAGGCCATAGACCGGGTTCAGATAGTTGAAACCGGCACTGGGCGTCTGGCGCAGCAGATCCTTGCGATAGATGCGGCGGTGTTCGTCTTCCACGCCGATCTGGATGTCGTTCTTGAGGCCCGCGACCATCACCGAACCATCGACATAGGCCGTGCCATAGAGATCGGTGCTGAGCGCGCCATTGGTGCCATCATTGCTGCGCGTCACCACGCCGGTGGTGGTGTTGACGCCTGCCACGCGGAACTGGCCCGCATCGTAGAATTCGGCGTTGTAGCTCCCGCTGAAATGCGCGGCCCAGCCGTTGCCCAACTGATGATCGATGGAAATCTGGCCCAGATGGGTCTGGCCGATCATCTTGTTGGAAGGTTCGTCCAAACGCTCGCGCTGGTCGATGGCCAGCGGCTTGCCGGTCTTGCTGTCGATCGAGGTGCCGCGGTCGAAGGGCGCGTTGTAGCGGCGGAATTCATACCACAGCACCACCTGCGTCTTCTGGCCGTACCAGGCGAGCGAGGGCGCCACCAGCGTCTCGTGCCGGGCGCCGAAATTGCGCCAATAGGCCTCGTCATCCTGATCGACCACCAGACGATAGGCCAGATTGCCCTTGATGGCGCCGGTCGTGTCCAGCATTTCCTCGGCGCCATTGCGGCCATGGGCATAGGTGTCACCCGTCACCGAAAGCATGGTGGCGGATTTGGTCAGCGGCTTCTTGCTGACCACGTTGATGACGCCGCCGGGGTCCATGATGCCATAGAGCAGCGAGGAGGGGCCTTTCAGCACCTCGACACTTTCGGCTGCCGCGTTGAAGCCGCGCCCCTGCACCAGCGGCATGCCATTGTGCATGATCGAGCCGTCACGATTGCCGCCAAAGCCGCGCTTCATGATCGTGTCCTGCGTGGAGGCCAGCGTGTTACCCTGGGTAATGCCGCTGACATTGGTCAGCACATCGTCGAGATAGCGGGGGCGCTGGTCGCGGATCACCTGCGCGGAGACGATGTTGACCACCTGCGGCACATCGAGCGAGCGCGCCGTGGAGCGCAAGGTCGAGGCGTCAGGCGTGGGCTGATAGCGGTCATCGGCGCCGATCTGCACCTGCGAGGCGCGGCCCGTCACCACGATCGTGTCCTCCGGCGCGGGCGGCGTGTCGGCAAGGGCGGACACGGCACTGGCCAGCAGGGCCGTGGAGGCGAAGAGGACGGATTTGATCGACACGAAAGGTTCTCGCTTGGCTGGATTCTACAGGATAATGCGAGTCGATTGCATTATCAGAGGGCGCCTAGCGATTGAGGGGTGAAGCGTAAAGGGAAAGGCCCGAAGGTTGGGAATTTGTAATGTGGTGCGCCAAAGATCCCCCGTTCATCGCCCAACCGATGTTCACCAAGCGCTCACAATCGGTTAAGCTGCCCCGATAATGTAAAATCGGGCCTCGCCGAGAGGACCCTCTGCTTCGGGAGATCTGTGTGAGCGCGGCGTTGGAAAGCTTCAGGACGACCTTGGCGCATCTGCTGCTGCCGCATGGCCCGGCGGTGGCGGCCACGGCCAGCAGCTATGCGCCGGGCGACTATTCGATCCATTTCTTCCTTCAGCTGGCGATCATCATTCTGGCCTGCCGCGTGGTGGGCTGGATCGGCGAGCGCTTCCTCGGCCAGCCGCAGGTGGTGGGCGAGATGATCGCGGGGGTGCTGCTGGGCCCCTCGCTGCTGGGGCTGATCTGGCCCGATCTGCAGCTGGCGATCTTCCCCAAGGAAACCAAGAACGTGCTTTACGCCGGCTCGCAGCTGGGGGTGGCGCTCTATATGTTCCTTGTGGGGCTGACGCTGCGGCTCGACCATTTCGAATCCAAGGCCCGCAGCGCGGCGGCGGTTTCGGCCTCGGGCGTGATCGCGCCCTTTCTGATCGCCGCTGCCTTCACGCCCTTTCTGCTGGACGTGCCGGGGCTGTTCGCCCCCACCGTCAGCACCGCCAATGCCACGCTGTTCATGGGCGCCTGCATCGCGCTGACCGCCTTTCCCATGCTGGCGCGCATCATCAATGAGCGCGGGCTGGCCGACAGTCCACTGGGCACGCTCTCGCTCTCGGCGGGCGCGTTTGACGATGCGGCCTCATGGTGCGTGCTGGCGATCGTGCTGGCCACCTTCGGCGGCGGGCCGGGCGTAGCCATTCTGGCGATCGGCGGGGCGGTGCTCTATTCCGGCTTTCTGCTGATCTTCGGGCGGCGCATTCTGGCTCCGCTGGGCCGCGCCGTGGAGGCGGAAGGCAGCATGAGCATGGGCGTGCTGGCCATCACGCTGATGGCCTTCTGCCTCTCCGCCTTCATCATGGACTCCATCGGCATTCACGGCATTTTCGGCGGTTTCATTCTGGGCGTCTTCATGCCGCGCGGCCTGTTCGCGCAGGAGCTGAAGGCCAAGGTCGAGCCGGTGGCGGTCGTGCTGCTGCTGCCGATGTTCTTCACCTATTCGGGGCTCAACACGCGGCTCGATATGGTGAACTCACCCTCGCTGCTGCTGATCGCGCTGGGGATTCTGGCGGCTTCCATCGCCGCCAAATTCGGCGCCTGCTACATTGCGGCGCGGCTTTGCGGCGAGGACAAGCCCACCGCACTGGGGATCGGCGCGCTGATGAACTCGCGCGGGTTGATGGAGCTGATCATCATCAACATCGGCCTGCAAAAGGGCATCATCGGGCCGACGCTGTTTTCCATGCTGGTGCTGATGGCGATTGTCACCACCATGATGGCCAGCCCGCTGTTCGAGCTGGTCTATGGGCGCAAGGCGCGTCAAACGGGCGTTCTGGACAGTATGGGAGCGGTCAGCCCTCAAGCCTGAACAGGCGGTCCAGCGACCAGGCTCCGCCGCCGCGCGCGATCAGTGGCAACAGCAGCCCTGCCCAGCTGAGATGGGTGGGCCAGGCATCGGGGTAGACGAAGATCTCGATCACGCTGGTCATGCCCAGCAGCGCCAGCGCGGCGGGGCGGGTGAAGAGGCCCAGCACCAGCAGGATGGGGAAGAGATGTTCGGAATAGGTGGCCAGATGCGCGGCCACCACCGGATTGGCGAAGGGCAGAGCGTAATCGGTGCGGAACAGCTCATAGGTGGCATCGGTGATGGTCAGCAGCCCCTCCACCTTGGTGCGGCCCGAGAGGAAAAAGACTGCGGCCACGCCCAGCCGGGCGACAAGCAGCAGCAAGTCTTGCGGGATCAGGCGGGTCGCCCCGGCGCAGGCCCGGCGATAGAGGGAAAGCGGCGATATCATAAGGCGGCCTTTCGATCAGGGGAAACGCCGCCGGATGGTCCCTCCGGCGGCGTCAAGGGTTCAAGCCTTGGGGGTTAGCGAGCCCATGCCCTTGGGCGTCTTGATCGCGGTGCAGGTCCCGGCCTTCACCAGCTTCCAGGCGTCGCCCTGATAATTGACCTTCGAGGTGCCCGCGCAGGTGGTGCCTGCCCCGGCCTTGCAGTCATTGTGCCCGGCCAGCGCCACGCCATAGCACTTTTCCATGGGGCTTTTGGCGCCATCGGCAGCATGGGCGGCCCCGGCGGCAAGAGTGAGGGCGACAGTGGCGGCGAAAGCGGCATGGGTACGGTTCATCGGTTTTCTCCTGTTCGGATGGGGGTGCGCAAGGCGCCCCTTCATGGCAGCGCCCAACGCCAATCTGACGTGCCGATCCGTCCGGATGGAACGGCGGATCATGCCCTGACTTACGCAGGCCGGGCCGCGCCGGTTACACGCAGATCGTCAGGAAAAATTTTCGCACGCCGTCAAAATCCGCTGTAACCTTCCGCCCCTGCGCACCGTAACACCCTGCGGGAGGCCGCATGCAGGCAAGCGAAGCACAGTTGAAGGCATGGATGATCGCGGGGCTCGGGGGCGATGCCTCTGCGCATGAAGTGCTGCTGCGCGCTCTGGTCCCGCTGCTCACCGCCTTCTACCGCCGCCGGATGCGCGATGCGGAGAGCGACATCGAGGATCTGGTGCAGGAAACGCTGATCTCGGTCCATGGCAAGCGCGCCACCTATGACCGCGACCGGCCCTTCACCGCCTGGCTCTATGCCATTGCGCGTTACCGGCTGATCGATCATGTGCGCCGCCGCAGGCTTTCGGTGCCCATCGAGGATGTGGAAACCATCCTGATGACCGAGGGCTTCGAGGAGGCATTGTCCGCCCGCATGGATGTCGAGGCCTTGCTCTCCACCCTGTCGCCCAAACAGGCGCGCGCCATCCGCGAAACGCAGGTCGAGGGGCTGAGCATCGCTGAAGCGGCCGAAAAGGCCGGTCTTGGAGAATCCGACGTGAAAGTATCTGTCCACCGCGGTCTCAAGGCGCTGGCCGCCCGCTTGCGGGGAGAGCGCTTATGAACACCGATGATCTGATCCGCTCGCTCAGCCGCGATGTGCCGAAGGTTCCGCGCGGCGCGCTGGGCCGCCGCCTTGCGCTGGGCATGGTGGCGGGCGCGCTGGTGACGGCGCTGCTGGTGGCCGGCGTGCTGGGCATCAGGCCCGATCTGCATGCCGCCATGCATGGCTTCTCCTTCTGGATGAAATGGACCTACACCGCCTCTTTGGGGATCGGTTCGGTGATGGCGGTGCTGCGCCTCGCCCGGCCCAACCCGCAGAGCCTGCGCGGGCTGTGGTGGCTCAGCGTGCCGGTGCTGCTGCTGGCCGGGATCGGCATTGGCGAGCTGGCCTATACCCCCTCGCGCGACTGGCTGGCCATGTGGCTGGGGGCCAGCTGGAAGGTCTGCCCGTGGCTGGTGCTCACGCTGGCCATGCCGATCTTTATCGGCCTGCTGTGGTCCTTCCGCCGCATGGCCCCCACGCGGCTGCGTGAGGCGGGCGCGGTGGCGGGTCTGGCGGCAGGAGCATGGGCAGCGACCATCTATTGCCTGCATTGCCCCGAGGTTTCGGCGATTTTCGTGCTGACCTGGTACAGCCTCGGCATTCTTCTGGCGGCAGGGATCGGCGCTCTGCTGGGCCCGAAACTGATGCGTTGGTAAGCGGTGTAACCAAAGCGCGTGTCGCCACGTAGGAGGGAGGCCAACAGGGCAAACCTTCTTCAGGAGATCATCATGACCGCTTCCAAATCCGCCGTCAGCTTTGCCGCCGCCGCTGCGCTTCTGGCCCTTTCGGGCGCCGCCACCTCCACCCCGGCGCTGGCCAAAAGCAGCAGCGCCATGAAGGTCGAATGCTTTGGTGTGAACGCCTGCAAGGGCCAGTCGGACTGCAAGTCGGCAGGCCATGACTGCAAGGGCATGAACGATTGCAAGGGTCAGGGCTTCAAGAGCGAAACCGCCAAGCAGTGCAAGGCCGACGGTGGCAGCCTGACCGCGCCGAAGTGATAGATCGGTCCGGTCGCCGGGGGGTGGCCGGACCTCTTTTTTTGAGGAGGATGGGCATGGCTGCCTCTCACCAGTTCGGCCTCGGCCTGCGCAAGCCGCATTATGGCGATTTTCTCGATGGCGAGGCGCCGGTGGCGGTCGATTTCGTCGAGGTGATTTCCGAGAATTTCATGGTTCCCGGCGGGCGCCCGCTCGATGTGCTGCGCCGCGTGCGCGAACGCCATCCGGTGGCGCTGCATGGGGTTTCCATGTCGCTGGGGTCCGCCGATGGCCTCGATGCGGATTATTTGCGCCGCCTGCGCGCTCTGGTCGATGCGGTGGAGCCTTTGTTTGTCTCCGATCACCTCAGCTGGTCGCGGATCGGTGGTTTCAATTCGCATGATCTGCTGCCCCTGCCCTACACGCTCGAAGCGCTGGAGGTGGTCTGCGCCAACATCCATCGCGCTCAGGACGCGCTGGGCCGCAGCATGCTGATCGAGAACCCCTCCAGCTATCTGACGCTGGATGGCGAAATGAGCGAATGGGCCTTCCTCGACCAGATCTGCACCCGCACCGGCTGCGATCTGCTGCTGGATGTGAACAACATCGTGGTCAGCGCCGCCAACCATGGCTTCGATCCGCTGGCCTATCTGGCAGGCCTTCCGGCAGAGCGGGTGAAACAGATCCATCTGGCCGGGCACAGCCAGGGCCGCGATCTGCTGATCGACACCCATGACAAGCCCGTGCCGCCCCCGGTCTGGGCACTTTACGCGCAGGCCTTAGAGCGCACCGGCCCCGTCGCCACCATGATCGAGCGCGACGACGATATTCCCCCGCTGGCCGATCTGCTGGAGGAGCTGGATATGGCCCGCCAGATCGCCACCCAATCCGCGAGTATACCCGCATGAGCCTGCTCACCCTGCAAACCGGCCTGCGCGACTGGCTGACCCGCGAAGACACGCCCGAGCTGAAGGTGCCGCGCCCGGAGGCGGGCCTCAGCGTCTATCTCAACAACTATCGCGCGCAATTGATGGCCTGCCTGAGCGAAAGCTACCCCACGCTTCACGCATGGCTGGGCCATGCGGCGTTCGAGGCCGCCGCCGCGCAGCATATCGACCGCTCACCGCCCTTCAGCTGGACGCTGGACGCCTATGGGCTGGGCTTTCCCGCCACCCTGCGCAGCCTCTACCCCCACGATCCCGAGGTCGGCGATCTGGCCGCGCTGGAATGCGCGCTGGCTCAGGCCTTTATCGCGCCCGATAGCCCGCCGCTCGATCCCGCCAGCCTTGCCGCGATCGATTGGGACCGCGCCAGACTGCGCTTCATCCCCGCCCTTACCTTGCTGCCCGCCAGCAGCAATGCCGGGGCCATCTGGTCCGCCATCACGCAAGGCGAAACCCCGCCTGCCGTGCAGACACTGCCGCAAGAAGGTGCCATCCTCATCTGGCGCGAAGGCTTCACCCCTGCCTTCCGCACCCTCGAAAGCACCGAGGCCCGCGCGCTGGAGGCGCTGCAAAAGGGCTGCGACTTCGGCGCCCTCTGCGCCATGCTGGTGGCGCGCGAGGGCGAGGCCGCAGGCCCGCAAATCGCCGGAGCCTGGCTCGCGCAATGGCTTGCCGATGCCATCATCGCGCAGATTTCCAACGATCCGCTGTAACCGCAAGCGGTTCTGACACGTAGGCCTTCAGACAAAGGAGGTCGCCACGATGATCCATATACGCCAGCTTGCCACATCCCCCCTGCCCTTGCCGCCCGGCTGGGCCGCGCTGCCGCTGCGCCTGATCATCGGCTTCGGTTTCATGCAGCACGGCTTTGCCAAGCTGGCGCGCGGACCCGATGCCTTCCCCGCCATCCTGCATGCGATGGGCCTGCCCTTCCCGCATCTGCTGGGTTATGCCACCATCGCCGTCGAATTGCTGGGCGGACTGTGCATGCTGCTGGGCGCGCTGGTGCCGCTGGCATCCATTCCCATGATCATCGTGCTGATCGTCGCCACGATCACGGTGCATTGGCCCAACGGTTTCAGCTCGATCAAGCTGATGTCCTTTGACGCGGCAGGCGCTCATTTCGGCCAGCCCGGTTACGAAACCGATCTGCTCTACATCGCGGGCATTGTGACCCTCTGCCTGACAGGAGCCGGGCCGGTCTCGGTGGACAGGCTGCTGGCCAGGGTCTGGCGCCGCGCGCGCGCCGCTCATGGGTAATTTGCACTATATCGGCGTGAAAGGGTGGAAGTCGGGCCGATCAGGGCCTAAGCGCAGCCGATGCCCCGCCATCTGCCCTCGCCGCTGAAACGTCGCCATATCACTGTCGCGCAAAGGCGCATGGCCGCATTGGCCGGCGCGGTGCTGCTCGGTCTGGCCGCCATTGCCTTTGCCCGGCTCGGCGAGGTGGCGCAAAATCTGTTCCTCAAGCTGGTTCAGGCAGCCCCTCTGGCGCCTTTTCTGCTCACCCCGGCAATGTTTGCCGGGGTGGTCTGGATGACCCGCCGCTGGTGGCCTGCCGCGCGCGGCTCGGGCATTCCGCAGGTGATGGCCGCAAGCCATGATCCGGACAGCCAGATCAAGGGCGATCTGGTGTCGCCGCGCACCGCTCTGGCCAAATTCGCCTGCACGCTGGCCATGCTGCTGAGCGGCGGTTCGGTGGGCCGCGAGGGCCCTACGGTGCAGATCAGCGCCGCGCTGATGGTGGCGGTGCATCGCTGGCTGCGCGTGCCGGTCTCTGCCGGGATCATCATCGCGGGCGGCGCGGCGGGTGTGGCGGCGGCCTTCAACACACCGCTGGCCGGTGTGGCCTTTGCCATCGAGGAACTGGCCTCCGCCTTCGAGCAGAAGGTGGCGGTGCTGGTGATGGCCGCCGTGATGATCTCCGGCCTCGTCAGCCTGGGGCTGACGGGCGACTATGTCTATTTCGGCGCCATGAGCGGCGCCATGCCGCTGAGCACCATGCTGATGGTCGCGCCGATCGCGGGCATTCTGGGCGGGCTGACAGGCGGCGGCTTTTCCCGCTGCCTGATCGCCATGGGCCAGTCCCGCAACACGGTGCTGACGCAGATCCGCGCGCGCCCGATCCTGCTGGCGACGGTGTGTGGCCTGATCGTCGCCACCACCGGCTGGCTGAGCCGGGGCCTGAGCTGGGGCACCGGCTATGAGACGACCCGCCATCTGCTGATGGGCCAATCGGCCCCCGTCATCTTCGGCCCGACCAAATTCATCGCCACCCTCGCCACCGCCCTGAGCGGCGCGCCCGGCGGCATTTTCGCGCCATCGCTGTCGGTGGGCGCCGGGCTTGGCCAGCTGATTTCTATGGGCTTTCCGGGCAGCTCGGCGGGCGCCATCGTGCTGCTGGGCATGGTCGGCTATTTCACCGGCGTGGTGCGCGCGCCGATGACCTCGGTGATCATCATGATGGAGATGACGGCGGATCGCACCATGATCCTGCCGCTTTTCGCCACGGCGCTGATCGCCGATGCCGTCAGCGCGAGTGTCTGCCGCGAGAAGCTGTATCACGCCCTTTCCCGCCCTTTCATGGGGTGATCTGTGCGGCTCTGATCGGTGGTGAGTGCAGGACAGTGCTGTCCTGTGCTGACAAGACGCTGGCAAGTGCCTAGAGCATCTTTATGCGATCGATTCTCATCTATATCGTCGCAGCTCTGGCAGAGATCGCCGGCTGCTTTTCGTTCTGGGCATGGCTGCGGATGGATAAGTCACCCTGGTGGCTGATCCCGGGATGCGCCTCGCTTGGCCTTTTCGCCTATGCCCTGACCCTGGTCGATGCTGCGGACGCGGGCCGGGCCTATGCGGCTTATGGCGGCATCTACATTGGTTCCGCGCTGTTGTGGCTCTGGTTTGCAGAAGGCGTTCGGCCTGACCTGTGGGATCTGGGCGGCGCGGCCCTGTGCCTGATCGGCGCCGCGGTGATCCTGTTTGCGCCGCACCGCGCCTAGCTGCGTGCTTCGGGGCTGATCGGCCTTGATGCAGCTTCCGCCGATGCCCCCGGGCGATGCACCCTGAAACCCTTGATGATCCACAGAAAGAGCCCGCTGCCCAGCACGATGATCGTCACCCCGTCGAGCAGCGCCCACAGGATCTTGAGCGGCAGCCCGCCATAATCCCCGAAATGCAGCGGGCGGGAGACCTCCAGCGCGCGCAGGGACCAGGGCATGGGCACGATGCCGGTCAGCCTGCCGGTTCGCGCATCCACCAGCACCGGATGGAACAGGCGGCTGGTCAGCGCCGTGCTGCCTTTGAGCCAGACGATGTCATGCCATGGGCTGCCGTCACGCGCATCGGGAAAGGCGATGCTGAGCATATGCGTGTCCGGCAAGGCCGCCATGGCCGTGTCCACCGCGCCCTGCGCCGACACCAGATGGTCCTGCCCGGGCACCGGCATACCGGCATAGGGCTTGAGGACGGCCTGCATCTCGCTCTGCTGCCAGGCGGCGAAGAGCGGCACGGCCAACTCATTCATGATGCCCGTTCCGCCGACCGCCAGAGCCCAGCATGTCGTCACGATCCCCAGCAGATTGTGCCGATCCAGCCAGCGCCGGCGCGCGCCGCGATGCCTGCGCAGCGTGCCGAAGGGCAGCTTGCGGGTGAAGGGCCCATACAGCACCACACCCGACACCACCGCCACCACAAAAAGCAGCCCCATCACGCCGAGGAACAGCTCGCCCGGCAGCCCGGCGAACAGGCTGCGATGCAAGGCCAGCAGGACGGCTGTCGGGCTGCGGCGTGCCAGTTCGCTGCGGCTGCCTTCGCGCAGCAGGCGGCCCGAATGGGCATCGAACTGCAACAGATGCTCCAGCGCCGGGCGCTCGTGCCAGGCCTTGAGCGAGGGCGCCATGCGCAGGGTGATCACCGGCGCATCGTCATCGGCATAAAGCGAGATGACCTCCTGCCCCGGATGGAGCCGTCGGCCCATGGCGATCAGCCGGTCCAGCGAGGGCGCCGCCCTGCCCGCCTGCGGCGGATCATAGGCGGTGCGATCGAAGGCCCGGTCGATCTCCGCGCTGAAGATCAGCGGCAGGCCGGTGAGGCAGAGCATCAGCAGAAAGAGCGTGCAGATCAGGCTGCTCCAGCGATGGACCAGCGACCAGCCCCTCACCATCGGTATTTCAGACTGGCCAGCACCTGCCGCCCCTGCCCGAAGGTGCAATAGGTCAGATCGGTGCAGGTGACATAGGTCCGGTCGAACAGATTGCTGACATTCACGCCCAGCAGCACGCCGCTCAGCCGCGGCACCGCGCGGCCAAGCTCATACTGCACCCCCAGATCGGCCAGCGTATAGGACGGCACGCGGAAGGTGTTGGTGGGATTGCCATAGCTGCCGCCGACATAACGCCCGCCCGCGCTCAGCTTCAGCCCCGGCAGCGTGCCCTCCGGCAGATCCCAGGATAGCCAGAGCGCCGCCATATCCTGCGGGATGCCCGCCGGAGCCTTGCCCAGAATGTTGGCGGTGGCGCTGGTGTTCTTCACCTCATCATGGGTGTAGCTGCCGATCAGCTGCAGCCGCGCGGTCAGCCAGGCATGCGCCTCGGCCTCGACCCCGCGTGAACGCACCTCGCCGGTCTGGGTCACCGATCCGGTGTAGAGCGAATTGGACACGGTGACATTGGTCTGGCGCAGATCATAGGCCGCCAGCGTCACGAAGCTCTTGCCGCCGCCGGGCTGGATCTTGATCCCCGCCTCCACCTGCTTGCCCTTTGTGGGCTTGAGCGGCGCCCCGGTATCGGTGTTGCCCGCCTGCGGCTGGAAAGAGGTGGAGAAGCTGACATAGGGCGCCAGCCAGGGGGTGATCCTGTAGACCGCGCCGATCCGCCCGGTCAGCGCATGGCTGTTCTGATCGGTCACGCTGCCATCCTTGTAGGACAGGCTATGCGTGCCCGCCCAGTCCTGACGCAGCCCGCCCACCACGGTCAGCTGCCCCAGCGAGACCTGATCCTGCGCATAGATCCCGGCCTGCTGCGTGCGTTCACGCGTGGAGCTGCCCAGCAGGAAGTTGGGCTCGGGCACGGGCTGGAAATAGACCGGTGCGGCGATCACCAGATTGGCCGGATTGAGCCCGTCGAGCCGGCTGTAATAGAGGTGATGGTCGAACTGCGTGTTCTGGAAATCCGCCCCGACCACCATTTTATGCCGCAGCGGCCCCGTGGCAAAATCCGCGCTCAGCTGATTGTCCAGCGTGACGGCATCCACCGTGCCGAAATTGTTGTAGGCGATGCGGGTCAGAGCCGTGCCGGTGGTATCATAGCTCGAACCGTCGCCGACATGATGGATCGTCTGGCTGTTGTGCAGATAGCGGAAATTCTGGCGAAAGCGCAGCGCATCGGAAAAGCTGTGCTCGAAGCGATAGGCGATGCTTTCCTCTTCCTTGCGATAGCGGTCATAGCCCGGATCGCCGGTGTTGAGCGAGCGCGGGATCGCCACCTTGCCGGGCAGCACCGTGCCCACGGCGGGCACATAGTTGAAGGCGCCCGCCTCCGGGTCCTTCTGGTAATTGCCGATCACGGTCAGGCTGGTGCGGTCGTCCGGCTTCCAGGTGATGGCGGGGGCCACGGCGATGCGCTTCTGGCGGACGTAGGCGGTCTGGGTGCCGGTGGTCATGCCCACAGCGGTCAGGCGATAGGACAGCGTGCCCGAACCATTGAGCGCCCCGCCCAGATCGAAGCCGCCCCGCGCCCGGCCATAGCTGCCGGTTTCGAAAAAGACCTCATGCAGCGGCTGGGTGGTGGGCTGTTTGGAGACGATGTTGACCAGACCGCCCGGCGGCGTCTGGCCATAGACCACCGAGACCGGGCCGCGCACGCTTTCCACCCGGTCGATCAGATAGGCGTCGCGCGTCGCCACGTTGAAGCCGGAAAAGGGAATGGCCAGCCCGTCGAGGAAGCTGCGCGCCTGAAAGCCGCGCGTGTAGAGATATTCCAGCGAATCCTCATTGATGCCACGCTGTTCGGCCACGATGCCGGGCGTGTAGCGTAGCGCCTGCGAGACGCTCTGCGCATCCTGATCGACGATCTGGTCATGAGTCACCACGGAGATCGAGGCCGGCACCTCGATCAGCGGCGTATCGGTCTTGGTCGCCCCCGCGCCGCGCGTGGCAACATAACCCTTGATGCCGGGCACCGCATCGGGCCGGGCCATGGCGCTGTCTGCAGCGCCCTGCGCCGCACCCTCGACCTGCACCGGCCCCAGCTGCACGGTGCGGGCGTCAGCGGCGGGCGCCCGCTCCAGCGTGAAGGTGTTGGCGCCCGTCTGGCGATAGGTCAGGCCGGTGCCGGAGAGGATGCGCGACAGCCCCTCCACCGCGCCATAACTGCCCTTGAGGCCATTGCTGGCGATGCCCTGCGTCAGCGGCGCATCATAGATCAGCTCGACATGGCTCTGGCGCGCGAACTGGTTGAGCACGCCCGACAGGGAGCCCGCCGCAATATCGTAAGTGACCGCGCCCTGCGCATAGGCAGGCGCGGGGTTGAATGTGATCACGGACAGCGCACTCGTGGCCAGCAGCGCCAAAGCGGCAGCGCGTGCCGGGGCCATGGTTCGGCGTGGGGGGCTCAATGTCACAGCGTCTTCCCTCATTCATCTGAAAGCAGAAGGCCGCTCGCCGCTATTGCTAATGCGAACGCCTTTCACATCTATGACGTGCGAGCTTTTCCAAGGAGGACTCCCGATCGCGAAAAAATTCAGCGTCAGGCAAAAATCAGGATAAAGCGCGAGGTGATCTGCATGGAACGCAGCCCCAGAGAGTGCTGCAACCGGGCCACCGCCCCCACAGGATCATCGATGCTGAACACGCCGCTGACCCGCCGCTGACCCAGATCGCCGCCGATGACACGGATATAGCCGGGGCGATAGCGCCCCAATTCGGCCACCACCTCGGCCAGGGGCTGGTTCTCGAAAACGATCTGGCCCTGAGTCCAGGCGTCAGCGTCACCGCTGTTGATCGCCTGCTGCACGCCCCATCGCCGACCGGGCCCATAGGTAAGGCTGCGCCCCTCCGACAGCATCACCGGCGCCGATCCGCTGGCGGCATAGGCCACTTTCACCCTGTGCTGCGTGACCGACACCCGCGTTTGCGCGCCATCCTCGCGGATCACGAAGCGGGTGCCCAGCGCCGTGGTGCTGCCGCCATTGGCCTCGACGGTAAAGGGGCGCCGCGCATCGGGCGCCACGGTGAACGCCGCCTCGCCGCGCAGCAACCGCACCACGCGCCGGTCAGCGCGATAGGCGAAGGCCACCGCGCTATGCGTGTTGAGAACCACCTGCGAGCCATCGGGCAAGGCCATGCTGCGCCGCTCACCGATGGCGGTGACGGCATCGGCGCGCAGCCGCATCGGCCAGTCCTGCGCGGCCCCGAAAGCGACAAGCGCGATGCTGGCAGCCACGGCGGCCAGACGCCATCGGCGGGGATTGTCATTGGCGTGCGATGGCGTGCGCTGCACCGGCAGCGAGGCGCGCAGCGTTGCAGGCACTGTGATACCGCCAAGATCGCCCCATAGCCCCTCCATCTCGGCGAAGGCCTGGGCATGGCGTGGATCGGCGGCAAGCCAATCAGCCAGAGCAGCCTCATCCGTCAGCAGGCCGCTGTCACGCTCGGCGAACCAGTGGGCGGCCTCATCGGCGATGTCCTGCGGGATCGGCACCTTATCGGGCACGAATGCGCTCTCCCCTCGGCACGCGGCGGACCGCCGACACGACAGGCCTTCTGACTCCATGACGCGTGAGCCCGGGGAATCGGGACTGACGAAGGGCAAAAAAACGGATCATGCCTCGGCGTCGTCTTTCATCCTGGCGTGGCAATGGCGCAGCGCGATGCGGACATGCTTGGCCACGGCATTGACCGTAATGCCCAGCCGCTCCGCAACCTCGGCGGGCGGCAGGCCGTCGATGCGGCGCAGCACAAAGACCTGCCGACAGCGCAGCGGCAACTCCTCCAGCGCCGCCTCGAAGCGGGCCAGACGCTCACGGTCGAGCAGGCTGCGCTCCGCCGATGGCGCCTGCGAGGAGACATCGACAGGCTCTGCAGCGGCATCGAACAGCGCATCATGGCGCCGACTGGCCCGCAGATGATCCGTGGCGAGATTGGCAGCGAGCCGGTAAAGATAGGCCCGCTTGTTGGCGATCGGCGGGTCATCCTCAATATGCTGAAGCCGCAGCCACAGGGATTGGGTGACATCCTCGGCCGCCGGTTTCGTCCCCACGATGCGCAGCGCCAGCCGCAACAGCGACAGGCGTTCACTCAGCAAGAGGCGCGTCAGGGCGATCGCATTGGTGGGCATGACTGGCCTGCCCTAGCCCATTTTGCGAATAAATCGCAACAGCGTTCGGAGGGCCCGGCAACCTGCCGGTGAACGGCGTGAGGCCTTCCGGCGCGGCCTTGCCGGGCGTCGTTCAAACGTCACAGGCCTGTCCTAGAGTGCCCGCCTTGCATTCTACCCCGCAGCAACCTGCCTGAAAGGTGACCGGCATGATCACACGCTACTTCGTGCTTCAGCTCATTGGCGTGCTGACCGTCGCCTGTCTGGGGCTGGCTTTCCTCCTCAACCCATGGTGGGCGCTGCCGCTGGCAGTGCTGGTGCCGCTGCTGCTGGTGGGCATCCACGATCTGATGCAGCCCACCCATGCCATCCTGCGCAACTATCCCGTCATCGGCCATATGCGCTTCATTCTGGAATCGATCCGCCCCGAACTGCGCCAATATATGATCGAGGATGAGCGCGATCCGGTGCCTTTCAGCCGCGAGCATCGCGCGCTGGTCTATCGCCGCGCCAAGAATGTGCATGATGCCCAGCCCTTCGGCACGGTGAAGGATGTCAATGCCGTGGGCTATGGCTGGATCTCGCATTCGATGAAGCCCAAGGATCTGGAAAGTCACGATTTCCGCGTAACCATCGGCGGGCCGGACTGTCGCCAGCCCTATGATGCCTCGGTGCTCAACATTTCTGGGACCAGCTTCGGCGCGCTGAGCGCCAATGCCATCATGGCGCTCAATCTGGGCGCGAAGATGGGCGGCTTTGCCCATAACACCGGCGAGGGATCGATCAGCAAGCATCACCGCAAGCATGGCGGCGATGTGATCTGGCAGATCGCCACCGGCTATTTCGGCTGCCGCACCGCCGATGGCCGCTTCGACCCCGAGGCGTTCCGCCGTCAGGCACTCGACCCGCAGGTGCGGATGATCGAGCTAAAGCTGAGCCAGGGCGCCAAGCCGGGCCATGGCGGCGTGCTGCCTCAGGCCAAGATCACTGCCGAAATCGCCGAAACGCGCGGCATTCCGATGGATCGCGACTGCGTCTCGCCCGCCGCGCACAGCGCCTTTGGCACGCCGCTGGAATTCATCCGCTTTATCGCCCATCTGCGTGAGCTGTCGGATGGCAAGCCCATCGGCTTCAAGATGGCTGTGGGCCATCGTTATGAATTTCTGGCGATCATCAAGGCGATGCTGGAAACCGGCATCACCCCCGATTTCATCGTCATCGATGGTGGCGAAGGCGGCACGGGTGCCGCGCCCGCCGAATTCAGCAACCATATCGGCCTGCCACTCAATGAGGGCCTGTGCTTCGTGCACAATGCGCTGGTCGGCGCGGGGCTGCGCAACCGCATCCGTCTGGGCTGCAGCGGCAAGCTGGTGACGGCCTTCGACTTCTGCCGGGTGTTCGCCATCGGCGCGGATTATGCGCTTTGCGCGCGCAGCTTCATGTTCGCGGTGGGCTGCATCCAGTCACGCAGCTGCCACACCAACCATTGCCCCACCGGCGTCGCCACGCAGGACGCGCTCCGCCAGCGCGCGCTTGTGGTGGAGGACAAGGCGCCGCGCGTTGCCAATTTCCACCGCAACACGGTGCGCGCGCTGGGCGAGATGCTGGGTTCGGTGGGCCTCACCCATCCGCATGATCTGAAACCCTGGCACCTGCATATCCGCCATCAGAGCGGCGCCCTGCTGCGCGGCGATGCCTTCTATCCCCGCGTCGAACACGGCGCGCTGCTGCGCGGCGAGATGCATGACGAACTGGGCGACGAATGGCGCCGTGCCCGGGCCGACAGCTTCGATCCGCTCGGCGAGCCCGAGGGCGGCCCGACCTTCGGCCCCGGGGCGACGACGGGCCAATCGGATGATATCGCGGCGGGGCTGGCGCATGCCTGATGCCTCATCCCGGCGGCTGCTCAATCAGCTGCGGAGCAGGCGAATCTGACTGGACAAGAGACGCGTTTGAGAATGGTCACCCGGCGTTTGCCGCTATTGCGGAGGGGTTTCCTCATCCTCCTCGGCGCGTTCCCGCGTCCCGCGTCCGGCCAGGATCATTTCGATGCTGAAGGCCGCCAAAGCCGCGATCGAGCAGGCCAGCGCTCCACCGAAAAGGGTGAACAGCAGGCGCCCCGCACCGGCCGATTTGATCTCGCCGACAAACAGCGTCATCGCCGCAGCGCAGGTCAGAGCGCCCGCGATGGCGGCCAGCAGAACCGCGAAATCCAGCGTGCGGGAGCGCAGCCGTAGACGCGCCAGCCGGCGCGGGCTGCGCTTTTCTTCAGCGTCCAGCTTGTCGACCTGATCGGAAATCCGGCCAAGGCGCGTGGAAAACACGTTCAGCAAAGAGGCAATGCCGGTGAGCAGGAAGATCGGCGTCAACGCCAGTTGAACGATATGAGCTGCGGCATCGACAGCCAGCGGCGGCGTCGCGGGCATAAATAGACTTTGAAAAATCAGCATTTGGAGCGGCATCCCACAGGCAAGCGTCTCACTTGGACCATGGTCAGCGAACAGGGTCGCGTGGTCAAGGTTCCATCGCGCCCGATGGCAAGGCTCGTAAATTTGACATCGGTCATGGCGCCGATCTGCTGACAAGGCCTGATGCAGCCCGATCACATCGCGGTGATGTGGGGCCCTGTCTGCTGTCACCGGGAAACATTCCGATGCCGGAGAGTTTAAGGCGAGGCGCTCAGGTGACGGCCAGGAAAGGAATGTCGATGTTCGACCAGATCGACGCAGCCTATTACCGCTTGCTGGCCAGCGAAGCGCGGGAAAAAGCCGGTGATGGCGTTTCTCCCGAGGCTGACCGGCACCGGCTGCGGGCCGACCTGCTGGAGCGAAAGGCCAACGCCCTCCTTGGCATAGAGGCCTGAGCGGATCAGCGAACAAAGAGGCCATCCCCGCGCACAACCGCCCTTTCGCGAAAGCTGTTCCCTCCTCCTCCGCGACCCGACACCCTGACCATCACGCCACAGGATAGGGCAAGGCGCTGCTGCGGCTGTCATCGACGGCCACCGCCCGCTCGATGGGCGGAAAAGCCCGCTGCATATGATGCCTGTGGGCACCTGGACCGAGACGTCGCATCAAATATTGACTCAAAGTCAATTTTTGATAGGCTGCGCCGGTCTTCAACGATCAAGGCGCCATCGCTTCGGGAATGGGACGTTTTGCAGCCCTGCGTCATGGGCCCCGCCCTTCCCGCGACATAAGAGGAGAGGTCATCCATGTTGCTCGTCACCGCTGCCAATGGCAATCAAGGCAAACTGCTCGTCCCCAAACTGCTGGCCGCCGGCGCAGCATTGCGCTGCGTGGTGCGTTCCGAGGAATCGGCGGCAAGCCTGCGCGCCTTGGGCGTGCAGGAGGTGCTGATCGGCGAATTGTTCGAACCCTCCATGATGGCCCGGGCGCTCGACGGTATTCAGGGCGTCTATTACCTCAACCCCACCGGCCATCGGCAGGAGCGTGAGCTGGGCATCGCCATGGTCGATGCCGCCGTGGCGGCGGGCGTCGGCCATTTCGTCTTCAGCTCGGTGCTGCATGCCATTTCCACCGGCCTGTTCCAGCATCAGTTCAAGCGCGATGTGGAGGAGCGGCTGGTCGCCTCGGGCCTGAACTACACCATCCTGCAACCGGCCAATTACATGACCGCCTTCGAGCTGCTGCCCGCCTTCCGCGATGGTGTGCATAAGCAGGCCTGGTCGCTCGACCGGCGGATGTCGATGGTCGATCTTGACGATGTGACCGATGTCTCGGTCGATGTGCTGATCAACGGCGGCGATCATT
Organism: Novosphingobium terrae; assembly: GCF_017163935.1. NCBI lineage: Bacteria > Pseudomonadati > Pseudomonadota > Alphaproteobacteria > Sphingomonadales > Sphingomonadaceae > Novosphingobium > Novosphingobium terrae. The sequence goes on along the minus strand of NZ_JABVZR010000002.1, from coordinate 1,953,386 downwards.
TCGGCGCCACCTATGAGCTGTGCAGCGCCGGCTGGCTCACCGCGCAGGATGTGGCCGATGCCGTCGCCAAAGTGACGGGCAAGCCGGTGGCTGTCGAGGAGATCACCCCGGACAATTGGGCGAAAATGTGGTTCGGTGATGTCGATCTGAATTCCATCCCCGAGGAAGCCCGGATCGTGCGCCAGATCTGCAAATTCTACAGCGAGCATGATCATGTCGGCAGCGTCAATGTGCTGCGCTGGCTGCTGAAGCGCGAGCCCAGCACCATCGAGGATTTCGCGCGCAAGCATTACGCCGCCTTCCTGGCCGGCAAGAAGCTGGAGCGCGCGGCATAACAACAGAACACACCGTAGAACAGAACATGGGGGCCTGAACACAGGCCAGACTTAAGCGCGGTGTGGATCATGGGTTGGGTCCGCACCGCGTTTTTTTTTCGCGCCCCTTCCCCAGCGCCAAACGCGCATAAAAAAGCTGCGCGTCACCGGGGGAGATCGGTGCGCGCAGCCATAGGGGGAGAGGGTGAATGGGAGAGGTTGGAAAGATCAGCCGATGGTCAGCACCGGCTTGATCGCCTTGCCGCTCAGCGCATCCTCGACGGCCTGGTTGATGCCCTCGAAGGGATAGAAGCTCAGCAGCTTGTCGAAGGGGAAACGCCCCGCTTCATAATGCTCCAGCAGTTCAGGGATAAAGCTTTCGGCGATGCTGTCGCCCTCGATGATGCCCCGGATGGTGCAGCCGCGCAGGAAAAACGGAAGGATTTCGAAACTGGCCCTGCCGCCCGGCACGCCCGCCACCAGCCCGATCGAACCGCGCTTGCCCAAAGCCTGCATGCCCTGTTCGATCACCTGCGAATTGCCCGTGGTGTCCAGCGCGACATCCACCCCGCCGCCCGACAGATCGCGCAAAGCCTCCAGCAGATTGGCCGAGCGGCCATCGATCACATGGGTCGCGCCCAATTCCCTGGCCAATTCCAGCCGTTCGGGCACGATATCGACCACAATGGTTGCTCTGGGGTCGCGCAATTGCGAAGCGAGCAGGGCGCTGAGGCCCACCGCCCCCGCGCCGAACACCGCAAAGCTGCTGCCCGGCGCCATATCCAGCGAGCGCAGCACCGATCCGGCCCCCGTCTGCACCCCGCAGCCCAAAGGCCCCAGAATGTTCAGCGGCACGCTTTTGGACACGCTGACCGCATAGCGCTGATTGACCACCGCATAAGTGGCGAAGGAGGACTGCCCGAAGAAGTGATCATGCAACGGGTTTCCGGCAGGATCGGTGATCGCCGTATGGCCATGTTCGTCTGAACCGCCGAAGTTCAGCTCGGTGAAATGGTCGCAATAGCCGCGCCCGCCGCTCTCGCAGGCGCCGCAGGCACCGCAATAGGCAAAGCTGAGCACCACATGATCGCCGACCTGCAGATGATCGACGGCGCTGCCCTTCTCCACCACGATGCCCGCCCCTTCGTGCCCCAGCACCAGCGGCACCGAGGGCGCAGGATAATGCTGATCACGCGCCAGAATATCGGCATGGCACAGACCCGTCGCCACCAGTTGAACGACCACCTCATCGGGCTTGGGCCCGCGCAGCAAAGCCGGTTCCAGCAGAAAGGGGCCGCCCGCCTGGCGCACAACGGCGGCAACGATGTCACGGGGGGATGCGCTGGTCATAAGACCTCCGGAAAAAGGGGGTAGCCGGGATATGGCTGCCGCAGTCCTGGGCTTGCGACGGCCATGCCGATCCGGCCTGTCAGATGGCAAAGCTCAGGCGGTGGTCGTCTGGTGATCCGTGGTGCCCGGCACATTGTCGAGGTTCAGGCGGAAGATGCGCGCGGCATTGCGCCAGTAGATTTTCTCGCGATCCTCCTCGGAGATGTTCGCCTTGTCGAGGAAGGTCACAGCCGGCGCCGTCGCCTGATAAGGGTAATCGACCGCCCACATGATGTTGTCGGCGCCCATCGTTTCGATCGAACAGCGCAGCGCAGGTTCTGCCGGGGCGTGATCGGTGCCGAAATCCGCCGCGCCGCTGGTGGTGATCGCCACATTGCGGCGGAAGGCCTTGCTGAACTTGCCCTCCGGCAGCTTGTGCCCCAGCTCCCAACCGAAGTCGCAGCGCCACAGGTAGAAGGGGATGGTCTCCCCCATATGGCCGATGACGATCTTGAGGTCCGGAAACTGATCGAACACTCCGGCATAGATCATGCGCACAACATGCGTGCTGACCTCGGCATTGAAACCCCAGAGCGGCCCGAGCAGATTGCCGAAATCATAGGCCCCCGCCAGCTGCTTGGAGGCACCGCGCGGGTGGATGTAGATGGGCCGGTCAAGCGCCTGCGCCGCTTCGAGCACCGGCCAATATTTCCGGTCATCCAGATATTCGTCATTGGTATGCGAATTGATGATGAAACCGTTGAGGCCGAGCTTGTTGATGGCCCGCTCCATTTCGGCGGGGGCATCCTTGGCGGCTTGCGGCGCGACGGCGGCCAGCCCGCGAAAACGCGTGGGATGGCGGGCGATCACATCGGCGAGCTGATCATTGGCAAGCCGTGTGAGTTCGCTCGCCACGTCAGGCTGGAAGATCTGCACGCCCGGGCAGGTCAGCGACAGGATCTGCACGGCTACACCATTGGCATCCATATCCTGCAGGCGCTGCTCATCGAAATCGAGCAATCTGGCCGCAAGCGGGCTGCCCGGTGCGCTTTGCGGGCGCATGGCAATCGCCGTGTCGGGGGTTTCCGCCAGATTCTTGCAGAAATGCCAGTACAGTTCGCGCAATTCAGGCGTCAGGAAGGCTTCCTCGGTGGCGATGCGGGGATAATCGATCCCCGGACGGCGCTTGGCGGTATCACCCATCTCTAACCCTCTCTTGTGTGTGTGCCGGATCGTATCGCCGGCCATGCGGCCCACTATAATCCGAAAATCGGCCTCAGATGCTTTTTCGCGATCGGTTCGTCTCTATTCCGCCACGATCGGGTTACGCAGCAGGCCGATGCGCTCGATTTCCACCTCAACGACATCGCCCGGCTTCATGAACAGAGGCGGCTTGCGCGCGGCGCCCACGCCGGAGGGTGTGCCCATCACCAGCACATCGCCCGGCTCCAGGGTCAGGAAGGTGGAGAGCAGCGCAATGGTGTTGGCCACATCGAAGATCATGTCGCTGGTGGAGGCACGCTGGACAACCTCGCCGTTGAGGCGCGTTTCCAGCATCAGACCGGCACCGCCCGCAGGCAGCTCATCCGCGCTGACCAGCCATGGGCCGAAAGCGCCGGTGGCATCGAAATTCTTGCCCGGCATCCATTGCGGCGTCATCATCTGGTAATCGCGCAGCGACCCGTCATTGAACACCGAATAGCCGATCACATGATCCAGCGCCTTATCGACCGGAATGTCCTTGCCCGCCGTGCCGATGATCGCGGCCATCTCGCCCTCGAAATCCAGCTTGTCGGAAAGATTGGGGCGGATCATCGCCGCCTCATGGCCAATCAGGCTGGAGGCGAAACGGCCGAAGATCACCGGGAAAGCGGGCTTGGCATTGCCCGTTTCCGAGGCATGATCGAAGAAGTTCAGCCCCAGACAGATGATCTTGCGCGAGCGGTCCAGCAGCGGAAGAAAGCGCAGATCGCCTTCCGATACCGACACGCCGTCACGCTCCACTGTGGCATGAAGCTCGCGCAGCGCAGCCTCACCACCCGCTACGGCCGTGTCGAGATCGGCCCCGGCCAGCACGCGCACGCCCTGATCCGAGGAAATGGCCACGCCCGGCTTGCCGTCCAGCGCAATTCTGGAAAGTTTCATTGTTGTTCGTCCTGAAAAAGAGAAAAATGCTCAGTCCTTGGGCGCCGCATAGAGGGACTCGACCGTACCGCCGCCGTCCTTATGGCCCCACAGATCGCGGCCCAGCCATGTGGTGGGGGTCCAGCTCTCGTCATCGACGATGGCGTTTTCCCAGCCATATTCAAAGGCAAAGCCCGAGGGCGAGACACAGTAATAGGAAACGCAGGGATCATTGGCATGCTGGCCGATGGTCATCAGCACGGGCGCGGCCCCGGCCTCCACCTTGTCCCACGCGCGGCCCACGGTGACCAGACGGTCGACCTCCAGCGAGATATGGTGAATGCCGCCAGCACCGGGCACACCCAACATCGCCAGCAGATGATGCCGCCCGCTGCCACGCAGGAAATGGCCGAGCCGATCAGGCTCATCATCGCGCGTGTCGGTTTCGCGCCAATAGAGTGAATCCGTGTGCCGCATGCCCAGCACCCGCACAAAGAAGTCCTTGCTCTTCTCCAGATCGGGCACACGCATGGCGAAATGGCCCATGCCATGCTCACCCGTCAGGAAGCGCGCGCCGGTGGGGGAGACGAAATCCTCGGTGGCGTCCATCAGCTGATAGCACAGCTCGATCACCACACCATGCGGTCCGGTGAAACGCACGGCGCGCTTCACATGGCGCTGGCGGGCCAGAGCGGCATCCTCGGCGATCTCGATGCCTTCCGCGCGCACACGCTCGACGGTGGCTTCGAAGGATTCCGGCGTTTCCAGCTCCAGCCCCAGATAGCTGAAGCCCGGCGCGCCCGGCTCAACGGCAATGCGCCAGAACTTCTCATCCATGCGGAACTTGATGCCCTTGCCCGTGTCATAGGGCACGATCTGCAGGCCATGGATCTCCGCGCCGAACTTGCGCCAGGCATCGATGTCGCCCGTCGCCCCCACATAGGCCAGCTTAATTCTCTCGACCATGCGTGTTACTCCCCATCGTGTGGGCGGAGCGACAGGGCAGCAAGGCCCTGCCGCATGCCGGTTCTTACATCCCTGCGGTCAGGAACTTGAGGCTGACCGCGTTGAACTCGTCCGGCTGCTCCCAATGCGGCCAGTGCGACGACTTCTTGATGTCGACCAGAACACTGTTAGGGATATAGTCTTCGTACAGTTTGGAATTGACGAGGAACTCATCCTCGCTGTCACTGCACGAAATGATCAGCGTTTCCGACTGGATTGCGCGCAGCGATGCTTCGTCAAGCGCATTTTCGTTGAACACCCTAGCTTCATAGGTATCCCAGATGTTCGCCATGGTCTTCACCATGCCCGGCAAAGAATACATGGCCTGACGGATGGCGACCAGATCGTCGATGCGGTTTTCCTCGTCAGCGATCAGCGGCACGAATGCGGATTTGATCGAATCCCAGCTGGGATCTTCGACAATCCGCTGACGCGCGGCGCGCATGTCATCCAGCTTGGTCGGTTCGCCGGTCGGCTCGGGCAAGGTGCGGCCAAAGGGCGAGGCCATGACGATCTTGTCCACCATGGCCGGGGAATCCAGCGCCAGCTTCGCCGCCACGAAAGAGCCGAGCGAAACCCCCATGAACGAAGCACGCGTCAGGCCGATCGCCGCCATGAAGTCTTTCACATGCTTCACATACACCGGCGCCTTGTAGAGCACATCGGGTTTGTCGCTGAACCCGTTGCCGACCAGATCAACCGCATAGATGCGGAAATGCTTGGCATGCGAAGGAATATTGGCGCAGAAAGTTTCAAAGCTCGACGCCGTGCCGTGAAGCATGACCAGCGGCGGCGCATCCTTGTCACCCGCGACGAAATAGCGGGTGTTGATCCCTCCGGCATCGATAAATTTCACTTCATGCGGAACGTTGTACAGATACATCCAGATGCTGCGGTAATTGTCCTTGGGATGAAGTGCAGTCGCGGTCATGATGCGATCCTTATTGATAATCGAACTGGATGTTGTTGGACGGCTTTCCGGCTGAGATACGACCGTAAAGCTCCAGCGAGGCATGGGCATTGATAAAGGCGTGGCGTGTGCCGACACTCAGATCCCGCCAGAAGCGCTGGAGCGGATTGGCCGTGGCAAAAGCCGAAGATCCGGCAATGTTCAGCAAACGATCAGCAGCCGAGCGGATCAACTGCGTGGCATAGCCGCAATCGGCCTGCCCCTGCGCCTTTTCATCGCCGGTCACCGGGCGCTGCTGGGCGATGACATCGCTGGTCGCCGCCGCGCGGCCCAGATGGAGCCAGGCCGATTCCACCTCCATGCGCGCCAGCCCCAGCTGTTCGAGCAGCACCTGAGAGTCGCTCTGCACGGGATATTTCCAGTGGGTGACGGTCTTCTTGTTGATCCCGGTGGTAACGATCTCCAGCATCGCCTCCACCGCACCGATCGACGGCCCGATCACGCCCAGCGGCACCGAAACCTCATCCACCCAGCGGTCACGCGGCTCCATCATGGCCTCGGTCAGCCAGGCGTTGCGCAGGGCGGGGTTGACCACCATATGCTCGGGAATGAAGGTCTCGTTCAGCATGACCGTGTTGCTGCCCGATCCGGCCACACCGGCCACATGCCAGGTGTCCTTGATCGTCACCCCCGGCGCGCTGACCGGCAGGAAGGCGAAGGCCACGCTTTCGGGGCCGTCACCGGCATCGGCCAGGCGCACCGCCAGAACCGCCCAATCGGCATGCAGACAGCCCGAGGCATAGCCCCAGCTGCCCGTTACAGTGTACCCGCCGGCCACGCGCGTCGCCACGCCAGTGGGGCTGGTGACGCCGAAGACGCGCTCATCGCCGTTGAGGAAGATCGCATCGCGAATGGCAGGCGCCATGCAGCCGGCGAGCCCCGTCACGCCGCACAGCAAGCCGACAACCCAGGCGGTGGACATGCAGCCCTTGGCCAGCTCCGCCAGCACTTCGAGCATCTCGATCTGGGTGCAGCCACCGCCGCCCGAACGCAGCGGCTTCACCATCTGGAAGAGGCCCGCCGCATCGATGGCATCGATCACCACATCGGGCACCCGCCTGTCGCGTTCAGCCTGCGCGGCATGCTCCGCGAGCAAAGGCCTTAGCGAACGCGCCACGGCAACAAAGTCCGGACGGAAACTTTGCACTGCGTGGGTCTTACTCATGTGCCACCACCTTTATGACTAGGGATATTGCGCGGATACGCATGAAAACTTGGCCGTCCGTCGCGCTCACAAACTCTCGATCGCCGTCGAGAGGCGTGAACGATGCGACGTGGGATGGAGGGAGGAAAAGCGATCCCATCACCCGGGCAAAGCATTCGGAGCATAAGACTCCGCACCCTTCGCCGATGCGAGGACAGTTCTGCGTTCAAAGAGAGAATATGTGTGGATGGCCAACACGCAATCGAGAACCAAGGCCAAACCTACAGTGCCTCAGGAGCTTTCTTGAAAGCATCTGACGCCTCTCAGTTCCTTCTCCTGTTTTATCATCATTTTGATCCGGTGTTCCGAAAATCACTTCGTCCCACGGTCTTTGTTGTTTTCAAGACTCTTTTACCTGGCAGATATGAAAGAAGCAGATCGCTGCTCCGGGCCTTCACCACCTGAACGTGAGGTGTGACGCCCGGCTACGCCATCAGCTTGCTCCCCTGCATCTCTGATGATCGGACTATGACAAAATTGACCCATAGTCAATAAAGAAAATACAGGAACGCCCTGTGACTCTGGCCAACCGCCGGTGCCGCGACTGCTTCGCAGCAGAAAAAATGCTTCTATTATATCCGGTTATGCCATTTTCACGCAGCAGGGCAATTTTTGTGTGGCTGCAAAGCGCAACAGAGCTTACACGCAAGGAATGCCCAAGAAAATTGCAACCGACTCAAAATCCGCGATCACGCGTGCCAAGCTTCTGGAAGCCGGGGCGAAGCTGTTCTTCGATCACAGCTTCGACAGCGTCTCCGTGGAGGAGATCACGCAGGTTGCAGGTGTCGCTCACGGGCTGCTGTTTCATTATTTCAAGACGAAACTCGATTTTTATGTCGAGGTTTACTCGCAATTCGTTGCCGAACTTCAGGAACGCCGCGTCTTGGCCACCGCTTCGGGATCCCCTGAACAAAGGCTGCGCAAATTCATCGAAATGCACATGGAGGTCTTCCGCCAGCGCGGTGAGGCCCATACCTATCAGATGCGCGGCAGCACTCATGCCAAGATCATCGCCGTTTCGGAAACCTCGCGCCGTCAGGGCGTGCTGCTGCTGCTCAGCTTCTTCTCTTCCTCGCAGCCCACCACGGTCGACAAGCTGGTCTGCCGGGCATGGCTGGATCTGATGGATCAGCTGTTGCTCGCCTGGATCGAAAACCCCGACATTTCGGCTGATGGCGTGATCGACCTTTGCGTCGAGCTGTTCCATGAAACGCTCAGCCGGTCGCATCTGCTGATCGGCGCGCGTGACAAGGCCGAGGTTGACGCCCCCAAGGCACCAAGCGCACCACCGCGTCGCAGCGCGACACGCAGCAGCAAGCGCATCACCCAACTCTGACCGCTCCCGGCGCTCCACAGCACAACAGGGCCGCAGCCGGGCAATATGGTCACCCGGTTACGGCCCTGCCTCTTACTGTCAAACCTTGCCGATCAGCGCTTCGGCATTGCGATACATGACATTGGCCCGCATCTCGGGTGAGAGCAGCGGCGTTTCATCCAGCGCCTTGGCCAGCGCACGGCAAGCGCCCACTGGCGTGTAAGGCCAATCGCTGCCATAGTGGATCTTCGCGGGATCGGCGACATGCAGCAGCGCCGAGAGCATATCGGGCACCGGCATCCCCGCCAGATCGAAATGGAAGCGTTTCAAGGCATCGCGCATGGACGGCTGAGGCCCTTTCCCCTGCATCGATGCCACCACATCGATCCGGCTCGCCAGAATGGGCAGCGCTGCCCCGGCATGCGGCACCAGCACCTGCACACTGGGATATTTGGTGAGCATGCCCGAAAGCACCATATTGGTGACGCTGCGGGTGGTTTCAAAGATGAATTCGATCAGTGGCGCAGGATAGCCCAGGCTCAAGCCTTCCCCGACGTGATTGTGCCCATCGGCCCCGCAACCGCAGGACACATTGGGCGAGGTGGGATGCAGAAACAGCACCGCCTTGCGTTTGTCGAGTTCGGCATAAACCGGCTCCAGCCGCGCATCGCCCAGATAGATCCCGTTGAAATTGGTCTGGAAAATGACCCCGGAGGCCCCCAGATGATCGAGCGCATAGGCCACCTCGGCCACCGCCCCTTCCACATCGGGCAAGGGTGTCGAGGCAAAGAAGCCGATCCGCCCCGGATGAGCCTTCGCCAGCCGCGCACCTTCCTCATTGACCTGCCTGGCCAGACGGCGCGCCGCAGCATTGTCACCAAAATTCACCCCCGGCGACACCACGGAAAGGATCGCGCGCTCGATCCCCAGATCATCCATCATGGCGATCATGCCCGCCTCGCTCCATTCGGGCAGGGCGTGGATGCCGTCAGCGTGGTCCTGACCGGCGGCCACCAGCGCCGCGCGATAGAAGTTTGGCAGATAGTGATGGTGCAGGTCGATCCGTTGCCGCACAGTGGCGGCACCGGCCGCGCCCGGCGCATCAGCTGCCCGTGCCTGAAGCGGCAGCAGCGCCGTAAAGGCGGCACCCGCCAACATCTGCGCGACATCCCTGCGGCTTGCTGCCAGGGGATTGGAATGATGGTGCTCTTGCATCCTGTCCTCTTCTCCAGAACTGGCGCGGCTGGGGGCAGCCGCGCCGCATCGCTCAATATTTGGCCGTCAGGCGCACGCCATAGGTGCGCGGCGCGCTGGTGCCCTCCACCAGCAATCCCGCCGTGCCGCCCTGCGTGGAATAGACCGGAATACGCTGATTTTCGATGTTGCGCACATAGCCCGCGATCGACCAGCGATCATTGCTCGGGCCGAACTGGATCTGGGCATTGGTGGTCCAGGTCGGACCCACCAATTGCTGCGCCAGATAGGCAAAGCCGATGTAGCGGCTGCTGCGATATTGCGTGTCCGCGCTCAGCACCACCTTGTAATCGCTGAGCTTGATCGTCTGCTGGCCCGAGAAATTCAGCGTCCATTTCGGCGAGTTATAGGCCGGCAAACCGCTGCAGTTGATCAGATAGGGATTGACGCCGCTGCCCGTGGTCACGCCGCAACCGGTGATCGGCGGGGTGCCCGCGCCTTGCAGATAGGTGAAATTCTTCTGTTTGGCGTCCAGATACTGGATATCGGTGCCCACCAGCGTGGTTGGCGTGATCAGCAATTTGCCGTCCACCTCGACACCCTTGATCCTGGACGAGCCGATGTTCTGCGTGAAGAAGGCCAGCTGGCTGGCCAGATCGACACCCAGATGCGTGACCTGCTGGTTCTTGTAATCCCAGATAAAGCCCTCGACATTGAGTTGCAGCCGGTTGCCAAAGAAGCGGTTCTTCACGCCGATGGTGTAGGCGGTGATCGTTTCAGGCTGATAGGTTTCAAAACCGGTGGCAACCGAAAAACCGCCCGAGCGATAGCCCGTCTCGATGCTGGCATAGGCCATCGAGCGCGGCGCGACATCGAATTCCACCGCGCCGCGATAGGTCGGCTTATGGCTGTTGAGCGGCAGATTGTTGTAGATCGTATCGCTACGGATGCTGAGCGCCCCGGTCGGCGCGCCATTCACGAAGATCGGCAGAGCCCCCGGGGAGGTCGCCGGGAAGGCATAGCCAAGTTGCGAGGGATCGGTGAACAGCGGCACCGTGGGCGCGGCAGGGCAGGAGGGGCGCCCGGCCACCGTCACCAGACAGGAGATGATCGAGGTGATCTGGTTGGTGCTAAAACGCTTGTCATCCTGCGTGTAGCGCATGCCGCCCACCAGCCGCAGACGGTCGCTGACATGCAGCGTGACGCGCCCGAAACCGGCATAGGATGAGGTCTTGTACGTCGGCTGCTCGTAATTGCCGACATTGCCATTGGTGAGCGCGGTGCGGGCATCGATGCGCTCATTGTAGTAATAGAAGCCCAGCTGATAATCGACCGGACCGATACGTTTTCCGGCAAAGCGGGCCTCGAAACTGTATTGATTGTCGGTTTCAACATTCGAATAGGGAATGGAACCCGCGCTGGCCATATAGTTGAGGTGCGAATTGCGCCATGCCGGGATCACCGTCAGCGTGCCCACCCCGGTGTTGTAGGTGATTTCGGCATTGACGCCATAGAACATATTGTCCTGATAGGGCGCAGGCAGGGCAGGCAGATGATTGCCGAGCGGCGCATAGGTCATGCCCGTCAGATAGGACTGACCCGAAGGCGCATAGACGCCCGTGCCCGCCGGAATGCCCGAGGGCGTGAAATTGGCCCCGCTGCCGGCATAGACGCCCTGATAGTCGATGCCGCTGCCCAAGCCGCCATTATGCGCGAAATCCGCGGCAACCCGCACAGTCAGATCAGGGGTCAGCTTCGCCTTGACCTGAAAACGCCCGGCCCAGGTGTTCTCATCCGAGGTGCCGTCCGACAGATAGCCATCATGGCTCGACCGCGAGAGCGAGAGGCGCACCGCGCCATCATCGCCCACCGGCAGGTTGATCGCGCCCTCGGCCTGCACATTGTTGTAATTGCCATAGCCCACCGAGGCATAGGCTGACAGTTCCCCCAATTTGGGCTGAGCGGGCAGCACATTGATCGCCCCGCCCGTGGCGTTGCGGCCATAGAGGATGCCTTGCGGTCCTTTCAGGATTTCAACGCGGTCAAGGTCATAGAACACTCCGGTGGTGGACGTGGGGCGCCCCACATAGACACCATCATAGTTGAAGGCGATCGCCGGATCGCTGTTGGGCGCCAGCGTGAAATTGCCGACGCCGCGCACAAAGACCAGATTGCCGGTGTTGGTCGGCTCGATCGAGAGGGCAGGCGCGAGGCTGCTGAGGCGATCAACCTGGGTGATGCCTGAGGACAGCAGCGCCGAACCCGGGAGCACATTGAGCGGCACAGCCGCCTTTTGCGAGCTTTCCGACTGGCGCTGCGCCGTCACGATGATTTCCGCCAGACCACTCTGCGGAGCAGCGCCGCTTTGTGGTGGCGTCTGGCTGGTGGCGGGCTGGGCCTGCGCTGCGGCGACCGTGGGCACCAGAGCGAAGATGGTGGTGGCAAAAAGATAGGACCGGAGTGTCATTGGTCATCCTCCCGATTATGTTTTGTCTTGGGCCGTCGCAGTCGCTCTTGCGATAAGCCGGTGCGGTGCCGGCCATCTGTTCCGGGTAAGAGCGACTCAAAGTATTTTTGACTTATAGTCAAATTTAGAAGTCAGGCATGGCTGACCGGAAGTCAAGCAAGATTGCCGCGGCTTCGGACAACCACCGCCGCCATCTGTGCAACGCCCCGTAGGTCAGGTCATGGAAACAGGATCGCCAGTCACGCGATCAGCCAGGCATGAAGGCGGGCGAAAGGCCCGACCTTCATGCTTGAAAATCTGAGAATTTCTCAAAAAATCACAGAATATCGCTGACCGTGCGTGGATCGAGATCCAGCGCAAGCCGCCCATAGACCTCTTCGGAAATGCGATAGCTGAAACCGGCATGGCGCGCAGCCACCGACACATTGCGCCACAGCCGCGAGAGTGGATTGCTCTCGACAAAGGCTGAAGAGCCATGCGCGCTGATGAAGATTTCCATCGCCTCATGCGCCAGCTTGAGCGCCAGAGCGCATTTCAGCCGGTGCGCCCCGCGCTGCTGATCATCGGGATAATCGTCACGCCGGGCAAAATCATCGATCTCGCGCGCCAAGTCCCGCGCCAGCGTGGCCGCCGTCTCGATCTTGGCCGAGCCATCCGCCAGATCGAGCTGAAAAGCCACGGATTCCGACTGTTTGAAATATTTGCTGGTCGTCACCCCGCGCGAAGGCGCTTTCTCGATCACAATGTCGCGCGCGGCCTGCACCTCGCCGATCACCACGCCGACCAGCGACAGCAGGAACACGCCCATGAAGCTGGAACGATAGAGCGACTGCTTTTCGCTGCGGATCGCCTCGACATTGGCGGGATAACCCTCGGTGGTGGCCACCAGCGGGGTGACGCGGTGCGAGGGCACGAAGAGCTTGTCCGAAACCAGCGTGTTGCTGCCCGTGCCGCGCATGCCGGTGACGAACCAGGTGTCCTCGATCGTCAGATCCTTGAGCGGCACCACAGCGATCGCCAGACCGCGAATGTCAGGCGCAGGGAAGGAAATCCAGGCCCAATCGGCATGCAGACAGCCCGACATATAGCCCCAGCGCCCGGTCACCTCATAGCCGCCGTCGACCGGGACAGTCTTGGCGGTCGGCGCCAGAACGGCGCTCATGCGGGCGCCCGGATTGTCGCCCCACACATCGGCCTGCGCCTGTTCGGGCAGCAGGCCGACCATATAGGCCGCCGCCGTGCCGATGCCCGTCACCCAGGCCGCCGAGGAATCGCCGCGGGCCAGCGCCATGGTAACCTCCAGCATGGTGAGATTGTCCGCCTCATAGCCGCCGAAGCGCCGGGGGGTGAACAGGCGGGTGATCCCGGCCTCGTTCAATGCCGCCACCGTGGTGTCATTGAGGCGGCGGTTGCGGTCCGAATCCGCGGCGCCAGCCCACAGCAGGTCACGCAGCCCTTCGGCCCGGGCGATCAGCTCCTCGCGCGAGGGTGTGGCATGCCCCTCATCATGGCTGCGCTTGATCGCCAGAGATGCATCCAAATCCGTGTTCATTATGTTTTCCTTCAAGAACGGCCCGCCAGACGCATGTCTTAAAGACGCCAGAGCTGAAGCCGAGATGCTTGATACAACGCATGTCCTGCAAAGGGCGCATCACTGCGGAGCCGATCCGCCTCTTGCCTGCCTCTCCACAAGGCCACAGAATCCATTCCGTTTTGACTTATGCTGCAAGCCTAATCAAAAATTGACCCATAGTCAACTCATGATCGTCCGGATCCTGGCCGGATCGAGGCACCTTGTCGACTCTATAATTGACTTATAGTCAATATTGCCATAGAAGCTGACCGCACTCAAGCTGCAAGGCCATGCCCTGCGCAGGCGGCGATGAGAGACCGCCCCGCCACAGGCATGGCCGGCAGCACGCATCCCCTATCCCTCAACATCTGGAGCAGACCGATCCCATGTCTCCCTTGGACCCCACCCTTTTTCGCCATGTGCTCGGCCATCACCCCACAGGCGTCAGCATTGTCACCACGCTGCTCGCGGATGGTTCTCCGGCCGGCATGGTCGTCGGCTCTTTCACCTCTGTGTCGCTTGATCCGCCGCTGGTGGGCTTTTTCCCGGCGCGCAATTCGGGCAGCTGGGCGCGGATCAGCACAGCGAACCGCTTCTGCATCAATGTGTTGGGTGACAATCAGCAGGAGCTGTGCCGCCGCTTTGCCTCACGCATCGACAACAAGTTCGAGGGCGTCAGCCATGCCAAATCCGAATTCGGCCTGCCGGTGCTCGACCAGTCGCTGGCCTGGATCGATTGCTCGCTCTACGCGCTTCACGACGCCGGCGACCATCTCTTCGTGCTGGGGCAGGTCGACGCGCTGGGTGCGGGCGACAGCGGCACACCGCTGATTTTCTTCCGTGGCGGCTATGGCCGCTATGTACCGCTGGGCGAATAAAGCTCTGGCCTGCTTCTGCGGCATCCGGTTCAACCCGATGCCGCAGAAACAGATCCCCGATCAATCGCGTCGACAGGCGTGAAAACTCGCCAGTTTCCAGCCAGTGCCTGCCTGCACCCAGACCTGCGTGGCAAAAGAGGTCAGATCCATTTCCCCGCCATTCGCCAGAATGCGGATGCGCTGGTCCAGCGGTCCGGTCATCACCGCCGCATCGCCGAAGAAGCGCACTGTCAGATCCCCCCGGCTGATCTCCAGAAACTCCAGATTGCCGCTGACGCCCGCGAGATAGCTGTAATAATCCTCCAACCGCCCGGTGGTATGCACATGCACCAGACTTTCATCGAGCAGCGCCTTCACCCCGCCCACATTCTTGCTCAGCAGCGCCGCAATCCGGTCCTTTTCGGCCTGTAGAACACCCTCAAGTCTGCCGTCACTCATAAAGCACCTGTCTCTTTCCGATTGTGAAAACCTCCCCGCGAAAGGGGAAATCCATGGCGGTCATCCGCGCGCTTTCAGGCCCAGCAGGATCACCCCTGCCATCACCGGCCCCACCGCGAACATGGCCGAAACCTCGGCGCGAGGCAGTCCGGCAAGGAACAGCCCTCCGGCCAGCGCAGGCCCGACAGCACCGGCGATGCGCCCTGCCCCCAGCACCAGCCCCATGCCCGATGTCCGCGCCAGCGGCGGGAAAGCCTCGGCCATCAGCGCGTAAAGCACGCCGGTTGCCCCCGCCAGACAGACGCCGAAGGCCATTGCGGCAAGGGTCATCGCCGTCAGATCGGGTGGGGCCGCGCCCACCACCGCAATAAAAATTCCGGCCAGCACCATGGTGGCTGCAGCCAGCACAACCGGCCTGACCGACACGGCCAAAGCCCCGATCGCCAGACCGCCCACCACACCGGAAGAGGCTGTGATGGCGGCAAGAATGCTGGCCTGCTCCGGCGTGAAGCCGCTGCTGGTGACGAATTGCGGCAACCAGCTCAGCAGATAGAAACTGGGCATCATCAGAAGGATGTTGATGAGCATCAGACCCACCGTAACAGCACCCAGCCCCGGCACGAACAAGGCTCGGTAGGAGGCCTGGCCGTCATCGTGGACGGTGACAATGTCGTCGGAAGGCGCATGGCCCAGGCGCGCCAACACGGCGTTGAGGCGTGATCGCGGCGCCCGGCGCGCCAGCAGATAGGCCGGGGATTCGAGCAGAAACACCGCCAGCACCACCGCAAGCAGAATGCCTGCCACGCCCCCGGTCACAAACACCCATCGCCAGCCCAGCGATTTCAGCAAGGCTGCCGAGATCAGGCCGCAGGCAATGTTCCCCACCGGAAACCCCTGCGCCACGATCGCAACGATAAAGGCCCGATATCGCGCATTGGCAAACTCCGCAGCGAGCGAGGTCGTCAGCGAAATCAGCGCGCCAAGCCCCAATCCCGTCAACACACGCGATCCCAGCAGGACCGCGAAGGACGGCGCCGCCGCCGAGATCAGCGAGCCCAGCGCCATCGGCACCAGACATGCCAGCACGATCGGGCGGCGCCCATAGACATCGGCCAGCGGCGCAATCAAGAAAGAGCCGAGCGCCATGCCCGCAAATCCGCTCGACAGCAGCAGACCCAGCACCGCCTTGTTCAGACCCCATGCCACTGCGACCACCGGCGCCACAAAGGCCATGGCGAAAGCATCGAAACCATCGAGAATGGCCAGAAAAGCGGCAAAAATAATGATGGCGATCTGATAGAGGGTGAGCGGCAGCGCATCCAGAGGCCCGGCTGCGCGCGCCGACAGAGGGGCGCTCATGCGAGCAGGTTCCGGGTGGTTTGAACCGGCTCAACCGGCACGGAAAGGGTCATGGAGGAACGTCCTCTCACACAAAGCATGTCTATGCGTTTCCGGCAGGGCTGGTGCAGTGCCAAAGCCCCGAACGGAGATGGTTCGCCCGTTTCGGTTCACTCATCCTCACGCCGCATCACCGCATCAAGCGGAACGCCGGCAAGCAATTGACGGCGCAACTCTTCCGGATCGATCAGACAGCCGATCGAATTCTTCTTGAAGGCGGCAGTCTTCATATAGGCCGTGGCATCGTCCGAGTTCTCGAAACGATCGACCTGAAGTTCCAGATCATTGCCATCAGGATCGCGATAGTAGAATGAAATCGTGAAACCATGGTTGATCGTGCGCCATGGCAGGATACCCGCCGCCTCCAGCCGCTTGCCCGTATCGAGCAGATCGAGCAGCGTGGCATAGGTGAAGGCCGCATGATAAAAGCCGACGCGCGGCTCTGTCGCGGGCTCCACCGGCTCGCCGCCATGGATCAGCGCGACGCGATGATGTTCATCGTCATAGGCCAGAAACACGAGATAATCGCTGGAAAACACGACATCGGCATCCAGCACGGTGGCGTACCACCGCGTCATCACCTCCATCTGATTGGTGCGAAACACGACATGCGCCAATTTAACAGGCCTGGCCATCAGACTCTTCCTCGCTTGCCGATGCATGCCGCCTCACCGCCAAAGCGCGGTGAAGCGCCGGTCAGTGCGACGATCATGCTGGACATCCTCATTCGGAACGCGCCGAAACACGCGGGGCCGAGCCATGGCTGCGCGGATGCACCACGCCTCGACCGATTGCTTATGCACAGACCATGTCGCAAAATTGATTTCCAGTCAATAATACTTGCGCACCTGCAGGGCAGATCATAGGAAGCAGCTGTGGCATTCCAGAGCGCGCGCCCGATCGGGCGGCTTTGTGCCCGGCCTTCCCATCACCGGAGTCTTCATCATGACCACCTCACCCCCGCCCCCGCGCATCGCCGATCATACTGTTGCGCAAACTCATATTGACCGCTGGTCACCACGCGCTTTCGACGGCTCGTCGATCTCCGAAGGCCTGCTGTTTTCGCTGTTCGAAGCGGCACGCTGGGCGCCCTCCGCCTTCAACGCCCAACCGTGGCGCTTCGTCTATGCCTTGCGCGATACGCCTGACTTCGAAGGGTTACTTGCGTCGCTGCTGCCGATGAATCAGGGCTGGGCGCGGCATGCTTCGGCACTGATGTATGTGCTGTCAGACAAGCTGGTCACGCTGCCGGGGCAAAGCGACCTCATCCCCTCCACCACCGCCAGCTTCGACACCGGCAGCGCATGGGGCGCCCTGGCGCATCAGGCGACCACGCTGGGCCTCCACACCCATGCCATGGCCGGGTTCGACCGCGTTCTGGCGACTCAGCAGATCGGCAACAGCAGCCGTTATCACATCGAGGCCGCCATCGCCGTCGGGCGACTGGGCGATCCGCAAAGCCTGCCCGACATGCTGCGCGAGCGCGAATTCCCCAGTCCGCGCCGTCCCGTCAGCGCTTTCGCTTTTGCCGGAACGCTGCCTCAGGACTGAGAACCCGCCCCTTCCCGGATGATCCGGGAAGGAGTGAGTCCGCCAGGCTCATCACGCCACCGCGACAATCCCGTCCAGCTCAGCCATGACCTCTTCGGAGAGCACCAGCTCTGCCGCAGCAAGATTTTCAGCCAGATGCACCGGGTTGGATGTGCCCGGGATCAGCAGGATGTTGGGCGAACGCGCCAGCAGCCACGCCAGCGCCACCTGCAGCGAAGTAGCATTCAGCCTTGCCGACAGTGCCGAAAGCGCCCTGGATTGAATCGGGGTCAATCCGCCCAGCGGGAAGAAGGGCACATAAGCGATGCCCTTGGCCGCCAGCACATCCACCAGCGCATCATCGGCCCGCTGGATCATGTTATACTGGTTCTGCACGCAGACGACCGGGGCGATCTGCAGCGCTTCATTCACCTGCCCCCGCGTCACATTGCTCAGCCCCAGATGCCGGATCAGCCCCTGATCGCGCAATGCCGCCAAGGCCGAGAAACGCTCTTCGATCGATCCATCGGTGGGGTTCAGCCCATCGCCCAACAGGCGCAGATTGACCACATCGAGCCTTTCGACACCCAGATTGCGCAGATTGTCATGCACCGCCTTGGTCAGATCCTGCGCGGATTGGGCCGGATACCAATTGCCATCGTCCGAGCGGAAAAAGCCCACTTTGGTGACCAGCACCAGATCGTCGGCATAGGGATGCAGCGCCTCCTTGATCACCTCATTGACGACATGAGGCCCATAATAGTCGCTGGTATCAATATGATTGACGCCTGCCGCCACCGCATCGCGCAGCACCTGCAACGCCTTGGCCCGGTCGCGCGGCGGGCCGAAAACGCCCGGACCGGCCAATTGCATCGCGCCATAACCCATGCGCGTGACCGTGCGATCGCCAAGCATGAAACTGCCTGCCTTGGTAATATCCGTCATGTCATCTCTCCTTGACTGCAAGATGGTGATTGGGGTGAGCATGGGCTTTTTCACGCATCGCTCGGGCAAATATGGAAGGCCGGAACAGGGCCAAAACCGCCGGTCTTGGCTGCTCTGTCAGGATGCGTGGATCGCCGAAGCTGCGTCGTCGATCCGGGTGCCAACTCCGTGATTGACTACGGGTCAATTTATAGGTAGCCAGCATCAGGCAAGTCAAGAGTTTTGAATCGCAACACGGCATCACCATCCGACCGGGAGAGCCTCTTTCGGATGATCTTGCGCCTGCCCCGACAAAGCGGCGATCGATGCCTGATTGTACTCAGCTCCTACACAACTGCCCTCTTTCCGGATGCTCGCGCCATCGCCTCTGATGCTCTCGACTCATCCAAACCGGAGCCTTCATCATGAAACTTCTGCATCTCGATTCCAGCATCATGGGCGCCAATTCGGTGAGCCGCACCGTTTCCGCCGCCATCGTTGAACGCCTGCAGTCCGACATCGCCGATCTGGATGTCACCTATCGCGATCTGGCCGCCGATCCGCTCGGCCATCTCACCCTCGCCGATCTGGGCAGCGAGGAAGGCTCCGCCGTGCTCGACCAGTTCCTGGCCGCCGACATCGTGGTGATCGGTGCCGGCTTCTACAATTTCACCGTCCCCACCCAGCTCAAGGCCTGGATCGATCGCATCCTGATCGTGGGCCGCACCTTCCGCTACACCGAACAGGGGCCCGAAGGTCTGGTGAAAGGCAAGCGCATCATCGTCGCCCTGTCACGCGGCGGCGTCTACGGCGAGGGGTCGCCCATCGCGCAATATGAGCACGCCGAAAAGCTGCTGCGCACCGCCTTCGGTTTTATCGGCATCTATGATCCGCAGTTCATCATCGCCGAGGGCGTGGCGCGCGGAGAAGAAGTCCGCGCCGCCGCCGTGGCCAATGCGCTGGTTCAGGCCAGCCACGTCACCGTCACCCAGCCTGCCGCTTGAGCCCGCATCGGGGCACCATCCCATCCTCGGTGCCCCGATCCATCATCCCGAAACACAGACCCCGGCACCACCAGCCCAAGCACAAGACGAACAGGCCTGCGGCTCAACGCATGCGGTAGAGGATTGATTTTCATGTACAATGATTTGGCATCGGCGGCCCCTCGCCCCGCATCCCCGGATGTGGCCGACAGCGCCTGGGACACTGCCTATGAATGGCGCTCGATCCTGCTGCTGTCGCTTGGTTTCGCGCTGGTCGGCTTTGACCGCTATCTGATCTTGCCGATGTTCCCCGTCATCATGGTCGGGCTGAAACTGGATTACACCGATCTGGGCACGATCACCGGGGCGCTGGCCATCACCTGGGGCCTGTCGGCCTTTGTCGCCGGGCAGTTGGCCGACCGTTTCGGACGCAAACGCACGATGGTCGCGGCGATGATGGGCTTCTCGCTGCTGGTGGGCCTGAGCGGCCTGGCAGCCGGCGCCCTGTCGCTGATCCTGATCCGCGCCCTGATGGGGATCGCCGAAGGCGCCTATGCCCCGCCCAGCCTGGTCGCCACGATGGAGGCCGCCCGGCCCGACCGCAAGGGGCTCAGCCTTGGCTTCTATCAGATGGCCTCGCCGCTGCTGGGTCTGGCCATTGCGCCCATTCTGGTGACTCAGCTGATGCACTGGATCGACTGGCGCTTCATCTTTCTGGTTGCCTCGCCGCCAGGCCTGATCGTGGCTTTCCTGCTGTGGCGCGTGATCCGCGAACCGCATGCTCATGCCACCCCCGCCCCGACCGACGAGGTCAATCCGACCCGTTTCGGTGACCTGCTGAAGTACCGCAACGTTGGCCTGGCGGCGCTGGGCATGCTGGCATGGCTCAACACGATCATCGTGCTCACGGCCTTCCTGCCCAGCTATTTCGTCGATCTGCTCAAGCTGCCGACGGCGACCATGGGCTTCATCATGTCTTCGGTGGGCTTTGGTGCGGTGTTCGGCTCGGTCGGCCTGCCCGCCCTGTCGGACCGGCTGGGGCGCAAGCCCTGCGCCATCGTCGCCATTCTGATCGTGGCCACGCTGCTGATCATGCTGTCACACACCGGGCCCAATCCCGGTCTGCTGTTCGGCCTGCTGATGGTGGCCTCCGGCTTCCTGTCCGGCCTGATCAGCCTGACTGCCGGGCCGCTGGCCATGGAATCGGTGCCGGTGCCGCTGCGCGCCACGGCCACCGGAACGGTGATCGCGGTGGGCGAGATTTTCGGCGGCGGCATCTCACCGATGATCGCGGGCGCCATGGCCCATCATTTCGGCATCGCCGCCATCTTCTGGCTGGCCATCGGCGGGCTGGGTGTGGGACTGATCGCCTTCCTTTTCCTGCATGAGAGCGCGCCCTCGAAGACGCGCCACGCACACTGACACACCTTTTGGGAGAGACACCGTGCTGACACTGGAACAGACGCAAAAGACCGCCGAAAAGCTGCGCTCGATGGGCACCTATGGCCATTTCATCAATGGTGAGTGGGTCAATGGCCACAGCGGCAAGACCATCGATCTTTACGATCCCACCACGCGCAAAGTGCTGGGCTCGATCCAGGCCGGAGACCCGAGCGATGTGGCCCGCGCGGTGGATGCCGCCCACGCCGCTTTCCCCGCATGGAGCGCCAGCAGCGCATTGGAACGCCAGCGCCTGCTGCTGGCGCTGGGCGAGGTGATGCGCAAGCGCCAGCTCGATTACGCCGTGATGGACGTCCTCAACAACGGCAAGCCGATCCGCGAGGCGATGGGCCACACCGGCCATGCCGCCGACATCTTCGACTATTACGCCGGGGCCGCGCATCAGCTGAAGGGCGAGGTGCTGGACCAGAAGGACGCCACCGTGATCGTTCACCGTGAGGCGATCGGCGTTGTCGCCCAGATCATCCCGTGGAATTCGCAGATGACGATGGCCGCGCTGAAGCTGGCGCCTGCTCTGGCCGCCGGTTGCACCGTGGTGCTGAAACCTGCCGAAACCGTCTGCCTTGCCGTGCTGGAGTTCATCAAGGACGCCGCCGGGATCATTCCGCCCGGCGTCATCAATGTCGTCACCGGCTATGGCGCCGATGTGGGCGAGGCGCTGGTCACCAACCCCAAGGTGCGCAAGGTCAGCTTCACCGGATCGCGCGACACCGGGGCCAAGATCATCCAGTACGCCAGCGTCAACATCATCCCGCAAACGATGGAACTGGGCGGCAAATCGGCCAACATCATCTGCGAGGATGCCGATCTGGAGGCGGCGGCGGAATCGGTCGTGCTCTCCACCGTGGCCAACAAGGGTGAGATCTGCTTTGCGGGCACGCGCACCTTCGTGCACAAAAACATCCGCGAGGCCTTCCTTGACACGCTGGCCCGGCAATTGGCCAATGTGCGACAGGGCGATCCGCTGGACCCGGCCACGCAGATCGGCCCGCAATCCTCCTCCATCCAGTTCGACCGGGTGAAGGCCTATATCGAGCTGGGCCGCAAGGAAGGCGCCAAAGTCGCCATCGGCGGTGAGGCGGCCAAGGTGCCGGGGTTTGAAGACGGGCTGTTCATCCAGCCCACCATCTTCACCGATGTCGACCATGACATGCGCATCGCGCAGGAGGAAATCTTCGGCCCCGTCACCACCATCCTCGAATGGGAGGATGAGGCCGAGCTGCTGGCGCGGGTGAATGACAACATCTTCGGCCTTGGCGGCGGTGTCTGGACGCAAAATCTGGCGCGGGCGCACCGCATTTCGCGCGGCATGGAAACCGGCATCGTCTGGATCAACCGCTATTACAACATCCGCAGCGGGCAGCCTTTGGGCGGCTACAAGCAGAGCGGTTTCGGGCGGGACAATTGCCTCGACACGGTGCTGGATTACACGCTGCAGAAAAGCGTGGTCATCAATCTGGCGGAAGGGCCGCTCGGCCTGTTCGGCGCGGCAGCGGCTCCGGGTGCCGGCGCCCACCACTGATCGCAGACGGCGTGTGGGTATGGAGCCTTCGCGTTCCATACCCATGATCTTGCGACCCTCCCCAACCCACAAGGATCTGGGCGATGTTTGACCTGATGTTTCACGCCCCGCGACCAAGTTGCGCAACGCGGATGCGGTCATGAACCTGTTGCCCAGCGGTTGGCCATCGCGTTTTGACCGTGGGCAGGCGCTCGATGCCGCCCTCAGGCTGTTCTGGCACCACGGCTATGAAAGCGTGAGCATTGACGATCTGATCAAGGCCATGGGGATCGCGCGCTCGACGCTCTATGACGTCTTCGGCAGCAAGGCGGAGCTGCATCGGCAGGCCTTTGCGCGCTATGGGGCCGGCCTGCTCTCGGCGGAAGACATTGCTGCGGCCTCCTCCGCGCGGAATGCTGTCGAAACCCTGCTGAAACGCGGCGTGGCGGCAGCGACCAGACCGGACACGCCGATGGGCTACATGATGTCCAGCGGGATGCTGACCGCCGCCTCCGAACATGCCGATCTGGCCGCCCGATTGCAAAAGCTGCGTGACGAGGCGCGCCATGCCCTCCAGCATCGTATCGCGCGGGATGTCGAGACCGGCGTGCTGCCCGAAACGACCGATGCCGAGATCGAGGCGCGGTTTATCTTCACCGTCCTGCAAGGTCTGCCGTTGCAGGCCCTGGATGGCGCTTCTTCTGAAGATCTGACGGCCGTTGCGGTGCAGGCCCTCAAGCATTTCCCCCAGCCCGAAGCAGCGGCGGAGGGGCTTCCGGCGCGATGACGCTAAGGCCAATGCCTCCCCTTTGGACGGGTTGTCACAAAGGCGGAGACACTGCGGCAGTGACCACCAGAATGACCTCGGCATCGCTCAGCGCCTCGACCTCGACCGCATTTTCGTTGCGGATAAGCAGCCCCGAACGCGTTTCAATCCGCTCGCCATTGACAGTCACGCAGCCGCTGGCCGGGACCAGATAGCCGCTGTGCCCGGGGCGAATGTCAAAGCGCGTGGCAGCTCCTGCGGTGAGGAAGGCACCATAAACCTCGGCATCCGCGCGGATCGCAATGGCGCCGGGCGCCTGATAGCCGCTGGCCAAGGGCATAAAGGCGCCGGAACGCTCCGCATCAGGAAAAGAGCAAATGCCCCATTGCGGCACCCCGCCCCGCTCACGCGGCCACAACCAGATCTGGAACAGACAGGCAGGCTGCTGATGGGCATTGTACTCGGAATGACGGATGCCGGTTCCGGTGCTCATCGCCAACACCTTCCCGGCCTTGATCTGGCCCTTGTTGCCCATGCTGTCTTCATGGGTCACCACGCCCGCGCGAACATAGGTGACGATCTCCATATCGGCATGGGGATGCGTGGGAAAACCGGCTCCGGCAGCGATCTCGTCATCGTTGAACACCACCAGATTGCCGATGGGATGATGCGCAGGATGTCCCTGCCCGCCGATGGCGACATGCAGCCGCGCCTTCAGCCAACCATGATCGACAGCGCCGATCTGCGAGAGCGGCCTATGCTGCAACATGCTTCATTCCCCTGATATCTTTCAGAAACGGGGTTTGGCCGACAGGCCATAGCTGCGCGGCGGCCCCGAATGGCTCTGCAGCCCCGCAGGCGTGCCTTCGCCTGAAGAGTGAGCGCGAACCGCCCCCCGGCGTCTCGATTTTCTGAGCCCAGACCACAGGATGGATCATCACCAGCGAGCCGGACGCGACAAGCACCCCCGATGCGAATGTCATAACGACCCTCCTCCTTTCAACGCCTCTTTCCCTGCGAGCGTTTCATCAGAGGACTATGAAGACGGTCCGTTTTATTGACCATACGAAATATCATGATAGGCTTTATTACAATGAATAATATCCATCGACTGGATCTCAATCTCCTGCTCCTGCTGGATGCCATGTTCGAGCGGCGCTCGGTCACCGGCGTGGCGCTGCATCTGGGTGTCAGCCAGCCCACCGTCAGCGTGGGGCTGGGCAAACTGCGCGACTTTTTTCAGGACGATCTTTTCCGCCGCACGCGTGAAGGCATGGTGCCCACCGCCTTTGCGGCCACGCTGCGCGCGCCTGTCAGCGAGGCGCTCGGCCTGCTGGATCGCCAGGTGTTTCACGCCGCCCGCTTCGATCCTCTGACCAGCACGCGCACCCTGACCCTGTGCATGTCGGAAGCGGGCGAGTTGATCTATCTGCCCAGGCTGGCGCAGGCTCTGGCTGAACAGGCCCCCCATCTGACGCTCAGGACGCTCAATCTGGAGCCCGCGCAGATTCGCGATGCCATGAACAGCGGCATGGTCGATCTTGCGCTGGGGCATTTTCCCGAGCTGGACCCTGCCGTGATCGCCTCCGAACAGCTGACCTCGCACCGTCTGGCCTGCCTTGTGCGGAAAGGGCATCCCACCATGTCCGATCCCGCCACGCTGGAGGCTTTCGTGCGGGGCGAGCATGTGGTCGTCATGCCGGTCAACCGGCCCTACAGCCTGTATATCGAGGAGATCGCGCGGCTGAACATCGCGCTGCGCATCCGCCTGCGCCCCGCCAATTTTTCCAGCCTGCCCCAACTGATCCGTACCTCGGACCTGATCGCCGTGGCCCCGCGCTAGGTGGCGGAGGCGCTTGCGTCCGGCGGTGATCTTCAGGTGCTGAGCCCGCCCTTCCCGGTGCCGCCGATCCCCATCGCCCATCACTGGCTGAAGCGGCGCGAGGCCGATCCGGACATAGGCTGGCTGCTTGCCCTGTCACGCAATCTGTTCAAGACAGCGCAACCTCAGGACCACCGCTAGGCCTGCCTGAGCAAGCCCAGATCCCGGAAGGGCGCAATGCCAAACAGCCGCTTGTACTCACGGCTGAACTGGGCGGCGCTGGCATAGCCGCTGGCAAAGGCGGTTTCCGTAACCGTCACCGATCCCGATGCAAGACGACGTCGCGCCTCGATCAGCCGCAGATGGTGCTGATAGGCAAGCGGGCTTTGCCCGGTCGCGATCTTGAAATGGCGATGGAAGGAGGTGACGCTCATCCCCACCGATGCGGCCAGATGCGGCACGGACAAAGGCGCATCGGCATGCTGGCAGATCCATGTCGCTGCCGCGCGGATCTGGGCGAAACGGGTGTTGGTACGTCCGATCTGGCGCAAGGTGCCCCCCATCGGCCCCTGCAGCAGGCGATAATACAGCTCCCGCTCGAAGTTTGGCGCCAGCACGGCGACATCCTCAGGTGCATCCAGCAATCCGACCAGCCGTTTGAAAGGCTCCAGCACACTGGCGCTGGCCTGCGCGGTGGTCATCGCCCCGCCCCCGCCTTCGCTCTCCTCATGCTGCTGATCGGGCATATCCAGCAACAGCCCGGCAACGATCCCGGCATCCAGCCTGATCTCGATCCCCAGATAGGGCCGCTCCGGCGTGGCCTCGATGGTCTGGGTGATGAAAGGCAGCCCCACTGAGGCCACCGCACAGGTGCCGGGCGTCCAGTCACTGGATTTGCCTGCCATCGTCATCCGCTTGCCCCCCTGCAGCAGCATGTAGAAAACCGGCTGAAACAGGATCGGCACGGGCACACCCGGCGCATCCGACGACCGGATCGACAGGCGCGGAACACAAAGATGGGGGCGAGCAGCATGGCGCTGCGCCGTCGCGATCAACCTGGCCAGCATCACTCTCTCCTCTCACCATGCCTTGTGGAAGACATGTGGGGTCGTTTGCTGCCAGCGTAACCAGTTTGGAAGGATCAGACAAATCTTTGGTACGATGAGGAATGCGTGAGGGACCGGCTTGGCGGAAGATCAAGGCCAAGGAGAACCCCATGACAATCCGTTCCACGGCGCTGATCACCGGCGCCAACAAAGGCATTGGCCTTGCCATCGCGCATCAGCTGGGTGCGGCGGGCCATACGGTCTGGCTCGGCTGCCGCGATGCCGCGCGGGGGCAGACCGCCGCCGACGATCTGCGCCATGCCGGTATCGATGCCCATGCCCTCACCATCGATGTGAGCGATGATGACAGCGTGGGCGCGGCAGCCCGGCGGCTGGAAAAGGAGATCGGTGCGCTCGATGTGCTGGTCAACAACGCAGGCATCAGCATCGGCACGCCCGGCCCCGCCAGCGAGGAGCAGATCGATTCCATCCGCGCCATGTTCGAGGTCAACACGCTGGGGCCGCTGCGCGTGACTCAGGCCTTGCTGCCGCTGCTGCGCCGATCGCCTGCCGCGCGGATCGTGATGATGAGCAGCGGGCTGGGCTCGCTGGCGGAAACCGGCGATATGGCGGGCCTGTACTGGAATGTTGACCATGCGGGCTATTGCGCCTCCAAAAGCGCGCTCAACATGCTGACGGTCAAGCTGGCCAAGGAGCTGCTGGCCGAGGGGATCAAGGTCAATGCCGCCGATCCGGGCTTCACCGCCACGGATATGAACGGCCACACCGGCTATCGCGATGTCGATCAGGCCGCAGCCGTGGCGGTGCATCTGGCCACGCTGGGCCCGCTGGGGCCGACGGGCGGCTTCTTCCATGATGGCCATGCCGTTCAGAACCGCCACCGCTGGTAGCAGCCGGAGCCGCATGCATAACGATAAAAGGATGGAGACGATGTTCCTGAAAGACGTCTGGTATGTGGCGGAACTCTCCGCCAATCTGGGGCGCGACATTCTGCGGCGAGAAATCTGCGGCCAGTGGATCGCCTTCTACCGCAAGCTGGATGGCTCCGTCGCGGCCATTGAGGATCGCTGCTCGCACCGTTTCGCGCCGCTCAGCCGGGGCACGCTGGAGGGCGATGTCATCCGCTGCAAATATCATGGCCTGTGCTTTGACGATGCTGGCCATTGCGTGACCAATCCGCACAGCGACAAGATCCCGCCCAACGCCCATGTCCGCGCCTATCCGGTGACTGAACGCTATGGCATGGTCTGGGTGTGGACAGGACATGACGCCAGGGCCGATCCGGCCCAGATCCCGGATCTTGCCTATATTGACGATCCGGCGACAGTGACCGTGTACAATTACATCGAAGCGCAATATCGCGTCGATGTGCTGGTCGACAATCTGCTGGATTTGTCTCACGCCGATTACCTGCATCAGGGCAGCTTTTCCGGCGGCCCGCCCGAGAACAACACGCTGGAGGTCAGCGAAGTCAACAATTGCGTCGATGTCGTCTTCCGTAATTTCGACGCGCCGCCCTCACCGCGCTTTGCCGCGCTGGGGGAGCGGATCGACACGCAGATCAGCATTCGCTGGCATCCCGGCAATGTCATCACCTTTGCCGGGCGCGCGGTGAAAAGCGGCGGCTCCATCGACACCGCCGAGCCCGGACGGTTCTTTCACATCGGCACCCCGGCCAATGCGGGTATGACCCATTATTTCATGTCCACCACGCTCAGCGCGGCGATGCCCGCCGACAGGGCCAGAACCATCCAGACCACCCAGCGCCACGTCATCGACACCGAGGACGGACCCATGCTGGAAGCGGTCGATCTGGCGATGGAGGGAGCCGAGCTGATGGCGCTTCATCCCTTTATCCTGCCCATCGATTCCGGCGGCTTGCGCGCGCGCCGCGTGATGAAACGCCTGCTGGAGTCCGAAGCAGGTCAGGATGCGGCGCGTCTTACGGTCTAAAAATTGACTTGTAGTCAAAAGGTGAAATCATGACCCTCCATACCCCTACGCCCGGCACCATCAGCCGCAGAGGCGCCGCCCACCTTTTGGCCACGGCAGCCTTCACCGCGATGATGCCGGTGGATTCCGCTGCCGCCCAAGGGGGAGGCCAACCCTCCGCACCAGCCCGCCGCATCGACCTGCACCACCACTTCCTGCCCGATTTCTACCGCGAGGCGCTGGCCAAGGCAGACCTGCTGAAAGCCGATGGCATTCCCGGCACCCCCGCCTGGAGCGAGGCCGCGATGATCGCCATGATGGATGATCTGGGCATCGACAAGGCGATCATCTCGGTGTCCTCCCCCGGCGTGCATTTCGGCGATGATGCCGCGGCACGCGCTCTGGCGCGGCGGGTGAATGAGGAAGGCGCCCGGCTGGCCGCCGCCCATCGCGGGCGCATCGGCTTCTTCGCCTCCACACCCCTGCCCGATGTGGCGGGCGCCGTGGAGGAGGTGACCTATGCGCTCGACCATCTGGGCGCCGCCGGGGTGATCTTCGAGACCAATTTCCACGGCGTCTATCTGGGCGATGCGCAACTCGCCCCGGTCTATGCCGAACTGGACAAGCGCAAGGCGGTGCTGTTCATCCATCCCACCTCGCCCGACACCTCCTGCGGCTGCGCTGCGGGGGGACAGGATCTGGGGCTGGGCTATCCCGCGCCGCTGATCGAATTCATCTTCGACACCACCCGTAGCGTCACCAATATGGTGCTCTCGGGCACCTTCGCGCGCTATCCGAACATCCGCCTGCTGGTGCCCCATGCCGGGGCGGCGCTGCCCATTCTGGCCGGGCGGATCGATGCCATCGCCGGGATGCTGGCGCAAGGTGCCCGGCACGCCCCCCCGCCTGCCATGCATGAGGCGCTGCGCCGGATGCATTTCGATCTGGCAGGCATGCCGGTGCCGCATATGCTGAGCACATTGCTCGCCGTCGCCGATCACAGCCGCATCCATTACGGCAGCGACTGGCCCTACACGCCCGTTCCGGCCTGCCACGCCCTGGCCGCCGCGCTGGAGCAGACACCACTGCTGTCCCCCCAACTGCGCAACGCCATCATGGCGGGCAATGCCGAGGCGCTGATCGGCAAGACACCATGATCCGATCACGCGCCGGCTGACCGGCCAGCACACCAGACCAACCGCAGCAAACATGCGCGGAAAGCACCAAGGGAGAGGTTTATGTCGTCCACCCGTATTCGTATCGGCGTCTCGCTGATCGGCATTCTTGCCGCATGTCCCGCCCGGGCGCAGGATGCCCCCGCCGACCAGACCGGCTTGCGCGAGATTGTCGTGACCGCGCAGAAGCGGTCAGAAAATCTGCAAAAGGTGCCGATCTCCGTCATCGCCGCCGATGCCGCCACGCTGGCCAACAAGGGCGTGGCCAACACCGCAGACATCGGCACCATCGCGGCGGGCGTCAATGTGCGGATCAACAATTCGTCGTTCCTGCCCTATATTCGCGGCATCGGCACCAATGCCACCACCACCGAATCCCCGGCCTCGCTCTATGTCGATGGGGTCTACATCCCCTATTCGCGCGGCGGCCTGAGCGGGCTGAGCGATGTGACTCAGGTCGCGGTGCTGAAGGGGCCGCAGGGGACCTTGTTCGGGCGCAACTCCACGGCGGGGGTGATCCAGGTCACCACGCGCAACCCCACGCAGGATTTCCATGCCGAGCTGGGCACCAGCATCGACAATTACGAAACGCTGCACACCGACGCCTATATCGCAGGCGGTCTGGCCGAAGGGTTGACGGCAAGTCTGGCCGGGCAATATGGCGTGCAGGGCATCGGCTGGGGCAAGGATTACACCACCGGCCATGACACGCATCGCGTCGCCCGCGATGTCAATCTGCGCGGCAAGCTGGTCTTTACGCCTTCCACGCAGACGAAGATCAGCGTCGTCGGGCAATATTTCGACCAGAAATTCGTGGGCATCGTCTACACGCCCTATCCGGGCACCACAACGACCTATCCCGGCGCCCTGCCCGTGGCCAATGGCTATGACACGCGCAATGATCTCGACGGCTTCCTGCGTAACAAGGGCTATTCGGGCAGTGTTACGATCAATCAGCATCTGGGCTTTGCCGATCTGCTCTCGATCAGCTCCTATCAGAACATGCATTCCACGCTGCTGTTCGACAATGACGGCACGGCTGCATCCCTGTTCACCGTGGCCGGCGATCAGCCCAACCACGCCTATACGCAGGAGTTGCAGCTCACCTCGCCGACATCGGGGGCCCTGACCTGGGTGGTCGGCGCCTATTACTTCAACAACAAGGAATTCTCCTCCCCGTCTTTGCTGACGATGCGCCCACCCTACAGCAGCCCGCTACCGATCAGCTACATCCGACGTGACGGGAAACAGACCACACAATCGCTGGCCGGTTTCGCACAAGGGACGTGGGAATTCATGCCGGGCAGCCATCTGACGCTGGGCGCACGCTACACCTGGGAAAAGCGCGATCTGCTGGCCTCCCAGCTGTTTTCCCTGACGCTGCCGACCGGGCCCGGCCCGCTGCTGGCCTCAAGCCAGTCGATCGAGAAGCCGAGCTTCCGCGTCGCGCTCGATCACCAATTCGCGCCCGCTGTGCTGGGCTATGCCTCCTTCAACACCGGCTTCAAGAGCGGCGGTTACAATCTGCTGGCCCCGGCCTCTCCCGCCTATCTGCCCGAAAAGCTCAACGCTTATGAGGCAGGACTGAAGACGCAGCTGTTCGACCGGCGTATCCGTCTGAACGCTTCGGTCTTCTATTACGACTACACCAACATTCAGGTTTCGCAGGTGGTCAACAACCTTGCCATCGTCACCAATGCCGCCAAGGCCCACACCTATGGGCTGGATCTGGAGATGCAGGCGCTGGTGACCAGAGGGCTGGAGATCTCGGGCGCGCTGGGGCTGCTGCATGCCGAATATGCCGACTATCCCAATGCCCAGATCGCCATTCCCAATCCGGCGGGCGGTGTCACCATCACCGCTGGCAATGTGGCGGGCAACCGCCTGCCCTCATCGGAAAAGGTGAGCGGCAATCTGGCGGTGGATTACGACACGGCGCTGGCGGGCGCGAGGGTCCATGCCAATGTGGCCGCCGCCTATCATGGCGATTCCTATCTGGAGCCTGACAATTTCATCCGCCAGCCCGCCTATGTCACGCTCAACACCTCGCTGAAATTCACCCTGCCGGATGAGCGCACCAGCGTGACCCTCTTCGGCAAGAATTTGTTCGATGAGCGCGTGCTGACCGCCGCCAACACGTCGGCCAATATCGCCTCGGTGGTCTATGACGCGCCGCCGCGCACCTATGGCGTGGCGCTGCATTACCAGTTCTGAAGCGACAAGACAGAGCCTTATACCATGAAACTCCTTCATCTCGATTCCAGCATTCTTGGCGATCTCTCCGTGTCGCGCCAGCTTTCGGCCCTGATCGTCGGCAGGTTGACGCAGGGGCGGGCAGACATTGCGGTCACCCATCGTGATCTCGCCGAACAGGACTATCCCCATGCCAGGCTAGCCACCCTGCCCTATGATCCGGACTCCCCTATCGCGCCCAGCACGCAAGACCCGCAACAGGCCCGCAGCGAAGCCGCACTGGAGGAATTCCTGCAGACCGACATTCTGGTAATCGGAGCGCCGATGTACAATTACACCGTGCCCTCGCAGCTGAAAGCATGGATCGACCGCATCCTGATCGCCCGCAAGACTTTCCGCTATGGCCCCAACGGGCCGGAGGGGCTGGTCTTCGGCAAACGGGTGGTGATCGCGGTGACTTCAGGCGGGATTTACAGCCCCGGCAGCCCGGGTGCCGCGATCGATCACGCCTCGACCTATCTGCGCAGTTTGTTCGGCACGATCGGCCTCACCGCCGAGATCATCGTGGCCGAAGGGCTGGCCATGGGGCCCGAGGCCAAGGCGAAAGGCATTGCAGCTGCCCGCGAGGCGATCGCGGCGCTGCCACTCTGACCTCCCGGCCCTGCCTAGTCACCAGGGTCGATTGCGCGCGGTACGGTCATCCGGGATCGTATCGCGCGCCTTTTTGCATGGGTGAGAGAACGACCGCGTGCTTCGCGATCCTGCGCAGCGGCAGCCATCAGCAGCAGCACAGGTGTTTGGTGATCTTTGCCGCAGGCTTGCCAGCTTTCCCACCACGGAAAATATCCGCAGATGTCACATGGTGCGGATCAAGATGGTACTGTGGTTTTTCGCTGTATCGAAGATGCAGCTTGATTCAGAAACATTGGCTCAAGCCATGATAGCCTTTTGGGATGCCTGATTGCTCCGATCAATCAATGAAAAACTAACGATTAAGCATGATAGAACTTTATCACCAAAAATGGAGGGATCATGATGTTTGAACGGCATGTTCGTCTGGCAGCGGGGCTTCTGGCACTCTCTCCTTGCCTTGTGCCGACGACGGTTGCCGCACGCGACCTTGATCATGCCGATCAGGACCGCCTCGCCATTCTGAACGCCGCACGGACCGGCCCGTCAGACAAATTCATTGTCAAGGATCTGATCAAGGATCACGGCTACGCCTATCTTTGCGGGTTGATCGAAGGGCCCAAGGGACTCAAGCGCAAGGACGGCAAGATCGCGGTCTATCAGTTCGTTTTGCGCCAGGACTCTGGTCATTGGCAGGCGACCAACATTGCCGAGTCGGCAGATGCTGAAGGTCAGGGACTGGCCAGCGGGACGGCAGATTCGACCAGCACGATAGATTGCACGATTGACGGTAAAAATGTCACAGGAGCAGAAATCCGTGCCATTTACAAAGCTGGAAACTGAACTGATCTTTCCGGATGGCGGTATCAAATATGATATTCCGTCGCCATCCGTTTGAAAATAATTTCGTATTACTGATTTTTATCAGAACGATACAATTTCTGCGTCTCGACGACCGATGGATCGGCATCAATGGAATGCAGGAATGCGACTCTCTCAATGCTATGCCGCTTCAACTTGCCAAGTTCATGAGACTGCTCTTTGGTCAATTTGATCTGGACATAGCCGCGTTCCAGCAAGCATTTATCCAGAACGGCCTGAAGCTGATCCCGAACATCAAAATTGACCATGGCGACGTATTTGGCACCGAATGTGTTGGTCCGCCGCGCGATGTCATCGGCAGACTTAAGTTCCGTGATTCCGCTCACATCATTCATCGCGGTCCAATGCGGATCTATTTGGCCTATTGCATCGAGGAGTTGAGCGGAACTGAGTGCATCGAGGTGCCGTAGCGTCTCGCGGGGGATATAGGCCGTAACGTATCGCGATGTTTCGGCACATTCCTGAGAGTCCCGAACATATTGGTCTAACGGAACTCCAGCTTTGCCCCATGAGGTGTCGCCATGTGGCCCCGCATAGGATGGGGAAGCAACCGCGACCCAAACTGCACAAAACAAGCCCAAAAACCGCATACCGCTCTCCAACCCTAACCAGAGCCACGAATGCGCATATTACAACAATTCTTCTTATAAGAAACCATCACAGAACACCTCCTTAAATCTGCCATCAATTTCAGATGCTCTCGCGTCAGTTACGCAATTTGGCGGGCGCATCGCAGCACTGCAGGAAGCAACAGTTGCCATGGCAGATCCGCTCAAAATCGATGCGGCTCTTGCCATCCGCCTCAGCCAGTCCGCTCCCGTCAAGCCAACCGGAAATCGGAATACCAGACGCCCGACACAGGTGTTGCAGCAGGAACCCCGCCCGCTTGATATCGGGCTCAGCCTGCCCTGCATCCTGCCTGCTCGCACCGTCACTCAGCCCGGCGCAAATCATCTAACTGTCATAAAAATCACGTCAATCCGTCACAAACCTTTCCTAGTGCGCCTCGCGAACGATTCAGAATTTCGTTTGCAGTCATAGGGATAAAGAATGTTGGGTTCGCACCGGTTTCTTGGCACCTTGTCGCTGGCGGCCTTGGCTATGGCCACGCCAGCCCTCGCATCGGAGGCTCCGTCCACCAATGGAGACGCCGCCCCCGCCACTGCCGATGCGCCGACCAGCACCGGCGCTGACATCATCGTTTCCATGCCCAAGACCACCCGCTCGGCCACGCAGCTTGCCGGGGTCGAGGTGCAGAAGATCCTGCCCGGCGTCTCCGCTCTCGGGGCGATCCAGACCCTGCCCGGTGTGATGTATCAGACCGCCGATCCGTGGGGCAACAATGAGCAGGACATGTCGCTCTACATCCACGGCTTTGCCATCAACCAGCTGGGCTACACGCTGGACGGCCTGCCGCTGGGCGATCTGAGCTATGGCACGCTCAGCGGCATCTCGCCGCAGCGCGCCGTGCTGTCGGAAGGCATCGGCAACATCACCGTGGACACCGGTGCCGGCGATCTGGGCACGCCCTCTCTCAACAATCTGGGCGGCGCGATCGAGCTGACCTCCAGCGATCCCTCGCACACCATGGGCATTCAGGCCGCTCAGACGGTCGGCAGCTATGGCACCTCGCGCACCTATGCGCGGATCGACAGCGGCGATTTCGGCGCCGATCACGCCTCGCGCCTTTACATTGCGGCGGCGCGCCAGCGCGCCCGCGCCTGGGACTATGACGGCATTCAGGGCGGCTGGCAGGCCAACGCCAAATATGTCCATGACAATGCGGCGGGCAAGCTGACGGTCTATTTCGACTATTCCGACAAGTCCGAGCCCAACGAAGACGCCACCACCATTTACGTGAAGCCGACCACGGCAGCTCAGGCCTATCAGCCCTACACGCGCCCGTTCACCTATCCCAACTTCGCGGCCGCCCGCGCCTATGTCGATGCCAATGGCAACACGCCGACATCGCAGGGCAGCAATTACAACAATTACTTCTCCGCCGCGCTGCGCACCGACTATCTGGCCTATATCAAATATGACGCCAATCTGACCAAGAACATCAGCTGGTCCAACCAGATCTACTATCACCACAATGACGGTCAGGGCGTGGTGGCCGGGCCGCTGGGCCAGTCGCTGTCAGTGGCGCAGGTCTATTATCCCACGGACACGATCGCCCAGCTGGTCCAGCAGACCGGCGGCAGCGGTTACATCACCCGCGTGACGCAATATCGCGTCGACCGTGAGGGGATCGTCTCCAACCTGCGCGCCAATTTCGGCAATCACCATATCGAATTCGGCGGCTGGTATGAGCACAACAGCAGCGACAATCTGCGCAACTGGTATGCGCTGAGCGCCACCGCGCCGACCGATCCCTATCACTGGCAGCAGAACCCGCTCTTCACGCAATACAGCTTCGAATATCGCACCGATGCGATCCAGCTGCATCTTGAGGATGAGTGGAAGGTCAACAGCCGCCTGACCGTGCAGGGCGGCGTCAAGTCCAGCATCGTCGATGCCAAGGGCTGGTATCCGATCCAGCCGCTGGCCGGGTCCTATTCGGGCATGGTGGGCGCGCTGCCTTCGGGCAACATCAACACCAACAAGTGGTTCCTGCCCGCCATCGGCGCGAAATATGACCTGAACGGTTCCGAGCAGGTCTATTTCAACATCCAGAAAAACCTGCGCAATTATGGCACCGCACCCTGGAGCACCGGCAGCCAGGCGGCCTTCGATTACTTCAAGACCAGCGGCAAGCCGGAAACCTCCTGGACCTATGAGGTGGGCCTGCGCAGCCATCGCCACTTCAACGGCGGCTTCCTCACCTCGCTCGATACGCAGGTGAACTATTACCACGTCGATTTCTCGAACCGCCTGCTGGCCGTCAGCACCACGGTCGGGGGTCTGGGCGGCAGCTCGATCACCGGCGGCACCACCAGCCTGTTCAACGTGGGCAGCGTGACCACCGATGGCGTCGATGCCTCGGCCACGCTGGGCTTCGGCTCGCACGTCTCGATCTACAACGGCCTGTCCTACAACAGCTCGAAGTATGATCAGGATTACTCGAACGGCACCACCACCTATGCCACGGCAGGCAAGCAGGTTCCCGGCAGCCCGCAGTGGATGAACAAGACCGTCGCCTCGCTCAATGTCGGCCCGGTGCAGGCGCAGGTCACGGGCATGTACATCGGCAAGCGCTACGCCACCTACACCGACGACGGCGCGGTCAGCTCCTATTTCATGACCAACGGACGCCTCGCGGTGGATCTGCCCGACAGCATCACCCATCTGAAGAAGGCTTCCATCGCGCTGAACGTGACCAACATGTTCAACGTCCATGGCGCCTCGACCATCTCGATCAGCCAGGCTTCGGGCGTCTATGCGGTCTATCCGATCGCACCGCGCCAGTGGTTCCTGACCTTCTCGGTGGGGCTGTGACCATGATCGACCAGACCCTTTCCCGGCGCGGGCTGATCCGCGCCGGTGCCGGGGCCGCACTGGCCGGGGCTGCGCTTGGCGCGGCCCCGGTCATGGCCGCCACGAAGAAGCCGCTGGTGATCGGCCATCGCGGCTGCTCGGCGCTGCGGCCCGAGCATACGCTGGGCTCCTATGCCAAGGCGATCGCGCAGGGCGCCGATTTCGTCGAGCCCGATCTGGTGCCCACCAAGGATGGCGCGCTGATCGCCCGGCATGAGAACAACATCGCCGAGACCACCAATGTGGCCGACCATCCCGAATTCGCTAGCCGCCGCACCACCAAGGTGATCGACGGGCAGAAGGTGACCGGCTGGTTTACCGAGGACTTCACCCTCGCCGAGATCAAGACGCTGCGCGCCATCGAGCGGATGGGCGCCATGCGCCCGGAAAGCCGCAGCTATGACGGGCAGTTCCAGCTGCTGACGCTGGAGGAGATCGCTGATTTCGTGGAGGCCGAAAGCGCCGCGCGCGGCCGCAAGATCGGCCTGATCCCCGAGATCAAGCATTCCACCTATTTCGCCAGCATCGGTCTGCCGATGGAGCAGCGCTTCCTCGACCGGGTGGCGGCCAGCCATTTCCTCTCGACCGCGCCGGTGATCGTCCAGAGCTTCGAGGTGGCCAATCTCAAATGGCTGCGCCCGCGCATCGCCGCCCATCCCAACATCCAGCTGCTGCAGCTGACGGTGCCGATGGACATGCGCCCCGCCGATGTCACCGCTGCCGGGGGCTCGCTGACCTTCAACCAGATGCAGACGCCAGCGGGCCTTGCCGAGATGAAGACCTATGCCGATTGGGTGGCGCCCGTGCTTCAGGGGATCATTCCCTTTGGCGACATCACCGGCAAGCCCGGCCCGCTGGGCAAGCCGACCACGCTGGTGCGCGACGCTCATGCGGCGGGTCTGCTGGTTTCGACCTGGACCTTCCGCCCGGAAAACCACTTCCTGCCGACCGACCTTCAGGGCCCCGGCGGCGATGCCGCCCGGCAGGACAAGGCCTGCGTGGAGCTGATGCGGCGCTTTATCGCGGCAGGCGTCGATTCCTTCTTCACCGACGATCCGGCGCTGGGCCGCAAGGCGGTGGATGGCATCGGCTGATCATCTGCCGCAGCCTTGATCAGCGCGTGACAGCGGGTGGCGGCCAAACCGCCGCCCGCTTCTTCGACCACGCCCGAGCAGGCCAGTGGTTGCGCCATCCCTGCCCCGATCAGCGCGCTGCTCGGGGCTTTGGCCAGCTGTCACGCTCGGCGAAAATGCGCTGCATTTCGGCCATGTTCTCGGTGCCCCATGTGCAGAGCGGCTCCAGCGCCTGAGCGAGGCTGTGGCCAAGCGGGGTCAGCGTATAATCCACCCTCGGCGGCACCTCCTTATAGTCGGTCCTCAGCAGCACGCCATCGGCTTCCAGCTCCTTCAACTGCTGGATCAACACCTTGTCACTGACATCGCGGATGGCGCGCTTCAGCTCGCCATAGCGCGTGGGGCCGCGCAGCAGGAAATAGAGGATCAGCGGCTTCCACTTGCCGGAAATGACGCGCAGCGTCGCATCCAGTCCACAGGTGAAACCGGGAGCGGTGGGGGCCTCTGTGGT
This sequence comes from Novosphingobium terrae, assembly GCF_017163935.1. Classification (NCBI taxonomy): domain Bacteria; kingdom Pseudomonadati; phylum Pseudomonadota; class Alphaproteobacteria; order Sphingomonadales; family Sphingomonadaceae; genus Novosphingobium; species Novosphingobium terrae. Next base: position 1,915,250 of record NZ_JABVZR010000002.1, on the reverse strand, counting down.
TGCGGCATCAGATGCGTGATCGGACATTTTTAATACTTACCAAAAGGTGCATACTTGTGATCAGGTAGGTGCCACGCCAGCTGAGTGCAACCCTGATTGGAGGCACATATGAACAGACTGGAAGGCAAGACCGCCGTCATCACCGGCGGCGGCACGGGCATCGGCTTTGCATCGGCGCAGCGCTTTATCGAGGAGGGCGCCTTCGTTTACATCTTCGGGCGCCGACAGGCGCTGCTTGACAAGGCGCTCTCCGCTCTGGGCCCCAGGGCCCGGGCGATCGCCGGATCGGTGAGCGATCCCGCCGATCTCGACCGGCTTTTCGATGCGGTGAAGCGCGAAAGCGGATCGCTCGACGTGCTTTTCGCCAATGCCGGAACAGGCGCGCTGGTGCCTTTGCCCCAGATCACGCCCGAACATTACAGCGACACCTTCGACGTCAATGTGAAGGGCACAATCTTCACCGTGCAGAAGGGGCTGACGCTGATGGGCGACGGCGGATCAATTATCCTCACCGGCTCCACCACCGGCGTGATGGGCACCCCCGCCTTCAGCATCTACAGCGCATCGAAGGCGGCGATCCGCAACCTTGTGCGCAGCTGGGCACAGGATCTGCGCGGCACCGGCATCCGCGTCAACGTGCTCTCGCCCGGACCGACGCTGACCGAACTGGCCTCCGAGGTGGTGGGGCGCGATGCGATGATCGAACTGGGAGCAACCACTCCCATCGGCCATGTCGGCGACCCGTCCGAGGTGGCGGCGGTCGCGGCCTTCCTCGCTTCGCCGGACAGCAGCTTCATGACCGGCAGCGAAGTCTTTGCCGATGGCGGGCTGGCGCAGATCTGAGCCAGCCCGAAAGAGGCCAAACGCGGCATGAGACGGCCTTGGCCGCCTCATGCTGGCGGGCCTGTCAGGCCCGCACAAGCCCCGGCTTGCCAGCCTCGACCGCCCAGCTGGCCGCCGTCCTGATCGGCATGTCGCGCTGCGACACCGCATCCACCGTCCGGTAATGGCCGATCCATGAGGCCGCGGTGATCTCGCTCACCACATAGCCGCGCCGGTCATTGGTCCATTTGAGGAAAGGATTGTCGGCCATCCACCGCTCATTGCCGGGGCGGGTATCATGGCCGTCACCGCCCGAGGTGATCGAGGTGGAGACGAATTCCGAGGCCACCACACGGTTGTCCAGCATCAGATCATTGGCGAAGTTCTGATGCTCGTCGCCGGTGACGACCACCACATTGCGGCTGCGCCCGAACATGGCGAACAGCCTTTCACGCTGGCGCTGATAGCCCGCCCAGCTGTCCATGTTGTAGACGGGGGCCGTGCGCGTGTCATTGGCTTCGCGCCGGTCGAGCGGGCACATCATCACCTGCTGCGCCAGCCCCTGCCAGCGCTGATGGCTCTGGGCGAAACCGGCATTGAGCCAGCTTTCCTGCTCCGGATTGATCATCTGCGCGCTGGGCGAGATCTGCGCCGCACAGGCCAGCTGGTAATTGTCCCCGCAAGGCTGATCGCTGCGGTACAGGCGGGTGTTGGGCAGATGGAGGCGCAGCAGATCGCCGTAATCGGCGCGCTGGTGGAAATCGACCATCCCGTCACGCCCCAGGGACGCGCGGCGCACCGGCATATGCTCATACCAGGCCTGAAGCGCCATGCGGCGGCGCGTGATGAACAGCTCGGGCGGGGTGCCGTTCTGATCCCAGTCACCCGCCCAATTGTTCTGCACCTCATGATCGTCATAGGTGCAGAACCAGGGATGCGCGGCGCGGGCCGCCTGAAGATCGGTGTCGAGCGCAGTCTGGGCATAGCGCAGGCGATAGGCGTCGAGCGAGAAAGGCTCGGCGCCCAGATAGCGGCGCACGGGTTCGACGGGCTGATGGCGATTGTCCAGCTCGAAACCGGGCGAATATTCGTAAATGAAATCGCCGTAATGGAAGAAGAAATCCAGATCTTCCTGCGCGGCATGGCGAAAGGCGGTGTACCAACCCGCCTCATAATGCTGGCAGCCCACGGCGGCAAAGCGCACCCTTTCCACCGTCGCGCCAAGGGCGGGCAGCGTGGCGGCGCGGCCCGTCAGGCTCTTCTGGCCGGCGCAATGGAAGCGATACCAATAGGGGCGCCCCGGCTTCAGCCCCGCCACTTCGGCATGGACGCTGTGGCCCAGTTCGGGGCGGGCGATCTCGGTGCCCTTGGCCACGGGTTTGCGGAAGCCCTCATCTTCGGCCACCTCCCACTCGACCGCCACCGGCTTCATCGGCATGCCATATTGCGGTTCGAGCGGGCGCGGCGCGAGGCGCGTCCAGATCACGAAGCCGTCGATGGCCGGATCGCCCGCGCAGACGCCCAGCGTGAAAGGGTAGTCGGCAAAGCCCAGCGTCTGTGCCCGGGCGGAGGACAGAATGAACGGGCTGAGCGAGAGGCCGAGGGCAAGGCTACGGCGCGACAGGGGGAAAAGGTCAGGCATGACGGGCTATTAGTCAGCAACTGCTACATAAATGTGACTATATACCATCCCATTTATACGCCTCACGAAAGCGCCAGCGATTGATGGGCGGCTATGCCGGCCATAACGCCCGCGGCCGCAGCCAGTGTCGCATTATGCATCGGATGGGCAGCATCACCAGCGGCATAGACACCGGGGATCGAGGTCAGCCCCCGCGCATCGACCTTGACGTAAGGGCCGGTGGGGCCATCCTCCATCACGCAACCAAGCGCTTCGGCGATCGGGCTCGATGGCCGGGTTCTGGGCATTGTGAACACCGCGGCAACAGCGATGGTGCGGCCATCGGCCAGTTGCACCGCCCGCAAGGCCGGAGCATCGCCGAGCAAGGCAACAACCGGGTTGCGCTCGATCACGACACCGCGCCTGCGCAGCAGGTCGGCCTGCTCCGGCTCCGGCTCATGGAGGCCTTGGGTGAAATAGGTGGCCGGGCCCCAATCGGGGATCAGCGCAGCCTGATGCGCCGCCAGGGGATGATTGGCGATGATCCCCAGAGCGTGATCGCGCACCTCATATCCATGGCAATAGGGACAATGAAGCACGGTGCTTCCCCAGCGCTCTTTCATGCCGGGAATGTCAGGCAATGTGTCGGTGACGCCCGTGGCGAGGATCAGACGCCGGGCGCGGTGCTCGGTGCCGTCCTTCAGGCTGACGGCAAAAGCATCGTCAAGGCGGCGGGCATGTTGCGCATGATCCTTCAGGATGTTCACCGTTGGATAGCGCAGCAATTGACGGCTCGCTTCGGACAGGATGGCATGCGGCGCCTTGCCATCCTGTCCGAGAAAACCGTGAGATTCATCGGCAAAACGGTTGCGCGGCGAACCGGCATCGATCAGCAGCACGTCCTTGCGGGCGCGGGCAAGTTGCAGCGCCGCAGATTGCCCGGCGAAGCTGCCGCCGATCACAATAACATCATGCATCATAAGCTTCTTCTCCAGCGCCCCGATTCTCGGCACTTATGATGTTACATATTGGCGCTGGACATATTTTGCAACTCTTGAGGTTACGTAAAACCAATCCCGTCGTGATCCGGAGGGTGATGGAGGGGAACCAGTCCCCTCCATGGTCTGAATGTCAGGCCGCCGCGATGCGCAAAATCGGCTTGATGGTCTTGCCGCTTTCGCTGTCGGCCACGGCCTGGTTGATGTCGGCAAAGTCGTAGAAGGTAACGAGGCGGTCGAAGGGAAAGCGCCCCTGCGCATGCAGCGCAATCAACTGCGGGATAAATGTCTGAGGCACGGCATCCCCCTCGACAATGCCCATGATCCGCTTGCCCGGGACCATGACATAATTGACGTCGATGGACGCCTCGGTGCCCAGCGGAGGCGCCCCCACGATGCCGCAGGTGCCCATGATGCCGAGGCAGTCGATGGCCTGACGCAGCACCGCCGGGCGACCGCTGCTCTCCAGCGTGTAATCCACGCCGCCACCGGTGATCTCGCGAATGGCTTCGACCGGATCGACTTCGCGGCTGTTGACCACATGGGTCGCCCCCAGTTCCAGCGCCAGATCGAGGCGGCTCTGCGTCACATCCACCGCGATGATGGTGGTGGCCCCAGCCACGCGCGCGGCCATCACCGCCGAAAGCCCCACAGCGCCCGAACCGAAAGCGGCAAAGCTGCTGCCCGCCGGCACCGCCATGGCTTTCAGCACCGCCCCCGCGCCGGTCTGGATGCCGCAGCCCAGCGGCCCCAGCAGTTCGAGCGGCGCATCCCTGGCCACTTTCACCAGATTGCGCTCATGCGCGATGGCATAGGTGCCGAAGGAGGACTGGCCGAAGAAATGGTCATGCACCAGCGCGCCATGGCTGTCGCAGGTCGCCGTCGAGCCATCGCCACGCCCGCCGCCGAAGTTGAGCGCGAAGAAATCGCCGCAATGCGCCGGATGGCCGTTCTGGCATGGGCGACAGGTGCCGCAGGACATGAAGCTCATCACCACATGATCGCCCACGGCAAAGCCGACGACATCCGATCCGATCGCCTCGACCACGCCCGATCCCTCATGCCCCAGCACGGCGGGCAGCGGAGAGGGGTAATATTGGTCGCGGATGATGATGTCGGTGTGGCAGACGCCGGTGGCCACCACCCGCACCAGCACCTCGCGCGGGGCGGGCTGGCCGATGGTGCCTTGCTCAAGCTGGAAGGGAGCGCCCTTGTCGCGCACCACGGCGGCGGTGAGCGGGCGGGTGATCGCGCTTGTCTCTGTCATGGAAAATCCTCTCCTCTTTGCGAGGTCATATGGGCGGGTTCAGAACGGATAGGCGGGCGGGGCGCTCTTGATCGTCACCCATTGCCAATGGGTGAACTCCTCCCAATTGGCCGGGCCGCCGATGCTGGTGCCATTGCCCGAAGCGCCGACACCGCCAAAGGGATTGACCACATCGTCATTCACCGTCTGGTCGTTGATATGCAGCAGCCCGGCATGCAGCCGGTCGCCCAGCGCCAGAGCCCGCGCCACATCGCGCGAGATCACCGCCGCCGAGAGACCATATTCGGTGTCATTGGCCATGGCGATTGCCTCCTCATCGGTATCGAAGGGCACGATCACCGCGACGGGGCCGAAGATTTCCTCCTTGTAGGCCGCCATATGCGGCGTCACACCGGCCAGCACGGTGGGGTTGAAGAACAGCCCCTCGCCCGGTCCGCCCGCCAGCAGCTGCGCTCCATCGCTCTGCGACTGAGACACCACGCGGGCGATATGATCGAACTGGCGGGCATTGATGATCGGGCCGACGGCAACATCCTGCGTCGCCGGATCGCCCACAGGGAGGACCCTCGCCTTCTCGGCCAGACGGCGTGAGAACTCCTCGACGATGGAGCGCTGCACGAAAACACGCCCCGCCGTCATGCAGATCTGCCCCTGATGCAACCATGTGCCCCAGGCCGCATTCTTCACCGCCAGATCGAGATCGGCATCCTCCAGCACCACCAGCGCATTCTTGCCGCCCAGCTCCAGCGAGACCTTCTTGAGATGCTCGCTGGCGGTGCGGCCCACCATGCGGCCCGCGCCGGTCGAGCCGGTGAACTGGATCATCGCCACATCGGGATCGGTGCAGAGCGCCTCACCCACGGCGCCATCGCCGGGCAGCACATGAAGCAACCCCGCCGGAAGCCCGGCCAGTTCGAACAGCCGCGCGATCACCAGACCGCCGCAGATCGCGGTGCGCGGATCGGGCTTGAGCACCACGGCATTGCCCACCGCCAGCGCGGGCGCCACGGCGCGCATCGCCAGATAGAGCGGGAAGTTGAAGGGCGAAATCACCCCCACCACGCCGAGCGGACGGCGGCGGGCAAGGCTGGTGCGGCCCGGCTCGCTGGGCAGGATCAGGCCTTGCGCCTGATGCGGCATGGCAGCGGCCAGCTGGATCGATTTCAGCGTGACGGAGAGTTCGAAACCGGCCTTGGCCCGCACCGAACCGCTCTCGCGCACCACCCAGTCGATGATCTCCTCACTGTGGGTGCGGCCGATCTCAAGGGCTTTGAGAAAGACCTCGGCGCGGGCATCGGGGGAAGCGGCGGCCCAGCCCTGCTGCGCCTTGCGCGCGGCGGCGCTGCTGGCACGCAGGATCTCGGGCGTGACCATGGCGATCTGCCCCAGCACCGCCCCGCTGCCGGGCGCGACGGCATCGGCGAGCTTGCCCCCTGTGACCCATTCCCCGGTGAAATACTGGCCGGCAATCTGCGCAGGCGTCAGAAATGCGGATTGAGTCACGGGGCATTCTCCTCTCAGGGTCAGTTTTTCGGAAAAGCTGTCACGATGGCAAGAAAGGTATGGGGTGGTTCGAGATGCGCGAGTCCGTCCCGCATGCGCAACGGGTCATGGCTGGCGGATGCAGCCGGAAGGCGTGGAGCCTGCGCAGGCATGGTCTGGCTCTGCCTAATATAGGTATCAGCAAGCGGCTTGAGACGGTGATGGCACTTATCGCCATATCTTGCTGTGCGGATGGTCGCGGCCTCGGCACGAGCCTCGTTCCCATGGTCGCGGGTCAGGCTCGATGAGGCTTGGAGAGCGGCCATCGCGAGATTATGCGGGCGTATCGCAGGCAAGTCCACGCCAAAGGTGTCGATCCGAGCCAGTCTGGCCATATCCGTTCCCGCATGTTTTGTGGTCTTGAAGATGTGGGGCTAGCCCCCGGCGTGGAGTCTTGGCAAAGACCATTAAGGTCTGGACGCCATACCTGACAGGTATTGCCAATCAGCTTGCATTATGTGCGGTCTGTCATGACCTTTGCCGATGAGCGCGACAGACCCGCGCAGCGCTGTGCAGGTCTGTCGCCGCCTCTGCATCGCACCGCGTCCAGACAGCATGGACTTGATATACAGAGTTAGAATAAATTCTATAAATTCAATCTGATGACTAAATTTCAGCCGGCAGTTCAAGGGATTACCAAGGGCCCTGTATGCGTCATGGGTATCGCATCCATACTTTTATAGTTTTTGACCACGCTGATCGCTTCACCTTACGCTGATCATGCAAGCAGGCGATATCCTGACTTCAAATCCAGAAAAATCCAAAGAACATCATTGGGAGAGAGTGATGAAGCAGAAAGCTTTCATCCGATAGAATTCCGATAAGACGGATAAGACATCGTCATTTCAAAAAACAAAGAAAGCACGTGATCGGGCGATGACATCGCGCCGAACAAGCACGTGCGCCGGCAGGGAAGAGAGTACATGACCAACACCCATCCAAAGGCGTATTTTCCGTCTCACTTTGTGAAAGGCGGGCTCTCGACTTTGGCTTGCTGCTCGGCGTTCATCGCCGCCGCCACAGCACACGCCACGGAGAACGGTACGCAGCATTATCCTATCGGCTTGCTGACGGCCTCACAATCGATCATGCCGGAACCGGGCAATGGGACAGTCCAGAATTACGACGTCATCTATGATGCCGACCGCATGAATGATGGCAATGGCAACAAACTTCCTCCCGACTTCCACCTCAATGTAAAAGTACAGGCCACCCGCTTCATCTATACATGGCCAATCGAGCTGAACGGGCTGACGATCAGCAGCGGCAGCGCCGTCAACTTCTACAACACCAGCCTGAGCGTCGGCGCGGAACATGGCGAGCGCTTCCAGCTGGCCGACACCAATTTCGCGCCGATCATGCTGCGCTGGACCAACAAGAAGAACCTGCATGTGATGGTGGCCACCAATGTCTGGGCACCGACCGGTTCCTATAAGGCCAACCGTCTGGTCAATGCGGGCCTCAACTACTGGTCGGGCGATCTTGAGGCGGGCTTCACCTGGATGCCCACAAAGCGCTGGGAAATCGGCGCGGACAGCTGGACGGGCTTTGCCTTCAACAGCAATCACGCCACGGGCTACAAATCGGGCAACACCTTCGATGTCGATTTCGTGGTCGGCTATCGCCCGCTGGTCAAGAAACCGCAGCTCCAGCTGGCGCTGACGGGTGACTTCTTCCGCCAGTTCAGCGACGACAAAGTCAACGGACTGAAGGTCGGTACGGACGGTTTTCGCGGCAAGCAGATGGCCTTGGGGCCAAGCATTCGCTGGGATTTCCGGCCGGGTCTGGCCGTACTCTTCAAATATCAGAAGGAATTCGACGTCCGCAATCGACCGGAAGGCGAGAAGTTCTGGCTTGAGCTGGCCGTTCCACTCGGCAAGTCTCATCATGAATGAAGATAGATCGCGTTATGTCGATGGCTGAACGGCGACTTTCAGGATGAACCACCATGACAGCTTGCGACCGGAAACCGGGCGCAAGCTGTCTGGCTGCGGCTATCATCCCTCTACAGGCATCGACACAACGGAGGCCACGGATATTATGACGGCATCCCGCCACAATCGCTAAAATTCTGCGGGTGCGATACTTCCGCCACCGGGGTCATAAGTGCACAATCGCCTGCGATAGTGCAGCGAGGCCAGCACGCTGCATCCCTCTCTCCACCGACAAGCGATGCCGGTGCAATGTCGTCAGCTCGTCAAGCCTCACCATTTGAAGTCGATCGTGCCCACCACCGAACGGCGCTGCCCCCAGCGGCAATAGAGGTTCGAGCAATCCGAGACATAGATCTTGTCCGTCAGATTGGTGGCCGCCACCGCCAGCGACCAGCCCTTCAGCCGGGGCGTCAGCATGCCCAGATCGTAATGGGCGTTAAGGTCGAAGATGGTCGTGGAGGGAATCGAATAGGTGTTGGTGGTGTTGGCGAATTGCCGCCCCAGATAGCGCCCGCCGCCGCCCAGCCCGAAGCCGCGCAGCCCCCCGTTCTGGAAGGTGAAATCGGCCCAGGCCGAAGCAATGTCACGCGGCACGCCTGCCGGGCGCTTGCCCTGCAGGCCGGAATTGTCATGCGTCACCAGCGGATCGAGATGGGTGTAGGAGGCACGCAGGTTCAGCGCCTTCACCGGGCTGGCCACCGCCGAGACTTCCACGCCATCGCTGCGCACCTCGCCGGTCTGCACTTGAAAATTGGCGTTGACGGGGTCTGTGGTCAGCACATTGGACTGGGTCAGGCTGAAATAGGCCGCCGTGAACAAAGCGTTGAAGCCGCGCGGCTGGTATTTGATGCCGCCCTCGATCTGCTTGCCATAGGTCGGCTTGAAGACATTCCCCAGCCGGTCCGTCCCGGCTGACGGCTGGAAGGAGGAAGCATAGGCGACATAGGGCGCCAGCCCCAGCTGCGTCACATAGCTCAGCCCGGCGCGGCCGGTGAAGGCCTTGGCGGTCTGGATCGTGGCGGTGCTGTTGAGATAGTTTTGCGTCTTGGTGGAGGCCCAGTCCTCGCGCCCGGCCAGAGTCAGATGCAACCCGCCCCATGCCATCTGATCCTGCAGATAGACGCCGGTCTGGTCCAGCACCTGCCGCCGGTTGAGGTTGAAATTGGGCAGGGTGACAGTCTGGTTGTAATCGGGCGCCAGCAGATCGAGGCTGGGCCCAAGCCCATAGCGCGAGACATCCAGACGGTTGGTATATTGGTAATCCACCCCCGCCAGCAGTGTATGATGCACCGGCCCGGTGTTCAGATCGGCCTGAAGCCGGTTGTCGATCTGGAAGGTCTGGGCGTGGCCGTCATAGAGATAGGTGTAGCGGTCGATGGTGTGATTGTCGGCATGGAAGAGATCGGCCTGCAGCTCGCCGTAATGCGAGGTCAGCTTGGTGTAGCGCAGGTTCTGGTTGAATTTCAGATGGCTGTTGAAGCGATGCTCGAACTCCGTGCCTGCCGAAAAACGGGTGCGCTTGTAGCTGTCAAAGCTGGGCTGGCTGGTGTTGGTGCTGGTGGGGATGTAACCCGTGGGCAGGCCGGGATCGGCGATCAGCGTGCCCTTATAGGGCAGCGAACTCCAGAAACCGCCCTTGGGATCGTCGACATAATTGGTCAGCACCGTCAGCTTCGTATCGGCATCGGGCTGCCAGGTGATGGCGGGCGCCACGGCGATGCGACGCTCACGCTTGCCGGTGACCTGCGTGCCGCTGTCACGAAACAGCGCGGTCAGGCGGTATTGCAGCGTGCCCGAGGCGTTCAAACGACCGCCCAGATCGCCCGACACCTCATAATGCCCCCAATTGCCGATGCGCGCCTGCAGCTCATGCACCGGATCGGCGGTGGGGTGCTTCGAGACCATATCGACGATGCCCGCCGGATAGGATTGCCCATAAAGCGCCGAGGACGGCCCCTCCAGCACCTCGATGCGTTCCAGAAAGATCGGATCGACCTTGGTTTCGATAAAGGCGCCTTGAGTCAGCAGCTTGAGCCCGTCCTGATACTGGTCGAGCAGAAAGCCGCGCGCCGCAAAGGATTCGATGCGGCTATCGGTGTTGTCGCCGAAATAGACGCCGGGGGCGTAGCGCAGCGTCTGGCGCAGGGTGAAGGCCTGCTGCGCATCGATCTGCTCGCGCGTGACGACGGAAATGGTCTGAGGCGTTTCCAGCAGGCTGCCGGTGTCGGTCTTGGTCGCGACCTGGCTGTTATGCGCGACATAGCCACGCACCGGGCGCGTCGGCACTTCGCGCAAGGCGTTGGCGCTGTCGGCGCTCTCTCCGGCACTGCCGGAGCCTTCCACCTGCACGGGCCCCAGCGTCACCGTGTTGTCCGCCACGCTGGGCGCCTTTTGCAGGATCACCGAGCTTCGATCGACCAACTGCCATGTCAGGCCGGTGCCCGCCAGCAAGCGGCTCAGCGCCTCGACCGGCGCGAGTTGGCCATGAACACCCGGGCTGCTGCGCCCGGCCAGCAGGCTCTGGTCCACCGTCACCTGCCAGCCCGATTGCAGACCAAAGGCGGTGATCGCACTGGCCAGCGGTTGCGCCGGAATGGCGAAGCCGGCGGCGCGCGCATCGCTCGGTGTCGCCGGCTGCGCCAGAACCGGCGTGGCCGCCCCCATGGTCGCCAAAGCGCTGGCCCCCAGCAGGGCGCGCAGGATCTGCGACGGGCGCCGGGCTGCGATGGACGGCTTGGTGAAACGCTGTGTCATTCTTATCCCCGATCAAGGCCATGAACCATTATGCGAATGCGTCGCAATAGTTCTTCGAGGACATGACGAAGCCCACGGCACCCCATCTCAGATTATTTTCAAATTTTTTCAGGACGCCGAGACAATGATCAGCCAAGGCGTCACACGCCACACTTTGGCGCCATAAGGCTCGGCCAGATTGCGCAAGGCGCGTGAGGGATCGTCAAGATCATAGACGCCCGTCACGCGGCGCTCGCCCAGATGGCGGTCGGTCAGGATGATGGCGCCGCGATAGTGGCGATCCAGCCGCTCGATCACATCGGCCATGGTCAGATCATGCGCGGCAAGGCGCCCCTGCCGCCAGACGCCCATCTCCGCAGGGGCGATACCCAGCACTTGTGCCACACCGGTCCGGCGGTCCGCTCGCCATTCCTCGCCGGGGGTCAGCGCATGCGCCGAAGGCCCCTGCCCGATCCGCACCGCGCCCTGAGCCAGATCCACCGCCAGCATCCGCCGCGTCAGGCTGACATCGAATTGCGTGCCGACATCGGTGATCGTAGTCTCGCCGACATGGACCGTGAAGGGATGCGCCGGATCATGCTTCACATCGAACCAAGCCTCGCCCTTCAACAGCGAAACACCGCGCCCGGCGGCCTCGCGCCGGATCGCACTGTCAGGCGCCAGCGTTACCTGCGAGCCATCGGCCAGCGCCAGATGGCGGATTTCCCCCGCGCCGGTGGACGCATCGGCACGAAGCCAGATCGAGAGATCCGGCAAGGCCACCAGCCCCAACAGACATGCCGCGACCGCGCCGAGACCAGCGGCGGCCAGATGCCTGCGTACACCCGGCTTGCGCCTGCTCACACGCCGGGGGGGAGGTGATGCGGCGGCCCCTTCAAGCACAAAGGTCGGCTCAACCTCGCCCGAAAGCGCCCAGGCCTTGCCCGCCAACGCCCATGCCTGCGCATGATCGGGATCGCTGGTCAGCCATTGTTCGAAAGCGGCCTTCTGCCCGGCCTGATCCACACCCCGCGCCGCATGGAGGCGCAAGGCCCAATCGGCAGCCTCGATCAGCGCGGTTTCGGGCAGATCGGCGTGGTGATCGATCTCCATCACAGCGCCCTCCCCCGCCCGGCACCCGGTTTCTGCAACCGCTTCATGACATGGACCAGCGCACCCTGCACCAGACGGTGCGCCGTGGCGGTCGAAACGCCCAGATGGCCGCCGATCTCGTGAAAGGGCAGGCCCGCCAGACGGTTCATTTCAAAAGCCTGCCTTTGCAGATCGGGCAGTTCGGCCAGCGCCGTGCCGATATGCAGCAAATCGTCGCGATGCCCCGCCTCCTCTTCGGGCGAGGGTGCGGCTACATCCTCGAACCTTTGGGCGTAATGCTTGTCCCGCCGCGTTTCGGCCCCCAGCCGCCGCACCATATCCACCGCCAGATTGCGCACGATGCGGTAGAGATAGCCCGCCGAGGAGCGCATACCGGCCTGCGGCGTGGCGGTCATGGCATAGCGCAGCCAGGCGTCCTGAACCACATCCTCCGCACCCGCGCGCGATCCGACCATGGGCGTGGCATAGTCGATCAGGGCGCGTCGGTGGTCGAGATAGACCTGAAGGCGGGCATCGGTATCAGGCAAGCGTCACCGGAAGGTAGGATGGCGGAAGGGCATAGCGCCCACCAGCTATCAAATATGCGAATGGTTCTCAATAGAGATTGTCCTTTATGCCATTCTATGCGTCGAGCATTGCTCTCCGCAGCCTCCTCCTCACGCCCTGCAAAACTGGCCGTCAGCGCATCAATCGACACGGCGATATGCGGGGACCCCGGGCATGAATACCGCGCAACCAGAGTGCAAAACGCCTGATGCCCGGGAATGCGCCACACCCGCACGAACACGTCCTCAACGACCACCGCGTGACTGCCGCTAGCGGTCCCATTCCCCATATCGCGCCCAGCCCGATACAGCCGACATCCATGATCCTGCTCCTTCCTGTCAAAGCGGCAGCCCCAGACTGCGTTTCGGGGTCACCGCCGTGATGTTGGCCACATCCGCCATGACCTGCGCCGTTTCAGGCGCGGCCAGCGCGCGATACATGGCCTCTTCGTCGCGGAAGACGCAGGGGGCGATGGCGATCAGGCCAGCCCCGTCGCCCTGCGGAAAGAAGCCGCCGACGCTTTTGAGCCCATAAGGCTCCCAGCAGGCGCGGACGAGCGGCATATGCACATTGATCCAGTGGTCCCGGTCAAAAGGGGTGTCGGGCGTGCCCGCATAAGTGACATACATGGTGATCATGGCTGCTTCTCCAACTGGCGCTCAAGCCAGGCGAGGACCGGCTGCAAAGCCGCATCCGAGTTCTTTTCGTAAATCAGGCCGTGCCCATTGCCGTAGACGCCATGGTCCGGCAGATGCAGCAGCTCGGCCGCGGCGCCTGCCGCGCTGAGCTGCTCGACAATGGGCGTGCTGGCCAAGGCGAAGGCCGAGGCCTCGGCGGTCACCGCGACAATCGGCAGCCCCGCCAGAGAAGGCAGCCGGTAAGCGCCCGCCGAAGCTTCGCGCAAGGCCTCGGGCGAGGCCGGTGATGGCGCGAAAGCCAGCGGCGCGGCGGTAAGCCCCCAGCTCAGCGAACCGATGTTGGGAATATCCGCGAAAGGCGGTCCCATCGGCTCGATCGCCACAATCGCCTTGACCGCGCCGGGGCGCCGGTCCGCCACCAGCCAGCCAACCGGGCCCGATGCGGAATGGGTCAGCAGGATCGCCGGGCCAACCCGGTCCAGCAGCCGGGCGATGGCATCGGCCTCCATGGCCTGAGAGAAGGCCAGATCGGCGGGCAAGGGCCCATATCCGGCGATAAATTCATCCATCGCCGCCTCATCATCGGGGGCGAACATCCATTGCGTGTGCAGACCGTCAGGATCTTCGGGACAATAGATCCGGCGCCCGTTTTCATAAGAAAAGGGCGGCCCCATCTCGCCCATGGTTGCGCCATGGAACGGCGAGCGGCCTTGCCCCGGGCGGTCGGCCAGAAGCACGGCATAGCCTGCCTCCACCAGCCGCTGGGCCCAGCCGGGGCGGCCATCGGGCGTATCGAGCCATTCCGTCCCCTGATAGCCGCCGCCATGCAGCAGGATGATCGGCCAGGGCTGGGTGACATGTTCGGGCGCCTCCCATTCGGCGAACAGGGGGCCGCGCTGATAGGTCAGCCCATCGATCGTGAGGCGCTCGCCCGGCACCCAGAGATGGCCCCGGCGCGTGGTGCGCGGCGGCGCCTTGGCCCAGAAAGGATGTGAATGTGCCATGCGATGGATCTCCTCGGCTGGAGGCTCCGCTTGGGCAGAGCCGGTCCGGGGCTCCATTTAGGGCATTCAAATCTGTTCAGGTACAAACTATATCGAACATTCATCGTTCATTTGTGTACGGCATCGATATGGAATGGAGCGACGTCAGGATCTTTCTTGCGGTGGCGCGCAGCGGCACGCTGGGCGCGGCAGCACGCGCGCTTGGCCTCAGCCATCCGACCATCGGCCGCCGCCTGCGCGCGCTTGAAGAGGCCACGGGGCAAATCCTCTTCCAAAGAACCAGCGACGGCTTCGTGCTGACCGAGGAAGGCGGCGCCATATTGGGCATCGCCGAGCAGATGGAAGACAGCGCTCTGGCCATGACACGCCGTCTGGCGGGGCAGGAACAGCAGTTGACCGGCGCCCTGACCCTGTCCTGCGCCGACTGGTTTGGCGCCCATGTCCTGCCGCCGATCCTTTCCGCCTATGGGCAAAGCCACCCCAAGGTCACGATCGACATTCTGACCGGCGGGCGGCTGTTCAATCTGGCCCGCCGCGAAGCCGATCTGGCCTTTCGCATCGTGCCTTTCGAGGGGCCGGATATTGTGCAGAGGCGCCTGCTGCAGATGCCCTATGGCGCCTATATCGCGCAGGATCGCCCCGATCCGGTGGTGGGAGACGGCGCAGGCTGCACCCTGATCGTGATGGACACATCGACCGGCCATTTCCCCGATGTCGACTGGCTGAAGGCCCGGCTGCCCAAGGCTGAGGCCACACTGCGCTCGAACAGTCGCGGGGTTCAGGCGCAGATGTGTGCCGCGGGCATTGGGGTCGCCGTCCTGCCTCGGCCGGTGGGGGATGGTGTCGGCGGGCTGCGCAGGCTCGATCTGGGCGAAGCGCCCCCGCCGCGCGATATCTGGATGGGCTATCATCGCGACCTCAAGCGGCTGCAGCGGCTTCGCGCCTTTATCGATGTGGTGGTTGATCAGCTTGCCCATCCCGGGAGATGATCAGGCTCTGATAGGCACCTGCCTGTGCCCGCCGGGTCGGGCATCCGGCATCGTGGCGTCAAGCGGCCTTTTCTGCCGCCCATCAAGAACGGGTCTAGCGTGTGACCAGCCGCCCGCTCAAAACAGTTTTGCGCACCGGGGCGTCCGCGTCCTTCCGGCGCGCCAGAAGCATCTCCATCGCGACCTGTCCGATCTCGTTCACCGGCTGCTCCACCACCGTGACGCCGCCGCCAAAAACCTCCGTCCAGGGATTGTTGTCAAAGCCGGCCAGCACCAGATCCTCAGGAATGCGCAGGCCCATCGCCACGCTGGCACGCGCCAGTTCGAGCAGGATCACCCCGTCCGAGCCAATGATCGCTTCGGGCGCCTCATCCCGGCTCAGCAGGGTCGCGAGCATCTCACGCGGGTGGTTCTGGCCATGGGGTAGCACATGGGCATCCGGCGTGAGCCCCAGCGAGACCATCGCATCACTGTATCCGGCCAGACGTTCGATGCCGGTGGTGCTGCCGCCCAGCAGTGCGGTGATCCGCCGCTTGCCCTGACGGAACAGATGATCGACCAGCATCGCGCAGCCGCTGTGATTGTCGAGCACCACCGCATCGTGACGGCGCAGGCTGGCCGCCCGGTCGAACAGCACCAGCGGAACATCGAAGCTGGCCTGCGCCACCCACTCGACACCTTCCAGTGACGGGGCGATGATCACCCCGGCCACCCGCTCATCCTGCATCATGCGCAGATGCATTTTCTCTTTCTCGTGATCCTCGTCGGTGTTGCAGAGGATCACCCGCAGATCATGGGCAAAGGCAATCTCCTCCACCTTTTTGCTCACGGCGGTGAAGAAGGGATTGCAGATATCGGCCACGATCAGGCCGATCGTGCCATTGTCTTTCGACCGCAAGCGGCGCGCGATGAGATTGGGGCGGTAACCGGTCTGCTCGACAGCGGCATTGACCGCAGCCACCATCTCGGGATTGACGAGGCGCCCGGCCAGCACGCGTGACGCCGTCGCCGTCGAAACACCGGCGACGCGCGCTACATCCTTGATTCTTACTGCCATCGAAACCGGCCCCTTTGCCCTTCGCGGCCTAAGCCGGGCTTGCCCGCGATGCAAGCGATCGCATGGAGGTCTGCAGCACCCCGATGCTGGCACAAGCCTTTCCACGAGGGTGCGCCGCCCGAGGGCAAAAGCCCCTCAGACCATTGGACCTAAGTCCCGCTTCACTTTCAGAAATCGGTTTCTCAGGCCATTTTCACAGATTTAAGGCGATAAATTTGCCACTTTTCCGATCATCCAAGGTGTGCAATGGGCGAATCCAGAAAACGATATCTCAGATAGCCATGCTGCCGGCCGCCTGCTCAGCTCCCCCCGAAAGGCGACCGGCCAAGGAGACGCCGGAATGTCCATCACCCCCGAGGCCGACACAAGCGGCCCGCTTCCCGAAGCCGAGCGCTGGGCCAGCAGCGCCCTCACCCGCCGACAGATCATGCTGCGCTCGGCGGTGTCCGCCGGTGCCATCGCCACTGCCGCCCTGCTGACAGGGCTGACCTCCGGCACCATGCTCAGGGCCCGGAACAATGCCGAAAGTCCGCCGCTGGCACCCGATGTGCGCGATCGCTTTATGCGCTTCTCCCATCTCGCGACCGGCCATACCGCGCTCAGCCCCGTGCTGGGCGAGCGCTATTATCAGGCGCTGACCGGTCAAGACCATCAGTTCCCCGCCAAGCTCAATGCACTGGTCGATCTGGCCGGGCGCCTGCCCCGGCCTTCGGTCGAGGCGCTGGAAGAGATCGCCCGCCAGCAACCGGCGCTGCATGGCGCGCTGATGGCCGTGATCCGCGCATGGTACAGCGGCGTGGTGGCGGAAGGCAGCCAGGCCACCGTCTATGCCTATGAAGCCGCGCTGATGTACCAGCCCGCGCGCGATCAGGTGGTGATCCCCACCTTTGCGCATGATGGCCCGAATTATTGGGTCAAGGCGCCTCCGCCGGTCTCGGCGATGCCTGCCTTCTGATCCTTCGCTGCCCCCCACCTATCATCGGAACCAGACCTTGACCCACCCCCAGTCAAGCCCCGCCGCATGGCATGAACGCGCGCGTTTCCTGCGCGTGAAGGCCATGCTCTCCCTCATGCTGACCGCTGCCGCGCTGCCCTCCGTAGCCCATGCCGCGCCTGCCGCTGCACCCGCGCCGATTCCGGCTCCAGCGCATGCCCCGGTCCCTGCCGCGCGAGCCGACGACACCCCGGTTGCGCGCGGGCGTTATCTGGCGGTCATCAGCGATTGCGCGGCCTGCCACACCAATCCGGGCGGGGCTGCCTTTGCCGGCGGCTATCCCATCCAGTCGCCGCTGGGCATCATCTATTCCAGCAACATCACCCCATCGAAGACTGCAGGCATCGGCGCCCTGAGCCGCGACGATTTCGCCCGCGCGGTGCAGCAGGGCATCGGCAAGGATGGCGCGCATCTCTATCCCGCGATGCCCTACACCTCCTACGCCAGGCTGAGCAGCGGCGACATCGACGATCTCTACGCCTATTTCATGCAGGCGGTGAAACCGGTCGACACCCCCGCCCGCGCCACGAAACTGGGCTTCCCCTTCAACATCCGCCTGTCCATGGCCGGATGGAACGCGCTCTTCCTCGACAGCAAGCCCTTCACGCCCGACCCCGCGCAGAGCGCGCAGGTCAACCGGGGCCGCTATCTGGTGGAAGGCCCGGCGCATTGCGATATGTGCCACGCCCCGCGCAATCTGCTGATGGCCACCAAATCGGGCGGCATGACCGGCGGCGCCGTGGGTGCCTGGTATGCCCCCAACATCACCAGCGACAAGGTGAGCGGCATCGGCGGCTGGAGCGATGCCGAACTGGCTGCCTATCTCAAGACTGGCATTGCCAGCGATGGGCATACAGACAAAGCCCGCGCCGCAGGCCCCATGGCCGAAGCTGTCCAGAACAGCTTCCAGCATATGAGCGATGACGACATCACCGCGATCATCGCCTATCTGCGCAGCCTGCCTGCCGTGGCCACCCCGGGCCAGACCGCGGCGAATTTCATCCATGGCAGCCCGGGCACGGATGTCGAAACCGTGCGCGGCTCGCGCCCGATGGGCCATGAGCTGACCGAGACAGAAGGCGCCCATCTCTATGTCGCGGCCTGCGCCAGCTGCCATCAGGCCGATGGTTCGGGCTCGGCGGACAAGAGCTATCCCGCGCTGTTCCACAACACCACCACCGGCCAGCCCAACCCCACCGATCTGATCGCGGCCATCCTGTTCGGCGTGGAGCGCGAGGTCGGCGGCCATACGGTCAAGATGCCCGGCTTCGGCGCGGATTCGCTGGTCCAGCGGCTGAGTGACGAACAGATCGCCGCTCTGGCCAATCATGTGCTTGCGCAATTCGGCAATGCGGCGGCCCATGTCAGCCCCGGCGATGTCGCCACGGTGCGCGCAGGCGGCCCTGCCGCTCCCATCGCGCTGGCGGGCAATCCTTTCGTGCTGGGCTTTGCCCTGCTGGTGGCGCTGGGCCTGATGGTGCTGGCCCGCCGCAAGCTGCGCGCCCGCGCGGCCTGACCCTTTTTCAAGCAATCAGGGCCGCGCAGGCGGCAAAAGGAGTATCCCATGGCAGAAGATCTTTCCGCCGATGTCGTGATCGTTGGCACGGGGATCTGCGGATCTTTCGTGGCGCATGAGATGGCCAAGGCGGGCCTGTCGGTCATCATGCTGGAGGCAGGCCCCCGCATCGACCGTGACGAGGTGGTCGAAAACTGGCGCAACATGCCGCCGCACAACAAATCCGAATATGACTATGCCACGCCCTATCCGCTGGTCCCCTGGGCACCGCACACCAATTACTTCCCGGACAATGGCTATCTGCATGTCGATGGGCCGGATCGCACCGCCTATATGCAGGGCATCATCAAGGGCGTGGGCGGCACGACATGGCACTGGGCGGCGTCTTCGTGGCGTTATCTGGTCAATGATTTCCAGCTGAAATCGACCTATGGCGTGGGGCGCGACTATGCCTTCACCTATGACGAGATCGAGCCCTATTACTTCAAGGCCGAGCAGGAAATCGGCGTCTGCGGCCCCAACGGGATGGACATCGTGCCCTCCGCGCCGCGCAAGCAGCCATGGCCGATGGATTCCATGCCCTATGGCCCCGCCGACCGCCGCTTTACCGAGCTGGTGAAGCCGCTGGGCTTTGAGAACACACCCGTGCCTCAGGGCCGCAACAGCCGCCCCTATGACAATCGCCCGCAATGCTGCGGCAACAACAACTGCATGCCGATCTGCCCGATCGGGGCGATGTATCACGCCGTCTATCACGCGCAGAAGGCCGAGGCTCTGGGGGCCAGGATCATCCCCAATGCCGTGGCCTATGCCATGGAGACCGATGCGCAGAACAACATCACCGCCATCAAGTACTACGATCCCGACAAGCAGTCCTTCCGCGTGACGGGCAAGACCTTCGTGATCGCCGCCAACGGTATCGAAACGCCCAAGCTGCTGCTGCTGGCCGCCAATGACCGCAATCCACGCGGCATCGCCAACAGCTCCGATCAGGTGGGGCGCAACATGATGGACCACCCCGGCATCGGCATGAGCTTTCAGGCGGCCGAGCCCATGTGGGTGGGCGGCGGATCGGTGCAGATGAGCTCGATCACCAACCATCGCGACGGGCCATGGCGCAGCGAATACTCCGCCATCCAGATCGGCATGAACAACACCGCGCAGAATTCGCGCGCGGGGATGAAGGCGCTCTCCATGGGACTGGTGGGTCACAAGCTGGATGAGGAAATCCGCAAGCGCAGCGCCCATGGTGTCGACATTTACGTCAACCATGAAACGCTGGCCCATCCGGACAACCGCCTGACGCTCAGCACGCAATATAAGGACAAATTGGGCATTCCGCACCCGCATGTCTATTACGATGTGGGTGAGTATGTGCGCACATCGGCGGTGAAATCGCGCCAGCATCTGATGAATATCGCCAAGGCGCTGGGCGGCACGGAAATCTCCATGTCGCAGAATTTCACGCCCAACAATCACATCACCGGCGGCACGATCATGGGCAAGGACCCAAGGGATTCGGTGGTCGACGGCTGGTGCCGCACGCATGACCATCGCAATCTGTTCCTGGCCACCGGCGGCGCCATGGCGGCGGCCGGCACGGTGAATTCAACCCTGACGATGGCGGCGCTGGCGCTGCGCGCCTCGGAGGAAATCCTGCGTGATATGAAACACGCCTGATACAGCGAGCGTGGACCGGGGAAGCCCGTCTGCCTCTCATCGGGCAGGCGGGCTTCTTCATGCCTTCAGCGATGAACGGGCTTCAGTCCCGTCTGCATGCGATAGGTGATGACCGGCCATTGCACCGCATCCACCCCGTGATTGAGCCCCGCCGTGCGGTTGATCTGCGTGGCGGGAATCCAGAGATAGCCCTGATCGTCAATCCACATGGCATCCATCTGGATCAGCCGCGCATCCTGCAGGATGGTGGTGATCTTGCCGTTGGGGGCGATCTTCACCAGACGCTGGTGGTTGATATCGCTGGCAAAGATCGTGCCGTTGCTGGCGATGGCGGTGCCGCCGGTGGGCTGCGTCCCGGCAAAGGGGATGACATGGGCGGCCAGCTGCGCCGGGCTCAGCGTCTCATCCTCCAGATAGCGCGTTTCGATCTTCGACATCGGGCCGCTGGCAGGCTGGTAATAGAGCCATGCCGCATCGGGCGAGAGTTCAAGCTGATCGGCATGGACCACCACCTGCTTGCCCTCCGGCGTCACGAGGGGCTTGCCTGCCGACAGCCACGGACGCTGCGCCGTGGTGGAGGGATCGCCATCCAGCACCCGCCGCGCCGCGCCCGTATCGAGATGCAGCACGATCAGCCCGGGCTGGCCCGCATCGGTCAGAAAGGCCACATTGCCCTTGAAGCGCAGATCATTGACGAAGCTCTTGCCGGTGGTGACGCTGCGCAACGGATAGATGCGCTTGATCTGTCCGCTCGTTACGTCGATCCGCAGGATCTTGGGCTGAAGCGAGCTATCCGCGCCGCCATTGCCATCGGCGCCCTTGTCCACCACCCACAGATCGCCATCGGGCCCGATGCGGATCGAATTGACGCCCACAAAGGCAGCGTCACCCTTCTGTCCCGGTTTCCAGCTGTTCCACGCCGCATCGGGGAAAGGCCAGGGCTGGCCGCCGACCACCTCGGCCACCTCCATACCCTCGCCGGGCGTGGTGCGCTGCACCGGGATAAAGACCCGGCCCGAGGCGGTGGTCGTCGCGCCATTGTTGATGACATGGAGCGACAGGGTGGGAATGAGCGGGGAAGCAGGGGCCGCCATCAGGCCGGCGGGGGCCAACAGGGCAAGGCCCGCAAGAAGCAGAGAGGGTGAGCGCAACATCATGTCTCCGAACGAAAGGCGGTTCCGGCAGCCGCGCCGCCGGAACTGAGAAAACGATTTCTCACCCTTCACCCCTAGCGCCTGACAGAGCCGCAGGGCCAGCCCCTTTGCGCGCTAAAAGACCGGAAATGCGTGACTTTGCGGCGAACCGAAGGCCAACCCCTCCTTTAGTGCGGCAACAGCTTCGTCGCATCGACGGTGAACTTGAACCCCACGATGAAGGCATTGGGAATGGCCGTCGCCCGCAGCGGAGCGCCGGTCTGATCGGGATGCAGAATATATTGCAGATTGGGCGAGATACGCACCGCCCGGCCCAGCTGTGCGCCATAGGCCAGCTCCATCATCACCTCGTCGCGGGCCACATTGGGGCGCCCGCCCACCGCCACGCGCAGGGCATTCATGCGCTGCATCGCCAGATCGCTGAAGTGCTGGTTGTTGATCATAAAGCCGATGGTGTCCTGATCGCGGCCCTTGAAGGTGCCGGTCTGCACGATGCCGGCATCCAGATACCAGCTTTCCTCCACCTGCCCCGAGACATTGGCCATCGCCACGCCGAACACCGCGAGCCCCCGGTTCGATTTGGGATCGGGCCGGGTCAGCACCTGATCGACATGCAGATAGAGCCCGCTGCGCCCCTTGCGCATCAGCGGCGCCCCGCCGGTGATGGCGGCGATCCCGCCCGATGTGTCACGCAGCGGATCGGCATATTGCCCCTCGTCGATCCAGCCGCCCAGGATCACATGCCGCGGCAGGCGGGCGGTGGCATAGGTCGATCCATAGCCCAGCTCGAAAGGCACGATGAAACCGGTGTTGCCCTTGAAGCTGAGGCTGAAACCGTTGTCCTGCGGGTCCTTGCGGTTGGGATTGACCTCATAGATGCCGACATGGGCAAACCAGTTGCGCGCCACCGTCAACTTCGCCTGCGCCATCCAGCTTGAGGCGGGGAAATAGGTGAAGTTGCTGTCCTTGAAGACCATCGTGGGGTTGCCGCAGGTCGAATTGGACTGGAAATTGCAGTAGATCGAGGAATTGAGGAAATGGATGTTGGCCTGGCTCTTGCCCGCCTCGATGTCCAGCGCGCCGCCCAGCAGCTTCTGCTCATAGGTCAGGATCGCCAGATGGTTGTTCTGCGTGCCCCAGATTTCCTGCACCGAGGTGTTGTTGCCCAGCGCGATGTTCGACAGGCTGGGGCCATGACGGTTGGTGACGGCAAAATGCACCGTGCCGCCATTCACCCCGGCGATCTTGCCCATGTCCAGATCGACACCGGCATAGACCTGCCCGGCATAGGCCGTTTTCTGGCTCAACCCGCCCGTCAGATTGGAGGCCGCCTCACCCGTATAGCTGAGCGAGAGCGCAATCCCCTTGGCGGCCAATGTATCCAGCGGCGACGGGCTGGGTGCCACCGCCGCGGCAGCATCCTGTGCCCCCTCCTGCGCCCATGCGGCAGGCGCACATCCAGCCACCCCCACGGCAACCAGCGCCGCGAGCCTTTTCAACCCACTCATGTGAAAGACTTTCCCTGCTTATACCGTTTTATGGAAGGCTGCGGTTCAGGCGGCGGCCAAAGCGCCGCTCACCGGGCGCTTGAGCAGCCCGACCAGCACGGCGCTCAGCCCCATGCCCGCCACCAGAGCCAGGGCAAAACCGCCCAGATGCGTCACCGCGCCGGGAATGGGCAGCACGAAGATGCCGCCATGCGGCACGCGCAGCTCGACACCGAAGGCCATGGAGATCGCCCCCGCCAGAGCCGAGCCCGCCATCAGCGAGGGGATCACCCGGAAGGGATCGCGCGCGGCAAAGGGGATCGCCCCCTCCGACACGAAGGCCAGCCCCAGCACAGCAGCGGCACTGCCCGCCTCGCGCTCCTCGGTGGTGAAGCGGTTGGCAAAGAGGCGCGTGGCCAGAGCGATGCCCAGCGGCGGCGTCATGCCTGCGGCCATCACGGCAGCCATCGGCGTGTAGACCTGGCTGGAGATCAGCGCGACCGAGAAGGCATAGGCCGCCTTGTTCACCGGGCCGCCCACGTCAAAGGCCATCATCAAGCCCAGAATGACGCCCAGCAGCACGGCGCTCGATCCCTGCATGGAGCGCAGCCATTCGGTCATGAAGGCCAGCGCCGCCGCCACCGGCGCGCCGACCGCATAGACCATCAACAGACCCGTCAGCAGCGTGCCCAGCAGAGGCAGGATCAGTACGGGCTTCAGGCCCGCCAGATTTTTGGGCAGCACGATCAGCCGGTTGAGCGCATCGACGCCGTAACCCGCGATAAAACCGGCCACAATGCCGCCCAGAAAGCCTGCGCCCAGATTGGCCGCCAGCATGCCGCCGATCATGCCTGGCGCGATGCCGGGCCGGTCGGCGATGGAAAAGGCGATATAGCCCGCCAGCGCGGGCACGATCAGCGCAAAGCCGCCCTTGGCGCCAATGGTGAAGAGAGCATGCGCCAGCGTGCCCGCCGCGCTGTCCTCATTGGCGTGAATGCCGCCCAGCGCAAAGGCCAGCGCGATCAGCAAGCCGCCCGCCACCACAAAGGGTAGCATGAAGGAGACGCCGGTCATCAGATGCTTGTAGGGGCCCGCGCGCTTGGCGGAGACTTCGGCCCCGCCGCTGCTGGCCACCGCGCCGGCTTCCACCACCGCCTCGGCCAGCGCCTTTTCGATCAGCGCAGCGCCGCCGGTGATCGCGGGCTTCGTGTTGGAAACGAAGACGCGCTTGCCGGCAAAGCGGCTGCGGTCCACCTCGCGGTCGGCGGCGATCAACACCACATCGGCCTCGGCAATATCCTGCGCGGAGAGCGGATTGCCCGCCCCCACCGAGCCCTGAGTCTCGACATGCAGATCATAGCCGAGCTGGCGCGCCCCTGCGGTCAGCCCCTCGGCGGCCATGAACGTATGGGCAATGCCGGTGGGGCAAGAGGTGACGGCCACGATACGCGGGCGTGCCAAACCCTGCTGCACGGGCACGGACCCCGCCAGCGCCGCCTCCAGCGCGGCATCGGGATCGGCCAGCACGGCCTCGACGCTCAGGCGATGATGCGCCCGCGCCTCGACCTGCGGATCGGCCAGACCGTCCGGAGCCACGAACAGCAGCGGCGCGCCATCCTGCGGCTCCACCGGATTGATCACGCCCTGCGCGGTGCGCAATTCGATCTCGGCGCTCTGGTTGCGGCGGCTTGCCGCGCGGCGCAGCGCCTCCCCGGCCAGCACGCCGGACACGCCGGTTTCGCCCGCCTCGACAATGGCAAAGATTTTGGTCATCGGGCCTCTCCTGTCCCGTCCGCGCCGATGGCTTCGGTCGCGGTGATGGTGGTGATCGTCACGTCCTCGCTCAGCGCATGGACGGTGCCCAGATCGGGCAGATGCGGGCCGGGCCGCCCCAGCTTGGCCACGGCAAAAGCGGTAGCGAGGCGGGCAATCCGCTCCAGCCCTGCGCCCTCGATGGCGGCAGCGGCAAGGCCGGCCACCATCGCATCGCCCGCACCCACGGTGCTGGCCAGATCCCCGGCGGAGAGGCGCGCCAGCAGCACGCCCTCATCGGAGAGGAACAGCGCGCCCTCCTCGCCCATCGAGACCACCACCAGAGCGACACCGCCCGCGCGCAGGCGTTGGCCGCAACGCACCACATCCGCGAGGCTGTCGAGCGGCTCTCCTGCCCAGGCCGCCAGTTCGCGCCGGTTGGGCTTGACGATATCGGGCAGCACAGCGGCCTTCAGCGCGAGGCTGAGCGGCACGCCGCTGGTGTCGAGCAGCACCCTGGCCCCAGCCGCGCGCAGCCGCGCGACCATGGTGGCATAGATGCCCGCATCGCATCCCGGGGGCAGACTGCCAGAAAGCACGATCAGGGCATCGGGCGCGGCAAAAGCCTCCACGGCGGCCAGAACGCGCTCGCTGGCCGCCTCATCGACCGACAGGCCATCCATATTGATATCGGTCGTCTCGCCATCGTCGACGATCTTGATGTTGACGCGGGTGGCGCCGGGCAGGCGCTCGAAACGGTCTGTGATCGGCTTGGCGGCGCAGAGCGCCTCGAAGGGCGCGGCATTGTCGGCGCCGAGCAGGCCGAAGACGGTGACCGGCACGCCCCAGTCGGCCAGACAGCTGGCCACATTCACGCCCTTGCCGCCCGGGTCCTGCCGCACCGACTGGGCGCGATGAACCTCGCCGCGCGTCAGATGGCCGACGGTGACGGTCTGGTCGATGGCCGGGTTGAAGGTGACCGTGGCCACGCGCTTGGGGGATGTCATCACAGGTCTCCGCTGTTCAAGGCACGCACATCGGCGGCGGTGTGCGCGGCCAGCGCCCGGGCGGCCAGCGCCTGAAGATCGCCCATCGTGCTGGCACGGATGCGCGCCTTGACGGCGGGAATGTCTCGCGGCGTCATCGACAGTTCGGTGACGCCAAGGCCCGCCAGCAGCGCGGCGCCAAAGGGATCGCCCGCGATGCCGCCGCACACGCCGACCCAGCGGTTGTGGGCCTTGGCGCCCTCCACCGTCATGGCGATCAGGCGCAGCACGGCGGGATGCAGGCTGTCAGCCTCGCTGGCGAGTTCGGGGTTCTGGCGGTCGATGGCCAGCGCATATTGCGTGAGGTCATTGGTGCCGATCGAGAAGAAATCGGCATGCGCGGCCAGCGCATGCGAGACCACGGCGGCAGCAGGCACCTCGATCATGATGCCGATGGGCACATGGGGGGCGTCCAGCTCGGCGCGGATCGCCTCGCAGCGTTCGCGCAGGGTGATCAGTTCGGGCACGGAGGTGATCATCGGGAACATGATCGAGAGATCGCCGCCCAGCGCCGCCGCGCGGTACAGCGCGCGCAATTGCGGATCGAGCAGATCGGGCCGACGCAGCAGCAGACGCGCCCCGCGCACGCCAAGGAAGGGGTTCTCCTCCCTGGGCAGGTCGAGATGCGGCACCTGCTTGTCACCGCCGATGTCCAGCGCGCGCACGATCAGCAGGCGGTCTCCCAGAGCCTCGATCATGCCGCGATAGATGGCGAATTGTTCCTCCTCGGAAGGCGTGTCGCCCGCTTCGAGGAAGAGGAATTCGGTGCGCATCAGGCCAACACCCTCACCGCCCTGCGCCAGAGCGAAAGGCGCCTGATCGGGGCGGTTGATGTTGGCGCCGATGGCGATGGAGATGCCGTCGCGGGTTTCGGCGGGGCGGCTGCGTTCGGCCTCCTGCTCCAGCCGCTGGGCTTCCTTGCGCTCGATCCACGCGCGGGCCGAGGCCAGATCCTCATCCGAAGGGTTGAGCCACACCCGCCCCGCATCGCCATCGACAATCGCCGTACCGCCCGCCGCCAGGCTGAGCAATTGCGCCCCGCCCGCCACCACGGAAGGAATGCCCAGCGTGCGCGCCAGAATGGCGCTGTGCGAGGTCGGCCCGCCCAGCGCGGTGGCGATGCCCACCACCTTGGCGGTGTCCAGCACGGCGGTGTCGGAGGGCGAAAGATCGTCGGCCACCAGAATGCAGGGCGCATCCGGCAGATCGGCCAGCGTGCCGATGCCAAGGCCGGGATCGATCTGCGCCAGCACGCGGCGGCCTACATCCTGAAGGTCGGCGGCGCGCGCCGCCAGCACGGGATTGCCCAGCGCGGACAGTTGCTGCGCCATGCGCTCCACCGCCTGATGCCATGACCAGGCGACACCATGGCCTTCCACCATCATCTGGCAGGTCAGGGTGATGAGGTCGGTGTCGTCAAGCAGCGTGGCCTGCGCCTTGAAGATCGCTGCCTCGCCCGCGCCCAGACGGCGCGTGGTGTCATCGATCAGCGCAACCATCTGCGCGCGGGTGCGCAGCAGCGCATCGTTGAGCTGAGCCCCGCCGCCGGCCAGATCCACCGGCACATCGGCCACCTGCAAATCGGCGGAGGCCAACACATGCACCGTGCCGATCGCCAGGCCGGGGCTGGCCGAAACGCCGCCGATCATCTGCGGCATCCCCGGCGGGGTCCAGCCATGCACCGGTTTGTCGGCTTTTTCGGCGGCGCGCGCGGCATCGGCCTTTTCGCGCGGGGTCAGGCGGATGACGGCGCGATGGAAGGCCTGAAGCGCGGCGGCGGCATCCTTGCCGGAGGCCGAGAGAACCACCTCATCCCCGGCCTTCAGCCCCAGTTGCAGCAGGGCGATCAGATTGCGCGGATCGGCCATCTCGCCGCCATGACGCACGCGCAGGGCCGCCTCGCTGGCCTTGGCCGCCTCGGCCCAGGCCGAGGCCGGGCGGGCATGCAGGCCGGTGGGATAATCGACCACCCAGCCGATCGTTTCAGCCAGATCCTGCGCCTGCTGCTGTGCCACGGGCGCCGCATCGTCCTGAAGCGCCTGAGCGATCAGGGCCGCATCGGTGGTGGTGGACAGTTGCTTGAGCCGCGTCTCATCCTGAATCAGCCGGGTCAGGCGGCGCAGGATGGTGATATGGCTGTCTGAATTGGCGGCGATGCCGACCACCAGATGGGCGATCTGGCCGGGATTCCATTCGATGCCCTCGACGAATTGCAGCACCACCACGCCATCGCGGCGCACCAGCCCCTTGTCCTCACCCAGCCCGTGCGGGATCGCCACGCCCGAGCCGAGATAGGTGTTCGCCACGGATTCGCGTGCGATCATGCTGGTTTCGTATCCGGGCGCCACACAGCCCGCCGCTGCCAGCATCTGCCCGGCCTGCCGGATGGCGTCTTCCTTGCCGGTGGCGCTTGCATCGATGCGCACCATGTCCAGCATATCCGGGTCGCTCCGCACGGGATGCAGGTCAACGGCAGTGGGGGTAACGTCCAGCATATCTCGAACCTCTCCGGGGCGATTTGTGTCGTCGCCTGCCCTTTAGAAAACGTTTTCTCAAAAATTTGTCAAGGCCTCTTGCGGAAGAGGATGATTATCGGGCAATCTCACGGCCAAGAGCACAGAGAATATGCGGGATGAGGAGAAAACGTTTCCCATGGCTGTCAGCGTGAAAGGCGACAACACCAAGGTCGGCATCAAGGACGTGGCGCGACTCGCGCAGGTCTCGCCCGCAACGGTCTCGCGCGTGCTCTCGGGCCGCACGGTGGCCGCCGATCTGCATGAGCGGGTGCAGGCTGCCGTCAAGGCCGTGGGCTATCGCCCCAATCTGGCCGCGCGCCGCCTGCGTTCACGCCATACCAACACCATCGGGTTGATCGTGGCCGATATCCGCAACCCCTTCTTCACCGCCGTGTCGCGGGTGGTGGAGGACATCGCCTATTCGCATGGCCAGCGCGTCATCTTCTGCAACACGGACGAAGATCCGGCCAAGGAAGCGATGTATCTGGAGCTGATGCAGGAAGAGCGCGTGGCGGGCGTCATTCTGGCGCCCACCCGCGCCGGGCTGGACCATGCAACGCGCGCCGCCCCCGATTTTCCGATGGTCCTGATCGACCGCACCGCAAGGGGCATGGCGCATGACAGCGTGGTGCTGGACAATGAAGCCATGGCCGCCCGGCTGGTCGCGCATCTGCATGAACGCGGCTTTACCCGCATCGCCGGTCTGTTCGGCGCCGCCAGCAGCACCGGCGCCGAACGCCGCGCCGGTTTCGAGCAGGCCGCCCAGCGCCTGGGGCTGCAGGCCGAGGCGATCACCGTGCCTCACGGCTCCGACGAGACGGCCCGCAGCGTCGGCGCCCTGCTGGCCCGGCAGGAGCGCCCGCAGGCGCTGGTCGCCAGCAATGGCGTGATGCTGATGGCGGTGTTGCGCGCCGTGCGTCTGGCCGGGCTGGAGGTGCCGCGCGATCTGGCCCTGACCGGCTTCGATCACGAAGACTGGATGGAATTCGTGGGCGACGGCCTGTCGGTGATCGAGCAGCCTGTGGCGGAAATCGGGCGCACGGCCATGACCATGCTGCTCGACCGGCTGGAGCATCCCGACCTTCCCGCCCGCAAGGTGGTGCTGGCCGGGCGCCTGATCTCCGGCGGCTCAACGCTTAAAGTTCAACAGCATCGCCCTTCACAGCCTCTCAAGGAAACACAGCCATGAAACCGCCCATCGGTCGCGACACCCAGCTCTGCATGTCGCTCTCGGCCCGGCCCGGCAATGCCGGATCGCGGCTGCACAATGCGCTCTATGAGGCGCTGGGGCTGGATTTCGTCTACAAATCCTTCTCCACCAAGGATCTGCCCGCGGCGATCGGCGGCATTCGCGCGCTCTCCATTCGCGGCTGCGCGATCTCCATGCCCTTCAAGGAGGATGTGATCCCGCTGATCGATGCGCTGGAGCCCTCCGCCGCCGTGATCGAGAGCGTGAACACCATCGTCAACGATGGCGGCGTGCTGACCGGCTACAACACCGATTACATCGCCGTGCGCGACCTGCTGGAGCGCCGCGCCATCGATCCGGTCACGCCCTTCGTGCTGCGCGGCAGCGGCGGCATGGCCAAGGCGGTGGCCGCCGCGCTGCACGGGCTGGGCTTTGCGCAGGGCACCATCGTGGCCCGCAATGAGGCGCGCGGCAAGGCGCTGGCGCAGGCCTATGGCTATGCATGGAGCGCCGATCTGCCCGCCAACCCCGCCCCCTTGCTGATCAACGTCACCCCGCTGGGCATGGAAGGCGCCAACAGCGCCGATCTGGCCTTTCCGCAGGACTGGATCGAGGCCTGCCAGACCGCCTTCGACGTGGTGGCCCAGCCCGCCGACACGCCTTTCCTCAAGGCCGCGCAGGCCGCGGGCAAGACCATCATCTCCGGCGCGGAGGTGATCGTGCTTCAGGCGGTGGAGCAATTCGTGCTGTACACCGGCACAAGGCCCTGGCCCGAGCAAATTCGCGCTGCTGCGGCTTTGGCCCATGGTGAAGCGGTTGCCGCCAAGCTGGCATTGTGAAACATTAGCCCCCTATAACCGTAAGCCACACCGCCCCTCTCCCCGAAAAAAGGCTTCCGCATGACCCTTTCCCCAGCGCCTCGCCATCCAACCCTGACCCGCTTCCTGATCGAGCAGCAACGCGAGCAGAATGTGCTCCCCGGTGAGCTGCGCCTGCTGATCGAAACCGTGGCGCGCGCCTGCAAGACGATCAGCCATGCCATTTCCAAGGGCGCGCTGGGCGAGGTTCTGGGCAGCCTGGGCCAGGAAAACGTTCAGGGCGAGGTCCAGAAGAAGCTGGACGTCATCGCCAACGAGCTGCTGCTCGACGCCAATGAGTGGGGCGGCCATCTGGCGGCGATGGCTTCCGAAGAGATGGAGACGATCCACCTCATCCCCAACCGCTATCCCAAGGGCGAATATCTGCTGATGTTCGATCCCATCGACGGGTCGAGCAACATCGATGTCGACCTGTCGGTGGGCACGATCTTCTCGGTGCTCAAGGCGCCGCATGAGGTCGCCGGGCGGCAGGTGACCGAGGAGGACTTCCTGCAGCCGGGCACCACGCAGGTGGCGGCGGGCTATGCCATCTATGGCCCGCAGGCGCTGCTGGTGCTGACGCTGGGCACGGGCGTCTATGAGTTCACGCTGGACCGCGAAGTGGGCGCCTGGCGCATGACCGACGGGCCGATGCAGATGCCGCAGGGCAAGCGCGAATTCGCCATCAACGCCTCCAACCGCCGCCAGTGGTCGGACCATGTGGCGCAGTATGTCGAGCAGCGCGTGGCCGGGTCCGAGGGTCCGCTGGGCGAGGATTACAACATGCGCTGGACCGGATCGATGGTGGCCGATGTCCACCGTATCCTGAAGCGCGGCGGCGTGTTTCTCTATCCGGCGGATGCGCGCAAGCCGGGCAAGGCGCGCCTGCGCCTGATGTATGAGGCCAACCCCATGGCCTTCCTGATCGAACAGGCCGGGGGCGCGGCCACAGATGGTGAAACCCGCATCCTCGATCTGGTGCCGCATGGGCTGCATCAGCGCGTGGGCGTGGTGCTGGGCGACCGGGCCGAGGTTGCCGCCGCCACGGCGGAGAGCGCAAAGTCCGCCCTGATCCCGGGGTAACATGGATGCGTCTGGTCGAGGGCTTGCGCGGACAAGCCCTCGGTGGGTGGAGAATGCCTTCTTGCTGATGGCCGTCGCGATGATCTGTCCATGAGCCTGCCCGATGTGATCGGGCCGAAGCTGAAGGTGCTGTTCTGCGGGATCAATCCGGGTTTGCTGGCGGCGGCAACCGGGCATCATTTCGCGGGGCGGGGCAATCGGTTCTGGCGGGTGATGCATCTCTCCGGCTTCACCCCGCATCAGATCGCCCCTCAGGACAGCCATACGATCCTGCATCACGGCTGCGGCCTGACGACTGTGGTCGAGCGGGTCACGGCGCGGGAGGATCAGCTCGATCCGGAGGAATATCGCGCCGCAGCGGGTGAGTTTCAGCGCAAGGTGGCGCGGCATGCTCCGGCCTTCGTTGCTTTTCTGGGCAAGCCTGCTTTCGCCGGGCTTTCCGGCCAGCGATCGGTGGCGTGGGGCGCGCAGGCAGCGATGATTGCGGGGGCGAAGGCGTGGGTCCTGCCCAATCCGAGTGGAAGAAACCGCAGCTTCGATCTCGACCAGCTCATCGAGGCCTATCAGCAGTTGAGATATGCTGCATTTGGCGCGCAGGTTCCACGATAGATCGGCTGGAACGCCAGCCCAGCACCATCATCCGCTGCCGCCTTGAGATTTTCAGCCTCCTGATGATGTCCTGCGGCGCCCCTTCTTGTCGGACAATTTTTCACCCGACCTTCGCGGTGGATGGGAGGCTTTAATTAAAAACAAAATTGAATTTTTGAATTCGGCCCGTAGATTGCGGACACAGGGAAAGGGAAACCCTCTCCTCAAATTGATTCGAAGATTTTTCGTTTCAATTTTCAATGATATAAGAAGAAAAGCTCAGTGAGCGACGGGATCAGCCCCAGCCGCTCCGGAAATGGGAGGATGCAGCGTGGACATCGACAGGCGTGGCGTGCTTGCCGGGGCGGCGGCGATGGCCAGTTCTACTCTGACAAATCCCGGGGGCGCCTCAATGCCCGCGCAAGGCGCCACAATGCTCGATGAGCCGGACTATGGCGATGTCACCCTGCTCGATGGCAGGGCGCGTCAGCAGGCGGACCAAACCCTCGACGCCGTGATCAACATGAGTGACGATGCGCTGCTGCGCCCCTTCCGCGCTGCCGTCGGACTCCCGACCCCCGGCCCCGCACTGGGCGGCTGGTATGATCCCGATCCCTCCTTCAACCCGCCGGGCAATTTGACCGGCTATATCCCCGGCCACAGCTTCGGCCAGTATCTGTCGGCGCTGGCGCGCGGCCATGCGGTGACCGGCGATCAGCGCGCGCGCCAGAAGGTGGAGCGGCTGGTTGCCGCCTATGCGCCCACCATCTCACCCAAATTCTATGCCAATTATCCCATTCCGGCCTATACTTACGACAAGCTGATGATCGGCCTGATCGATGCCTTCCGCTTCACCGGCAATCGGCAGGCCCTGCAGTTGATCGACCCCACCACGCAGGCCGTGCTGCCCTATCTGCCGGGCAAGGCGCTGGACCGCGCCGAAACCCAGGTGAACGCCAGGCCCAATGTCGCCTTCGGCTGGGACGAAACCTACACGCTGGCCGAAAATCTCTATCTTGCCGCCAAGGCGGGCGCCGGGGATCGCTTCCGCACCATGGCGCCAGCCTATCTGCTGCGGGAAAGCTACCTCGATCCGCTGGCCGCCGGGCGCAATGTGCTGGC
Organism: Novosphingobium terrae; assembly: GCF_017163935.1. Classification (NCBI taxonomy): domain Bacteria; kingdom Pseudomonadati; phylum Pseudomonadota; class Alphaproteobacteria; order Sphingomonadales; family Sphingomonadaceae; genus Novosphingobium; species Novosphingobium terrae. Next base: position 1,882,002 of record NZ_JABVZR010000002.1, on the reverse strand, counting down.
GGGCCGTCACGCCTACAGCCATGTCAATGCGTTGGCCTCGGCCATGCGCGGCTACCTCCATGAGCATGATCCTGCCCTGTTGGCCGCAGCGCGCAACGGCATGGCTTTCGTCATCGCGCAGAGCTTTGCCACCGGCGGCTGGGGCCCTGACGAAAGCTTCATAGAAGCCGGTTCGGGCGGCCTCGGCGCCAGCCTGAGCAGCACGCATCGCACCTTTGAAGCACCCTGCGGCACTTACGGCCATTTCAAGGTGGCGCGCGCTCTGATGCGCGTCACGCAGGACAGCCGCTATGGCGATGGCATGGAGAAGCTGTTCTACAATGCCGCGCTTGGCCTGCTTCCCCTGCGATCCGATGGCATCGGCCAATATTACGCCGATTATAACGATATCGGCGCCAAATCTTACTATGAATCGAGTTGCCCCTGTTGCGCGGGATCGATCGGGCAACTCACGGCGGACTATGGCATCAGCGCCTATCTGCGTGACGACAAGGGGCTTTTCGTCAATCTCTACACCCCCTCCCGGGCGGTCTGGCGCAGGCATGGCGAACCGCTGCTGACGCTGACCCAGCAAGGCAATTACCCATTGGAGCCCAGCATGGCGCTGCATATCGAGGCGCCGCGCCCGGTGGCGATGGCGCTGCGGCTGCGCATTCCGGCCTGGGCCGGGCCCGGGACGCAAGTGGCCGTGAATGGACGGGATGTCACCGAGGCCACCGCTGGCCGCTTTCTGACCATCACGCGCACATGGCAGAGCGGCGACAAGGTTGACCTGCGCTTCGATCTCCCTCTGCGTCTGGAAGCCGTCGATGCCCATCATGCGGACCGCGTCGCACTGGTTCAGGGCCCGCTCGCCCTCTTCGCGACGGGCGACCGCTTTGCCCTCCATCATCAGCGCGATCTGCTGCAGCTGCGGCAAGCCGCCCCCGGCGCCACCGAATGGCTGCTGAACGATGCCACCGGCAAGGCGGTGTTCAAGCCCTATTTCGCTTTGGGCGGAGAACCCTCGCGCCTCTACCAACGCAGCATCCTCGACGCGGCCTGAGCGCCGCACCCCGTCCACGTCAATCCTGCCGGGCCCTAAGCATCGTGCGAAAAAGTGGGAACCGGTTTTTCGCATAAAACGATGCGACGACAAAAGCCTGAAGCCAATCGGAGAAAAAATGGTGAAGTCGATCCTGCCTGCCGCGGCCATGCTTCTGGCGAGTGGCCTTTCCTCAAGCCTGTCCGCACAAACGGCCACTCCGCAATCCCCCGTGGACGCGCGGACGGATGCGCTGATCGCGAAGATGACGCGGGACGAAAAGCTCACGCTGGTCTTCGGCCTGTTCGGCACCGATGATGCCAGCCGCAACCATTATGCGCGCCCGCCGCTGGCGCTGGATGGATCAGCAGGCTTCGTGCCGGGCATTCCAAGGCTGGGCATCCCGCCGCAGTGGCAGACCGATGCGGGCGTGGGGGTGGCGACGCAGGGCGCCGCAAAGGAGAAGCGCCTGCGCAGCTCGCTGCCCGCCGGGATCGCCACGGCCGCCAGCTGGGACCCGGACATGGCCCGCAAGGGCGGCGCGATGATCGGAGACGAGGCCAAACGCTCGGGCTTCAATGTGATGCTCGCGGGCGGAGTCGATCTCCTGCGTGAGCCGCGCAATGGGCGGGGCTTCGAATATGGCGGCGAGGACCCGCTGCTGGCAGGCGTCATGGTCGGCGAGCAGATCGCCGGTATCCAGTCGAACGGCGTGATCGCCACGATCAAGCATTACGCGCTCAACGATCAGGAGACCGAGCGCAACGGCACCAGCAATGTGCTGATCGATCATAGCGCGGCACGCATGTCAGACCTGCTGGCCTTCCAGTTTGGCATCGAGCATGGGGCGCCCGGCTCGGTGATGTGCTCTTACAACAAGGTCGATGGCGTCCGCGCCTGCGAGAACCCTTTCCTGCTCACTCAGGTGCTGCGCCATGACTGGAAATGGCCGGGCTTTGTCATGAGCGACTGGGGGGCGACCCATTCCACAGTGCAGGCCGCGCAAGCAGGGCTCGATCAGGAATCGGGCTATCCCTTCGACGATGCGCCCTATTTCGCAGAGCCGCTGAAGAAGGCCGTCGCTGCCGGTCAGGTCAGCGAGGCGCGCCTGACGCAGATGGCGCGGCGGGTTGTGCGCGCCATGGTGGCCAACGGCCTGCTCGACAAGCCGACCAGCGACCAATCCGCCACCATCGACTATGCCGCCCATGCCCAAGTCACCCGCGCCGATGCCGAGGCCGGCGCGGTGCTGCTGCAGAACAGGCACAGCCTGCTGCCGCTGGGGCCGAACATCCGCTCCATTGCCATCATCGGCGGCCATGCGGACAAGGGCGTGCTGGCCGGGGGCGGGTCCTCCGCGGTCTATCCGCGCGGCGGCAATGCCGTGCCCGGCCTGACGCCGACCTCCTGGCCGGGGCCGGTCATTTACGATCCCTCCTCCCCGCTTGAGGCGATCCGGAAGCTGGCGCCCAATGCCACGATCCACTTCGCTGACGGAACCGACCCGGCTCAGGCCGCCGCCCTTGCCAAAAGCAGCGATGTCGCGCTGGTGTTCGGCACGCAATGGGCGGGCGAGGGCTTTGACGTCAACCTCACGCTGGATGGAGATCAGGATGCGCTGATCCAATCCGTGGCCGCAGCGCAGCCCAAAACCGTGGTGGTTCTGGAAAGCGGCGGGCCGGTCCTGACCCCATGGCGCGATCAGGTCGGCGCGATCCTTGAGGCGTGGTATCCGGGCACCGCCGGGGGCGAGGCCATCGCCAACCTGCTGTTCGGCGTGGCCAACCCCTCAGGCCATTTGCCGGTGACCTTTCCGGCGGATCTTGGGCAGCTGCCTCACCACGAGGCCCCGCATGGCGGCGATGTCACCTACACCGAGGGCGCCACGGTCGGGTACAAATGGTTCGAGGCCAAGGGGCTGAAACCGGCCTTCCCCTTCGGCCACGGCCTGTCCTATACCAGCTTCACCGCCTCCGGATTGCAGGTTGCGCGCGAAGGCGCGGGCGTGATCGCGCATGTCCGGGTGACCAACACAGGGCAGCGACGGGGCGCCGCCGTGCCGCAAATCTATGTCGCGGCGGCTCCGGCTGCCGGATGGGAAGCCCCCAAGCGGCTTGGCGGCTGGCAGAAGGTGACGCTGGAACCCGGGCAGAGCCGGGAGGTCAGCGTGGCCATCGATCCGCGCCTGCTGGCGCGCTGGGATGAGGCAAACCATCGCTGGCGGATCGCGGCGGGCAGCTACACCATCAGCCTTGCACAATCCGCGACCGAACCGGGCGAGAGCAGCACGATCGTGCTGCCCGAACAGACCCTCCCGGTGGATTGGCATCCGGGCGGTGCCGAAAAGAAGCGCTAAGGCGCTGGTAAAAGACGGAAGCCTTGCCCCTATCGAAACGGTAGGGGCAAGGTCTTCCAGCCTGCGTCCGATAGGGCTGCCCTTCAAGCTCTGGAACGACCTTCCCCCGGCAGCCTGTCACAAGAAAGGATTGATATAGCCGCGCCGCGCCGCGACGGTGACGGCATGGGTGCGATCATGAACGCCAAGCTTTTCGAAGATCGTCTTCAGCTGCGCCTTGATCGTATCGGTCGACAGGTTCAACCGCCAGGCAATTTCCTTGTTGGCATGGCCGTCGGCAACCAACCGAAGCACCTCGATGTCGCGTTCGGTGAGCGCCATATCCAGAGCATGCGTGGCAATTTCATGCGCAATGTCTGCCGATAGGGCGCGGCGGCCAGCATGAACCGAACGGATCGCATCCGTCAGCTCGCCCCGAATGGCATTCTTGAGAAGATAGCCCGCGGCGCCAGCCCTTATGGCGCGCGCCGCATTCGCATCGCCAGGATAGGTGGTCAGCACCAGAACGCGGGCATCGGGGGAGAGGCGGCGTATCTCCGCAATGGCCTCGACCCCGCCCATCCCCGGCATCTGCACATCCATCAGCGTCAGATCGGGCGACAGTTCACGAAATTTCTCCACGGCCTCGATGCCATTGCAGGCTTCGCCGATGGCCTCCATGTCAGGCTGTCGCCCGAGCAGCGCAGCGATCCCGTCACGCACCATCGGATGGTCATCGACAATCAGGACGCGGATGGGAGGAGGCATCATGAACTCCATGGTCGAGGTGTGCGCGGTTTGTATGCGATCGCCCCGGGCACCGTCAGCACCACTTCGGTCCCCCGATCGGGCTGCGGGCGGATGACAAGACGGCCACGCAACCGCCGCGCGCGTTCGCTCATGCCAAGCAAGCCGTAATGGCCCGCCTTGCCACCCGCCCGGGCGACCTCGGCATCGATGCCAAGCCCATTGTCCGCAAAGCGGATCTGCAAATTCGCGCCGTGGTGCAAGGCCACCGCCACCTGCGTGGCATGGGCGTGGCGGTGAATGTTGAACAGCGCCTCCCCGGCAATCCGGATGATCTCGTCAAGCGCCGCCGGGTCGAGGGACCGCGCCTCTCCATCCGAGGTGATCGCCACGGTCACGGCTGAGCCGAACTCGATCCTGGCGATGAGGTCGCATAGGATCTGCTGCAGATCGCCATCCTGCTGCGTGCGCAATTCGCGAACCCGGTCACGGCCTTCAGCGATGACCTTGTCGGCGATATCGATCGCGGTGATGAGCGAGGCACGCACGGGCATCTCCTCCGGCAGATCGTCGGCGGCGAGCTGAAAGCGAAGCGTAAGCGACTGAACCGACTGCAGCAATGTATCATGCAGTTCACGCGCAATCCTCTCGCGCTCCTCCGCGCGTTCGGCCATCCGCATGCGGATACGGTCGGCAAGGGTGCGCAGGCGGAAAGAATAAGCCAGCCACATCAGCGCCAGCAGCGCCGCCGCGCAGATCAGCTTGAACGGCCAGCTCTGCACGAAAGTGGGTTCGATCTCGAAGGCCAGCGTGGCCCCCTTGCTGTTCCACACCCCATCGCTGTTGCGCGCGATGACGCGGAAGAGGTAGCGGCCCGGCCCAAGGTTGGTGTAGGACGCCGTCCGCCGCGCACCCGCATCGACCCAGGCGTCATCAACGCCCTGCAGCCTATACCGGAACTACACGCGCTGAGGCACCGTGAAACTCAGCCCGGCATAGGCGATGTTGACGGTGCGCGTCCCCCCGGGAAGCACGACATGCACCGGATCGCGCCATGTCCCCCCATTGCTTTCAAGGGAGCGGATCGTCACCGGGGGCGGCATGCTGTTCGGCTGGAGTTTCGCGGGGTCGAAAAAGGCCGCGCCCTGCCGGTTGAGGAACCAGAGCCTGCCGTCTGCCCCCACGGCGGATTGCTGCCCCATGAAGCCACCCTGCTGAACCGTGCTCGCCAAGCCGTCCAGAGCGTCGAATTTGGTGACAGGCAGCGGCGCGTGGGGATCGTCGAAAGCGCGATCCAGATCGGCCGTGGCGACTTCATACACGCCGGCCCGGCTGAACAGCCAGGTCTTGCCGTCCACGGTCTGCTGGAGCGTCCTGACCCAGGTGATCCAGGGGAAACGCCGCTCGTCGAGATGACGCAGCTGGTTTCCGCGTTTCCGGGCCAGACCGGCGCTACCGCTGATAAAAAGGTCTTGCGAGCCCGCGCCATTGCCCGCCATCAGCGCCCAGGGCGTTCCGATCCCGGCCTGCCCAAGGCTGATCCTCTCAAGCCGGTTGCCATGCAGAAGGGCGATGTCAGGCGGAATGACCAGCGCAAGATCGCCTGACTGCGTCCTCGTCAAATCCCAGACCTTGAGGTCCGCAAGGAGCCCGCCGGCCCGATGCCAGCCTGCCGCATCCCGCCACAGAAGCGTACCGCTGGCAACGGCCAGCCAAAGACGGCCAGAGGCATCTTCGGCGCAGGCGATCCTCGCTTCGCCGCCCGGATAGCCGGGAAACCGTCGCACGCGTGTGCCCTGCAGCAGGATGAGCTGGCCCCGCGGTTCGATAACCCAGACGCCCCCGGCTCGCGCCGTACACATCGAAATTTCGTCCGTGGCCAGCTTCAGAACCGGAGCCGCAGGCCCGTTCGAGGGCACACGAAACACCGTCCGGCGCGACCCGACATAGATGCTGCCGTCACTCGCCCGCGCCATCGAGAGCCCATGTTCGGGATCGGCGGATATGGCGGGGTCCTGCTGGGCCGCCGCCCGGCGAAACTGGTCGATGCCGCTTTCGGTTGTGATCCAGACATTGCCCTCGCGGTCGACAAAGGGCGCATAGCTGGTGTCGGACGTCAGGCCGTTGGCCGCGCCGAACCGGCTGACCTGCGCGGCAGGCCCGGCAGACGGCGCATAGGGTTTGGCGATGTAGAAAATCCCCACAGACGCCGTGGTGCCCCACAGGCCACCGTTGCGATCGAACGCGAGGGCGGCCCGGGTGACACCGGGCACGGGCGGAAAGCTGATGGCAGGCTGTTTGCGCTTGCCGCTGGCGTCGAGAAACATGCGGGTGCCGGTTGCATCCGAAATCCAGAGCGCACCGCTGTGATCGAGCGCGATCTTGGGCCGCCCGGAAAGCGCCACAGGCACCGTCTGAAAATGCGTCGCCGTGGGGTCCAGAAAAGCCAGCGTGCCGCTTTCGCCATTCTCGGCGCTCAGCGCGACCCACAGCCTGCCGTCTCGCGCGGGGATCAGATCCATGATGTAGCCGCGCGGCAGTGCCAGCGTCTCGTCCACCCGCTCCCACTGGTTGCCGTGTCTGCGCTGCAGCCGCTTGTCGAGGCTCATGGAGGATGCCCATAGCGTTCCGTCGGGCGCTTGTGCCAAAGCGGCCAGCCCGCGCGGCGGATCAGGCATGTGCATGTCGCGCAGGGCGCCCTGACGGTACACGGCGACGCCACCCGTATCACGCAAGCCGACCCAGAGTTCGCCCCGGTCGCTCACCATCAGCGTCGATGGCGAGGCGCGCCGCTTGCCTGAGCCCTGCGGCCAGTCGATCCGCTCGAAGGTCGCGCCGTCGAAGCGATAGAGCGCGTCACCGGCGAGCCAGATGTAACCATCGGCGGTCTGGGCAATGCGCAGCAGGCCATCGGGCGCGCCATCATCGGCAGCAGCGCGAACGTGTTTGAACGCCTCGAAACCGGGGGAGGAGGATTGCGCAAAGCACACCGCGCTCACGAGCGATGACATCGCCAGAAGCGCGAATGGCCCCATTCTGGTCACGCAAGACCGGATCATGCGACTGGCTTTCCCCCGTCGGAGCCGACACCCCCTTCTGCCCCTGAAAACCTCTTACCAAAGCCTGCCGCCCCGACAATCGGCAAACGCCATCTTTCGGATCACATCAGCGTATCAATCACCCCGCCATCGACGCGCAACGCCGCGCCGGTGGTCGCCGAAGCCTGTGGTGACGCGAGATAGACGAACATATTGGCGACCTCCTCGACGCTCGCCGCACGCTGGATGATCGAGGTCGAGCGGGAGGCGCGCACGAAAGCCGCCGCGACCTCCTCGATCGGTTGGCCCGATGCGGCGCGTTCATGCTCCAGCATCGCGGCCACGCCTTCCGACAATGTCGGCCCGGGCAGAACGGAGTTCACCGTCACACCGGTTCCCGCCATGCGCTTGGCGAGCCCTCGGGCCAGCGCGACATCGGCGGTCTTGCTGACGCCGTAGTGGATCATGTCCGCCGGAATGTTGAAGGCGGATTCCGAGCCGAGCAGCAGGAAACGTCCCCAGCCGCTGGCCTGCATCCCGGGCAGATAGGCCCGGGCGAGCCGCACACCGGCCATCACATTGATCTGCCAATGGCGGTCCCAGATCGCGTCATCGGTGTCGAAGAAATCGACGGGCTGGAAAATGCCCAGATTGCTCACGACAATATCCGCCTGCGGCTCTGCCTTGACCAGTTGGCCATGCCCGGCGGCGGTGCCCAGATCGGCTGCCACGCCGCGCGCGCTGCCACCGATGCGCGCCACCGCCGCCTCGACTTTCGCTTGCGTGCGGCCATTGATGATCACCGTGGCCCCGGCTTGCGCCAGCCCCTGCGCGATGGCGAAACCAATGCCCTCAGTCGAACCGGTGACAAGCGCGGTCTTGCCGCTGAGATTGATGTTCATGCGCATTGTCCTTTGATCGGATTGCGAAAAAGGGGCATCGCATCGGCCCCGGTTCAAGGCTTCAGGCGCCAAACCCGCCATCGATGGTGTGCAGCGCGCCCGTCACCGCGCCCGCATCCGGCCCCGCGAGCCAGGCCACCATGCCCGCCACTTCCGTGGGGCGCACATGGCGCTTGATGGCCATGAAGCTGTGCATGACCGCGCTCATCGGGCCATCGGCGGGGTTCATATCGGTGTCGGTCGGCCCGGGCTGGACGACATTGACGGTGATGCCCCGCGCCCCGAAATCCCGCGCCAGACCGCGCGCCATGCCCTGCATCGCCGATTTGGTCAGCGCATAGGCCGCGCCGCCTTCAAAGGGCATCCGGTCACCATTGACCGAACCGATGATGATGATGCGCCCGCCATCCCTCATCTTGCGGGCAGCTTCCACCGCCGCATGATAGGGCGCGCGGACATTGAGATCGATCATCCGGTCGACCGCGTCGGCATCGAGTTCAAGCGGATTACCCAGCACGAGCGCCCCGGCATTGACCACGAGGACATCGAGCTTGCCCTGCGACTTGACCGCTGTGATCACAGCCTCGCGATCCGCCGCATCCGAGCGGACCGCAACCGCCCCCGTCCTGTCCTGAAGCGCCGCTGCGGCATCGGCGGAACCGGCATAGGTGAAGGTCACGAGATCGCCCGCATCGGCGAAGCGCTGGACGATGGCGGCGCCGATACCACGGCTTCCGCCGATGACGAGAACATTGCGTTTTTCTTCGGTCATGGGACTTTCCATCGAGATCGGGATTGAAAGAAGGCTGCTTGTCACGGTCAGTGGCCGACTTCGGCGAAGACGATGTCCGCAAAGCCGGCAGTGGTCGCATCGCGCGCCCAGTCACGCTGGAGTTCGCAGGCGACCTGTATCCAGCTGACGGGAACGGCACCCGCCTGAACCAGGCGATGAATTCCGACCCGATGCGCCACGTCGGACGTGCCAGCCACGGCATCGACGACAGCAAAGACCTCATAGCCTTCGCGCAAGGCGTCGAGCGCCGGGAAGACCAGGCACACCTCGGTCCACAGCGCCACCATGATCAGTTTGGACCGGCCGGTGGCTTTCACCGCGGCCACGAAATCCTCGTCCTCCCATGCGTTGATCGATGTGCGATCAATGGGGGACGCATCGGGCAGCACATCGGTGATCTGATGGATCGTCGGCATGTTGCGCCCGGTCGCGACATTGACCGTCGAGAGAACAACTGGAAGCCCATAGAGTTTGGCGGTGCGGGCCAGCGCGGTGACATTCTTCACCAGCAGCCGCTTGTTCATCGTCACGATCGAGCCGACCTGCACCGGCTGGAAATCGATGATGATCAGCGCCGCATTGTCCGGCGTCAGCATGTGATCCTTGACAGGATCACGGGCGATGGCGGGTGAGGTCATGGCTGTTTCTCCTTCTTCGCTTCATGCCCTGCTTCGATGAAGTGGGTGTCGGTGGGGCCGAAGCCGCTGATGATGACCGTGACCGGGGTGGCCCCTGTCATCGCGAAATGAGCATCGCCGCCCGGCTCGCTGTAGAAGCTGCCCGGCCCCAGCGCCTTCGTCGCCGAGGCGGTGGCGACCGCGCCATAACCGAAATGCCAGATGCCGGAGACGACCACGGCGGTGCGGTTGTCACGGTGCGTGTGAGCCGCGATTTTGGTGTTGGCGGGAACGCGCAATTCGATGGTGTAAGGCCCCGCAGCCGTCGGATCGCCGGCCAGCACGATGGTCTGGATGCCCGCGACGCCCGAGGTGCCCGGCCCGCCGGACGCGCGATGCTGCGCCGCGATTTCGGCCTGTGTCAGGCGGATCTCGCCACGGGGCGCGGCTTGGACTCCACTCGCCGCCGTGGCAGCCAGCAGGAGCGCGGGCAGCAGAACCCGGCTCACTTTTGCGCGTCCAGGAAGGTGCGGATCACCGAGACGGTTTGCGCGGGCTGCTCCTCCATCAGCCAGTGGCCGGAGTCGCGCACGACAGCCTCCTGCACATGGGTGGCCGCAGCGCGCATCACCACCGCCATCATCGGGCCGAAGGAGTGATCGCCGCCAATGGCCAGAACCGGCATCGCCAGCTTGCCCGACGCCAGAAAGGCCTGATCGTCCTTGACGTCCTGATCGAAGGCCTTGAACTGCTCGAAACCGGCATGCATCGCGCCCGGCCTTGCATAGAGCGCGGCGTAATGCTCGCGGGACTCTTCATCGAACTTCCTGGGATCGGCGGAAAAATCGTTCCAGAAGCGGTCGAGATAGATGCGCTCGCGACCGGCGACCAGCCGCTCCATATCGGGGCCGCCAAAGCGGAAGTGCCAGAGCAGCGGGCTTTTCAGGATCTCATCCCAGGGGCCGACGCCGGGCAGCGGCGCATCCATCAGCACGAAGGCCTTCACCCGGTCGCGATGCTCGGCGGCAAAGGCGAAACCGACCATATTGCCGATATCATGGGTGACGAGATCGACCTGACCGACCTTCAGCGCGTCAAGCACGCCAGCGATATCATAGCCCTGCGTTTTCTTGTCATACCCGCCCGCCGGCCGCGCCGAGAGCCCCATGCCGCGCAGATCCGGCACGATGACCGTGTGATCACGCGCAAGGTTGGCGGCCAGCGGCGCCCACATATCGCCGGTTTCACCATAGCCATGCAGCAGCACGACCGCAGGCCCGCTGCCGCAGACACGAACATGCAGCGAGGTGGCGTTGGTCGCCACCTCCTGAACTTTGCACGCTGCTGGAAATGGCGGAACCCCGGCGTCGGCCGAAGCGGCGGACACCAGGGCGACCAGGCTGGTCGCGAGCATGCGTAGCATAGCAATCTCCTCGGGCTTCAGGGCACGGCAGATGGGCAATCCGGGGAGAATCTCGCCTGTGACTTATGGCGCGCGACCGGAATGCGGGAACGGGGGGAACTCAGGCTGGCACGGGGGCTGGCACGGTTGCCACAGGGCAAAGCGTGGGGGCCGCCAGAACGGCTTTGAGCATCGCTTCTCCTTTGGACGGTGACGGCCACGGTGATGGCGGCAGCTACTGTCCTCGCCCGGCGGTCAACCTTCAATCCCAGGGCGGGTCGGGGGCCTTACCCGAACGGGTATAAGGATGCGGGGGCGCCCGAACGGGCCTTTCAGCGAAGCCCGGGCCATGCGGTGACGAGGCCGCTCGCTGATGCGGCGGCTCCGGCCAGCATCGCGCCCGCAGCGTGACTCAAATGGAGCTCACCGATGTTCACCGGCGCCGCGCCATGGGGCGCGGCTTGCGCGATGGGCGAAGACTGCGATCGCCGCTCATCGCACCAAACTTTGCCTTTGCGGTCGTGACAACCAACCGGTGGTTGCGCAGCCCGTTTACACCCCGCAGCGCTTCAGTGTGCCAGCCCCGCAGGCCGTGCAGCCGAGGCTGCCTTTCTGGTCCAGATCGGCCAGGCCACAAGGCTGAGCGCCACCCCGAAGGCCAGAAAGATCATACTGCCCTGAGGGAGAGCGGCATGCGCCGCAAATGCCGCTGGCGGGCCGAACAGCACGCCCAGCAAGGTCACTTGCGTGATCAGGCCGCTGGTGGCGCCCATGCAGGCCGGAGACGGGGCGACCAGCGGCAAGAGGCTCCACATCCCGACCAGAATGCCCAGCCCCGCCATCAGGATGCAATTCATCACCATGGCCATCAGCAGCGAGGTGGGCGCCAGCACCAGCAGCGAGCCCGCCACAGCGCAGGCCGTCACCGCCAGCAGCCCCATCCGTACCGGCGCGACGCCGCGGTTGTAGAGCGTGCCGAACATGAAAGCCCCCGCCACATTGCACAGCATGGCCAGAATGTTGAAGGAGAGTACCTGCGCCTCGCCCACGCCGATGCTTTCGGCCAGCAGGCGCGGCAGGGTGGCGACAAAACCTGTCTGGAGGAAGGCCGCCGCCGCAAAAGACAGGCCCAGCACGAAGGGCCAGGGCGTGCGGATCACCGCACCCAGCCCTTGCAGACGGCTGGGTTTGCGCTCGCCGGGCGAAGGCAACAGGGCCTGCCCCAGCGCCACCAGCAAGCCCGCCCCGACCGCATGGCCGACAAAGACCATCCGCCAGCCAAGATGATGGCCGACCACCACCCCATAGAAGGATGCCAGCACAAAGCTGGCCGGGATCACCGTGGACCACAGGGCCAGAGCCGCCGTGCGCTGCCGTCCCTCGGTCAGCCGCGTGATCATCGTCACCGCGCCCACCACCATGCAGACATAGCCCAGCCCGCCCAGCACGCGCCAGGCCAGCAGAAGATCGATGGTATGGGCCGTCACCACGCCCAGATCGGCGACGATCACCAAAGCGCCGCCCACCAGCATCATCGGACGATCCCCGAAGCGGTCGACCAGCCAGCCCACGCAGAGCGAAGACACCGCCGCCGCCAGCGCCGGCATCGACATCACCCAGCCGATGGTGGCGGGCGATGGTGGATGGAACTCCGCCGCGATGCCGCCCAGCGCGGGCACGGCGCTGCTCACCACCAGCATGCCGAAGACGCCGATCAGATAGATCAGCGCGATACGCCCCCAGGGCGCGGTGGCGGGGTCGGTCATGGTCGTCTGGTTCTCCCCGGAGCGAACTCCGTCTGATCTTTTGTGCCGCCAGTCTGGGAGAGGGGCCGCGCGGGGTAAAGCGCGGGGGATGGCACCGCACTGTCGCGGTTTCCGCAACAATCAGCGCTTGCGCGCGGCGTTTCGATTGGTCACCGTCTGACAATCAATCACCAAGGCGCCACCGATGGGCCTAGGGATTGCAGGATAAGGCTTACGGCCCCGATCAGCAGAGCGGCCGAAGCGGGAGACAGACATGGATCGACTGACCACCATGGCGACCTTTCTCAGGGTCGTGAAATCGGGGAACTTCACCACGGCGGCGGAGGAATTGTCGATTTCCCGCACGCTGGTGTCGCGCCATGTCGCCGATCTGGAGGCGCATCTGGGGATCAAGCTGCTCAACCGCACCACGCGGCTGGTCAGCCCCACCGATGCGGGACTGCGCTACAGCGAGTTGTGCCAGCGTGTGCTGGGTGACATCCGCAGCGGCGAGGAGCAGATTTCCGCGATCAAGAATGAGCTGGAAGGCGATATTGCCGTGCTCTGCCCGATCTGGATCGGCAGTTTCGGCGTGTCGCTGGCGATCGGGGAGTTTCTGTCACGCCATCCCGGCGTCAATGTGAAGCTGCATTTCGAGGAACCCTCGGCCAATCCGCATGAGTTCCTGACCATGGGCTATGATGTCTGTATCCAGCCCAATGTGATGCGCGACAGTTCGATCATGGCCAAGAAGATCGGCAAGATCAACCATTTGCTGGTCGCCTCGCCCGCCTATATCGCCGCGCAGGGCATGCCCGAGACGGTGGCGGATCTGGCGCATCACTCCTGCCTTGCCAAGACGACCGACCATCAATGGGTCTTTGAAAATGGCGAGCGGGCGCAGTTGCGGATGCCCTCGAAATTTTCCTCCAACAGCGTCTTTGCCCTGCGGGAGACCTGTGTGGCGGGGTTGGGCATTGCCCTGCTGCCCAAGGGCATCATGCAGGATACGCTGGCCAAGGGCGATCTGGTGCAGGTGCTGCCCAATTTTCCGATTGCGGCACGCCCGCTCTACATCGCCTTTCCGCCCGGCGGGGATGTGCCGCGGCGCATCCGCTCCTTCATCTCCTTTCTGGGGGACTGGTTCAAGCTGCACAATGTGGGGGATACGGCCCCTTCGCTGCGCAGCTGAAAATCAGGGCGCCGCATACAGGATGCGGCGCCCTGACAGGCGGCAGGACTGAAGGGTGGTCTCAGTCCTTGCGATAGTCGTGGCGGGCATGCTCATTGTAGGGCGATGGCGCGACGGTGACCTTCAGCCGCTGGAAAACGAAATCGCCGTTGGCATCATGGCCGGGGCCGGGATGCTCACCCCAGACGAAATCGAGCTGCGTGCCGGGTGCGGCGTATTCCTTGTCCACCAGCCCCAGCGACAGGATCTTGTTCAGCGGCCCGATCAGACCGGTCTGGAAGACCATGCCCACGAGTCTGCCGTCCTTTTCGATGCGATAGCGGCCATAGGTGTTCATATAGTCCGGCTGGCCGAAGACTCGGACCACATCGGCCTCATCGAAGACGAAGGTCACCTTGCGGCGGGGATAATCCACCTTGGCCTTTTCCAGAGCCTCGCGCCCAAGATAGTCGTGATTGAAGCTGATCGACTTGCCATAGCCCAATTCGAAGGGCGAGACATAGTAATCCTCGATGTTGTCCGAATAGAAGCTGCCGTGCAGCGGCTTCTGGCCCTCATAGGAAAAGACGCTGAGCCATTCGCGATAAGGCTTCAGATCATCGGTGAAGATGCCCGGCGTCGGCGTGGGAATCCAGCCGCTCTCGATGCCATTGGTGTAATAGGCCTTGCCGCCGACATGGACGAGGCCGAACTCCTCACCCGCTTTCAGAATGGCATCCTTGACCGCCACGGCATCCTTCCAGTCGCCGATGAATTCATAACCGGGCATGCCCGCCATGCCATGACGAAAGGCACGGAATTTGGCACCATTCAGCTCCACCGGGGTAGAATAGAAGAATTTGGTGGCAGGCAGCGGGCCATCGAACAGTTTTTCTGCCAGCTTCATCGCCAGCGGACCCTGAATCTGATAGCGGAAGACGATCGGAGAGCCTTCCTTGCGCAGCCCGGAATCGGGATCGACCGTCATCGCAACATCGTAATTGCCGGTCTCACCCTGATAGCGAATCCATGATTGCGAGGCGGGCACGCCCGACAGGTTGAAGCGCTCCTCGGCATCGCGCATCAAAATGCCGTCGGTGATCAGATTGCCGCGCGCCGTGACGGGCACGAACTGCTTGGCCTGCCCCACGACGAAATTCTCGTAATTGTTGGCGCTGTAATCTTTCAGCAGCCGCAGCGCATCGGGCCCCTCGATCCACAGGTCCCACATATGATGCGACAGATCGCTCAGCGCCACGCCATCGCGCCAGGCCAGCTGCTCCTCGCGCCAGCCGACATATTCGGGCTGGATCACCGGCACTTCCCAGGCCCTGGCATTGGGTTTCCAGACCAGCGCCATCGGCGAACCGGCATCCTCCATGGCCTGTTGCAGGCTCTTGGGCTTCATCGGGCATTCCTTTCCGCAAATCGTGCTCAGCCGCATGTGCCGCGGCCTGCCCGAGACGTAGCAAGCCGCCCCCCTGCCGATATATGCCCTCTTTTCGCGCAACATTGTCGCGACTTTGGCGACAAAGGGCGGCCTTGCCCGATCATCAGGGACTTGCGCGCCCGCGCGGCCAGCCCGCGTGCGGCCCCGCGCCCACTGTGACAACATTGTTGCGGGATCGGTTGCTACTCAGCGGTGCCGGTCGGTGGCAGGCAGGCTGCATCCTGTTCACAAAGCGACCCCCATCATGCATGATCTTATCTCGCTCTTCGAGGATTACAGCCTCGAAACAACGGCCAAGGACGCCGCCACCGTCAACACCCTGCCGCTTGGCTTGCCGCGCCCGGCGCAGGTTTTCGTGCCCTGGCTGCCGGACGAAGCCGATGAAGCGCGCATCGCCGCCTGCCGCGCCATCCGTGCGCAAGGGCTGGAACCTGTGCCGCATCTCTCGGCCCGCCGCATCGCCAGCGCCGATCAGCTTGACCGGCTGCTGGGCGCCTTGCGGGCCGAGGCGCAGGTCACCTCGCTGTTCCTGATCGCGGGCGATCTGGCACAGCCCTCCGGCCCCTTCGAACACAGCCTTGCGGTGATCGAGACCGGGCTGCTGGAACGCCATGGCTTCACCCATGTCGGCATCGCCGGCCATCCCGACGATCATCCCGATGTTGCCGAGCCCATCCTCTGGGAGGCGATGCTGGCCAAGATCGTCGCCCTGCGGGCACGGGGCCTTGAAACGCAAATCGTCACGCAATTCTCCTTCGATGCCACGCGCGTGCTGGGCTGGCTTCAGGAGGTGCGCCGCCGCGGGGTCGATGTGCCGGTGCGGATCGGCATTCCGGGACCAGCGGGGGTGCGCACGCTGCTGGGCTTTGCGCGGCGCTGCGGGGTCAGCGCCTCGGCCAGCGCATTGGCGAAATACCGCCTGTCGCTCGGGCGGCTGATCGGCAATGCCGGGCCGGACCAGTTCCTCAGCGAGTTGATCGAGGGCCTTAACACCATGGAAGCCGGAACCGTCCGGCTGCATGTCTTCCCCTTCGGCGGCTTCTACAAATTCGGCGACTGGATGGCCAGGGCCACCAGCGCCGCCGCCATCACCGCCTGATCCCCTTCCAAAAAAATCATACCATCTGGAGAGACCCTTTGGCCCAGTCCTTTACCCTGGTCGTCAGCTGTCCCGACCGGCCCGGCATCGTGCATGGCGTGGCGGGCGCGATTTTCACCCATGGCGGCAACATTCTGGAATCGCGCCAGTTCGACGACCGCGAGACCGGCCGCTTCTTCCTGCGCCTGATGTTCGAGATGGCGGACGATCCACAAGGCCTGCGCAGCACGATGGCCCAACTGGCCGCCGATTTCGCCATGGACTGGCAGCTGGTGCCCACCGGAGAGAAGATCAAGACCCTAATCCTCGTCTCGGGCTTCGACCATTGCCTTGGCTATCTGCTCTACAAGACCCGCATGGGCGAGCTGCCGATGGAGATCGTCGCCATCGCCTCCAACCATCCGGCCAGCGCCATGACAGTCAGCACCATCGGCGATATTCCTTTCCATCATCTGCCGATCACCAAAGACACCAAGCCCCAGCAGGAGGCGCAAATCAAGGCGTTGGTGGATGAGACCGGCGCCGAATTGGTGATCCTTGCGCGCTATATGCAGATCCTGTCCGACGATCTGGCGGGCTTTCTCTCGGGCCGCTGCATCAACATCCATCACAGCTTTCTGCCAAGCTTCAAGGGCGCCAAACCCTATCATCAGGCCCATGCGCGCGGCGTGAAGATGATCGGCGCCACCGCCCATTACGTCACCGCCGACCTCGACGAAGGCCCGATCATCCATCAGGCCGCCGAAGCCGTCAGCCATGAGGACACGCCCGAGGATCTGGTCCGCAAGGGCCGCGAGATCGAGAGCCGCGTGCTGGGCCGCGCGGTGGGCTGGCACCTCAACCGGCGGGTGTTTCTCAATGGCGGCAAGACCATCGTCTTCGGGAACTGACCCATGGCCCGCATCCTGAGAGGCGACGCACTCACCCGCCGGCTGGACGATGATCTGCGCGCCCACATCGCCGCCATCGCAGCGGCAGGAGGCCCTACCCCCACGCTGGCGGTGGTGCTGGTGGGTGACGATCCGGCCAGCCACATCTATGTCCGCCGCAAGCACAAGGCCGCGCAGGCGGTGGGCATCCGCTCGATCGAACATCGGCTGGAGGCTTCCGCCAGCGAGGAAGTGCTGCTGGCTCTGATCGACAGGCTCAACGCCGATCCAGCCGTCCATGGCATTCTGGTGCAATTGCCTCTGCCGCCGCAAATTTCAGGCGACCGCGTGCTGGGCGCCATTGCCCCGCACAAGGATGTCGACGGGTTTCATCCGGTCAATGTCGGGCGGCTGTCCACCGGCAGCGGCGGCGGGCTGGTGCCCTGCACACCGCTGGGCTGCATGCTGCTGCTGGAGGAGGTGATCGCGGATTTCACCGGGCTGAAGGCCGTGGTGATCGGCAAGTCGAACATCGTCGGCAAGCCCGCTGCCCTGCTGCTGCTGGAGCGCGAATGCACAGTCACCGTCACCCATATCCACACGCGCGGCCTGCCCGAGATCGCCCGCAGCGCCGATATTCTGGTCGTGGCGGCCGGCAGCCCCCATCTGGTGCGCGGCGATTGGGTGAAGCCCGGCGCGGTGGTGGTGGATGTGGGGATCAACCGGATTGTGCATCCGGACGGCTCGAAGGGCATCACCGGCGATGTGGCGGCGCATGAATGCGATCACGCCGCCGTGCTGACCCCGGTGCCTGGCGGCGTGGGGCCGATGACCATCACCTGCCTGCTGCGCAACACGGTGGCAGCAGCCAGCGCGGCGCAGGCGCCTTAGCCCAACGGGATCACATCCAGATCCTTGCCCGCCACGATCCGCCCCTTGAAGACGCGGCCCAGCGCGGCCACCAGCGCCTGCGGATCGAAGTTTCGACCGGCCACGAAATGGGTGAGGACCAAAGTCTTCACCCCCGCCTCCTGCGCCATCGCGCCCAGCTTTTCCGGGGTGAGATGCTGGAACTCCATATGCGCCATCAGCGTATCCAGTGCGGCGCCTTGCGTCCCCACCGCCACCAGCCCGGCGCGGATGCTGGGCAGATCGACGATTTCGGACACCAGCACATCGGCGCCATGGCAGAACTGCGTCAGGGGCGCGGAAGGGCCGGTGTCTCCGGTGAAGACCGCGCTGCCATAGGGCGTATCGAAGCGATAGGCATAGGATTTGTCGGCGCCATAGTCATGCGGCGCGGCGTGGATCTGGGCAAAATGGGTGTTGGCCACGGCGCTGATCCGCACGTCCTTATCATCCATCAGCACCTGCGGCGTGGAGACATCCACCTCACGCACCGGATAGAGGCTGGCGAGCGGCGGGCGCCCCGGCGCCTGCGAGCGGAAAATGTCCTCGCCGATGTCCACCGCCGCCAGCGTGGCATCGACCAGCTTGCGCGTGCCCGGCGGCCCCCAGATCGGCATGGGCTTGCTCCGCCCCATCATCCAGCCGCTGGCCAGCAGATAGTCGAGCCCCAGCGTATGGTCCCAATGCAGATGAGTCAGCAAGGTGAGGTCGACCTGCGAGGGCGGCGTGCCCGCGCGCATCAACTGCTGGCCGACATTCTCGCCCGCATCGATCAGGAAACGGCGACCATCGACCTCGATCAGGCTGGCGGGCTGGCTGCGGTCGAAATGCGGCGGCGGGCCGCCCGCCGTGCCCAGCAGCGTGATGCGCGCGCCCTTGGCGGCAGGCTTGCCCTGCGCCCAGCCGCGCATGGGCAGGGTCACGGCGGCAACGCCAGCAAGGCGCAGCAGATGGCGGCGGGCAAGGATCATGCGGTAACTCCGGCGGACAGGTCGACCGCCTGATTGCGGCCCTCCTGCAGATAGGGGAAGCGGGCGACGCGCGCCCGCACCGCCTTGATACGCCCGCCATGGTCGCCCCACAGCACCGTCACCGCAGTTCCGATCTGTGCCTGCGCAAGATCGATGGTCGCATGGCTGAGCACCTTGCGGAAATGATAGCTGTAGACCGTGCCCGAGGAGACGCCCACCGACACGTCCCCCGCCAGCACATGATCGGCATGACCGCACAGGCCGCGATTGGCGGGAGAGACGGGGATTTCGAGATATTTATACTCCGGCTCCTCGCGGAAGAGCGAGGCGTAGATATCGATCACATCGCGCTCGTCCCATTCCAGCGTGACGACGGTGCGTCGCGGGTTGGCCAGTTCCGCTTCCAGCGCCGCGCGGCCGGTGAAATCATGATCGAGGCGGATCGATTTTTCCCAGCCCACCTCGATGGGGGTGCGGCAGCGGGCGCGAACATCGGCGGGATCGATGCTGCCCGCCATGGTCGGATCGGGGAAGCGATAGGGCAGTTTGGCCATAAAGGCGCGCCAGCCCTCGTCCTGATGCATCGCCGAGGAAAAGGTCCAGAACTGCTGCGGGAAACCGCCCTCGACATGGTTGACCTGAAAGGTTTGCCAGCCCAGCCGCTCCAGCCCATGGGGCTCTCCTGCCTGCACGATGGCGTCATAGATCTCGGGGGCCTGTGCCATCGGCCCGTGCAGTTCGAAAGCCAGCGTGCCCGCCATGCCCACACGCATGATCTGCACCTTATGGCCCTTCACGCTGGTCTGGCGATAGCGCAGGAAACCTACATCGCGCAGGCTTTCGCCCGTCGCCGCCTCCAGCGTGGCCAGAGCGGTGGGCCCGGCGATCTGGAAGAGAAAATCATCGCTCACCACCTGCTCGACATCGCCCGAGAATCGACTGAAAGCATAGGGAAACCACGGGCCCGCGACATAGAGCTTGAACTCTTCCGCACCCAGTTTCTGAAGCACGCCATGGCCGGCAATCAGGCCCTGTTCCGTGCAGGCAATGCCATGCTTGGCGGTGCCCTCACGGAATTTGGCAAAGCCGTTGATGAAGGTCTGGGCCAGAAAAGCCTCGGCATCGGGGCCGCGCCAGGTGATCTGCCCCATGCCCGAAAGGCCCGCATGGATATAGCAGCCCTGCTTCCAGGACAAACTCTCGGCCTTCCAGCCATTATATTCCCATTGCCTCACAAAGCCGCCGCTGAGGCTGAACAGCCCATATTGCGGATAGAAGGGAATGGCGGCCGGCAGCGTAAAGGGCGAGGGGAAAGCCATCATTCATCCTGTCGTGAGAAAAAGACGCCATCCGCCAAGTGAGGAAGACGGATGGCGCTGGCCCCAGAATTCGGCTCGATCCGGGAGAATCAATATTTGAAGCCGATGGTCAGGCCATAAGTCCGGGGCGGCGCGGCGACCTCATTGTCGCCGACATCCAAAGCGTTCTGCTGCTGGGTGTAATAGGTGTTGGTCAGGTTCTTGCCCCAGCCGCGGATGAAGAAGGCTTCATTGGCTGGCTTCCACGTCAGCGAGGCATCGAGCAGCGCATAGCGCGCCTGATGTAGCCGGTTCTGCGGATCGGCATAGGAACCGCCGTTGAAATAGACATTGCTCGACAGATCCAGCTTGCCGCCCGCCACCGGGACGACATAGTCGAAACCGCCGTTCAGCGTCACATCGGGCGCATTCTGCACATGGCGGCCCGAGGCATCGCAGGGCGCGAAGACCGTCCCGGCGTAATTGGTGCCCGCCACGCACTGGATCACCGAATTGCCGCCCACCGCATGGAAGAAGGCGTTGGCATTGCTGTAGGCATTGGGGATCGGCACCGACCAGAAGGGCGTGAGGAAGCCGTCCTTGTAGCGGGCATGCAGCCAGCTGGCCCCGCCGTTCAGCGTCAGATGATCGTTCACCTTGATCTGCAGATCGGCGTCCAGACCATAGTTAATCGAACCCGGCGCATTGTAGACATACAATTGCCCCTGAATGATCTGGTTCGCCTGAAGGTTGCTGTAATCATAGTAGAAGCCTGAAAGGTTCAGGCGCACCCGGCGATCGAACAGATCGGTCTTCACCCCCGCCTCGAAAGCATCGACGGTTTCGGGTTGCAGGATCTGGGGCGGGAAGCTGTCGGGCTGGAACGATCCGCTCTTGAAACCGCGATTGTAGGAGGCATAGACCATGACTTCGCGCGAGAAACGATGATCGATAGACAGGCGCCAGGTCAGCTTGGGAAAGGTCTTGCTGACGGCCGGGGCCGTCACCGGCACCACGGTGGCCGCGCCAAAGAAGGGCGTGGTGGTGATGGTCTGGCTTTCGGCCATGTCGCGCTTGTCGGAGGTGTAGCGGATGCCTGCGGTTAGATTGGTCCGCTCGCCCAGCGTATAGGTGCCCTGCGCGAAGCCCGCAAAAGAGTTCAGCGTCTGGCGCACCAGCTGCGAGATGTCTTCATTGGCGCAGGCATAACCGCAGGCCAGCATGCCCTGCGTATCGATGGGGTCATATTTGCCCTGCGACCACATGTAGAAGCCGCCCAACACCCATTTGAACGGGCCTTTGTTGGTGGAAAGCAGCTGCAATTCCTGCGTGAACTGCTTGTCCTTCTGGATCTCGCTGAAGGTCAGCAGATTGGCCGGGGTCTGATCGGCATCGATGCGGGTGAAGAGCTGCGCGGCGCGATAGGCGCTGATGCTGACCAGCTGCACAGCGGCGAAATCATGCGTGATGTTCACCATGCCGCCGCCCTGTTTCGTCTTAACGATGGGATCGACGTCGAGGTTGATGTCATAGCGACCGCCCGGCGTGGGCGTGCCCGCGATGGTCAGGCCCTGATAGGTGCGGATCGCCGGATCGCTGCGGCTGGACTGGGCATAGTCGCCCGCCAGCGTGACCACGGTGCTCTCATCCTCGGAGGCCCAGCGCAATTTGCCGCGCAGCCCGTAATCCCAGCCTTTCTGCACATCATGGCCGGTGTAGAGGTTCTTGCCGTAGCCCTTGTCCTGCTCATTGAAGACGCCCGCCAGGCTGGCGGTCACCCCCTTGGTCAGGCCGCCGCTCAGATATGCCGAACCGCCATATGTGTTGTAATTGCCATAGGTCAGCTGCGCATTGGCATGCAGCTCCTCGGTGGGTTTGAGCGTGGTGACCTGGATCACGCCGCCCGTGGCATTGCGTCCGAACAGCGTGCCCTGCGGGCCCTTCAGGACATCGACCTGCTGCACATCGGCCAGCGCAAAGATCGCGCCGGTGGAGGAGCCGATATAGACCCCGTCGACATAGGTCGCGACAGGGTTCTCGATGCCCGGGCCGGTGGCGGTGGTGCCGATGCCGCGAATGCGTGGCTGGCCAAAACCGCCCAGATTGGTGTTGAAACTGAGCGAAGGCGTCAGCTGCGCCAGTTCGGTCGTATCGGTGATACCGGCGGTGGAAAGCCGCCCCATGCTGAGCGAGGTGATGGCAACCGGCACATTCTGCGCGGTTTCCGAACGCTTTTGCGCAGTAACGATGATGTCCGCCAGCCCTTGCGTGATGGGCGCGCCACTGGTCGCGGGCGGCGCAGCGGAAGAAGGCGTCGTTTGGGCCATCGCCGCCCCGGGAATGACAAGGCATCCAAAAGCCATGGACAGAGCAAGCACGCCGCAATGGCCGCGCAGATCGGCACGAGAAGTCGCCATCAGATCTCCCTTTCGGATCACTTATCCGGATCGGGATTGTGCAGGCCCGCCAGTGTGATTCCCTTTGCAAGGATGGTGGTAAGCCAGCGCCCGGCGCCGTGCGATATGGGAAATAGGCACCACACTATCGCCAATCCCGCCACAATCTGCCGCGCTTTCACTTGCAGCATAAATCGCAACAAACCATCGCGGAATTGCAGCATTCCGCCCATCCCAGGCCGGGCCTAAACCCTGTCGCAAACCGCCCCGCCGCGAGAGGATGATGCATTATGTCCATGAAAGCCGATTTTACGCAGGGCTTTGTACGCAATCACTGGTATGCCGCCGCCTGGTCAGCCGAGATCGGCGAGAAGCCCTTCGCCCGCCGCATCCTCAATGAGCGCATCGTGATCTTCCGCATGCCGGACGGCACGGTGGGCGCGCTGGAGGACCGCTGCCCGCACCGCCTCGCCCCGCTGTCCATGGGCGAATGCGCCGATGGGGGCCTGCGCTGCGGCTATCACGGCATGGTCTTCGATGCCAAGGGCCAGTGCATCGCCATTCCGGGTCAGGATGTGATCCCGCCCACCGCGCGCACCCGGGCCTATCCCGCCATCGAAAAATACGGGCTTGTCTGGGTCTGGACCGGTCAGGGTGAGCCTGATCACAGCCGTTTCCCGCAAGTGATGGGCTATGGCGAGGAAGGCTGGGCGCTGCTCGATGGGGGCTATCAGCATCACGCCGGCAATTACCGCATCGAGATCGAAAATCTGATGGACCCGGCCCACACCACCTTCCTGCACAAGGAAACCATCGGCAACAAGGCGGCAAAAGACGTGCCGGTGCAGGTGGCGCAAAACGAACGCGGCCTTTCCGCCTTTCGCTGGATCGACAATGTGCCGCCCACCCCGCTCGACCAGAAGAGCCATGATTTCGGCGAGGGCCGCGTCGATCGCCGCATCGCCTTCAACTTCGAACTGCCTGCCACCTCCTTCGTGGATATTGCGGTGATCCCGGCGGGGATGGAGCGCAACGAGGACAATCTGATGCGGGGCGGCATCCGCACCTTCAGCTACAAATTCCTCACCCCCGAAACCGAGCGCTCGACCCATTTCTTCTGGCTGCATCTGCGCAGCTTCGGCCTTGGCAATCCGATGCTGGAAACCATGCTGCGCAGCAATCTGGAAAAGACCTTCACTGAGGACAATGAGATGGTCGCCGCCATCCAGCGCGAGCAAGAGGAAACCGGCCTGCGTCAGCGCACCGCCATCGCCATCGACCGCGCACCGATCATGGCGATCCGCATGATCGACCGGATGATCGCCGCAGAACAGGGCGAGCCACAGGCCCTATCGGCCTGACCACGCCAGATCGACCCCGACAAAAACCCCGCAGTCCAATGACTGCGGGGCTTTCTTTGGCTCTACAAAAGGGCGACGACCGGAAAAACCAGCCGCCGCCCCGCCCCGACCTTCAGAGGAATTCGGCAGGAATGTAGAGTGGCATGGAATCCTCCCACAGGCTGTCCGTCAGCAGGCGCTTGTTGCTCCCGTCGGCATCCATCACGAAGATCTGGCCATAGGGCTGGAAGGTGAAGTCATAGATCGCCGCCTCGTCGCGGAACCCATACATGCCGCTGGAATAGAGGATCTTATTGTCATGGGTCCACACCGAATGGCCGTCATTGGCGCCAGTCTCGGTGAGGATACGATAGTCGCTGCCATCGGGCCGGATCGTGCAGACGTGGTAATTGGCCGGGCCGAACTGGCGGGTGAAGGTGATCAAGTCGCCATCGGGCGACCAGAAGGGCAGATTGTCCTTCTCCTGCGTCAGGATGCGCGTGCTGTTGTCCTCCAGATCATGGATGCGCAGGCCGAAATGCCCCTCGCCCCAGACGCGATAGACGATGAAACGCCCATCCGCCGAATAGCTGGGGAAGCCCGAATGCACCGTGCCATCGGTCAGCGCCTCATGGTATGAGCCATCGGCCCTGGCGCGCATCAGCACGGCCTTGTCATGGCCTTTGCGCTCCTGAAACCAGTTGCCGCATCCAAAGGCCGCCCATTGCCCATCGGGCGACCATGTCGGCTGGAACGCCCCGGCGATGCCCTTCTTGTTGAGCAGCGGGTCGAGCCCGGCCCTGGCCGCATCGAAGGCCACGACCTGATCGCTGCCATCGGGTTTCATCGTCACGACAGAAGAATTGCCCAGCTGCTTCTGGGTGATCATCAGCCGCCCCTGGCGCGAGAGCACCGGGAAAGTGTCGGTGGAGCGATAATCCCAGTCCTCATCCCAGCTGTAGAGCGGCGTGTTCTGGGCGCGGAAGCCAAAACCGACCTTCTCATAGACCACCTTCGTCCCGTCAGGCGACCAGCAGGGTGAGCGCAACTGCCGCAACACCGAAGGCGCGCCCGAGGTGTAATGCAGGCCGGTATGCGCCTCCTTCTGCACCCATGCCGCATCGGTGGCGCGGATGCCGGGCCCTGCCCCGCCTGCCTTGATGAAATAGGCCACATCCTTGCCGCCCGGCATGAACTGCGGCGCCAGCTTCAGATCGGGGCCGCTGGTGTGTTCGATGCGGTCCTCACCCGTTGCGGCATCGACCGAGACGATCTGCGAGGCGATCCGCCCGATCCATTCCGGGCGGCGGGCGCCCCATGTATGCTCGCGCTCCAGCTCGTAGAAGACGATGCGGCGACCATCGGGCGACCATTTGGGCGACCCGAGGCAATAGCCCGGCTTCGACACCAGCTTGCGCACATCCGTGCCATCGGCGCGGATCACATAGATCGAGAGTTCCTGCGTATGCTCCCAGCCATGGCCATCGCTATGGCCGGTCCAGCCGGTGTTGCGATCCGAGGAGAAGGCGATCCAGGCGCCATCGGGCGACCATGCCGGGCGGAAGGAGCAATCGGGGCTGTCCGGATCGATGGTGTCTGCATGGCCGCCGGTCAGCTTGCGGCGCTCACCGGTGGCCAGATCGACCACCCAGATGTTGGCACGATAGCCATCCGCCGTGGAGACGAAAGCGCCCTTGCTGCCATCGGGCGAGAGCACCAGCGCGTCCTCCACCGACGGGGTTTCCACCACAGGCTGCACATCGCTGCCATCGGGACGGCAGCGGAAGACATCGGCCTGCCCGTCGCCATTGCGCTCGCTGGTGAAGGTGATCCATTGCCCATCGGGCGAGAAGCTGGCGTGATAATCGAGGTTCCCCTCGGGCAGCAGCAGGCGCTCATCGCTGCCATCGGCATTGGCGATGTAAAGCGCCGAGGAGGAGGGCCCGATGCGGTTCATCAGCATCACGCCCTTTTTGGCGGGCGCTATGGGGGATGGTGTATCGGTGCTCAAGGTAACTCTCCGAAGCGAGGGACAAGGATGCCGCCGGGCCGTCAGGCGCGCGCAGGCACGAAAGCGAAGCTGGTGGGGGCGGCGATCGACAGCGCATCAGGCATGGCGGCGAGCTGCCCGCTGGCGGCATCGCGTTTGAAGAGCCGCACCTCATCCGAAGCCTGATTGGCCGCCAGCATCCAGCGCCCGGTCGGGCTGATCTCCAGCGCCCAGGGCTTGTCGCCACCAGCGGCGATGGTCTGGATCGGTGTCAGCCTGCCGTCATCGCTGTCGATGGCGAAGGCATGGATCGTGTGAGTCCTGCGGTTGGTGGCGTAAAGGAAGCGGCCATCGCGCGATATGGTGAAACCGGCGGCATTGGGTTCGCCCTCATGCTGCGGCGGGTCGAGCGACAGAGTGCCAAGAGGCGTCAGCGTCCCGGTTTCGGCCGCCCAACCGAAGGTGAGGATATGGGCGGACAGTTCGGTCAGCAGATAGGCGAAGCGGCCATCCTTGCCGAACAGCAGCAAGCGCGGCCCGGCTCCTGCCGGCACGGCCACATGCAGCGAAGGATCATCGCCCAGCAACTGGCTTTGCGGATCATAGGGATAGATGAAGATGCGATCCGCCCCCATATCGGGCGCGAGCAGAAAGCGCCCGGACGGATCGAGGGTTACTCCATGCGCATGGGGCCCCTTCTGGCGGCGATGCGGCCCGCTGCCTGTGCCAACCCGCGAGGAACACACAGGCTGCAGAGCGCCATCGGGCGAGACAGGCAGAACCGCCACTTGCCCGCCACCGAAATTCGCCACGAACACACTTCGCGCTTCAGCATCGAGCGTGAGATGGGTGGGGCCGCTACCGCCCGATGGCATGCTGCTCAAGGGGGCCAGTGTGCCTTGTGCGAGATCAATGGCGAAGCTCAGCACATCGCCGATACGGTCCCCGGCATTGCCCATCTCGCTGACCGCATAGAGGACGCTGCGGTTCGGGTCCGCCATCACCCACGTCGGCCGGTCGACAACCGCCGCGAGGCAAGGTTGATCGAGCTGTCCGGCTGCCTCATCGAGACGCAGAACATGGATGCCGCCGTCAGGTCCAACGCCCTGCGTGCCGACGAAAACAAGGGATTGGTTCACTGGTCATCGCCCCGGAGCATCGATAAGCCCCAAGCTGCCAGATGCTTCGACTGTTCAGACCTGTATCCGGTTTCAACCACGAGTCCGCTTCCCATATCAGCCTCCCGGCTGCGCTGGTGCGCGCCCGGAAAACCCTTGCTGCTGCTATGGAATGTTGCGGCAAGCGCGCCGTTTGATGCAAGCGCTGGTCCGGCAACTCACTGTCGCGGATCATTGCCTAATCGGCGGAGGGAATCCGTGCGATGTTTCTTGCTAGATCGAGGCACTTTAAATTGTTGGTGCTGACAGCGATCCGTTGTTTCAATCGCGACCGAACAAGGTTTCGTCATGAGCAATTGGATTGCTCCACACTTTCCTCTGTTCGGCAATTGACCACAAGACGATCCTCAATCGCATCATCTGATGGATTCGACTCGATGTGTTCAACATAATCTTTGCTGCCCCATAGGCAAAAAGCGGCAGGCCCGATCAGTTGATGATCGATGCGCCCCTTCAGAGAAGAACCGGAAGATTCCGATACCACATCTCTTCGGCGCATCCGTACACGCTAAGACTGCTGCGCTCACACCCTCAGGTCGGCCATCTGCATCGCTGTAATCGTCTTCTCCCGGCTCATCCCATGAGTCCTGATCGCAGGTCTCATTCATGCCGCCATAGGAGAGACAGAATCTCGCCGCCTAAGACCATGCACCAACGCAAAAGTGTGTAACCACAGCAGGCATGCGCGATTACCGTATGTACGGCAGCGCCTGTTTCCCACAAGCGTTGGCAACCAGCTCCCGACCCCACCCAGCGCAGACTTGATCCACTGGATCGCCCGCGTGGTCATCGAATTGTCAAATTCAAGGGGTCGATTAGCTGCATTTCAACAACAATGCATATTGGGTATACCGGCTTATCATTCGCCTTCCGCAGGTCCATCTGGCCCTCACACCCGCTGCCAAAGCACGATGGTTTCAAGGTTTTTTTGACCCCCCGTTAAAAAGCGTTGAACCTCGGCGAGAAGAAAAGACAGCGGGCGTCAGGAGGAATAGAATGAAAACTGCCATCTATAGCGCCGCTGCAGCTCTGACCCTGGCTGTCGCCCCCACCGCTCACGCGCAGAGCACCGATCACGGCTGGACCGGCCCCTTCGTCGGTATCCAGGGCGGCTGGGAAGAAAACAGCGTTCGCAACCCCAACAACGCCATCACCATGACCCCGCTGACCCAGAGCAGCGACACCGGCACGGTCGGCGTCTTCACCGGTTATGACAAGGAAGTTGCCCCCCGGATCGTGGTCGGCGCTCAGGCTGAACTGAACTTCCCGATCGACTCGCGCTTCGGCAACGGCTTTGCCGAGATCAACCCCAAGCGCTCGGTCGACCTCTCGCTGCGCGCCGGTTACCTGGTGCAGCCCAAGACGCTGGTCTATGTCCGCGGCGGCTACAGCAATGGCCTCTACGGTTCGGATGTGGGCGCGATCCACACCTCGACCGACCGCAACGGCTGGCTGCTGGGCGGCGGCGTGGAGCGCAAGCTGACCGACAAGGTCTCGGCCCGAGTCGAATACCGCTACACCGACCTTAGCGAAGGCAATGGCAAGTTCGACCGCCATCAGGTCCTGCTGGGCGTCGCTTACCGCTTCTAACGCGTCCCTCCCGCGCTCCGTCCCTATCCCCCCGTATGGAGCGCGGAACCTCGCGGTCGGAGGCTGACTTTCAGCCCCCGACCGCGAAATTTGCCAGCACGAAATCGATAAAGCTGCGCACCGAAGGCAAAATGCCGCGCGGCGTCGGATAGATCAGGAACACGCTGTATTCGGGCGTGAACCAGTTCGGCAGAACCCGCGCCAGACGGCCCTGCGACAGATCATCCGCCACCAGCGATTCGGGCAGCAGCGCCATGCCCACCCCCTGCCTTGCCGCCTCCCGCTGAATATGCAGATCGCCGCTGACCAGACGCGGCCTGAACTGGATGCGATGCGCGCGATCATCCTCGCTGACGCCTTCTTTCTCCAGACTCCAGCGGGCAAAATCGTTCTGCAGATCGGTGGGGCGGGCAATGATCGGCAGATCGGCCAGATCGGCCGGGCCACTGGGCGCTCCCCATGCTGCCAGCACACTGGGCTGGGCCACCAGAATGCGGCGAATACGCCCCAACTCCCGCGCCACCAAACTGCTGCTGTCCGCCGGATGCGCCGCCGCGAAGATCACGTCGAACCGCTCCTCCAGCGGATGCAGCACACGATCCGTGGCCTCGACCGTCACCTCCACCTTGGGATGGGCCGCCATATAGCGCGGCAGCAACGGCGCCAGATAGTTCTGCGCCAGAATCACCGGGCATCCCACGCGGATCATGCCGGTGGGCTCCTTCTTGAACTCCAGCACACTGTCGCTGGCCACCTGAGCGCCATCCAGCACCAGCAGACAGCCTTCATAGAAGCTCATCCCCGGCTGGGTGAGCGTGACGCTGCGTGTGGAGCGCTGCAGCAACCGCACGCCCAGCCTGTCCTCCAGCGCGGCAACATGGCGGCTGAGGCGCCCCTTATCGACGCCCGTCGCCCGCGCCGCCGCCGTAAAGCCGCCATGCTGGACCACGGCGGCAAAAAAGGCGAATTCATTGAGATCGATCATCTTGCCCCTTTCGGCCTTGCCGGCCCAAGGGGCAAGAGGAAGGAGGCTTGATCCTTCAACCGGTCTCCCTTTGCTCAGCCTGCCATCCGCCGCCAAGCGCCTTGAACAGATCCACCCGGTCCGAGGAGAGCTGGGTCAGGGCGGCGGCATGAGCAGCGCGGGCATCCAGCATCGCCCCCTGCACCACCAGCATATCCAGCAGCGAGATCGAACCGGCGCGGTAACGCCGGTCTCCCAATTGCCATGCCTTTTCGGCGCGGGCCTGCGCCTCAGCCAGTTCGTCGAGACGGCGTTGCCCGGTTTGCACGCGGGTCAGGGCCTGCTCCACCTCCTTCAGCGCTGTCAGCACGCGGCCGTCGAAACTGGCCAGTGAGGCATCGCCCTGCGCCCTCGCCTGCTTCACCCGGGCGCGAGCCGTCGCAATGTTGGGGAAGGACCATGAGACAGCCGGACCCAGCGAATAGGAAAAGGAATTGCTGCCCTGCACCGTCTGGCTGCGCAGGAAACCACCGAAAGCACCAAGGCTGATTTTCGGGTACAGATCCGCCGTGGCGACCCCGATCCGCGCCGTATCCGCCGCCAGACGCCGCTCGGCCTCGCGGAGGTCGGGACGGCGCCGCAAGAGAGCGGCGCCGTCACCGACCGGCAGCACAGAGGCGGGGGTGGGGGGGATAGCGCACCCCTGCGCTGCCTTGGGGATAGCATCGGGCGTCTGGCCCAGAAGCGCGGCCAGTTCGAACAGCGCCACCTGCCGCTGCGCCTCGAAAGCGGGCAGAGCGGCGCGGGCGGTTGCGGCAGCAGCAGCAGCGCGCTCCACATCGAAAGTTGCGACCGAACCGGCCTTTTCCTGCGCTGTGACCAGATCGAGGTTTTGCTGCGCCACCTGCGCCGAATCCCGCGCCACCGCCAGCGCATGGCCCTGCGCGCAGGCCGCCAGATAGGAGCGTGTCACCTCAGCGGCGACCAGCACGCGCACGCCGTCGCGCGCGGCCTCCTGCGCTTGAGTGTCGGCGCGGGCAGCCTCGATGCTGCGATGGATCCGGCCAAAGAGGTCCACCTCCCATGAGAGCGAGGCCGAGGCATTGCCGAAGCCCTGCCCCTCCCCGATCTGCGCCGAACCACCCTGCCCACCGCCAAAGCTGACGGTGTTGCCATAACCGCCGCCTGCCGAAAGATCGGTGGAAGGCAGCCGCCCGGCCCGCGCTTCCGACAGCACGGCACGCGCCTTGGCCAGATTGGCCGCCGCCACCCGCAGATCGGTGTTGGCGGCAAAGGCCTGAGCGATCAGCGCATCGAGCGCCGGATCGCGGTACAGGCGCCACCAATCGTCCGGCAGGGGCGCGGCGGGATCGATGCCCTGCCCCGTGGTCACGAACTGGCCGCCCTTGGGAAGCGCCGCGACCGGCTTGTGATAGTCCGGCCCAACCGTGCAGGCGGTGGTGAGGAACGTGGCGATCATCGCCGGGAGAATGCTCTTACGCATGGGCCATCTCCCCTTCCTGCGCGTCCATGGTGGGTTGGGCGGCTTCCTTGCGCCGGTGGTCGCCCGCCAGCAGCGTGTAGATCGTGGGCAGCACGAAGAGCGTGAACAGCGTGCCGACCAGCATCCCCATCACCACCACAATGCCGATGGCAAAGCGACTGGCCGCGCCCGCACCTCCCGCGAAGAGCAGAGGCACCAGCCCGGCCACCATCGCCGCCGTCGTCATCAGGATCGGGCGCATGCGCACGGCGGCGGCATGGCGGATCGCCTCGGCGCGGGTCAGGCCGTGGCTGTGCTGCATCTCATTGGCGAAAGAGACCATCAGAATGCCATGTTTGGAGATCAGCCCGATCAGTGTCACCAGCCCGATCTGCGTGTAGATGTTGAGCGTGGTGAACCCCAGATAGAGCGGCACCAGCGCGCCCGAGATCGCCAGCGGCACCGTCACCAGAATGACCAGCGGATCGCGGAAACTCTCGAACTGCGCGGCCAGCACCAGGAAGATCACCACCAGCGCGAAGGCGAAGGAGACGGTCAGCTGGTTGCCCTCATGCACATACTGGCGGCTGTTCGACAGCCAGTCGACGCTCATGCCGGGCGGCAGCGGCTGCTCTTTCAGAAAATCCACTGCCTGCCCCATCGTCACGCCGGGCGCCAGCACCGCCGAGATGGTGGCCGAGTTCATCTGGTTGAACTGCGGCAGCTTGTTGGGCTGCGGATTGATTTCGATCTTCGCCACGGTGGAGAGAGGCACCAGACTGCCGCTGCGGGTCTTCACATAGAAGGCGCCGAGATTGTCGGGCGTCAGGCGCTTGTCCTGCGGCACCTGCGTGATCACGTCATAGGACCGGTCATGCCAGTTGAAGCGGTTGACGTAATTCTCGCCCACCATCAGCGCCAGCGTGTCGGCGATCTCCTCCATGGAGACGCCCAGCTCGCCCGCCTTGGCGCGGTCGATGGAGACATGGGCCTCCTGACTGTCAAAGGCCAGATCGGTGTCCACGAAAGCGAAGAGCTTGCTGCCCCATGCCGCGCCCTTGATCGCTTCGAGCGTGCGGTAGATTTCAGGGAAATCATCAGCGGAACGGATCACCATCTGCACCGGCAGACCGCCGCTGCCCGCAGGCAAAGGGCTGTCCTGAAAGGCCGTGGCATAGACACCGGTGACGGCCGCACTTTTCCCGGCGATCTCGGCCTGGATCTGGTCGGCATTGCGGTGGCGCTTGGACCAGTCATCCATGATGATGCCACCGAAGCCGATGTTGGCGCCCAGCGTGCCGCCCATATCGAACCAGCTGCTCTCGTATTCCTTCACGGTGCGGAGCAGCGCATCGACCTGCCCGCTGTAGCGCGAGGTATAGTCCACATTGGCATATTGCGGCGCCTTGGTCTGGACGAAGACATAGCCCATATCCTCCTGAGGCGCGAGTTCACGCGCCGCCCCCGTGAAGAACACCACGCTGGCGCCCATGATCGCCGCGCCCGCCAGCAGCACTGCGCCTCGCGCCGACAAGGTGCGGCCCAGCACGCGGTCATAGCGCGTCGTCAGACCATGCATGGCCTTTTCCAAAGCCTGCTCCAGCCGCCCCTCGCCCATTTTGGCGTGCAGCAAGCGGCTGCTCATCATCGGCGACAAGGTGAGCGCGATCACGCCCGAGACCACCACCGATCCGGCCAGCGTAAAGGCAAATTCGCGGAACAGCGCGCCCGTCAGCCCGCCCATCAGCCCGATAGGGGCATAGACGGCGGCCAAAGTGATGGTCATGGCGATCACCGGGCCGACGATCTCGCGCGCGCCCTTCAGCGCGGCTTCGATAGGGCCTGCGCCTTCCTCGATATGGCGATGGATGTTCTCCACCACCACAATGGCGTCATCCACCACCAGACCGATCGCCAGCACCATCGCCAGCAAGGTCAGCAGGTTGAGCGAGAAGCCGAAAGCCAGCATCAGCGCCGCCGTGCCCAGCAGCGAGAGCGGGATCGTCACCACCGGAATGATCACCGCGCGGAAGGTGCCCAGAAACAGGAAGATCACCACGATGACGATGGCCACCGCCTCGATCAACGTATGCTCGACCTCATCGATGGAGGCTTCGACGAAATGGGCGGTGTCGAACTGGCTGACAACTTTCAGCCCCGGCGGCGCCACGCGCTGCATCTGCGGGATCAGCGCCTTCACGCCTGCCACAATATCCAGCGGATTGCCGTCCGGCGTGGGCGCGATGGCCACGCTGACCGCCTTCTTGCCCGAGGACAGCGCCTGCGCATCGTAATTCTGCGCCCCCAGCTCCACCGTGGCGACATCGCCAAGGCGCACGATGCTGCCATCGCCGCCGCTCTTCACCACCATCTGGCGGAAGGAGTCGACATCGCGCAGATCGGTGCCCGCCGTGATGTTGATCGCAGTGTTACCGCCTTTCAGCTGCCCCGGCGCGGCCTGCACATTGTTGGCGCGCAGGGCATTGCCGATGTCGCTGGCGCTCATGCCGCGCCCGGCCAGCTTCACCGGATCGACCCAGATGCGCATCGCCAGAGGCGCGCCCCCGCTGATCTCGGCCGAGGCCACGCCCGGCACCGAGGTGATCAGCGGCCGCGCCACACGGTTTACAAAGTCCGCCACCTGCGAGGACGACAGGCTGTCACTGGAAAAGGCCAGATATTGCACCGCCGAGGCGCCATCGGTGATCTTGGCGATAGCCGGATCGGTGACGCCACTCGGCAGCCGGTATTTCACCTGCTGCACCTTGGCGAGGATGTCGGCCATCGCCCGGTCGGCATTGGCGTTCAGCACCAGCTTGGCGGCGATATGGCTCTTGCCCTGCGTGGAGGTGGAGGTGAGATATTCGATCCCCGCCGCCGTGGCGATGGATTGCGAGATCGGCGTGGTGACAAAGCCCTGCATCACATCCTGCGTGGCGCCGGGCAGCGACGTGTCGATGGTGATGGTCGCGCTTTCCATGCGCGGATATTGCCGGATCTGCAGCGCGAAGACCGCGCTGAGCCCCACCAGCAGGATCAGCAGGCTGACCACGATGGAAAGGATCGGGCGGCGGATGAACAGGTCGGTGAAGGCCATCTCAGCGCCCTCCCTGCGGCACGGTTTTGACGACCTTGACCTGAGCGCCCGGCTGCACCCTCAGCAGGCCATCGGCCACGATCACATCGCCCGCGCGCAGCCCGCTGGTGATGATCACCGCCTCACCCACATGAGCGCCGGTCTGTACGGGCACGATCTCCGCGCTGCCTTCGGTCTTGGCGTGGGGTCCGCGAATGGCGATCACACTGTCGCCCTGCGCCGAGGTCTGGATCGCCGTGGCGGGCACCAGCAGCGCCCCTTCGCGCGGCGGCAGGGCCAGAGCGGCAGTGACATACATGCCCGGGCGCAGCACCTGCCCCGGATTGGCCAGCTGCGCCTGCACCGTCACATTGCGCGTGTCCTTGCCGATAGCCGGTTCCACGGCATTGACGCGGGCGGTGAAGCTGCGGCCCGGGAAGGCGTCGCTGATGACGGCCACCTGCGTGCCGGGCTTCAGCCTCGCCAGCTCCTGTTGAGGCACGGCGAAATCGACATAGAGCTGGTCCAGCGCGGTCAGCGTCGCCACCGCATCGCCGGGGTTGAGATATTGGCCGAGGTTGATCCGGCGGATGCCGATCTGCCCGGCAAAGGGCGCGCGCACCTGCTTCTGCACCAGCCGTGCCTCGATCTGGCGCACAGCGGCTGTGGCGGAATCGCGGTCGGCGCGGCGCTGTTCCAGCAGTTCGCGCGATTCCGCGCCGCTTGATGCCAGCCCCTGCGAGCGCGCAAATTGCGCCTGAGCGAAAGCGGCCTTGGCGGCAGCGGCCTGACGGTCGGCCTGCTCAGGCCCGTCATAGAGCTGAACCAGCAGCGCGCCCGCGCCCACCCGGTCCCCGGCGGCAAAATGGATGCCGGCAATGCGCCCCGCCACTTCGGGCGACAGCACCACCTCGCGCACGGCGCTCAAGGCGCCCACGGCCTCGATGGCGGCGGGGACGTCGCGGGGCAGCACCTCCACGGCAGCAACCTGCACCGCCTGAGGCGCCCAGCCCTGATCGCCCTTGTTGCGCAATGCGCGCCAGCCGAACAGGCCGCCCAGCACCACCACCAGCGCCACACCGGTGATCACCATCACGC
Organism: Novosphingobium terrae; assembly: GCF_017163935.1. Lineage (NCBI taxonomy): Bacteria > Pseudomonadati > Pseudomonadota > Alphaproteobacteria > Sphingomonadales > Sphingomonadaceae > Novosphingobium > Novosphingobium terrae. Next base: position 1,846,517 of record NZ_JABVZR010000002.1, on the reverse strand, counting down.
GGACAGGAGCCTGGCGGCGGACCTCCATCCTCTCCCCCATGGCCGTCATCGCGTGGCGCCCGTCTTGTCGGCAGACGCGTCATCGCGCTGCGGCGCCGGTGCGGGCAGCCAGATCTGCGGGTTCAGCGGCTGGTAGAACAGGATCATGTCGGCTCCTCTGAATGCCTCCGCGCCGGGCGGAAGGGCCCGCCGGGAGCGAGCCGACACGCTGCTTACAACCTTAACCTTGGTTGAGGTCAAGATCGGAATTTCCGATTGTTTCCTGCAGATTTTCCGATTGAAGGCCGCACATAAGCCGCCTATCAAACCTTTATATAAGATCAGGATTACCGTGATGGACGCGCACTCTTCCCTGACCGTCGGCGAGCTGGCGCAACGCAGCGGCGTGCCGGTCTCCACGATCCATTTCTACGAGAAAAAGGGCCTGATCGAAGGCTGGCGCACACAGGGCAACCAGCGCCGCTATGAACGCCGCGTGCTGCGCCGCGTGGCGATCATCCGCGTCGCCCAGCGCGCGGGCCTGCCGCTGGCGCTGATCAAGGAGCATATGGACCGCTATGAATCCACGCCCATCACCTCGGCGCAATGGGACGCCCTCAACCGCGAATGGCGCGCCATGCTGGATGAGCGCATCACCAGCCTGATCCAGCTGCGCAACCAGCTGGACAGCTGCATCGGCTGCGGCTGCCTCTCGCTGCAGGATTGCCCGTTGCGCAACCCGGGCGATACACTGTCCGCGCAAGGCCCCGGCGCGCGCCTGCTGGCCTCCCGGCAGGACTGACCGGCGGCACCCCACGCGATCTCCCTGATCTTGCTGCGAAACGCTCCACAGCGGCGGCGGCAAGGCTGGCGGTCCCGCGCGTTTCACGCTAGCAAGCGGCGGCCTCTATCGCGATTGAGAGACATATGCGCTATCGAGTTGCTGAAGGATCGCTGGCTCTTGCCGCGCCGTGGCAGGATCAGAGCATCAATGTGCTGTTGCCCAGGGAATCCCGGGTGCAGGGCTGCAATCTGGTGATCGCGCGTGACACGCTGGCGCTGGGCATGGGTTTTCAGGACTATGTGATCCAGCAGAAGCAGACTTTCGCGGCCCAGCTCGCCGGTTTCGAGCTGATCGCCGACAGCCCGGGCACCATCGATGGCCATGAGGCGCAATTCCTCGAAATCGGCTGGAAAAGCGACGGCAAGCTCATCCATCAGGTGATGGCCATCGTGGCGGGAGAGGGACAGACGGTGCTGAACTTCACCGGCTCCATCCCCGGCGGCCCCGATGAAGAGACGCGCGGCTTGCTGATCGCGGCGATCACCTCCTTCACCTTCGGCGCGTGACGGAGCACCCCGAAGCCGCCGAAAAGCTGCGCGCCTTGCGCGAAAAGACGGCGGCTTCCAGCAATGCGGGCACGGTTTCGGCGATTGCCACCACCGGCCATGTGGTTTCCGGCGGGCTTCTGGCCGCCGGGGCGGTCAGTGCGGCCAATGCGGGGATGGCGGCGCTCAAATGCTTCGGGTCGCGGGTGGCGGCGCCGCTGGCCGGGGCGATGGCGGGCGCCTGGGTGGCCGAGAAGGTCCATGCCGATGAGGCCGCCTTCCGGGTTGCCCAGCAGTTCGGCGCCAAGCGGCTGGCCGGGCCCGGCAAGAATGCCGCCCATCTCAAGCATCAGATCGCGCATAGTAATGTCTTTGCGGGCATTCTGGCCGGTCTGGCGGTGGGCGCGGCCATTGCCGTGGGCGCCGCGCTGATCATCGGCACGGCGGGCATGGCCTCGCCGCTGGTGGGGGCGGCGGTCGGCTTTGGCGCGGGCTTTATGGGCGCGGCCATCGCCGGGGCCGGGGCCAAGACCGCGACGATGGAAGGGCCGATCACCAGCGGATCGCCCAATGTGCTGTTCGAGGGCCAGCCCGCCGCGCGCGTCACCGATACGGCGACATGCTCCAAACATTCCGGCCCGCCCTCACAGATCATCGAGGGCAGCCAGACCATCCTGATCAACGGCCTGCCCATGGCCCGCATCGGCCACAAGCTGTCCTGCGACGCGGTGGTGCAGGAGGGCTGCGCGACGGTGCTGGGCGATGACACCACCGGCTCCTACGGCACGCCCGATGCCGATCTCTCGATTGCCGAGCAACTGGTGCTGTCGGTGGCCGAAGTGGCGGGCACCTATTCCTCGGTGCGCGAGGGGGGCCTGCTCGACGGGCTGCTGCGCAAGCTGTTTGGCGAGCCGGTCGATATCGTCACCGGCGATTATGCCGACAGCCGGGTCGATTTCACCCATCCCGGCCTGCTGCCCCTGACGCTGGAGCGGACCTATCCGGGGCGGATGCGGGTGGACGGCGCGCTGGGCCCGCGCTGGATCTGCAACTGGTCGCAACGGCTGCTGCTGGATGAGCCGGGCGCCACCGCCCTGCTGGAGGATGCCGGGGGCCAGCGGCTGCGCTTTGCGCTGGGCGATGCGCTGCAGATCGATGCGCGCCACCTCAAGGCGCCCTATTACCATCTGACCGGCACGCGTGACCGCCTGCGCCTCTATGACAGCCGCAGCCGCCAGTGCCTGGTCTTTGCCCCGTTGAGCGATCAGGCGGTGCTGGAGCTTGCGGCGATCGAGGATCGCAGCGGCAACCGCATCACCTTCCATCGCGATCCCCGGGGCCATCTGCGCGAAATCCGTCACCCCGATGGCACGCTGTTCCAGATCGAAACCACGCCTCAGGGCTGGCTGAGGACCTTGCGCATGGCGGGCGAGGCCGAGCCGCTGGTGCGCTATGCCTATGATGCCGCAGGCCATCTGCTTGAGGTGCAGGGCACCTTCACCGGTGAATTCCATTATCGCTACACGCCGGAAGGCTGGCTGAACGCCTGGCGTGACAGCGGGCCAACATCTGTCGAAATCGCCTATGATTCCGCGGGGCGCGTCATCGCCACACAGGGTCCCGAAGGCCTGTTCAACGACCGCTTCCATTATTTTCCCGAACAGCGCCGCTCACGCTATGTCGACGCCACCGGGGCGGCGCGCGAGTTCCGCTATGATGCCAACAATCTGGTCGTGGAGGAGATCGATCCGCTCGGCGCACGCTGGATCAGCGCATGGGACAGCCTCGAAAAACTGCAGCGCCGCATCGATCCCGCCGGGCGCGAAACCCGCTACGCCCATGATCGCGACGGGCGCTGCATCATGCAGACCGACTGGGCCGGGCGCCGCACAAGCTGGACTTACGACCGCTGGGGCGCCCTCACAAGGATCGAGGATGGGGAAGGCGCCACGGCCTTCACCCATGATGCTTGCGGCAGGTTGATCCGGTGGCAGGCGCCTGACGGTCGCTCGGGCACGGCCACCTATGATGCGCGCGGGGCGCTGCTGAGCGCCCAAACCTCCGGCGAAGGCGCAACGCTGTGGGAGAACGATGCCGCCGGGCGCCCGCTGGCCCGCCACGATCCCGGCGAGCGGATCACCCGCTATCAATGGGACCGCATGGGCCGCATGATCGCGCTGACCGATCCTGCGGGGCGCGTCAGCCGCTGGGACTATCGCCGCTCGCCCGAAAATCCGCGCGGGAATCTGGCCCTCGCCCGGACGCCGGATGGCGGCGAAAACCGCTTCGCCTATGACAGCGAAGGCCTTCTGGCGGCCCGCATCCGCAGCGATGGGCAGACGGTGCGCTTCACCCATGGCGCCTTCGACACGCTGCGCGCGGTGACCGATCCGCTCGGCCCGACCACGCGTTTCGCCTATGACGGGGCGGGGCGGCTCGCCGCCATCACCGATGCCGCCGGGCAGCACTGGCAGTTCCGCTATGATCCGGCCGGGCGCCTCGCCGCGCAAAGCGACTGGGCCGGGCGCGAAACGCTCTATCGCCGCGATCCGCTGGGCCGCGTGCTCGCCAAGCGCCTGCCCGATGGGCGCGACCAGCAGTTCGAATGGGACGAGCGTGACCGCATCACCCGCGTGGTGGCGGGCGAGGATGCCATCTCCTACCGCTATGACGAGCGTGACCGGCTGATCGGCGCCAGCACCTGGCAGCTGGTGCAGGGTGCGCCGCAATGCCTCGCCGATGTGACGCTGCATTATGACGACAAGGGCCGCCTGCTGCGCGAGGAGCAGAACGGCATCGCCATCACCTATCGCTATGATGCGGCGGGGCGCTGCATCGGCCGCGCCAGCCCCAGCGGCGAGACATCTCTGGCCTTTGATGATGCGGGCCTGCTCACCCGCTATGAGAGCAATGGCCATGCCCTGCGCTTCAGCCATGATGTCAGCGGGCTGGAGACCCTGCGCGAGCTGACCGCGCTCGGCTCGGCCACGGCGTTTCAACTGCGCCAGCGCTATGATCCCGCCGGGCGCATCGCCGAACAGCGCGCCGGGCCCGTGCCGGTCTTCGCATCGCAGCGTGAAGCGCCCGATGCCGTGGCCCGCCGCTATGAGTGGGACGCTGTGGGCCGCCTTGCCGCCACCAGCGAGGCTGGCGCGGAAACCCGCTATCGCTATGATCCGCGCGATCAGGCCGTCTCGGTGGAGCGGCCCGAAGCGCGCGAGACCTATCGCTACGACGCCCTGATGAACCTTGCCGAGGGTCTGGCGGGCGAGCATCGCTATTGGCGCGATTGCGTGGTCGAGGCAGGCCCCAACCGTTTCCGCTATGATGCCTGCGGGCGGATGGTGGAGCGCGTGCTGGTGGAGGACGGCTTCCGCCCCCGCCGCTGGCGCTATCGCTGGGACGGGTTCGATCGGCTGGTCGGGCTGGAAACGCCCGATGGCGCACGCTGGCGCTACACCTATGATGCCTTTGGCCGCCGGGTGGGCAAGGCGCGGCTGGGCGAGGCCGCGCGACAGGTCGCCTATCTATGGCAGGGCCAGACGCTGGCCGAGGCATGGCATCGCGAGGATGCGGCGGAATCACTGCGCATCGAGCGCTGGCATTTCGAGCCTGATGGCCTGCGTCCGCTCGCCAAGGAGCTGGTGCAGGCCGATGCGGCGGGCGACCCCATGCTGGCGGAGGCCGACTGGCACCCCATCGTGGCGGATCAACTGGGCGCGCCGCATGCGCTCTTCGATGCCGATGGCACCTGCCGCTGGCGTGCCGCAGCGCAGCTCTGGGGCCGCACCCGCACCGCAAGGGCGCTGCTGCGCGAACGCCTCGGCGATGAGGAGCCCTCGCCCTGCGCCCTGCGCTTCCCCGGCCAGTGGGAGGATGAGGAAAGCGGGCTGCATTACAACCTCAACCGCTATTACGATCCGGAAACGGGGCAATATCTCTCGCCCGATCCGATCGGGGTGAGCGGGGGCGTAAGAACCCATGCCTATGTGCATGATCCGTTGCACTGGATGGACCCCCTTGGTCTGGCCGAATGCAAATGGGGCGACTGGTATGCGGCCAAGACCGGAACCAAGGCGCCCAAGGGCATGCCCCGCCCGCATGCCCATCACATCATCTTCAAGGGCGAGTTCGCCGATCTGCCTGAGATGCAGGCTGCGCTGGGCCGCAGTCGCACCGTCGCGGCAAAATATGGCATCGACCCGGTCAATGATCCCGATGCGCTGATGTGGGCACCCAATCGCGGGCACAGCATTGACAATGCCGAAACGGTCGCCTCGCGGCTGGAGGCTGCGGATGCGCGCATCTCCGCGCAGAACCTGCCCAAGGCACAGGCCACGGCAACGATGAAGACAGAGTTGCAAACAATCGGCAATGATGTTTTTGGCTGGCCATGAGCAAAGGAAAAGCAATGGACTGGAACGCGAAAGCGCACGAACTGGCCACGGCGACTATCGCTGCGGTCGATGAATTGCTGTCGAGCCTGCAGGGCGAACGACTCTATGCCATCTCCCTGCAGACCGATGACGGCGGCATGAGCGTCGGCCCTTCCGCCAACACCGAAGAAGGCTATGCGGCAAGCCATGCCGCCGCCGCGACATCCCGGACATTGTCCACCGCCTATGAGGCCTATCTGCGATGGAACTCAGCGGAATGGCGGTATGAAATTCTCGGCGATGCGCATTTCGAGGAGATCAACAGTGCGTTGAGCGATATGGAGCCGGGTGACACCGGTGAGGATTTCGACAGCTACTTTGCCAAGCTGATCGACGCGATGATCGGCGCTCTCGCCACGCTGCGCGCCAAACGCGCAGAAGCGCTTGAAGGTGTGACCCTTTTCGTCAGCATCACCGACAGCGACGAGGCCCGGGCCATCGAGGACCGCTCGGCAACGCTGCTCAATCCGGTGCCGCTGGCTGAAGCTTTCCTCCGCCGTTTCGGGTGATTCCATCTGGGGACAAATTCCCGAAGAAGCCGGTGCAACCTAACCCCACGCATAGTTGCAGGAGGCCCGGATTATCCTTTACGGCCCGGGCACAGGAAACCTTCGAGACGCCCGTGGATCAGCTCAGTCAGACATACCGCATCGGCGATTTCAGCCTGATGCTGCCGCAGCTGCGGCTCTGGCTGGGCGAGGCGCCGGTCAAGCTGGGGGGCCGCGCGCTCAATCTGCTGGCCGCGCTGGCGGAGGCGCGCGGCGATCTGGTCCCGCGCGATGCCTTGCTGGCGCGCGTCTGGCCCAATCAGGCGATCGATGAAAGCGCCATTCGCGTGCATCTCTCGGCGGCGCGCAAGGCGCTGGCTCAGGGCGGCAGTCAGGACAACATCATCGTCAACGAGGCGGGGCGGGGTTATCGCCTGCTGCTGCCGGTCGCGCTGATCGGGGAACCCGGCATCAAAGCACCTGTGGCGGCCCCGCCAGAAGCCGTGCGCTATGCCGTGCCGGGGCGCCTCAGCAGCATCGTGGGGCGTGAAGAGACCATCGCCACCATCGCGGACAAGGTGATCGAGCAACGCTTTATCACCCTCACCGGGCCAGGCGGCATCGGCAAGACAACCGTCGCCATCGCCGCAGCTCAGCATATTTTCGCCCGGCGCGGGTTGAACGCTCATTTCGTCGATCTGGCGCCGGTCAGCGATCCGCAGCTGGTGCCCGGCACGGTGGCGGCGGTGCTGGGCCTGCCTGCGGGGGGCAAGGATCTGCCCATGCAGATCGCGGCACATGTGTCGCAGCAGCCCGCGCTGCTGATCCTCGACAATTGCGAGCAGGTGGTCGATGCCGCCGCCCTGCTGGCCGAGGCTCTGTTCGAGGAAGCCCCCGGCCTGATGCTGCTGGCCACCAGCCGCGAGCCTTTGCGTGCTCAGGGCGAATGGGTGCATCGCCTGCCCGCCCTGCGCGTTCCCGCCGAGGATGAGGCCTTCGATCTGGCCCAGTTGGCGCAATTCCCCGCCATCACCCTGTTTGCCCAGCGCGCTCTGGCCGCCAACGCGGCTTTTACCCTGACGGCTCAGAACGCCCCCGCCGTGATCGGCATCTGCAGGACGCTGGACGGCATCCCGCTGGCCATCGAATTCGCCGCCGCGCGCAGCGACCAGATGGCACCCGATGCCATTCTGGCCGGGCTGGAAGACCGCTTTGCCCTGCTCTCACGCGGGCGCCGCACCGCCCTGCCCCGCCACCGGACCCTGAGAGGCGCGCTCGACTGGAGCTATGCCCTGCTCGATCCGATGGACCAGACCATTCTGCGCCGTCTTGCCGTGTTCAAATCCACCTTCGATCTTGAAGCGGCGGCTGCCGTGACGCGCGATCTGCAACTGCCGCCTTATCGACTGGCCGATGCGCTGGCCGATCTGGTCGCCAAATCGCTGCTCAATCAGACGGTCGATCCGGTCGGCGGCTATCGCCTGCTCGACACGACGCGTTACTACGGCATCGAGCAGCTGGACCTTGCTGCGGAAGGCACGGTCACGCGCGGCTTTCATGCCGAATATCTGCTGAAACACCTCGATGACAGCGCGCGGGGCTGGGAAGGCAATGCGCTGCGGCCATGGCTGGCAACCTACAGCCGCGCGATCGAGGATGTGCGCGCCGCCCTGATCTGGGCGCGCAGTGACGCGACCAAGCTGACTCTGGCCATCGAGATCCAGATCAAGAGCGCCGTGCTGTGGTTTCACCTCTCGCTGGCGAAGGATTATCTGCGCCACACCGAAGTCGCGCTGGCGGGCATCACGCAAGCCGATGTGCCCACGGACCTGCGCGCCGAGCTGTTCCTCGGCTACGGCCATGCGCTGTGGCATGTTGCCGGGCCTGTCCCGGCGATGGGCGAGGCCTTCGCGCAAGCCCTGACACTGGCCGAAACCAACGGATCGGAAGGGCTGATCCTGCGCGCCCGCTGGGGCCTCTGGGCCCATGCCATTCTTGCCGGCGATTATGCCGACAGCCTGACGCTGGCCCGGCGCTTCACCCAAAGTCTGGGTGACAGCGATGATCTGGGCAACCGCCAGACCGCGCTGCATATGGAGGCGCTTTCGCTCCATTTCTCGGGCCGCCAGGGCGAGGCTCTGGAACGTCTGCTGGCCGTGCTGGCCGGCGATGCCGCGCCGGAGCGGGCCAACCATGCCAATCACGCGCTGGTCGATGGCAAGATTGCCGCGCTCAGCCTGTTGGCGCGCATCAGATGGCAGCAGGGCGAGATCGCGGAAGCGCTGGCGCTGGTGCGCGAGATTGCCATGGATATCGATCTGGTCGATCATGCGCTTTCCACCTGTTATGGCCTTGCCATCGGTTGCATTCCCATCGCCATGGCGGCGGGCGACAGCATGCTGGCCGAGGTGTGGATCGCCCGGCTGCGCAGCGTGACCAACCGTTTCGATCTCGATCATTGGGGCCGTTTCGCGCTGGGCTATGATGCGGCCTTGAAGGGCACGGGCGCTCTTCCCGCCGAAACCAGCGCCATGCAGAGCGAGATGTTCCGCGTCGCCGCCGATCCTCTGGCCGATGTGATCTGGCATAGCGCGAAGGCGTGACACAACCATCTGATTAAAAAAACATTCCGTCGATCTTTAACGCCCCTTTCCCAGCCTTCACGCTTCTTCACGACGCTTCACTCACACCCTTCGCCCGGACACGCCAAAGTGTCTCCAACGCTGATCGAGCCGATCCGCTTTTACGGAGACACGACATGACCATGATGTCCGCAACCGCCGCCCCCACCTCGCTGGTTCATGCCATCAGCCTGCTCGATCAGGCCGCCTCGGCCATTGGCGGCGACGCGCCTCTCGCCCGTGACCGTATCTCTGCGGCGCGTGACATTCTGCTGGGCCGCCGGGCCGAGGAACCGAAGATCACCGGTGGCGGCCTCGCCCCCTGGCAGGCCAGGCGCATCATCGCCCATATCGAGGCGCATCTCGAAGAGACCATCGCCAATGACGAGCTGGCCGAGCTGATCAAGCTGAGCACCGGCCATTTCACCCGCGCCTTCCGCCAGACCTTCAACACCACGCCTCACGCCTATGTGCTGAACCGCCGCGTGGATCTGGCCGCCGAGATGATGACCGGCGGCCATGAAAAGCTGGCGATCATCGCCGCCGCCTGCGGTTTCCACGATCAGTCGCACCTCAGCCGCATCTTCCGCCGCGTGAAGGGCGTCACTCCCGCTGTCTGGCGCCGCCGCCACGCCATTGTCGCCATGGCCGCAGCATGATGGCCTCCCATCAGACGGCGCGCCCCGATCCCATGGTCCAGACCTTTCTCGACCAGCAGAATGAGGGGCTGCCCCCTCGCCTGTCAGCCCTGCCCGGCCAGCCCATCGCGCCGGAGATGGTGCTGTTCCGCCCCTCCGGCAATGACCGTGCGATCCTTCCCGCGCTGGCCTATCACGGCCTGCCCGCCTGCGCGCCCTGGACCCGCCATCACGCGCTTCAGGCTCTGGCCGAGCGCAGCGGGCGGCTGGTGTTCTGGAACCTTGCGCCCGATCCTTCCGCGCTGAGTTGGGTCGCCCGCCATGGTCCAGCCTTCGGCGCCGATCCGGATCGCCTCGCGGTGGCGGCCGACGGCGTGGCGGCCATCGGGCTGATCCATGAGATATGCGCCCGGCGGCAGCCTCCGGCTCTGGCGGCGCTGCTGCTTGCCACGCCCGTGCTGGGGCCGGCCGCGCCCTTCGCGCCGCAGGATGCCTATCTCGCCCAAGCCCATGCGGCGGCGGTGGAACAGGCGGAGCAGCGCGCTGCGGTCCATGGCTGGCCGCTCGATCTGGCGCAGGAGCAGTTGCGCCAGCTGCCGCCGACCTTGGTGCTGACCGCCGAACTCGACGGCTTTCGCGACAGCGCCGAAGGTTTCGCCCGGCGCCTTGCCGCCATCGACAATGACGGCGCCGCGATGCGCTGTCTGGGCGCCATCGCCCATGTCACCTGGCTGCCGCCACTGCTCGGCGCGCCGGTCTCGCTGATGGCGCAGCAGGCGATGGCCAGCTTTCTGCAGGACATCGCCGGATGATCCCTCAACCATCGCACAGGAGGCATGATGGTCCCTGACAGTCTCTGGCTGGGTCGCGCCTCGCCATTCCTGCGCCTCTTGCGCAAGGATGATCCGGCGATGGAGCGCCCCGCGCCCCACAAGGCTCCACATCACCGCAAGGCCGATGCGCCCGCCGCCCTGCCCAACCGCCCGGTCAGCGCGCCGATCGCCTGACGCCCGCCCACAAGCTGCACGCTCCACCCCCTCCCCCCCGTGGATGCGCGCCCTGGCCGAAGCGATGCCCCCCCGCTTCGGCCCTTTTTCCTTCCGATCTCGGGCGGGGCCGCCCAAAACCCGCAACAGGCCGGTTGCCCCTTCGCTTCAGCAATGGTCTAACCACGCGCCATGAAAATGCGTGATCTGGAAGCACGGACCGGCGTCAACCGCGAGACGATCCGCGTCTATCTGCGGCACAAGCTCATCCCCGAGCCCGACCGCCCCTGCCGCAATGTCGCCGATTACAGCGAAACGCATGTTCAGGCGATCCTCGCCATCCGGCAGTTGCAGCAGGAGAGCCGCCTGACCCTGCCGCAAATCAGCGCGATGATGGCCGGTGGCGCCGCTCAGGGCCCCGTGGGGGCCAGCGCCTTCGACAAGCTGGAGCAGCTTGTCGCGCATCGCGCCGGGGCTGACGGGCCGCCGGTGGCCATTGCTTCGCTGCTCGACGAATATCCCCATGCCGAGGAGGATGCGCGCATTCTGGCCAGCATCGGCATCCTCCGGATCATCGAGACCGCGGGGGGCGATATGCTCACGCTGTCCGCCGCGCAGATGGTGCGGATCTGGGGGCGGATGCGACAGGCGGGCTTCGACCAGCACCTCGATTACGCGCCCGATATTCTGGGCTTTTACATCGAGGCCGCCGATTTCGTGGGGCGCTGGGAGGCCACCACCTTCCTGCAGCGCACACAGGGCCGGATCGAGGTGGAGGAAGCCGCCACCATGGTGGAACGCGCCCTGCCGCTGATGCTGGATTTCTTCGGCCTGCTGCGCCAGCAGGCCTTCTTCCGCCATTTTGACACTCTGCGCGGCGCCGGGGCAGAGCCCTGACGCCGCGCATCGGTACCCTCATTCAGACATCGTCAGCACCACTTTCACGCAATGGCCGGCATGCTGATCGGCCACCGCCTCATTGATCCGGTCGAGCGGATAGGTGGAGATCAGCCGGTCAAAGGGAAACCGCCCCGCGCGATAGAGGTCGATCAGCTGCGGCAGGAAGATTTGCGGATCGGCATCGCCCTCGGTGACGCCACAGACCCTGATCCCGCGCGACAGCATCTGCACGATGTTGAGCGAGATCGACGCATCGAGCGAGCGCGGCACCCCCACCATCGCCAGCCGCCCGCGCGGCGCCAGAGCGGCCACGCCGCCCTCGATGGCCTGAACCACGCCCGAACTGTCCAGCACGCCGGACACGCCAGCGGGCAATAGCTGCCTCACCTGCCCGGCCAGATCGCCTTGCGTCACATCGATCACATCGGTGGCGCCCAGATCGAGCGCGGCAGCCCGGCGCGATGCCACCGGATCGGCCAGCAGGATGCGCGACGCCCCCCGCACCCTGGCCGCCATCACCGCGCTAAGGCCCACCGGGCCGCCACCGATCACCAGCAGGCTTTCGCCCTCCTGAAGGTCAATCGCGTGAAACACCGCCCCCGCGCCGGTCATGATCCCGCAGCCCAGCGGGCCCAGCAAGGCCAGCGGCACATCCTTGTCCACCTTGACCACATTCTGCGCGGCCACCACCGCATGGGTGGCAAAGGAGGACTGGCCGAAGAAGTGGCTGCTGACCGCGCCTGCCGCATCATGCAGACATTGCGTGCCATCCGCCCGGCAGCCGTCGAAGTTGAGCGCCCCGAAATGCTCGCAATAGGAAGGCAGCCCCGCATCACATTGCGGGCAAGCGCGGCAGGCGGCAAAGCCCAGCACCACATGGTCGCCCGGCGCCAGAGCGGACACCTGTGCGCCCACCGCCTCCACCACACCGGCTCCCTCATGCCCCAGCACGGCGGGCAAAGGCGTCGGCAACACCTGATCGCGCACCACCAGATCGGTGTGGCACAGGCCCGTGCCCACGATCTTCACCAGCACCTCGTCGGGGCGGATCGCGTCGAGCGTCAAGGTCTCGATGGCGAAGGGGCCGCCTGCCTGCCTGACCACCGCAGCCGTCACATCCATGGGACATCCTCCTATTGATTATCATGCGGACTATTCAATTTCCGGCAAGAAGCCGGTCGGCTCATAACCCCAGCGGGCGGAAAATCTGGATTTTTCCGGCCTCCGCCTCGCTTTGGTCCGACCTTTAATTAGAATTGACGACCCCGCCTGTCCAGCATTACGTAATGCATATACGCAAAATAACATTGCGCGGAGAGGACCCCATGACCACCACACTCGAAGCCGGATTGCGCCCGCTGATCCCTCAGGATATCGCCCGGATCGTCATCGCGCCCAAGTCCTACACCAGCGACGATGTCATCTATCCCGCCTTTCAGTGGCTGCGCGAGAACATGCCGCTGGGCGTGGCCGAGGTGGAGGGCTACGATCCGATCTGGATCGTGACCAAACATGCCGATATCCGCGCGATCGAACTGAACGCCAAGCTGTTCCACAATGCCGATCACAATCCGGTGCTGAACGACAGGGCCTCGGATGAATTCATGCGCCAGATCAGCGGCGGCTCGACACGGCTGATCTCCTCGCTGACCTATATGGACCCGCCCGAGCATGCGGCCTATCGCAACCTGACCCAGAGCTGGTTCATGCCAAGCCGCATTGCCAAGCTGGAAGACCAGATCCGCGCGCTGGCGCGCCAGAGTGTCGAGAAGCTGCTCAGCTTCGATGGCGAATGCGATTTCGTGCGGGATTTCGCGCTGCATTATCCGCTGCGCGTCATCATGACGCTGTTCGGCGTGCCGCCCGAGGATGAGCCGCGCATGCTGAAGCTGACTCAGGAGTTCTTCGGCGTTCACGATCCGGAAGAACAGCGCCCCGAAATCGCCGCCGACCCGGTGGTGGCCGCCAAGATGTGGGCTGCCACGCTGGGTGATTTCTACGCCTATTTCGATGATCTGAGCGCCCAGCGCCGCGCCCATCCCACTGACGACATGCTCTCGCTGATCGCCAATGCGCAGGTCAATGGCGCGCCCATTCCCCGCGATGAGGCCAATGGCTATTATGTGGCCATCGCCACCGCCGGGCATGACACGACCTCTTCTTCCACGGCGGGCGGGTTGCATGGCATGCTGCTCTATCCCGAGAATTTCGCGCGGCTGAAGGATGATCCCTCGCTGGTGAAGGGGCTGGTGGATGAGGCCATCCGCTGGACCAGCCCGGTCAAGCATTTCATGCGCAATGCCGTGGAAGACACGCAGGTGCGCGGCCAGACCATCCGCGCCATGGACCGGCTGATGATGTGCTACCCCTCGGGCAACCGCGATGAGGAGGTCTTTGTCGATCCGGCGCGTTTCGACATCACCCGCTCGCCCAATCCGCATATTGCCTTCGGTTTCGGCCCGCATATGTGCCTGGGCCAGCATCTGGCCAAGCTGGAGATGCGCGTGCTGTTCGAGGAACTGCTGCCCCATCTCTCCAGCATCGAACTGGCCGGCAACCCGCGCATGGTCGAGACCAATTTCGTGGGTGGCTACAAGACCCTGCCCATCCGCTTCACCAAGCGCTGACAGCGCCCATGCCGCGCCCGCCCATCCGGGCTCGGCCTTTGCAATGGAACCCTCGCCATGCATGACACCACCACGCTGACACCCGCAGACGTCACCCTGACGCCCCCCGTGCGCCTGCCCGACACCGCCATGCTGATCGGCGCCGATCGCGTCGCCGCGCAGGATGGCCGCACCATCGCCGTCGAGGACCCTGCCACCGGCACGATCTTCGCCCATGTTCCCGCCGGCGGCGCGGCGGAGGTCGACCGTGCCGTCAGCGCCGCGCGCAAGGCGTTCGAAAGCGCGGCCTGGTCGCGCATGCGCCCGCTTGATCGCGCGAAGATCATCGAGACCATCGCCCGCAAGATCGAGGAAAATGCGGCGGAACTGGCGCTGCTGGAAAGCTATGACAATGGCAAGGCGGTGCATCACGCATTGGCGGTGGACGTGCCCGCGGCGGTCGACATCTTCCGCTATATGGCGGGCTGGTGTTCGAAGATCAGCGGGCAGGTCAATCCGATTTCGGCCGACGGGCGGCAGTATCACTCCTATTCGCTGCGCGAGCCGATTGGCGTGGTCGGCCAGATCGTGCCCTGGAACTATCCGCTAGCCATGGCCGCATGGAAAATCGCCACGGCGCTGGCGGCGGGCTGCACCGTGGTGCTCAAGCCCTCTGAGGTGACGCCGCTCACCGCCCTGCGGCTGGCTGAACTGGCGCTGGAAGCGGGCCTGCCCGAGGGCGTGCTCAACATCGTCACCGGCTATGGGCATGAGGCGGGGCAGGCGCTGGTCGAACACCCCGGCGTGGACAAGATCGCCTTCACCGGATCGACGCGCGTGGGCAAGCAGATCGTCCAGACCGCAGCGCGCGATCTGAAGCGGGTGACGCTGGAGCTGGGCGGCAAATCACCCTCGCTGATCTTTGCCGATGCCGATCTCGACAAGGCGGCGATCGGCGCGGCGCTGGCGATCTTCTTCAATTCGGGGCAGGTCTGCCTTGCCGCCTCGCGCCTTTATGTCGAACGTTCGGTCTTCGACCGCGTGGTGGAGGGCGTCGCGGCGGCGGCCAGGACCTTCAAGCTGGGCCATGGCCGCGATCCCGATACAATGCTGGGGCCGCTGGTGTCCCGCGCGCAGCAGGAACGCGTGCTGGACTATATCGCGCAAGGGCGCGCCAGCGGCGCCGAGGTGGTGACCGGCGGCGGCACGGGGCCGCAGGAAGGCTATTTCGTCGAGCCGACGATCTTCGCCAATCCCGATCCGCTGGCCTCTATCGTCCGCGAGGAGATTTTCGGCCCGGTGCTGGTCGCCACGCCCTTTGACGATGCCGAGGAGGTGATCAAGGCCGCCAATGATACGCGCTATGGCCTGGCCGCCAACATCTGGACCCGCGATCTGTCGCGCGCCCATCTGACCGCCCGGCGGCTTCAGGCGGGCACCGTCTGGATCAACACCCATGGCATGAACGATCCTTCCGCGCCGTTCGGCGGGGTCAAGGAATCGGGCTGGGGCCGCGAAGTGGGCGAGGAAGGCGTGCTGGCCTACACCGAGACCAAAACGGTGACCGCCCTGCTGGGCGATTGACCGCTGCCCCCCAAGGCCCCGGCCTCCCTTTGCCTGACGCCGGGGCCTTTGGATGGATCATCCCCTTTACTTCCGATTTTTGAATGGTCGGACCTTAATTCAATTTTCGCACCGTGCCCGCCTTCGGTAACGATGGGGCTGCGGACGGGGGCTGGCACGCAGCCGCCACCCGGATCGAACAGGGATCATGCCAGACAAGGGAAACAGGCCGCCCGCACAGCCGGGAGGGCCGCATTGAGAAGAATGACGGGCGCCCCCGCAACGGCGGATGCCCGGGAATAATAATATTCGATAGGGAGAGATCAACGTGCCCACCATGAGGCTTTTTTCCGGACTTTCCGCGCTTGCCGTCGCAGCGCTGCTGGCGCAGCCCGCCATGGCGCAGGATGCCCCCGCGCCGCAGCAGGCGCCGCAACCGGGCATTCAGGACATCATCGTCACCGCCAACAAGCGTGAGGAAAACATCAACAAGGTCGGCCTGTCGATCACGGCGGTCTCGGGCAATGAGCTGAAAGAGCGCAAGATCGTCTCGCTCTCGGATCTGGCCTCTGTGGTGCCGGGCCTGTCCTTCGCGCCCTCCGGCAACAACACGCCGATCTTCACCCTGCGCGGCGTGGGCTTCAACGAAAGCTCGCTGGGCGTCTATCCCGCCGTCAGCGTCTATGTCGATCAGGCCCCGCTGCCCTTCCCGGTGATGGCCAGCCATGCCGCCTTCGACCTTGAGCGCGTCGAGGTCCTCAAAGGCCCGCAGGGCACGCTGTTCGGCGAGAATGCCACGGGCGGCGCGATCAACTACATCGCCGCCAAGCCGACCAAATCACTACAGGCCGGGGGCGACATCAGCTATGGCCGCTTCAATTCGATCGACGCCAACGCATATATCAGCGGCCCTCTGACCGACACGCTGGGCTTCCGCGTTGCCGCCACCGGCTCGCATATGGATGACTGGCAATACAGCATCTCGCGCCCGGGCGACACCAACGGCCATGTGTCCTATGCCGCCGGGCGCTTGCTGCTCGACTGGAAGCCGACCTCAGCGGCGCGGTTCGAACTGTCGGTCAATGGCTATAAGGACACCTCGCAGCCTCAGGCGCAGCAGCTGATCCTGCTCAATCCGCAAAGCAAGGCGTCCCCGGCGCTGATCTCGAAAATTCTGGCCTCGCCCTTCGCACCCAACAATGCAAGGGCGGCCAATTGGGTCGATCAGGCGATCGATCCTGCCACCGGCGTGGTGAATGCCGATGGCTCGACCACGCCGGGTACCGCCACCACCAGCGACTTCCGCCCTTTCAGCAACCGCACCTTCTGGCAGATCGCACTGCGCGGCGACATCGATGTGACCAATGATGTCACGCTGACCAGCATGACCTCCTACGATCACTTCGACCAGCGCCAGCGTGTCAGCAGCGATGGCAATGATATCGTCAGCTTCGACCTTCAGCGCAGCGACGGCATGATCCGCACCTTCAACCAGGAGCTGCGGCTGGCCAATTCGGGCCATGGCCCGCTGAAGTGGATCGTGGGCGGCAATTTCGAACGCACCGTCACCGATGAAAACCAGTTGCTGCGCATCTTCGACAACACCGCCGACAATGCCAACAATCTCTACATCAACGGCAGCGCGGTCGACAATCACCAGAGCATCACCAACTGGGCGATTTTCGGCAATGCCGAATACAAGCTGATCGACCGGCTGACGCTGATCGGCGGGGTGCGCTATACGGATTCGCACAACAGCGCCAATGTCTGCGGCAGCAGCATCCCGGGCGGCAATGACGACAAGCTGTTCAACCTGCTGGGCAGCCTTTCGGGCCAGAGCTTCACGCCGATCAACTACGCCGGCTGCTACACGCTCAATGCGATCAACGTGCCGATCCCCAAGGGCGTGACCGTGCTGTCACCCTATGGTCCCGGGCCGCTGGGCGTGCCGGGTGAGCCCTTCATCGCCAAGCTGAACGAGAGCAATGTCTCGTGGAAGGCAGGCATCAACTTCCAGATGACGCCGCGCGCGCTGCTCTATGGCACGGTGTCGAAGGGTTACAAGAGCGGCAGCTTCCCCAGCCTGGCCGCCGCCACGATGACGCCGCTGCTGCCTGTGACGCAGGAATCGGTGCTGGCCTATGAGCTGGGCGCCAAGCTGCAATCCTCCGATCGCAAGATCAGCCTGAACAGCGCCGCTTTCTACTATGATTATCGCAACAAGCAGGTGCGCGGCAAGCTGCTGGACCCGATCTTCGGCGACCTTGAGGCCGAGGTGAATGTGCCCAAATCGCGCATCTGGGGCCTGGAAGCCGATTTGACCGTGCGGGAGATTCCCGAAGTCACCATCACCGGCGGGGTCACTTACCTCAACTCAAGGGTGCTGACCTACAATGGCGTCGACGCGGTGGGCAATGCCAACCAGAACTTCGCGGGCGATCCCCTGCCCTTCACGCCGAAATGGTCGGGCAGCGTCGACATCGGCTGGCGCCACGAATTGGGCAATGATGCCGCGATCTTCGCCGGCACCACGGTGACCGCGCGCACCAAGACCGATGCCGTCTTCAATGCCGAGAACATCACCACCAGCCGGATTCAGGCCAACAACCCGCTCTATCTGGCCGGGGTCGGCTATGCCGCCGCCGCGCCCGGGGTGACCCAGCCCTTCGTGATCGCCGGCTATGCCACGGTCGATGCGCGGGCGGGGTATGAGTCCGGCCATGGCTGGCGCGTGATGGTCTGGGCCAAGAACATCTTCAACAAATACTATTGGACCAATGTGATCAGCTCGACCGACAGCGCCGCCCGTCTGGCCGGCATGCCCGCCACCTATGGCGTGACCTTCGGCTTCACCTTCAAGTGATGCCGCGATGCCCGGTCCCTCTGCCGGGGCCGGGCAGGATTGCAGGATGAAAGAAAACCCCGGTTCCCTTGATGGGAACCGGGGTTTTTCAGCATCGCCGCCAGCTTACATATTGGGATAGTTGGGCCCGCCGCCGCCCTCGGGCGTCACCCAGGTGATGTTGGCTGCAGGGTCCTTGATGTCGCAGGTCTTGCAATGGAGGCAGTTCTGCGCGTTGATGACAAAGCGCGGATCGCCGTCCTCCTGCCCTGTCACCTCATAGACGCCTGCCGGGCAATAGAGCCGCGCCGGTTCGCCATAGAGCGGCAGGTTTTGCGCCACCGGCAGCCATGGATCGGCCAGTTGCAGATGCACCGGCTGATCCTCCTCATGATTGGTGTTCGAGACGAAGACCGAGGACAGCCTGTCGAAGCTGATCACGCCATCGGGCGCGGGATAGGGGATGGGCCGGGCAGCATCCTTGCGGTGCAGGGCGCGGTCCGCATGATGCCCCAGCGTATAGGGCAGGCCGATGCCCAGCGTGCGCATCCACATCTCCACCCCCGCCAGAGCCGTGCCCAGCACGGCGCCGAAACGCGCCAGCAGCGGCTGGACATTGCGCACCATGCGCAACTCCTGCGCCACCCAACTGGAGCGCAGCGCGGTTTCATAGGCCTCAAGCCGATCGCCGCCGCGCCCCGTAGACAGCGCCGCCGCGACAGCCTCGGCGGCCAGCATGCCCGATTTCATGGCCGTATGGCTGCCCTTGATGCGCGGCACATTGACGAAGCCCGCCGCGCAACCCACCAGCACACCGCCGGGGAACGTCAGCCGAGGCACCGACTGCCAGCCGCCCTCATTGATCACCCGCGCACCATAGGAGACGCGCTTGCCGCCTTCGAGAAAGCGGCGGATCTCGGGGTGCTGCTTCCAGCGCTGGAACTCGCCGAAGGGGGAGAGATGCGGATTGCGATAGCCCAGCCCGACCACAAAGCCGAGCGCCACCTGCCCGTCGGCCTGATGGTAAAGGAAGCCCCCGCCATAGGCATCGGTCAGCGGCCAGCCCTGCGTGTGGATCACCAGACCGGGCTGGTGCTTGCCGGGCGCAATGTCCCACAATTCCTTCAGCCCCAGCCCGTAGACCTGCGGCTGGCTCTCGGCATCCAGAGCGTATCGCGCGATCATCTGTTTGGTCAGATGCCCGCGCGCGCCTTCGGCGAACAGCGTGTAGCGGGCATGGAGTTCCATGCCCGGCTGATAATCGCCTTTGGGCTGGCCATCGCGGCCCACGCCCATATCGCCCGTCGCCACGCCGCGCACCGCGCCCTTGTCGTCATAGAGGACTTCGGCAGCGGCGAAACCGGGGAAGATTTCCACCCCCAGTTCTTCCGCCTGCGCCGCCAGCCAGCGACACAGATTGCCCAGCGAGCCGGTGTAAGTGCCCTTGTTGTGCATCCAGCCGGGCGTCAGCCAATGCGGTACAGCGATTTTGCGGCGTTTGGTCAGAAACCAGTGCTGATTGTCGGCCACCGGCACGGCGGCCAGCGGACAATCGCGCTCCCGCCAATCGGGGATCAACGCATCGAGCGCGCGCGGATCGACCACCGCGCCCGAGAGGATATGCGCCCCGATCTCGCTGCCCTTGTCCAGCACGCAGACGCTGATCCCGGCATCCTGCTGCTTGAGCTGGATCGCGGCGGACAGCCCGGCCGGGCCGCCGCCCACGATCACGACATCGTACTCCATGGCTTCTCGCGTGGTCATAATTTGGCCGTCAGATCCGGCACCGCCTCGAACAGGTCTGCGACAAGGCCGATGTCCGCGATCTGGAAGATCGGGGCATCCTCATCCTTGTTGATGGCGATGATGGTCTTGGAATCCTTCATGCCCGCCAGATGCTGGATCGCCCCGGAGATACCCACGGCAATGTAAACCTCGGGCGCGACGATCTTGCCGGTCTGACCCACCTGATAATCATTGGGCACATAACCGGCATCCACCGCCGCGCGGCTGGCGCCCACGCCCGCGCCCAGTCTGTCGGCCAGCGGCAGGATCACCGCCTCGAACCCGGCGGCATCCTTCAGCGCGCGACCGCCCGAGACCACCACCTTGGCGCTGGTCAGTTCGGGCCGCTCGCTGGTGGCGATCTGCGCACCGGCAAAGCTGGAAAGACCAGCATCGCCGGGGCCGGTGATGGTCTCGACAGTGGCCGAACCGCCCGCAGCAGCCGCCTTGGCAAAAGCGGTGGTGCGCACGGTCAGCACCAGCTTGGGATCGCGGCTTTCCACTGTGGCGATCACATTGCCCGCATAGATCGGGCGGGTGAAGGTCTTGGGGCCCTCGACCGAGAGGATCTCCGAGACCTGCATCACATCGAGCAGTGCCGCCACGCGCGGCGCAATGTTCTTGCCCGAGGTGGTGGCAGGCGCGACAAAGGCCTCGAAATCACCCATCAGCCCGGCAATCAGCGGCGCGATGTTGTCGGCCAGCCCATGGGCATAGGCCTCATCCTCGGCCAGCAGCACGCGGGAAACGCCAGCGATGTTGGCCGCTGCTGCCGCCACCGCACCGCAACCCTGCCCGGCGACCAGCGCAACCACCTCGCCCAATTGGGCGGCGGCACTCACCGTGGCCAGCGTGGCATCCTTCAGCGCGGCATTGTCATGTTCTACCCAGATCAGACTTGTCATCTCAGGCAACCCCCATATCCTTGAGTTTGGCCACCAGCGCATCGACATCGGCAACCTTGATCCCGGCGCCGCGCATCGGCGGTTCGGACACCTTCAGCGTGGCGAGGCGCGGGGTGACATCCACGCCCAGATCCTCGGGCGTCTTCGTGGCCAGAGGCTTGGCCTTCGCCTTCATGATGTTGGGCAGGCTGGCATAGCGCGGCTCGTTGAGGCGCAGATCGGTGGTGGCGATCGCGGGCAGCGCCAGCTTCACCGTCTCCGATCCGCCATCGATCTCGCGGGTGACCAGCACGGCATCGCCGTCCACCACCACCTGCGAGGCGAACGTGCCCTGCGGGCGGCCCATCAAGCCCGCCAGCATCTGGCCGGTCTGGTTGCAGTCATCGTCGATGGCCTGCTTGCCCAGAATGATCAGGCCCGGCTGCTCCTCATCGGCGACAGCTTTCAGGATCTTGGCGACGGCCAGCGGTTCGACCGCCTCGTCGCTCTGCACCAGAATGGCCCGATCCGCGCCCATGGCCAGAGCGGTGCGCAGCACATCGACCGCCTTCGCCGGACCGGCCGAGATGGCGATCACCTCGCTGGCCACGCCCTTTTCCTTCAACCGCACGGCTTCCTCAATGGCGATTTCATCGAAGGGATTGAGGCTCATCTTCACATTGGCCAGATCCACCCCCGATCCATCGGGCTTCAGGCGCGGCTTGGCGTTGTAGTCGATCACCCTTTTGACAGGCACGAGAATCTTCATCGTCGGCATCCCATGTCTTCTGAAATATTGAATGGTCGTACCATTTAGAAAACCGTACCCGCTGTCAAGCCGCTACGGTCCGGCCATTGCTCCTTTTTGCCCATGCGCTATAGAAGGCCATCCTGCTCGAAAGTGATCCGCGATGCCGACCAACACCGCCGCCAAGCCCAATTTCGCCCCGATCAAGACCCAGCGCGCCTTTGAGGCGATCTGCGAACAGATCCGCTCACAACTGGCGGCGGGCACGCTCAAGACCGGCGACAAGCTGCCTGCCGAGCGCGAACTGGCCATCGAATTTCAGGTGAGCCGCAGCGCCCTGCGCGAGGCGCTGCGCAGCCTTGAGGTTTCGGGCATCATCCGCAATACCAAGGGCGTGAAGGGCGGCTCCTTCATTCAGGCCGCCGAGCCGGACCGCATCGTGCAGGCGATGCAGGACTATGTGCATCTCGGCAAGGTTTCGCTGGAAGAGCTGACCGAAGCGCGCCTCGCCACGCTGGACATCATCGTGCGCCTCGCCTGCGAAAGGGCCACCGAGACCGATCTGGCCGAGTTGGAGGCCATCGCCGAGCGCACCAAACAGGAAACCACCGTCGAAGCGCGCTATGAATGCGCGGCGCAGTGGTATGAAGTGCTGGCGCGCGCCACGAAGAACCGCATCTATGGCATTTTCGTCAATTCGCTGTCCTCGATCCTCCATCAATTCGTGCAGGGGCCCGATTACGAGACCTTGCAGGAGACGCTGATCGATTCGCGCCTGCGCCTGATCCGCCATTTGCGCAAACGCGATGCCGATGCCGCCGCTCTGGAAATGCGCAAGCATCTGGAACGCATCCACCGCCATGTGCGCAAGAACATCAAGGCACGCGGCGCGGCCTGACCTTTCCCCAGTGCCGGATCGACCCGCGCGCGCCATGCGCGATTGACCGCCTTGCGCCCTCATGCAATAGGTAGGACCATTATACTTTTATAATGGGAGAGCCTTAATGACCGCCCCTGCCAACACCCAGCCTCGCGATGCGCTGTCCGATGTGCGGGTGCTCGATTTCACCAGCGTGATGGCCGGGCCTTTCGCCTCGCGCATGCTGGCCGATCTGGGGGCGGAGGTGATCAAGATCGAGTCGCTGGAAGGCGATCAGGTCCGCGCCCGCCCGCCCATGCGGCAGGGGCACAGCGCCTATTTCGGTCATCTCAACGCCGGAAAGCGCTCGCTGGCCTGCAACCTCAAGGCGCCCGAAATCCGCGACCTCATCCACCGCATGGTGCCCCGCTTCGATGTGGTGATCGAGAACTTCCGCCCCGGGGTGATGGCGCGCTTCGGCCTCGATTACGCCACGCTGTCCGCGCTCAATCCGCGGCTGATCTATTGCTCGATCTCGGGCTATGGGCAGAGCGGGCCCAAGGCGCATCAGCCCGCCTATGCCCCGGTGATCCATGCCGCCAGCGGCTTCGACATGGTCAATCTGCACTATCAGGACGATGCCACGCGCCCGGCCACGAGCGGCATCTTCGTCGGCGATGTGCTGGGCGGCACCCATGCCTTCGGCGCAATTCAGGCCGCGCTCTATCAGCGCGAAAAGACCGGGCAGGGGCAGTATATCGACGTTTCCATGCTGGAGGCGATGGTCGGCATGCTGGTCTATGAGACGCAGGCCGCGCAATTCCCCGGCGATGCGCGACGCCCGCTTTACACGCCGCTGCGCACCACGGACGGTTTTATCATGGTCGCCCCCACCAGCCCGCGCAATTTCGAGCAATTGACGCAGGCGGTCGGCCACCCCGAATGGCAGCAGGACCCGCGCTTTCGCACCAATGCTGATCGCAACGCCAATTGGGCCACGCTGCTGGCATCCGTGGAAGAATGGACCTGCCAGCGCAGCAGCGCCGAGGCTGAAGCGATCCTTGCCAAACATGGCGTGCCCTGCGGCCTCTACCGCAGCATGGAGGAGGTGCTGGACGACCCGCAACTCGCCGCCCGCAAGGCCTTCACCCGGATCGACGATGGCGCGGGCCCCTATCGCGTCCCCAACCCGCCCTTCCGCATGAGCGGGTCGCAGGCCAAAGCGCGCAACCACGTCTCGCAACTGGGCGCCGACGGCGATGCCGTGCTGAGCGCGGAACTGGGCCTTTCAGCACAAGACCTTGGCGCCCTGCGCACCGCCGGAAATCTGCTCTGATCCCCATGCGAAAGGGGCCGAGGTTCATCACCCCGGCCCCATCTTTCACCGCAGCAATTCGCGCGCGATGGTGTTGCGCTGGATCTCCGAGGAACCCTCGTAAATCCGCGTGATGCGGATATCGCGATAGAGCCGCTCGATGGCAAAGCCCTTGCAATAGCCGTTGCCGCCAAAGATCTGCAGCGCGGTATCCACCGTGCGGCTGCCCGCCTCGGTGGCGAACAATTTGGCCATCGAGGCCAGTTCACGCTTCTTCTCGCCCTGATCGTACCGCCAGGCCGCATCGAGCAGGATCAGCCGCGCCGCGCGCATATCGGTGGCCATGGTGGCGATGTAATGACGGATCGCCTGAAAGTCGGAGATCACCCCGCCAAACGCCGGGCGCACCTTCGATTCCGCAATGGCCAGCTCCAGCGCATATTCGCCCATGCCGACCGCCGTGGCGCCCACATTCATGCGGCCCTCGTTCAGGCCTTCCAGCGCATAATGGAAACCGCGCCCCAACTCGCCGATCACCGCATCTTCGGGCAGCTGGCAATTGTCGAAGGACAGTTCGTAGACACCCGGCGAGGCGGTGCCCATCAGCTCGATCGTGCCGGTCACCGAATAGCCCGGCGTGTCGGCAGGCATCAGGAAGGCGGTGATGCCACCGCGCGGACCCGCGCTCTTGTCGGTATAGGCGTAGACGATCACATATTTGGCGTTCTTGCCGTTGGAAATGAAGGTCTTGCTGCCATTGATCAGCCAGCCGTCGGCGTTGCGAACCGCAGTGGTGCGCATCGAGCCGGGGTCCGATCCCGAATTGGGCTCGGTGAGAGCAAAAGCGATGCCGATCTCGCCATTGGCCATGCCGGGCAGCAGGCGGGCCTTCTGCTCTTCGCTGCCATGCTGCACGATGTTGCGGGCGCCCGGGCCCATCAACGGGCGCAGCTCGGTCCAGAATTGGGGAGGAAGGCGCGCCAGTTCGATCTGCACCACCGCCTGCGCCAGAGCGCCCAGCCCCAGACCGCCATGCTCTTCAGGCAGGGCCATGGCAAAATAGCCATTCTCGATCAGCGTCTTGCGCACGATGGGATCGACCTTGCCGGTCTCATGAAAGGCCGTTTCATAGGTCAGCAGATTGGCCACGATCTGGCGGGTCGCCTCGCGGAATTCGGCGATTTCATCGGGAAGTTCAAAATCCATCGGGCATCCTCCTGTGGGGAACGATGTCTGCGCTTCGGCGCCAGACTCGAAATGGTCGTACCATTAAGAAAAAGGTCAGTCCATTCGATTTTTCGATTGCGCCGCCCACGCCCGGGCCTACTATGCGACCCATGGCGGCGGACCCTTTCGACCTCAACCTGCGGCATCTGCGCGCCCTGCTCTCCATTGCGGAGAAGGGCAGCATCACGGCGGCGGCAGACAGCGTCAGCCTCAGCCAGCCCGCGCTGACGCAGGGGCTCGCCAAGCTGGAACGCCAGTTCGGCTATACGATGTTCGAGCGGCGCTCGGGCGGCATGGTGCCAACGCCGATGGGCGCCATCGTGATCGAGCGCACCCGCGTCGCACTGGAACATCTCTCCCACGCCGCCAAAGGCCTGTCGGCGGTGTTCCAATACCCCGAGCGGCTGATGACCATGACCCAGCTGCGCGCCTTTCTGGCGCTGGCCGAGGCGGGGGGCTTTGCTGCCGCCGCGCACAGCAGTGGCATGTCTCAAACCGCCGTGCATCGCGCCGTCAGCGATCTGGAGCATATGATCGGCGGCCAGCTGGTGGAGCGGCGGGGCCGCGCGATCTGGCTCAATCCGGCGGGCAAAAGGCTGGCGCGCGGCGCAAGGCTGGCCGTCACCGAGATCATCGCGGCGGTGGCCGATCTGGGCTTCGACAGCGGCAGCGAGCTGATCGCTTTCGGCGCCTTGCCGCTGGCCCGGCCCTATCTGGTGCCCGCCGCCATGGCGCGCATGACCAGCAACTATCCGCGCGCCGCCTTCAAGGTGCTGGAGGGCAGCTGGCGCGAGCTGGTCGAGCCCCTGCGCGATGGCGAGATCGACATGATCGTCGGCGCCCTGCGCCCTTTCGAAATCGCCGACCTGTACCAGATGCCGCTCTACGAGGATCATCTGGTGATCGCGGCGGGCAGCCAGCACCCGCTGGCCTCGGTGCCGCAGCCCAAGCTGGAGCAGCTTTCCGCCTATCCCTGGATCGTGGCCCCGGCCAATTCGCCCCTGCGCGAACAATGGGAGCAGCTGTTCCACGGCGCCGCGCTGCCCGAAACGCCGATCGAATGCGGGTCGGTGATGATTATCGGGCGGTTGCTGACGGAGGGCAATTTCCTCACCCTGCTCTCACCCGATCAGGTGGCCTTGCAGATCCGCAGCGGGCTGCTGGCGCAGGTCGGCGCACCGCTGGAGCATAGCCGCCGTCTGGTCGGCATCAGCACAAGGCGCAGCTGGCGCCCCACGGCCACCCAGCGCCATTTCCTCGACTGTCTGGAAGAGGCGGCGACGGCGATGCGCCCGGGATCAACCCAGCCCGCGCTGCGCAGCACGGGCTGGGTCTGAACCTTCAATCCAGATTGATCCACACCGCCTTGGTTTCCAGATATTCCTCAATGTGATGCGGGCCGGACTCGCGCCCGAAGCCGCTCAGCTTGTAGCCGCCAAACGGTACGCCCGGATCGAGCATCTGATAGCAGTTCACCCAGACCGACCCGGCCTGAATGCCCCGCGCCATGCGATGGGCGGTGGCCAGATCGCGCGTCCACACCCCGCTGCCAAGCCCGAAGGAGGTGGCATTGGCGCGGGCCAGCACCTCTTCCTCCGTATCGAAGGCGAAGGCGCTGAGCACCGGGCCGAAGATTTCCTCCCGCGCGATGGTCATCTCGTCGGTCACACCGGTGAAGATGGTCGGCTGGATGAAGAAGCCATCGTCCAGCCCCGCGCCCGCCAGACGGCCGCCGCCGACCAGCGCCCGGGCGCCCTCCTGCCCGGCGCCCTCGATAAAGCCGAGGATCTTGTCCATCTGCGGCCCGGACACCACCGGCCCGATCTGCGTGGCCGGATCGAGCGGATCGCCCACACGGATCGTGCGCGTGTGTTCGGCCAGACGGGCCATGAACTCGTCATGGATCTCGCGCTGGACGAACAGCCGCGTGCCCGCGCTGCAGATCTGCCCGGCATTGGCGAAAACGGCGGTGGCGGCGGCAGGCACGGCCTTGTCCAGATCGGCATCGGCAAAGACGATGTTGGGCGATTTGCCGCCCAGCTCCACCGTCACCCGCTTCATGGTCGATGCGGCGGCATGCAGGATCTTCTCGCCCACCCCGGTCGAGCCGGTGAAGGCGATCTTGTCGATCCCGGGATGCGAGGACAGCGCCGCCCCCGCATCGCCCATGCCGGTGAGGATGTTGATGACGCCCGCCGGAACGCCCGCTTCCAGACACAGCTCGCCAAAGCGCAAGGCGGACAAGGGCGTCTGCTCGGCAGGCTTCATCACCATGGTGCAGCCGCTGGCCAGCACCGGCCCCGCCTTCCACACCGACATGCCGATGGGGCCGTTCCACGGATTGATCGCCGCGACCACGCCGATCGGCTCCTTCAGCGTATGCGACAGCACATCGCCGGGCGCGGAATTGGGCAGCGTATCGCCCGCGATCAGCACCGCCTGACCCGCGTAATAGCGCAGCAGCGCCCCGGCGCGAGCCTTGCCCAGCATGGTGCGTGAGACCGGCGCGCCCAGATCGAGCGTGTCCAGCATCGCCAGCTCGTCGTAATGCTCCTCCACCAGATCGGCGAGGCGCAGCATGATGCGCTGGCGCTCGGCGGGCTTCATGCGGCGCCACGGCCCCTCGAAAGCCTTGCGTGCCGCCGCCACCGCGCGGTCGACATCCTCGGCGGCGCCATGGGCCACCTGCGCCAGCAAGGCGCCGGTCGCCGGATTGCGGGTTTCGAAACGCTTGCCGGACAGGGCGGGCACGCGCTTGCCGTCGATCAGCATATCCTGCTCCAGCCGGTCCAGCATGGCAGGGCGGTTGCGCGTCAGGGTCATCTCCATGGGGGGCTCTCCTTATAGGTTCGGTTCAGGCCGCGATGTTGGATCGGGCGGCATCTTCAAGGATGAAGGCTGCCGCGCGCTGGGCGATCATCATGGTGGGCGCGCTGGTGTTGCCGCTGATGATCTCGGGCATCACCGAGGCATCGACCACCCGCAGGCCCGAGACGCCCCTCACCCGCAAACGCCCGTCGACCACGGCCATGGGATCGCTGTCGGGCCCCATCTTGCAGGTGCCGGTGGGGTGATAGGCGGTGTTGACGATCTTGCGCAGCGCCGCGTCGATCTGCGCGTCGCTCTGCACATCGACGCCGGGCTCGATCTCGGCGCCGGTCATGGCGGCCAGAGCGGGCTGCGCGAAGATGCGGCGCGCCTCGCGAAAACCGGCGATCAGCGTGCGCATGTCATAGGGATCGGCGAAGAAATTGGGGTCGATGACAGGCTTGTCCTCGGGCCGGTTGCTGGCAAGGCGTACCGAGCCCTCGCTTTTGGGCCGCAGCAGCTGGATCAGCGCCATATAGCCATGCTCGGAGGGGATGACGCGAGCATTGGCCTTCAGGCCCACCAGAAAGGTGATCTGGATATCGGGCCGCCCGCTGCCATCGGTGCAGAGGAAGCCACCGCATTCGGCGACATTGCTGGCCAACATGCCGTCACGCTTCAGCAGATAACGGAACGGGCTGAGCAGGATACGCCCATAGGTCCTGGCCGAAAGCGCGTAGGATTCAGCGCTGGGGTTCTCCATGGAGAGATGCACCGTGGGGTGATCCTGCAGATGCGCGCCCACGCCGGGCAGATCGTGCAGCACCTCGATGCCCATCGCGCGCAGATGATCCGCCGGGCCGATCCCCGAGAGCATCAGCAGTTGCGGCGAGTTGATCGCCCCGCCGCACAGCACGACCTCGCGTTTTGCAGTCAGGGTGCGGCGTTGGCCGGCCTGCTCGATCTCCAGCCCGTTGGCCCGCCCGCGATCGAAGAGGATGCGGCGTGCCAAAGTGTCGGACAGTACGGTCAGATTAGGGCGTTTCAGCACCGGATGCAGAAAGGCCCGCGCGCTGGAAAGCCGCGTTCCGCGTCGCTGGTTGAGGTCATAGGTGCCGAAACCGGCCTGCTTCTCGCCCGCGAAATCCTGATTGCGGGCATGGCCCGCCTGCTGCGCCGCCGCCACGATGGCATGGGTGATGGGGTTGAAGCTGCGCGGCTGCTGCACATCCAGCTCGCCACCCTTGCCATGCCAGGGCTTGTCGGGGCCTTCGTAATTCTCGACGGCGGTGAAGGCGGGCAGCACATCGCTGTAGCCCCAGCCCTTGTTGCCCGCCTTGACCCAACCCTCGTAATCCTCGCGCTGGCCACGGATATAGACGCCGCCGTTGATCGCGCTGCAGCCGCCCATCAGCTTGCCGCGCGGGAAGTTGATGCTGCGCCCGCCAATTTCGGTATTGCCCGAAAGGCTGTGCTTCCAGTTGTAGCGCGCATGGGGCAGCAGGAAGATGTTGCCCACCGGCATGGCGGTCTTGATGTTGACGGGCCATTGGCGGTCAGACGGCCCCGCCTCGATCAAGGCGACGCGGTTGGCGGGATCGGCGGAGAGCCGGTTGGCCATCAGACTGCCTGCCGAGCCCGAGCCGATGACGATATAATCGAATGTGTCGCTCACGCTCAAAGATCCTTGGCTCTGCCCCGGCCCAGCGGGGGAATATGGCCGCGCACGGCCAGAAAACTCAGCAAATTGACGATCAGCAGCCCGCCCAGCGCGGCGAAAAAGCCGCCGCGCCCGGCCACCAGCCACGATCCGGCCACCGCGCTGACCAGCGCGCCGATGCGGCCCGCCGCGCCCATCACCCCCATGCCCCGCGCCCGCAAGGGCAGTGGAAAGGCGTGGGCGCCCAGCGCGAACATCGCCGATTGCGCCGCGCTGCCGGTCAGCCCCAGCAGGCCCAGCCCCACCATCATCAACACGTTATGATTGCCCGCCTGCAAAGGGGCAACGGCGAGGAAGGCGCAGACCAGCACCGCCAGCCCGGCCAGCGCCGGCAAGGTCACGCGCGAACCCAGCCCCATGATGGCCAGCGCCGCCAGCAAGGCGCCGGTGGTGCCGCCGATGTTGTAGAAGGTCAGCCCAAGGCTGGTGTCCCGCAAGGCAAAACCCTGCGCCGCCAGCATGGTCGGGGCCCAGTTGAACATCAGATAGACCAGAAACATGCCCGAAAACATCGCCAGCGACAGGCCCAGCGTGCTGCGCGCCAGATCGCCGCGCAGCAAAGCGCCCAGCGGCGGCACCTCCTGTCGTTCGGCACGGGGCAGCATCTCGCCAAGCCGGTCCAGCACCTGCTCCAGCTCGGCGCGGCGGGCGGGATGGCGGGCCAGAAAGCCCGGCGATTCCGGCAGCAGGCGGATCAGCGCCAGAACCACCACCAGCGTCAGCACGCCGCTGCACCAGAACAGCCAGCGCCAGCCCAACGCGGGCAGGATCGCCGCCGCCGCGCTGCCACCCAGAATGCCGCCAATCGAAACGCAGACCACGCCGAAGGTGACGGCCAGACTGCGCCAGCGCGCGGTGGAGAACTCCGCGATCATCGCCGCCGCCGTGCCCGGCACCCCGCCCAGCCCCACGCCTGCCAGCATCTTGAGCAGCGCCAGTTGCCAGACAGCGCTGGCAAAGCCCGTCGCCAGCGTCGCCAGACCGAACACCGCCACGCCCAGCAGCAGCGCGATGCGCCGCCCCCGCGTATCGCCGATCTGCCCCGCCGCCAGCGTGCCCAGCGCCATGCCGACAAAGCCCAGCGCGAAAATGCCGCCCAGCACGCCGCGCTCCAGCCCCCATTCATGGAGCAAAGCGGGCGCGGCCAGACCCAGCATCTGATTGTCCAGCCCGTCGAGCACCACCGTCAGGGCGACGAGCAGCACCACGCCGAGCCGATAGGCTCCAGCTGCCCCCTTGCGGGGCGAGGCCACTCCAGTCGCGTAACCGGCCACATTGTTCTCCTCTCCGGCGTGGCGGTTCGCTCCGCCCTCTGCCGCTTGCTTTCGTTCAGATATCCAGCACCAGCTTCGACGATTTCGACCCCGAACAACACACCATGATCGAGCGGTTGGACGCCTTGTCCTCATCGGTCAGGAAATGGTCGCGATGGTCGGGGATGCCTTCCAGCACCTTGACCTCGCAGGTGCCGCAGACGCCCTCGCCGCAGGCAAAGCCGATGTCGACCCCGGCGGAGAGCAGCGCATCGAGCATCGTCTCGCCCTCCTCCACCGCCACGGTCTTGCCGGTGCGCACCAGTTCGAGCGTGTAGCCGCCCTCGGTCGCCACCTCGGTTTCGGCGCTGAAATATTCGATATGGACGTTGGGCCTGGGGCGCTCGGCATTGATCGCCACAAAGGCGTCGAGCATGCCCGTGGGCCCGCAGCAATAGAGATGCGCGTCCGCCGGGGCTGCATCGCAGATCGCCTTCAGATCGAGCCGCTGGCCGCCCGGGATGCCGTCGAAAGCGATGATCACCCCGTCATGCGCTTCCAGATGGGCGACATAAGCCGCGCGTTCCGGCGAGGCGGAGACGTAATGCAGCTCCCAGCTGCGGCCCAGCTTCTGCAGCCGCGCGATCATCGGCAGCATCGGCGTGATGCCGATCCCGCCCGCGATCAGCACGGTGTGGGGGGCGTCCTCCACCAGCGGGAAGTTGTTCTTGGGCTCGGAAATCTCGATCACATCGCCCGCGCGCCATTTTTCATGGATGTGGCGCGAGCCGCCCCGGCTGGTCGGCGAGAAATGGACGCCGATCTCGTAAGAGCCGCGGATCGCCGGATCATTGGCCAGCGAATAGCTGCGGCTCAGCCCCGGCGCCAGTTGCACATCGATATGGGCGCCGGGTTCGAAAGCGGGCATCAGCCCGCCGCCCAGCGGCTCCAGCGTAAAAGCCAGAATGCCTTCGGCCTCCCAGCGGATGGCCTTGATACGTGCCTGCATCACACTCTCCCTTTGGCGCGATGCGTTTCGTGGCAACAGCCGACCGTCATGGATCGACGGCCTGTTCCTGCCCGTATGCGTGTCGTCACCTGATATGCCTGTCGTTTGAGGGGCCGGCGCATGGATCGCGCCGGCCCGGTTGCCTTATTCCGCCGCTTCGGTCCTTTCGGGCCAGCGCACCGCCTTGGTGAGCGCCACCTCATAGGCCTGCTGCAGCGTATCCTCCGGATTGTGCAGGAAAGATCCGGCACGGGCACGATAAAAGATGGAGGGGTCTTCCACGCCCGGCGGCACAGTGCCCTTGCTGGCCAGAGCGCGGGCGGCCAGCAGCACGCGGCGGCGCACACGTGCGATCATCTGGTCGGTCGGCGCCAGATTCTCGAAGCTGTGATCGGTGATCGGCCCCATGCTTTCGGTCACGGCCTGATCCTGCATGGTGATGTTGGGAATGCCGGTGAACTGCGTGCCGTTGCGCTGGCTTTCGCGGTCGATCGCCCAATCGTTGGCCTGGCTGTCCGCCGAGCGCCAGCGGCCGTACCAGTCGGTGGTGTTGGGCGCGTACTGGATCACATCGAACAGCGGCGTGCCATCCTTCAACGTCGAGGTGTAGGCAGGGTTGCCCGCATCCACGCCGCAGGTGATGTCGAAGAGCATCGAATGCTCGTCATCCATCGGCACCCAGGCGCGGGCGATGGCGCGGGTGGCGAAGCGGTTGTTGGGGGTCTGCGTCCAGAAGGGGAACATGTAATGCGCCACGCGCCATGACTTCTGCCCGTCGTCATTGGGGCGGTGCGCGCCATACATCACGCCCCAGTCGGACTGGGCGACCTCATATTCGGGGGCGCGGTCCAGCACGGTGGGGCGCATCGGATGGTCTTCATCCAGATCGTCCGCCTCGATCGAGCCGACATGCAGGAAGCCGACATGGCTGGTGTCAATGTCGCCTTCCAGCGCCTGAAGCCAGTTGCAGTCGCGCTGCAGGCACCAGATCTCGGCCTCGGGATGCATCGTCGCCTCGATTTCGGGGAAGGGCGGCGGGCTGGCCTGATTTTCGCCCATATAGACCCAGATCAGCCCGTTGGCCTCATGCGTCTTGTAGGCCTTGGCGTGGACCTTCTCCTTGAAGTCCATCCGCGCCGGGACCGAGGGCATGTCGACGCACTTGCCGTCCACATCGAACTTCCAGCCGTGATAGACGCAGCGGATGCCGTTCTGCTCGTTGCGGCCGATGAACAGCGAGGCGCAGCGATGCGGGCAGCGGTGATCCATGATCCCCACCCGGCCCGAGCTGTCACGGAAGGCGATCAGCTTTTCGCACAGGATCATCAGGCGCACCGGATCGCCATCGGCCTTCACTTCCGAGGACAGGCAGGCCGGCATCCAGTATTGGCGCATGAACGCCCCCATCACGGTGCCGGGGCCCACCCGGGTCAGATCGATACTGTCGTTGGACTGCATTGTCAGGCTGTTCCTCTGCTGGTGGCGGGTCCGGCGGGCGCTTCCTGTCGCGGAGCGCTGGCCTGCCCGGCCGTGACCTTGTCCCCGCCCTGTTAGAGCCTGAGGCTTTTTCGCCCCAATCAGAATAAGGTCTTACCATTCAGAAAGCGGGACGATGCACTTGCAGCCATTCATGCTTTGCTGCTTCTTGGCATCACGGCGGCACGCAGACCGCCCCCCCCATGGCAGAGCATGATCCACCGCTGATCACCCCCGAACCACGAAAGCCACAACGATGACCGAGACATTTTCCCTTCCCGCCAATGGCAGCTTCTCATTCAAGGACCGCACTGCGCTGGTGACCGGCGGCGGCCGTGGCGTGGGCGAGGCGGTTGCCCGTGAAATCCATGCCGGTGGCGGCAAAGTGGCCGTCAGCGATGTCGATCCCGAGGCGGCGCGGCAGGTCGCGCTGTCGCTCGATCCCAGCGGTGCGAGCGCCATGGCCCTGACGCTGGATGTGCGCAGCAAGGCCGATTTTCTGGCCGCCCGCGATGCTGTCTCGCAGGCCTGGGGCCGAGTCGATATCGTCGTCAACAACGCGGGCTATGCCAAGCGCACCCCCACGCAGGACATCAGCCCCGAGGAATTCGACGAGATCGTCCAGATCAACATGCGCAGCGTCTTCCTGAGCTGCCAGATCTTTTCCGAACATATGCGCGAGCATGGCTATGGCCGCATCGTCAACATCACCTCGCTGGCGGGGCAGAACGGCGGCACGGTGGCCTCGCCGCATTATGCCGCCTCCAAGGCGGGGGCGATCATGCTCACCAAATATTTCGCGCGCTATCTGGCGGGCAGCGGCGTGACCGTGAATGCCATCGCCCCCGGCCCGATCGACACCGCCAAGGGCCGCCTCAGCCCCGAGCAGATCGCCCGCGTGGAAGGGGAAGTGCCGATCGGCCGCTTTATGCAGGTCAGCGAAATCGCGGCGGCCACCGCCCTGCTGGCCTCGGATCGCGGAGGGTTTTTCGTGGGGGCCACGCTGGATATGAACGGCGGGCTCTATCTGCGCTGAGCACAGCCATTCAAATGGCACATAATCCTCATTCCGGTTTTGTTATGCCTTTATAAGATTGCAATTGGCCCACCCCCGGGGCGCATCATAGTCTCGCCCCCAAGAAAAAGGAGGGCATGAGCGCCCTCACGCCACATCTGTTCGGGAGATCGGCATGTTCATTCGCAACACATGGTATGTCGCGGCTTTTGCCGCCGAAATCGCGCCCGGCAAGGCATTGGGGCGCAAGTTCCTGAATGAGGCCGTGGTGCTGTTCCGCACCCAGCAGGGCCAGATCGCCGCGCTGGAGGACCGCTGCAGCCACCGCGCCATGCCGCTGAGCGCAGGCCATGTCGATGGCGATATCATCCGCTGCTGCTATCACGGCGTGGAGTTCAACGGTCAGGGCACCTGCACCCGCATCCCCAACCAGCAGCGCATCCCCGCCGCCGCCAATGTCCGGCATTATCCGGTGGTGGAAAAGGACCATCTGATCTGGATCTGGATGGGCGAGCCCGCTTTGGCCGATCCCTCGACCATCATCGACAACCCCGAGCATGATGATCCGCGCTGGACGTGGAAGCCCTTCAACTTCCATGTGAAGGCCGACTGGCAGCTGATCATCGACAACATTATGGATCTCACGCACGTCCCCTATATCCATGCCAAGACCATCGGCGGCAATCCGGAGCAGCATTACGGCGCCGACACCAAGGTGGAATTCGACGGTCGCCGGGTGACCCTGCTGCGCCAGATGCCCAATTCCGTGCCGCCCAAATCCTATATCGACGCCGGTGGTTTCAAGGGCCGGGTCGATCGCTGGCAGGAGGTCCGTTTCGAGCCGGCGCGCGGCATGACCTGCCGGGTCAATGCGGGCGGCTGCGATGCGGGCACGGGGGCCTATGAGGGCAAGCGCGACCACGGCTTCATGCTGGCCAACAACCATTTCATCACCCCCGAAACCGACACCACCAGCCACTACCTCTGGACCATCTGCACCACCGCCCCGCGTGACAGCGGCGTGCCCGAGGTGCTGTTCGACCAGTTCTTCGACACGATCACCGAGGATGAGGAAACGCTGCAGGCCCAGCAGGAGCGGATCAACGATGCGCCCATGCGCGGCTTTGTCGGCATTGCCAGCGACGGCGCCGTCAACCAGACGCGCCGCCTGCTGGGCACGATGCAGGAACAGGAGCAGGACCGGCGCATCCCGGCCTGACACCCATGCGCCGGGCCACCAAAGGCCCGACGCTGACAGAGGGCGGTGACTGGGGCTTGCCAAGGGCATCCATGAACCGCCCCCTTTGCCAAGGGGCTTGTTGTGATCCCCCTGTCGCCCCCGCCTGCCGGCAAGCCAGCCGCTTTTCGCCCCGCCGCCTTGCGCAAAGCCCGCGCCCTGATGGGCAAGGCGCCGCAAAGGCCCGCGCCGCTCTGGCTGCTGGGCATGATCGCCCTTGGGGCGATCATGACGGCCCATATCTTCATTCCCGCCCTGCCCTTTGCCGCGCACACGCTTGGCGCCAGCACCAGGGATATGCAGCTGACGATCAGCATCTACATCACCGGCCTTGCGGTGGGTCAGCTGATCTATGGGCCGCTCGCCGACTGGCTGGGGCAAAGGCGGGTGCTGATGGCGGGCCTGCTGCTCTATGTGCTGGCCAGCATGGCCGCCAGCATGGCGCAAACCGCGGGCGCGCTGATCGCGATCAGGCTGGTGCAATCGCTGGGCGGCGGGGCCGGGCTGGTGCTGGCCAGAGCCATTGCCCGGCGGGGCTGCTCCCCGCGTGAGGCCACGCATCGGCAGGCGATGATGAATCTGGTGATCACCCTAGGCCCGGCGCTGTCTCCGCTGGCCGGGGGCACCATCGCCGCCTTCTGGGGCTGGCGGATGATCTTTGCCCTGCTGGCGGTGCTGGGCTGCATGAACCTGCTGGGCACCTGGCTGATGATCCCCGATGGCAGGCAGCCGTCCGTTGCTGGCCGTCAGGTTCTGCGCAACTACCTCCAGCTGCTGGTGACGCCCGGCTTCCTGTGCTGGTCTTTGGCGGGGGGCTGCTTCACCACCTCGATGTATGCCCTGATCGGCGCGGCGCCTTTTATTCTGGTCAGGCAGTTCGGCTACACGGCGGATCGCATCGGCCCGCTTCTGGCCTGTGCCAGCGCGGGGATCTGGGTCGGCAGCATCGCGGCCAGCAGGCTGGCGCATCGCATGCTGCCGCAAAAGCTGTTGATGCTGGGCGGCTTCTGCGTCTGCACCAGCGCGCTGAGCTTCCTCACCCTGGTCATGAACGGCTGGCTCACCGTGGCCGCGCTGGCGATGAGCATGGGGCTGTTCCTGTTCGGCGCGGGTCTGTCCGGCCCCCCGGCGCTGACGCTGGCCATCAGCGTCAATCCTGTCGCGACGGCCTCGGGCTCGGGGATCTATGGGGCGTCCCAAATGGCCATTGGCGCGCTGTGCACCATGGGCGTCGCCTTCTCCGGCGATCCGGCACATGGCGCGGCCCTGACGATCACGGCGGCCACAGGCACCGGCCTGCTGGCCATGGCTATCGCGCGTGTGTCTCCGGCCAGACCAGCCGAAGCGGCATAGGCCGCCGCCCGGCGCGCCCTCATAATTTTTTCATCCGACCTGCGGAATCTGCCGGGCATGGCGTCATCGCCCACAAGGCCAGCCCGTTGGGAGATGAAACAATGACCATGCGCCACGCAGACACCCCCGCCCCCATCCGGGCGATCGCCAATCCTATGGCGTGACGCGGCAACTCGAATGGCCATGTGACCGGCCCCATGCTCCACAGCAGACCATGCCCTGATGCCCAGCCTTGCGGGAAAGAGACTGACCTCATGCCTTTTCGATATCGCTTTCTGATGCTTGCCTGCTCGGCGCTGGGGCTTGGTGCGGCACCGGCTCAGGCGGCGCTCACTGCCGGGGCCGGGAAGGCCACCATCGACCTGCCCGCCAGCCTGCTGCCGCTCGACGACTTCACCACCGTGCTCGATCCGCTGAGCGTGCGCGTGCTGGTGCTGGCCGATGGCGGCGGCCGCGCGGCCATTGCGGTGCTCGATCAGACCTCGCTCAGCGCCGGTGACATTGCGGCGATGAAGGATGCCGTCACCAGGGCCACGCAAACGCCTGCCGACAATGTGCTGATCGTGGCCAGCCATACGTTCTCGGCGCCGCATATGTTCCTTTCGGGCAAGGGTGATGAGGCCGAACGCTCGAAGGCCTATGTCGCCGAGATCATGCAGGCGCTGACCACCGCCGCGCAGCAGGCCGCCCGCAGCGCAGCCCCCGCGATGCTGAGCTTCGGCACCGCCACCAGCGCCGTCAACATCAACCGCAATGTCGAGATGGCCGAAGGCTGGTGGCTGGGCGCCAGCGAGGCAGGCCCCTCGGACAAGACCCTCGCCCTGCTGCGGATCGACGGGGCGGACCATCGCCCGATCGCCACGCTGGTCAATTATGCCGTGCAATCCTCGATCATGGACCACACGGGCGGAGAAGGCGCCACCGGCAAGGCGGTCAGCGCCGATCTGGCAGGCGCCACGGCGCGCCAAGTGGAGGACCATCTGGGCGGGGTCAGCCTGTTCATGACCGGCGCGGCGGGCGATCAGGTGCCCGCCTATACCGCGCTCCACAATGTCTATGATGCGGCGGGCCAGCCGGTGCCGGTCAATCTGGGGCGGGCGGGCTATCCGCTGGTGGCCCTGCAGGGCGAGCGGCTGGGCGCGGCAGCGGTGCGCGCGGCCAGCCATGCGCAGGCTGTGACGGGTGGCAGCGTCAAGGTGGTCTCCGGTCAGGTGTCCCTGCAGACGCAGGAGCGCCCGCGCCAGCTCACCCAGATCAGGCCGACCCGCAGCTATGCCTTCAAGGTCAATGGCAAGGCCGATGCGCCCTATACAATCCTGACGCTGGGCAATGTCGCCATCGTGGGCGTGCAGGTGGAGCTGAATGCCGCGACCGGCGCCTGGATCAAGGCCCATTCGCCCTTTGCCCGCACCATCGTGGCCACCATGGTCAATGGCGCGGCGAAATATCTGCCTGATGCGCAAGGCTACAAAGACATCACCTATCAGGCGATGAATTCCTCCTACGCCCCGGGATCGGGCGAGGTCTTTGCCAAGGCCATCGTCGCCCGGCTGGCCACGCTTGCCCCCCGCAAGCGCCCCTGACAAACACCCGCATGGACCGGAGAGCTGACGCATGAGCGATGTATCGAGACGAAATTTTGTGGCGGCAGGGGCCGTGCTGGCCGGAACGGCCTCGGCGATGGGGCTGGGCGCCTCACCGGCGCGCGCGCAACCGGGCGGCTTCAATGTGGCCTCCGGCGCGCCCGGCGGTCCGGGAGCTGACGGCAATGGCCCGGGCGCGCAAAAGCCCATGGCCCCGGGCCTTCAGGGCATTTCCGCGCTTTGCGAGGTGACCGGCGGCGGCGAGAAGGTCTATGGCATCGCGGTCAGCTATGATGTCGCCATCGATCCGGCCAGCCTGACGCCGGAGAGCTTCGCCGCCGGGGTCGTGCCCGCCGCCAGGGGCTATTTCCCCGGCATGCCTCAGGCGCCCGACAAGAACGCCACCAGCGAAGCGCCCCAGCCCCGCGCCATCGCGGCGATCTACACCAGCGCCGAGCCCGCCCTGCGCGCCGACCGCAAAAGCGTGGCCGGGCGCCATGTCATCCTCGAATTCGCGCATGAGGCCGATCTCAGCCTGCCCACCACCGACAGCGACAAGGTTGCCCTCTCGCAGAACAAGGCAGTGAAAACCGCCAGCGGAGCCACCTATGCCGCCAGCGACAAGGTGTGGAGCAATGTCGGGCGGCGCGGCAACAGCGTGGTCATCCGCGGCGTCGATGCCTGGGAGCAGAACCACTGGTGGTGGGACGATACGCGCTCGGCCTGGCTGGAATACAGCATCTATCTGCCCAAAAGCTTCGTCAAGCCCGGCGGCGAAAACAAGGCCTATCCGCTGGTGCTGGCCATCACCCATTCGGGCACCAGCTATGACGGCACCTGCGCCCAGACGCTGACCGAGCAATGCATCGCCAGCATCTGGAGCCTGCCCGAGGAGCAGGAGCGCCATGAATGCGTCATCATCACCCCGCGCTATGAACGCACCACGATGAACGACTATTGGGAGCATACCGCCGACGTCGAGAACACCTACCGGCTGGTCGAAAAGCTGCTCTCCAACACATGGAACTATGGCAATCCCAACCTGCCGGATCGCGCGAACAAGGTGCTGAAGATCGATCCCGGCCGGGTCTATTGCACCGGCTGGTCGATGGGGGCGATGACCTCGCTGTGGCTGATGGCGAAGCATGCCGGAACCTTTGCCGCAGGCCTGATCATCGCCGGGCAGCAGCGGCCCGAGGATGTCGCCACGCTGGCCGATCAGAAGCTGCTGATCATCACCGGCACCGAGGACGGCAAGGCCACCCCCTGGAACGAAAAATGCGTGCCCGTCTGGCAGCAGCATGGCGCGAAGGTGACGCGCCCGGCTGAAAAGCTCGATCCCGCGCTGATCTTTCCGGTGGAGCGGCAGCAGGCGCTGACGGTGCAGGTCGATGGCTATCTGGGCAAGGGCGGGAACATCACCTTCCTGACCTTTCAGGGCGTCGACCATATGGGTTCGGCGCGCAAATTCTTCTACATCAAGGCCGCGCGCGACTGGCTGTTCCGGCAGGTGAAGGCGTAAGGCTGATGGCGGGGTCGAAACTTCTGCTTCGGCCCCGTCACCACGCCAGCGCGGCGGTCAGGCCGAAATTGCGCGGCTCGCCGATGGTGACGGCGGGCAGCGTGGACATCTTCACCGCATAATTGGTCAGATTGCGCAGCCATGCCGTCAGGGTCAGCCCGCGCGCCGGCAAACCCAGTTGCGCGGAGAGGCCTTCCTGCCAATAGCCCGGCTGGAACCCCAGCAGACCGGCATCCTGCACCGGCCCGACCCAATAGCTGGAGCTATGCCAGGCCTGCCCCTTGAGCATCAGTTGCACGCCGGGCCTGTCGATCAGGCGATGCTCCAGATCGATGGTGGTGGTGAAGCTGGGCGAATGGGGCTGCGTGGTGCCA
This sequence comes from Novosphingobium terrae, assembly GCF_017163935.1. NCBI lineage: Bacteria > Pseudomonadati > Pseudomonadota > Alphaproteobacteria > Sphingomonadales > Sphingomonadaceae > Novosphingobium > Novosphingobium terrae. Next base: position 1,805,961 of record NZ_JABVZR010000002.1, on the reverse strand, counting down.
TCCAGTCGGAAAAAGCGCAGCGCGCCGGTGATCTGGTCATTATAGCCGATCCAGCAACCCGGCGCGGTGGGCGCGGCCACGGTGGCACAGCTCCCCAGATGAGAGCCGAAACGCGCGCGGGTGAAGGCGCCGCTGATGCTCAGCGTATCGGCTCGCGTCAGTTGCAGCCGCGTCTGCCACTCCAGCCCGATGTTATAGGCGCGGGCGATGTTGAAACTGGGCAAAGCACAGGCCGCAGGCTGCCCCGAAGAACCGCCGCAAAGATAGCTGCTACCTCCCGGCAGGGTAACGGCGAAACCATTGTAATTCTCGATGTCCTGATACTGGCTCTGCCGGTAGTAGAAGGCGGCCAGATCGAAGGTCAGGCGTCGGCCAAACAGCTGGCCTTTGAGGCCGGTCTCATAGGCGGTGGTGGTCTCGCTGGCGAAGGCGCGTGCCGTGGCGGTGGCGCCATCATAAGCCAGACCGCCGGGGCGATAGCCGCTGGCCACCGTGGCATAATGCAGGATGTTGGGCCCCAGATCGACCTCCTCGCCGAAGCGAAAGTCGGTATGGGCGAAATCGCGTGTGTAGCTGGTGGCCACGGCGGAGGGGCGCAGTTCACGGTGATCCCAGCTCTGCCGCCCGCCCGCGATCAGCCGCAGGCGGGGCAGCACAGGCACCGTGGCTTCGGCAAACAGCGCCTGCGTGCGCGTGCCGACATGCGCCCCGCCCGCAGGGCCCGCCACCGCCTGCCCGGCATCGGACCAACCGGTCTTGCCGAATTGCCAGAAGTAATGGCCGATGGTCCATTGCAGCGGCGCGCCTTCCGCGCTGTGCAGGCGCACCTCGGTCGAGGTCTGGCGGAAGGGGGCATATTCATGCACGCCATAGCAACTGCCCTCACCGCTGACGGCCCATGGCGACTGGCTCCGCACACAGCTGGTCTGCGAGCCCGAGATCGCCAGATGGGCGGCGGTGACATCCAGCCGCATCTTGTCCCCCAGCCCCAGCGAGGCGTTGCCGACCATCGTCTGCTGATAGAGATCGGCGCGGTTCTTGGCCGGATCATAGCTGCCCTCGGCCCGGTCGCCCTGCGCCCAGGGGTTGCCGCTGCGGTTGATGCTGTCCCCGGCATAGGGGGCCACCTTGTCGATCATCACCGGATAGCCGCCTTCCGATCCGGTGCCGGTGCCGCCGATATGATCGATCTGATAGGTCAGCTTGAGGGTGAGCCTGTCCTCGGGCTGGACCAGCAGCCGCGCGCGCAGCGACTGGTTGCGCAGATTGGCCAGCGCCGGATGAAACCAGGAATCGCGCCGTTCCGCGCTGGCGGCCAGCCGCAGAGCAACACTGTCCCCCAGAGGCAGGTTTTGCGCCACCTCCAGCCTCGCCATGGCGGCGCGCCCCACGGCGAGGCTGGCACTGCCCGAGCGGTCACCCAATTGCGGCTCATGCGCGATCACATTGACCACGCCCCCTTCCGCATTGGGGCCATAGCGCGTGCTCTGCGGCCCCTTCACCACCTCGACCCGGTCGACATCGAGGAAGCCTGTGGTGGTACCCAGAGCGATGATCGAATAGACCCCGTCAAACTCCAGCGCGACGGAGCCTTGCGTCGTCCCGCTGGGCATATCGGCCCCCAGCCCGCGAATGTTGATCGAATAGCCGCCGGGCTGGCCGCTGGTGCTGACACCGGGCATTGCGCCCAGAATTTCGCTCACATTGCTCATGGCCTGAGCGGCAATCGCGCTGCCCGGCACCACCTGCACCGTGGCGGAAACCTTCTCAAGCCGCTGGCGATAGCGCGCGGCGGTGACGATGATCTCGCCCGGCGGAAGATCGGGCACTGGCGCGGCGGCAGCGGGCAAAGGCGCGGGCTTTGCGCGGGGCGGCGGCGGCGCCCGCACCGCCTTGCGGCGGATCAGGATGGTCTCGGCATTGATCCGCAGCCATTCCAGATCGGTTCCGGCGAGCATCCGGCCCAGCGCCACCTCGACCGGATAGGCGCCCTTCAGCCGGGCGCTGCGGCGCCCTTGCGTCAGCGAGGGATCGAAGAGGATCTGCACCCGCTCCAGATCGGCGAGGCGTGACAGCGCCTGCCCCAAAGGCTGGGCAGGCAGATCGAGCGGGAGGGGAGATTGCGCAAGCGCCTCGGCAGGGCCCATCAGGCAGGCGCCTGCCGCCGCCATGCCGCATATCAGCACGGACCACACACCGGAGCGGCGCGTGTTGATCTCCATGGGCTCTCCCTGACCGGCGCCTGTGACGCTTCTGCCGGGGAGATGGCCATGGTCGGGCGCGGACTGCAAGAGGGCCGGGCCGGGATTCCCCCGTTACGCTCAGCCCCGACGCAGAAATGATCACGCCCGCAGGGGGATCAGCGCCAGAACAGGGCTTGGCGCCCGCCCTTCCGGCGCCGCAGATACAGCTCGCGATACATCCACAGCCCCGATCCCGCGAACCACATCAGCGACAGACCCGCCATCAGCCCCAGCCAGCGCCCGATCATGCCGAACTCATCGCCGCGGTGGATGCGCTTGAGCCTTTCATGCCAGTCCCAGCCCGTGGGGAAGACCGTATCGGGATAGGTCGGCTCGCTCATGCCGGCGCGGCGGCCTTGGGCAGTGTCGTAAACCAGCTGGCGGGCCAGCGGCTCGCCGGTGATGATCACGCCTTGCGGCATGCCCGCGAAGATGCGGATACGCAGGGCGCGGATCGGCGCGCCGCCGCTCTCCGCCTGATGGAGGGTCAGTGTGGTGCGGGCGATGGTGGACACCTCGCCCGCTGTCAGCGGGCGGCTCTGATCCGCGATCATGCCTTGAGGCACCACGCCAAAGGCCAGTCGATCAGGATAACGCAGCCGATAGATCTGCAGGGCCAGACTGTCGATCGACAGGATCGTGCCGCTGACAGCCACCACCAGCAAAGGCACCGCCATCACCGGCCCCAGCGCGCGATGCGCCACCCGCGCCGCGCCGCCGCCCTTCCATGCCGGGGCCCGCCGCCCCATGCGCCAGCGCGCGCGATAGAGCTGCCACCACAGCAGCAGCCCGGCGATCACCGCAAATCCCAGCCCCAGCCCCGCCAGAGCGTTAAGCCACAGCATGCCATCGCCCAAACTCCACAGCCGGTGCCAGCGCTTGGCATAGAGATGCCAGGAGAACGGAGGCCCCTTCTCCCGCATCACGGGCGGATCGGGCAGGCGCCGCCCGCTGGCCGGATCGAAACGCCAGAGGGCGTCCTCGCCCATCCCCGCCTGCCCAACCGCCTTGCCGCCCTGCATGCGCAAATCCACCCAGCGGATCGCGTTGCCCGGCGCGCTGGCATGGGCAGCAGCGAAGACGCGCTGCGCCATGGCCGCCGGATCGGAGGCAGGCGGCAAGGCAGCGGCGGTGTAATCGCTGGCGGCGATCACCGCGTAATTGCCGGGGCCATCCATGCTTTCGCGGATGGCCATCATCTCCGGGTCCGTTTCGGGGGCATGGGTGAGCAGCGCGTGCAGGTCGATCCCCTGCACCACGCTGCCCGTCAGCCCCAGATAGAGCAGCAGCAGGCCAAGCGCGCTCCCCACCCAGCGATGCCATCGTCTTGCCTGCATGGTCCTGCCCTTTATCGCAGGCGGCCACCACAGGTGGCGACCGCCTGCCTCTCCTCAATATTTGGCCGCGAAGGTGACGCCGACGGTGCGCGGATCGCCGATCTGGGTGATCGGCAGCACCGAGGTCTTCACCGCATAATTCGCCAGATTGCGGACATAGACCGAGACCGAGAGATGCTCATTCGCAGGCTGGAAACGGGCGTTGAGTTCGCCGTTCCAATAGCCGGGCTGGAAGCCGTAGAGATCGGCATCCTGCACCGGATTGACCCAATAGCTGGAGGTATGGAAGGCCTGACCGCCCAGCTTCAGGCTGGCACCGTCCTTGAAATGGAAGGTGTGATCATAGCCGAAGGTGAAGGAGATCGTCGGCGAATGCGGCTGCACGGCGCCGGCCAGATCGAAGAACTGCAGCGCGCCGGTCTGCATGTTGTTGTAGCCGTCCGGGCAGGTCATGGCCGCCGCTGCCGCGGTGAGCCCCACCGTGGCGCAGGTACCCTGCGTCTTGTTGAAGCGCGCATGCAGCCAGGTGCCGTTGAAGCTCACCTTGTCGTCAGCGGTCAGGCTGGCCGCCAGCGACAGTTCCGCGCCCAGCGTATGCGCGCCCATGCCAAAGGTGGGCGTGGTGCAGCCCGCGCGCGTATCCTGCGCGGTGCAGATCACGCCCTGATAATAAAAACCGTTGTATTTATCGAGGTTCTGGTAGTTGCTGATATGGTAGTAGAACATATCGGCATTGAGTTGCAGGCGATTATCGAAGAAACGGTTCTTGGACCCGATCTCGAAAGCAGTGTTGACCTCGCTCTGATAACGGTTGAGCACATCGGTCGTGGGATTGTAGGAGCTTTGCCCACCGGGTCGATAACCGGTCGACACCGTGCCATACAGCATCGAGCGCGGTGCGACATCATACTCCACGCCCGCGCGGTAATCGGCATGAGACAGATTGGTGGTGAAGCGCTGCGTCGCCACGCCATTGTTGTTGAAGGAGTTGGTGCGCGCATCCCAGCTGTTGCGCAGCCCGGCGATGATGCGCAGGCTGTCGGTCAGCGGATAGGTCACTTCGCCATAAAGCGCATTGGTGGCCGTGGCGGAATAGACATTGTTGGCCAGCGCAGGACCAAAATTGGCGGTGGGATCATTGTTGTGCGCGGCATAGGTCCACTGATAGTTCCAATGGTAGAAGCCAAGGTTCCACAAGACCTTGCTGCCCGCGCCATTATGCAGACGAAGCTCACCCGTATATTGGTTGAACTTGTTGAATTCATCCAGCGTCACGCTGGAGAAAGGCGCGGTGTCGCCCGTGCCCCAGGGCCCGGGGTTGGTGTTGAGGCCCGCCACTTCGCCACCATGGATCGTGGTGTAAGAGCCTTGCACATCCAGCGCCACGGCGCGCGAAAAGTCATAGCTCGCTGTGCCACCAAAGGTGTGCTGATAGATGCTGGCCGTGGTGGTGTTGACCGGGTTGGAGGGCGACTGGGCCCATGGATCCCCGGTGTTGTTGATCGAATCCCCGGAATAGATCGGCACCTTGCTGGTGCCCACCGGGAAGACGTTCGAGCCATTGCCCGCCCCACCGATATGATCGAGCTGATAGCTCAGCTTCACCGTCAGCGCATCGACCGGGCGGTACAGCAGCTTCACCCGCAGCGACTGGGCGCGCTGTTCACCCTCCGCCGGATGGAAATAGCTGTCGCGGGACAGCACGGCGCCCGCCACGCGCAGCGCCAGCGTCTCGCTGATGGGGATGTTGAGCATCGCCTCACCGCGCAACGTGTTGTAATTGCCATAGGTGAAGGCGCCCGAGGCCTCCAGCTTCCCGAGCTTCGGGTCGTTGGTGTAGACATTGACCAGACCGCCATCGGCATTGGGGCCGTAACGCGTGCTTTGCGGCCCGGCGAGCACCTCCACGCGGTTGACGTCGAAAAAGCCGACCGTCGTGCCCTGCGAGTTGATGTTGTAGACGCCATCGAAGACCACCGCCGCCGAGCCTTGCGCCGTGCCCGCTGGCAGATCGCCGCCCATGCCGCGCACATCCACGCTGAAGCCGCCGGGCTGCCCTGTGGTCTGCACGCTGGGGGTGGAGGCCAGAACCTGAGCGATATCGGATTGCGCCTTCTCTTTCAGCGCGCTGCCGTCGATCACCGAGACGGCGGCGGACACTTTCTGCAAATTCTGCTCATGGCGCGCGGCGGTGACGATGATCTCGCTGATGCCGTCACCGGCAGGGGCTGCTGCCTGCTCCTGCGCGGCATGGGCCATGGGAACCCCCAGCGCCGTGCTGGCCATCAATGCGGCGCATAGGCCAAGCCTGTCTTTCATAAACCCTCCTCTGGAACCCAGCCGCCCTGACTGGCGGTCTTTCCGGAGGGAGGAGACGCCACCCCCTGCGAATTCCGCAGGTGGTGAACGGAAAAATGATGGCCCAGGCGCGAAGCTTATCGGCGGGGCGCGGGCTTCAGCAGGATTTCATGCTCATCGGCCTGCACGCTCACCGGATAAATCAGGCTGAGCGCCGTGGCGAAACCCTGAGCATCCTCCGCCCTGAACACCCCGCTGACCGAGAGATCGGCCAGAGATGGATCGGCAAGGCGCAAGGGCTTTGCCGCGTAACGGTTGAAATCCTCAACAGCGCTGGCCAGTGTTGCATGGTCGAAATGCAGGCGCCCCTGTCGCCAGCCTTGCACGGCAGCCATATCCATATGGGTGATCAGCGTGCGCTGGCTGGCCCGGTCAAAGGTCAGGGCCTGTCCCACAGTTAGTTCCGCGCCGCCCTCGATCATCGGCTGGCTGGCGCTGAAGCTGCCCGTTGGCTCCACCCGCACGCGGCCTTGAGTCAGGGCCACGGTCACCTGCTGCTGCCCGCGCCGGACATCGAATTCGGTGCCCACCGCCACCACCTCACGCGGGCCTGCCGCCACCACGAAAGGGCGCGACCGGTCATGAGCGACGCGGAAATAGGCCTGCCCCCGCACCAGATCGAGCGAACGGCGATGGGCGGAGAGCACCACCTCCACGCGGGAATCCGCATCCAGCGTCACCGTGGAGCCATCGGCCAACGCGAAATCCTGACGTTGCGCCTTGCCGGTTTCCAGCACCTCACGCGTGCTGCTCTCCAGCTGATCCTGCAGCGCCCACCATGCCCCGCCGCTCACCGCCAGCAACGCCAGACCGGCCACCAGAGCACGCGGCCAGCGCCATGAATGACGGGCCTGTGCCTCTGGGGCCGGGGTCAGGGCTTCCTCACGCAGGGCCGCGATCTGCGGATCATCCGCCAGACCGTCGAGCGCCTGCCACGGCCCGGCAAGGCTTTCAAAAGCCGCGCGATGGGCCGGGTCCTGCGCCAGCCATTGCGTCCATGCCTGCTCGCCGGCGGCATCGAGCCCGGCATGGCGGCGCAGCAGCCAGTCGGCGGCCTCCTCCATGATCTGCCCGGACCTGTGCATGGGGTGTTCCTCTGGCGGCATGGCCTCAGTCCGCTCCGGCAAAGGCGGTGGCCAGGCGGATCATACCCAGTTTGATATGCTTTTCCACGGCGCTGACGGTGATCCCCATACGCTCGGCAATCTCGGCCTGTTTCATGCCTTCGAAGCGGAACAGCACGAAGGCCTGCCGCGCCCTTTCGGGCAGGCCGGCGATTTCCCGGCGCAGGCGGTCCAGCCTTTCATCGCCCAGCATGGCCTGCTCGGGCGAGGTTTCGACTGCGGGAAAATCCTCTTCCGCATAGGAATCGGTCAGATCGGCGCCATGGCGGTTGCGACGGCGAAAATGGTCGACCAGCACGCTGGCGGCGATCTGGAACACATAGGGCTGAACGTTCTGGATGCTGGCATCGCAACCGCGCCGGGCCAGCCGCAGCAGAACCTCCTGAGTCAGATCCTCGCATTCATGGGCCAGCGGCACGCGGCGGCGGAAATAGGCGTTGAGCGCCGCGCGGTAACGCTGGGCAACCTGCGCCAGCAGATCGCTCTGCTCGGGCATGCGCCGCGCCGCTCCTGCATCCTCGAACATCGGCTCGCATCCCATCGCTGCCTCGCGCCTTGCCCGCGAGCGGCTTTCCTTCCGGCCTTGCTTGCCGTGCGTGGCCGAGCCTTAGCCTCCTTGAGGGGGCGGGCAATGGCAGGGGCAGGCGAAGCACGCCAAATCAATCGCCGAAGCGCGATTCTTATCGCCAGAGCGCTGCGACGCCACATGCCGCGCCCAAGGCGGCTTCACCGTTGGGATGGTGGTGGCAGAATTTCCCCCTCAGCATCGAAGGCGCCCGGCCATATCAGCACAAAATCATAGGCTTACGGCATATCTCAAAATTCTCTTTGACGCATCAGCGAAGCTCGGGCAAATATATAAAATAATTTTCTTTAAATAATATCGCGCAGAGACGCTGATCAGGAGAGGGGCAACCCATGCCAACAAAGGTCATCCCGGCCCGCCTGAGGCCATGCGCCCGATCCACGCGCGCCATTGCCCCATGGAGATCTTTCGCATGACACACCGCATAGCCGGCATCGAACTGGGCGGCACGAAATGCGTGGCCACGCTCTGCGATGACCAGCGCCGCATTCTGGACCAGACCACCGTGCCCACCACCAGCCCGGATGTCACCCTGCCTGCCCTCTCCGCCATTCTGGCGCGCTGGGCTTGCGATAGCCCCTTTTCCGCCCTGGGGATCGGCTCCTTCGGCCCCGTTGGCCTGACGCCGCATACACCCGATTTCGGCCATATCACCGCCACCGCCAAACCCGGCTGGCGCAACGCCGATGTGCTGGGCATTCTGAGCGGCCCCCATGATGTCCCCTGCCGTTTCGACACGGACGTCAACGCCGCCGCCCTTGCCGAGGGACGCTGGGGCGCCGCACAGGGGCTGGAGGATTTCGCCTATGTCACGGTGGGCACCGGCGTCGGCGTGGGGCTGGTCGTCCATGGCAGGCCCACGCGCGGGCTGGGTCATTGCGAGCTGGGCCATATCCGCGTGCCCCGCCTGCCCGGAGACATATGGCCGGGCCATTGCCCCTATCACGGCGATTGCGTCGAAGGGCTGGCCGCCGGTCCCGCCATCAAGGCGCGACTGGGGCAGAAGCCACTTCATGAGGCCACCGCTCAGGACCCGGTCTGGACCGGCGTGGCCCATGCGCTGGCGCAGATGTGCCATGGCATGCTGATGAGCTGTGGCCCGCACCGCATCCTGATCGGCGGCGGCGTTGCCAATGGCCAGCCCCATCTGCGCGGCATGATCGAGCGCATGCTGCGCGAGAGTGTCGCCGGTTACATCCCGCTGCCCGGGGAACCCTTCATCCTGCCGCCCGCCCTTGGTGATCAGGCCGGGCCGCTGGGGCCCATTGCGCTAGGCTTTTCTGCGCTGGAATCCGTCAGGCCGGGCTCGCCTGTGTCCAGAGCGCAGCCGCTTTTGGCAGCAGGAAATGGCTGAAGGGCAGCACCGCCGCGCCGACCGCCGGAGCCTCCTCGGCCAGCTGCGCCTTCATCACCGGTGCGGGCACCGGCACATGATGGCGCCGCTCCGCCAGAGCGGTGTTCAGCGCGTCTGCCAGATCCTCGATCCAGCCGCCCGGCAGGCGCCCGCCGATCATCACCGCCGCCGGATTGATCAGGCAGTTCACCGCGACCAGCGGCTCCACCAGCTGATCGCAGGCCTGAGTCACCCAGCGCCTGCGCACCCGCGCCAGCCGCTCATCCTCCTCCTGACGCAAGGCGGAAGGCGCCAGCCCCTCTTCCGCCATCAGCCGGTGGAGGCCCGAAAGCGAGACAAGGCGTTGCACCTGATCGCCCGTGCCCTTGGCCGGCAGAAAGCCGATTTCGCCGCTGCGCCCATGCGCGCCGCGCACGTAATTGCCGTCAATGACCAGCCCGCCGCCCAGCCCCGAGGACACCAGCAGATAGAAGAAGCTGGAAGCGTGCAGGCCATGCCCCAGCTGCTGTTCGCCCATGGCGGCGGCGGCGGCGTCATTCTCCACGAAAACCGGCAGGCGGAACGGATCGGCCAGCAGGGACGCGATATCCGCGCTTTCCCAGCGGGCATAATCGCTCGGGCGGCCCGGGAGATCGACCACCCCGAAATCGTCGGGCATGGCCACGCCCACCCCGACCAGCAGCGCCTCATCAACCCCCGCCTGCGCCACCAGCTGCGCGGCAGAGGCGCGATAATGGTCACGCACATCCTCGGGCGTGGGGAAATCGATGTCGCGCGTGGCCTGAGCCAGAACCTCACCCGCGAAATTGACCAGCACCAGCGTGATATGATCACGGTCGATGTTGACGCCCAAGGCATAGCAGGCCGATTTGTTGACCACCAGATTGGTCGCCGGCTGGCCGCGCCCGCCGCGCCTTTGCCCGGCCTCATCGATCAGCCCCTCGGCGGCGAGGCGTTTGGTGATGTTGGCGATGGAGGGCGCCGTCAGCCCGGTGATGCGCGCCAGATCGACGCGGGTGATCGGGCCGTTGATGCGGATCGCATGCAGGGTCACGCGCTGGTTGTGATCGGCGGCGCGCTCAAGATTGGTGCCGGAGAGCCGAACCGGGCTGTCGCTCATCGTGGATGTCACCGCGCATTCACCGGGAGGATCAGTCTGGCCGTCATCGATTGTCCTTTCGGAGGCCATCAAGCCTCCCGTTTATGCGCCCCTGCAGCGGTGAACCCGTCTCTGCCACAGGCGGAGGCCTGGGACCAAACTTTAATTGAAACAATTTTGTTTAAGGTTGAGAAGGATAAGGCTGTCGAATGGCAAGGTCATAGCACGCCCCGCTGCCAAAGCGACATGGTTCCATCAGGCTTCACACAGCTCGCGTGGATTTAATAATTATTTTAAATTGACTTATTAATGGAGCCCGATCATGCTGCCAGCATACCCGATCGGGAAAGAAAACGACAAGGTCGCAGCCTTTGGCCAGGCGACGTGGGAGAGCATGATGATTTCGCGCAAGATCGCCCGGCGCCTGACGGGCTGTGTCGCAGTGTCGGTGCTGGGTCTGGCCTTGCAGGCCGCAGCGGCCCCTGCCAACCCGTCGCCGCTGGAGGGGCTGGGGCCCTACAACGCCGCCTTTATCGCGGGCGGCATCGGCATCGACCGCGATCTGGCGTCCTCCCCTCTGCTGACGGCAACCGCTGGTCAGACCTTCTCCGCATGGGTCAACCCGCAGGAAACAGCCCATGGCACCACCACGCTGATCGCGCTGGGCGATCTGGCGGGCGTGACGCGCAGTCTGGCGCTGGTCGATGGGCGTCCCGCGCTGCTCTCGGGCCAGACCTTCCGCCTGATCGCCGCCACGCCGCTGGCCGCCGGGCATTGGACCCATGTGACGGCGACCCTCTCGCCCGATGGCGCGCAGCTCTATGTCGATGGCCGTGTGGTGGCCAGGGGCGCCCTGCCCGTCCCCGCGGTCACCGGCCAGATCCACCTCGCCCCCGCCATGGCCGGCCAGCCGCATTTCAACGGCACGCTGGTTTCCGCGCAGCTGACGCCCGGCGCAGCCTCGCCCGATGCGATCGCCGCCATGGCGGCTCAGCGCCCCGATTTCGATCTGGTGCAGATCTGGCATGTGGGCATTGGCTGGGAATTCCAGAAAACCGCCAACACCGGCTACTGGCGCCAGCAGGACCCATCGACCCTGCCTCAGGCCAAGGGCGGCACCACCGCCCCCGTGGCGAAGCCCGTCACGCCCCGCCCTGCGGTGGAGGCCCTTGGCACAGGCCGCTGGCGCATCAACGGCTGGCAGCTGGCCGCCGCGCCCGATGTGGCGAAGGACGGCGAAACCCTCTCCCGCCCCGGCCAGCCTGCGGGCGTGTGGCGCCCGGCCACGGTGCCGGGTACGGTGCTGACCACGCTGGTCGATCGCGGCGTCTATCCCGATCCCTATTATGGCCTGAACAATCTCAAGATCCCGGAGAGCCTCGCCCGGCAGGATTACTGGTATCGCACCAGCTTCACCCTGCCGCCCGAAGCTGCGGGCAAGCAGCTCTCGCTGGTGCTGAACGGCGTGAACTATGCCAGCACGGTGTTCATCAACGGCGCCCGCGCGGGCAGCACCAGGGGTGCCTTCGCGCGCGGCCGCTTCACCTTCGCCGCCGTATCGGGCGAGAACACCATCGCCATCCGCGTGGCCCCTCCGCCCCATCCCGGCATCCCGCATGAACAGTCGATCAGCGCGGGCGTGGGCGAAAACGGCGGCCAGCTGGCCATCGACGGCCCGACCTTCGTGGCCACCGAGGGCTGGGACTGGATTCCCGGCATCCGTGACCGCGACACCGGCCTGTGGCAGGATGTGGAGCTGGACGCGACCGGCCCGGTGCGGCTGGGCGATGCGCAGGTCATCACCAACCTGCCCCTGCCCCGCATCGACAGCGCCGACATCACCATCGCCGTGCCGCTCCACAATGACAGTGCTCAGGCCCAGACCGTCACCGTCACCGCCAGCTTTGACGATGTGCGCGTCAGCCGCCAGATCACCGCGCCCCCGGGGGAGAGCGAGGCGCGCTTTACCCCCGCGGATTTCGCCGCGCTGCATGTGAAGAATCCGCGCCTCTGGTGGCCCAACGGCTATGGCGAGCCCGCGCTGCATACGCTGCATCTGGAGGCCAGCGTGGCCGGGCAGGGCAGCGATACGGCGACCACCCGCTTCGGCATCCGCGAGGTCTCCTATGATCTGTCGCTGATGGACAGGGCCGGGCATCTGCGCCGCGTGAATGTGCAGCCCACCGACGGGCGGCTGAGCGACACCAGGCTGATCGACATCCGCCATGAAGCCATCAAGCAAAGCCCGAAAGGCTGGGTGGAATCGCTGACGGCAGCAGGCGAGACCTCGCCCGCCGTGCGTGACCTCGGCCCCGAGGACACTTTGCCGGAACCGCATCTGACCCTGCGCGTCAATGGCGTGAAGATCGCCGCGCGCGGCGGCAGCTGGGGCATGGACGATGCCCTGAAGCGCCATGACCGTGCCCGGCTGGAGCCCTATTTCCGCCTGCACAAGCAGGCCCATCTCAACATCATCCGCAACTGGATGGGCAACAACACCGAGCCGGAATTCTACGATCTGGCCGATGAGTACGGCATGATGGTGCTCAACGACTTCTGGCAGTCCACCCAGAATTTCCAGGTCGAGCCCGAAGACCCCGCGCTGTTCCTCGCCAATGCCGAGGATGTGGTGAAGCGCTATCGCAACCATCCCTCGATCGTGGTGTGGTTCGGCCGCAATGAAGGCGTGCCCTATCCCACGCTGAACGAGGGGCTGGACGATCTGCTTTTCAGGCTGGATGGCACGCGCTGGTACACCGGCAGCTCGAACACGGTGAATCTGCAAGGATCTGGCCCTTACAATTACCGCCAGCCCGAGGGTTATTTCACCGATCTGGCCACCGGCTTCTCGGTGGAAACCGGCACACCCTCGCTGGCCACGCGTGAGGCCGTCAGCGCCTATGTCCCGCCCGCCGACCGCTGGCCGCTGAGCGACACGCTGGCCTATCACGACTGGCATTTTTCCGGCAATGGCGACACCAGGACCTTCATGCAGAGCCTTGACCGCCGCTTTGGTCCGGCCACCAGCTTCGAGGATTTCGAGCGCAAGGCCCAGATGATGAATCTGGAAGGCCACAAGGCGATGTTCGAGGGCTTTCTGGGCCATCTCTGGACCCGCAATTCGGGCCGCCTGCTGTGGATGACCCATCCGGCATGGACCTCCAACGCCTGGCAGATCTACAGCTCGGATTATGACACCCATGCCGCCTATTACGGCATCGCCAAGGCCGCCGAGCCGCTGCATGTACAGATCAACCTGCCCGGCAATGAGGTGGTCGTCATCAACACCACCCGCGACAATGCCCCCGGCCTGACCGCCACCACCCGCATTCTGGGGCTGGACGGCAAGGAACTCTTCGCCCGCCGCGACAGGCTGGATGCGCCGGCCAACCGCGACACCATGCTGCCCGCCGTGCCGCTCGGCACCCTGTTGGCCCGGCATCCGATGCTGCTGGTCAGCCAGAGCCTGACCGACCGCAGCGGCCACATCCTCTCCTCCAACCTCTATTGGCGCGGCAAGGAGGAGAGCAGCTATCGCGCGCTCAATGATCTGCCGCCCGTGGCCCTGAAGGCCGTGGTGGCCGCCCCCGTCACCATCGGGCAGGAGCAGGAGCTGCGCGTCACGCTGACCAATCCCGCCGCCACCCCGGCGCTGGCGGCCAAGCTGACGCTGCTCGACGCGCAGGGGCAGCGCATCCTGCCCGCCTATTACAGCGACAATTACCTCTCGCTGCTTGGCGGGCAGACGCAGGTGGTCACCATCCGCTATCCCGCCCGCAGCGGCCCCGCCCCGCATGTCAGCCTGCGCGGCTGGAACGTGACGGATGCCGAGGCCGGCCAGTGATGCAACGGGCCGTCGCCCTGCTGGCAGCGGCCATGCTGTGGACGGGGGCGGCACAAGCCGCACCATCCGCGCCGCCCACCGTGGCCGTGACAGGGGGCACCATCGCGGGGACGACAGACGATCGCGGAACGCTGCTGTTCCGCGCCATCCCCTTTGCCGCCCCGCCGCTGGGCGATCTGCGCTGGCGCCCGCCCGCGCCGGTGGTGCCATGGCTGGGCCGGCGCGAGGCCACCCGCCCCGGCGCCTCCTGCCTGCAGAATGACTATGGCTGGAACCATGCCGATTATGTGCGGGCCAGCGAGGATTGCCTGACGCTGGATGTCGCCACCCCCGCTCTGGCCGGGAAGAGGCCGGTGATGGTGTGGATTCACGGCGGCAGCAACCGGGCTGGCTCGGCGGGTGAGACGGTGCGGGCCTCGCTGGCGGCGCGGGGCGTGGTGCTGGTGGCGGTGCAATACCGGCTCGGCCTGCTCGGCTATCTGCCGCATCGCGCTTTGGCTGCCGAGCAGGGCGGCCATACCGGCAATTACGGGCTGATGGACCAGATCGCCGCCCTGCGCTGGGTGCAGGCCAACATCGCGCGCTTTGGCGGCGACCCGGCCAATGTCACCATATTCGGGGAATCGGCGGGGGCGCAGGATGTCGGCCTGCTGCTGGCCGCGCCAGACACCAAAGGCCTGTTCGCCCGCGCCATCCTGCAAAGCGGCACGCCCTCTTTCGGCCTGCCGTGGCGCCCGCTCGATCAGGCCCTGCGCCTTGGCGACCAGCTGGACGCTTTGCTGGGGACCGGCGGCAGCATCGCCCCCTTGCGCGCCGCATCGGCCCATGCCCTGCTGGAGGCCGACAAGGCGCTGCATGATCCGGCGCTCCAGCATGACGATTTCCTCTGGCTGCGCACCACCATCGACGGCGCCGTGCTGCCGCGTGATCCTCAGACCTTATTGCAGGAGGCGCCCGCCCGCCCGGTCATCATCGGATCGAACCGCGCCGAATTCGGCCTGCCCGGTGGCCGCCCTCACCGCGATGCCGATGTGGACGATGCATTTGGCGCCAAGACGGACAAGGCGCGCGCCTTCTACCGCCTCGACGCGCCCGATCCCGCCGCAGACCCAAGGCTGGGTGACCGCGACCTGCGCATCTCGACCGATATCCTGTTCCGCTGCCCCGCCGGCAGGCTGTCCGATCTGCTGTCCGGGGCGGGATGGCCCGTATGGCGCTATGAGTTCGATCTGGCGCCCGATGGCGGGCGCAGCTTCCATGGCGCCGAGATCGGCTATGCGATGGAGGGCAGGAGCTTGGGCCCCGCCATCACCCTGCAGGATTACTGGCTGGATTTTGCCCGGAGCGGCAGGCCCGCGCCCGCAGGCAAACCGGCATGGCCCGCCTATGCGCCGGGCCGCCGCCATGTGATCTTCGACGCGCACGGCGCCACGCCCGGCGCCGATCTTGCGGCAACACCTTGCGACTGGATGGACAGGATATGACAGCGAAGCTCAACCGCCGCGCGATGATGGGCATGGCCGCCGCCCTGCCGCTCAGCGCGGCCATGCCCGCAAGGGCTGCCGAATGTCCGGTCGAAAGCGAGGCAGACCGCCGCCTGCACAGCGATTTTGCCTGGCTGGGCCGCTATGCCGACGACAATCGCGCCCTGATCGCCAGCGGCGCGGCCACCGGCATCGTCTTTATGGGCGACAGCATCACGCAGGGGTGGAAAGACAAGCGCCCCGGCTTCTTCACGCCCGGGCGCGTCAATCGCGGCATCAGCGGGCAGACCACGCCGCAGATGCTGCTGCGCATGATGGCCGATGTGATCGCGCTGCGGCCCCGCGCCGTGCATATCATGGGCGGCACCAACGATATCGCGGGCAACACCGGCCCCATGACCGAAGCCATGAGCCGCGACACCATCGCCGCCATGGCCACGCTGGCCCGCGCCAATGGGCTGCGGGTGCTGCTCGCCTCGATCCCCCCGGCGTCGCACTATCCGTGGCGGCCGGGTCTCGACACGCGCACGCCGATCGCCGCGCTCAACGGCTGGATGCGCGATTATGCCGCTCAGGCCGGGCTGGACTGGATCGACTATCACGCGGTGCTCGATGACGGCGCCGGAGGCATGAAGCCCGGCCTGTCCTATGACAACGTCCACCCCACCGAAGCGGGCTATGACGCCATGGCCGGTCTGCTCACGCCCCGGCTTGCCGCGCTGGGCCTGTAAAACAAGGGTTCCATCATGAAGCTTGCCGCCACCCTTGTGGAAAAACCATGGGGCCGCCATGATCTGCCCGGCTGGGCCGAGCCGCCGCAAGAGGGGCGCGAACCCATCGGCGAGCTGTGGTTCGCCCCGCCTGACGGGACGCATCTGCCGCTGCTGGTCAAATATCTCTTCACCGGCGAGCGCCTTTCGGTGCAGGTCCATCCCGATGATGCACAGGGCCGCGCGCGCGGCCTCACGGGTGGCAAGACGGAATGCTGGTACATCATCGATGCGGAGCCGGGCGCCACGCTGGGCATCGGCACCGCCATGGCGCTCGATCCGCAGCAGCTGCGCGATGCCGCGCTCGACGGCTCGATCGAGCAGAAGATGGTGTGGCATCCCGTTGCGGCGGGGGATTTCTTCTTCATTCCCGCCGGTACGGTCCATGCGGTGGGCGCGGGCATCACGCTGGTCGAGATTCAGCAGAATGTCGATGTGACCTACCGCCTGTATGACTATGGCAGGCCGCGCGAACTCCATCTTGAGGATGGCACGGCGGTCTCCCGCGCGCAGCCCTATGATGCGGCCCATGCCCTGCGCAGCGCCGAGGGGGGGCCGCGCGAACGCCTGCTGGTGCAAGACCCGCTGCTGACCGTGCTGCGCACGGGCGATGCCGATCTGCTGCGCGCGCGTCTTGGCGCGGGACCGGTGTGGATCGTGCCGCTGGCCGGTGTCGCCACCGCCGATGGCGAGGCGGCCGGCGTTGGCGAATGCCTCTATCTCGACGATACCACCACGCTGCGGTTGTCTGACGACGCATGGATGCTGGCCGCCACTCAGGGAGAACAGGCATGATCCGCAAACCCGCCATCGGCGCCCTGCCCCTTGTCGCGCTGACCTTCGCCACACCGGCTCTGGCGCAGTCGCTCGATGTCGCCTCGCCCGACGGCCATAATCACATTCGCCTCGCCCTGGATGCGCAGGGCCAGCCCGTCTGGTCCGCCGAGCGGGACGGGCAGCAGGTGATCGATCCCTCGCCTCTGGGCCTCACGCTGGCGGAAGGCCCGCTGGCGACAGGGCTGGCGGTCACCGGCAGCGAGGCGTCGGCCGGCGAGGATCGCTATGCCATCATCGCCGGCAAGGCTGCCTCTGCCGCCGACCGCTATCGCGCGCTGAGCATCCATCTCGCGGAAAAGGACGGCGCCCGCCGCGCGCTGACCATCGAATTGCGGGCCTATAATGATGGCGTCGCCTTTCGCACCATCCTGCCGGTGCAGCCGCAGATCGTGGCCCCCATCATCCGCGAAGAGCGCAGCGAGTTTCGCGTGGCGCCGGGCAGCCAGTGCTGGGGCTTCAACATCGGCTCCTTCGGCAAAAGCCATGAGGGCGAATATGAGCCGGTCGATCCGGCCAAAGCCCGGCCCCATAACCTTTTCGACCTGCCGATGCTGTGCGAAAGCAAGGGCAAGGCGCTGGCCATCACCGAGGCGGGCCTCACCGATTACGCGGGCCTCGCCCTGACCGGACGCGGCGATGGCGGGCCGGGCTTTGCCGCCAAACTCTCCCCCGCGCTCGACGATCCGCGCTTCGCCGTGCGCGGCAAGGTCGGTTCACCGCTGGCCTCGCCATGGCGGCTGATCATGCTGGGCGACAGAGCGGGCGATCTGATCCCCTCCACGCTGGTCACCAGCCTTGCCGAGCCCTCACGCGTGGCGCAAACCGACTGGATCAAGCCGGGCCTCTCGGCATGGGACTGGTGGAACGGCCCCAGCCTGAAGAGCGTGACCAAGGCCGGCACCAACACCGAAACGGCCAAGGGCTTCATCGATTTCGCCGCCGCCAACGGCCTGCCCTACAGCCTGATTGACGAGGGATGGTATCAGGGCGCGGGCGGCGCCGGCGAGGTCCGCCCCGGCGCCGATGTGATGCATTGGAACCCCGCCATCGATCTGCCCGCCCTGATCGACTATGGCGCGAAGAAGCATGTCCGCCTGTGGCTGTGGTTCAACTGGCGCGCGCTGGACGCCAATATGGAAGCCGCGCTGGCCCAATATGCCGCGATGGGGATCGCCGGGATCAAGGTCGATTTCATGGACCGCGACGATCAGGCCATGGTCGACTGGTATCACCGCCTGCTGGAAGCGGCCGCGCGCCATCATCTGATGGTCGATCTGCATGGCGCCTATGTGCCGCGCGGCCTGACGCGCACCTATCCCAATTTCCTGACTCAGGAAGGGGTGATGGGCGCGGAATACAACAAATGGAGCCGCCGCGTCACCGCCGACCACAATGTGATGCTGGCCTATACGCGCGGTCTGCTGGGGCCGATGGATTATACGCCGGGCGGCTTCAACAATGTGCCGCCCGCCGATTTCGTGCCGCGCAATGACCGGCCCTTCGTGCAGACCACGCGCGCGCACGGGCTGGCTCTCTATGTGGCCTATGAAAGCCCCTTTGCCTGCGTGTCCGACAGCCCGGACACCTATGCCGAAAGCCCACAGGGGCTGGAGTTTATCCGCGGCGTGCCCGGTGTCTGGGACGAAACCCGCTTTCTGGGCGGGCAGGTGGGGGATTATGTCGCCATTGCCCGCCGCAAGGGGAAGCGCTGGTATGTCGGCGTGCTCAACAACCATGAGGCGCGCCGCATCAGCCTGCCGCTCGATCTTTTGGGGCCGGGTTTTCATATGACGCTCTGGCGCGATGGCGCCACACCGCGCGAAACGGTGAAGGAGGTGCGCGCGGTCCATGGGGCTCTTGCCATCGATCTGGCGGGTTCGGGCGGGGCGGCGCTGATTTTGGAGCCCTGAGGGCGATTTACGCGGCGAGGGCCGGGACAAAGGCTTGCGATGGAGGAAACCCTCCACCATCATGCGGGTCATGAGCCCGGCCCAAACCATGAATGCCACAACCATGCATGAGCGTGACACCATCAGCTTCAGCGGCAAGGTCTGGGTCTGGACCTCCGCCAAGGGCGGGAAACCTGTCCGCTGGTTCTTCGTGACGGTGGAGGATGGCCCGGCGGCTGAGTTGAAACTCGTCTCCATGGGGCTGACCGCCGGTTTCGGCTCGCTGCCGGTGAAGGCGCGGATCGGCACCACCACATGGCGCACCTCGGTCTTCCCGCATCGTGAGAGCGGCGGATGGCTGTTGCCGCTCAAGGCTGCGGTGCGCAAGGAGGCCGGTATCCGCGAGGGGGACGAGATCGAGGTGACGCTGGAGATCTGAGGGGATCGGGGCCCGGCACGCCAGCCTGTCGGCGCGCGGGCCCCTGCCCCATTCCGGCGCGTCAGCCCCGTGAGATGCTGCTCAATTCCCCTTGTGGCTGGGCTCCGTCCGGTCCTGATAGGCATATTGGACTTTTGTGGTCGTCGCGGCGGCGGCCAGCGCCTTCTGGTGCAGGGCTTCGAGTTGCACGGCGCCCTGTTCGCGCGCAGCCAGCACACAGGCCGCATGCTCGATCTGGAAGCCATCAGGATCGACAAGCGAGGCGCACAGGGATCGAGCAGCGCCTGCGATGCGCCTCCGGGCCATGCCGAGGTCATTCGCCTGAGTCAGATCCAGCCCGGAGAGATGGACATCGCGATGGGGCGCCTCGCCATCGTGATCCACGGCCTGCGCGAAGGACATCGGCACGGCAAGGATCAAGGCAGCTGCAACGATGCCCATGCGGGAGAGAGTACGAAAACATCCGTTCATAGCTTTTCCCCTGAGTGTGAACGAAGACTTCGGGCGGCGCCTCCCTGTGACATCATGGCGAGGCGGCAAGCCCGGCCCGACCATGGCCGTTTCATCATGCTTCGGCATGGATGAGGGGCCGATGATTGGCTGATGATGCGCTGATGATGGGCTGATGACCTGCCCGTTTCCCGGCATGTCGCCGCTTTTGCGATCCGCCACAGATGCTGGCCACGACAGCAAGGTCCCAGGGCGGCCCTTTCAACGCATTCCCGAATCAGGATAGAAGCACGCACCAAGCCGACAGAACCGGCACACAGGAGCCCCCAGCATGATCGATGCCTTTCGCGAAGCGCTGAGCAGGGCGCAACATGAGGAAACCATCGCCGAATTTCCCGCCGGAACGCACAGCGCAGCCGACGCCGCCGAAGCGATCGGATGCCCGGTGGCCCATATCGCCAAATCGATCGCCTTTCGCTCGGAGGAGGATGTTGTTCTGGTGATCGCCTCGGGCACCAACCGCATCGACAGGAAGAAGGTTTCTGCGCTCATCGGCAAGCCTGTCAAACCTGCTGCCCCCGATTGGGTCCATGAAAAGACGGGTTTCGCGGTGGGCGGTGTTGCGCCTATCGGCCATGCCTGCCCCGTGATCACGGTGGTTGACCGCGATCTGCTGAGCCTGACGCCCTTATGGGCAGCAGCCGGATCGCCGATGCATGTCTTTCGCACGACAGCGGAACAGCTTGTCACAATGACATCGGCAACCATAGGGGACATCCGACAGGCGTGATCCCGCCAACGGCGCCGCCACGCAACCTTCCGGCGATCTTACGAAGGACGCGCGCCGCCGGAATGAACGATGCCTTTGACAATCATGTTGGCGCCACGAAAAACCACACAGGCTATCGTGGGGTCTTGCCTGTCCCATGCCATAGTGGTCGGCACGTTGATGAACGTGCCCGCAGGATCGGGATCAGGCGCGAATCGGGCTTCGGGACAACGATCTTGTTGGCAAAGGGCCGCGTGATCCAGTGATTGCCCATCGGATCGAAAATAACACCGTCGTAATAGCCCAGCTGTGAACGCTCCGTCACGTTCAGCCTGGGGCCAAGGTCATCGCCCCCATGTCGTTTTATGCGACGGAGGCGGGGCCGGGCTGCCGAGACATGCCAATCGCAACGGCGGCTTGGCCGGAAGCGGGGTGCATAAGCCTGACCTATCGGCGGCCATCCTCTCGACCCTGCCTTGTCGAGCAGTCCCAAGGCTTGTCAAACGCGATGCGGACATGAGAGGCGGAGGCCGCAAGCATGGCAGACCACAGCTTGCCGACCATCGGGAAACGCCAGGAAACCTCTCTTTCCGGGCAGGGTGCGCAGGCATGATCCATGATATGGCATCCTTCGGGCAAGTGTGACGTTGCACATGGAATAACCGCAGCATGCCGCTTCACGCCAACCAATTGATCGACAGACATCATCAGCTGTGCTTATGATCTGCAGATGCGCAAGATCCCTCCTCTGGCGGCTGTCCGCGTCTTCGAAGCTGCGGCGCGGCATGAGAATTTCACCGCCGCAGCGCGCGAACTGGGAATGACTCAGGCTGCGGTCAGCCACCAGATCCGCCTGATCGAGGATCATCTCGGCCAGATGCTGTTCCGGCGTGAGCGCCAGCGCGTCGCCCTGACCGATACGGCGCGTCGCGCGGCGGCGACCATCGGCACGGGCCTCGACATGATCGAAAGTGCCTTCGCCGAGATGCGGGGCGATGATGAAGCCACGCTGACGATTTCAACCACCCCCACCTTTGCCAACGCCTGGCTGGCCTGGCGGATCGGGCGCTTTCAGATGCGCTATCCGGATATCGCCGTCCGCCTGCTGATGCAGGAAGGCTTGGCCGATTTCTCCGGTGACGGCGTGGATGTCGCGGTGCGCTCGGGCCATGGGGACTGGCCCGACCTTGCGGCTCACCGCCTGATCGAGCAGGATTTCACGCCGATGTGCAGCCCCGGCTTTCTGGCGGCACAAGGGGGAGACATTCAGCCGCAAGACCTGCTGCGCCTGCCGCTGATCAGCCCTCACGATCCGTCATGGGCCTGCTGGCTGCAGCAGGCAGGGCTGGCGCAGATAGAGGCGCGCGCCCTTCATGGCATCCGCATGGATTCGCAGGCAAACGAAGGCCATGCGGCGATTGCGGGTCAGGGCATTGCCATGCTCACGCCGTTTTTCTGGAAGCAGGATATGTCCGACCGGCGGCTGGTGCAGCTCTTTCCTCAGGTCTCCAGCCTGGGCATGGCCTATTGGATCGCCTATCCGGAGCACCGCCGCAGAACGCGCAAGATCCGCCGCTTCTGCGAATGGCTGCTGGCCGAAATCGGCATCGCCAGCCAGTAAGCTGCGGCCCCCGTTCCTAACCCTTGCCCACAACCGCCAGGCGAACCTGCCCCTGCCCGCTGATCTGCTCGCCCGCGACACGGCATCTGTCACGCCCGGCCCGCTTGGCGTCATAGAGCGCGCGATCCGCCCGGCGCAGCGTGTCGGCCAGATCTTCGCCTTCTTCCACCAGCGTCAGGCCAAGGCTCACCGTGACGGCATGGGACAGGCCCGGCGGCATGCGCGACACCGCCAGCCGCAGATGCTCGCACACCAGCAGGGTGCCCTGCTCGTCCAGTCCCGGCAGCAACATCACGAATTCCTCGCCGCCGATCCGGGCCAGCATGGCAGAGGACGGCCTGTTCTGGTCAAGGCATGAGGCCACGGCCTTGAGAACCTCATCGCCCTGCGCATGGCCAAAACTGTCGTTGATCCGCTTGAAATGGTCGATGTCGATCACCGCAACGCCCACCGCTGCGCCCTCACGCCGGTCACCCGTCAGCGCGGCAAAGCGTTCGAACAGCGCGCGGCGGTTGGGCAGGCTGGTGAGCAGATCGGTGCGGGCCTGAAGCGAATTGGCCTGCACCACCGTCTGCAGCACGGTGATCAGCGACAGCAAGCCGGCGGCCACCATCAGAAAGCCCGTGCTGGACTGCGACACCACGGCATAAAGCGTATGGGCATAATGTGTTTCGCTGACGGAGCCCCCCAGCAAAAGCGCGGCAAAGGGCTTGAGCAGGAAATGCAGCGCGGTCAGCACGAACACGCCCGACAGCACGCGGTTCATCGCCGATGGGGGGGCATGGCGCCAGGTGGTGATCGCGCAAAGCGCGCTGCCCAGCGCGAAAGGCACCTGAAAACCAAGGTCGATCCACAGGCTCTTGTGCGGCATGCCGATCGTTGCCCAGCTGTAGACAAGGCCGATCATGACGATCACCGATGCGGCCCGCCACCAGGGGCGCTTGCCGTAAAACTGCGACATCACCGGCGAGTACAGCGTGATCCCGGCCAGAAATCCACCCGCCGCGATCATGCCCATCCACTTGAGATCGCCGCCGAAGAGGATGGCCACCTCCCCCAGCGGATTGAGCGCCCCCAGCCCATAGCACAGCGCGATCCACCGGGCCCTGCGCACGCTGGGATTGAGCTGGGCAATGGTGAAGAAACTCGCCACCAGCATGGCGGCGATGGTGATGTTCACCAGAAAGGGCAGCAGGGCTTGTGGCATGTCATCACCGCTGATTGGCATCCCGTGCCGCCGGATCAGCGCAGAGATCAGGCCGGATTTATGAATGGAAAGGCTTTCTAATCCGTTATCCCCCTTAAGCAGATTTGCGGGCCGTCATGCTGCGGCGGCCAACATCGCCTGCCGCGACGGGCGCCCGGCCCTGGCATGTTCAGTCCATCATCAGCTCGATGCCGACAGGGGCGGGGGCCGCTGTCGCCGCTTTGGGTGCCTGCCGGAAAACGAGCAGGCTGATCACACTCATCGCCCAGCCGCAGAGCGCGGCATACAGCATCACACCTTGAAACCCTGCCAGCAAGGCCGCATGCGCCCCCGCCGATCCGATGCGCCCGGCTGCCGACAGATCGCCACCGGCAAGGGTGCGGGCCAGCTGGTCAAGCGCCGTGGCCTGCATGCCGTGCAGGGGCAAGTGCTCCAGCGCGCCGCGAATGCCATGGACCAGAATCAACCCCATCACCGCAATGTTGATCGAGAGCGAGATGATCCGCGCGCTGGTGTCCATCGCCGATGCCATGCCCGCCTGCTCGGGCGGCAGGGCGCCGGTCGAGGTGTTGGTGACGGGCGTGTTGGTCAAGCCCAGCCCGACACCGGCCAACAGGCACCCCGGCAACAGCGCCCGCCAATCGGCATCCCGGCCATAGGCCGCCAGCAGCATCAGGGCAAACCCCGTACCGATGGTCGCCAGACCCAGCGGGATCACCGTGCCCGGGCCATGGCGGGCCAGCAGCCGCTCTGCCAGCGGAGGCACCACCAGCGGCGGCAGCGTATAGGCCAGCAGCATGGCCCCCGCCGCTTTGGCATCAAGCCCCAACACCGCCTGAAGATGGATCGGCAGATAGATCACGAAAGGCCAGAAGCTGAAATTCATGCCCGCCGAGCCGATCAGCGCCCCCAGAAAGGGCTTCACCCGGAACACGGAAAAATCGAACATGGGCCGCGTACTGCGGTTCTCGATGATGACGAAGGCGATGATGCCGAGGCCGCCCAGCATGGCCAGCGCCAGCCCGGCCGGATTGTCAGCGCTGATCGCCCGCCCGTCGATGATCACCTCGACCAGTGCGAAAACCGCCAGAGACAGGGTGACCATGCCGGGCAGATCCAGCCTGCTGAGCCCGGGATTGGCGCTTTCCGCAATGCCCCAGCCCGCCAGACCGAAGGTCACGACCGCCAGGCCGACATGGATCAGGAACACCCAGGGCCAGCCGGCCAGCGCGGCGATCAGCACGCCCACCAGCGGGCCGAAGCCCAGCCCGGCGCCAAAGGTGATCCCCCATGCGGCAAAGGCCCTGCTGCGCTGGGCACCATGGCGGAACTGGTGAGACAGCACCGCGATCTGGCAGGTCAGCATCGCCGCGCCGCTGGCGCCCTGCAGGAAGCGGGCGGCGATCAGCTCGGGCGCATGCGGCGCGAGGCCGCACAGCAGCGAAGCGAGGCCAAAAAGCGCGATGCCGATCATGAAGATCCGCTTGCGGCCGAAACGGTCCGCCAGGGCGCCGCTGGCCATCAGCCCGCTCGCCATGGCCAGCGTATAGGCGTTGACGATCCATTGCAGCTGCCGGAAATCGGCGGGCAGGATGCGCTCCAGATCGGGCAGAATGGCCGGGATGCTGGAAATCTCCAGCCCCAGCATGGTGGCGGAGAGGCAAACGGCCAGCAGCGCTGCGAGATTTCGGGCCGGATGTTCAGAATGGCGGGTTTGGTTCATGACCCTGTCCTGTCTCGAAGGTGAAACGAAAAAGCCTTGCAAGACAGCGCGCTGCATCATGCGCGCCCGATCCATGGCCTCGGGACGGAAGGTGGCGTGGATTTGATTATCCATCAATCATATGGCATCAAATATCAGAGACAACAAATCCGGATATCACTCCATGGCGGCACTTGAGGTTGACGGCGTCAGGATCTTTCTGGCGATTGCCGATCTGCGCAGCTTCACCCGCGCGGCAGAAGCGCTGGGCACCACGCAGGGGGCGATCAGCGTCAAGCTCAAGCGGCTGGAGGATCGCCTTGGCCAGAGGTTGATCGAACGGACACCGCGGCAGGTGCGCCTTTCGATGCAGGGCGAGATCTTCCAGCAGCCCGCACGCGAATTTCTCGCCGCCCATGATCGCGCCATGGCCAGCCTGACCGCCCCGCGCCGCCGCTTTCGTCTGGGGATTGGCGGCCATGTGATGGGGCCGGGCATTCCGGCCTTGCTGGCCCGGCTCAAGGCGCTCGATCCGGGGCTCGCGGTCGAGGTCGAGCTGGGCAATGCCCGCGATCTGCTCGATGCCTTTGAGGCCGGGGCGCTGGACGCCATCATCCTGCGCAGCGACGATGACCGGCGCGAAGGCGTCCCTCTGGGTGAGGAACGTTTCGGCTGGTTCGCCTCGCCAAATTTCGATTACAGCGCCGGGGAAGCGCTGAAAGTGGCGATCAGCTCGCCCAGCTGCGCGATCCGCGATGTGGCAGCCCGGCTGCTCGACCGCGCGGCGATCCCATGGGAGGAGGTCTTTACCGGCGGCACGGCGGCGATTGCGGCAGCTCTTTCGGCAGGGCTGGCGATCGCCCCCTTCCCCTACAGGCTGGCGCCAAGCGATGTGATCGACCGGGGCGAGGCCTTCGGCCTGCCGGTTTTGCCGGTGCTGTCGCTGGTGCTGCACTCATCCCTGTCCGATCCGCGCACCAGAGAGACCCTGCGCGCGATCAGTGCGGCCTTTCACGACCATCGCCAGCCGGGCTAGGGCATGTGCCTATGATCCGGGCTCGGTAAGGTCCAGAGGCAGCGCCGTGGTCGACTTGATTTCGGACAGCGCCACCATCGAGTTCACCTCCTGCACGCCGGGCACCTGCGAGAGCTTGTCGAAGAAAAAGCGCTCATAGGTTTCGATGTCACGCGTGACGATGCGCAGCATGAAATCGGTCGATCCCATCAGCACAAAGCAGTCCAGCACCTCCGAAAAGCCCTGAATGGCATCGGAAAACTCGGCCAGATGCGCCCGCCCATGTGCGTTCAGCTTCACCTGCGCGAAGATCTGCGCCCGCAGCCCCAGCTTGCGGCGATCCAGCACACAAACCTGCGAGCGGATATAACCCTCATCCTTCAGCCGCTGGATGCGGCGCCAGCAAGGCGCCTGCGACAGGCCGATCTCCTGAGCGATATCGGTGGTCGAGCGGGAGGCATCCAGCTGAAGGATCGCCAGAATGCGCTTTTCATACTCATCGAGATCATCCAGCATAAATCAATCCATACAGTCCACAATGGGGAATACACCATTCCCATATCACCGCTCACAACCCGATATAAGCAATTTTTATCAAAGCCCGTCGTGATACCTATGCCTCCAGAAGGAGCATAGAACCATGGTGCAGTCCCCCAGCCACAACAATCCTGCCGATCATCTGCCCGAGCATCTCCAGATGATCGATGATCCCGCCAGCGGCGCGCTGGGGGTGATTGCGCTCCATTCGACGGCGCTTGGCCCGGCGGCGGGCGGTTGCCGCTTCTGGCATTACGCCTCCGATCAGGATGCGCTGAACGACGCCATCCGTCTGGCGCGCGGCATGAGCTACAAGAATGCGCTGGCCGGCCTGCCCTTCGGCGGCGGCAAGGCTGTCTTGCAGCGGCCTGCCGGTGCCTTCGACCGCAAGGCGCTGTTCACCGCCTTTGCCGAGGCGGTCGAGGCGCTGGGCGGCCAATATGTCACCGCCGAGGATGTGGGCACCAGCGTGGAGGATATGGAGGTGGTGGCCAGCCATACCCGCCATGTGGCCGGGCTGACCCGCCGCGCGGGCCGTGCGGGTGGCGATCCTTCGCCATGGACCGCGCTGGGCATCTTCAAATCCATGCAGGCCGCCGCCAGCCACGCGCTGGGCCGCGACCTCGATCAGCTGACCGTGGCGGTGCAGGGCACGGGCAATGTCGGCGCGCATCTGTGTTCGCTGCTGCATGAGGCCGGGGCACGCCTGATCGTGGCCGATATCGATCCGGCCCGCGCCCGCGCGGTGGCCGAGGCCCATGGCGCGCAGGTGGTCTCTGTCGATGAGATCGTCAGCGTCGGGGCCGATGTCTTTTCGCCCTGCGCGCTGGGCGCCGGGCTCAACGCGCAGACCATCCCTCTGCTCAAGGCCGCTCTGGTCTGCGGCGGCGCCAACAACCAGCTGGCGACCCCCGAGGATGGCGACGCCCTGTTCCAGCGCGGCATCGCCTATGCGCCCGATTATGTGGTCAATGCGGGCGGGATCATCAATGTCTCCGCCGAATATCTGGGCGAAACCGTCGAGCAGGTGCAGGCGCGCATCGACACCATCCCGGCCCGGGTCGAGCAGATCCTGCAGCAGGCCGCGCGTGACAAGCGCCCCAGCCACGCCATCGCCGACAGCATGGCACGCGAGGTGATCGCCGCGGCCCAGCAGCGCGTGCCGGCCTGATCATGGCATGATCACGCGCTTCCAGATCCGTGCGGAGGCCGAAGCGGCGTCACTGGTGCGCCTGCTGGACCCTTTCGCCCAGCGCGGCCTCGTACCGTCTGCCGTAAGCGCCACCTGTGTCGATGACGATCTTGAGGTCGTCATCGACATGCCCCTGCTCGATGAAGGCATCGCCGCGCAGATCTGCGCCCGCATGGGCAATATGATCGCGGTGCTCTCCGCATCCGCCAAAGCCCTGGGCGAGCAGCAGGCGGGACGGTCTGTGGCAAGCCTCGCCTAACGCATTCCAAGGGGCGAGGCCTCTGCCACCGATGCGCTGTTCGTCGCAGAAGGCCGGTGTGACGACCGGCGCGCGGTCGAAATCGCTTTGGCGCTCTGGAAGATCATGTATGTGGTCCCCACGAGACCGACCACCTACAAAGGCCGCCGCTGTGTCGGCGAGGAATGTTGCATAAGATGTCCCCATCCATGACGATCGCCCAAAGGACTGTCGAAGCCGCCCCCATCCCGGCGCCTGCTGCCCCCGGCCAGCAGAACCAGGAGGATGCGGCCCTGCTGACCACCGCCGCCCAGGTGGCGCGCCAGTTCACAGGCCCGAAGCCCGCGATCTACTGGACCGACCTGCTGCTCACGATCACCATCGGCTATGGCGCCCTGCTGGCGCTGCTCAACCGGCCTTTCGATCTGGCCGCGGCGGGATGCTTTGTCGTGGCGGTGCTCGCGCTCTACCGGGCCGAGAGCTTCATTCATGAGCTGACGCATATCCCGTTCCGCAAGATGCGCAGCTTTCATATCGGCTGGAACCTGCTGGTGGGGATTCCGCTGCTGACGCCCTCCTTCATGTATGAGGGCGTCCACAATCAGCATCATCTGCGTACCAGCTACGGCACGCCGCGCGATCCGGAATATCTGCCGCTGGCCGGCGCCGGATGGGGCAAGGTGGCGGGCTTCACCGGCCTTGCCGCCCTGGCGCCCATCGGTCTGTTCCTTCGTTTCGCGATTCTGGCGCCTGTCGGGCTTTTGAATCCGCAGTGGCGCCGTGCCATCGTGGCCCGCTTCTCTGCCCTTGCCATCAACCCGGATTATCGCCGCACCCAGCCCAAGCCGGAGGTCTATCACCGCTGGCTGCTGCTTGAAGCGGGCTGCACGATCTGGGCCCTCTGCGCCCTGGCGCTGGTGCTGACGCATCTTGTGTCGCTGCGCAGTGTGGCGCTGGTTTTCGCCGTGGTGATGGGCGTTGCGCTGATCAATCAGGTCAGGACGCTGGGCGCGCATGTCTGGAAGAATGAAACCGGCGAAGCCATGAGCCTGACCGCGCAATTCGCCGATTCCGTCAATGTCCCCCCGCCCGCGCTGCTGCCGATGCTCTGGGCGCCTGTGGGGCTGCGCTATCATGCGCTTCACCATCTTCTGCCGTCCCTGCCCTATCATGATCTGGGCAAGGCGCATCGCCTGCTGGCCGACCAGTTCGGCAAGGGCAAGACCTACCACGGCAGCAGCTATCCCAGCCTGCTGTCCACCGTGCGCAGCTGGGTGGGCAGCGGAACGGCCAGGACCCGCTAAGCCGCCCTGTCTTCCCGCCAACGGGGCGTCCTTGCGGAACGCCCACGCTGCCTCACGGGGCGGGCGGACGCATCGCGGGTGCGACGGCAACCTGCTTGTCCGGAGGCATCGTCCAATGGACCGAGCTGGTGTATGTGCCCACGGTCGGCTTGCCATCCGCATCCGTGGCGGGGGAAAATTGCCCATGCATCATCATAATCGCGCAGGTGCCGGCATTCAGCGAGGGCGATCCGCTCGATCGCGTGATGTTACAGCCGATCACCTGACCGTTGTGATCGATGGTCAGCCCGAAACCGACCACGCCTTGCTCCCCCATCCGCAAGGCGGCGCTGGGATATCTCTCTGACGTCAGCCAGCTGGCCGGATTCCCGATCGGCATGGCGCGCCGGTTTGGCAGCCCTGATGCCGGTGCCGAGGCTGGCGTGGGTGTTGGCGCAACCGCACCATCATGCCGCATGATTTGCACAACCGGCTCGCTTGCCATGTGCGGCGCGGCGGCAGGAGGCGGCACATTCCCGGGCGTGGTCGCCGCAGGGAGCGCCTGTATGAACACCTCATCCGTGGTGTAGGACACCCAGATCCGGCGGCGCCGCATGAAATCGAGGCCCAGGAGCATATCGACATCGTCCGACTTCATATCGTCAGCAACGATGACCCCGGCATCCCGAAAGATTTCCGGCCCGATGCGCAGGGTCTCGAAGTGATGGAGATGGCTTTTCATGACCTTGCCGCTCACGCCATATCGGGCGCCCGGCCTGTCGGCTTCGAGCGCTTCGGGTGTCACGCCGGCCGCCAGCGCCGCCTCGCGCGCCAACATGCTGGCATCGGAGCCCGTGTCGAGCAGCGCTTGGACAACATGGCCATTGAGAACAACCGGGATCACAAAGGCATTGCCACGGATGCGATGAGCCCGAAACGCCGTGATCCGGCCTTGCCACGGCACAAGCAGGCTCTTGCATCCCTGCGCTGACCACAGCGCCATGGTGCTGTTGGGAAAATTGAACTCCACATCATATCTGGACAGCAGGTTCGCCCCCATCAGGCCAACAGGCCCCGCCGCCGCATCCGTGGCAAGCATGGGCAGCCCGGGGGTTGAGACATCCTGGAAGTCGATGCCGCCCACCTTGAAGGAATGGACAATGGCTGGAAACTGCGCCGGGATCTTGCCGCCAGCGCCAGACAGGACCAGCGATGTGTCCACATCATGCGAGAGCCCCAGCGCCTCGATCGCGCTGAACAGCAGGCCTGAACTCATTGCACCGGTATCGACCATCACTTTGGCCGGCCTTCCATTGAGCAAGGCATTCACCACGTAATGGTTCTGCACAAATTCCATCGGCACCTCGACGATCTTGGTGAGGTGGCAATCGGGATCGGCGCGAAGATCAGCCCGGGCGCCCATGACAGGAAGCGCCGCCTGCGCTTCCACGGTGCCCGGCTGAAGCGCGAGCAGCAGAAGGGCGCAGACAAGGGCGCGGCCCTCTCGGGATGGCAAAGGAGATATCCGGTCCACGGTCAGCATTCGCCCTCCCTGGAGTATGCGGCCCAGATCGGTCAGGAGCCCTCTCGGGCGCGCCGATCGTCTGGCCGCCCACTGAGCGGTTCTTAAGCTTGGCGGGGCCGGTTCTAACGAATTGATATAGGTTTTTTACCCCATTCAAGCCGGGTAAAAACGCCTAGAATTGCAGCGGGGGCAAGATCAGGCGCCCCTTCCGCACTGTCACGCGCGGAAGGGGCGCAGCGGATCGCCGGTCAGAAGCCCATATCGAGGCGCACGCCGACATAGCGGAACGAATCCCGCGCCGGCTGCCAGTTGGTGCCCGAGGCCACCACTCCCGGCGCGCTGAAGCCCGAGGTCGTGTTGCCAAGGCCCACGGCATAATGCTTGTCGAACAGATTGTTGACGAAGACCGTCAGCTTATAGCGGCCACCACCGGCCGTCCCGCCGATCGAGGCATCGAAAACGCCATAGGGCTTCTCCACCGTCACCGGGTCCTGGTTCAGCGAGAAGTTGATCTGGCTCTGCCAGCGATAGGCGAAGGTGATGAAGCCACCCAGATCCGGCTTGCCCAGCGGGAAATCATACTCGCTGCCAAGGTTGAACTTGTATTTGGGCGCATTGTTCAGGCGCTTGCCATCAAGGTTCTGGATGTTGCTGGGGTTCACGCTCACGCGCGGATCGGGCACGCAACCCTGCGCCGCCGTTTGCCCGCCATAGCAGGGGCCATAGGGAAAATCGATGATCTTGGCGTCATCAAAGGCGCCCGAAGCATTGATCTTCAGGCGATTGGTGGGCCGCGCCATCAGATCGACCTCGACACCGCGCGTGCGCAGTTTTCCGATCGAATTGAGGAAGGTCAGATAAGTCCCATCCGGCAGGAAGGACTGCACAGACGTCTGGAAACCATGGTAATCGGTCCAGAACAGTGTGGTGTTGAACAGAAGGCGGTGATCGAAGAGACTGCTCTTGAAGCCGATTTCATAGTTCTTCGCCGTTTCGGGACGGACCGGGCCCGCTGCTGCCTCGGCGGCGTTGAAGGTGCTGACCAGATCATAGGCCTGCCCCTTGTAGCCGGTGGAGAAGGTGGCATAGAGCATATTGTCACGCGTCAGATGATATTGCGCGCCGACCTTTCCGGTGATCGCATCGTCCAGACTGCCGCCGCCAAGATGGAAGGGCACTGCGGCGGTGTAATTGTCAAAGGTGTAATCGACATGCTGACGGTTAAGGCGGAAACCGCCATTCAGCGTGATCTTGCGCGTCAGATCATAGGACAGATCGGTGTAGAACGAATAGTTCTCATTGTGGCTCGTCGCCAGATATCTGATGTATTGCAGCACCGGCCCACGATCGAGCAGGCGGTCGAGCGAATTGCGCGCATACCACAGGCCGAAAGTGTAACGCAGATGCTGCCCGGCAGGCGAGGTCAGGCGCAGTTCCTGCGTCACCGAGCGGGCATGGAAATGGCCCAGAATGCGCGCCCCGCCATTGATGCCCGAGGGCGCCGCGACCGGGAAATACAGCAGGAACGGCGCATCGGTGCCGTCGATATCCTGATAGTCATGCATCTGGTAACGGTCGAAGGAGCCGATGTAGGTCAGGCTGGCGCCCGGCAGCAATTGGCCATCGCCCAGCGTGTAGCTGGCGCGCAGCGTCGCGCCATAGGTGCTGGAATCGCCGCCCGAGCGGAAATCATTGCGCACCTTCGTATTGGCCGGATCATTGACCGGGATGCCCGCCAGCACGCTCGACGCCGGTAGCTGCGGAATACCCTGATAGAACAGGCCGGGTGAGAGCGAATTGATCGGGCTGACGCAGCAGGTCGCATCGGTCTGGTTGAAGCGCGGCTGGAAGGAGACGGTGATGCGCTCACTCGGGTCCCATTGCAGCTTGCCGGTCACCGTCAGGCCCTTGCTACCGTTCAGCCAGCTGCCATTGGTGATGTTGCGGACATTGCCCGCATAGGAATCGCGGGCCACGGTCAGCCGCATCTTGAGCGTATCGCTGATCGGGCCGGAGATCGTGCCGCCCAGCCGCCATTCGCGGTCATTGGTGACCAGCCCGGTGGCACGCCCGGTCCAGGTGCTGGTCGGCGCCTGGGTGGTGACATTGAGCACACCGGCGATGGCGCTTTTGCCGAACAGCGTGCTTTGTGGACCTTTCAGCGCCTCGATCCGCTCGACATCGATCAGATCCTTGAAGGCGGCGGCCTGAAAGCCGACCGGCACATCATCGATCACCACCGCGACATCCGATTCCACCGCAATGCCGTTCGACAGCGTGCCGATGCCGCGCATGTTGATGCTGAAATTGCCCGGCTGAGAGCCGTAATTGATGGTCAGGCCGGGCACCAGCTTGGTCAGGTCGGAGATGTCGCGGACATTCTGGCGCTCCAGCACATCCTTGGTCACGGCGGTCACCGAGATCGGCACATCCTGCAAACGTTCCGAGCGGCGGTTGGCGGTCACGACAATATCGGCCAGCCCCGGCGTTGCACTGTCGGTTGCTGGTGTCGGCGCGGGCGCAGCGGCCTGGTCGGCGGCCTGCGCCAGCCCCGGTGTGGCGGCCAGCAAAGCGGCGACACAACTTGCCGTGCACAGATGGATTCTGTCCTTAAACATCCCCGGTTCTCCCTGCCTTATGGCTTTTTCCGATTGCCTCAGCGGGCAATTTCAGAATCTGACATCGTTGTCAGGCAGGTCGTCTAGCAGGAAAGAATGTGTATGACAACTAGTTGTAGGATAACTTTGAAAAGCCTTGATTTGCGGATTTTATGGCATTGAACACTTTACCATAATACTTAAAAATCAATACTATAAATGAGAATGGTCGAAGATTGGAAGCATTGTAGGTCGCGGAGGCATCCGGACGATCCAACCCAGCTCGGCCCGCGCTTAGGCTTGAGAAGGCCGAATATCATTGATGGCTAAAAAGTGAAAAGCATGGAGCACATCGCCCAGCAGCGGGCCCCAATGGCAGTTTGGCGCGATAAGGCAGCATTCCAGACCTCACGAGCCGACTAGTTTGGAGGGAAAGCCAATCGCCCTTTCATCAACCGATCGGAATATTGTATGATAACTTTATCGAGATCTGCGTCAGCCAAACGATACGAACGCGCACTCACGCCTCATTCTTCGACGCAACCCTAGCCCCTTTTGCACCTGACGATGGCGAGCGGTACGCGGCAGAAAAGGCCGCCCGCTCGCCGATCAGGCTGCTTTCTGCGACATCATTGGCCAGCTTTTCCATGGGAAGGCACAATCCGGCAGGCCCGTCGCCGGACTCCATCCGCCGCGTAAATCAGCAGACAAATGCGCCACCCGGAACGGTCACTCTTTCCCCTCCCACAGCACCACTGGAGCCCGCAACAGCATAGTTGTCATACAATAAACCCGCTGCTAGCCTGTTGCCATCGCCACTCCGCCCCGGCAGCCTTGCGCAATCGGGACTGGCGCCCAGAGCAACAAACGGAACGGGCAACATCGGGCCTATTCGCCGCCCTGACCATGCCCGCGAAACAGACAACACACAAAGGGGTAGAGACAGATGGCCGACATGACACGCCACGGGCTGGATCTGACGCGCAGGCAGATGTTCGAGGTCGGCGCTGGCCTTGCCGTCAGCGCCTCGCTGGCCGATGTTGCGGTCGCCGCACCTGTGCCGGACGCCGCCGACACACCGGCCAACCCGCGCTTCACCCCGCTCTACCCCCATGAAAGCGCGACAAGAACCACCCGCGATCTGTCCGGCCTGTGGGATTTCCGCCTCGATCCCGACGATCAGGGAGAGGCGCAACGCTGGTTCGAAGGCTTCGATCAGGCGCGCCGCATTCCCGTCCCCTGCAGCTGGAACGACCTGTTCGACGATGCCCAGAATCATTTCGGCCCGGCATGGTATCAAACAGAATTTCACGCCGAAGCCCCGAGCCGGGACCGCCGCCTGATCCTGCGCTTCGGATCGGCGGTCTATCGCGCCAAAGTGTGGCTCAACGGCGACCTTTTGGGCGAGCATCTGGGCGGCCATCTGCCCTTTGCCTTCGATGCCAGCGATGTGGTGCGCGCAGACCGCCCCAACCGTCTGGTAGTGATGGTGGAAAACCGGCTGCGGATCGATCGCGTACCCGCCATCCCCGACACACAGGCCTTCCACCTCACTCAGGAGGATCTGCCCGAAACCTCCTATGACTTTTTCCCTTATTCAGGCCTGCACCGGCCAGTCTGGCTTTGCTCGGTCCCGGCGATCCATCTGCGCGATCTGACGGTGACCACGCGGCGCTCGGGCAGCGCCGCGCTGGTGGATGTGCGCGTGGCGGTGTCAGGCAGCTGGTCTGGCCCGGCGCGACTGCTGCTCACCGGCGGGCCGTCTCCCATCGAGGTGGCTGTGTCCATCAGCCATGGCTCGGGTCTGGCCACGATCCATGTCCCCTCGCCCCGTCTCTGGGGGCCGGGCGATCCCTTTCTTTACACGCTCACCCTGCGTCTGGGCGCGGGCGCACCGCTTGACGAATATGCCCTGCCGGTCGGCCTGCGCACGGTCGAGGTCAAGGGCGAGGCCCTGCTGCTCAATGGCGAACCGATCCATCTGCGCGGCTTCGGCAAGCATGAGGATTTTGCCCTGCATGGGCGCGGGCTCGATCTGGCGGCGCTGGTGCGCGATTTCGAGCTGCTCAAATGGATCGGGGCGAACAGCTTCCGCACCTCGCACTACCCCTATTCGGAAGAGGCGATGATGCTGGCGGACCGCTATGGCTTTCTGGTGATCGGGGAAACCCCGGCGGTCAGCATGACCTTTGCCGACGCCCCCGCCGCCATCGCCGCACGCCACCGGCAATTGACCGAGGATATCACCGATCTGGTCTCGCGCGACAAGAACCACGCCTGCGTCATCCTGTGGTCGATTGCCAATGAACCGCTGACCAAGCCGTTCCATTCTCAGGAAGCCGCGCCTGCCGATGCGGTGGCCAAGGGCACGGCCTTCTTTGCCGATATGTTCGCCCATCTGCGTTCTTTGGACAGCACGCGCCCGGTGGCGCTGGTCAGCGTTCAGGGCGGCCCGGTGGAATGGGTGTCGCAGGGCGATGTGATCTGCACCAACAGCTACAATGGCTGGTATGCCGGATCGGGCCGGATCGCCGATGCAGGCGTGACGCTGGAGCGTGACATCCGCAGTCTGCACGAAAAATGCGGCGCGAAACCGATCATCGTGACCGAATTCGGCGCCGATGCCATGGCGGGCATCCATGCCCAGCCACCCGAAATGTGGAGCGAGGATTTCCAGTCCGATCTCATCGCCACCTATCTCGACGTGCTGGCGGGGCTGCCTTTCGTCATCGGCACCCATCCCTGGGCCTTCGCCGATTTCAAGACATCGCAGAACATCATGCGCGTGGGATCGCTCAATCTGAAAGGCGTCTTCACGCGGGATCGCCGCCCCAAGGAGGCCGCAAAAATGCTGCGCACCCGATGGGCCCATGCCGCCCCAAAAAGCCTGTGACCGATCCTGTCCCGCGACAGGGTCCAGATGATGGGTCGGCAACTCGATGCCTATCGGGCCTATGTGGCGCAAGGCGGCGTGGTCTCGATGTTTTGATGGCCACAACCAATGATGTGGTGCGCCCGCAGCTGTTGACGGCGGGGCGCCCGATCTACAGCGGCGCGCCTTTCGGCAAGGCGCTGTCCTTGCCCCTGGCGAAATAGCGCGCAGGCGTCTCGCCAAAGGCGCGGCGGAACATGGCGATGAAATTGCTGGGCGCGGCATAGCCCAGCGCGTCGGCCACCACGGCCACGGCCTGCCCCTGCGCCAGCATCTCCAGCGCGCGGGTCAGGCTGGCCTGCTGGCGCCAGGCGCCGAAACTCATGCCGGTTTCCGCCAGCATCAAACGGCGCAGGCTGCGCGGGGACACCCCGCCCCATTTCGCCCACTCTTCAAGCCCGCGCGGATCATCGGGCGCATCGAACAGGGCGCGGGCGATGCGGGCAAGACGCGCGTCGCGGGGCATGGGCAGATGTAAAGGCTCCTGCGGGGCCTGCACCATCTCGTCGAGCAGCACCTGCATCAGCCGTTCCTGCGCCGGTTGCAGGCTGACCATCTCATCCCAGCAGACCGCGCGGCGCACCAAAGCGCGCATCACCTCGCTGATGCCGAACACCGCCGGGCGGTCCGGCAGGAGCCGCGCAGGCTCGGGCGCGACGATCACGCTCCAGCCGCTTTGCGCGCCGACCATATGCACCCAATGCGGCTCACCCGGCGGAATCCAGCCCGCGCGATGCGGCGGCAACAGCCATGACCCATGCGAGGTGCGGACATGCACCAGCCCGCTCTCCACGCAGAAGACCTGACCGCGCACATGACTGTGCCAGTCATATTGCACCGTGCCCATCCGGTAGTGGCTTTCGGGCGCGTCGCTGCCGGCGAAGGCGATCAGCGGGGCGCCATCGGCACGCTCGATAAATTCGGCGGCCAGATCCTCATCGCGCATATCGCGCTCCCTTCGCAGGCTGCATTTTGGCCATATCTCACTATTTTTGGGCCATATGCGATTATCAGGCTTTTGCGTCCTGATCTAGCCTGAGGCTCCCAGCGACAGAGCGGAGCATCCCCCATGGCATCATCGTCTCCTCATATCGCCATCATCGGCGCCGGGCCCGGCGGGCTCTGTCTGGCGCAGGGGCTGAAACGGCAGGGCATCTCCTTCGAGCTGTATGAACGCGACGAGAGCCTTGAGGGCGCAGGCCGCAACCATCGCATCCGCATCGATAGCATGGGCCGCCGCGCTTTGGCCCAATGCCTGCCGCCCGCGCTGTATGGCCTGCTGGAAGAGCGCTGCGCCCTGCCGACAGCGCCCTGCCGCCTGCTCGACACCCAGTTGCGCGCGGTGAGCGGGCGCCATGCCATCGCCGCCCATGCCCTCTGCGATGAAGAGGTTGCCGATCTGCGCGCGCATCGCCTCACCCTGCGGGCGGTGCTGGCCAGCGGCATCGGGGATCAGCTCCATATGGGCAAAAGCTGCCATCAGGCGCAGGAGCTGCCGGACGGCACAGTCAGCCTGCAGTTCAGCGACGGTTCGCAGAGTCTGGCCGATATCGTCGTGGCCGCGGATGGGGCCGGTTCGCTGCTCAGGCGCCAGCGCCTGCCCGCCGCCGAGCCGGTGGAAACCGGCGCGGTCTGCATCCATGGCCATGCCCCCTTTCAGCCCCATAGCGCCAGCGATGGCCCGCTGCTCACCGCGCCATCGCTGGTCGTGGTGGATGGCATGACCGCCAGCATCGATCCCATGCGTTTTCACGCGCCCGATGAGACAGATCGCCTGTCATGGTCAATCACCGGCCCAGTGGCTGCGATCTTCGGCGAGGCGGGCAATCTTTCCCGGCAGACGAGTGCCCGCGCTCAGGCCGCGATCATGGAACTGACGCGCGGCTGGGCCCCGGCGCTGCGCGCCCTGTTCCAACGCTCCGATCCGGGGGCGATCCATGTGTTGCCGGTGCGCAGCGCCATGCCGCTGGTGCCATGGGCGCCCTCGCGCATCACCCTGCTGGGCGATGCGATCCATCCCATGGACCCGGCGGGCGGCGTGGGCGCCAACAGCGCGCTGGACGATGCCGCGCGCCTTGCCGCCGCTTTGGGCAAAGCCGCCCGAGGGGCCATCAGTCTACCCGCCGCCATCGCCGAGTATG
Organism: Novosphingobium terrae; assembly: GCF_017163935.1. Classification (NCBI taxonomy): domain Bacteria; kingdom Pseudomonadati; phylum Pseudomonadota; class Alphaproteobacteria; order Sphingomonadales; family Sphingomonadaceae; genus Novosphingobium; species Novosphingobium terrae. Next base: position 1,767,388 of record NZ_JABVZR010000002.1, on the reverse strand, counting down.
AGGCCGATATGCGCATCGCCGCCAATGATGAAATCCTCGCCTCACGCCGCGCGGTGGCGCAGTTGCTCAGCCGCTGCGCCGCGATCCGGGAGAACGCCCATGCAGCCTGATCACAGCTTCACCCTTCACGATCTCGCGCATTTCCCCATCGTGCTGTTCCGCAGCGAGGCCGCCACACCCGGCTATGCTGCCCTCTGGCAGCAGGAGATGGATGCACTGCTCGCTCAGGGGCGCCCCTTCGTGCTGCTCTTCCCCGACGGCCGGGCCGAGGAAGAGCATGAGGATCGCAAGCAGCGCGCCCTGTGGCTCAAGCAGAACCGCGAGGGGCTGGCGGCACTCTGCCTGTCGCTGATCACTGTCGAGCCCGATGCCGGGAAGCGCCTTGCCCTTGAGGCCCAAAGCGCCATGGCCGCCAGGGCTTTCGGCATCCCGATGGCGGTGAGCCCTTCACCGCAACAGGCCCACGCCATGGCGCAGGCGCTGATCGCGGCTTCAACGGCCTGAGAGGCGCCCAGGCATGAACCTGCCCCATCACGCGGGCATGGGATCAGCCCAGATGCCAGCCGCCATCGACATCAATCACCGAGCCGGTGACATAGCCATTGGCGATCACAAAGGCGATGGCATCGGCGCTTTCTTCCGGCAGTCCGGCCCGGCGCAGAGGCAATCTGGCGGTGAAGGAAGCGAAATGCGCCTCCCTTTCCGCTTCGGGCATGGTTTCCCAAAATTCGGTGCTGGTCAGCCCCGGCGCAATCAGATTGACCCGGCGTGGCGCCAGTTCCCGGGCCAGACTCCGGGTCACAGCCTCCAGCGCGCCATTCGTCGCCGCGATCCCGACGGAACCGGCCATCGCCGCGCGCGAGGCGGCGCCGCCAATAAAGGTCACCGTGCCTTGTGGCGCCAGATGAGGCAGCATCGCCTGAACCGCATTGAGATAGCCGACCACCTTCATGCCCAGAGCCCGTTCAAGCGCATCCGCCGTCAGGCTCTCGAAGGGGCCCCATGCCGCCTCCGAACTGCCGCACAGCACCAGATGGTCGATCGGGCCTGCCGTGGCTGCCAGAATGTGATGCGCGGCCTGATGGTCCTTCAGGTCCAGAATGAAACCGTCGAAGCTCCCTTCGGGATGGGCGCTGCGCAGGCGAAGCAGGGCCTGATCGATGCTGGCCTGACTGCGACCTGTCACGGTGACATGGTGGTGTTTACGGCCCAGCCTGCGGGCCAGCGCAAAGCCGATCCCCTGCGTTGCCCCAAGCAGCAGGCTGTGTTGACGGTGCGACGTGGATTGCATGCCAAAGTTCCTTTCCGAAGTGTCGGCACACCGAGTGACAGCTTTGCTTCGCAATGATAATTGATCGAATGGTTACGCCACTCCCAACTCAAGGTTTATAATCGAGCCATGGACTCCACCCAACGCGTGCGGGCGATGCTGTCCTTCATTCAGGCGGCGGACCGCGGGTCTTTTGCGGCGGCGGCGCGGCATCTCGGCGTCTCCGCGGCGGCGGTCGGCAAGAACATTGCCGGGCTGGAGGGGGCTCTGGGTGTCCGGCTGATCAACAGGACGACCCGCTCCCTGCAAATCACCGCCGAGGGACACATGTTTCTGCTCAAGGCGCGGGAGGCCATCGATGCGCTCGACGCCGCTGTCGAAACCGTGTCCACCCAACGCGTCGAACCGGTGGGCAAGGTCAGGATATCGTGCAGCAACGGCTTCGGCCGCCATTTCCTGCTGCCGCTTTTGCCCCGGCTGATGGCGCGCTTTCCCGCTCTGGTGCCGCAGATCGATCTCGATGACCATCAGGTCGATCTTGTGCGCGACGGCTATGATCTGGCCTTTCGCGGCGGGGTGATCCCGGATTCAGGGCTGGTGGCCAGAAAGATCCACACCATGCAGATGGTGCTGGTGGCGTCGCCCGACTATCTCGCCCGGCACGGCATTCCCCGACATGGGCCCGATCTGCAAAACCATCGATTGATCGCGGTGCGCTTTCTGGACGGACGCACCTCGGCCTGGAGCATCCGCACCGCCGATGGCGGCGTGGCGGAGCTTGTGCCCGATCCTGCCGCCCTGATCATCTCCGATCCGGAGGCGGCGATGCTGGCGGCGGTGGACGGGCTGGGCATTGCGCAGGTCGGCCTGCATTACGCCTGGCCCTTGATCCGCGCGGGGCGGCTGCGCATTCTGCTGCCCGAGCAGCGCCATGCCACGGCGCGGGAGATGGTGCTGCTTTACCCGCATCGCGCGCTGATCGCGGCACGGGTTCGCGCCACGATCGATTTCCTGATGGAGGAATTCGGCACAATCGAGGCCCTGCATGTCACCGACAGAGACCTGACCGCCTTTCTGGCCTGATGCCTGAAGGCAGATCCGGCGAGCCGTGCCGAAAAACCGCGCTGAAACTCAGTGAGGAACCCGCGCCGTGGACTGGCGCACCACCAGCCCAGGATCGAGGATCACCCTGCGGCTTCTCTCGCCATCGGCTTCCATGCGGCGGATCACGCCATCCACCGCCTCGATGGCCATATCCTCGATGGGGATCTCCACCGTGGTGAGCGGCGGCGTGCTGAGCTGCGCCCAGGGGATATCATCCATGCCCATCACCGAGACATCCTCGGGCACGCGCTTGCCGATGGCTTGCAGGTGGCGCATCACGCCGATGGCGATCATATCGCCGCCGGTGATGATCGCGGTGACGTTCTGGCCCTCCAACGCCTGCTGCACAGAAGGTTCCAGATCGCGCGAATAGCCGGTCTCGACATGGAAGATCACCTCGCCCGCGCCGGCGATACGGTCGCGCGCGCCTTTGCACCGGTCGGCCATGCTGCGGATGCTGCAAGGGCCCGAGACGATGCCGAAGCGGCGATGGCCCAGTTCCAGCAGATGCGCCGCCGCCAGTTCGCCCGCCGCCAGATCATCGGCACGGACGGTTTCGAAGCCGGGGATCACCCGGTCCAGCACCACCATCGGCACGGAGCCGGTGCCCTCGACGGCGGTGTTTTCATCGCGGATGGGGAACCAGATGATGCCGTCCACGCCATGGCTTTCCAGCGTCTGCATCGCCTTGCGTTCCAGATCCTGATCGTCCTCCACATCGATGACGACCACGGTGTAGCCATGCTGGCGCGCGCGCTGGATCACCGCCTGCACCAGATTGGGGAAGAAAGGATTGGCCAGATCGGGGATGACCAGACCCAACGTGCTGCTTTTGCCCGTCCGCACGCTTTTGGCGGCGATGTTCTGGCGATAGCCCAGCTCCTCAGCCACCTGCAGGATATGGGCGCGCATGGCATCGCCCAGCGTGCCCGTGCCATTGACCGCATAGGAGACGCTGGCCAGCGAGACGCCCGCCCTGGCCGCCACATCCTTCAGCGTGGCCCGTTTCTGGTTCATGCGAGTCCTTTCCGGCGCGGGCGACAGGTGCCTGCGAAAAGACTGTAGCGATTTTGGCGTGAAGAAGGCAAAAAATTTCATGAAATAATTCGGCGCGAGTCGGATGGGCTGGCAAGGGAGAGGCAGAATGGCATCCAAGGGGCGCGTGATCGTGCTGGGCAGCATCAACATCGACACCCAGTTGCAGCTGGGGCATTTCCCCCAGCCCGGCGAGACCATCCGGGGCCTGTCGATGCAGGTCGGCCTGGGCGGCAAGGGCGCCAATCAGGCGGTGGCGGCCTCACGCGCGGGGGCTCAAACAGCGCTGCATGGCGCGGTGGGGGCCGATGATGCCGTGCTTGGCCGACTGGCCGCGCTGGCACCCGATCTGGATCTGGCGGGTGTGGCGATCCATCCCGAAGCAACGACAGGCAACGCCTGCGTCATGCTGGATGCTTTCGGGGAGAACGCCATCATCGTCATCGGCGGCGCCAATGAGACGGTGTCTTCGCCGCAGGGGTTGGTGCTGGCTTCCAACGATATCTGCCTCGCTCAGCTGGAAGTTCCCGCCGAAGCCATCGCCGGATTTTTCCAGCAGGCACGGGCCTTTGGCGCGCAAACCGTGCTGAACACCGCCCCCGCTCTGCCCGAGGGGCGCGACCTTTTCGCTCTGAGCGACGTGCTTGTCATGAACGAGACCGAACTGGCCTTCTATGCGGGCGCCATGCCCGAGCTTTCCGAACCAGCCCTTCGCGCCGCCGCCCGATCGCTGCTGACCGCCCCGGATCAGACCATCATTGTCACGCTGGGCGCTGCCGGTGCGCTGTCTGTCACCGCCGATCATCATGCCATGGTGCCGGGCCGCAAGGCGTCCCATGTCCGTGACACCACCGGCGCCGGAGACTGCTTCTGCGGCACACTCTGCGCCGCCCTTGCCGCAGGGCAGCCGATGGCCGACGCCATGACGCAAGCCAACACCGCCGCATCGCTTCAGGTCACCAGACAAGGCGCCGCCGAAGCCATGCCATGGGCAGCAGAGATCGCCACCGCCATGCTCACCGACGGCAGTGCTTGACAATATGAAACGTTTCACTCAAGAATGAGCACGATCGCACACCACCAGCACGGGAGAGCCGCTGATGCCGTCTGAAATCGCGCGCGCCCTGCTTGGCATGGTGGGTTTCGCCGGCGTGGCATGGCTGCTTTCGGACCAGCGCCGGGGCTTCCCATGGCGCGGCCTTGTGACCGCTCTGGCTTATCAGCTTGGCTTTGCCCTGCTGCTCACCCGCGTTCCCGTCATCACCAGCCTGCTGGGCGGCTTGGCCCATGGTGTCGATGCCGTGCAGTCCTCGGCCACCGATGGCGCGCGTTTCGTCTTCGGCTATCTGGGCGGCGGGCCGGAACCCTATCTGCGCGCGCCGGGTGCCACCTCCACCTTTATCTTCGCTTTTCAGGCCCTGCCCGCAATTCTGCTGGTCAGCGCTCTGGCCGCGCTGCTGTGGCATTGGCGGCTGCTGCAGATTCTGGTGCGCGGTTTTGCCTGGATCTTCGGGCGGCTGTTTGGCGTCAGCGGGCCGGTGGGGGTCTCCACATCGGCCTGCATCTTTCTGGGCATGGTCGAGGCACCCTTGCTGGTGCGCCCGCTGCTGCCCCGCCTGTCACGCGGGGAGCTGTTTATCATCATGGTCGACGGCATGTCGGTGATCGCGGGGTCGATGATGATCCTGCTGGGCTCGGTGCTGGCGCCCCACATCCCCCATGCCTTCGAGCATCTGCTGACCGCCTCGCTGGTCAGCACGCCGATGGCGATTGCGCTGGCCCGCGCGATCATCCCGCCCGACAGCGATGCGGAGAAGGTGCCGCTCGATCTCTCCAGCCCCTATCGCTCCAGCCTCGATGCGCTGACCACCGGCACGATCAAGGCGATCCAGATGGGCGCCAACATCGTGGCGCTGCTGATCGTGTTTGTCGGCACGGTGGCGCTGGTGAACCGGGGGCTGGCGCTGGTGAGCATCCATGGCCAGCCGCTCTCGCTGGGGCTGATCTTCGGGCAGGCCTTTGCGCCAGCGGCTTGGGCCATGGGCGCGCCGATGCAGGATCTGACCACCATCGGGCAACTGCTGGGCGCCAAGGTGACGATGAATGAGGTCGTCGCCTATGGCCAGCTCGCCGCTTTGCCTGCTGGCACGCTGACCCCCAAGGGGACGCTGATGGTCACCTACGCGCTGTGCAGCTTCGGCAATATGGGCAGCGTGGCGATTTTGATCGGCATGCTTTCCGCCATCGTGCCCGAAAAATCGGCGCAGATCGTGGCGCTGGGGCCGCGCGCTCTGGCCGCCGCGTTCCTCACCAGCTGCATGACCGCCACCGTGATCGGCCTTCTTTTCACCCTTCTGCCATAGGCTTTCTCCATGACGCATACGCCTCCGCTTTTCGTCGCCTTTACCGGGGCGGACGATCCCTCGCTTCTGCCCGGCATGATGGCGCTGTCGGCGCGCTATCCCATCGAATGGGGCATGCTGCTGGATGAGGCGCAGGAGGGCAGAGCGCTGTTCCCCGATGCGGCTGCACGCCGTGAGATGCTGGCCGCGCCGGGGCTGCGCTGGGCCGCGCATGTCTGCGGCGATCAGGCCCGGCGGATCGCCGATGCGCCCGAGACCGCCACCATCGACCTGCAAGGCTTCACCCGCGTGCAGGTCAACCATGGTTTCGCCGGATCGAGCCCGCAGCAGATCGCCAACACCATCGCTTTCGGGCGCCGAAAAGGCCTGCGTGCCATGCTGCAATCGCTGGGCGACTTCCCTGCGGAACCAAGGCTGGACTGGCTGTTCGACGTCTCCTTCGGGCGCGGCAACCGGCCCACGCAATGGCCCGCGCTGGATCTGACCGGCCCCTTCTGCGGCTATTCCGGCGGCATCAATTCCGACAATGTGGCCGCCACGCTGGAGGCCATCGCAGCACCGCCCGACGCTGCTTACTGGATCGATATGGAATCAGGCGTGCGCAGCGAAGGCAGCTTCGATCTGGCCAAATGCGAAGCCGTGTGCCGGAGCGTCTACCCATGAGCATCCCGCAGCACCGCATCATCCTCGACACCGATCCGGGCATCGACGATGCCATGGCCCTGCTGTTCCTGCGCCACCGCGCAGATGTGCGGATCGAGGCGATCACCACCGTCTTCGGCAATGGCGGCGTGGCTCTCACCACCCGCAACGCCCATCTGCTGGCGCAACGCTTCGGGATCGAGGCCCCGATCCATCCCGGCGCCGATATGCCGATCGGGATGGAGCGCAGGCAGCTTGCCACCCATGTCCATGGCGCGGACGGGCTGGGCGATGCCGGTCTGGCCGATGGCTTCGACAGCCCGCCCGAAGCGGAAAGCGCTGCCGAGGCCATTGTGCGTCTGGTGCACGCCCATCCCGGCGAGATCAGCCTGCTGGCCATCGCCCCGCTGACCAATCTGGCGCTGGCTTTGCAGCTCGATCCGGGCATTGCGCCGCTGGTGAAACAGGTGGTGGTGATGGGCGGGGCCTTCGGCTTTGCCGGGCGGCGCGGCAATGTCTCGCCCGTGGCCGAGGCCAACATCGCCAATGATCCCCATGCCGCCGATCTGGTGCTGGGCGCGCCATGGCCGGTGACGATGGTCGGGCTGGATGTGACCTCCTCCTGCATTCTCTCGCAGGATGAGGCGCGGCTGATCGCCGAGCAGGGCGGCGCGGATGGGCAGTTTCTCTGGGACATCTCCCGCAACTATGAGGCGCTCTATCGCGAGCATGACGGGATCGACGGCTGCTGCATCCATGATGTGGCGGCGGCGGCCTGTCTGGTGCGGCCCGATCTGTTCGAGACGGTCTCTGGCCCGATCCGCGTGGCGACGGAAAGCGTGGCCATCGGCGCGACGATGCAAAAGCCCGATCATCAGACCTTTCCGCCGGGCGCATGGGACGGTCGGCCCTCGCACAAAGCCTGCCGCACGGTGGATGCGCAGGCGCTGATCGCGCTCTATCGCGACACGCTGATCGGGGCGGCCACACGGTGAGGAAGCGGATCGCCGGGGCGCTGCTGCTTGGACTTGGCGCAGCACCCCTGCAGGCTGCCGATCCCGGCCAACCTTACGCGTTGATCGGCATGGCGGTGCTCCCACCGGACGCGCACATCGATGGCCTGCAAATCGGCGGCCTGTCAGGCGTGGATTACGATCCCCTATCGCACGACTGGTTCCTGATCTCCGACGACCGCTCCGAACATGGCCCGGCGCGGCTGTGGCGGGCGCGGATCGCCTATGACCATGGGCAGCCGCCCCGCATCGACGGCTTGCACCCGGTGTTCCTGCATCGCGAGGATGGTTCCCTCTTCCCCGCACCCGGCACAGGCAGCGAGGCTTCGGATGCCGAAAGCATCCGCGTGGCGCCCGACGGCAAGAGCCTGGTCTGGTCCAGCGAGGGCGATGCGAAGGATGCTTTCGGGCCTTCGGTAAGGCGCGCGCGTCTGGATGGGTCTCCGCTGGGCAAGCTGCCCCTGCCCGCGAACCTTGCCTATGATCCGCTGCGGCAGACAGGGCCGCGCCCCAATCTCTCTTTCGAAGGTCTGGGCTTTGCCGCGAAGGGCCGCCAGCTTTGGCTTTCGATGGAGGCGCCGCTCCAGCAGGACGGGCCTCTGGCCAGCGCCGCGCAGGGGACCATGGTGCGCTTTACCCGGCTCAGCTGGCCATCGGGGCGGTTGCTGCGCCAACTGGCCTATCCCGTCGATCCCATCGGCCCCTTCCCCGCAGGCAAGCTGGCCGACAATGGCGTCAGCGAAATCCTTCCGCTCGATGCGCGCCATTTGCTGGTGCTGGAACGCTCTGGCGTGGAAATTGGAAAGATGGATTTCCGCTATCGCAGCCGGGTCTATTGCGCCGCCTCCGATGGGGCCAGCGACGTGGCGCGGATCACCTCTTTGCGTGATGGCGGCTTCAAACCGATGCGCAAGAGGCTTGCCATCGATCTCTCCGCTTTGCCGATCCCGGCTGTCGATAATGTCGAGGGCATGGCGCTGGGGCCGGCCTTGTCCAATGGCCATGCCAGTCTGGTTTTCGTGACCGACAACAACTTTGCCGCCAACCATCCCACGCAGGTGATCGCTTTGGAGATCATGGCAAAGCCCAAAGCCGTCGCCAAAGCCCTCTGCAGGTAAACGCCGGCGGAAGCGGCGGCGGGCAAAACCGCCGCCTCCCCCGGGAACCTGCTCAGAATTTGGCCTGAAACGATGCCGTGAAGGTACGCGGCGCCCCCACGAAATACCGCCCCAGCGAGCGCCCCGGCAGGCCGGTTTCCGTCGCCGTCGCCGTCGCGCTGCTGACCGAACCCAGATAGCTGGTGTTCAGCAGATTATCGACATTGAGCTGCACCGAGGCGTTCTTCAGCGGCCCATGTTTGGCCAGACTGTAGCGCGCCGAAAGGCCAACCAGCGTGTAGCCGGGAATGCGCTCGATCGCGACTTCCTGATAGGTGTTGGGTGCAATGATATCCCCGCCCACCCGGCTGCTGATATGGTTGACATTGGCCTGAAGGCGCAGCGGTTCGATGGGTTTCAGCGTCACCTCGGCATAGAGGCTGTTGCGCGGGATATCGCGCACATCGCTGCCCGCAATGATGCCCACCGAGTCCAGATTCTTGCGGTCCAGCGTGCCCACGGCGGCGTTGTCATAATGCGCGCGCTGATACGAATAGGAGGCATAGAGATCGACCCATTTGTAGGTCGCCAGCCCGCTGAATTCCACGCCATTGGTCGACTGGCCAAGGATCGAGGCGGCGCGCGTCGCCACATTGCCGCGCTGGATGTCGATGGGGTCGGTGACGGTGGGATCGTTGGGCACGATGCCCACGCCATTCTTCAGATGCACATGGTAACCCTGCACCGAGAAGGCGTAATGGCTGCGCGTATAGCGGATGCCGCCATCATAGTTGATCGACTGCAGGGGCTTCAAATCCCCCGGCTGGATCACCGCCGTCGAGCCGAGGAAAGCGTCCTCCGATATCCCTGAGAAGTTCTGCGCATAGCCGCCGAAGATCTCCCAATGGTCCGCCGGTTTCAGGCTGAGCGCGATCTTAGGCTGCACCGGAGAGGTCTGCACAAAGTCCAGCTTCGCCGAATATTCCAGCGGCGAGCGCGCCTTGTAGCGGATATGATACCAGGTGATCCCGGCATCCAGCCGCAGCACATCGGGGATGATCTGGAAGGAATCCTGCGCGTAAAGCTCCAGCGTGGAGATCGAGGTCCAGCGGTTGTAGGCGACGTAAGAGGGCGTGCCACCCTTCCACGCCAGCGTCGTGGTGCTGGGGATGATCTGATAGTAATCGCGCTCCTCGGTGGAGGTGCCGCCATCGTACCAGGCACCGAAACGCAGCGTGTTGCGCGGGATCAGATCGCTGACCTTCAGCTCGCCGGTGGCGCCGTAACGCTCACGCTTGCGCGGCGTGACGCGCATATCGGCGGGGCCGCCATAGACATTGGGGTTCGATGTGGTGACCAGCGCGGGACGGATCGCGCCGCCCGTGGCGTTGTAGCCCGTCACCGCATAGGGATCGCTGCCCGTCAGCTGGCGATGCGCGTTCTGATAGCTGAGCGAATAGCCGTCCAAAGTCTGGTAATAGGGGTTGGCCGTCAGCGTCACATGGTCGCCCAGCACCGCCTTGCCGTTGATATAGGCGAGGAAATCGCGCCGTTCACCGCCAAAGGTGCCGCCGTAGTACAGATCCTTGTTGGGAATGCCCGTCAGCACATCGTTGAGGCCATCGCTCTTGGGATTGGCGAGGAATTGCGGCAGGGTGACGATGTTGAAATCATTGTCAAACTGGCTGTTGTAAGACACGCGCGCCTTCAGGAAGGAGCCATTGTCGAACAGCTTCACCGCCTTGAACTCGCCATGATCACGGTAGGAGCGGCGGGCGTTCGGCCCGGCCCAATTGTCGTTATACTGGTGCGAGAAGCTGCCATACATGGCGATGTTGCCGGGCAGCGTGCCGGTGTCCACGCGCAGATATTCGCGGTGATAATTGTAGCTGCCCACGCCGCCCTCACCCGTCACGGTGAAGGTTTTTGCCGGATCGTCCGAGCGGAAATCGATAAAGCCGCCCAGCGCGAAGCGTGAGGGCGCGCCGACATCGCCCGCGCTCTGCGAAACGACAATCGTGCCGATGTTGCTGGATTCGATGAAGCGCTGCGGCGGCGAACCGCCGTTGAAACGCGCGTCGCCCGTGGGGATGCCATCCAGCGTAAAGCCGATCTGCTCCTTGTTGAGGCCGCGCATAAAGATTTCAAAGGAGAAGGAGCCACCGCGTGCGTCACCCGTGGAGACCTTCACGCCCGGCACCTTTTCAAGGCTCTGCGTGATATCGGCGCCCAGCGGGCGGTCATCGATATCAGCGCGGTCCAGCTGGAAGGTGGCGCGCGCCTTGCCCGCACCCAGCTTTTGCGCGGTGACGATGATGTCGCTGCGCGGCGCGTCCGTGGGCGCATCCTCCGCCTGAGCGGCCTGCGCGCCCGCCAGAACCAGTGCCACGCCAGAGGCCGTCTGCAGCCATCGTTTATCCAGTCGAGAAATCATCACACCCCTTTCCGCGAGCCGCTGCGACTCGCCGCTGATGCTCGTCTAACGCCCAATTAAGACAATCATGTAACGTTTCACTTGTTTTTCATATCGACTGGCCGTAGCTGTCGCAACACGTTTTTGCGGGCGCTACGTCAGGCGCCCCATGGGCCGAAAGGGAAGCCGCACCATGTCGCTCAGCACCTCCATTGCCCTCATCGGCTATGCGACACTGGATTTTATCGCCCGGGCCGATGGCGCGCTGCAGCCCGAAGGCACCAATGCCATCCGGATCGCCGATCAAGGCTGGCCACGCATCGGGGGAGCGCCCGTCTATGCCGGAGAGGCCCTGCTGCACGCCGGCCATGATGCCACGCTGATCGCCAACATCGGCGCCGATGCGCCCGGCGCCACCATGATCGACCATCTGCGCCAGCGTGGCTTTGCCACCGATGCCCTTGTGCAAAGCGCCGCCTGCCGCACGCCGGTCTGCGTGCTGATCCACCGCCCGGACGGCCATTATTGCTGCTTTCTGGATCGGGGCGATGCCGTTGCCACCGGCCTGTCCGCCTCGCAGAAAGCCGCCATTCAACGCGCTGACTGGATCGTCGTCTCCGCCGGGCAAAGCAGCATGGCCGAGGAAGCGCTCTCCCTGATGCGCGCCGGGCAGAAGCTGGCGTGGATCGTCAAGGCCGATGCCACCAGCTTTCCCGGCGCCCTGCGCGACACGCTAAGGCAAAGGGCGGCGATCATCTTCCTCAACCGCCATGAGCGCGATTTTCTCGGGTCGAACACCGATGGGTTCCCGGCGCATCAACTGGTGTTCGAAACCGATGGCGAGCGCGGTGTCCATATCCACCATCGCGGGCGCAGCGTCACACTTTCCACCGCCATGCTGGACACGATGGACACCACCGGCGCGGGCGATACCTTCGCCGGCGCGACGCTGGCCGCGCTCATCGCGGATGGCGAGGCCGTGGCGGAGGCGGCATATGCCGGATTGGCCGCCGCAACCAAACTCCTTGCCCAGCGGCAACCACGCTGAGCAAGGGGGGACCGGCAAGACACTATCCGTCGGCTTTCGGGCTTGCCCCCTTTTCACCCGGCAAGGCAAAGCCGACCGTGGCCTGCGCGACCAACCCCACGCTTTCTTGCGAAAACCGTACTTCTGCCGTCGCCAGCCTGCGGCCCAGCTTGAGCAGATGGGCATCGGCGATTAATGGCGCATCTCCATAGGCCGCGCGCAGAAAATTGATCGTCAGCGTGGTGGTCAGCGCCATCGTTACCGGGCCGAGATGCGCCGCGATCACCGCAAAGGCGCCGACATCGGCCAGCCCCATCAGCGTCGGGCCGGAGATGATCGCGCCCGGCCTCAGGCAATCCTCCGGCGGCGTCAGGCTGAGGCGCACATGGCCGGGCTCCACCCAGACCACCGATCCATAGCGCCTCCGCGCTTCCGGATGGAACATCGTGTCGAGCAGGGCAGACAGGCCTTGCGGATCGTAATGCAAAGGCAGATCAGCCACGGTCAATCGCCCCCACGCAGCGCACATTCCATGATCTTGCGCATCTCGAACTTCTGGGCCTTGCCGGTCACCGTCATGGGGAAAACCTCCACAATGCGGACATAGCGTGGCACCTTGTAATGCGCGATCCGGCCCTTGCAGTGAGCGATGACATCACTGTCCTGCAGAGTGCCGCCATCCCGCGCGATGACCCAGGCGCAGACCTCCTCACCGAATGTGTCATCGCTGACGCCGAAGACCTGAGCATCGACGATATCGGGATGCGAAAGGAGGAATTCCTCGATTTCCTTGGGATAGATGTTCTCGCCGCCGCGGATGATCATATCCTTGATGCGCCCGGTGATGCGGACAAAGCCGCGCTCATCCATCACCGCCAGATCGCCGGAATGCATCCAGCCTTCAGCATCGATGGCCTCGGCAGTCTTGGCCGGATCGCCCCAATAGCCCTGCATCACGGCATAGCCGCGTGAGCAATATTCGCCCTGCTGGCCAACCTCCAGCGTTTGCCCATCCGGGCCGATCACCTTGGCCTGAGCATGGTGATGCACCCGCCCCACGGTGGAGACCCTTTCCTCGATCCCCTCATCGGCCAGCGTCTGGGTGGTGAGCGGGCTGGTCTCGGTCATGCCATAGCCGATGGTCACCTCGCGCATGTTGAGATGTTCGATGATGCGCTCCATCATCGCGCGGGGGCATAGTGCGCCCGCCATGATGCCGGTGCGCAGGGTGGAGACATCGCTGCGCTCCAGATCGGGGTGGTTGAGGATGGTGATCAGCATCGTCGGCACGCCATGCAGCGCGGTGCAGCGCTCCGCCGTCACGGCTTGCAGCACCAGAGCGGGATCGTAGGCCGGGCCGGGATAGATCATCGCCGCCCCGCTGGTCAGCGCGGCCAGATTGCCCAGCACCATGCCGAAGCAATGGTAGAGCGGCACCGGAATGCAGATGCGGTCCTGCGGGGTGAGCCGCATGTTGCGCCCGGCGAAATAGCCATTGTTGAGGATGTTGCGGTGGGTGAGTGTCGCGCCCTTGGGAAAGCCGGTGGTGCCGCTGGTGAACTGGATGTTGATCGCATCGTGCCGGTCGAGCGTGACGGCGATCTGCGCCAGGGCCTCGGCATCCACATCGGCGCCCAATTCGGACCAGGGCAGGAAACCTTCGTGCGCTTCCTCCCCTAGTGAGACCAGCAGGCGCAGATCGGGCAGGGTGGCGCGGTCGATCTCGCGCAGCATGGCGATATAATCGCTGGATTTGAACGAGGGCGCGGTGACCAAAGCGCGGCATCCCACCTTGCCCAGCGCATAGTGCGCCTCCCCGCTGCGATAGGCCGGGTTGATGTTCACCAGAATGGCGCCGATCTTGGCGGTGGCGAACTGGATCACCGTCCATTCCGCGCAATTGGGCGACCAGATCCCCACCCGGTCGCCCTTGCCGATGCCATGCGCGAGCAGACCGCAGGCCACACGCTCGGCCTGATGGTTCAGTTCGGCCCAAGTCCAGCGAATGCCCTGATGGCGGGAGACGAGCGCCAGCCCGTCCCCCCAGCGCACCGCCGCCAGCGACAAGGCCTCGCCAATGGTGGTTTCCAGCAGCGGAACATCGGTTGGTCCTTGCGTGATCGACAGCATGTTCACCGCTTTACGTTGATGACCTGAAGTTGGGTGTATTCGGCAAGGCCCTCGCTCGCCTGCTCGACGCCGAGGCCGGAATTCTTGAACCCCGCCATGGGGATATGCGGCCCGATGGCGATATGCTGGTTGACCCAGACCTGCCCGCTTTCGATCCGCGCGGCGATGTCTGCCGCTTTCTCCACATCGCTGGACCACACCGATCCGCCCAGCCCGTAATCGCTGGCATTGGCGCGGGCGATCACCTCCTCGACATCGGAGAAGGGGATCACCGGCAGCACGGGGCCGAACTGTTCCTCATCGACAATCTGGTCGCCATCGCGCACATCGCGCACGATGGTGGGGCGGATGAAATAGCCCGCGCGCTCCATCGCCGCGCCGCCCGCGATGACCTTGCCGTCGCGCTTGGCCGCTTCGAGGAAGCCTTGCACCTTTTCGAATTGCGCCTTGTTCTGGATAGGGCCGATCTGGGTGCCCTGCTTCAGCCCATCATCGACGATGGCCTCCTCGGCCAGCCGTGCCAGTTCGGCGCACATGGCATCATAGATCGCCTGATGCACATAGGCGCGCTTGATGGCGAGGCAGACTTGCCCTGCGTTCAGAAAGGCGCCGTTGAAGATCGCCTGCGCCGTCTCGCGGATGTCGACATCCTCCAGCACGATGGCCGGATCATTGCCGCCCAGCTCCAGCGTCACGCGTTTCAGCGTGTCCGCGCTGCTGGCGGCGATGCGCTTGCCGGTGGCGGTCGAGCCGGTAAAGCCGATCTTGGCGACATCGGGGTGCGCGGTGAGATGCGCCCCCAGATCATTGGCATCGGTGATGATGTTGACCACGCCTGCCGGGAAGATATCGCGGCACAAGGCCCCCAGCGCCAGAGCGGAGACAGGCGTGGTCGGCGCGGGTTTCAGCACGATGGCATTGCCCGCCAGCACCGCCGGGCCGATCTTCCAGCAGGCGACCAGCAGCGGGAAGTTCCAGGCGATGATGCCCACCACCACGCCCAGCGGCTTGTGCTTCACTGCGATGTAGCCGCTGGCATCGTCCTGAATGACGCGGTCTGGCAGCTCCAGCGTGGCGTAATGACGCAGATAGCCCTCGGTCCACGCGACTTCGCCCTGCGCTTCGGCCAGCGGCTTGCCCTGTTCCTGCGTGAGGATGCGGGCGAGACGGTCGGCATCTTGAGCGATGGCATCGGCCAGACGCAGCAGATGGGCGCGGCGCGCCTCCAGCGTGGTGGCCGCCCAGCCGGGAAAAGCCGATTTGGCCGCGGCAATGGCCGCATCAGCCTGCCGCGCCGAGGCGCGCGGCACGGTGACAAAGGCCTCGCCCAGCGCCGGGTTGATGACCTCCAGCGTGTCATCGCCCTCCAGAAGCTCTCCGCCGATCAGCAGTCTGTAGTCGGACATCGACTCTCTCCTGTGTTTAGAACTTATACCCGATTGTGCCGCCGAATGTGCGCGGATTCCCGATATGGTTATAATCAAAGCCAAAACCTGCCAGCAGATCGACCCGCGAGGTGAAGTAGAAGGTGTTGGCCAGATTCTTGGCCCAGAGCGAGGCGGTCCAGCGCCCGTCCTTCGTCTCGTAATCGATGTGGCCACCCACCAGCGCATAGGGCTTCTGGCGCAGGCGGGGGATGTTGAGCACCTCGAAATATTGGGCGGACTGGTAAGCGATGTCGGGATGGAAGGAGAGCTTGCCTTTGTCGCCATCCAGCAGCGTCAGATCGATGCCCGCGTTGAAGGTGAAAGACGGGGCATTGGCCAGCCGGTGCCCTGCGACATCGGTGCCGCTGACCGTGCCTTCAAGGATTTTCGTCGAGAGCAGTCCCATGCCGGCGCGGAAGGAGAGGGCGCGCGATGCGCGCACCGTCAGATCGGCCTCGCCGCCGAAGATGCGCGACTTGGGGATGTTGAGCAGCGTCTGCGCGGCGCTGCTCGGATCAACGTTGATGAATTGCTGATTGCGATAATCGTAATAGAAGGAGGCAAGGTTCAGCGTGATCCGGCGGTTGGCAAACTGGTTCTTCAGGCCAATTTCATAGGATGTGACCTTTTCTGGCCGTGCCACACTCAGTTCAGCAGGCGAAAAGAATGCCTGAGCATTGAAGCTGGGCGCGCGATAACCCTTGCTGAAGCTGGCGTAGAAAAGATGATCGGGGGCAATCTTGTAGTCGAAGCCAACCTTGCCCGACCAATTGTCATTCGAATAATAGAGGGCAGACAGCGGAATCAGATTGGCCACCAGCACATCGTCCACGCCGTAAGCATTGGACGAAAAACCTGTCTGCGATCCTGTGTCATGGGTGAAGCGCAGACCGCCACGCAGGGTGAAACTGTCCGAAAGCTTGTATTTCAGATCGCTGTAGGCGGCGTAACTCTTCTTCACCTGATCGAACTGGTTGCGCACCTTGCAGGCCACCGGCAGACCTTCCGCGCAGTCCAGATAATTTATAACACCATCACCATTCACATCAACATCATTGCCGATTTCGAAGGTGGTCTGGTTGTAGACCTTCTCGCGGTTGTAATAGAGGCCGAAGATGAATTCGAAAGGTCCGCCGAAATTGCTGGTCAGGCGCAGATCCTGAGCCACCTGCTCGGCGCGATCGACATAGGGGATTTCGAGCGTCTTGGCGGCGGTGCCATCGGTGTCCTCATAGAAAGACAGCGAACCCTTGTCCCATGAGGTGATGCTGGTCAATGCCAGCTTGTCCGTCACATCGATGTTGGCCGTCAGCGAGACCGAGGTCGTGCGCGCATGCCTGCGCTGCGAAATGTCGGAGGCGATCTGGCGCTGCGAGAGGCCGGGTCGATTCACCGCTTCGGGCTGAGCATAGATGCCGTAATTGTAGGGGTTCTGAAAGCTGGTCGAGGCACGC
Organism: Novosphingobium terrae; assembly: GCF_017163935.1. Classification (NCBI taxonomy): domain Bacteria; kingdom Pseudomonadati; phylum Pseudomonadota; class Alphaproteobacteria; order Sphingomonadales; family Sphingomonadaceae; genus Novosphingobium; species Novosphingobium terrae. The sequence continues at coordinate 1,750,413 of NZ_JABVZR010000002.1, read as the reverse complement.
AGGGTGAATTTGACCCCGTCGCTGGGCTTGAACACCATCGTCCCGCGGAAGGCATATTCGCGCGTCTCGGCCAGATCGGGCATGCCGGGCACGACATTCTTGAACCAGCCATCGGCATGGGCGAAGGTGCCCGCCACGCGCACCGCCAGCTTGTCGCCCAGCGGAACATTGATCGCACCGTTCAGATCGACGCGGTTGTAATTGCCGTAGCCAACGCTGAAATCACCGCTGGTCTCGCCCAGTTTCGCAGTCTTGCTGATGATGTTGACCGCGCCGCCGGTGGTGTTCTTGCCATAAAGCGTGCCCTGCGGCCCGCGCAACACTTCCACCCGCTCCAGATCATACATCGCCACGCCCAGCAGCGCGAAATTGCCCTTGTAGACTTCATCGTAATAGGTCGCGACGGGACTGGCCTGATTGAGGCTGTAGTCCGACATCGACACGCCGCGCAGCGAGAAGATCGGCGTGTTGTCCCCCACGATGGAGGTCAGCTGCAGGTTGGCGACCTTGGTCACCAGACTGTCCACGCTGGTCACGCGCGCCTTGCTCAGCGCATCGCCGCCAATCGCGGAAATGGAGATCGGCACCGCCTGCACATTTTCCGCGCGCTTGGCCGCCGTGACGACGATCTCGCCCGTTTCAGGCGCTTTCGGCACCGGCGCCGCCGGCGGGGCATCCTGCGCCATCGCCACACCCGGCAGCACCGCCATGGCGGCTGCAAAGGCGATCCTCGACAGGCCGGATGCGAAACTGACTCCCTTGGTCATGATACCACTCCCCCAGCGATGGGATCAGCTACCTGGCCGTCCCATTCATGTGTTTCAGAAGCTTGTCTCGTACCGCCACGCGCTCAAGCCGCAGCGGTGTGGCGCGCAGTCTCCCGATCTCCTGCGCGGTGTAAGGTTTGAAATCCTTCGGCAGATGGCCTGCATCGAAGCGATAGAGCGTCCAGTTCAGCAGCCGGGCCAGCCGCACATCATCCAGATCGGTGGTGGCCACCCCGGGCACCTGACCCAGAAACTCCCGCCCGCCCGGCACGGCCAGAAACCGCGCCACTTCCCCGGCCAGCGGCGGGGTGGAGCGCATATCGCCCGTGCCGTCTGGCCGGTGGCAACCCTGACATTTCAGCATGTAATCGACATGAGCGGCAGCGGCATCCGCCCCGGGCGTGTTTTGCGCTCCTCCCCGCCCCGCCGCAAGGAGCAGCAGGCCCGCCAGCGGTAGGATGAGGGTGCGCGCGATCATTGCCCGCCCGCACCCTCATGCAGCTTGGCAACATCGGCGACGCTCAGCTTCGCTCCACCGGCCCGTGCCGCTGCAACCTCGGCGGGGGTAAAGCTTTTGAAGGCGGGGCCGCTGGTGGCGATCTTCGCACCGACATGGTTCAGCACGCCCGCCACCGCAGCATCGTCGAGCGGTTGGGCGGGCATAAAGCCGCGATAGGGCTTGCCCTGCACGGTGATCGCGCCCGAAAGCCCCTTGATCACCGCCAGCGCCAGATAGCGCCGCCCTTCAGCCTTGGTGGCCAGATTGCGGAAATCGCTCTGCAGCGGCGGGAAGGCACCCGGCACGCCCGCGCCCGTCGCCGTATGGCAGGCGGCGCAGCGGGTAAAGATCTGCGCCCCATCCGGCGCGGATTGCGCCAGAGCCGGGCTTGCCAACAGGGCAAGCGGCAGGAACAGCGCGCCCCTCATTTCTCACCTGCCGTGCCGATGATCACGGCGGTCGAGCAATTGTAGACGCTGCTCTGCGTGCCAAGGCACCAGTTGTAATCATTGTTCGATTGCGGGCGCACCTGCGGGCGGTCGCCCTCATTGCGGTTGCACAGGCAGTGGCCGCAAGAGGTGGTGCCGCAGCAATCATTGTAGCTGATGACATAGGCGCGCCCGTCGCCCGGATTGGTGCAGGTGCCGATCCAGGTGATCGGCGACATCTCCGTCCCGGGCGGGCAGGTGCTGACCGAGCCGCCGCAACAGGAACACAGGAAGCCGTCGATCGCGCAATAGCGCCAGTAATCGCAGCTTGCGCGGTTGCCCGGATCATTGGCCAGCGCCGAGGCGATCGGCGGGCGGGCCTCCCCCGCGCCATGCGGCGCGGCAGAAGCGCGCGACACCGGCAGAGCGGGAATGATGGCGGCTCCGGTGATCGCCGCGCCCAGCCGGGCCAGCGTGCCCCGGCGCGAGACGCCTTGCGCCACCTTGCGCGCGGCTTTTTCGGTCCAACTGTCGAAGATCGGCATTATTCCGCTCCCCCCTGACGGCGTGCGAGAAAGTCCTGAATGGAGGCGACGCCGCGTTCCTTGGCCTCGAACAGGCTTTCGAGATGCTCGCGGTTGTTGATGAGGCCGAGCGAGGCGAGGCGACCCTCTTCATCGATCAGCACGGCATAGGGCAGTTTGGAGACGCCAAAGGCCCGGCCCAAGGCTTCGGACAGCACCAGCGGCACGCCCTCCAGCCCATGATCGGCAACGAGGCGGCGATAGGCCCCCGCACTGCCGTCCCCGGCCAGCACGATGTCGAGCCAGTCGCTTTCGGCCCGCGCGGCGGAGCGCACGATCGGCAGCAACACCTTGCACACCGGGCAATCGGGTGAGGCGAAGAACACCAGCTGGCTTCGCGCGCCGCCGCCGCCGACGGTGATCCGCCCGCCGTCCAGCGTATCGAGCGTCAAGGCGGTGGGCTTTTCACCCACGGAGACCTTCTGGTGCAAGGTCAGCGCGCCGGCAGGAGCGATCCGCTCATGCAGCACGCCCACCTGCCGCACCAGTGCCGCGACCAGCACGGCCAGCACGATGACAGCGATCCAGAGCAGAATTTGCGACACCATCAACATCATCGGGCCCTCGCAACAAGAGGAAGGGAAAGAAATTCGCCCGCGGCGAACCACAGGGCGGCAAAGCCCAGCGCGGCGAAGATCAGGTCCGGGCTGAAGGCGCCGGCGGGCAGCAGGGCGACCATCACGGCCACCGCCGCCAGCACCACAGGCCGCAGGATCGCGCCTGTCGAGACCGGCTTGTCGCGGCGCATAAAGTCGCAGCCGCAGTCGATCCGCTGGCCGCGCCGCCGCCACAGAGCCGCAGCATAAAGCGTCCAGAGGGCAGCCCCGGCCACCGCGCCGATCTGCGTCAGGCCCGGCACCAGCAGCGTGATCGCCGCCAGCGCTTCCCACAGGCCTGCGACCAGCAGCAGGAAGGGCGCCTCGCGCAGCCCCACGCCGGTCAGCGTGGCGGTGGCGGCGATCAGCCTGTCGCGCTCGGTCCATTTGTGCAGGCAGGCCGCACCCAGCACCAGCGCCAGGAAGAAGCTCAGCGCCTGCATCACGGCACCGGCGTGAGAAGGGTGGGATTGGCCGCCGTGGTGCGCCCCAGCGAATGCACCTTCTGCCCCGTCGCGGGGTCGAAGATATCGATCAGCCCATCGGCGCTGGCGGCCACCAGCCGGGGCTGGGCCTCATGCGTCATAGCGATGGAGGAAAAGACCCCGCCCAGCGCGATCCGGCTCACCCGCTTGCCCGCCACGGGATCGACCACCCAGACCTCCGTGCCGCCATCCTTGTGGCTGCCCTCCTTGCCGTTGGGGCTCATCAGCACATAGAGCAGGCCCTTGCCGTCCGAAGTGCCGTCCGAGGCGATCACCTGCCAGCCACCGGGCCGCCATTCCGGCGCGCCACCCTCTGCCGTGCCGACATTGGCCAGTCTGGGCAGAGGCACGGCGACCGGTCCCGAAAGATCGAAGCCCTTGAGCTGACCGTGATAGCTGACGAACCACGCCACCTTGCCGATCATCGCGGGGATCTGGAAATGGGGCTGGCGGTCGATATCCTGCACATTGGTCAGCGTCTTGGACGACTGCACCTTACCCGCGGCATCGAGCTGAATGCTGATCAGCGAGCCATCCTGACAGAAGGAGGTGAAGCCGCGCTCCCCCGTGGGATAGATATGGCTGCAACCGGGAAGATCGATCTCTCCCAGCAGTTTGCGTCCCGCCAGATCGACCACCGTCACCGATTGCGCCGGGGTGAAATTGGCCACCAGCGCCCAGCTGTCATGGTTGATCAGCTGGAAGATGTTGCGATAGGTGACGGAAAGCTGGCGCTTGCCGCCGGGCAGCACGATCTCGCCCTTGGGCTGCAGCGTGGCCATATCCCAGATGGTGATGGCATCGGTGCGCTCGCCGCGCGTCAGGCGGGTGTAGAAGGTTTCCGCCGTGTAGATCTCATGGTTGGCGGGCGAAATCTGCGAACTGGCGAATTGCGAGGCCCGCACCAGCCCTTTCAGCGGCTGCACCGTATCATGCGTGTCGACAATCGCCAGCTTGCCGTCGATGATCGAGGCAAAGTTCAGATCATGGACCAGCAGCCAGCTTGCCGGCCAGTTTTGCGGCAAGGTGGTGACGGCGGGGATCGGCTCTTCAGCCAATGGCGCCGGAGCTGTCGCCGCATGGGCCGCCGCCGGAAGCACGCATGCCGCGCCCAGCAGAAGCGCGGCCATAAAAGACCCTCTGCGCATCATTCTCTCCCTGTCCGCCCAACCTCATGTTAGGTCGTGACAGGTGTGATTTGGGGTCATTTCTAAAAACTTGTCAATGGACATAATTTTGTCGAGTGTCATATTTTCGATATTTCTGAGCTGAGGTTTTTCAAGTGACTGACAAGACAGGCAATCTTATCGCCTTCGCCGTCCGCGACCTGGTGCTGCCCGAGCGTGAGGGCGGCTACAGCAAGGGGCATGAGACAAGGGAAATGATTCTGCGCGCCGCGCTCGGCCTGCTGATCGAGGAAGGCTATCAGGCGCTGAGCATGCGCCGCGTGGCCGCCGCCTGCGGGCTGAAGATGGGCAATCTGACCTATCACTTCACCACCAAGGACGATCTGGTGCGCGATCTGCTGGATGCGGTGATCCGCGCCTATGAGATCGAGTTCGACAAGATCACCCATCGGCGCGGCACGCCCCCCGCCGAACGTCTGGCCGAATTGTGCCAGATGGTGCTGGAAGACATCCGCACCAAGAAGACGACACGGCTGTTCCCCGAACTCTGGGCGCTGTCCAACCATGACAGCTTCGTGCTGGAGCGTGTGCAGGAACTCTATGCGCGGGCGCGCGTGTCGCTCAACGATATCATCGAGGAAATGCGGCCGGACCTCTCGGTCGAGCAACGCTCGGCCATGGCGCTGTTCATCTCCGCCTCGATGGAGGGGCTGACGATGTTCGCCGGGCATGAAAAACCCTTCGAACACCGCATGCCAGAGCTTGAGGCGGTGTCGATCACAGCCTTTCTGGCCCTGATCGAGCGATTCGGGACATAGCAGCCGGTGCCCCTATGCGCGCGGGTCGCATGCGCCGCATCGTCCATCAGCCCGGCTGTGCCGGTCACATCGTCATGCAGGTGACAGGTCTCTGATGGTGTGCTGATGGACGTTGCGATGGCTTTCTGTTTTCAAGCGTCCAACCGCGCAATCTCGTAATTATGGACGAAATCGCCGGGCACCGATGGCCCCCAATTCGCCAGACTGTCTTCCAGCGCATAGTTGGTCGGGGTCCATAGCGCGTAATCGTCGATGTAATCCATGTCGGAATAATATTCGAACCAGCTGCCCCAGGGGTCCTGAATATAGTGGAAGAAGTTGGAGCCCACCGTGTGGCGCCCAAAGCCCCAGTCCCCCTTGCCCATCTTCCCGGCCAGCGCGCGACCGCCACGGCCAACCTCATCAGGATCGTTCACCTGAAAGCTGGCATGGTGGAAGCCCACGCCCGGCGATTTGGCGAAGGCCAGCACATGATGCTCGCTTTCCTTGCGCGCGCAGCAGAAGGCGATGACATCCTGCGACCGGTCGGCCAGCCCCATGCCCAGCGCCTCGGTCACAAAGCGCACGCTGGCAGGCACATCCGGCGAAAAGACGAGAACATGGCCCAGCCGGAGCGGATGGACGGCGCCATAGGCCCCTGTCGGCAGCATTGCCGACCGCCGCTTGCGCAGGATACGCCCGGGCGCGTTGATCTCGAAAGCGGGGCCGCCTTCAAGCGGCGGATCGCAGGGGTGTTCGACCAGATGGAGCAGCATGCCATGAGGGTCCTCGACCCACAGGCCGCTGGCGGGAAAGCCTGCGGGCGCGGCCATGACACGGCCACCGAAGCGGGGAACGCGCTCGGCGATCGCCTCCAGATCCTCCGCCCGCAGCGCGACATGGTGCAGGCGCTTCGATGCGAAACCGCCCAGCAAGGTGATCGATTCCCGCGCCTGCCCTTCGCAACGCAGGCGGGCGACATCGCCCTCAACGGCAGAGATCAGCCCGGCATCGCTGTAGAAGCGAACCCCTTCATCGATGTTCGGCACCTCCAGCGTAAGCGACAGCATTCCCAGAACTGCCATATCTTTATCCTCTCCATTGTTGGCTGGCGGCGGCACTTGCACCGCCGCCAGCAGCGGGCTCAGGCCACGCGATTTTCGATGACGCCGATGCCCTCGACCTCGCAGCGCACCACATCGCCGCTCTTGAGGAAGGTCGGCGGCTCCATGCCCACGCCGACGCCCTCGGGCGTGCCGGTGGCGATCAGATCGCCCGGCTCCAGCGTGAAGGCCGTCGAGAGATAGGAGATCTGCGCATCGATCCGGTGCAGCATGTTCGCCGTGTTGTTGGCCTGACGCACCTCGCCATTCACCAGACAGCGCAGATCGAGCGCCTGAGGATCGGCCACCTCATCCGCCGTAACGATCCAGGGGCCGATCGGCCCATGCGTATCGAACGACTTGCCCATGGTGAAGGTCGGCGAATGGAACTGCCAGTCGCGGGCCGAAACATCATTGGCCACGAAATAACCGAAGATATGGGCCAGCGCGTCTTGCGGCGTCACACCCTTGGCGCGCCGACCGATCACCACCCCGAGTTCGACTTCATAGTCCAGCTTCTCGGTCACACCGGGCTCGATGGCGTCGAAAGGGCCGGAGAGGCAGGTGGTCTGCTTGTTGAACCATACCTGATGCTTCGCGCGGGCCACGCCAAGCTTGTCGGCCTCTTCCAGATGCTTCTGGTAGTTCATGCCGATCGCGAGATATTTGCCGGGCTTTTCGATAGGGGCCAGCAGCGCCACCTGCGCCAGCGGCGTGGAAGGCGCATTCCCGGCCACCTTGCGCACAGCATCGAGACCGGCCTCTCCCGCCTCGATCAGGGCGAGCATGGTTGCAAAGGGCAGGCCTGCGGCGGTCAGATCGGCAATCCGGTCGCCATCGACCAGACCGAGATGGACGCCGTCACCGACGGCAAAACGCGCGAGTTTCATACATTTTCCTTATGCTCAAGAGATGTGGTGGCGGATGCATGGAGGCCATGCGCGCGCAGATCATCCGCGAGCGCCCCGGCCAATGCGGAAAGATCGCCCGCCCCGATGGCGCCGCCGTAGACGTAGAAATCGGGGCGGATGATCATCGCGTTCCAGCCCTGCGCATCGAGGAAGGCCTCGATCCGGCCATCGACATCGGTGGCATGGCCCGCCCCGATCTGAAGGCATCGCAGCCCGGCGAGGGCCAGCGTGTCGCGCACAGGGCCGACGGAGGACTCGGGATCGAAGCCCCGCGCGATCACGAGGAAGCCGCTCCCGGCCTCCGTCAGATCGTCGAGGCGCGCATGCCTGCCATCCTGCGCAAGGGTGCCATGTGGCGAGAGCAGCCCCGCCCCCGCTTGCAGCGCCGCGCCATTGGGCCGGAACAGCAGCCCGTGATCCAGCTTGGGGAACGGCGGCAGCGGCGGGGCATTGCCGCCCAGAAAGGCACGGTCGCGGGCGGCAGCCTCCTCCGGATCGGGGATGCAGATGATCTTGCCGAGGAAGATCGCCATATCGGTGATCTGGCTGACATGAGGCATCCGCTCGGCCTGATAGGTGTCGAGCAGCAGGTCATCCGCCACGCCCGACAGCACCAGCTCCAGCTTCCACGCCAGATTCCAGGCGTCGCGCATCCCTGCGCACATGCCCTGCCCCATGAAAGGCGGCATGACATGCGCGGCATCGCCCGCGATCAGCAACCGCCCATCGCGCCAGCGCGACGCAATCAGCGACCGGAAATTGTAGACCTTGTGACGGACCAGCTCGACCTCGTCCGGCCCCGCCCATGGCTTGAGCAGCTCCCAGACATAGGCCTCATCCTCCAGTTGCTCGACCGTTTCATGCGGCAGCCGCATGAACTCCCACCGCCGGAACAGGCGGCCCTCACGCACACCTGCGGGCACGATGGTGGTGGGCCGCGCCGGATTGCAATATTGGCCCGCGCCGGGCAGCCCCAGCCCCTCGACCGTCACGCCATCTTTCAGCAGCACATCGATCACCAGCCAGTCCGCCTGAAAGCCGCGATCCTCACGCGCGCCGCCGATGGCGGTGCGCACCAGCGAATTGGCGCCATCGCATCCCACCACATAGCGCGCGGACAGCACCTTCTCCTCGCCGCTTTCCAGATGGCGCAGCGTCACATGCGCCAGCGCCTCATCCTGCGTGACCGCGACCGCCTCCCAGCCGAGGTGAAGCTCCACCCCCTTCTGCTGCTGCACCATCGCATCGAGCGCACCTTCAAGCGTGGGCTGGTGGACGAAATTCACCTCGGGACCGCCCGAAATGGAGGCCTTCTGCCAATCGATGACCAGCAGTTCCTTCCAGTCGGCATTGAACCATTGGTAGAGGGGCCCGGCATGCGTCACCGAGGGCAGGACATCGCCCATCCCGTTCGCCGCCAGCACCCGGTACAGCTCGTGATCGACACAGACGGCGCGCGGCAGCGGGTATCGCGATGTCCAGCGCTCGCACACCGCGACCGACCTTCCCTTGCGGCCCAGCATCAGGGCGAGCGACTCGCTCACCGGGCCGTAACCGATCTGAATCACGTCATAGGGGCCTTCAGCCATTCCACTCTCCTGACCGACGTGGCGCGTCGGATCTTTTCATCATGACCATATATGTCATCTTGACAGATCTGTCACTATGAAGTCAACATCATCCTCAGGCCGCCGGATGAGCGGCGATGCAAGCGGACCTGCGCGATCACTGAATCGCCGGGCCGCGAGGAGAGAGGGGATGACGATGACACGAAGGCATTATCTTGCTTCGGTGGCCCTGTGCGGCCTGCTCTGCGGGGGCGCGGGCCGGGTATCCGCCCAATCGGTGCCGAGCGCCCCGGAGGGTTCCGCCGCGCAGCCCGGCGTGGCGGAAATCGTGGTGACGGCGCAGAAACGGTCCGAATCGGTGCAGCGCATCCCCGTCAGCGTTACCGCCGTCAGCGGTCAGGCGCTGGCCACGCAGGGGATCAAGGATCTGTTCCAGGCCGTCACGCTGGTGCCCGGCGTGGTCTTCTCACGCGCGCCGGACGATGGCCTGGCGCTGACCTTCCGCGGCCTCGGCACGCAGGCGCGTCCGCAAGCCTTTGAGCAATCCGTCGCCGTGTTCAACGATGGCGTCTTTCTCGGCAAGAGTCGGCTCTATTCCACCGGCTTCTTCGACATGGACCGCATGGAGTTCATCAAGGGCACCCAGTCCACCCTGCTGGGCAAGAATGCCAGCCTTGGCGCGATCAGCGTGGTCAGCAAACAGCCGGGCGACACATTTTCCGTCGAGGGCCGCGCCGGCTATGAGGCGCAATATGGCGGCTATCAGCTGGATGCGGCCAGCGATCTGCCGTTCAGCGACACAGTCTCGCTTCGTGTTGCGGCGCATTACAATGACCTTGACGGATGGGTGCATAATGACGCCACCAATCATGATGGCCCAGAGCACAAGGATCTGGGCCTGCGCGCCACCCTGCGCGCCCGGCTGACCGACACGCTGACACTCACCGTCTCGGACCAATATGCCGAGAACCGCCAGATCGGCTCCAGCTATCAGCTGGTGGGCGGCAATGTGCCGGCAAGTTATGGCGAAACCGTGCTCGACGGCCACACGGCCCAGTTCACCAGCGCGACGGCCAATGGCGACACGTTTCACCGCACGCGCTCCAATCTGGCCACCGCCAAGGCCGAGCTGAAGCTGGGCGATCATCTGCTGACCGCGCAATCCTCCTATGTGACCTATGCGCTGAACAATGCCGACGATTTCGATTTCACCACCGACGACAGCGTGAACTTCTTCCGCTCCGAACGCTATCGCCAGTTCACGCAGGAGTTGCGCATCCAGTCGCCCACCGGGGGCAAGCTCGATTATATGGCGGGCTTCTTCTACCTGAGCAGCCATTGGGACTCGCGTGAGGATCAGGAATGGCATGTGCCCGGCTTTCCGCCAGTGGGCGCGCCCGGCCCCGGCCAGCTGTTCAACGGCCCTTTCGTCAACCACTTCATTCAGGACCAGAAGGCCTATTCGGTCTTCGCATCAGGTACTTATCACATCACCGGCAGCCTTCGCCTGGCCGGCGGCCTGCGCTACACGCGCGAGACGAAGGATGTGCTCTATGGCCGTACCGCGCTGGCGCCCTTCACCGTCTGGAACACCATCGCCAACCCGCCCTTCGACCCAACCCCGCTGTCGCATGATTCAGGTTTCGTCGATGGCAATGTCAGCTTGCAATATGATGTGACGCGCAACGTGATGGCCTATGCCTCCTTCGGGCACGGCAGCAAATCTGGCGGTTTTGTCGAGAGCAACACGATCGCCGTGCCGCCCACGGCGCTGGTCAATGGCAAGGTGCCTGCCGCTCTGGTCGCCGCCGGTTCCGGCATCCGCGACGAGAAGGTCAAAAGCTATGAGGTCGGCCTGAAAACCACCCTGTTCGACCGGCGGCTGCGTTTCAACATCGCGGGCTTCTGGACCGACATCACGGATTTTCAGGATACGATCTTCACCGGCGGCACGCTGGGCTTCATCACCTTCAACGGCCCGGCCCGCAGCCGCGGCGTGGAGGTGGAAAGCGCCTTCCAGATGACGCGGGACCTGCGCTTTGATGGCGGGCTGACCTATGCCGATGCAACCGGCATCATCCAGCCGATCGATCCGGCCACCAATGCCCCCACCGTGGATGCCAGCGGCAATCCGGTCTATGGTCGCTACCGCCGCTCGCAGGCGCCCAAGATCATCTTCAACGCGGGGCTCACCTATGAAACGCGGCTAAGCACCCGCTTCAGAGGCCATCTTGGCGGCAATGTCCGCCACCGCAGCAGCATGTTCAATCAGGATCAGGAGCTGTTCCCATCCAAACCGCTGACGACGCTTGACCTGCAGGCGGGCATCGAGACCAGCGACAAAAGATGGGGCATCGATGTGGTCGCCAAAAATGTCACCAATGCGATCTCGCAGGATTTTGCCAGCCCTTCGGTCGATCCCCGGTTCAGCGCCTATTACGGGGCTTATCTGGCGGGGCCCAACCCGCTGCGCACCGTGATGATCTCGGTCCACTTCAAATATTGAGATGGTTGTGGCGCCCGCATCCCTCTCAGCCGATCGGGCGCCACCATGCCATCATGCCGGGCGCCTCAATGCGCAGGCGCTTGAAGGCGTTCTCGGACGTCTTCTCGGCCTTGCTCGGCGAGACGCCGAAGCTGCGCAGCACCATCGCGGCAACGCCGGTGATATAGGCCGTGTCCCGCTCGCCCGAGATGATGCGGCGGATCGCCTCATGCTTGGCCCCCATCAGCAGATCCGCGGCGAAATCGACCGCCACCACCGAATAGTCGCCCGTCTCGACGCCCATCCTGATGTCACCCTTGACCTTGCTGGCGATCAGCCCGTCCTCACCGCTCAGCAGCCCGAGATGGGTGATGAAGCTGCCCCAGTCCGGATCGATCCAGGCGCGCGAGAGGAAGGTCTGGAAGCCCGTTGCCGTCCGCATCACCGGGTCGGTCAAAACATCATAGACGTTGTGGATGTCGTCGGTCATCTGCTCGGCCAGTTCGAAGGCCAGTTGCGTGACCGCCTCATCCAGCGTGTCGAAATATTTGTAGAAGGTCCCGCGCGAGACGCCGGCGTGGCGCACCACATCCTCGATCACGGTCGCCCCCGTCAGCTTCCTGCCGCCGCAGACCGCCATCACCGACTGAAGCAGATGGGCGCGCATGCGTTCGCGCCTTTCCCGCGCGACGCGGACGCGGTGATCTTCCTTGGTGGCCTCGCCAACGGGGCGGGTGGCAGTCTCGACATGATCCATGCCCTCATAATGACAGAATGTCACCCAGACATAAAGCACTGAAACGGAGAGACGCGATGCAGCTGACCAAGGCCATTCCCACCTGCGAGATCGATTTCTGGAGCGATGCGGTCATCCTCGATCCCTACCCGCACTATGACCGCCTGCGTTCGCTCGGCCCGGCGGTATGGCTGGCACGGAACGAGGTCTGGGCGCTAACCCGTTATGACAGTGTGCGCAGCGCGCTGCTGTCGCCCGAGATCTTCTCCTCGGCCAGCGGCTGCATGGTGAATGAGCCGATGAACAGCGCCTCGCAAGGGATCATGCTGTGCAGCGACGATCCCCAGCATCTGGCCATGCGCCGCCTGTTCGCCCGGCCCCTGATGCCCAAGGCGCTGGCCGAGCTGAGGCCCCGTCTGGAGGCGCTGGTCGAACACAAGATCGATACCCTGCTCACCCGCGACAGCTTCGATGGCGTGGCCGAACTGGCGCATTACCTCCCGCTGGCCATCGTGACGGAGCTGGTCGGGCTCAACGAGGAGGGACGCCGGAACATGCTCGAATGGGCCGCCGCGATCTTCAACGCCTTCGGCCCCATCGAGAATGCGCGCACGCTGGAAGGTCTGGAGATCGCCCAGCATGTGATCGGCTATGTCCTCGAACGGCTTGACCGCGCCTCGCTGATCCCGGGCGGATGGGGCGAGGCGCTCTTCATCGCGGCGGATGCCGGAACGATCAGCGAGCACACGGCAAGGATGATGCTGATCGACTATCTCACCCCCGCGCTCGACACCACGATCAACGCCACCAGCGCGGCGCTGGAACTCTTCGCAGCCCATCCCGACCAATGGGACCTGCTGCGCGAGGACCCGGCGCTGATCCCCCATGCGATCAATGAGGTGGTGCGGATTGAATCGCCGATCCGCGCCTTTTCCCGGCATGTCACCGCCGATGTCGAGGTCGGCGATGTCCGCATTCCGGCGGGAGCGCGGGTGCTGATGCTCTATGCCTGCGCCAACCGCGACCCCGACAAATTCCCCGATCCTCAGCGCTTCGACATCCATCGCCGCCCGAGCGACCACCTCGGCTTTGGCATGGGCACGCATGTCTGCGCCGGCATGCATCTGGCCAAGCTTGAAATCTCGGTCATCCTTGAGACGATGGCGCGCAAGGTCCGGCGGATCGAGGCGTCGAACCCGGTCCGCCGCCCGCACAACACATTGCGCGGCCTTGCCTCGCTCGACTGCGCTCTGGTGGCGTGAACGCGCGCCCCTTGTCAGCCGTCTCCCTTCCGGGGGGCGGCTGATGGGCAGGTCACACCACCGGCCTCATGAACCTGCTGGAGTATCATGAAGCCTGCTTTGCCATCTTTTGAAGAGAGGCTCTCTCCTCCACATTCGCAGGCAAGAAGACGCCCTCTGGCAGATCTTCACGGAGAGAATGATGAGCCCCGCCCATCCCCCCGCCGCCCGCTCCGCGCCCAATCTGATGTTCAGCCATATGGGGCTCAGCGTCATCGACATCGACCGTATGGAGCGGTTCTACACCGATGTGCTGGGCTTTACAGTCACCGATCGCGGCGAGCTGGACATGGGCATGAAGCTGGTGTTCCTCTCGCGCGATCCGCTGGACCATCACCAGATCGTGCTGGCCACGGGCCGCCCGCCCGCCCTGCCAGACAATGTGCATGCCACCCAGTTCGGCCCCAGCATCAACCAGATTTCCTTCAAGATGGGCAGCATCGCGGATCTGCGCGACATCCATCAGCGCCTGCAGGAGGATGGGGCCAACCACATCTTCCCCGGCAACCACGGCATCGCATGGAGCATCTATGCCCATGATCCGGAAGGCAACAATCTGGAATTCTTCGTCGATTCAGACTGGTACATGGACCAGCCCTTCCTCATCCCGCTCGATTTCTCGCTGAGCGACGAGGGCATCTACGAACAGACCCGCGCCATGTGTGAAAAATCCCCCGGTTTCGAGCCCTATGGCGTCTGGCGCGATCGCGTCGCCAAGCGGATGACACCCTTCATGGCGGCCCCGTTCAAGGGCTGATCCCCACAGTTTGCAGGAGGAGTTTGCGATGACCAACCCCGATCTTCACATCACCCGCTGGGGCCAGCAGGGCAGCCGTATCGTCATGGTGCATGGCAGCGCGCAGGGCTCCTCCGTGGGCGGCGACGCGCATTTCTCGGCTCAGCAGGTGCTGGGCGACCAAGGCTGGCAGGTGCTGGTGCCCGACCGCCCCGGCCATGGCCAGAGCCCCTCGGCCGGGCGGCCCGACGATTTCGAGCTGGACGGCCTGTGGGCCGCCGATCTGCTGGGCGATGGCGGCCATCTGGTCGGCCACAGCTACGGCGGTCTGGTGGCGCTGGCGGCAGCAGCGGCGCGGCCCCAGGCGGTGCGCTCGCTGACGCTGATCGAGGCGGCCATGCAGCATCTCACGCTCGATGATCCGCGCACGCAGACATTCCTGCGCGAGATGGGCGAGGCGATGCAGGGCGCCACCTCGCTGGCCGATCTGGCGGTGCGCTTCTCGAAAGTTGCGGGCATTCCCGAAGGCATCCGCGGCAGGCGCGGCGTCGCAGAGCAGGAGGCCGTGGGCCGTGGCCTCTCCGCCATCAAGCTGCCCACGCCCGAACGGGTGCGCGAGCTGGTCGAGGCGGTGAAGGCCAACGGCATCCCGTTGCTCACCGTATCGGGCGGATGGAACCCGGGCATCGATGCCAGCAGCGAAAAGGCCGCCGAAATCACCGGTGGCCGTTATGTGCGCATCGATAGCCCGCACCACTTCCCGCAAGAGCATGCGCCAGACGCCTTCAATGAGGTGTTCACGGCCTTCCTCCACGAGGCTGAACGCCAGCACGCCTGACCTTACTACCGCATCGGTCCGCTCTGACACGCCGCCCCGCCGCGCCCGGGGCGGATGGCCTCATGCGCCCCCTGCCCGCCGGTCGCGACAGACAAACAGGAGAACAACCATCATGCGTGAGGGAGAGGACATCGGGCGGCCCCTGGTCGTCATCGTGGGGGCGGGCCCTGCCGGTCTGGGCGCCGCGATCGAGCTGGGCAGCCGACAGATCCCCTGCCTGGTGCTGGAACGCAATGCGCGCGCCGGCCATGCCCCCCGCGCCAAGACCACCCATGTCCGCACGCGCGAACATCTGCGCCGCTGGGGCATCGCCGATGAGCTGGCCAAGGCCGCGCCTTTTGGCGTGGATTACCCCTCGCATGTGCATTTCGTCACGCGGCTGGGCGGGCCGGGCATCGCGCGCTTCGATCATGCGCTCAGCTGCTCGCCCGCGCGCGATGAGCGCTATTCCGAGCATGGCCAATGGATTCCGCAATATAAGCTCGAAGCGGTGATGCGCGCCCATGCCGCCACGCTGCCCGATGTGACGCTGGCCTTCGGGCAGGAGTATCTGGGGTTCGAGCAGGATGCCGATGGCGTGCGCCTGCGCATCCGCGATGTGGCAAGGGGTGAGGAACGCGCCATCACCGCCGACTATCTGATCGGCGCCGATGGCGCGCGCAGTTCGGTGCGCGAGCATATGGGCGCAACAATGCAGGGCACCCATGGGTTGTCGCGCAACTACAACACGATCTTTCGCGCGCCCGGCCTCGCGCAAGCGCATGGGCATGGGCCGGGCATCATGTTCTGGCAATTGAACAGCGAGGTGCCCAGCCTGATCGGCCCGATGGACGATGATGACCGCTGGTTCTTCATGCCCACGCTGGTCGGCAAGGATGTGACCTATTCGCAGGACGAGGTCCGCGACCTGATCCGCCGCTCGACCGGGATCGACATGGATTATGAAATCCTGAGCAGCGACGAGTGGATCGCCAGTCGCCTGCTGGCCGACCGCTATCGGCAGGGCCGCGTGTTCCTGACAGGCGACGCATGCCACCTGCACCCGCCCTATGGCGGCTTTGGCATGAACATGGGCATCGCCGATTCCGTCGATCTGGGCTGGAAGATCGCGGCGGTGCTGCAAGGCTGGGGCGGCCCCGCCCTGCTCGACAGCTATGAGGCCGAACGCCGCCCCGCCCATGACTTCGTGCTGGATGAGGCAGAGGCCAATCATGCGCTTTCGCCCAACCGCCTGTCCAAGCCCGGCCTTGAGGATATGACACCCGAAGGCGAGGCCGCCCGCACGGAACTGGCCGACTACATCCGCACCGCCAAGCATGGGGAATTCTATGCTCTGGGCGTGGTGCTGGGCATTTGTTACGAGCATTCTCCGGTGATCGTGCCCGATGGCAGCGATGCGCACTGGACCCGCTCGCATGACTATGTGCCCAGCGCCATGCCGGGCTGCCTTGCCCCGCATCGCTGGCTGGCGGACGGGCGCTCGCTCTATGACCTGTTCGGGCCGGGCTTTACGCTGCTGGCATTAGGCGGGGGCGGGGGCGGAGGCGACGGCGAGGATGACGACGAGGATCTGGCCCGCGCCGAGGCGGAAGCGGCGGCGCAGGCCGTCCCCCTGCGCGTGGTGCGGCTCGACGATCCGGCGCTGGACGGCCTCTATCAGGCGCGCCGGGCGCTGATCCGTCCTGACCAGCATGTCGCCTGGCGCGGCGCGGCCTGGCCCGAAACCGGCCTGCTGACCCATGTCACCGGACGGGCGCCGTCGCCGGCCCATCAACACAGTGCTAATGTGGCCTGAGCCCAGGCGACACAAGGGAGAAACACGATGTGGATACGTTCCGCTTTCTGGCTGGGCCAACCCAGACCGGGGTTTGAACAGGCCTTTGCCGAGGCCATCGATGGCGAGATTCTCGCTGGCCTCCGGACCTTGCCCGGGGTGCGCGGCGTGCAGGCGCTGTGGCCGCGCCGCCTGGAGGACAGCCCGCCCGCCATCCATTGCCAGATCCTCGTCACCTTCGACGATGAGGCGGGGATCGACACGATGCTCGCCTCGCCGGGCCGGGCCGCCATGCGCGCCCGCGTGCGCGAGATCGCCCAGATGTTCGACGGCGCCATCAGCCACATCGATTATGCCGTGACACAGGCCCGATAAGCCGCCCTTCAGAAGGAAATCCACCATGCCCTTTGCCCGCAACGCCTGGTATGTGGCGGCCCTGCCCGCGGAAGTGACCGACAAGCCGCTGGGCCGCAAGCTGCTGGGCGAGCCCATCGTCCTCTATCGCACGCCCGAGGGCACGGTGGCGGCGCTGCTCGATCTGTGCCCGCACCGTTTCGCCCCGCTCAGCATGGGCATGCTGGTGGGCGGCCATCTGCAATGCCCCTATCACGGGCTGGAGTTCGATGGCGCGGGGCGCTGCACGCTCAACCCGCATGGCAATGGCGCGCGACCGGCCTCGCTGAATGTCCGCGCCTTTCCCACGGTGGAGCGCGACGATCTGGTGTGGATCTGGATGGGCGAGGCCGCCGATGCCGACCCCGCGCTGATCCCCGATTACAGCTGCCGCATCGCCGCCGGGCGGCGCACCATTGGCGGCCATATGCGGGTGGACTGCAACTATCGCCTGCTGGTCGACAATCTGATGGATCTGGGCCACGCGCAATATGTCCACCGCGCCAACGCCCAGTCCGACGCTTTCGACCGGGTCGAGCGCGAGGTGGTGGCCGAGGACCGCTGCATCCAGAATTTGATGAAGCTGCCCGGCGGATCGCCCACGGTCTTCGTGTCGAAATTCCTCGATGTGGGCAATCAGACGGTGGATCTGTGGAATGACATCCGCTGGTATCCCGTCAGCGCGATGCTCAATTTCATCGCCTTCGCCATTTCGGGCACGCCCAAGGAGGAGAGCATGAACTCCATGGGCACGCATATCGTCACGCCCGAGACCGATGAAAGCTGCCACTATTTCTACGGCGCCTCACGCAATTTCGCCATTGACGACCTCAGGGTGGACGATGATTTCCGCGCCTGGCAGCGCCAGGCCCTGCTGATCGAGGACAAGCCGATGGTCGAGGCGATCGAGGGCCTGCGCGCGGTGATCGCCCGCCATGCGCTCAAGCCCGCCATGCTGGCCTGCGACGAGGCGGCGGTGCGCGTGTCGCGCCGGATCGATGCCATGGAGCGGGAGACGGCCTGATGCCCGAGGTAGCCGCGCCCCCAACCGCTCCGATGGAGGCCTTTCTGGTCATCGCCATGGACATCAAAGATGACGCATGGCTGGCCCCCTATTTCGATACGGTGCCGGACCTGCTGGCAGAGTATGGCGCGGTGTGGGTGGCCGCATCGCGCCACATAACGCGGGTGGAGGGGGAGAAGCCGGGGCCGGTGCCGGACCGTGTCGCCATCCTGCGCTTTCCCTCACGCGCGGCGCTCGACAGCTTCTTCGCCGACCCGCGCTATGCCCCCTTCCGCGCGATGCGGCTGGCCGGATCGGACGCGGATCTGTTTGCCTTCGAAAGCAAGAGCGAAGCGGGCTGATCTTTCAGAGCGAACAAAAGGGGCGGGCAAGGGTATATACCCTTGCCCGCCCCTTTTGTTCGCATCAAGCCTGCGCCTCACGCGCGGCCATGGCGGCCACGATGCGGCGCATGGCCACCGCCGGAGCGTCGGAGCGGAACTGCACCTCGCTATAGGCGTGGCGGTCCTCATCATGCATGCGCTGGATCTGTTCGATGGCGAATTTGTCCTCATCGAAACCGGCCACGACCAGCGCACGGATCTGCTCGGTCAGCGCCGCATCGGCCAGATCGTAGTTGCGCGCATGGAAATACCAGTAATGCGTGCGGCCCTGCGTTTCGGGCGTCATGAAATGGGCGACGCGCCACATGTAATCGGGCTGAGGCATGGCGCCCTGCGTGGGAAAGAACTCGCCCCGGCCGAAGGTCAGCGCGGGCGAGACGAATTCGACCGTGCTGCGCGCAGTGAAGCCCGCCGCCTCCAGCGCATCGGACAGGGCCGGGCGCATCATGCCGGAGCGGTGATAGGCAGGCGGATTGTCACGGTAAAAGCTCAGCCTTTCACCGGCCACCTCCAGCTTGATGGGCGCCTGCGCAAACCCTTTGGGAAAGGCGAAGGTGCTGGCATGCAGAAAGGGGATATGCGTCAGATCCATCAGGTTTTCGGCCATCAGCAGCCAGTTGCCCTGCAGCGGATACTGCCCCGTGGCATAGGTCCATCCCTCGCCCAGCCAGGGCGTTTCGGGCAGCGGCCCGGGCGCATCGGGCGGGCCCATCCAGATCCACGCCAGAGGCCCCGCAATCCGCATGGGATAGCGCCGCACGGAGACGCGCGGGCAGGCGGCCATGCTGGGAATCTCGACCAGCCGGCCCTCCGCATCATAGCGGGCGCCGTGATAGCGGCAGCGAAGCGTGTCGCCCTCGCGCCAGCCATGCGCCAGCGGGAAGGAGCGATGAGCGCAGCGGTTCTGCAAGCCCACCAGATCGCCATCCTGCTTGCGGTAGATGACGATCGAGCGATCGAGAAACATGCGCTCATGCAGGCCTTCGTCGAACTCATCGGCATAGCCGGCCACATACCAGTGATTGTGCAGCGGCGGGGTGTGAACATCTGCCAGAGTGGGGGATGATTGCTGTGCCATCGTTCTGTCCGTTTCGCGGTTGGCGCGTTCTTGCATGGACGCCCTGCAGCCATGACTAGGTCGCCGCCGCCGCCCTGTTGAGGCAGCAAATGCTGATCATTGATACTCTGACAGGATCATTGCGCGCGCCGCACACGGGGATATAATCGCCGGTATAATAAAGAGGATCGGGAGAACCCTGAATGAAGCTCACGCAAATTCGCGACGTGCTGGCGGTTGCGGAAATGGGCAGCCTGCGCGCGGCAGGGCGGCATCTGGGCATTGCCCAGCCGGTGATCACCCGCTCGATCCGCGATCTTGAGAAGGAGCTGGAGGTTGTCTTTTTCGAGCGGCACGTCAAGGGCATCCGCCTGACCGAGGGCGGCGAGGCCTTCATCCGCCGCGCCAAGATGGTGCAGGCCGAATTGCGCCGTTTGCAGGAAGAGATGAGCACGCTGAAAGGCAATGCCACCGGCGAGGTGACGCTGGGCCTCTCCACCGCATCGGTGATGGTGTTCATGCCCGCCATCGTCCAGCGCTTCTACAAACGCTTTCCCGATGTGGTGCTCAAAGTGTCGGAAAGCCTGTTCCCCCCGATCGAGAAGCAGATCGTCGAGGGGCGGGTCGATATCTATGTCGGGCCGGTGAATATGGGCGGGATCGCCCCCTCGCTGATGGTAGAGCCCCTGTTCGACAACCGCCGTCTGGTGGTGGCGCGGCGCGGCCATCCCCTGTCAGGCGCGAAGAGCCTCGCCGATCTGACCGGGGCGGAATGGATACGCCCCACGCTCTCCACCCGCAGCACCGAGGGCGATTTCGACAATGCCTTCGAGGAGATGGGCCTGCCCGAACCCAAGATCGTGCTGCATGCGCGATCGGCGCTGGTGGCGCTGATCGCTCTGGCCAAATCCGATCTGCTGACCGTGCTGCCGCGCCAGTGGCTCGACGTGCCGGGCCTCTCACGCGAGATCCAGACGATGGACCTGATCGAACCGCTCAAGGCGCCGCCGATGTGCATCGTCACCCGCCGCGACATGCCGCTGACCCCCATTGCCGAATATCTGTGCGATCTGTTGCGCAGGGTCGGCGCCAATTATGCCTTCAACCAGGATGTGGCGGAGGGCTGAACACCGGCCAACGAACCGTTGCGGGTATCAAAGGGGTAAAGATTCATCGCTCGCCTATCACCCTTCTGACTTACCCTCCCCCGCAATCAGATATAAAATGGAGGCGGGGATGCGTAAGCTGTTGTTGTGCACAGTGGGACTGTCATGCGTGCTGCCGGGCGTGTCCCATGCCGCGGATCAGGATGCCGTCGCAGGGGTCGGGCTGAAGGACATCATCGTGACGGCCCAGCGTCGCGAGGAAAGCCTGCAGCGCGCGGCGGTTCCGGTGAACGTGATTTCGGGCGCGGATCTGGTGGCCGCCGGGGCGAGCAACGCCACCTTGCTCAATGCGCAGGTGCCCGCCCTGACGGTGGAGCCCAGCAGCACGGGCAATCTGATCTTCATGCGCGGCGTGGGCAATTTCACCGTGGTGCCCACCAGCGATCCGGCGATCGCCTTCAACTATGACGGCGTGTATGTCGGCCGCCCGACCTCGACCACGGGGTCCTTTTTCGATCTGGCGCGGGTCGAGGTGCTGAAAGGGCCGCAGGGCACGCTCTATGGCCGCAATGCGACGGGCGGCGCGCTCAATGTCATCCCGGAACGCCCCAGGCCGGGAGAGAATTCAGGCTATGGCACGATCAGCTACGGCAATTACAATGCGCTCAACATTGAAGGCGCCGTCAATCTGGCCATGGGTGAGCATGGCGCGGCGCGCCTGTCAGGCACGCTGACACGGCGCGACGGCTATCTGAGCGATGGCACCAGCGACGACCGCACCGAGGGCCTGCGCTTTCAGATGATGGGCCGGTTGACCGATGCTCTCACCGTGCGGATCGGGGCCGATTACGCGCATAATGGCGGCTATGGCTACAGCGTCTCCTACACGGGCAAGTTCACGCTGAACCCCGCGACGGGCGCCTATGCCTTTGCCCCAGCGAACATTCCGCTGAGCGAAGGGCTCTATTCCCCGGCCTCTCAGGCGTTTCGTCAGGGGGTCTATGTGGGCGTGTCGGGGCGGCTGTTGAATGCCCTGACCCCGATGCCCTACCAGAACAATGATTTCTACGGCACCAATGCCGAGATCACATGGACCACCGGCATCGGAACGGTCACCTTCATCCCGGCCTGGCGTTATTCCCATCTGGATTATCTGTCGGACGCCGCCGCATTCTTCGCCAAACAGCGCGAGACGGATGAACAATACAGCGGCGAGCTGCGCCTGAATGGCAACCGCCTTGGCATGTTCGATTATGTTCTGGGCGCCTATTACTATCACGAGCGCGAAAACTACCATCAGGTGATCGACATCATGGCGCAGGAATCCTGGGCGGATCAGGGCATCACCACCCAAAGCTGGGCGCCTTTCGCGCGGCTGACGGCCCATGTCTCGGATCGGCTGCGGCTGGTGGGCGGCCTGCGCTACACGCATGACCAGAAGAGTTTTAACAGCACCAGCATTTCCGGCACGATCGTCTGCGCGGCGACGGTGGGCGGCGTGCCGACCTGCCCCAATGCGCCCTTGCTGCCGGTGCTCGACAGCCCGGCGCAGCTGCCCTTCCCCTTTCCGGCGGCGGGCGTGCTGCCCATTGCCGGCACGGGTGCCATCGTCTCACGCAGCGATGCCACCTTCAACAGCCAGCTGACCAACCAGCGCGTCACCTGGCGCGCGGCGGTGGAATATGACCTCGCGCCGCGTTCTCTGGCCTATGCCAGCGTGGAGACGGGCTATCGCTCGGGCGGTTTCTCGGCCTCGGTGGGGCATGAAACCTATCAGCCGGAATACATCACAGCCTACACCATCGGCGTGAAGAACCGGCTGCTGGACAACCGGCTGCAGCTCAATCTCGAAGGGTTCTGGTGGGATTACGTCAACCAGCAGGTCAACCATGTCGGGCTTGATTCAACGGGGCGCACCTCGAACTTCACCGATAACATCGGCGCCTCGCGGATCTATGGCGTGGAAGGCGACATCAAGGCTCTGGTGGCCCCCCACACGCTGCTGAGCGCGGATGTGCAATATCTGCACGCGCAGAACCGCTCCTTCGTCTACACCACGGGCGCCTCCTCGCCGCCGCTTGTGGGCTGCCCCTACACGCTGTCAGGCGCGGTCTATGTGATCAACTGCTCGAACTATCCGGCCAACAATGCGCCGCGCTGGACAGTCAATCTGGCCGCGCAGCAGACGATCCCGCTGGGCGACTACAATCTGGTGCTGGGCGTCGACACCCAATACAAGAGCAGCCATTACATCAACTTCTACTACATCTCGCAGGGCGGCGGTCTGGTGGGCGGCGCGTGGCAAAGCAACGCCCAGATCGCATTCGGCCCCGCCAACAGCCGGTGGACCTTCGCCATCTATATGCGCAACATGGAAAACAACCGGATTCCGGTGTTCATGTCGCCCGCGCCTCTGCTCTCCACGACGGTCGTGGGCACCACCCCGCCCAGAACCTATGGCGCCAGATTTTCCGTCAAATTCTAGAGCCTGCTCAAGGCGCTCGCATGCCCTGCCCGGAACACATCAGATCGGGCCGGGCATGCGAAAAGTGCCCACGTCAGCGCGGTGTCATCACGCCCGCCGCTGGACCCGGAATTTTTGCCAGGCCCCGACAACGAACACCAGCACCCCCGCCCAGATGAAGAGGAAGGAAAAGGCGCGCAGCGGCGACATCGTCTCGCCGGTCTCGACCCCGACCATAAATTGCAGTGTGGGCGCGATGAACTGCAGGAAGCCGATGGCGGTCAGGGGCATGCGCCGCGCGGCGAAGGCAAACAGGGCCAGCGGGATCACCGTGGACGGCCCGCCCAGAGCCAGCACCAGCGAGACCATCGGCGTCGTTCCGAACACGCCATGCCCGGCGCGATGCAGCAGGAAGGCATAGATGGCAGCCGGGATCACCAGGATCATGCATTCGACCAGCAGGCCCGTCTGCGCCTCCACCACGGCGGATTTGCGCACGATGCCATAGCCGCAAAAGGTGAAGGCCAAGCCCAGCGACACCCATGGGAATTCGCCAAGCGCCCATCCCTGCAAGGCCACGCCCACGGCAGCCAGCGCGATGGCGATGCGCCCCGGGCGGTCGATCCGTTCCTTGAACAGCACCGCCCCCGCCGCCATGTTGAGCAAGGGATTGAGGTAATAGCCAAGGCTGGCCGAAATCGTGTGGCCCGAGCAGACAGCCCAGACATAGATCGACCAATTGACCGCGATCAGCGCGGCCGACAGCAGCAGCGCCGCCAGCGTATGCCGCGGCAAGCGGCGCAGATGCCCGCCCTGACCCGCCACAAGCACAAGCGCGATGGCCCAGGGCAGCGCCCAGATGATCCGCCAGGCCACGATCTCCATCGCGCCGGCCCCCAGCCGGTCTGCCCAGATGAAGAGGATCGGCAGCAACCCCCAAAAGGTGAAACAGGAGATGCTCGCGATCAGCGGCGAACGGTCTGCAGGAACAGCGGGGGCGGCCAGGCTTTCGGTCATACGGCGGAGCGTAAAGTGCTACGCCGCACTTCGCCATCGATTATTGTCCGCCGACAAGCGCCGCGATCCCTGCCCCCGGCCCGGGCGGGCCACGTAACCATTATCCGGGCATATGGCGATAGCGTGCCGCGCGTCCTGTGCCCTCCACGGTCAGATCGGTAAAGGGGTTGCGGCGCGTGTCCGTCACCACCTCATACAGACGGTGGATGTCCGGCAGGAAATGCGCCCAATTGCCGATTTCCGTGGCGGCATGCGCGGCCCAGATCTTGCCGTCCTCATGGGTTTCCGCTTTGCGGCGCCCCACCGCGGTCGACTTGCCGACCACCCCGCGATCCGATGGCTGCCATTGGTGAACGCGATAGCCCATGGGGTCCTGCGTGTGGAGAGAGGCCTCATCCAGACCAAGGCCCGCAACCACGATGACATGGGTGTGATCGATGACATCCCGAATGGCGTCCGGCACATCACGCAAGGGCTCAAACCGAATGAACAGGTCCTGACGCCGGCCATCGTCCCAGGTCTGGGGGGCATTGTGGACAGCGCCCAGAAGATTGCCATGGCGCGGCGGGATCGGCCAGCTCATCGGCTCATGCTGTTCGGGGTGCCAGAGGATGAAGCCCTTTTCCATATTCGACCAGAACCAGTCGATCATGCGCGCCGTGACACCATTCAGAGCCCAGTGGATATGGGTGCCAAGATCATCCTGCTCCAGCCTGTAATCCATAAGCACCCTCCTGCCTGTTCCCGCCTGCATCGGAGGCATGGCAGCGGCCTCTGTCAATTCATTTCGAGGCCGGAGACCGACCTGTCATGGATTGGTTGCGAACCAGATATGGTGACAGGTGCCGTCCGCCTGACGCAAGGCATCCACCTCTTCTTCGCTCACCTGAAAACCGGCAGCGCACAATTGGCGGGTGAAAGCCTCATCGGCATCGGCTGACCAGATGGCCAGAATGCCCCCCGGCCTGAGCGCCTTTCGCGCCGCATGCAGGCCCTGCATGGAATAAAGCCCGTCATTCCAGCGGCGCGTCAGCCCTTCCGGCCCGTTGTCGACGTCCAGCAAAATGGCGTCATAGGCATCGACAGCAGCATGGATCAGCATCGCCACATCATCGACCACCAGATGAACCCGGGGGTCATCCAGGCAGTCGCCGGTGATCTGCCGCATCGGCCCGCGCGCCCATGCAATGATTTCAGGCATGATTTCCGCCACGATCACCTGCGCATCCGCGCCAAGCGAATCCAGCGCGGCGCGCAGCGTATAGCCCATGCCATAGCCGCCGATGAGGAGTTGCGGCGCCGCGCGCGCGCCCAGCCGTTGGCAGGTCAAATGCGCCAGCGACTGTTCCGAGGCGTAAATATCCGTGCTCATCAGCTCATTGTCGCCAATGGCGATGATGAAATCGTCCCCGCTGCGCAGCAATTGCAGCTCCACGCCATCAGGCACGCGGGCCCTGTCCACCAAAACATGCCCACTCATCATCTTTGACTTTCAGTTTGCCGGGACAACCGGCATTGATATTTGGAAACCCCGGAGGGGGCTCGCCCGGCGAGGGCAGGTCAGGCGCGGCCGATCGTCCTCCCGAGCCGGACCAGCACCTCATCGAGGGCGGAGAGAAAGCGCGAGCGATCCGCTTTCGCGAAGGGAGCCGGGCCGCCGATCGGATCGCCCAGGGCCCCCGCGCGCAGATCAGCCATGATTGCGCGGGTCGCGACCGCAGCGCCGATCGAGCTTTGCGTGAAGGGCTTGCCATTGGGGGCCAGCACGCAAGCGACCGCCTTGAGGCAACGATCCGCCAGCAGAATATCGGCTGTAATGACCACGCTGCCGGGCGTGCAGGCCTGTGCAATCCAGTCATCCGCCGCGTCGAAGCCATCGCTGACAACCTCTCGCCGGATCAGCGGATGCTCCGGCACCCGCAGGCGCTGGTTGCTGACGATGGTCACCGCGATGGCGTGCCGCAGCGCGACCTTGTAGATTTCTTCCTTCACCGGGCAGGCATCGGCATCGACCAGGATCTTCCCTCGTTCGCCGACGTTCATGAAAGTTCGCGAAAAATCGTGATTTTAAAGGTGTTGCGTTCAGCTTGGTTCACTGGGATACGTTACCTTATATTTGACGGTTATTCGACAAGTTTGGAGCCACCATGGCAAAGACCCTAAGCGAGGCGCCGATCACGACCCGGAATGCCCGCGCTAAATTGGAGGCCGGTGTTCATTGGCGTGGCATAGACCCGGAAGTTCATCTTGGCTATCGAAAGGGCAAGCGCGGCGGTGGATGGCTGGTACGCTGGCGGAATGGCGCTGGCTATTGCCAAGAAGCTCTGGGCACTGCCGATGATCATATCGCGGAAGGAACCCTAGATTTCGCTGCCGCGGTTCGTGCTGCACGGGAAAAGGTGGTCCAGCGTCGGCGAGACGCGAAAGCCACTGCTGACGGCCCGGCGCAGACCGTGCGAACCGCAGTCGTTGACTATCTTGCCGCGATCGACGCTCGCTACAGTGCCCGGGCCGGCCGCTCTGTGCGATCGTCTGCGAGCTACCGCCTTGGAGTGTTCCTGCTCGGAACTGAGGCCAAACGGAAGCGCAAAGCAATCGCGGCTGCGCCGCTGGCGGACGTGGCCCTGCACGATCTGGACGAACCAAAACTTAAAGGTTGGGTCAGCGGTCTGCCGGGTGACATGGCTGCATCATCCCGTCGGCGATTAGTCAATGATCTGCGCGCAGCTCTGAACACCGCCGCAAAAACGCACCGATGCAAGCTTCCTGAGAACCTGCCGATTGTCATCAGGCATGGACTCGAACTGCCATGTGCGATCGGCGATCATGCCGAAGCCGAGGAGACAGCACGCGAGAACCAAATCCTGTCGGATACCACTATCGGTAGTGTCATCGCGGCGGCACAGAAAGCTGATGCTGAAAAAGGTTGGGACGGCGACCTCGTTCGGATGATTATCGTGCTGGCAGCAACCGGAGCGCGATTCTCGCAGGTGGCGCGTATTCGTGTGCGGGACGTCCAGATCGACCGCAGGCGGATCATGGTTCCCACCAGTAGGAAGGGGGCAGGGAGCAAGAACGCCTTCACCCCTGTTCCGATTGGTCAGGATGTGCTGGACGCAGTGCTGCCCGTCATCTCAGGCCGTCCGAACGACGCTCCATTATTAGAAAGGCCTCATTACAAGCAGGCCAAGGGCGCCGTGCGCTGGACTGTGGTGCGCAGGGGATGCTGGGGCTTAGCTCACGACTTGACGACATTCTGGGCTGCAATCCGCAAAGAGGCTGGCTTAGACGCGTCTGTCGCAGCATACTCGCTACGGCACTCGAGCATTGTGCGCGGCATCCGCAATGGTCTGCCTATTCGGTTGGTCGCGGCGCTGCACGATACCAGCGTGGCCATGATCGAACGTACGTACAGCCGATGGATCGCTGATGGCCTCGATGATCTGGCCGCGAAAGCCGTGGTGCCGCTGGTGCCGCTTAGTGGGCAACTGCAAGACAAGCACCAACTATCCACGTGACGGGCCTCTCGATAGCACTGTGCCCTCTCATCCTCCCGCATCGCCAGTTCCACGCAACAAGTTGCCGGAGGCGTGTGCTGGTCACGGAAAGCCGTGATGGCTACGCTTCCAAGTGAGAGTTGAGCAGTTGCGGACATGGCTCTGGCGCAGTTCGACGGAACCGTGGTCGAGGCGCTCAAGCAAACCGAAACTGCCCTTTCGACCTACTCGCACGAGATGAGCGAGGAACGCAGCCTGGTCCATGCCCGCAATGAAGCCGAACAGGCGAGCCGACAGGCCGGCCGCCTGTTCCGGTTTGGCCGCACCAGCTTCATGGATGTGATCGCGGCGCAGGCGGCTGCAGAGAACAAACTTACTGCATCGCGAGAGCGAATCATCCAGCGCCAAATCTGAATTTTTTGGCGCTGGATGGTGGATGGAACGCTTCCGCGGCGGATCGCGGTTAGCAACTGAGGCACCACAGGTGTTACATATGAATGTTTACTCAAATGCCCCTTCCTGAGCCGCAAGCTTTCCATCCTTTACATCTGTGATCCATGCGAGCAGCTCCTTTTCGCTCCACCGGGCTATCTTGGGGCCGATCTTGTAAGGCGCGGGGAAACGGTACGTCTTGATCAACCCGTAGATCATTGTCCGACCGAGGCCGGCACGCTGGCAAACCTCCGCGATTTTCAGAAATCGGTCGGGTGGTTCGCGGTTGCTCCCACCTATACCAGGGCGCGAGTCAGTTGGTTCCGGCGCCATCACTGCCCTCCTTCCCCAGCGTCCCTCGGGCTTTGGCAAAAGCTCGATCACTTGCCAGAAAGACAGCCAGCATATGTGGCACCAATTCGACGAGCGGTTCTTCCCGACCGTAGGACTGATTGTAAATTGCTGCGTAATCGGTTAGCACGCGGTGCAGATCAGGCGTAACGCTGATCGTCAATTTGACCGGGACCCGCTCGGGCAGTTTGCCCAGCTTGAGCTCTGCCATCATGGCCTCCTTCCAGAACCCCAGGGCTGGGGCAGGACGATGTCCTTGTGAACGACCACCCGCAAAGGCCATCCGGGCCGTACGGTGATCGTCGGTTGTACATTGAGGGCGTGGCTGACGATCTGGTCTCCAGCCCGTGACACACTTTGCTGCGTGGACTCGCGCAGCGCGCGCAGCAGGTCGCTTTCATTGCTGCCGAAGCTGAGCTGCGCGCTGACGCCCAGCATGGTCGACAGGGCAACACCCTTGAGCAATTGCCAAGTATGCACGTCGACCTTGTCAGCCAACCCCGCATAACCCGCTGTATCGCTGGCCGGCACATTGTCGATGCGAACCGACGATCCGTCTGGCAAGATGATCCGCTGCCAGATCACCAGCGCCCGCTTCTGCCCGTAAGCCACCACGCTGTCATAACTGCCGATGAGCCGCGATCCCTGAGGAATGAGGAGATAGTGCCCGGAGGCACTGTCATAGGCATTCTCGGTAATCTGGGCGGTCACGAGGCCCGGCAGATCGGAGTTGAGGCCCGTGATCAGGCTGGCAGCCAGCACCGTCCCCGCGCTCAGCGTATAGGGGGACACTGGCGGCGAGAGCATATGAGGATTGATGTCGCCGGACGTATCCTTGCTTGCGACGAAGTCAGCCTTGCGTTGCTGGCCGCCCGGGTCGTGATCCGGATCCAGCGCCATCTTGGCAGGTCCAACAGGAGCTGCGGCAACCTCTTGAAGTGACGCTCCCATATCGGTGGCTGCCGGCTGCGCGGGCACAGATGACCGCTGAACACCGGCAATCTGCACCATCACGCCGGATTCGCGCGCTGACTTGCGCTGGGCTTCAAGGTTCTGGCGGGCGGTAAGGGCTGCCTGATCGGCGGATGTCGGGGAGGCAAAAGCGGGCGTGCCGCCCAGACCCTGCTGGTGATCAAGAATGGGCTTGCCCAGATCACCGGGCAATGGCGGTCCCAATTGGGGCACGTCACCGTAGGTCTTGGGCGCGCCGGACAGAGCGTCGGCGGGTGCCTTGGTTGCCTGAACTTGCCCGTCATCCTTTCCGGCCAGTTGGCTGGCAGGCGATTTCAGCGCCTGATAGCCAATGGCGCCGATGCCAATCGTGCCAACGCAGGCCAGCGCAATGATCGCCTGCTTCTTGAAGCGGACCACCCTGTGCGGTTGGGCCCGCAGGACCAGCGTTTCCGGGTCGATCTTGTCAGCGGGAGCCGGGGAGGCGCTTTTTGCCTCGCTCATGACGCCTTCCTTTCCGCGCCCGAGGCAGCGACGCCGCCTTTTCGGCTGATCCTCACGATCACCTGCTTTTTGCCGCCAAGCCTGAGCTCTCCGGCCTCGAACAGGCGATCGACGACATAGAAGTGGCCCGACATCCGATAGTTGACGAGTTGGGCTTCACCAGCGCTTCCAATCACGAAGAGCGGCGGCGCCTCCCCCACGGCGATACTCGCCGGAAATTCAATGTAGGTCTGCCGCCCGTCATCAAAGGCACGCAGCGGGCGCCAGGATGGTGCGTCCCCCTCGATCGCATAGGCAAAGTTCAGGCGTTCGACCGGGAGTCCGAGTGCTGCAGCCTCGGGTCTGGCATGCCCCTCTCCCGCGCGGTCCGTAGGCGCGCCCTGCCCTTCCGGCACCTTGCGGGCAATCGCGATCAGCTCACCTTGCGGATAGAGCCAGGAGATCGCCGCCATGGCGGTGCCCTGCGTGCTCAGCATTTCGAGGTGATAGGTACGACGATCGGTCGCGATGATCAGGTTGGTCGACAATCCGGCGGCAAATGGCTTGATAAGGATGTGAGCTCGCTTCGCATCCCCCGCCCCGCTGCTGGTGTCGCCGACCGTCCAGCGCACCGTATCGCCCGCCGCCACCGAAACGATCGTCTCTCCGGCCTGCAGTGTGACATCGGTCACAGCGCCAGGGGCCGCCATCAGCCGATAGAGAGCGCCCTCGGCCCAGGGGTAGACCTGAACCGCATTGATGAAGCCGAATGGCTGGGGTTCGCGCATCGCGCTGCGATTTGCAGCTTTCACATTGGCCTCCGGCGGCCAGATCTGGCGCTTGCGCTTCGCCCACGACGTGCGGGCGACCGCCTTGGCCTTCTGGGGCACTGGCTGCACGACGGGCTGCGCCACAATTTTGGGATTGCTCGCGGCAGGCGTTGGCGCGGACGTGCCTGGCGCAGGAGGTGGTGGGGGCGTATCGGCCTGGGCGAGCGGGATGCCCGCCAGAAGGGCCAGTGCAATGATAAGACAGGACTTCATGAGTGGTTCTCCATCTGAGGCTGCGTGAAGGCGGGGATGTTCGTTTCGGAGCCGGGCTGGCTTGCTCGCGCCGCAGTGGCGTCGGCCGGCTGCTTCTCGCCGGGGACCTCCAGTTCGCGGCTCCAGTCGATCGCGTCGATGTAGAGCCCGAGCGGATTGCGCCGGAGGATCTCGGCGCTGGCCGGGGCCTTCATCGTGACCGTCAACATCGCGGTCCAATGGGAAAAGCCCGCAGGCGCGCCGCGATCATAGGCATTCTCGATCCACTTGACCTGGAACGAACTGGCGCTGGCGCGCACCACGCTGGTCACCGTAACCGAGACGGTCTTTTCACCGACATTGGCGAAAGGATCGGCACTGCGCGCATAATCGCCCAGGAAGATCGCGCCGCGCGGCGACACGAAATCATAGGCCTGCAGCCAGCTCTCGCGCATCAGCACCGGGTCGAGCGTCCTTGCCCGCACCGCCGTGATGAAATGGCCGAGGAACCACGCCACCTGACTATCGGTCGGCTGATATGCCCGGTCGGCGGGCGTCACGGCGCGGGCTTCGCCCAGATGATCGACGGCGACCACATAGGGGACCACACGGCTCTGAAGCGACTGCCAGACCAGCCCGCAGGAGAGGCCGCACGAAAGGGCCAGCATGCCAAAGGCCATGCGCCGCCAGTTATGGGCCTGGACGCGTGCAGAGCCGATCCTTTCATCCCAGAGCTGTCCGGCGCGTTGCCATGGCGTTTCGGCCACCGGCATCTGGCCGTATCGTTGAACAGGGCGCTTGAAGACCATGAGATCACTCCTTCTCTTCGATGTCGGGGTTGGCGCCGGAACCACCGTGATCCCCCGATTGCAGGGCATGGATCGCGTTCTGGCGGCGATTGCGTGCGGCCTGGGCAGACTCCAGCGCCTTGGCCCAGGGCGGAGCGGCCTCATCCGAGGCCTGATCTTGCTGAGTTTCGGGCCCCTTACCCGCAGGAGCCGACGGACCACCGCCCGGGGCACCGCCCGCAGGGGCTTCAGAGTCAGCAGGCTTTTCCTCACCGGCGGCCTGCTTCGTGGCCGTGCCGGCGGCAGCACGGGCGGCATTGTAGACACCGGCCAAACCGGCACTGACGGTTGAGGCTCCGGCGTCTTGCTGGCCGGTGCGATACGCCCCGGCAGCCGCCTTGCCCATGGAGGCTCCGGCACGCACGGCATTGAGCCCGGCGCCGCCGACGGCACGCGCCGCGCCCAGGGCGCCAGCGCCACCGGCGGCCATGCCGCCGCCGACCAGCATGCCGATGGCCATCACCGATCCAGCGCCCAGCTGGGGAGCACCGGCAACCAGGCCCGTCGCGATGCCAGAGCCAAAGATGCCAAGGCCCAAGAGCGCGAGGCTGGCGAGCACCAGGCTCATCGCCTGACCGATATCGGGGTCCTGCCCCTGCAGGCTGGAGGTGAACTGGCTGAAATAGGTGGAGCCGATGCCCACGATGATCGCCAGCACCATCACCTTGATGCCAGAGGTCACCACATTGCCCAGCACGCGTTCGGCCAGGAAATTGGTGCGGTTCCAGAGCGCGAAGGGGACGAGGATGAAGCCGGCGAGGCTGGTCAGCTTGAATTCGAGGATCGTGACGAAGAGCTGCACCGCCAGGATAAAGAAGGCGAGGATGACGATCACCCAGGCGATCACCAGCACCGCGATGGTGAGGTAATTGTCGAAGAAGCTGGTGAAGCCCATGAGCTTGCTGACCTGCTGCAGGAGCGGCCAGGCAGCAGAGAAGCCCGTGCCCGCCAGCTTACCCGGCTTGAGAAGATCGGCAGCGCTCATCGTCGAGCCGCCCGCCGTCAGTCCGGCCTGCTCGAAAGAGCGGAAGATGATGTCGGACAGGCTGGAATAGCTGTTGATGATGAAGGCGAAGGTGCCGACGTACAGCACCTTGCGGATCAGCTTGCCGATGACATTGTCCTCGCCGCCCATCGCCCAGAACAGCCCGGCCAGCGTAATGTCGATGGCGATCAAGGTGACAGTCAGAAAATGAACATCGCCGCCTAGCAGGCCAAAGCCGCTGTCGATGTAGCGGGTGAAATCGCTCATGAACTGATCGATGATATTAAGATCTGCCATGGGAGCTTGTCCTTGCAGGGCCGTAGGTAGCGTTCAGGCAAAAGGGTCGCGGGGCCCGCCTCGAGCGTCGGGCAGCAGGCCCCGCGACAGTGGTGGCGACCTCTTCAACCGGCATCCTGCGTCCGGGAGGCGCCGCCCTCAGGCAGCCGCTACTCAGGGTGTGTAGGCGCTGCCGGAGCCGAGAAACTGGGTGACCGCGCCCTGCGCGTCGGACTGCGACTGGGTGCGGTTGGCACGGTCGATGGCATCGGCGCGGTATTGCGCCGCCATCATGGTCTGGAGTTGCATCTGCTGCTTGGCGACAAGGGCGAGCAGCTGGTTCGTCGCCTGCTGGGCCTGAAGGGCACCCTGCGCGCTCTGGCTGCGATCACTCAGCGTCGAAAGGGTCGCGGTGTCGGTCGCAATGTTCTCGGCAACCTGCGCCTGCACCGTCATCGTGTGCTGGAAGGCGGTCATTGAGGCAGACAGGCGGGAGCGCGCATCGGCGACATGCTGGTTGGCGGTCAGCGCCTGATTGAAACTCGTGGGAAACATAGATTTGAACTGGCTGTCGATGTTGGCGACCTTGAACTGGATCGCCTGAGCCTGGCTCATCAGCTGGTTCACCTGATTGATCGTCTGGCTGATCGCGGTGAGTTCGGGGAAATTGATGGTGGCGAGGTTTTTCGCCTGGTTGATGAGCCCCTGCGCCTGATTTTGCAGCATGGTGATCTGGTTGTTGATCTGCGTGAGGGTGCGCGCGGCAGTCAGAATGTTCTGGCTGTAGTTGCTCGGGTCGAAGACCGTTCCCGCGAACTGCGCCTGTGCGGGCGTGGCCGGGAGGGTGGCGGTCAGCGCCAGCGGGATCATCGCGGCGAGCATGGATTTCCATCGACGTGACATGGCTTTTTCTCCTGACAGGTGGCGGGTTCAAGGCGTGGGAAGGTCGGAAAACTCGGCGATGAGCGGCACGGCCCAGTTGAGGTCGCGCTCGACAAGGAAGCGGGCGAGGAAGGATGATGCCGCCCCCTGCGCCAGCAGCTCATCGATCAACCGCTGGCTGTCGGGGTCAGATGCTGCGGCCAGCGCCAGCGCGATCGGCCCCAGCCCCAGCTCGAAAAGGCGGTTGCCGCGCGAGGATTGGAGATAATAGTGCCGCTTGGGGGTAGCCCGCGCGATCACTTCGATCTGTCGATCGCTGAGGCCAAAGCTTTCGTAGCTGCCGCGGCTCTGCGGTTCGACAGCGCGATCATTGGGCAGCAGAATGCGCTGGGGGCAGCTTTCAATGATGGCGGGGGCAATGGCGCTGTCGGCGATGTCGGCCAGACTCTGGGTGGCAAAGACCACCGAGACATTCTTCTTGCGCAGCACCTTGAGCCATTCGCGGATGCGGGCGGCAAAGAGCGGATGATCGAGAAAGACCCATGCCTCGTCGAGCACCAGCAGCGTGGGCCGTCCGTTGAAGCGTTCGCCGAGGCGATGGAAGAGATAGGTTAGCACCGGGGCGACCGCCCCGGCCTGCCCCATCAGCGCCTCGGTCTCGAAGCACTGGACATCTGCCGCATGAAAGTCATCGCTTGCGGCATCGAGCATTGCCCCGAAGGGCCCCTCCAGCGTGTAGGGCGCCAGGGCTGAGCGGAGCCTGGAGGATTGCAGCAGCAGCGACAGACCGGTGAGCGTGCGCTCGGCCTCCGGCGCGCTGGCCAGACTCGTCAGCGCCGACCAGATCATGTCCTTGACGTCAGGGGTGAGCTGGATGGTTTCCTGCGCCATCAGGGCACCGATCCACTCGCCGGCCCAGGCCCGTTCGTCGAGCCGGTCGATATGGCGCAGCGGCTGGAAGGCGATGCTTGCCCCCTCGCCGGCTCCGCCCAGACCGAGGGCGTGGTGGATGCCGCCCATCGCCAGCACGGCCGCCCGCGCCGACAGGCCTTTGTCGAAGATGTAGATCTGGCTGCCTATGTAGCGACGGAACTGGAGCACCAGCATCGCCAGCAGCACTGACTTCCCTGCCCCGGTCGGCCCGGCGATCATCATGTGGCCGACATCGCCGACATGCGTCGAAAGGCGGAAGGGCGTCGATCCGCTGGTGCGGGCGTGGAGCAGCGGAGGTCCATGCAGATGGGTGTTGCGCGCCGGACCGGCCCAGACCGAGGACAACGGCATCAAATGGGCCAGGTTGAGTGTATGGACCAGCGGCTGACGCACATTGGCGTAGACCTGTCCCGGCAGGCTGGAAAGCCAGGCCTCCACGGCATTGATGCCTTCGCGGATCGCGGTGAAGCCCAGACCGTTGACGATCCGCTCGACGGCGCGCAGCTTGTCCTCGACGCGGGTCTTGTCCGCATCCGCCACCGTGATGGTGGTGGTGAGGTAGCCGAAGGCGACGTGATCCCCGCCCAGCGCCTGCAGCGCCAGATCGGCGTCGACCATCTTGTTGTCGGCATCGCTGTCCATGAGCTGGACGGGCTGATTGTACATCACCTCGCGCAGCAGAGCGGTGATCGACTTGCGCTTGTTGAACCACTGCCGCCGCAGCCGGGTCAGTTCGCGGGTGGCATCGGTCTTGTCGAGCGAGATAAAGCGGGTCACCCAGCGATAGGCGAAGTCCTGACGGTTGAGAGCATCAAGGAAGCCGGGCCGGGACAGTCCCGGAAAGCCCAGGATGGAGAGCGTGCGCAGATGCAGGTCGCCCAGGCGCGGTTCGAGCCCGCCGGTGAGCGGCGTGTCGGCCAGCAGTCCGTCGAGATACATGGGCGTCTCGGGCACGGCGACCTCATGCGGGCGCGCCGAGATGGCAGCATGCAGGAAGGTCAGCGTCTCGCCGTCGTCGAGCGGGGCAATCTCGGGCATGAAGCCTGCGAACAGATCCAGCGCCCGATCCGTCTCCCCAATGAAGCGATCGAGCGCCTGCCGCCAGTCGCGCCCCGTCACATCCTTGCTGCGCTCGACCAGCGCGCGCCCGGCGGCATCGGCCTGATCGGGCGGCGGCAGGAACGTGAGGCTCAGGAAATACAGGCTCTCGAAGTGCGTGCCCGCCGCCTCGAAATCGGCCCGCCGCTCCTGATCGACCAGCCAGCTGGCCGGATCGGGAAAACTGCTCGCGGGGTATGCCGCCGCTTCCCGGCGCTGCGCCTCGATATGAAGCGCCCAGCCCGACCCGAAACGCCGCAGGACGTTGTTGGCCCGGGCGCAGACCGCGACCAGCTCGGCCTGCGTGGCGGAGTCGAGATCCGGTCCGCGAAAGCGCAGCACCCGCAGGAAGCTGCCATCCTTGTTGAGCACGACGCCCGGCGCCACCAGAGCGGCCCATGGCAGATGATCGGCAAGCCGGTCGGCCCGGTTGCGATATTCCCGCAGGTTCAGCATGTCAGATATCCTTTCTGGCGCAGGTGCCGCACCAGCACCGTCGCGAAATCGGGGTCACGGCGGGCTGCGAAGACGGCCAGCGTGTGGCCCAGCGCCCAGGCCGCGAGGCCGGCGATCCATTGCTGGAGGCCAAGACCGAGGGCGGCGGCCAGCGTGCCATTGACGATGGCAATCGCGCGCGGCGCGCCGCCCAGCAGGATCGGCTC
Source organism: Novosphingobium terrae (assembly GCF_017163935.1). Classification (NCBI taxonomy): domain Bacteria; kingdom Pseudomonadati; phylum Pseudomonadota; class Alphaproteobacteria; order Sphingomonadales; family Sphingomonadaceae; genus Novosphingobium; species Novosphingobium terrae. The sequence continues at coordinate 1,713,814 of NZ_JABVZR010000002.1, read as the reverse complement.
GGTCAGCGACCGGTGCAGCGGCACCTCGAAGCCCTCGATGGAGCCCTGCGCCGGGCTGCCGAGCCCGCTCATGCGACCAGGGCTCCACCACCGAAGCTGAAGAAGGTGAGGAAGAAGCTGGAGGCGGCAAAGGCGATCGAGAGCCCGAAGACGATCTGGATCAGCCGCCGGAAGCCGCCCGAGGTTTCACCGAAGGCCAGGGTCAGGCCGGTGGTGATGATGATGATCACCGCGATGATCTTGGCGACCGGGCCCTGGACTGACTCCAGAATGTTGTTGAGCGGCGTTTCCCACGGCATGCCGGTGCCGGAGGCGAAGGCATTGGCGGCAAAGGCCAACGACAGGGCCAGAGCCATGCCGGGCAGCAGGATCTGACGCTGCGCAGAGATACGCGGGGCATGCGAAGGGATCGTCATCACAAGTCTCCTGAAGATGGTGTGGGGGATGCTGGGGTGAGGTCCGCGACCTCGTAGTTGCCCTGGGGATCGAGCCCCCGGACTTCGGCGATCGCCTCCACGCGGCGCGCGCGACCGCGCCCGGCGATAAAGACGATCAGATCGATGGCCTCGGCGATCAGGCGCCGGGGCACAGTGATCACGCTCTCCTGCACCAGGCTTTCGAGCCGGTAGAGGCCGGCGATCGCGTTGTTGGCGTGGACCGTGGCGATCCCGCCGGGATGGCCGGTGTTCCAGGCCTTGAGCATGTCGAGCGCTTCGGCGCCGCGCACCTCGCCCACAACGATGCGGTCAGGCCGCAGGCGCAGGGTGGAGCGCAGCAGATCGGCCATGGTGACGCCGCTCGTGCCGACGGCGAGCGCGGGGCGGGTGCGCAGCGCGACGACATCGGGCGCGGCGCATTGCAGCTCACGGGTGTCCTCGATCAGGATCACCCGGTCGCCCAGATGCGCCATCTCGGCGAGCAGCGCATTGGCCAGCGTCGTCTTGCCCGAGCTGGTGCCGCCAACGATCAGGATGTTGCGGCGCTCGGCCACCGCCTTCGCCAGGTGGAGCGCGATTTCGGCTCCCATCAGCCCGTCGCGCACATAGTCGTGGAGGAGGTAGATCCGGGCGGCAGGCTTGCGGATCGAGAAGCAGGGCGCGAGACTGACGGGCGGTAGCACGCCCTCGAAGCGTTCGCCTGCCCCCTCGCCATGCGGCGGCAGCTCGGCCGAAATGATCGGCGCGCCGGCATGGGTTTCCGCGCGGGCGTGGCTGGCAACCAGCCGGATGATCCGCTCGATCTGGGCAGGCTCGTAAAGCGAACCGGTGTCGCTGCGTCCCTCACCCAGCCGATCGACCCACAGGCGGCCATCGGGATTGACCATGATCTCGACAACCGCAGGATCGGCCAGAGCCGCGCCGATGACGGGGCCCATCGCGGTGCGCAGCATGGATCGGCTGCGCTCGGCCGACAGAGCCAGGGGCGCAGCACTCACGACCGGCGCTCCAGCGCCTGGGGCACGGGAAAGCTGCGCTGCCCTGCCGCCATGGCTTCGCCAACACGGGCGACAAAGGCATTGAAGCGATCGCGACCGACAGCACGCGCCGCGTCGTCGGTATCGGCCAGCGGGGCCTGCACCATCAGCTCGTAGCGGATGAAAAGAGCAAGGCTTTCAAGAAGCACATGGCCGTCGCGTTCAACCCTCCCCAGCGCCAGGGACATGCGGTCGAGCCGGTGGGCGAAGCGCTGTTCCAGATCGCTGGCACCTTGCCGGTTGAGCCAGGCGGTGAGTGCATCGGTGAGAATGCCGGATTTCGAGGCGCCCGGCCGGGCGGCCAGCGTCTCAAGACGCTGGCTCAAATCCTGGGGAAGGAACAGCTGGTAGCGCACAGGCCTGGATTTGCTCTGGGTGGTCATCGCCGGGTCTCCGTCAGAAGCTGGGCAGGGCATCACGGCCCGCGCCAGGGGTGTGGCCTTCGCCCTCGTTCATCGCCCGGGCGCGGGTGACGGCGGTCTGCTGGCCGGCCTGATCCATGGCGCGCTTGTCGCTAACCGGATCGGCGTCGTCGCGATCGAGACCGAGCAGATCGAGCTGGCGGGGCGGCTCGGGCTTGCGCTCGGGCTCTTCGATCGCCGGGTGGCGCTGCTGCTCAAGACCGCCGTCGCGCTCTTCCTTCGTTGCCGCGAGGCTCGCGGCCAGCCGGGCATCGGGACGGCGGGCGATGGATCCCCACGGATTGGTGCGGGCGGGCGGCGCGTCGGGATAGCGGCGAAGCCCCTTGGCCTTCACACTGAGATCGGGCACCGGCAGCAGCCGGGTCAGGAAGTTCTGATCGGCGTAATAGCGCAGCTTCTTGGCGCGGATCGGTTCAAGCCCGGCGATCATGACCAGCTCATCGGTGGCGGGCAGCTGCATCACCTCGCCCTGGGTCAGCAGCGGCCGGGCTGTCTCCTGACGGCTGACCATGACATGGGCCAGCCAGGGGGCGAGGCGGTGCCCGGCATAGTTGCGCATCGCGCGCTGCTCGGTGGCCTGCCCCAGCGCGTCGGAGATGCGCCGGGCGGTGCGCTCGTCATTGGTGGCGAAGGCGACGCGGACATGGCAGTTGTCGAGGATCGAATTGAATTCGCCGTAAGCCTTGTCGATCTGGTTGAGGCTCTGGGCGATCAACACCGCACGCACGCCGTAGCCGGCCATGAAGGCGAGACTGGTCTCGAAGAAATCCAGGCGACCGAGCGCGGGAAACTCGTCGAGCATCATAAGCAGCTGGTGCCGACCCGACTTGCTCCCCTGCCCTTCGAGCTTTTCGGTGAGGCGCCGACCGATCTGGTTGAGGATGAGGCGCACCAGCGGCTTGGTGCGGCTGATGTCCGAAGGCGGGATGACGAGGTAGAGCGAGCAGGGGCGCTCAGCTTCGACCAGATCCGCGATGCGCCAGTCGCAGCGCGAGGTGACCTCGGCCACGGTGGGGTCGCGGTAAAGCCCGAGGAAGGACATGGCGGTGGAGAGCACGCCCGACCGCTCGTTCTCGCTCTTGTTGAGGACTTCACGCGCAGCGGAGGCCACAACCGGATGAACCCTTGGCTTCCTGGGCGTGCCGAGGTGATTGGTGCTCATCATCGCCTTGAGCGTGGCGGTGAAGGGGCGCTGCGGGTCGGACAGGAAGGTCGCGACGCGCGCCAGCGTCTTGTCCTCTTCGGCATAGAGCACATGGAGGATCGCGCCCACCAGCAGGGAGTGGCTGGTCTTTTCCCAATGGCTACGGCGTTCGAGCGCGCCCTCGGGATCGACGAGGATGTCGGCGATGTTCTGGACATCGCGAACCTCATTCTCGCCGCGGCGGACCTCCAGCAGGGGATTGTAATGGGCGGAGCGGACATCGGTCGGGTTGAAAAGCAGCGTGTGGCTGAAGAGCGCGCGCCAACCGGCGGTGAGCTCCCAGTTCTCGCCCTTGATGTCGTGAATGACCGTAGAGCCAGTCCAGGAAAGCAGGGTCGGCACCACGAGGCCGACGCCCTTGCCCGAACGGGTTGGCGCAAAGGCCATGATATGCTCGGGCCCGTCGTGACGCAGATAGCGGCCGCCCAGCGCGCCAAGGAAGATGCCTGCGTCCCTGTGGAGCCCTGCCCGCTCGACCTCACACGGCTCTGCCCAGCGCGCCGAACCGTAGGTGGTGACGTTCTTCGACTGCCGCGCCCGCCACAGCGATCCGAAGATCGCCGCGCCGCAGCCCATGAAGCCGCTGGCCCCCGCGATCACCCCGGACTGGGTGAAGATGTGGGGGGCGTAGGCGTCGAAGTGATACCACCAGACGAAGATCGCCCATGGCCGATAGAGGTGGATCGCGCCGATGCTGAACCAGGGGCTGCCCAGTTCCGGCTGATAGGCCAGATGCCAGGCCGCCCACTGTGTGGCGAACCAGATACCGGCGAGCACGATCGAAAACACGACCAGAATCTGGCCGAGCAACAGCTTTGTCGGGGTCATGGGAGGTCTCCGAGAGGGAGGCTTATTTCCTGCCTCCCAAGAGTCGCATGACCCGCCGGATGAGCGTTAGGGTCTCTTCGTGGTCCCGAACCTACTTTTTGCTGTCTCTCACGACCCGATGCCGGAATATGCCACACACGATCGCCTTCGAGCGTTCGCCACGAAGTCCCGATTCGCCAGGCTTTGTTGCGATCGGCCACGTCTTGTCATGAGATATTTGGACCGCCTCGTTCAGGACCAAAATTCCAGCTTATGGGCCCCTCCCGCATGATGCCGGACACCGTCTGGCCGATACGGCGTTCAAGAACCTCGCGCCAAGGCACCAGCGTGAAATCACGCGACCGCTCGACGAGGGCGTGCTTGCCGCTCGCCAGTTCGATGCTGCGCAGCAATCGCCCTTCGATCCGTTCGCCCGGCTTCATCTCGACAAAGGGACGCTCCAGAACCTTGGACAGACCGCTCGCCACACGCAGCAATTCGCGGCGCCGTAAGACCTCCAGCATATCCTGCCGGTAGGTGGTCTGCCCTGCATGTTCTCGCGCCAGATCCTGCTCGATGAGCCATTGCCGCCGCGCGATGAGCGCCGTGCGCAGGTCCTTGCCAAATCCGGCATCGCGCAGAGGCATGGGTGCAGACGCGGTCAGTTCCCGATCCAGCACCGTCGCTGCATCCAGATCGGCCAACTTGCCCAATGGCAGGGGGGACAGGGTCTCGACATCGACAGGCCGGTCGCGCTGTTGCCGGGCTTCGAACGCCGTAACCTTGTCGAGATGATCGGGCGCGATCACCCAGCTCCCATCATCCTCGCGGTCGATGCCGCGTGTTATGCGACGCATGGCTTCCAGCCGCCGGACATGAGTCTGCGCGAAAGCCTCGCTGACCTGCGGGTCGTGCCGCAGGTGGATATCGAGGCTGTAGCGCCCACCATGGGCTGCCGCGACATCCATGATGGTGCGGTCGACGTCCCGCATGCCTGCCGAGCGCGGAGCGATGCGCACGATCGCGCCGGTGGGCAACGGACCGGTCGCCTCTCCTCGCCCGATCGGCGCATAATGGGTGCGCCCATCGATCGCATCAACGATGAGGTAATGGCGATCCTCAAGCTCATCGGCGAGGCCCCGCATCACGACCCGCCCGACGATGGGTCGGGCATTGGCGGCTCCCGGATCGTAGATGGCCTGATCGGCAGGAGAGCGCGCCAGCTTCCGCGTCGCCAGATCGCGCTGCATCGTGCGGATGATATCCCCGCGTTCCCCCATTCGGCGAAGCGTGCCCTCGAGATCGTCAACAACGCGCCAGCGATCCCCAGTCACCGGCTCGGCCAGCCCCATGCTCTCCAGCTTGCGCAACCGTCCGGTCCGCAAGGTCTGGTCCATCGCGCGCCCGGCATGGGAGGAGACTGTCCTTTCCCCATCCATGTCGCGCAGCAACTGGCGATCGATGGCTGTCAGCCGTTCAGCCTCCATATCGCGCATGAGACGCTGCTCGATTTCGAGGTCGGTCCGCGGCCCGAGATCGAGGGTCGCGATGCGCATCGCATGTTCGCGCAAACCATGCGAGATATACTCGCGGGCAATCACCAGATTCTGCCCCATATCATCCTTGCCGCGCAGCACGATATGGGTGTGGGGATGGCCGGTGTTGTAGTGATCCACCGCCACCCAATCGAGCTTCGTGTCCAGATCCTCTTCCATTCGTGTCATGAGGCGGCGGGTGAAGGACTTGAGATCGTCGTACTGGTCGCCGTCCTCCGGGGAGACGATGAAGCGGAACTGGTGACGGTCCTCGTCGCAGCGATCGAGGAAGGCGTCGCGATCTGCCTGATCGACCTCGGCGCCATAGAGCTGCCCGGGCTCGCCGCTACGGGAGACGCCATCGCGCTCGATGTAACGCAGATGCGCCCGCGCGGCGGCGAGCCCCTTGTTGCCCAGCAGGGTCAGCCTTGTCTTGACGATCACGCGGCGCGACCGGAAGGCGGCATGACGGTCCCCCGAAGCCAGCACGCGGGCACGCGCTGCGCCGCGCCCGATCCGGCTCCCGTCGAAGCGACGGCTGCGTGGCCCGAGCTTGCGCGCTGAACGCTGCGCCGCTTTGATGATCTGGCTGAGATATCGTTTGGGGGCTGGCCGACTGCGCGGCGGGCTGAGATGCGGTTTGAAATCGTCGTCCACGAGCTATCCTTCCGGACCTGGAATGACGCTCATGGCCCCAAGCATGCCACAGGGCGCGAAAGCCTCAAGGGGTCTCGCGCAATCGCGCCAAAACCTCCTGTCTTCTGGGCTTTTTCCGCTACCTGTCTCGCGGCGAAGGCGCCTATCTCGCGATTTTTCCTCAAAAAAGGATGTGCAGACAGCACCATAGCAAGATCGACGAGATCTTGCCTCTATCTTGCCTTCCCCGGCCCCCTCCCCTCAAGCCCCCTCGCCCTCCACCCTGCCCCTGACCGCCCTCCCCAGCGCCCCCGTCGCTGCCATGAAAAAAGGCCTCCGGGACGATCCCGACGGCCGCTTTCTCGCGCTGAATTCGCGCTCAATCCGGCCTGAGCTGGACCGCAAGCCGAGCGGTTGCATCCTTCAACTCGCGCTCGATTTTCCTGCGTTCAACGCGCGATCCGCATGCCGAAAGCTCCGCGCGCAGTTCCTCGATGTGCTGCTCAATAGCCATGGTGTGTCTCCTGCTCGTTGCACGATGGGAGGCGGGCCCGGCGGCGCGGGGTCTGTGTCAAGACCCGCGAAGCGGCCGCGCCAGCGGCGATGGGGGTCACGGTTTTTTGGGGGCGCCACTGTCGTATGGGCAGGAAAATAACGCCTGACCGCCCCCGAAAAAGGGTGGGGCCCCGTCGGTCTTGACACAGACCCCGCGCCGCCGGATCATCGCAAGATCCGGGCAGACAGCCTCTCACCACCCCGCCATCGCCAGCATTCGTGGTGGAAAAACCGGCGACAGGAGGCACGCCACGGGTGTGCCCGCATGGACGCCGCACACCGCCAGAGCTAGGAATAGCGGGCTTTTCTAGCCTAATGGAGAGTTTGAGACATGAACAACAGCGACCTGGCCGAGGGCCTTGCCGCCTCGCATGGCCTGACCAAGACCGCCGCCCGTGAGCTGGTCGATGCGGTCTTTGCCGCGATCACCGAGGCCGCAGCAAAGGGCGAGGAAATCTCGCTCAACGGCTTCGGCAAGTTCAAGGTGAAGGAAAGCGCCGCGCGTGAGGGTCGCAATCCCAGCACCGGCGCGACGATCCAGATCGCCGCAGCCAAGAAGCTTGCCTTCACCCCTGCCAAGGCGGTGAAGGACAAGCTCAACGGCTGATTGACCGAGTGATGCGCCCCCCGTGCGCTTCTGCCGCGTGGGGGGCGTCCGGTTTATTCGCCGGGATTCCAGATGATGGCGAAGACGTCGTCATCCTCCTGACCGGCGGCTTTGCCGAGGTTCGCATAGAGCGTCCGGCGTCCCAGTTCCGGGGCAGACATCGAGAGCCGGACATATTCGCGCTCGGACACTTCGCCAGTGCGTATCCAACCGGCGCCCAGTTCGACACCCCCGGCCTGCACGAGGTAATCGGGCTGGTCCCCGGTCTTCCGACGATTGGGGACGATGGTGATATCGGCGCTGACCGACAGGGTACGGATGCTTCCCTTGAAGCTGCCATCCTTGAGGCGCTGCACATAACCGATTGCGGGCATTGGTCTTCTCCTTGGCTTGTTCGCCCGAACCGCTTCCGGGCGATGGGCGAGCAAGGGGACGGCTGCAACGGACGCGCGAACCGTCAGGCCGCAGCGCAGCGGAGGACCGGAGCCGGGGGCTTATTTGCCGCGCGAGGAGCCCTGAAAGGGCGGGGAAATAAGTCTTCGGCGATGGTTTCGCGTGACCGTGGCCGTCCCATGCCGGAGCCCTGCCCGATGGCCGGTGAGAGCAAGGCCGTGGTGACGACCGCGCCGCGCAGGTTGCACCGAACCCGATGGCGGATGGGAGATGAACAGGCAGACCCGGTGTTCACAGCGGCACGCCGGTTCCAACATGGAGGATCGGTTCAGCCGGCTTCCACCCGGCAGGTCGCGCGTGAAACGGCGCGTCAGAGGCTGCGCAACTCGTGGCACAGAGCAGCGAATATTTCGAAGAAATGAGCCTCGAACCAACCCGCGCTCTGCGAAAAGGCCGCCACAGCCTCGGGCAGGTCAAGGGCGCGCGCCGCCGCCAGACCATCGGCAAGGAAGCGGGGATCGCGTTCGCGCGCCGCGACCAGATCGCCGGTTGAGCGCATGCTGCAGGACATCAGCCAGAGTGCATGGATCAGCCGCTCGCTCGGGATCAGCCCATCGAGGCCGACCGCCTGCGCATGCCGGTCGATGGCCGTGCCCCAACCCTTCAACCATTGCTCCCGACCATCGCTACCCATGAGATTGCCTAGTCAGAGGAACCGGGGTGGATCAAGATCGCTATCAACAGGAAAGCGGCCAACCGCGAGTGGCGTGTCACGCCCCTCGCTCAAGCGCTGACATGCTCATACCACTTTTGCCCCCACGCGGATGGCGATGGCCTGCCTTATAAAGCCGTGGAGATCGCTGGGGCTCACACTTGGCAAAGCACGCCGTTTCCATGAATCTTTGCCAGACGGGAGAGGCCTGATTTGAGGAAGGAGAAGAAGGGATGAAGGTGATGTTGGAGTCGATCCGGCGGCTGGTCGAACGGCTGTCCCCTGCCCCGATTTGTGAACCATGCATCGGCCGCCGTCTGGACCTTCCCATTGATGACGCGCTGCATGCTGCGCTGGGCGAACTGGCGGTGGAGCGGGGTTTCGACCGTGAAAGCGGATCATGCAGTCTGTGCGAAGAGCATGGACGCGTGATCGTGCGACAGGACAGAAGGCACGCGGCATAAAAACGCCGCCCGGTCCCCAGGGGGGCCGGGCGGCGCCGATTTTTCAGATTATGGGCGGAGACGCTTCTCAGCTCTCGACGGTCGCCTCGGGCGCAGCTTCCGGCGCGGGTGCTTTGACCGTGGTGGCCTTGCCGGGCTTACTGGTCGGCGCTTTGGCAACCTTGCCCTCAGCCTTTTTGGCAGTGGTTGCCTTCGGCTTGGAAACGGTCTTGGCAGCAGCCTTGCCCTTTGCAGGCGCAGCGGCAGCCTCCGTCACCGCAGCGGCATCAGCCTTGGGGGCAGTGGCGGTCTTGACCTTGACAGCAGGCGCCTTGGCCTTGGCAGGCGCAGCCACTTTCTTCCCGGGAGCGGGCACCGCGACCGATGCACCCGGCACCTCGACCTTTGACTTGGCGGCAGCGCGCTTCGGCTTGGACGAAACTTCGGTTGCCGGGACGGCGTCGGTCTTGGCAGGGGATTTGCGGCCAAGACCCAGCTTCTGCGCAATCTCGCGACGCTGTGTAGCGTAGTCCGCAGACACCATGGGATAATCGTGCTTGAGACCATAACGCTCGCGGTATTGATCGGGCGTCAGGCCATGCAGCGACAGATGGCGCTTCAGCGTCTTGTATTTTTTGCCGTCGATCAGGCTGACGATGTGATCGGGTTTGACCGAACCACGCGCAGGCACCTTGGGTTGATAGGTGACGGCTTCGGGTTCCGGCTCTGGACCGTTGCTCAAGGCCGTCACGGCGGCATGCATGTCCTTGAGGAAAGCATGCACGTCCTGCGCCTCGGGTTTGACATTGGGATTCTGGAGCCAGGCGATGGTGATGTCACCGGCCAGTTCGATCAGGCCTGCGACGTCATCGTTATTAGTATCAGCCATCAATCTTCCCTCATCTACTGAGGGAAACGATACCTAGACCTTCCGATCCGTTCCGTCAAATAATGTCCAAGAAGAAGCGCCGCCAGTTCCGTTCGGGAAGTGGCGGCGCGACTGTGTTCAAAGGCTCAATCATGACCTTCATAAAGGCAAGACAGGCCGGATCATTGGCTTATGCCGCGCATCAGAGACATATCCCTCGCCAGCCACTGGGCGCCTTCCGGCACTGATGCCAGACAAGACACCACCTCCACGTCGATCTCGAAATCGTCGAGGTTGCCGATGGCGATGCAATCGTGAAAAATGTCCTTCGCCGCTTCGATAATCGGTTCGTCATCGTCTGCTCGGCGGTCAATATCCGCCTGATCCAGAGCGATGGCATAAAGCCCCGGCACCGAACGATCCTCGATTTCAAGGGCGTCATCGGCAACTGATGCTCTAACTTTGACCAGACAGCAGGCGACAGACATGGCAGGCAATTCCCTCTCCGGACCGGGGATTGATTTGTCTGCGCCAATCAATTCGATGATTTCAAACGCCGGGATCACGAAGTCGGCTGCGTCATACCATACCACGATGCCATCGAAGCTGCCGAGGCTGTTCATTGTTTCCCGGTCCAACAGGACGCGGTCCGCGCCATCGGTGGCGATGTAGGAGATATCGCCCTCGCCATTGAAAAGCGCGCGTTGCGGCATCCAGCTGCGAGAGCCGTCGCACCAGCGCCGAAACGGCAGCCCCCGCGCGAAGCAGAAATCCTCAAGCCGGGAAAATTGGCCCAGTGCGACTTCATGATTCATGAGACAGAGGGACTTGCCTGCAACAAGCTGCGAGATTTCGAAAGGCTCGCCATCCCATTCGAGCGAGAGGTCTTCCTGCGCGATAAGGTCGAGAAATTCGGGAAGGTGGTCTGGCGACAGCCTGCCGCCGATGGTGATGAAGGCTGAAACACGCTCAACCATGATCGTTCTCCTCAAGACTGGGGGAAGGAGCCGCGCGGGACCATTGGTGGCGCGCGGCCCGGATCGTTCAAAATGCGCGAAAGCAGGGTGGGGATGGGCCGTGCGGCGCCATCCCCGACCCGGTCAGGCAGCGAGCGGCGTGTCCTCTTCGCCATCCTCGTCATGCTGCCCGGCCTCGGACTGTCCGTTGGGCAACGGGTTCACAGTGCCAGCGTCCTCTTCCTCGGTTTCGGGGTCATCATCGCCCCCCGCGAGCGCCTGCGCCGCCTGCCTGGCCCGCTCGACGGTGCCGACCCCGCCCCTTTCGGTATAGGCAGCAGGCGGGAAGTTCATCCAGCGCGGCACCCAGCCCTCGCGCTTCTCGCGGCCATCGGCCCCGGCGAGATGATCGCGGATGATGGTCTTGAGCACCTTGGTCTTTTCGTCCGCATTGGCCTTGGCGATGGTCGGACCGGCCACCTCCTCGACCATGGCGAGCAGCGCCTCGCGGTCGCGCAGCAACTCGAAGAAGGCGTCGTCGGCTTCCCAATCCACCGCCATATCAAGCGCGATATGCTGGCCAAGCAGCTCGACCATGCCTGTACCCGAGGCCAGCGTTTCCCCCATGACCACGGTGAGCACCTGCATCACCTGCGCATCATCGAGTTCGAGCAGCCGCGAGAAAGCGGCCGCAAGGCGGCTTTCGCTGCCATAGCCAATTCCGGCAAGCGTGGCCGCTTCGCCGTTCAGCCCCATCAGCGCCAACACATCGCGCCGCACCGTGTCGAACTTGATCTCGCCCCAACTGCATTCGACACTGCCGCGAATGGCGTGATTGCGCGTAGTCTGCGGTTCGACCCTGACGGTCCAGAGCGGCGAACCGGCGATGGCATGGGCGACCATCAGCCGCAGGCTGAGCCCCGGATGACCGAGCAGCGCGGCGCGCAGCGCGGCATGGCGATGCAGGTCGATATAGGTCTGCATCATGCCGGTGATCTCGGGACGCACCGCCTTTTGCGCAGGCTCGGCGGCTTCGCCCTTGGCGAGGCGACGCCCCTCCTTGGCGGTGACATAGCCTTCATGGAAGGTCGTCTCGCCGCTGTGTCGCATCTCGATATAGACACGCCCGCCCTTGCGCTTGGGGGCTTTCACGAACTCCCAATCGCAGAATTGCTCGCCGCGCGACAGACTAACCACATCGCTCCAGCCCTCGTCGAGATAAGCGGCGCGGCGCTCCTCGACGGCCTTGGTCTGCAAGGCCCAGAAGGCCTCGCTGTCCGAGAAAAAGGACTCCTGCTCGAACAGGTCGGTCACGATTTTCGTCATGCCCTCGGTATCGAAGAGGGCATGTTTGACAGGGATCGATGCCCCGCCAAACAGCCATCCCTTCAGCTGATGGCCGGTGGGCACATAGGCGCTGTCATCATCGAGCAGCGCCAGCCATGCGCGCTGCTGGCTCTTGCTGGCCATGGTGAGATGGCGCACGGTGGAAACGTTGATTTCGCCCTTGCGGTAGAGGTCGCGGATGCGTGGCATCAGATTGCCCAGCGCAAGAATGCGCCTCACGCCCAGATCGGGCAGGCCGAAGGTCAGGCCGATCTGTTCGGGACTGCGCCCTTCCTTGACCAGCCGGGTGAAGCATTCCCAGCGGGTCACCTCGTCGGGATCGAGTCGCGCGCTGTTCTCGATCAGCGAGGCCTCGATGGCGTCGGCATCGTCGCCCGCTTCAAGGATGGCGCAGGGCATGGGTTCCACCTCCTGCCCGACCTCGCCGCGTTCTGCCGCGACCAGCGTGGCGGCATGAAAGCGCCGCGCCCCGGCGATGATCTCGAAGGTGTCGGGTGTCCCGTTGAGGCGCACCAGAATGGGGACGATCACCCCGCGCTGGCGCACGGTCGGCAGGATATCGGTGACATCGGGCGCTTTCTTCGAATAGCGCATGTTGGCCTTGCTGACGGAGAGCTTGCCAAGATCGATAAAGTCGAGTTTCATGGTACTTACTCCAAGCGAGTACCGGCCCGCATGACCCTCCAGGAACGGCGGGCCGGTTTTCAGTTTGAGCGGGAAGCGCCGCCCGCGCCTCTCGCGGATGCCACCGGCAGTCCGCGAAAAGAGGGGATCGCCGCGTCAGTGGAGACGCGGCAAGGGTTCGGGATCGATGGTGAGCAGCGCCATTTCCGCTTGGGAAATCGAGCCGAGTTCGCGCGCCTTCTGCGCCCAGACCGAGAGCGGATGCCGGGTCAGGAAATGCTCGTCCCGCTCGATGGTGAGGCCAAATGGCAGGCGCACCCGCCCGATTTCCCACAGGCTGAAAAAGCCCAGCTCGGGGCAGCCGAACCCAAGGTCGGCCATGCCGAAAAGTGTGTCTCCATCCTCGTCCAGCTCAGTGGCGATCCATGTCGCGCTGCCGCAGGGGTTGAAGAGTTTGAGGACCGGCGCGAGATCAGGGTTCGGTAAATCGACACGCTGGGCGGCTATGTGGCGGGCGTGGTTGACGAGCAGGGCCACGCGGATGCTTTCAGGAAGGAGGATCATGCCGCAGCCCTCCTTTCCTCGCGCGCCAGATGGCCACCGGCTTTCGCCAGCCCATCGGCCTTGGCCTCTTCATGGCGGGTGAGCAGCCAGTCGGCGGCTTTGCTCGCCGCGCTGGCCGCGCGGAAGATCGCGCGGTTGTCCTCGCGCAGCACCTCAAGCCATGAGCCGAGATAATCGGCATGGCGCACGGTCGGCTCGATGCCCAGCGCTGCGCACAGGAAGGCAGACCCCATCTCGGCATTGGGTCGGGAGGGTCGTGCCTCGATGAGGACACGCCTCTCCCGCCCACCGAACCGGACGTGATAGTTTCCCATCATCCGGCTCTCCGTGCTTGCATGTCGCCGCTGTCGAGCGGCTTGAGTTGCCCGGCGTGGAGCGCCTTGTGGCAAGGCAGGCAGAGGACGATGCGTTTGCGCCGCCGTGCCGCCGCGACCTGTTTCCAAAGCGGGGTATTCTTCATGTCCGCCAAGCGGTGGGCATGGTGAACCTCACACGGATGTTCGGTCGAGCCACAATATTCACACTGCTTTGCCCGAAGCCGATCCATCACGTCCGAGCGCCCCTTCGTGAAGTGAGGGGTTGCCCAGCGATCAACTTTCGGCCCGAGGTTCGGCAGCCGGTCGATATGCTTTAGATTGAAGACAGCAACCGACCGTTCCTTCCCGTCCACTTTGAAGCGGACGGCGAGTCCATCCCGTGTCTTGAGACGGTGGGCGACCTGATTGACCGATAGCCGCAGCTTGAACGCCAGCGTTTTCAGCAGGCTGGTTTCCCAGAGGAACCACAGCTTGCGAAGGCTGAACTTCGCAACGTAGGCCAACCGGTAATAGTTGGCGAGCCCGCGCATCTCGGCGTTGTATGCCAGCACGATCTCCAGCATCGAGCTGTCGACCAGATACCGGCGGTGCATCGCTTTCAGACGCCCGAGGTCACCATAGCCCTTGCGTTGATTGAACCGCACGAGCCGGTCGTGCGGAACGCGGAGGTGAATGCGATCAGCCGGATCGCGCGAACGCACGACCCGCCTTCCTAGCTTCGTCCGCCGAACCCTGCTCCCGGTCACGGTGATAACCGTGTAGCCGAGGAACGTGGTCCCCTTCGACGCTTTGCTCAACCTGCTCTTTTCCGGCGACGCTTCGAGGTGAAGGCAATGACGGAGATAATCCGTCACCTGCGCCATCACATCTCGGGCATCCGCCTTCGAGCCGATCACACCAATGATGAAGTCATCGGCATAACGGCAGAACAACAGCCGTTTGAAGTTCGGGTCGAGCCCGTTCTTCGACGGCATGGTGGAGCGTTCCGTCTCCATCTCCCGGATCTTGGCAAGGACCGCCTGCGCCTCGGCCTCACGGCCTTCGCTCAGCAGCTTCTCGACCCGGAGGCGACGTTTGTACATGCCGATGGTAAGGTTACGGTATCGCGGATTATCGGCCCTTCGTTTGCCCCGGTCGAACCGCGCTTTCATCCCTGCCAGGAACTGATCCAGTTCGTGCAGATAGATGTTGGCGAGGATCGGAGAGACGACGCCACCTTGCGGCGTGCCGCTGTAAGTGGCGTTGAAGGACCAGTCCTCCATGTAACCGGCCTTGAGCATCCCTTCGATCAGGCTGATGAACCGCTTGTCGTCGATCTTCCTGTTAAGCAGGTCGATCAGGATGCTGTGGTCGATATTGTCGAAGAAACCGACGACATCGACGTCCACCAGCCATTTCACGCCAGTCCAGGTGTCCTTGATATGCTCAAGGGCGGTGTGGCAGGATCGGCCTCGCCGGAAGCCATGCGAGTGCGGTGAGAACACCGGCTCGTATATGCGTTCCAGCAGCAGCTTCACCGCCGCCTGAACCAGCTTGTCGCTAGCCGTTGGGATGCCCAGTGGGCGTGTTTTCCCATTGGCCTTGGGGATTAAGACCCTACGCACGGGGGCGAAGCGGTAGCTGCCGTTTGTGATTTGCCCGATGATCCGTTCGACCCGCTCTAGGGAGAACCCGTCGAGCGTTTCGCCGGTGACGCCGGGCGTGAGCGCGCCTCGGTTGGAGGCGATCTCGGCATAGGCCTGCTCCCACAGGAGCGGGTCTGCCATCATACGCGACAAGCCATTGATCCGCTTGCCCTGTCTCGACAGGGTTGGGATCGATTCCAGTCGCCGTTGCAAGGTATCGGGTAGCATCAGCACGCCCACCCTGTTGGCTGACCAGTCTCGCAAGCACTGCCGCCCTTCACCCGACCAGTGAGGAGTCCCGCACCGGTTGCCCGGCAACTTTCATCCGTTGTCGTCCATCCGAGGATGGCTGTCCGGGGCATTACCCCCGGCATTTGGCTACTATGGCGGCTCTGTCGCCATGTGGGTCGCTGACGCTCCCATTTAGGCGATCCCGTGTTTACGCGAACAAGGAGATGCGATGCGGTTAGGCGCTCCGTTCGTCCCTTTGATCCCACCGATGGCGGGCAGGCCGTGCCGACTGGGCCGGGAGCGCTTGGTTGCCACACTCCCTTCATTGACCGGTTCTCATGCGCAAACCGGTTTCTGCACGGTGCGGCGTTGCAACCATCGCTACGCCGCCGTCGAGGATAAAACCCTGAGGACTGGAGTTCAGGCAGTGTAGCTTTCGCCGTACGCACCTTGCGATGACCCGCCCGACCTACGATGGTTTCGGCAGTTTGGGCCTTTTCCCGACATGCTATGGTCCCGTTTCCCTTTCGGGATTTCAGCCGGCTCATCACCGGCACCGGTAAGTCGGGGACGCATGGATTTTCCCAGCTATCCAGAAGACATGTCTTCACTCCTTTATTCGCGCCGACACGGCGCACCACCAGTTCCTCACGGGCATAGTCCTTGCTGCCGAAGGCGTTCCGGATGTTGCGACCCAACCGGGACGTGTGGCCCGTCGCATGGGTCAGTTCATGCAGCGCGGTGCGATACCAATTGATGGGCTCGAAGAAGGCAAGCGGCGGGGGCACCTGCACATAATCGGCACCGGGCGCATAGAACGCTTTTGGGCCGCCAATGTGGAATTCCACCCCCGATGCGGCGATAACCTCATCGCCCACAGGCGCGATGCGGGCCATCGGCAAGGGGGCCGGATCGCTGGCCAGCCCCTCGCGCAGACCCTCACATTGCGAGACATTGAAGACGGTGAAACGCTTCAAGAAGGGAATGGTTTTGGCGTCCTCGCCGCTGGCCTGCGCCCTTTCGCGCTCGGCTTCCGGGGTGAAGCGGTCGGCATAGACCACGGTCACGCCATGCTCGCCCTTCTTGACGGTGCCGCCCGCTTCCTGTGCCTGCCGAAAGGTGAGCCAGCTTTGTGAGGGATAGCCATACTCGATGACCGCGCCCCACAGGATCAGGACATTCACGCCCGAATAGCCCCGCCCGGTCACCGCATTGCGCGGCATGCCGGGGGCCACCACCGCGCCCGAAGCATCGGGCTTGCCCCAAGGTTGAACCCAAGGAAAGCACCCGGCCTCAAGCTGCGCGATGATGCGGCCCGTCACTTCGTCATAGAGATTGGCGCGGGAAGACTGCTCCCCCGAAGCCTCACGACACGCCCCGGCCTGTGAATGATGCGCAGACCTCTCGGCAGACACCCTGCCCTTGCCACATGCGCGAGATTGGCGATGTGCAACCATGGCTATGCTCCAAACGCCACCCAAAACCCCCATGGGCTCCCCCGGAGCGGGGGTGGGCGGCACAAGCGCCCTCAGGCGGGCCCATCAAGCCGGGCCGCACCCCTGGGCCGGAACGTCAGTGGAGGAGCCGGTCGCTTGCGGCCGGCTTGCGGCCTGGCTGGGCCCGCCTAAAAGGGCGCGCCGCCCACCCCCGTTCCGGGGGCGCCCCTTCAAAGACGCCGCCGTGCCCGCAGGGCGCGGCGCCCACATCACCCTTCACCCCCTTCGGCCCAGCGATCGCCACCCGCAGGGCCGGGACACGCTTTCGCGTGGCCCGGGGGCGCCGTTCTTCGCGGCGCCCCAGAGCGCGATCGCGGCTTTGCCGCGAGGGCTCCAACATGTCCGGTGTGAAGATGAAGGTCTCAGGCACAGGTCGTGCGAACCGTGATGGCTCGGCCCGACCTGATAAGAAGCCGGATGCCAGATCTTCCAGGCATCATCCCGCGGATCGCAATGGAAAGATGACCGGACCACGGAGCGATCCATTGTCCGGACACCCTCTTCGCAATGCATGCCAAGAAAGGAGGGGCAACGCAGCACGCAGATGCTGCATAAGACGCAGGGTGGTTGATTTGCAATGCGACAGCGCCCCTCACCGCGATCTATCCTACGCACGCCGATAAGTGGATTTATCCTTCAAACAGCGGACAGCATAGCATCCATGGATCCGCATCTATCTCAAAAGAGCATACCCAAGCTATATCTCATGCGCAGCCAACCAACCGATGCTTATACCGACTACGAATAACAAGCCCTCTTATTCATATCAACATTGAAGCCAGACCCAATAAAATACCGCCATATGTTGACATGCCTGACGATGTTGACAATTCTCATGTCATGAGACTCTCCCTGACATCCCTGTTTTCCAAGCGCCGTAACCAGGAACATGGCAAACCGCCGCAAGGTGGCCCGGACCAGGACCTCCTGATCCAGGGCGTTCTGGTGGATCCCTTCACCAGGCAGATTCACAATGTCGTCGTTCCGGACTATGCCAAAACCAGGATTGGCGGGCCTGTCGATCCGGAAGCGGCCAACCGCACATGGGATGTATGGTACCGTCTGGTTGCCGGCGATCAGCCCTATCATCGTGGCGGAACGGCATTGCGCTATGATTGCCGGGCGATCATAGACGACGAAGGCTTGCTGCGGGCCGAACCCGCATTCTGGCGTATCAGGTCGGGACCGCAAGAAGACTGGGTCATGCGTGCAGCACGCTATCTCATCTTGGGAATGTCGCCCGACCGCGAGATCGATGGGTATCATGCCGTCCGTTACGAATGCGATTGCCCCAGTGATCTTGGCCTCGATTTTTGGCTCAGACATGTTGAGTGGATCGACTATGCCGAAAGACATGAATGGTGTCGCGAGCGCGGGATAAGGAGCTGAGAGGTTCGAGGCCTAAATTAAGTCTGCCCTTTGCCTGCTGCTGCTTGAACGACCTGTGCGGAAGGTAACGGCTGCCAGTACACCCTCAAACGCTGCACAGCTTGCAGATTGACTTGTCCCGCCTTCGCGCGGCACACGTCGGCAGGCAACTTCAGACCTTTATGCGAGGTATCCCTGATGGATGACACATGGTGGCCCGACCTCCTGAAGCATATCGCGGAGGAAGATCCCTGGAGCCAGCCCATGGTCACGGTTGCCGAGATGCACAGTTTCGAGGCGCCCTATGACGGCCTGCGCTGTTCCTGGACGGCTCTTGTCTCACCGGCCGACCTGCAGCGGCTCGACGGCAAGCTCCATACATTGGGCGACGATGTCGAGACCAGCGCCCCCCCTCTACAAAACGCCGCATCTCACGCCCGCACGGGTGCAGGTCTCGCGCGACCACCTGCAGGATTACCTGACGCTGCGCGGCATGGTGCAGGTCTATATGGAACTGCACTCCGGCCCCGTCGATCATGTAATCGAGGCCGCACTGGGCGACGAGACCCATCTCGACCTTGTGTTCAAGGACAGGAGCATGAGCCTGCGCCGGGGGCGGCGAGATGGCTATGACGTCGAAGTGCGCGGCGCCCACATCCTTGCCCGCCCCGGCCCCCTGCCCATCACCGGCGATACGCTCAACACCGACGGCCTCGCATGGCCCGGCCTGCCGCTCCCCCTCACGAACCAGCACGCAAGGCAGCTGAGCGTCGGCGACGACATGGTCTATGTCCGCGACGCGGTGCTGGCGGCCTATGAGGGGAGGCCCGATTTCGAGATCAGCCCCGAGCGAGCCGGCGTCGCCTGCGGTGCGCAAAGGAGCGTCGACTATGTCACACGGATCGGGCGCGATCTGCTTCAGCTCGAAGCGCGTAAGCTCTATGAGGGCGCGCCTGAGCGCACCATCAGACACTGGCACAGCTTCGCGGTCGAACCGCCCGCTCCCCAGGATCTGGCCACGATGCGCGCCCAGCCCAATGTCGCGACACGGGCGAAGGATCTGACCGACGCGCTGACGGCCCTTGGCCAGCAGCTCGTCCGCCTTGCACGGGCGCTGGACATCGATGATCTTGAGGCCGTGGATTTCATCGGGATGGACCCGGCCCAGCGACAGTGGAGCGGCTGGTGGAACGCCCCCTTCGTGGAGGCCATCACCCGCCATATCCCGACCGACATGACGCAGGCGGACTTACTGCAGCGCTGCCTCGAACTCGACAAGGTCGCCATCGAGGCGCTCGGGGAAAGAGCCCTGCGGCGGCTGGTCAACGCCATCGGCAAGCAGAGCGACACGAACAAATTCAGACGCCTGAAGCTGCTCGATCGGCTGCTGTGCCTCGCGGACCTCGCCAACATCACCGGCCAGCACCTGGCCGGGGCGCGCACCGACATCCTCGACCGCTTCAACGAAGACGGCGCCCGGTCCAACCAACCAGTCAGATGGCTTTTCGCGCTCTCCGACCTTCCTCAGGTGGCAACCCATCGCAAGACGCCCAACACGATCCCCGACACTCTCGAACGCCTGAACCTCGATCCAAAGGCGACAAAGTCGGGATGGGGCACCACGCTCGACAGCATCTACGATGCCGCGATCATGGATCTTCGCCATGCCTGCGTGATCCTGGATCAGGCACTTGGCAGCTAGGCGGCGTGGACACATTCAAATTCAGTTAGCAGCGGTCTGCAGGTGTGCCCCCATAGCAATTGCCCTGATGTCTCAGGACGGATATGAAGCGGCCATGACCCGCAAGCCCATCTCAAAGCAAGTCGAGACAAGCATTCTTCTCAGCTCTAGGCGACGTTGCTGTATTTGCTTCGGCCTTAATCGTGACACGGGTCTGAAGAGCGGCCAGATCGCTCACCTCGACCATGACAACTCGAACAATGCCGAAACCAATCTCGCATTTTTGTGTCTGAACCATCATGATGAATATGACAGCCGGCCATCCCAGAAAAAGGGGATGACCATTACCGAGGTGAAGGCTTTCAAGGAGGAGCTGGTGACTTCGCTAGGGTCTGCGTTCTCACAACCCGTTCACTTTGGCGAACTGACGACCCCTTCAGTCGACCCTTATGCTGGAAAGTATGTCCGTTTGGGGTCCAGTCCGGACAGCGCCGAACTTCTGCTCACACCGCTGCCCGACACCTACGAAGGTTTAGCCCTCTATTATGTAAGCGGAACTGCTCTTTGGGGAGCAGAGCGACCCCAAGGTCCCAATTTGGGCATCGTCGGAGAACTGGCGGTTATGCATGACCCGGGCGTTCTCGAACTTCGTCATGGAAATGCCCGCGACGACGAAACTCGCATCACAACAATCCGTTTTCTGGAACCGGGACATATCTCGGTGAATCAAAACTTCCACTTTGGCGTTTATGGAAACAACGTTCGCTTTGATGGAACATATAAGAGAGCATAACAGATTCACAAACAAACCAGCACACTGCGGTGCATGGAATAATTGCACCTCAATACCGTTGCTTGCCAAGCTGAAGATTAACGGGTCAGATCTACGACCGGCAACGCCTTTTCGAATTCATTTCCACCCAGAACCAACTGCTTTTGACGTCGGGTCAGGGGATAATATCTGCGCGGACTGTCGTTGGATGACCGGACGGTTGTGGTGACTGGCATGACCCCTGTCGCGCCGATGGGCAGTGTAGACGCCTTTCGTTCAGGGGGCCGGCACACAGCACCGAGCCAACGAGTTAGCTCCAATCACTACTGGGCATGGTATGGGAAATTTCGTGATGAGCCTGTCGACAATCAGGATTTCATGACGGTCTGGGCAAGCGCGCTGATACGCTTCTCGATGTCGATGTCAGACACCTCGACCTTGAGCTTGTCCTGAATGGATTGGTGGCGTGCCTCACTCTCACGAAGGATTTCCGCCCATGTCTTGACCCAGAGCGTATAGTTCTCTCCCGTCTGGGCGATGCCGCGGGCACGACCTGACTGATTGATCCGTGCATCGACACTGTCGTCATATTCGCTGGTGACGAGGTAGAAATGCCAGGTCGTGTTGGTATGGGAGAAGTCGGGCAGCTTGCGCAGTGAGTTCATATAATCCTCGACCTGGTCGAGTTCCTTGCGCCCGATCTTGAGGGACGGGCGCTTTAGTTCCACAAGCAGGTATTCCCGCCGGGTCTGATCCGGTCCGGGCACGACACGTCCAAGGAATTGGTCGACGCGCCCCCTTTTCCCGTCCGGTTTCCTGATGTCCTTTTTAGGGCCCTTCTTGCCGGTCCGCTCCTCGGCAACCCGTTCCATCACCCGGCTGAGGCCAGCCTCGGGCAAGGTGAAATGGAACTGTTCTCCAAAAAGCCAGGTGTTGTCGCGCACCAGCGCGTCGAGCTGCCCACGCTCCTTCGCGGACTGGCGGTACTTGGGCTCGAAGACCATCGAGTTCAGGGTCTGGAGGGTCATGACGCGATCGGCGACGAGGCTGGAGGACGAGATGATGTTGCCCAGTTCCGTACGCTGCAAGAGCTCGGAGAAATCGTTTTGCTGGCTCTTGGGGAGATTTACAACAGCGCGCAGAATCGTCGAGAGCGCGTCTGGGTTATGTTTGACTGCCTCCTTGAGGAAGGCAAGCGTCATCCGCTTGACGCTGCTGTCTGCCCTGGAGAACTCGCGCGAATAGGATGATACCGCATGGGTCGCCAGATCGAAGACCTGCCTTTCTCGCTTTTCCACCTCATTGTCCGGCTCGCCTTCGTAAGGGTAAGCGCCTTGTTCCTTCAGTTCCTGGATCAGGCCTTTTGCCATATCGGCCTGACGTTCGCGGAAGTAATCCTTCAGATTGCCGCGAATATGCTCAAGGACGTAGAGAAAGTCCGGGTCGTTGATACCTTCAAGATCAAGCAGATTGGCGTCAGCCAGTTCGCGAAAATAGGCGCTATAGGCATAAGCAGAAAACACGAAACTGGGCGCCTGTACATAGGCAGCCTGTGAGCCCAGAACGATGCCGTTGTCCCCTCCGAAAAAGATCTGCCGGCTATCCGTCGGTGTGCTCCATTCAATCACCTTCAGGCGAAGATCCTCAATGGTGCGGCCGGGGCATACGATCTTCCCTTGCGGGATGTCGTGCATCTTGTTGATTGTGATGCGCGGGTCGACCGTGAAGCCGTTGTAGGAAATCTCGACGTCCGGATATTGCAGGATATAGGGCGCAAAAATCGTGCTGAACTGGCGAAATGAATCCTGACTCGACAACTTGTCGAACGTCTCCTTGAGCGGGGACAGATCGACCGTGGTGCCGGTTGGGACATCGGTTTCCACAATCTCGGAGAGGTCGGCATTTTCCAGGTCGTTGGCCTGAATCGTCAGGGTCAGCGCCTGTCGCTGCCCATTGGCTTCGGCCACGGTCCTCCATTGTGCGCGGCGGGCGATCGAGTAGAATTTAAGGCGACCACGCCCTTCTTTACCATGGACGGCGCGCTCGTGGGTGCGGGTGCGCACGGCCCGCCGTTTATGCGAGTCTCCCAGATGCTGGAAATC
Organism: Novosphingobium terrae; assembly: GCF_017163935.1. Taxonomy (NCBI): domain Bacteria; kingdom Pseudomonadati; phylum Pseudomonadota; class Alphaproteobacteria; order Sphingomonadales; family Sphingomonadaceae; genus Novosphingobium; species Novosphingobium terrae. Next base: position 1,691,075 of record NZ_JABVZR010000002.1, on the reverse strand, counting down.
ATGGACGGCGCGTTCCTCGCTGATACCATGACCATTATCCGAAATCCGGATCGCAACAGTTCCGCCCAGGCCATTGGTCTCCAGGACGACACTGACCTGTGTCGCATCAGCATCGAGAGCATTCCAGACAAATTCCGCGATCCCTTTGATAGGGTCCCGTGTGCTTGCCTCCTTCTCAAGGAAATCCTGTTTGGCCTGGAGGCTGAGCTTCGTCATGGGGTGTCCTGATGGTGGAGACGCGTTGTAGCCTCATTGCTCAGAATAGGCGAGAAATTAGAAGGCTGGCGGGGCCATTTTCACCTGCCGTCTACAGGGGGCGAGGTTCAGTCTTCCGTGAGTCTTTCGGCGATTGAACCGCACAGGATTTGCCGGAGGGCACTTTGGAAGAGATGAATGTAAGGCAGCTGTTGAGGGGGTGATTGGAGGTCCCGTTTGGCCATCTCCCGCGATCAGTTTAGGGAAAGCTGCCACTTGGGAAGGGCGGCAGGATCTGTCCCACTCAGGCCGTACCGTTAGAAGTTCCTTTGCGGAAATGCTCAGACAGGCAGGGCCGCCGAACCGTCAGCCAGCGATCTCGCCATATTCGGCCCGGAGCTGCAGTTGCCACCCCATGTCGTTCGTGGTCGAGGTCTGGACGTGATCACGGGTGACCTTGCCGACGGCAAGCAGCCGCTCAAGGGGGAGATGTGGTTTTCGGTGATCGATCATCCCATCTTTGCCGTGACAGGGTTCTGGCAGGCGACGGAGGAGGGCAACAGTTTTGCCATAGTCACCTGCGATCCCAACGAGCTTGTCCAACCCGTCCATGGCAAAGCAATGATCACGATCCTGCGCCTCGAGCATCATGATCTGTGGTTGCGAGGAGGCTATGACGACGTGACGGCGCTTCAGCAGCCATATGATGCCGCTGTCATGTCGATGCGGGGGCCGGTCTTTCCGACGAGGAACCGATAGGGGCCTTGCCGTCGGGCAAGCAAGCTTGCCGTGAACGCCGACATGGCGCTTTGCTGCCTTTCGTCCATGAGCCGTGCGCTCCAAGGCTACCCATGTCATGGACCATCCCGCACAGGACCAATGGCAGTTTGATATCATCTATCTCAACACCCATATCGACTGACGCCGCCAACAGATCTGGAGCAGCCGGCAACGCAGGTGGGGCACAAGCCGGAAGAGCCCGGACCGATGGGCGGCCCACACGACGCAAAGCCCTTGCAACCACTGCTGCCTGCAATGCGAGTCAGGCCTGACATGCATGTGCGCCGTCTGAATTTCAGGTATCTTTTCCAGGCAGCCTGATTGCAGCACCGCAAATCAACCGTAGCGCTAACGCAGCTGCCGCACGAAGCCCCGGACAAGTTCGCCGCAAGCCGCCCTCCATTCCTCCAGCACGTCAAAACTGACCCCTTCCGGCAAATGTGGTGCGGTTCGATGCGAAGGGGGGAAGTTCTGTGGACTTTCTCCGTAAATCTGACACATGATCGCCGCGAAGGGGAACGGTATGAAGTGGGGTTCAAGCGTTGCGATCGCGGCATTGATGGCGCCGGCGCTTGCAATGGCACAGCCGGCGGAAGATCCCCCGCTGATGGATAGCCCACCCCTGCCGTGGTTCCATTACACACTGACCGAGGAAGGATCGCCGACGTTCCTGTCGAAGGCATGCGCGGATGAAGTGCGCATCCAGAACGACATTTCGGTGCATCCATGTGCGGTTGCTGAAGCTGAGGCACACCGTCGTGTTGTCGAGAGCCATGACGCGGCTGCAGCCAGGGTGGCGGCATTGGCGCAGTATGAAAGCGAGATCTCGGCCGATTACGTCGAGATGCGGAGGTTTCAGCAGCTCATGTCCGATGAACGTGCCGCGGGCCGAATCTCGGGCTACGTCGATGCCGGTAAAATGCATGATTACGCCGAGAGGGTCGTTCTGTGCGAGCACAGGATGGCTTCGACCTATGCCGCTTATCGGAACAATGGTGGCCGCAAGACCCCGGCGCAGATCTATGGGCCAAGTGCCATACGGAAGTAGGACAGGCTGCCTGTGGCGATCGCCATTGCGGATCATCGCCGCATCTGCAGAATCCATTTTCATAATGGCTTGAAACGCCTTCCTAATCGCTTCAATATGGATTACTTATTGGCAGGGGGTAATCCATGATTGAGAACGAAGATCGCCAGGACGGCGGTCGCTTCAGCTTGTTTTTGAACAAGGTGGAAAGAATATATCTGGTGATGCTGCGAGCCGTCACCCTGGTCATTGCCACGATCTTGTTGGTTGGCGCAGTGTGGCTTGGCTTGTCGGGCGCCTATAAAATATCGCGTGATGCCGGAGCCGTGAAGGAAGCGGAGGCGAAAGTCTCGTCCGATGACGTCACGAAGATCGATGCAGCACCCGAGGCAGCGCGCTCAGAGGTCAAATCCGATGCCGACCCGCAAAACGCCGAGAAGGCGTATGTAAAATCCTTTGCGCAACGCTATTTTGCCCTCTACCGCAAGAATTTCGAGACCTATCGTCAGGCGGGCGACACTCCGCTGACCGAGCAGGATTTTGACTCTCGCTTTCTGAGCGAAGGGCTCACGGCGTTGGTGGATCATAAGACACCTACCGATGATGCCGTCAGCACACCGGACTTCGCGACGATCAAGTCTCAACTGGAAGCACTGTACGATGCAATGGATGAAGCGGCCAAACTTCCCCTTACCCAGGAGCGCCTCAAAACCTATAAGTCCGCCCAGCGCAAGCGGGTCGAGACACAGGTCAACAAGACGCGCGAGGAAAGGTATTGCTCCTATTGGGGGTCATTCATCAACGAATGCATTTCCTATGGAACGCGCACCGTGCCTTACACCGAAACGCAGGTTATAATGGAGCTGCCCAAAGGCGTGCTGGACCCTGCAGCTCTGTTCGGGCAATATCAGAAGAACTACATCCAGACCCTCAACGAACGTCGCGACGAGAGCGCAACCAATGCGAAGACCGAGCGGGAAAAGATTCTCGCCGGCAATATCGCAGGGCATGCCAACGTCATTCTGGCAATCCAGATTATCGGCGGCTTCCTCGTTCTGATGTTTTTCTTTCTGCTGATCGCGATCGAGCGTCATCAAAGAAAGATCGCGGTGACGCTGAAGGTTAAGGATTGAGGCGCCGACTTGTGGCGAGGCGGATCGTCTCGCCACAAGCTCCTCCGGAACGCTGGGATATCTGCTGGAATGCATTCAATCCCATCGCGGCACGTTAGCTGAGAAGACGGCAAACCTCTGCAGCATCATCCCCTTGCCGGATCATGCTGTGGCTTCGTGCCGCGCCATAGCATGAGCATCGCCACGAAGGCCGTTCCCGTCATCAGCGTCGACACGGGCAGGCCAATGTCCACCACTTTGTTCTCCGCCAGCCAGTCCCCCATCGCCGTGCCGGTCGTGCGCGCGATCATCACCATGGCCCAATACGCTACAAACCATCGCGACGCGGTGCCACGTCCCGCTGCCAGTGCGAGCGCAAGCAGTGCTCCCAAGGCGAGCGAAGCATAGCCCTCACCCAGAAAATGCGACGCGACGTCACCGACAACCGTGCCAAACACGCCCGCTCCCAGCATCGCGACCCAATAGGCAGCATCGGTCGGCGGCAGTGTGCCGCGAGGCAGGCCGATGGCGTGTCTGGCGCCGCGCCGGGCCGAGATGACAGCGGCCAGGGCGATGAGCAAGGCAAGGCCGCAGGACAGCAAGAGTTGCGGGATGTGCACTCGAAAGGCGAGGTAATCCGCGATATTGGTGGCGCCGGTGCGTACGATGATGATCACCAGCCAGTAGAACAGCTCAGTGCTTCGATCGCTTTTCCGCTCCTGCCAGAAGACGATCGATGCAAGCACCGTCAGAATGGCAACGCCAAGATAGACCCCCAGATGGAGCGTGTGTGCGTAAAGGTCGCCCATATTGGTGCCGAATATGCTGACAAGGGTGATGCCACCCCAGTATCGCCAGTCGATGACCGGCATGTGCTTGCGCTTCATATGCAGTGCTCCCCAACCGATGCCCTTGCCAACCCTGCTCTGAGCAGAAGCCTCCGGCTAAAATGGACTACGCTCACTTGTCGGTCTGTGCCTTACTGACAGGCACATCGCTGGCCCCGATTTTCGGCGAGCCATCACCCACACCATTATCGCCTCTTTCCAGACCTTTGTCTTCATGATCATTTGGGCCATCATCTTCATATCGACCGTGATGGTGGCCACGCCCGTGGCCGTGCCAGGGCTCCACCGCCTCCACCTTGTTATCAGCCCCCACCAGGAAAGCGGCCTGAAGAAAACCATGGCTGAAACGCCCCTGCACGGTGATGGGTTGCCCCAGCGCCACCAGCCGGCTGGCGGCGCCCTTGCGCCCCACATCGACCAGCGTATGGCCCGATGCATCGGCCACGATGAACTTGTCCCCATAGACTTCGGCGATCTTGCCGCGGATCGTGACGATCCCGTCGGATACCCCATTTGCCAGTGAGCTGATGGCAACGGGCGTCGCGGGCGCCATTGTCACCGCGGGTCGGCTATGTGCCATGATAGCGGCCCCAACCCCGCCGCCCAGTGCCAGCAAGCCGGCACTCGCCAGCGCCAGCATGGAGCCTCGCCCCAATCGGCGGCCTGCTGCGGGGTGGGTTGTGTTCTCGGGAATATCGTGGTCAGTCATGGACGGCTCCTCTTGAGTGATAAGCTTGTCTAACAGGGGAGGCCCTCGCGCCCCTGAACGGGCCCGTTCAGTTATGGTTTAAACTTGGCAGCTAGGTTTGCGCGGAAAGGAAACGGGCTTGCGCATATTACTGGTCGAGGACGATGCCACTCTGGCGCAAAGCATCGCGCGCGCGCTGCGTGCCGAGAATTTCGTTGTCGACATCGCCGACAATGGGGAGGACGGCGGCCATCTGGGCACCACCGAATGCTACGATGCGGCCGTCCTCGACCTTGGCTTGCCCATCCGTGACGGCGTGTCGGTGTTGCGTGACTGGCGCACGGAGGGGCGCGCCCTGCCGGTCCTGATCCTGACCGCGCGTGACGCCTGGTCAGAAAAAGTCGCGGGTTTCAAGGCCGGGGCCGATGATTATCTGACCAAGCCGTTCCGCGTCGAAGAAGTCGTCATGCGGCTGCGCGCGCTCATTCGGCGTGGGAGCGGCCATGCGGGCACCAGGATCATCTGCGGGCCGCTGACGTATGACGCGCAGATCGGCGTGTTCGAACTGGATGGCCTGCCGCTCAAGCTGACGGCGCTGGAATGGCGCGTGCTCTCGGTGCTGATGCTGCGCAAGGAGGTCGTGATTGAGCGGAGCGAACTGATCGAGCGGGTTTACGAAGGCGACGCGGACCCCGACTCCAATTCGATCGAGGTCATCATCGGCCGCCTGCGCCGCAAGATCGGGGTGGAACTGATCGAAACGATGCGCGGGCGCGGCTATCGGCTCACTGACGGCACGACATGAGGCTTCTACCCCGATCCTTGTTCGGGCGTCTGCTCAGCATTGCTATGCTGACAACATTGGCGGCTCTGGCATTCGCCGCTTTCACGATCGGGCATGTCCTCGAACGGTTCGTGGTCCACAATCTTGATACACAGCTCGATACCCAGATCAGCGTGCTGGTCAGGGCTGTACGGCCCGATGGCACGCTCGACACCGCGCGGGTGGTCAATCTCCCGCTGTTCGACAACGCGGGTTCCGGTTGGGGCTGGCGGGTGGACGGCTCGGGGGGCGATAGCTGGAGTCACGGTGCCGCGATTGACCTGGTGAGGCTGGAGAAGCGTCAGGCACACCGCGACCACCATAGGCACATGCCCTATGGCGAAGATGCGGCGGAAGATGTCCGGGGCGATGCACGCACGGTCTTGGACAAGGACACGCAAGTGCGGCAGATGTCGTTCGCTGTCGCGCAGGGCCTCGTCACGGTGACCGCGAGCGGGCCACGGCATGAGGCCATGGCGCTCTTGCATCAGGCCGTCGTTCCATTGATGGGATCGCTGGCCCTGTTGGCGGGAGGGCTGGCCTTCGCCACCTTCATGCAACTCCGGTTCGGGTTGCAGCCATTGCGTTCCTTGCGCCGCGCCCTGGCAGACGTCAGGACGGGGCGCGCCCGGCATGTCCCTCTCGACCAGCCGGACGAACTGGTCCCGCTCGCCATCGAACTCAATGCCCTGATCGATCAGAATGAGGCGGGGCTCGAGCATGCGCGCCGCCACGTCTCCAATCTGGCCCATGGCCTGAAAACACCTTTGGCCGCCTTGAGTGTCAGACTGGCGGACAGCGGATATGATCGGGACGGCAGCCTGGGAGAGATGCTGTCGCAGGTTGACCGGCGCATCCGACACCATCTGGGCAGGGCGCGCGCAGCGGCGCCGGGCGGCGCTCAGCGCACCCGCACCGCGATTGCACCGGCCATAGCCGATCTCGTCTCGGCCCTGAAGCGCATCCATGCAGAGCGCGCGATCGGCGTCACGGTGGAGATCGCGGTCAACCTGGCCGTGGCCGTGGATGCCCAGGACTTCGACGAGATGGCGGGAAATCTGCTCGACAACGCGTGGCGCCATGCCTCGTCAGCCGTCGCGATCACCGCAGTCAGGCACGATGCCACCGTTGTGCTGCTGATCGACGACGACGGATCGGGACTGTCCGAAGAGGCGATGCGGGAGGCTTTCGTGCCAGGCCGTAGACTTGACGAGCGTGGCGACGGACATGGATTCGGCCTTCCCATCACCCAGGAACTGGCTGAATTGAACGGAGGCGAACTCACGCTGCATGTCTCACCAGCGATGTCGGGCCTTCGCGCTCGATTGGTTTTGCCAGCCGGCCTATGACTGAGGCCGCTAGCGAAGCAGCTATAAATTCAACGTCTCACGTGGCGAAGGCTGGAAACTGACGGACTGTGCGGCCTCCATGGTCCATTTGGGGGCGTGAGAGGCCAATGGGATCCGTTGTTGGCCATCTAGAATTGCCATTGCCAGCAATGACCGATGATCATGGGCACTCCAAGCAGGGGGGATCAGTCCTAAAGTCACGAATGTGTCCATTCCCCGAATATTCAGGAATATTGGACCATCGCGAGTGAATGAACGTCGTCTCGAAGGCGCTCGCGAGCCCCTGCGGCTCATCGAGGGGCAGGAAGCGCACGCACGACTGGTCAGCACAAGGCTCGATATCGTCCTGCTCGACCGCATGGTGCCCGGCCTCGACCGGCCCTCCGTGGTGAGGCGCGCGCAAAGGAGAGAGGGATGCCAGAGGCTAGTCATGTTGCTGACGGCGGTGGCTGGTATCGAGGCTCGCGTCGTGGAGCTTCAGGTCCGGGCCGACCTCTATCTGGTCAAGCCCTTCGACTTTCTCGGGCTTGCCGCCTGGCTTGACCGGCTATCTCTGACGTCAGCAACGGTGGGTATCGCAAGGTTATCATGGCGAGGAAGGCGCTGATGAGGTGGCCTTCCCCCCGGCGCGGCGTCCGCGGGGAAGACAGGCCTTCCAGGCCCAGCTTAGAGTGCAGCCAATTTCGCGCGCTCCGCAGCGAGATCGGCGGGGGAGAGCGGCAGGTATCCCTCCGGTCCGCTCGACTGCGCGGCAATCAGGGCCTGCCCCTCGTCGGAGAGCGCCGCCTCCAACCATGCCCGCACGGTGGGTGCCAATTTCCGGTCCGGCGCGCGATCGACATAGAGATAGACGCCCGAGGTCAGCGGATAGGCCCCATTGCTGACTGTCTGCCGATCGGGAAGCGCAGGCTCGCCCTTGCCTTTCACTGGGACGATGCGTGCGCCCTCCGCCTTCTCTTCGGTGGTCCATCCGACGATCCCTATGCCATAGGGGTCGCTGGCCACGGCATGGAGCACCGCTTCGTAACTGGCGAGCGGCTCGTAACGAACGGCATAGGGACGCTTGCCGAAATGGCGGTCGCGGAAGGCCGTGGCAAAGCCACCATCGTCGCGCAAACCATAGAGATGGATGCGCCGTGCCCCGGCCTCGCCCTTCACGCCCAGTTGCGACCACGTGTTGATATCCCCCTGCGGACTGCCCGCCGAAAAGACCCGCGCCAGATCGGTCAACGTGATGGCAGGCAGCGCGTTGCTCCGCGCCACATAGACCGCCGCCGGAGTCTTGCCTTCGGTACGCGGCCCCCAGCCCGAATAGCCGATGCGGATGGGCAGCGCCTCATAGCCATGGGTTTGGCGGAAACCGGCCAGCTCGCCGCGCCAGGCCTCCCGCGCCAGCGGGGCGAGCAGCGTGGCATCGGCTGCCAGCGCAGGCAGGCCGGTCGACGATCCCTTGAGCACATAGGTGAAGCGCGTCGTGGGCTGGTTGCGGGCCACCAATTTGCCCAGACCCGCCATCAACGCGTCCATCCCGTCGTTGCCGATGATGGCGATGGTGCCATCGGGCTGGAGATAGGCCGGACGGTCCCCGGCAGTTCGGACCGCGTGGGCCGGGGCGGCGGGTTGGGGGGCGGCATAGGCGGTGCCGGACAGAGGAGCCAGCGCCATGAGCAGGCAAGCGGCCTTGGCGGATCGAAGTCGCATGGAAAATCCTTTCGGGAGTAGCAGTGGCGCGGGCGTTTCAGTCGAGCTTGGCCAGTTCGGCGCGCGCCTCGGCGGGGGTGAGCGGGATGTACCCCTTCTCCTGTCCGGCGATCACGGCCTGCCCTTCGGCTGACAGCACCAGCCGCAGATACTCCTTCACCAGTGGATCGACCGGCTTGCCCGGCACCCTGCGCACATAGAGCAGAAGATAGCGTCCGAGCGGGTAGCGGCCCGCCCGCACGTCCTCCCGGCTCCCCAGGCTGGCCGGACCGCCCGGTGTGTCGGCGATGGCCAGCTGGCGCAGCTCGGGCGTCTCGCGCCCCAGCGCGGCAACGGCGATGCCCGCCGGATCGGCGGCGAGGCGCTCGAGGATGTCGTCGGTGTCGCCGTATTGCTCATAGGTCGCGGCGAGCGGGCGGCCACCCAGCTGCTCCCGCTGCATGTAGGTGCCGAATCCCGTGAACTCGGGTGTACCATAGGGATGGATGGCCCGGGCGGCCCAGGCCTTGGGTAGGCCCAGCTGTCCCCAGGTGGACAGGTCGCCCTGCGCATTGCCGACCGTCATGATGCGCGAAAGCTGCTCGCGCGTGATGGTGGTGAGCGGGTTGGCGCGGTTGACATAGACCGCCAGCGAGGTGGCCAGATGCTGCGATGTGTCGTCGCTGGTGTGGGCGATGCGGATTTCGAGCGGCGGCGCGCCGACGATCTTGGCGTAGGATTTCACCTCCAGTGGCGCGATGCCCCGCCCCATCGAACCGAACAGGATGCGACCGTGGGTGAGCAGCGGCAGAGCGCTGGTGGTGCCCTTCGAGAGGTCTGTGAACCGGACGGCGGGATGGGTCGCGGTGAAGCGGGCGTTGAGCCTCTCGAGGATGTAATGCACATGCTCGGCGCCTCCTTCCGCCACCGAGCCATCGGGCAGACGATAGGTGGCATCAGGCGCGACGGTCACTTGCTTGGGCTTGTAGGACGGCAATGCGTCGGTCGGCGCGTCAGCCATGGCGACGGCGGGGGCGAGCATCAGCGCGAGGAGAAGCCCCCGCCATGCGGAATCGCGTCGTAAGACGTAAGATTTTGACTTCATGAGATCTCCTGCGAGGAAAGGGCAGGCCCGGAGGAGCACGCCTCTTGCCGCCCTCCTATAAATGATAATGCGAACGTCTAGCATTAAATGCAATTTTTATGCCTTTTTAATGCTGCAACTCATTCTCAATATCTCTAATGCGCGGTTCTCAGACATCTAGGGGATTACCATGATTTTCATCCATCAGCGCGCCTCGCGCTGGGCGGTCGCCTGCGCCCTCGCCTCCTGCAGCCTCGCGCAGTCGGGATTGGCGCATTCCAATACTCTGGACACGGCCCCCGCCCCCGCCGCTGAAAGCGATCCGCAAAGCGAAAGCACCGTCGAGCGCCCCGATATCATCGTCACGGCCAGCAACCGCATTGACGGTTATCAGGCCGCGCAGGCCTCCGCTGGAACGCGCACTGAAGCCCCACTGGTCGAAGTGCCGCAGGCCGTTTCGGTCGTCACCCAGGCGCTGCTTCAGGATCGCCAGCCGCTCAGTCTCGACGAGGCGCTGGCCACCGTCAGCGGCGTCAAGCAGGGCAACACGCTGGGCGGCACGCAGGATGCCATCATGAAGCGCGGCTTCGGCACCAACCGCGACAATTCGATCCTGCGCGATGGCGTGCAATCGGTGCGCGCGCATAATTTCACCCCCACCGCCGAGCGGGTCGAGGTGCTCAAGGGCCCCTCCTCGATGCTCTATGGCGTTCAGGATCCGGGCGGGATCGTCAACATCGTCACCAAGAAGCCCACGCTCGATCCGCTGCGCGCCTTTTCGGCCTGGGGCACCACTTTCGGCGGCGGCGGCGTGCAGGGCGACGTCTCGGGCGCGATCGGTCACAAGGGCCTGGCATACCGCCTGATCGGCGACTGGCAGCAGTATGATTACTGGCGCAATTTCGGCGTCAACAAGCAATGGACCATTGCCCCCTCGCTGGCCTGGTATGGCGATAAAACCAGCGTCGTCGCCAGCTATGAGCATATGACCTATTCCAGCCCCTTCGATCGGGGCACGCAGCTCAACACCGCCACTGGCAAGGTCTATGCCATCCCGCGCGAACGCCGTCTGGACGAACCCTACAACATCACGGCCGGCACCTCGGACAATGTTGGGCTGCGTGTCGAGCACCGGATCAGCCCGGACTGGAAGCTGGCGCTCAATTATGGCTTCAGCCATAATTATTACAACGACTTCCAGGCGCGGACCATCTCGGTCGCCCCCACCACCGGCGTGGTCACGCGCCGGGGCGACGCCACGCGCAACGCCCGCCAGACCGCCCATGTGGTGCAGGCCAATGCCGTGGGCCACGCAGAGCTGCTGGGCATGAAGCACGAAATTTTGGTCGGCGCCGATTACATGCACAATGAGCGCGTGCTGGGCGATCTGATGCGCGATGCCACCAACACCAATTTCAACCTCTACAGCCCGGTCTATGGGGTGATGAAGCTGCCCTCGACCGTCAGCGCCAAGGACAGCGACCAGACCGACAAGCTGCATGAATGGGGCCTGTTCCTTCAGGACAGCATCCATCTGACCGACAGCTGGATCCTGTTGGCCGGCGTGCGTTACGACCATGTCGACGAGCTGACCGGCAAGGGCCGCCCCTTTGTGGTCGGCACCAAGGTCAACACCGGCAAGGCGGTGCCGCGCGTAGGGCTGGTGCATCTCTTCACGCCGCAGTTCTCGGTCTATGGCAGCTACACGCAGAGCTTCCGCCCCAACACCTCGATCGCCACGCCAATCGGCACCTTGCCGCCTGAAGAAGGCAAATCCTGGGAGGGCGGCGCGAAATATGTCACCGGGCGGGTGACCGCCACGGCGGCGCTCTACAACATCATCAAGCGCAATGTGCAGGTGAGCGACACCGCCGCCGATGGCACCACCACCACCCGCGCGGCGGGCAAGGTGCGTTCACGCGGGGTCGAGCTCGACGTTTCGGGCCGCATCGGGCGCAGCTGGAACGTCACGGCCAGCTATGCGCTGACCGACACCAAGGTGCTGGAAGACCCGCTGCTGCAAGGCAATCCCCTCGACGGCGTGTCCAAGCATCAGGGCTCGCTGTTCGTGACGCGCGATTTCGGTCAGGTCGGGCGCGGCAAGCTGCGCATCGGCGGCGGCGCGCGCATCGCCAGCAAGTGGGGCGCGGGCGATGGCACGGGCAAGGAATACTGGCTGCCCGCCTCGCAGGTTTTCGACGGCTTCATGGCCTATTCCACTCGCCTTGGCGGCAAGGCCGTGGAGTTCCAGGTCAATGTGAAGAACATCTTCGACGAGACCTATTACGTCTCCAACAGCGGCACCACCCAGCCCGCCATCGTGATTGGCGAACCGCGTTCGGCGATGTTCAAGGCGCGGTTGTTCCTCTAAACACGCTCGCCATCACTGTCATGAGGATTGTTCCATCCAGGGTGTGACTATCGCCCGGTCGGCCGAGTTACAATCTTCGGCCGGGCGATCCATATCCGCCAAGAGCCGCCGTTTGCGAGTCCGATTGGCCCCGTAAAAAGTCATCGTCGGTTCATCGGGCTTTGGTCCATCGCGAACGGCCGCTTGCAGGGCCGTCGCAAACGGCAATCTTTGGCAGATTTGTTATCGAGGGCGGTCAGACAGCTTTTAGGGCAAAAATGCTGAAGCTGCTGGCCTGGGTTGCGGCGGCGTGCTGCTTTTATCGCTTGCGTCAGCAGGAAGGGCGCGACAGGCCCCGCGCGATTGCGGAAGAACTGTGCATTCTCATGCACCCAATAGAGCAGGAAGTCCTGCGGGTGATCGCGCGTGGCGGCGGTGTCGCTGGTCTTGAACGCCCGGTTGGCGATGGTCTGGCGGATCCGCGGATATTCGGAGGCAAACAGCGGCGGGTCTTCGAACAGCGCGGCGCGGATCAGCGCAGGCCGGTTGGCCGCCAGCCAGACCGCCAGCAAACCGCCCGAGGAATTGCCCGAGATGAACACCGGCCCCCGAATATTCCGGGTGATGAAGTCGCTCAGATCCGCGCCGATGCGGTTGGCGGTCATCGGGTAGTCGGCGGGCACCGGTTAAAGGCTTGTTTAGCCCGCGATCAGGCTAATCCCTTAAGTGGCAAACGGTCATTGGCCAGACACCCAGGATCAGGACAGGCCTGCGCCTCTACCAGCTTGCGACCCTGCACATAGTCCTTCACGGCGTTGACGCAGTCGAGCGCGATGACCCGGCCTGTTTTCAGGTAGATCACGGAGAAGGAACGTGCCGCCGGATCGCCACGCAAGACGGTTTGATCGTAACCGACCGAAATCCCTGCAGTCTGCAGCTTCAAATCATACTGGTTCGACCAGAACCACGGAAGGGCGCGATAGGGCCGCGCCTCACCGCAGAGCGCCTTGGCGACGCAGGTGGCCTGATCGTTGGCGTTCTGCACCGATTCCACGCGCATCACGGCGCCATCGGCAAAGTCGCAGGCGAAGCTGGCGCAATCGCCGACGGCGTAGACATCGGGCAACGAGGTGCGACAGAAGGCATCCACATCGATCCCATTGGCCCCGGCGGCCCCCGCCGCAATCAAGGGCGCCACGGCCGGCACGATGCCAATGCCCACGATCACCGCATCGGCTGCGACCACCGTGCCATCCTGCAGCGCCACGCCGGTGACGCGCCCGCCGGGGATGCCGATCAGCCGCTCAACCGCCACCCCCGTGCGCAGATCGACACCATGGGCCCGATGCTCGGCCTCGTAAAAGGCCGAGAGGTCCGGCCCCGCCACCCGTGCCAGCACGCGCGACGCGGCCTCCAGCAGCGTCACCGCAACGCCCATCTTGGTCAGCACGGCGGCGGCCTCAAGCCCGATATAGCCGCCACCGATCACGGTGACGCGCTTCACCCCGCCATCGGTCTCGCCCATCAACTGATCGCAATCGGCGCGGGTGCGCACCGCATGCACGCCCGCCAGATCGCTCCCCGCGCAGGGCAGGCGGCGCGGATCGCCACCAGCGGCCCAGACCAGCGTGCCATAGGTCATCATCGTGCCATCCGACAACACCACCTGTTTCGCGGCGGGGTCGACCTTCACCACTTCGCAGCCCAGCAACAGGGCGATGTCCTTCTCCTCCCAGAACTGGGGCGGGCGGATATACAGGCGCTCGAAACTCTTCTCGCGCGCGAAATACTCTTTGGAGAGCGGCGGGCGCTCATAGGGCGGCTCATGCTCGCGCCCGACGATCGCCACCGATCCGGCGTAACCGTTCTGCCGCAAGGCAATGGCGCATTGCGCCCCGGCATGGCCGCCACCCACGATCAGCACATCGACGGGATCCCCCCCTCCGGCGACCATGCTCAATCCTCCGGCGCGATGGTGACACGCAAGCCCTCGAGCGCCGCGCTCAACCTGATCTGGCAGGAGAGGCGGCTGTCGGCACGACGGTGGTCACTGCTGTCGAGCAGGTCGTCCTCATCGGCGCTCAATGGCACCAGCCCCTCGCCCTGCGCATAGACATGGCAGGTGGCGCAGGAGCAACTGCCCCCGCACATGGCTTCCAGTTCGTCGAAACCGGCCTGGCGGATGGTCTCCATCACCGAAAGCCCGGGGGCCGCCTCCACGGTCTCTTCCCGACCGGCGCGGTCGATGATCGTCACACTCACCATATCCTGTCCTTAATCCTGCGCCACGGCGAGGCAGTCCACCTGCCCCAGCGGCCCGAAATCGGCCTGGGCGCGCTGGCCCACGGCAAGGGGATGCATGCCCGTCAGCGCGCCGGTGCAGACGATGTCGCCTGCTTTCAAAGGCCTGCCGAGCCGCGCCTGCTGCGCGCAGGCAAAGGTCAGTGCGGTCCAGATGCCGCCGGGCAGGCGCGCGGTGTCGCCCCGCCCGGCCTCTTCGCCATCGATCCGCGCCACGCAATGCAGCGAGGCAAGATCGAGCATCTGCCAATAGGCGATGGGCGGTCCGATGATGACGCCATTGTTGTTGCCGAAGCAGGCCACCGAGGCCAGCGGCCCCAGCGCATTGATGTCCGCCATCGGGCTGCCAGCGATCTCGATGCCGATATGCAGGCTCGCAACCAGACCGCGCGCAGCCTCCGACGAGATGCCAGTGTCATCGGGAGCATCGCGACCCAGCATGGCGATCACCTCGCATTCCAGTAGCGCCGTGCCGCCCGCGATCACCGGGAAAGGCGCCACCTCGCCGGCGACCGCCTGCCGGATGGTTGCAGCGCAGATGGGCCCGGCGAAACGGTCGACACCGAAGCGCTCGGCCCATGCGCCCAGCACACGTCCCACCTTCACGCCTCCTGTCGGCTTGCCCCATGCGGCCTGCACTTCAGACTGAAGCGCGTAGGCGTCATCCAGTTCCTGCGGCAGATCGCCCGGCCAGCGCTCAAGCCCCTGCGCTGCCCGACGTGCCGCCACGAAGGCGCGTGCTGCCTCACTCATGCCCGTGCCCCGCTCAGCGGCGCGGCGCCACCCAGATGGTGATAGGCCCGCTCGTAATAGGCCAGCGCCCCCACGCCCTGTCCGATCAGCACCTGCTCCACCTCACCAATAAAGATCGAATGCGTGCCCACCGCTATCACCTGAGCGATACGGCAGCCCAGCGCCACCTGCGCCCCGGCCAGAGCGGGTTGGCCATCGTCCAGCGCGATCACCGCCCCGGCCTGCGCCAGACGCTCATCGATGGAGAGATCTCGGGTCGAGAAGGCGCCCGACACGCCATCCTGCCCCGCCGCAAGCACATTGACGCAGAAGCGGCCATTGTCGCGCAGCAGATCATGCATCCGCGCATTCTTGTTGATGCAGACCAGCAGCGAGGCGGGCTCATCGGTGACCGAGCAGACCGCTGTGGCCGTCATCCCGTGGCGCCCCGCGCCACCATCCGTGGTGATGACATTCACCGCCGCCGGCAGCGCCGCCATGGCACGCCGGAAATCCTGTTGAGATACCACCGTGGCTTCCCCCTCCCCGATATCGCTCACAGCAGGTAACCAATGCCGTGGAGATAGTCGTCGCAATTGGCCAGGCGAACGACCTTGCGATCCAGCTTGATCACCCCTTCGTCGCGCTTGAGACGGAATTCGACGTCACCGGCCAGCACACGCGTGCGCTCGTACTTGTATTCCACCAGCACCATAGCCGACCGAAGTTCGATCAGATCGTCGGCAGCAGCGGTTACCACAAAGCGCGAAATTGTGCGCACGGTCCGCGCGGGCGGTGCTGCGCTCATCGAGAAACCCGAGAGCAAGCGCTTCACACGGGCCTGGCGCATCTCTTCATCGTCATGGGCGACGTTGAGCTGATTGTCGTAGTCAACGGCATCATGCTCGATCGGAATGGTGTAGCGGCCGTCCTTGGTCCACAGGGGCAGCCAGGCGCGATAATCCAGACGATCAAGAATGTCGGCTTCGGCCCAGATAAAGCGCGTGGCGTCATCAAGCGAGATCGCGTGCCGTGTCAGAGTTGCGGTGCTCATGCCGTCATCATCCTTTTCCACTGCTGATAGGCCGCGCGCATCCCCACTTCGGAGGAAGCGTCGCCAGCGTTATGCCCTGGCTGCGGACGGCCCTCGGGCGCCGCGCTGCCACGGTTGAGCATGATCCACAGATCGTCGCCCGCACGGGCGCCGCGCTGCACACGCTCCCAGCCTTCGGCATCGTCAGGCGTGCCGAAGCCCATCGGGCCCTGGAAATGCTCATGCAGGCGCAGACGTGCGCGGTTGCCCGCTGGCGACGGAGTTTCCTTCGCATCGCCCATGCCGATGGCGACATGCTGGATCTCGGTCTCGGCGACGCCGACCGGGCGCAGCACGCGGAAGAAGGCCATCGAGCAGGCGACATTGGGGAACAGGTTGAGGTTGAACCCCGTGCCGCCCACCGCGCGCACGATCCTGCGCACGGCGGCTTCGTCATGGCCTTCCTCGCGCAGTTCCTCGGCCAGCTCGGCGAAGCGGTCGGGGATCGGGGCGTCGAGATTGTCGTCGAGATCGATGAGATCGGGGATCATCACCATCACGCTGTGGCCATGGCCCAGATCTTCCACCCAGCCGCCCGAGCCGATAACGTCGAAGATGTTCTCGGTCTCGGCATCCAGACTGTCGAGGAAGGTCTTGTGGACGATGGGGAAGTGATAGGCGTCTGTCGTGTTCTCCAGCTGGATCTTCCAGTTGCCGGGGAAGCGGAAGCGGTGTTCGCCCAGCACCTTCACGCCAAAGCCCGCGCCCTGCTTCATGAACAGGTCCATCCATTTGCGCGCCGGGCCAAGGAACTCGACGAGTGGCTCGATGTCCTGCTTGAAGGTGGCGAAGATCATGCCCTGATAGGTCTCGGTGCGCAGGCGGATCAGGCCGAATTCCTCGCGGTCGAGGCCTTCGGGATAGCCATCGGCATAAGGCACCTTGCGCAGGCCGCCGTCGATGTCATAGCTCCAGCCGTGGTAGGGGCAGACAAAGACCGACTGCTTGCCCTTCTTCTTCTCGCAGACCGAGGCCGCACGGTGGCGGCAGCGGTTGAGCAGCGTGCGGATCACCCCGGCCTTGTCACGCGTGACGATCACCGGCTGATTGCCCACGAAGCTTTTCTTGAAGGTGTTGGCCGAGGGCACTTCGCTCTCATGCCCCACCCAGACCCAGGTGTTCTTGAAGATGCGCTCCATTTCCTCGTCGAAAATGGCGCCATCCTTATAGAGCGCGGTGTGAACGCGATCGTCCTTCACCAGCGCGCCGAAATCCGTGGTGCTCATGCGCTTTCCTCTTTGGTGGGCTGAGGGACCGAAATGGGAGCCTCATCGTTCCAAGGCCCCACATCGCGGGAAAAGATGTTTTGCGTAATAAAGCGAAGGATGCGCAGCGCTCCATCCTCCTGAACGAATTCAAGGGTCAGCGCAGCGCTGCGAAGATCTGATCGACCGTCGCGATAGGTCGACACCTGAAGCATCATCCAGCGGCCAGTGACCCCACCGTCTCCAACATCGAAATCTTCGGAGGAGAGATAATGAGCGTTGAGACGGAAATGGGGCGGCTGCGCATAGCTGGCCAGCATCCCAGCAATGGCCTTGCGTCCTTCATGGCGACCGAAGGCTTCGCGATAACGCCCGCGCCCTTCCCAGATCGCGTCGCGGGCAAAGAGCCCAGCCAATTCGTCGAACGGCGTCTCTGGACCCAGCGTATCGCATAGCTGGAAATACCGCATCGTGACGCGCCGAGCAGCCTCGACCATCTCCAATCTGGCCAGGCGAGCGTCCATAGTCTCGGCCACGCTCATACCGCCTTCTGCCCCAGCACAAAGCGCGCGATCGCACAGAGTTCGGCATCCCTGCCCTTACGTCCAACAAGCTGCAACCCGGCAGGTGCTCCGTCGCGCGTCTTTAGGGGGATCGACAGTGCGGGGTGGCCCGAAAGATTGAATGGGCGTACCAGATTGGTAAGCGAGAGCACCACCGCCGGATCTGCATCGATCTCTTCCAGCATGGGTGGAATGGCCGGAAGTGTTGGCAATGCAAGGGCATCGACCTGCTCGAGCGCCGCATCCACTGCGGCCGTGAAGGCATCACGAACTTGTTCCGCCATCAGCACTTGCCGATCATCGATCACTGCAGCAGCACGCAGGCGAGCACGAACGTCTGTCCCCATGCGTTCGTCATCCACCATACCGCCAAAAGCGGCTGAACACTCTGCCGCCATAATCTCCATGCCAGCCTTGAAAGCTGCGAGAAAGCCAGGGAGTACGATCGGTATCATGGTGGCTGGGCTGGCGGTCAGGGTGGAAAAAACAGCTTGGGCGATTGGCTCGGCAGCCTCGGCGGCAACCAGGCCAAGCCGGGCGTTTTCACGATCAGCAGCCGGGACGAAACCCGGATCGATCATCGTCATCGCAAGCTCGATGTCCGCGAGGTTGTCCGCAAACGGCCCCACGCAATCGAGCGAAGACGACGCGGGCAGACAGCCTGCGCGGCTGACCCGACCAAAGGTCGGTTTGAAGCCGAAGACGCCGCAGCAGGTGGCTGGCACGCGGATCGAACCGCCTGTGTCACTGCCGATCGCGATGGCTGCGAAGCCAGCTGCGACAGCTGCTGCAGACCCACTCGATGACCCGCCAGGTATGCGCCCAGGAAAGCGGGCGTTGGCAGGGGTGCCATAGCGGCCATTGACCCCGGTGATGCCGTAGGCCAGCTCATGCATGTTCGCCTTGCCAACGATGGTGGCGCCCCGCGCCAGCATGTTGGCCACGACATCGGCATGGGCAGGGGCGGGCGCGGCATCATCAAGGCAGCCGCTGCCCCCGCGCGTAGGCTGGCCCAGAATGTCGATGCAGTCCTTGACGGCGACCGTTACCGGGCCGTCACCCACGGCATCGCGGGCGATCAGGATCGTGCCTGCCATCATGTCACCGTTCATGTCACAATGCTCTCTCATGCGCGGCGTTGCCACTCCTAGGATTGTTCACGGCCGGCCAACCAATCTGGCAGGCGAACATCCCGGTTTCAGCGGCCAGCGCGAGAGCCGGCAGCCGAAACCGCCAACGTCAAAACTTGATGCCGGCCCGCACGCCATAGGTGCGCGGTTCGGACGCATAGATACGGCCATTGCCATAGCCTGAGATGGTGATGGTGTTTTCCAGATTCTTGACAAAACCGGTCAACGTCCAGCCGCGTGACGTGCGATAGGTCAGGCTGGCGTTGCTCTTGGTATAGCTGGGATAGCGATACTGCACACCGTTGCTGAAGTTGGTGGTTTCATAGGAATCGCTCAGCGTGGAGTCGCCATGTGCCTCGATGGCACCACCATTGGCCAGCGGGAAGGTGTGGGTATAACCCATCATCGCGGTCCAGGACGGCGAGTTGTCCAGTTGCTTGCCCGCAAAATTGATCGTGGCGGTCGGGCTGTAGGTGACATAGCGCGCGTCGAGGTAGTTGATCGAAAGATCGACACGGTCGTTGCGTGTGGGTGTGATTGCCGCCTGACTCTCGATGCCCTTGATATGCGCCTTGCCCGCGTTGAGCGTGGTCAGCCCCAGCGTGCCGGGCGAGCTGAGCTGCATGTCCTTGTAGTCATAATAGAAGCCGGCAATGCTGGCCGAGATAGTGTTGTGCAGGAATTTGCCCTTCACGCCCGTCTCATAGGCGGTCAGCTGCTCGGGCCGGTAATACAGGTCGGTGACCGGCGAGGTGCAACCCGGCGAACCCGCTCCGCAACCATCGTTGAAGCCGCCTGCCTTGTAGCCGGTAGCGACATTGGCATAGGCCAGGACATTATGGCTAAAGTCATACTCGGCGCCGGCCTTCCAGGTGACCTTGGAGTCGACGCGCGAGGCATTGTTGATCGCCGAAACCGTGTAGCTTGACGGATCGAGCGCCTGGGAGGTCGTGCTGTAGACCGTGGCCCCGAGGCGCGACTTGTCGTCGCGCGAATAGCGAATGCCAGCGGTCAGCTTGAAGCTGTCAGTGATGGCATAGGTGGCCTGACCAAAGGCGGCCTTGGATTCGCCCACCACGTCCTTTTGCAGGAAAGCATAAAGCGGGAAGCCAGCATAATTATGCAGGACCGTGTTGACGTTGTCCGACTTCTCGCGGAAGTAATAGAGGCCAACAACAGCCGTTAGCGGCCCGGTTCCGGACGTTGCCAGGCGTACTTCCTGCGAATTGGAATAGGTGATGCCGGTGGTGATCTGGTCGGCATAGCGCGCCGAGTTGTAGTTGACATAAGTGTTCAGCGCATTGCGGTCGAACCCGCGGAACGAGCCCAGATAGGTCAAGTTGACCGGACCGAAATCCCAGGCCGCTTCACCCGTGATGCCGTAGATCTTGTTGTCCTGATAGGGCTTGCTGGTGATCGGATAGTTCACCGTGCGCTGACTGTCCGAGGAAGCATTGCTCATGTACAGCGGGGTGGTGGAGGTGGCATTGGCAAAGAAATTGCCCATGGTGACCGCCTGTGGCCCCACACCGCCCTGATGCGAATATTCACCGACCAGCAGCAGATGACCCTGATCATTGGCGCCCAGCTTCAGCTTGGCACTCAGTCGGGCGGCATATTCGTCCTCGTCCTGGCCCAGCGGCTGGTTGGTGGTGTTGCCATGCAGCAGATAGCTGTCATGCTTGTTGTAGGCGGCTGCGGCACGCACTGAAAGACGGTCGCTGACGGGCATATTGATCATGCCATCGACACGATAGGTGCCGTAATTACCAGCCTCAGCGTTGAGCGAACCCTCGAACTTTTCGGTCGGCTGTTTGGTCAGCACATTGACCACGCCAGCCGTCGCATTGCGGCCATACAGTGTGCCCTGAGGACCGCGCAGCACCTCGATACGGTCGATATCGAAGAAGGCGCCCGAGAGCGACTGCTGGCGTGCCAGATAAACGCCATTGAGCATGAAGGCCGCCGATGGGTCGCCCTTCTCCGAGCCGTCAGCGCTCGACACACCGCGAATGGTGATCTGAAGACCCGCCGCCTGGTCGATCTTGATGGTCGGCATCAGGCGAGCAATGGAGGTCGGATCGGTCACGCCTGCGGAGCGCAATTCGCCGCCCGTCGCAGCCGAGATCGACAGTGGCGCTTTAGACAGAAGCTCTGGCCGCTTCTGCGCTGTCACGACAATTTCGCCCGGCGCCGCCGAAACCGGCGCGGCCTGATCCGTACCTTGCGCGAGGGCGGGTGTGACAAGCAGGCCCGCGGACCAGAGAATCGTATTGCAGAACAGTAACACGTTCGTCTTCATGAATTTTCCCCGTACCTTGCTTGTTTTAAAACCCGATGGCTGGCGGCCATTGCGGCTCTGCCAGCCCGTCCTACCTGCGTTATCTATGAAGCGCCGGTGCACCACGCCCGTTAAGCCGAGCGATATGTCCCAAGCGCAATGGTCGAAGGCGGGATCGAAAAGCAGTACGACAGAAGTACCGACTTATCGCACTCCCCTGTCCGCCGGTGCCCTGCCTCCACGCTCCGTAGAAGCCGCGCATTCACGGGCTCCTGAGCCTGGCAAGAATTCATCAGCATTGCATCTGTCGTCCCGAAGAAGGAACCCGCCACGGAGTCCACATTCGCACCCTTGCTACAAGACGCTCTGACCTGAACCATCCTCGCTTGGCGATCCGCCATTATGTATCCTGTATACATTAATTCCCGAATCGATCCGTTATGTCAAACCCAATTGATGCCGGCCTACGTCTTTTGCCCCATCCAGCAGCCCCGCAGGGCAGGTCGAAGCTTGGAATCGCATCGCTCATACCCGCCATTCTGGCCCGACTGACCACATATCGCCACGGACAGAGAGAACCTGGTAATAGATCTATGTATATGCTTTATAGTTATTTTTATGAATTCCGGATACCATAACTCCTTGGCGCTGGCTTCGACCGAGTTAGCCAGCGGTCCGCCAAGCGCCCGCTGCTTCGACACGCAAAAAAACCCGCCGGACCGCAGCAATTTGTGTCGAATTGCTGCGGCTCAAGACCTGAAGTTTTTCCCACTGGACAACGATCTTATCATGGATACAGTACACATTATGCGCGGAAGCATGAGCTTCCAAAGTGTCCAGAAGAACGTTTCACCACCTGAAAAGCCAGGCGCGACAGGCAGGGCCACAGCCAGGAAACAAAAGGTAAGCCCATGAACATGAAGGAATTGACCGCGCTAAATACGAGCCGCCGTAACTTCATGGCCGGTGTTGGGGCTATCGCAGCCAGTCAAGGCATCCCCTCCGCGCAGGCCGCATCGCCCATCATCGACCAGAGCAGGTTTGCTTCGCAAGAACGCCTGTGGTCTGATGTGAAAACCATGGTGAGCTACGGCCTGCGCTACCCCGGCACAGCCAATCACTTGCGTTACTGCGCCTTTATCAACCAGCGCCTGCGCGATGCCGGCCTGATCGTGGAGCAGCTCGAACGCCATAGTCTGGACGTTTGGGAACCTCGCAAGTGGAGCATCGTCAGCGCGTCGGGCAAGGCCATCAGGGTCGCCGCCACCAACCGGGAATCGTCATCAACGGGCCCTGACGGCGTGACAGCCCCCCTCAAATATTGCGGAACCGCCAAAGGCACAGTTTTCGGGGCTGCGCTTGATCCCTCAAGCTTTCCCCACATCGACATCCCCGCCGATGTCAAAGGCAAAATCGCCCTTATCGAGGTTGAGATCGAGCCCCTCCCCTTCGGCCGCATGTTCGAAGGCCAAGTTGCAGCCGTGGTTGACCGTTCTCATGCTGGTGGAATGCCCGCAGTTCAGCCGATGGCAACCGCCTGGAACAACACTGAAAGCCGCCTGCCGGCCACGTTAGAGGAGGATCTGCGCAAGGCTGGCGCAGAGGGTGTCATCTACGCTTGGGCGAACATCGTCGATGATGACGGCCAGGGCCAGATCCGCCGCAATGGCACAGCAGCGCTACCCTCCTTGTGGGTCGCCATGTCGGGAGCCCGCGCACTGCGGGCTCTCGAAGCAAGCGGTGAGCCGGTCACCTTGACCATTGAGGCTCATGTGACGCCTGCCGTCCACACGGCCACCACCGTGGCCACGCTTCCAGGCATGAGCGATGAGACCATTCTGGTCTGGACCCACACCGATGGGATGAACGCTATTCAGGAAAACGGCTCGATCGCGGTCGTTAACCTGATGAAATATTTCGCCGGAATCCCAAAAGAGCAGCGCAAGCGCACCATCACCTGCGTTCTGAGTGAAGGCCATCTGGCGCTCAACCACACACCGGATATCTGGTGGGCAACGCAGCGCCCGGACATCATGGCCAAGGCCGTTGCCTCGATCTCGATGGAGCATATGGGCTGCCGCGAATGGCTGGGCCATCCGGAGGCCAACACCTTCACGCCCACCGACAAACCCGATGTGAGCTGGGCCTTCACCTTTGCGCCTGAAGACAAGCCGAATTATCTGGCCAAGATCATGGAGCAGGCGCTGGGCGAATCCACCTTGGCGCGCACCGTTGTGACCAGCAACAGCCCCTTCTCCTTCTGCCCGGGCCTTCATCCCTGGACTTTAGCCAAGGTGCCCAGCATCGGCTACATTTCCACACCCTCCTATTTTCTGGCCGAAGCGCCGGATGGGCATATTAGTAAGCTGTGCCCCGCACTCTATCATGAGCAGGTCCTCACGATGGCCCGCGCCATCCGCCTGCTCGACGCCGCGCCGCGCGCAATGCTGCGCGAAGCCTGATCTTAAACACCCAACAAAGGAGATACCCTCCGCTACCTGGCGGAGGGGCACATGCCATGGACATCGCCACTTCCGATTTGACACCTGACCGCGTCTACAAACTGCTGGTCAACACCATCATACCGCGCCCTATCGCCCTTGTTTCGACGATGGGCCCCGATGGGACACTCAATGCTGCTCCCTTCAGCTTTTTCAATGCCTTCAGCAATGCGCCGCCGCTGCTGGTGATCGGCATCGAGGGCAACAGCCGCGACGATGTCCACCCCTTCAAGGACACTGCCCGCAACATCCAGGATCGCGGCGAATTCGTCGTCAACATGGTCAGCCGTTCGATCGCTGAGAAAATGCTGGTGAGTTCGCTCGACTTCGACACGGGCGTCAGCGAGTTTGAACAAGCCGGTTTCACCCCGCGCGCCTCCAAGCAGATTGCCACACCCGGCATCGCCGAAGCACCGGCAAGCATGGAATGTCGTACCTTCAACATTCAGTATCTGCCCTACAACCGGATTATCGTAACTGGCGAGATCCTTCACATGCACTTCGCCGATGGAGTCATCGACGAGCATATGCATATCGATGCTGACGCAATGGATCTGGTGGCACGCCTGCACGGCGCAAGCTGGTACTCGACAACCCGCGACCGTTTCGAACTCAACCGCGTGCCCGTCGATCAATGGTTGGCACAGAAGGGCGGCGATCAACAGTGAGTCCCGAGCGGGGCAAGAAGCCGTTCTTGCCCCGCCGCATTCCCGTCAGTTCAAGCGTCTTGATCCGACGTCAGCGATTCCGCGATTTCCTCGAGTGCCTGGACCAGCGTCTCTTCGCTCCTCCTCAAATAGGAACGCCAGAGGGCCTCGGCCAGATCACCTTCTCGCGCGTGAATCGCATCACGAACAGCCTTCTGACGACCGATAATCTCCTGACGAAGCGCGATATCTTTCAGCGTCGTCGAACGGATCAAATCGAGATGGCTCGAGAATTGCGCAATGATCCCCCACAGTGCCTGATTGGCGATCCCGTCGAAGACAGCCCGCCGGAATTGCTCATTTCCCGCCGCAAACTCGGCAGGGTTCGGGCTGTCCGTCGCCGCCGCTTCCATCTCGATGGCATCATCCATGCGTGCGATTTGTTCGGCGCCATACTCTTTGGCGGCCATTCCGACCGCGGCCGGCTCAAGAAGCATGCGCACCGCGATGATGTGCCGGATTTGCTCGGCCGAAGGCGACGGCACGACGTAGCCGCCGCGCGGACGCCCATGCAAAATGCCCTGCTCAAGCAATTGATTTAGCGCCTCGCGGATCGGTGTGCGGGAAACCTGAAGCATTTCGGCCAGGCTTTGTTCGGTGATCCGCGTCCCCGGCTTGTAGGTTCCCTGGCGCAATTCCGACATGACCGCCTCGACAACCTGCTCTCGCAGTGTCGCACTTCTCCTGATGGCGGGTCGCATGACATCCCTTTCTTTCGCGCGGAACGTGATTCATCTTGTATCTGGAGTACAATTTAGATCGGGGCCGTTCAGATGGGAAGTGGCGATCTCCACATTTTCTGGGCAAAAAATACGTCAAACTGACCTTTCATCGCCCTTGACGAGGTCTCAAAATCTCACGATAGTGCACTGTATACAAAATGAGGCGGCTTCCGCGAGGCCCCGGCACACATGCTGCCTATCGCAGTCCGGGGCTCGCCAACCGCCTGTTTCGCCACCCCATCAGCCTTAGACTTATCGGAACGCCCGTTCGATGACAGCCTCTCGCTCCCCATCCGCTTTCGCGACCTTGATGCTCTGTTTCTCGATCATCGGGTTGGAGGGCTACGATATCCAGGCATTCGGGGTAGCCGCACCGCGCATGATGGCACAGCTCGGCATTGGCGCCAGCGCGCAGGGCGCCATTGCCAGCGCCGCGATGGTCGGCCTCATCATCGGAGCATTCCTGAGCGGTAGCCTTTCAAGGCACTTCGGCCTCAGGACAATGCTGGCAGGCGCCACCCTGCTCTTCGGCCTTTGCTCAATCGGAACCGCGTTCGTTCCCGGCGTAGGCGGCCTCGTGGCGGTCCGCTGCCTTGCCGGTGTTGGATTTGGCAGCGCCCTGCCCATCGTGCTCTCAATCGCTTCAGCTGCCGGTTCACACCGTCACCGCTCGCTTATCGTGACGATCGCATTCTGCGGACTGCCGGCCGGTGCGGCTGTCGTGGCTCTCTATGCACGCGCCATGGGCGGTGTCGTGGACTGGCACATGCTGTTTATCAGCGGCGGCATTGTGCCCTCCCTGCTTGCTCCACTGGTCTTCCTTTGCATCCCCCACAGCGCCCCGCCGCAGCGCGCGGCGACGGCAAGTGCCACCTCGGATCTGTTCGGCGACAACCGTCTGCTCAGCACTCTTCTGGTCTGGCTGATCTTTGCGACGACGCTGCTTGCAACCTATCTGATGCTCAACTGGCTGCCTTCGCTGGTCGTGGCCATGGGCCTGTCGGCCCAGGTCGGTTCGTCAGCTGCCTTCGCCTTTAACCTCGCCAGCATCTTGGGTGCGATCCTGCTGTCTCTGGTGGTGGATCGCCTTGGTTTCCGCTGGCCGCTGGTTGCCGCCTACACGCTCTTTTCCCTCACGATTGTGCTCCTGGCGTTCAGCCATACGCCCGATGCGGTGCTGCTGTTTTCGGCGCTGGCAGGCCTGCTGATTGTTGGACCGCAATGCGCGATCTATGCGCTCATCCCTCGCATCTATCCCGTCCATGCTCGCGTGCTGGGAACCAGCGCAGCGGTTGGCGTGGGCCGGGTGGGGTCGATTGTTGGCCCGCTGATTGCGGGGCAACTGCGCGCCGGCGGCCTTCCGGCCAATGACGTCTTCCTGTCCCTGGCACCAGTCCCCCTGATCGCTGCAGTTGCAGTCCTCATCCTTGGATCGAGGGCCACAATGACCAACCAACCCCAACCGGCGGCCTGACCGCTTTCCCTTTTCCGGCGACGGAACGCGGCGAATGCCGCCCTCGCCTCATATGAACAGGATCTAGCCCGTGAACAGCCAACAGGTCATCCACCCGCCCCGCCGCGCCGACAAACTTGCCGCGCTGGTCGAAACCATCGCTGCGCGCCGCGAGGAGATCGACCGCCTGTCCCATGTCCCCCGTGACCTCGTCGCACAGATGAAGGAGGTCGGCATTTTCCGTGCGGGCACGCCGAAATGCTTCGGGGGTGACGCATCGTCTCCTGCAGACTTCCTGCCCATGGTCGAGGCGATTGCTACGGCCGACGGCTCGGCGGCCTGGGTCGCAGCCTTTGGTTCGGCAAACACCTATCTTGCGGCGTTGCCGATCGAGACCCAGCGCAAGATCTATGAAACCGGCCCCGATCAGGTCTTTGCTGGAGCGCTCTATCCCGTGCAGCCTGCAAAGCCGGCGCCGGGAGGGTGGATTGCCACAGGCCGTTGGCGTTTTGCCAGCGGTTGCAAAGGGGCCGACTGGATCGGCGCGGGCATCGCGACGCCCTCGGCTGCTGGCGATTCTGACAAGCCCTCGCTCCCTCGCATGGCGGTCGCGCCCGCCCATGAGGTTGAGATTGTCGACAACTGGGAGGTTTTCGGCATGCAGGGCACGGGGAGCCACGACATCCGCGTCGAGAACAAGTTCTATGCTGAGGAATGGACGTTCCTGCGCGGTTCCGAGAGCTTGATCGACGAAACTCTGTTCCGTTATCCCCCGCTCGCCTATCAGGCGCAGGTGCATGCCGTGGTGAACATCGGCCTTGCTCGCGCCGCGCTGGATCTGGTGATGACGATGTCAAAGGAGGCCAAGATTATGCCCGGTGCTCCCCGCCTCGGCGATCGCGGCTATTTCCGCCTTACGTTGGCCAAGGGCGAAGCCCAGTGGCGCAGCATTCGCTCCTTCTTTTACGAGACGATCGAGCAGGCCTGGGACATTCTTGAAGCGGGCGACCCGCTGCCCGACCATCTGAGCAACCTTTTGCGCTTGAGCGCATCGCATGCGGCTCATGGCTGCGCAGACATCATCCAGTCGGCCTATCGCATTGCCGGTATGTCTGCGATCCAGAAGTCGCACCGCATGCAGCAGATCGTTCGGGATTCGCTCGTGGTGACGCAGCATGCGTCTTTGAGCGAAGCGACTTTTGACGACATCGGCGGTTACCTGGCCGGCACCGGCAAAGGTCTTTGAGCCAACGGGAGGCCTATTCAATGTTCTGCCTGTTTCTTACCTTCACCCACACCGATCTCGCGGTCCAGCTGAGTGATGTCGAGCATGCCGCGCTGGAACGCCTGATCCGGAGCGTGCCGCTGGTGGCGCGGGCGCACGTGCTGACGCCCGCGGTTGCCAAGGATCGCTATTACGACGATGGCCCGCCCCCCATGCTCGCGCTGCAACTCTACTTCACGCGGTTGGAGCAGGCTGAGGCCGCAATCGCTTCGGAAGGCACTTTGCAGGGGCTGTTCGGACCAGATTTTCCCAGTCTCACGGCTGCTGAGGCTAGCCACCAGGTGATGTGGACACGACCGTTTCCCGTTGAGGCATCGCCCCCTGAAGCTGCCGGCCCTAGTTGTGCCTTCATGGTGCATTACCACGGCGAACCCGATGATGCGCATGCATGGCATCGGTTTTACCTGCAGCATCATCCGGCGATCATGGCCACATTTCCGCAAATTCGCGACATCGAAATCTACACCAAGGTCGATTGGATCGATACCTTACCATCGCGCCGCGTCGAATATTTCCAGCGAAACAAGATCGTGTTCGACAGTGCAGCCGCTCTTGAAACCGCGCTGACATCGCCGACGCGCGAACGCATGAAGGCAGATCGCAAGCAGTTTCCTCCCTTCAGCGGCGGCTCCATTCACGTTCCGATGCACTCTAAAACGATCCTGGGCTAGCAATTTGGCTGGGCCCCGATCACCCGAAACCGGGTTTATCGAACACCATTGATCTAATGAGAAAATTGGAACTGTCTGGCCTGCCGCCGCGTCGATATAAATGAAGGTGAGCTACGTGTGCTTTCTCAACGCTAGCGGACGTTCTGGAGACCACGGCGCACGGTCGCGCGACATAGTTGCCCGCCAGGCTATTTCCCAGCGCTCTCGCTGACAAACCAGCCATTCCGCGCCTCCGCGCCACTTCCTCGATAGCAGCCTGCCATTCATCTCTTTTGCGAAAGGCACTCACCCAAACCCGGTGCGAGAGGGCGTGAACCTTCGCCCCACAGAGACTTCACCCCAGCGAAAAATACCCAAGCACCTTCGAGACCAGGCCAAGCAACAAGAGCGCGCCAAGAACGACGGCTTCAAGCCAAATCAGCCTGTCGCGCCGCTCCTGGCCGCCCCGATCCTTCACCAGCTCTCCACCCCGCCATGGTGCGAGCAGGTGCCGCGATGATGCTGGCTGAAACTCCACGATCCATCGCGGCAATGCGCGGATGCACCAGCGGGCCGACTTCCAGCCTGCATAGGACTATGCACCGAATTGCCATCCGCATTGCGGTAATGGCGCCCGGTCGACGGCCCGAAGCTATGGTATGTTGCATGCCGAACATAGCGATGGGACGTGCGGGCGTCAGCAGTTGATGTGGTCAGGGCAACAGCAACCAAGCCGATAGCCGCTAGCAGATTTCTCATGGATCTCTCCTGATTTTTCGATTGTTAAGGCACATCATTGGGGCGTCCACGGTGAACCGCCCGAGAGAGTTGCCCCCCATCACTTCAATCCTGCAGAATCCGCCAAGGCACGGAATTCACCCACCAATTTGTCGAAATAGTTCAACCGGGGGGCATCGAAGGTCATCATATAGAGCTTGCCGCTGATGATGGCCGCCCGCGCCTCTCCCTTACGGGTGAGGCTGTCCTCGTCGGAAAATTGGTAGGTGAAGATCACGCCATCGTGCCCGAGGAAGGTGCCCGGCTCTGTGGAGAGCACCTGGAAGGACCCCGATTTCTTCGCAGTGCGATAGGTGCCTTCAAGGAGTTCGGGCACCTCCACGATCAGCGTATTTGCGCCAAATTTGGGCAAAGGATCGTTCTTGCTGCTGGTCTCGCGGACCAGGGGACTTCCTGCCGGTATGCCCCCGAAGAACGTCACGTCGTTAAGCTGGCGCCCGTCGAGAGACCAGTTCTCGTCATTCTTTCCGGCACTTATAGAAAGCTCGTTCCAGTCTCTCGTAGGCGTGACGAAAAATGCCTCCTTGGCGACGGCAACCCGCTCGCCCTGCTTGCGGAGCTTGTGTGCATGGGCAGATGAGCTGGCAAGCGCCAATGCAACAGCGAAGGCGCCCACCACGAAGTTGGAGATTTTGCGAGTCACTTTACGACTTCCTCTTTCGGAACCATCATGCCGATGAGCTTGGCGTCGCCAGCGTCCGGCTTCAGTTTCAGGTAGGTCTTCAAGGCGGCCTGCCCTTCTGTGCGCTGGCCAATCTTCATCAGCGATAGGCCAAGTCCGCGAAAAGCATCGGCCATGCTTCCATCCAGCGCTGTCGCCCGACTGTAGAAATCAGCGGCATTGACCAGATCGCGCTGGTTGCCTCGCGTGCGATACAGTTCGCCTCGCGCGAACCACAGACCGGCAGTCCAGCCGTTCTGCGCAAGCGATTCGATGATAAATTCGCTTCCCCCGAAATCGTTGAGCTTGATCTGATCGTCCAGAAAGACGGGGAGCCACGTGGCAAGCGCCTCGCGGTAACGGTCCGCCCCTTCATCCCGCCCGGCTCCTTCCGGTGCGGCCAACTCGGCCAAATAGCCTGCTCTCTCTGCATCAGGGGGATGCGATGCGGTAAATGCAATGGCCTTGAAGTTGGGCTTTTGAAGCCCCCGGACACGTGCGGATGCTTCCGTCTCGGCCATAAAGTTCTGCCAAACCACGGAAAATGCCTGGGGGCGAAGCGAGCTGTTGTTCAGGTAGGAAATGCCCAGATGGTCGGCCTCGCGCTCCTGGTCGCGACCATGGCGGTAGATGTTGCCGTAAACAGACAATTGGAGGTCGTGGTAGTTATCGCGGATCGCGTAGGCACTGTGCGGGCTAGCTGCCACGGCAATGCTGGCCAACACGGTCGCCCACGCAAGCATGTCCGTACCGGATCTTGCCGACCGGAAATGCTGCAATGTGTGCCTTCGCTCGAAATGCCCGAATTCGTGGCCCAGGACACCGCCAAGTTCGGCCTCGCTGCGCACCCGCAATAAAAGGCCACTGAACACCCGCAAGGTGCCATTCGGCGACATTGATGCGTTGAAGGTTGGCTCGCGGATGATGTAGACGCGGACGCTGTTGCAACGGTCGTTCCCGACAGTCTTGCAGAGCACCTTTTTGACGTAGGCGGTCAGCTTTTCGTCGCGAATGACCAAAGGGGATGCAGCAAGAGAACGTTCGCTTTCATCATCCTCACGCCACCAGCCAGCTTCATCGACGCCTTGGGGCTGATATATTCCAGCATAAGGCGGGGGCAGCGGTGCGCTAGCCGCAAAGACGACTGGCGCTGCCATCCCTGCGAGCCCTGCCATCGCGGAAAAGCATGCCCGCCTCACTGCTTCGGCTCATCGGCAATCTGGCTGCCCGGAAATTTCTTGAGCAACTGTCCGACGCGCTTCTTCGCGCCTTCAGCATCCCTCACGTCTCCGCCCATTTCAACGTCGGCATTGAGCCAAAGGAGATCCCCGGTATGCAGATCGACCAGTCCGGCGTATCCCTTGTGCTCGCCGGAGACGACGGAAACACCGCCCATCGCAGCAAAAACTTGCAACACCTTGCGACCGGTCGAGCCATAGGCGTCCTTGTCGTAGATGAAGAGGCCATAATCGGCGTCCTGCGCTCCAGGCAATTTGGCGACACCCTGACCCAACGACCAGTCGAAAACCGCAGCCTTATTGTCGTGCTTTTTCGTGGGTAGGCGATTGCCGGTGAAGAACTGATATTCGATCACGGCTTGTGAAACGGCGGCGAACAGGGCCATATGCTCTTGCAGGTCGCGCGCTTGGTCACCATAAGCTTCCGGCGCCGCGATGACGGTGTTGCCAAGTTCAGCCTGCCGCATTTCCAAAGCGCGCTGGATGTTCACCTTGGCCTTTTCGGTCCAATCGGCATTGGGCTCGAACATGCCTGCCATTGACTGCCCGCCAACACTAATGGCGGGGCGGAA
Organism: Novosphingobium terrae; assembly: GCF_017163935.1. Lineage (NCBI taxonomy): Bacteria > Pseudomonadati > Pseudomonadota > Alphaproteobacteria > Sphingomonadales > Sphingomonadaceae > Novosphingobium > Novosphingobium terrae. The sequence continues at coordinate 1,659,247 of NZ_JABVZR010000002.1, read as the reverse complement.
AACAAGAATCCGCTTGTTACTGTGCGCAGGCAGCTCGAAGCCCTGCTTGGTCGCCGAACGATCCTGCGCCATAGCTGGCGCGGACACACAACCGCAAAGACCCGCGATAGCCGCGAGCCAATAGAACATGTTCCTCAAGAAAACCCCCTGGGTGCCCAACCGTTGCGTTCAGGTAGCTTTCTGGCCATTGACTTGCAACGATAAGAACATCACACGATCACCATTTTTAGGTATATTTTATATTCTGCAAACCGTGATTATTATTGAGGATCGAGCCACTGCGAGCGCTGGCGAGGCCGCCGCTCACCTGACCAAAACAGGATGTCAGACTAGCCGGGAGTTAGGGTGCCTGATTGTTCCGAAAGAAAGTGGCCGGCACGCAGATCGCAGTCAAAGCAGTGACACTCTTGCAAGTCGACGGTGAGACGCAAAGCAAGGTGCTCGATCAAACCGATCTGGAGATGCCAGCCAAAACTGGCGAATGGGTGAAAACTGAAGACCTTGCAACTGTACTCAACCAGAAGCGGGTCAGACCTAACTGATAGGGCATCCTGCTGCACCGTAAGCGGTGTTTTCAACCCATAGACGTCCATGGCATGGTTCATGGACCCGATTTGCGTGATGGCCGTTAGCTAGTTTTGCCAGGGTGTCCTATGCGGATCGATGCTACTGAGTTTGCGGTTCTCGATAAGCGTTGCAATCACCGCCAAGTTGTCGCCGCCGCCGTCGGAGCCAGCGAACAGAGCATTCTTTCGCTTATGGAAATCTACGCATAACCGTAGGAGCTGGCTGTTCGTCGGATCAAAGGTCGGAGGCGAGCGCGCCGTAGTCACCTATTCCGTCATCGAAACCTGCAAGCTCAATGGAGTTGAGCTTCAAGCCTACATTGCAGATGCCAACGAGAAGATCGCAGCTGATTGTCTCGCATCGCGCTGGGACGAACTTATGTCTTGAAATTGGTTCCCCAAATAGAGTTGAACAACGCCCACATAGATCTTCACCCTCGCTTAAAGCGAAGATGACACGGAGGTGAGATCTTTCTCAATAAATATGTCTACCTGAACAGAAGGTAGAACCATAATGAGGTTTTCGAGGAAAACCTCCATATTGGCTTTTCCGGACTCGCCAATCGAAAATGGCGATGAAATCATGCCACTACTCAAGTGTATCCGGGCATTTTCTCTTGCCTGCTCCATCATTCGAGAGGTCAAATAGCTAATCTCTGACCTACTAAGGTTGTTTGAATTTTCTGTAATGAAAACAACACGATCCCACCAATCATTGTCCATATCATGGGACTTTATAGTGGTTCCGATGTCTTCGCCTTGTCCAATATATGCGTGGTGTTCTCCTTCGATTTCACCCAAAAGCAAATACAGACCAGAATTGCTTGCCTCGTGGCGTGCGAGGGCTTCAGCAAGGTGGGTTCGCGGAGCCATGAGCACGCGGCCCGTCCAGTTGAATAATTTTGCTGTAACTATCCCATCGGAATGCCCAGTAGGGTAGCACAGAGCGGCTTGCTGAGTTATTTTGCTCATAGCTCTTTATAGAGGCTCCTGCATATTCTGTCGATCTCTCCTAGGCGGCTTTCGCATCAGGGTTACCCACAGTGCTCCATGGCATGAGTTGATCGACCCGATTTGCCCGATGTCCGTTGGCCAGTTTGGTCAGGGTTTCAGCCAGCCAGCGATGCGGATCGATCCCGCTGAGTTTGCAGTTCTCGATCAGCGTTGCGATCACCGCCCAGTTGTCACCACCCTCGTCAGAGCCTGCGAACAGGGCATTCTTTCGATTGAGGGCCAGCGGCCTGATGCCGCGCTCGACGGTGTTGCTGTCCAGGTCAATACGGCCGTCGTCCAGGAAACGGATGAGGCCATCCCACCGCGTGAGTGCGTAGCGGATTGCCTCGCCGAGCTTGGCCTTGGGGCTGACTTGCCGGTTGCGGGCTTCAAGATACTGGCGCAAATCCTCCACGATGGCGCGGGATCGCTCCCTGCGGATGGCTTGCCGCTGCTCTGCGGGCGCGCCGCGCACCTCGCCCTCGATGGCGTAGAGCAAGGCGATGCGGCGTAGTGAACCGCGCCGGGTTTGCCGGAGGCTCCAACTTCTGAGAAAGTGGAGCCGATATGAGCAAAACGACGAACAAGTTTGCGCCTGAGGTCCGCGCCCGTGCGGTGCGCATGGTGCTGGATCACGAAAGTGACCATCCTTCTCGCTGGGCAGCCATCGTGTCGATCGCGGAGAAGATAGGCTGCGTTCCCCAGACCCTGTTCGAATGGGTCAAGAAGGCCGAGATCGACAGCGGCAAGCGGGCCGGTGTGCCAACCGAGATGGCAGATCGCCTGAAGGCGCTGGAGCGCGAGAACCGTGAATTGCGCCAGGCCAACGAGATCCTGCGCAAGGCGTCGGCGTATTTTGCCCAGGCGGAGCTCGACCGCCCGTTCAAACGATGACCGCTTTTATCGATGCGCATCGAGATGAGTATGGGGTCGAGCCGATCTGCAGGGTTCTGCCGATTGCCCCATCCTCCTATCGGGCCCGCGTGGCACAGCGAAGCAATCCAGAGTTGCTGTCGGACCGCGCTCGGGAGGATCAGCGCCTGAAGCCTGAGGTGATGCGCGTCTTCGCTGAGAACTTTGGGGTTTATGGCGTGCGAAAGGTCTGGCGGCAGATGAACCGCGAGGGTTTTGCTGTCGCCCGCTGTACCATCGCGCGTCTGATGCGAGACCTGGGCCTGCAAGGGGTCATCCGGGGCAAGCCCGTGCGCACGACGGTCAGCAACAAGGCCGCGCCATGCCCGCTCGATCACGTCAACCGACAGTTCCATGCCCCGGCGCCCAACATGCTCTGGGTGTCTGACTTCACATATGTCGCGACATGGGCGGGGTTTGTCTACGTGGCCTTCGTGATCGACGTCTATGCTCGTTATATTGTGGGATGGCGGGTCAGTCGCACCGCTCATGCCGGCTTCGTGCTGGATGCGCTGGAACAGGCCATCCATGAGCGCCGCCCGGTGCATCGTGGCGGCCTCATTCACCACAGCGACCGCGGATCGCAATATGTGTCTATTCGCTATTCCGAGCGCTTGGCGGAGGCGGGCATCGAGCCCTCTGTCGGCAGCGTGGGGGATAGCTATGACAATGCTTTGGCCGAGACCATCAACGGCCTCTACAAGGCTGAGGTAATCCACCGGCGCGGGCCATGGCGGTCCTTCGAAGCCGTCGAATATGCCACGCTCGAATGGGTGGACTGGTTCAACCACCGAAGACTGCTTGAACCGATCGGCAACATACCACCTGCCGAGGCCGAAGAACTCTATTACGCCATGCTGGACGACGTCTCCATGGCTGCCTAACTTAAACCAAACAGCCTCCGGCAAACCCGGCGCGGTTCATACCGCCTCATAATTAAAATTTACAGACGCCAAAAACTCCATCGCCTCGACAGCGTCAGGCGTTGCCATTTTCTGAATTTCAAGAGGGATTTTGTGCTGAACCTGATAAACAAGAATATTGTCTGAGGAAGCTGCCATTACCGTTCTCCCTCGACAGTGCATTTTGAGAGCATGAGATCGGCATACACATCAAGTGATGATAACTTCGAAACAATTTCTCCGCTGAAGAATACAGCGCCAGAAACCTTTTCTTCGACCCAAATATCAGGACCCTGAAGCGCATCAGCCTTCAAAGTTATGTCGCCATCCGACGCGCCGAAGCCGAGCTCCCAAATAGGCTCACCCAAAAACCGGTCTGCGTACTTATTCTTCCGAAGAGCGCTCTTTTCCGGAACGAAGGTGGATTTACGACTCCCTAAATTAACGAAATAGCACCCACTTTCAGCGGGCGTTATTAAATCGGCTTTTTTTAAAGCGAATGGCAAAAGCTTTGTATCACCCAGATCACACTCTGCGAGCACCTTGGCGAAAGCACCTCTTGCTGCTAAAAATCCCGCAACATAGAATACATCTCCGACTTCGGAAAACGCTTCTTCGTCCCACACCGCGACTTCCTTCGGGAAGCATTCGTCTGGCACGCTGTATGCCGACGCATTTCGTTTCACTTCGTCACGAAATTTTAGATCGGATAATTCGATCTCATGGCGCGCCTTAGTCCATTCACCTTCAGAGTATCTCCACCTAATCCCTTGCTTAAAGCCGATTTCCGAATTTCTGCGGAAGCTGCTGAGCCAAATTTCGTTTGACATATTCACTTCCCTTCATTCGGAGTTATCGTTTGATTTTTCCGGCGGCCAGCGCCGGAGCTTTCGCGCAGACGCACAAGAACGTCCTGATCGATTAGGCCTGAAATCATTGGGTGGATTTTTATGGTCTTTTCGCCGACCAACTTACGAAAATTCAACAATACAGAAGTTGCGGCCTTGCTGTCGCTCGCAATTACATCAAGCAGCCAGATATTTTCGCCGCTTACCCAATCGTCTGGGCCCAACCTAATCGGGAAAGCGTTCGATTTTATTTGCTCGGAGATTTTTGCATCTACTTGATCTGAGGCGCTCGCCCAAATGGCAATGCCAACGATGTGGTCCTTCTCCAACGCCGTCGATCCATCTGGCATTACAACACTGCTATGAGCGATTGCCAGACGATCTTGCAAAAGCGGCTGGACGACGATGTGCTTAAGGTCATTAAGAGACTGATGGCGATACCTGGGTAGATCCATGATCGCGAGAACGACCTGTCCCATGCTTAATTGAATTTTTGAGCGCATAGCTTCGATCTTTGCGAGCATCTCTGGCTGCAAAGGGTTGATAGATGAGGCTCCAACTGATCCGGAAGACTCCTCGCTGCTGGCGGAAGCTGCCACAGTAGGTACTTCGATTACTTGATCATCCTGCGCCACACTCAATCTCCGCCACCTCAAGCCACGTTCCATAAGCTCGTGGCATCGTTGCGGAGCAAGGCAAACAAAAAGATCCCGCGCCGCTAGAGCGGCGGCAGTCCGTTTCGCGGAGACGCTACTAGGCGCCAGCCACGGCTCATATCTTGCCCCTCACGCCGAAAAGATATTCAGCTCATTAGCGAACAGAGAAAAAGCGCGCAAAAGCGCGCCACACCGTCCCTTGCGTCCCTGTTCATGCAGCTGAAAAATCGCTCCCGATGCCAGATAAGGGCTTGATAGCGGGAGTTTTTCTGAACGAAAATATATAAAAATCACATAAACTTTGAGTGCCCGTCGTAAATCTACAATTTTTTCGCGGACCAAGAAAATTAACGCACCATTAATAACCTCAAACACGTGCTTCCACCTAATGGATCCAGCACCTTCAGACCTCTACGCTACATATTCCATGGGAGATGCTTGGCCTGCTGCCTCGCTTTTCGACCTTCTCCGCCCCCCGCCACCCTCTACGTTATCCGCTGGGGAGCAGCATGGTCTGAAAGCCGCCCAATCTGTGCCAGGCTGTGGGCAAGAATGGGACAAGGCGGTGGAAAAGCTGTGCAATTGGATCTCTGGCTATAAGCGTTATATCGTTTGGATTTAGCCCTTCTGCCCCGCTTTGGGTAATGCGCGAGCATCATCCCTTGACTCTGCCCCCTCCATGGATGGAACATAAAAGGAACGAAAGTCCCCTTCCTGAGTCTCCATCTTCCCATGCGCCAGTCCGCCGTCCTTGAACAATTGCGCGAGCAGATCGCCACAATCGAAGGCAGCGCTGCGCCCAAGGCCGTGCTGCCCTTCGGGCTGGAAAGCATCGACGCGCGCCTGCCGGGCGGCGGGCTGTCCTGCGCTGCGCTGCATGAGCTGGCGGGTAGCAATGCTCTAGCCGATGATGCCGCCGCCACCGTTTTCCTGGCCGGCATTCTGGCGCGCACCGAGGGCCCGGTGTTCTGGTGCCTGCGCTGGCGCGACCTCTTTGCCCCCGCCCTCGATCTTGCCGGCCTCTCTCCGGACCGGGTAATCTATGTGGAAGCGGGCAGCGATGTGAATGTGCTCACCGCCATGGAGGAGTGCCTGCGCCATTCGGGCCTGGGCGGCGTGGTGGGCGAGGTCAAAGCTCTCTCAACCACCGCCTCCAAGCGCTTGCAGCTTGCCGCCGAGAAATCCGGCGTGCCCGCCTTCGTCTTCCGCCGCGCTCTGCCGCTCGATGCTCCGGCCTCGGGCACAGCCGCTGTCACGCGCTGGCGCCTGCGCGCCCATCCCAGTGAAGCGCTGGGCATTCCGAGCCTTGCCCGCCCGCGCTGGGCGCTGGCGCTGGAGCGCGTGCGCGGTGATGAACCGCAACTCTGGATCGTGGAGGGCTGTGATGCGACGGGTCGTATCGCTCTTCCTGCCGAACTGGTCGACCGACCGGATCGTCAGGAAGCTCAGGCAGCAGCCTGACCGCTCTGCTCACAGCGCGGCATCGCTGGCTCCTGCCTCCGCCCCTGCCCCGCTTGTCACCGCGCTGCCCGATCATGGCCGCCGCGTGGTGGCCTCGGTCGATAGGGCGGCGCGGGCATTGGGCATCCGCCCCGGCATGACGCTCACGCAAGCGCGGGGCTTCGCGCCCGACCTTCTGGTGATCGACGGCGATCCCGAAGAGGATTTCGAAGGGCTGAAGCGGCTCGCGCTTTGGGCAACGCGCCACTATTCGCCCGTCGCCGCGCCCGATCCGCCCGACGGCATCTGGATCGACATCACCGGCTGCGCCGAGCGCTTCGGAGGTGAAGCGCCGCTGATCAAGCACCTCTACCGCCGCGTCCTGGCCTCGGGCTTCACCGCGCAGATCGCTGTCGCCGACACCGCAGGCTGCGCGCACGCCGTGGCGCGGCAGGTGCCCTCCGGTCGCCCGACCATCATCGAACCGGGCAAGGCGCGCAGCGCACTCGCCATTCTCCCCGTCCATGCCCTGCGCCTCGGGCCGGGCGTAGCCGACGAGCTGCGCCGCATGGGCTTCGAACGGGTCGAGCAGCTTATGGCCGCCGCCCGCGCGCCGTTGGCCAAACGCTTCGGCCTGCAGCTCCACAAGCGGCTTGACCAGGCGCTGGGCCATCTGCCCGAACCGATCGAGCCGATCTTCGCGGCTGACGTGCCGCGCACGCGGCGCTCGCTCCTTGAACCGATCGGCACCGCCGAGGCCTTCGCCCATGTGATCGGCGATCTGACGACGGATCTCGCCGCCCTGCTGCTGCGCGCAGGGCTCGGCGCGCGCCACCTCGATCTCTATGTCGAGCGGGTCGACGGGCATTGGCAGGCGATCCGGGTCGGCACGGCCAAGCCGTCGCGCGATCCGGCCCATCTCGCCAAGCTGCTCGGCCAGAAGATCGACACCATCGAACCGGGCATGGGCGTCGAAGCCATGACGCTGGTGTCACCGCTCACCGAACCGCTTGCCGGAGCCCAGGCCGATGCCCTCGCCGCGCGGCGCGGTCCTGACCTCCCCGCCCTCATCGATGCGCTGGCCAATCGCTTCGGCGCCCGCCACCTCTATCAGGCCACCGCCCGGTCGAGCAGCATGCCCGAGCGTGAGATCGATCTGGTGCCGCCGCTCGGTCGCGCCGCGCCTGAAGGCTGGGACGCTGCCCTGCCCCGCCCCTCACGCATGATCGTTCCGCCCGAAAAGGTAGAGGTCACCGCCATGCTGCCCGACCATCCGCCCGCCATGTTCGTCTGGCGCGGCAAGCGCTACCGCGTGGCGCGCGCCGATGGCCCCGAGCGCCTGCATGGCGAGTGGTGGCAGTCGGAGGGTCTAGAGGTCGAAACCCCACTGTCGGTGCGAGACTATTTCCAGGTCGAGACGGCTGACGGCGGACGCTACTGGATCTACCGCCTGGGCGACGGCACACAGCGCGCGACGGGCCCGATGAGCTGGTTCATCCATGGCGCCTTCGCATGAGCGGCGCCGACGATCCGCCGGCCAAAGATCCACTCGCCGACGCGCGCTATGTCGAGCTGCAAGTCACGACGCATTTCAGCTTCTTGCGCGGGGCCTCGTCACCCGAGGAGCTGGCGGCGGCCGCAACAATGCTCGGCCTGCCCGCCATCGGCATCACCGACCGCAACAGCTTTGGCGGGTTGGTCCGCGCCTGGGACGCGCAGAAGGTGACCGGCATCCGCACCATACCAGGTGCCCGGCTCGATCTGGTTTGCGGCACATCGCTGCTGGTCTATCCGACCTACAAGGCTGCTTACGCCCGCCTCTCCCGGTTGCTCACCATCGGCAAACGCCGGGCGGGCAAAGGCGCCTGCGAGCTGCACTGGTCGGATCTGGAAGACTGGCATGAGGGTCTGATCGCCATCCTTCTCCCCGATCGGGCGGACGCCGCCAATGAGCAGGCCCTGCAGCGCCTGCGGCGCCTTTTCGCGAGCCGGGCCTATATGGCGCTGACGCTGCGGCGGCGCCCCAAGGACGCCATCCGCCTGCGCGATCTGGTCGCCCAGGCCGCCGCCGCCCGCGTGCCAACCGTGGCCACCGGCGATGTGCTGTATCACAGTCCCGAGCGGCGCATGCTGCAGGATGTGGTGACCTGCATCCGCGAAGGCTGCACCATCGACACGCTGGGCAAGCGCCGGGAGCGCTTTGCCGATCGCGACTTCAAACCCGCCGAGGAAATGGAGCGGCTGTTCCGCCGCTATCTCGGCGACATTGCCCCGGTCCACCGCAGCGTCGAGATCGCCCGGCGCTGCGGCTTCGATCTGGGTGAGCTGACCTACACCTATCCCGACGAGGTGGGCGAGAGCGGTCTAACACCGCAGCAGGAGCTGGAGCGCCTCACCTGGGAGAAGGCTCCCGAGCGCTATCCCAATGGGACGCCCGACAAGGTGCGGAGCCAGCTGGAGCATGAGCTGCGCCTCATCCGCGAACTCAACTATGCCTCCTATTTCCTAACCGTGCATTCGATCGTGCGCTTCGCGCGCAGCCGGGGCATCCTGTGCCAGGGGCGCGGCAGCGCGGCCAATTCAGCGGTGTGCTTCGTGCTGGGCATCACCTCGATTGATCCGGTCAAATCCGAGCTGCTCTTCGAGCGCTTCGTGAGCGCCGAGCGCCGGGAGCCGCCCGATATCGACGTCGATTTCGAGCATGAGCGCCGCGAAGAGGTGATCCAGTGGGTGTTCGAGCACTATGGGCGCGACCATGCCGCGCTCACGGCGGTCATCACCCGCTTCCGTGCCCGGGGCGCCGTGCGCGAGGTCGGGAAGGCGCTGGGGCTCACCGAGGACATCTGCTCTGCCCTGTCCGGCCAGGTCTGGGGCTGGAGCCGGGATGGCGTCGAGGAGAAGCACGCGCAGGCGCTGAACCTCGATCTCACCGACCGGCGCTTGCAGCTCACCCTCGATCTCGCCAGAGATCTCATCAATACGCCGCGCCATACCTCGCAGCATCCCGGTGGCTTTGTCCTGTGCCATGATCGGCTCGACGAGCTGGTGCCCATCGAGCCCGCCGCCATGGACGACCGCCAAGTCATTGAATGGGACAAGGACGACATTGATGCCCTCGGCCTGATGAAGGTCGATGTGCTCGGCCTTGGCATGCTGGGCTGCATGCGGCGCGCCTTCGTGCTACTGGAAGACAGCAAGGGCATTGCGCTGGATCTCGCGACCATCCCGGCTGAAGACCCCCGGACCTATGCCATGATCCGCAAGGCCGATACGCTGGGCACCTTCCAGATCGAGAGCCGCGCGCAGATGGCCATGCTGCCGCGCATCAAGCCCACCACCTTCTACGATCTGGTGGTTCAGGTGGCGATCGTCCGTCCCGGCCCCATTCAAGGCGACATGGTCCATCCCTATCTTCGGCGCCGCGAGGGCAAGGAGGTCATCACCTATCCCAAGCCGGAACTCCAGCGCGTGCTGGAAAAGACGCTGGGCGTGCCGCTTTTTCAGGAGCAGGCGATGCGTGTCGCCATCGAATGCGCGGGCTTCACCCCCAGCGAGGCCGATCTGCTGCGCCGGGCCATGGCCACCTTCAAGATGACCGGCGGCGTCTCGCATTTTCAGGACAAGCTGATCAATGGCATGGTCGCCCGCGGCTACAGTGCCGAATTTGCCGAGCAGACCTTCAAGCAGATCGAGGGCTTCGGGAGCTACGGCTTCCCCGAGAGCCATGCGGCCTCCTTCGCCCTCATTGCCTACGCCAGCGCCTGGATGAAATGCCATCACCCCGATGTGTTTTGCGCCTCGCTGCTTAACGCCCAGCCCATGGGCTTTTATCAGCCCGCGCAGATCGTGCGCGATGCGCGCGAGCATGGAGTCGAGGTCCGACCCGTCGACGTCAATTACAGCCGCTGGGATTGCACGCTTGAACCGACGGGCGGGCGCAATCTGGCGGTCCGTCTCGGCTTCTGCATGGTCAACACGCTGAAGAATGCCGATGGCGCAGCCATCGTGCTGGCGCGCGGCGATCAGCCCTACAGCTCGGTCGAGGAAATCCAGCGCCGGGCGTTGGTCAGCGGGCGCGCGCTGGAGCGGATCGGTCACGCGGGCGGGTTTGGCTCGCTCGATCTTTCCCGCAGAAAGGGTCTATGGTCGGTCAAGGGGCTGGGCGATGCCCCCCTCCCCCTTTTCGCGGCCACCGACGAGCGCGCGGGCAAGCTGCGCGAGGAGGCGATCGAGCCGGAGGTCGAGTTGGTCGTCATGCGCGAGGGCGAGGAGGTGGTGGAGGATTACCGGACCACCAGCCTCTCACTGCGCGCCCATCCCGTCTCCTTCCTCCGCGCCGATCTGGCCGAGCGCAAGATGGTCACATGCGGCGATCTGATGAACCTCATGGACGGGCGCTGGATCAATCTGGCCGGGATCGTGCTGATCCGACAGAAGCCCGGCTCGGCCAAGGGGGTTATGTTCATCACGCTGGAGGATGAGACAGGCGTGGCCAATCTCGTGGTTTGGCCCAGTCTCTTTGAGCAGCACCGGCAGGTGGTGCTGAACGCCCGGATGATGGGTGTACGTGGCCAGGTTCAGCGCGAGGGCGATGTCATCCATGTGGTGGCGCAGCGGCTCGATGATCTTTCCAGTTTGCTTGCCACGGTCGGCGGGAGGGATGACGATGGGCTCTACCTCGTGGCGCGCGCCGATGCGGTCAAGCATGGTGGCGCGCCTGATCAGCGCGACGGATCCGACAAGACTCTGGGCCGAGGGCGCTGCCTGATCGACCCTGACCTCCGGCTTGGATCTGGCATCATCCCAGAACAGCCGACCGAATCGATCAAGGTGCGAACCCGGGATTTTCACTAGGGGCTGGTTTGCCCTCCCGTGTGATGCTGATAGGATGGCTTCATGTGCAACCGTGCTCGATTCAAGGGTGAGCCCGAGGCGATTTTCGGAGCAGCGAGCAAGCTGTTCTGCGAACAGCCCCGCGACAACCGTTTTCACCCTCAGGAACTGCGCCCCAAGGGCCGTGCCTATGTCATCCGTGAACGCGCGGAGGGTGAGCGGGCCTGGGACATCATGAGTTGGGATGTGCTGGGCGGAAATGCCCCCTATCCGATGACTAATGTCCGTAACCTGGGTCTCCCCCAGTGGCGCAAGCTGGCCGAAAAGCCGGAAAACCGCTGCCTGATCCCCCTCACCGAGTTCTGCGAGTTCACACCCGACAAGCACGATCTGGGCGACGGCAAACCGCCGCTCAAGGGCGAGATGTGGTTCTCGGTGACGGATCAACCGGTTTTCGCCGTTGCCGGGTTCTGGCAGGCAACCGAGGAAGGCAACAGTTTCGCCATGGTCACCTGTGATGCCAACGAGCTGGTGAAGCCCATCCACTCCAAAGCCATGATCACGATTGTACGCCCGGAGGATCATGATCTATGGTTACAAGGAAGCTATGACGACGTGACAGCACTTCAACGCCCATACAACGCCTCGGTCATGACGGTGCGCGGGCCCATTTTTCCGACACGCGTTTAGGAGTACCGCAATCTCGGAAAAATTCACAAATCTCAAACGTGCTAACCAAATAAACTAAGATCGGACCAAGCGGCAGGAGAGTCACACCCCACGCACAAGCGGTTCTAACATACACATCAAGCCGCAAAACCCCGCCGCATTTTAATGCAGCGGGGTCACAAACTATCCAAAATCAGATCGTAAAATAATGACCTTTATTTAACAATCACACAAAATGGGCATTTGCAGAAGAAAAGCTGCTTATCGCCATATTTTTAACCAAAATAGAATCACTGGCATCAAGGGTAATAAGTAGGTCGCTCCCTTGTTGCACCGTTGCTCCCAACAAATGGGCCCAGTCCGAAAACACATTCGTGTCAAACTGTAAGACGTCTGCAGTGGGTCCAGAAGGCATGAAACCAGTTACGGTCTCTTGTCCAAAGCCAGCATGGAACACAAACGTATCAGAGCCTGAGCCCCCAATGAGTGTGTCCCCATTCCCACCTACGAGGGTATCTCCTGCAGAGCCAGCAGCAATCGTCATATTCCCCGCACTCCCATCCAGCGTGGACGAAGTATCGCCCCCGCTCAGAGTACTCGCGCTGCCAGATACTGCCGTCCCCGCCGCCGATGAAGTGGGAACGGCCGCTGCCATCATCACGACATTCGAAATCGGCGCGGATCCCCCACCATCAGCACTTAGACCGTCGGGAACCACTCCGGTCTCAGCCTCATAGGCCAAGGCATTCTGTAGGTCAGCGTTGGTCCAGGTATCGATCCAGCCCCACGCATCGGTTGCAACAATCTGGGAGACACCTGACGCTCCACTGCTATCAGAAAGTTGCCCAAGCAAGGTCACACGGTCCCCATCACCAAAATAAAGAGTGACATCGCCTGCGTCATTGGCAGTCACGCCAATCATGCCCCCAAGCTCAGGCACCGAACTGGAACTGCCGTATGAATCATCCCCTCCACCATAAGAATCATCACCGCCACCATACGCGTCGTCGCCGCCTCCGCTCGTGGTATCATCCATGGCAAAGGCTAACGCGGGGCCGCTCCCCTGCGCCCAGATATCGTCGCTGAAAATCAGACCATACGCGTTGACGTTGAGAACGCTTGTCGCGGGACCATTCGTGCTCAGTTCACTGACAGTGAGAGCTCCATCGCCCTTTTCATAATTGATCTGGTCAGCACCACCGGTTCCGACAATATTCTGCACAGCTCCCTCTGCTGTAAATGTTGCGGGGCCAGCAGGGCTCGTCAACGTCGATTGCAGCAGGCTCGACGTATCTAAACTTATCGACGAGCCATCATCAGACTGTGCGGTCACTCCGAGCGACCAAGCATTGTCAGACCAGTTCCAAGATTTGTTGAACCAAGCAGTGCTTCCGTCAGCGAAAAGCAGATTGGCGACACCATAGCCGCCATTAAGCGGCTGGACGAGCCCAACAGCATTAACAATGTCAACCTGGTCGCCAGAACCGAGCGAAATGATGATCCCACCGCTCCCGTCCAGAGAAAAGCTGAGGTCTTGGAACGAAATTCCTGCTCCGAACTCAAGCGTGTTGTTCCCGTTATTGGAAAGCTCACCGATCGTCAGAGTCCCATAACCGCGATTGTAAAGGATCGTGTCAACATTACTTCCGCTATCGCTGACCGAGTTTGCATAGCCCTTCGGGTCAAATACGCCACCCAAACCATCACCGACAAGTCCAGACTGTCCAGAAACCGCGTTGAATTCCCGCTGCTCCAGTGCAAGCGCCCCCAAATTTCCTCCCAATTGGATTCCGTCCGCCGACACTGTGCCATCAGCATTATATTCATGTAGAATAGTTAACACATCACCAGACCCAAAATCGATAGATAGATCACCATCTTCATCGATTGTATAATTCTGAAATCCAGCCTCGTCCGAAATACTGAGGTATTCCAGTTTTAGCGTATTGTTCGGTGAACTCGCGGTATCTTCTTCGTCGATGGTAACGGCGCCATATCCTCGTCCGTAGATGAAGGTTTCACCATCGCCGCTGCTGTTCACTCTGTCAGCAAAGCCATTAGTATCCACAGTGAGATAGTTATGTGTCACCGTGATCGTAGTGTCGCCACTCTCGGCAGTTTGATATTGAGGTGTAAGGAAATCATCCCATCCCCAACTACCGGTGCGGTCCAATACATAGACGTTGAACACTGACTGAATACCACCCAAAGGCACGATGTTCTCGAGGGTAATTGAACCACCGTACCCGGACGCCGTCAAAACGATGCTATTACCATCCGCACTATAGGATGATTTCATATCCGCAAATCCCCAAAAATCGAAATTGGGGTTTCGTGAATATGATCCAATGAACACACTTGCCGAATCAGACGTACTATTGGTGAAATCAATAGTGTAGTTCGAATTTCCGTCGTAAATGTAATATGCCTCATCGACTTGAGCATCAACGCGAGAGTCATCTGCCCCGAATTGATAAATTGCAGCCGTCGAGAACTGAAATGGAGAAAGCCAGACGAATTGCGTAGGCCAGAGATTCCAGGGCAGATCATTGTACACCCCCGGCAGATCCACGAACCCATAAGTATCAGTAAGTGTCGTTGAACCAAATATAGCCTTCTGGGACTCGGCTACCGCTGTATTCACTGAAGCAGCATACATGTCAGCATTTGACCAACTGGTGCCATCAGCGAAACGAACTTCGGAAATAATCGAGCCAGCCTGCCCATCTAACTGATGAGCAAGTGTGACGGTCAAACCATCAACCAAATCGGTGAGTACAATGTCTTCACCATTTTCCGCTTGACTGACAACTATATCGCCCTTGGAAACACCGGCGCCGAATTCAAGTAAGTTAACATCGCTGCCGCCCCCGGAGAGACCCCCGAGGCTGTCGTTCACGATAACCGAATTATCACCAGAACTGACCACATAGGTATCGTTGCCGTAACCACCTGCCAATACGACAGAACCCGGCCTAGCCTGCAGCACATCATCACCGTATGATCCTTGAGATAGGAGCACATTTGGGTACAGAGACGTCGCTGCCGCCGAAACCACTGATGTATCAACCCGTGAGAGTATATCGTCAAGACTCCAGACGGTACCATCGGAAAACCGAATCTGGCCCACACCTACCCCATTTGATGCGGTTAACGCATATAGGCTTTGGTCTTCGTTGCTCAGCCGAATTGTTTGGTCAGTCCCTGCAATAGAAATGAGTAGATCGGGAAGGTTAAAGGACAGCTTATCGTTGGCCTCGTCTGCCACTGAACCGAACGGAAGTGCGGAGTTACCACCGGTATGTGCCATACCGTTGAAAGTTCCACCAAGCGACGCCACCCGGGTGATGGAGAGCATCGATGAATCGATACCATTGCCAAGAACCAGGACCCCGGAAGACGACTCGTAACTTTCGCCGATTACGTTAACATTTCCGTCTCCCAAATTGACGTCATAAGTATTGCTTCCGGCACCCGCGACCATTGTTACATCGTCTGGACCTGCAACAAAGGTCGCACCCGAGCCGTATCCTTCAGTATACCAACTGGGAAGCCCCGATGCGAGCCACTCCTTGCCCGCAAGCGTCTGAGTCTCGGACCCGTACAAAACTTGGTTTTCGCTATTAGCAGTTACACGCCCGCCCCATGGTTGCGTAAAGCCGAGGGTTCCCATCTCGGACGCGAACAGACTGTCATCAATATCAAGGATATTAATTTCGTTTCCATTAAAAACAAGATACCCCGCTGTTGTCCCGTCTGTCGGGTCAAAAAAGCTTTGTAAGGCGAGGGAAGTTCCATCACTGAAATTGATAACCAAAGTATCAGTGAATGGCGCAACTCCATCGCTGTCGACACTACTGTTTAAGTGAGAATATCCTTGGATCGAGACAGAACTGTCCCTCTCAATGACGACACCATCATACCCTGCGGTAGCACCAACAGGAGCGTCGAGCATTCCGTAAAAATAGGAAGCCGGTTGTACAAAGTTCACCGATGCGACATTTGCGCCAGCAATCAAAATATTTCCGCCGTTCTCTGCGACTATATTGTCGCCCGCGGCCAGAGAAATGATACTGTCATAGGTTTCCTGAACAGCCAAGGCTCCAGCACTTTCGCCATTGACGATAAAACCGCTTGATTCAGAAAATAGGCTGGCTACGGTCTGCAGTTGGGTAAGATTGAACGCATTTTGCGTCAATAGATCCCCAATAATCGTCTGGACCACCGATTTGCCACTGCCATCTTTCTGGTATCCGTCGGGAGCCGTGCCCGATCCCCAGATAAATGGTGCATTCACTATTGTAAGGATCTGTTGCCACGTTGCTGTAGAAGCAATTGAATCCAGACCGATGTTGGCAATCATCCCCGCAATAGTTGAAGCCAGAGCGTCAGTCGAGCTGGTCAATTCATTCGAGTTAGAATCATAACCAACGAGGGAAAACAGTGCATATGGGTTGCTAATTGCCGTAGATGCATCGACACCGTTATCGACTAAAGATTGATAAATCTGCGTGGTAAATGCCAACTCGTAAAATTGCAGAATTTTTTGATACGTGGGTTCCCAAACAGACGGCCCATTATGCCAGTTCGGTTCCCAACCCATATACTGGGGATCTGTATTCGGGTCGATTCCGAAATATGCATATATGACAGCCATATGCTGACCATCGATGAAAGACCCGTAAGCGGTGGAGCTTACGCTCTCTGCGCCTGCCCATTCGTACAAAATATCCTGGAACGCCGCACTGAATTGCGAACTCGTCACATTTGCCGAGTTCATCACCAGATTGTAAACCATCTGCTCCAATGTCGCGTCTTCCGACATTGCGTTTCGCAGATCCGGCATAAACCCAAAACCAACCAGATCTGGCAGCTTTTGCGCATCTTCGCTTACCGTGACGCCCGCACCGGCGCCAGACGGTATCTGAGTAGTAGTTTGAAAATTCACCTCAGCAATTGTATTGGTTGAGGAAATTCCATTCAATTCTCGTGTGAAAGTAGCAGTTGCCACGACGGTATTTCCATCCACCAACTGCCCTGATGTAAATGAGTTCACGCCGATTGATGTTATACCCAACTGAGCTAAAGTAAATAGTTCCCCGGCCGACGATTGTCCGGTTCCGGAGGTATTAACCCAAACTCTCAGCTGGGAATATGAAGTATCATCCGAGTTGATAAACCCATCGCTATTAGAATCAAGAGCGGCAAGGTCAGAGAAGCCATTGCCCGAAAGCGCGCCAAGTAAGCTTTGTGAGGTTACAGTCTGCCCGTCGACGGGATTCATCACGAGCAGCCCCTCTCCGGGCGCAACCCAGCCAGTCTCGGTCCGGACGCCAGTTCCGGTGTAATCAAAATAGGCAGGGGAACCAGATAGATCTGTCAGCTTTATCCCGGCTCCAATAAGGTCAAGAACCAGAGGATCGCTTTGTGTCGGTTTTGTAGGTGCCTGCGGTTTCTTTTGCGAGTTCAACAGGATTGTGCCGATCTCATGCATGATTGAGCCACCAAGTGCAGTTGGGACCCCAAATTCTGGCTGAGCTACAATGCTAAGAACGTTACCGATTAATTGAACCCAATCTCCCACAATCTGAAGAAGATGACCGAGGTTTTCTGTACTATTACCACCAGTAGATGAGGAATAAGCATTCATGTCGCTCTGAAGTGAGGCGGTTGCACCAAGCAGTCCTAGGCCAGGGAACTCGGCATTGATATCTTTGGCGATAGGCAGGAAATCCGCTACAGCCGCACCTATTGCAGTGCTCAATGCCACTTCGGTGTAGTAAGAAAGAGCACCCGTTTCAGCGTATTCGACGCCTGCATCCCGCATGGTTGTCAACAAGCCCGCAAAGTCGGTCAGTGCCCCAGAGATATTAATGTTCAAACCCGGCATGACTTCACCCTATTTTGGCTGGAATGGTTAGGTTCGGTTTTTCAAGATGAGATACATTGCGATTAAGCGATCAAACAATGTAGCGACGGAGACAGTCGATAATGCCCCAACCGCAAATATTAAGATTTTCAGTATTGGGTTGTTATAATTTCCGGTCAGCCCCGCTTGATGGAGATAGAAGAATATCATCGGAGCAAGCATGGTGACCGAAACTATGGCCAATATCGATCGCGACAACCAATCATTATCGAGTTTTACGCTTTTCGTTTCATTGAAACCATAATAGACAAGGCTTGAGTTGATCAATGCCGGTCGCATACAAACGGAAACTACATCACCATTCTCAATGAATGGTTTCCCGTCTTTCAGTGCCGCTTCCGGAAGATATATATACTGACATTCCACTCCCCCGATTTGAAATCGGGCGACGACATACAGCATTTTTCCCCATGCTTCTTTATTTATTGATAATTCCGCCACCTTGCCACGAATGATTTTATACAACATTTTCACAGCACTCGTTCTTTTCAGATTTTCCGCTGACTTGGGCCCCGGAATTTTTGATGTCTTGATCGACCAGAAGTTTCGTGATCTTTTTTTCCAAATCAGCTGGAATTATCCATTGATTAATCGCATTGACCATTGACCACATGGCTGTGCTCAGCCCTCCGTGATGAATCACTACTTTGCACTTCGGAATTTCTTCGACGAAATTTAACATAGATGATTCAATCTTCAGGTTCCCATGCTGCCCAGCCCCCAATCCACCAAAGTATCCGCGGAATGGAAGATTACTCTGGGAGCAAGCCCGAACTACTGCATCCCGATGAGGATGATTAGGCGGCAAGTAGACTATACCACGATCTCTTTCCGTAATCGGGCGTGGCGCAGGCGTCGGCATTTCGGGTGACCAAACATAGGGCTCCTCTCGATCCTTCCTATAGGGATCGAGTTCGGGGATAACGCAGATAGCGTTGATGTCGCCTCTCAGCAGGTCGCAGAATCTTCTCGGAGCTCTCCCGCTTCCGACTGCCCCCACGCATGCATCCACGATCTGCTCTTCATGATACCGAAATTCGGCGATGGAATGGAGCGGATTTATAGCAGGCACGACGTCGCGGCTTGGCGGCAAGGTCCATCCGTTACCGATGACCAGGAGAGGAAGTCGTCCTCTCGCAGCCAAGTTAAGCGCGGGAGCATAGTCTGACAGAACTCGATCCGGCCGGATCTGTCTTAGAATTTTTTCCCATTGCCTCACGAGGGGCTCGACCATGTTTCGATCCGAGTAGCCCATATATGAAAAGATTTGTGCCAATGAAACAAGCGGCGCACTCGGGAATGGCTTCTTCCGAAAACTGGGACATGCAATTATGGCAAGGCGGTCTACGCGATAGCAAGCTCGCAAATGGGCAAACCGGTGGTTGCAACG
Source organism: Novosphingobium terrae (assembly GCF_017163935.1). Lineage (NCBI taxonomy): Bacteria > Pseudomonadati > Pseudomonadota > Alphaproteobacteria > Sphingomonadales > Sphingomonadaceae > Novosphingobium > Novosphingobium terrae. The sequence goes on along the minus strand of NZ_JABVZR010000002.1, from coordinate 1,640,109 downwards.
CTCCACATCTCGCGACGCAATAACAACGCGCCATCCTAGCTCGAGGTACGCCGATACCACCGGAATCATCCGCTCGATGTGCCCGTTCCCTCCGCCAAGCTCCCAGCCGATGAGCAAGGTTTTTGGCGACGTGACCTGTGCGGCGTCCGACAAAAGAATGTCGAGCGCGGATGGAAAAATCCTCCCTCGCCAGACAAACCTATGCGCCTTCGACATCACTGCCCCCCAATGCCTAAGGGCAACATAAAGAAGTCATATATACCCACAATAGCCCTCTGAAAAATATATTCCTTTCGCCTGTCGGGTTTTTACAATTAGATAAGGTCAGCATCGACTTAGCGCTGCGGGAGCGCGATAAAGGGGGCAATCGTGGCGTACAGAGCAATCTCGCTTTTCCATGCGATCTTGGGGCTTTTCCATAGGGTCACGGCTAGGGCTACTTTGGCCGGGTCGTAGCAGGCCGCTGCTTATGAGAGTTTTCAAACGGTGGATGGCTCTTGGTATTCGGCAGTTATGCTGGCGGTTGAAGCGTCAACCGCGATGCCATGCACGCCCTGATAAGATTTCGGCATGTCACCCTGCGATTTCGAAACACGCTTTCCCGAACTCTGAGGTCGGCATCAATCCTGCCATTTGTGGTCAGGGGAAATATCACTCTTTCGGCCGGCCATTTTTTGAGGTCTGAAATAAGATCATGATTGCTCTTCGTGGAATTCCACACAGCCTGTTGTATGTTGGGCTCTTCGCAACCACAGGGGCATCGAGTTTCGTGCTAGGCGTTATGCCTGCCGAGGCTAGCCTGCTTCATTCCCGCCACCACCTGGTCTCCCATCAGAAAATCCGACAAGATCGGTGGCGTCTGGAAACCTCAGCTAATGAGTTTTCCGGTGGCATTGCCTGTCGCCTAGTCGAGAAAGGTGGCAATGCTTTTTATCAGATGGGAGCGATTGGCTTTCGTTTCCCCAAGGGCTGGAACGTCTCTAACGCTGCCTATCGGGTTGATGGCGCATCTCCGCGTAGAAGCCGGGATGATCTGCCCGAGCTGATCGCTCACAGCACCTCCGTTGACCGAGGACCGGTGGACCATGCCGCCATGGGTATCGTCTGGATTCCTTACGAAGCCCTGGAGACGGCCAAGGTCGTTACCATCCAGCCCCGCCCGGACAAGGCCCCGCGCACGCGCCGATTGGACGGGTTGGCAAAGCTGCATGACCTTGCCCTGGAGCATGGCTGCACCCCAGAACACAGCTTCGTCGAGTGATCTCCTTGCGCTACGCTCCCCTCACCGCAGCGCTTGCGGTTGCCCTGGCCTGCCCGGCACTTGCTGGCAGCGTCACCGCTGCCGATGCCGGGGCGCCAGCCTCGCATCCATCAGCTGCTGCTCCCGGAGAACGCCAAAATCCGGTCGTAACGAAATGTGCCGGTCACGTTTCTCAAGGCTGCCGGGCAGCAAGCCGCGCCGTGGAGAACCTTCCCCTGCCCGGCTTCGACGTCGAACCTGAACCTGAAGCCGATGAAACCCTCGCTGAGGCGCTCGATGCGGCCTATCACACGGCACCCAGCCTGCAGGCCCAGCGTTACGCTCTGAGGGCCAGCGATGAGGACTACGCCCAGGCTCTCTCCGAGCTCCGCCCTACCTCCAGCCTTCAAGTTTCAGGCGACTACACCCGAACCATCGACGGGCGCCTGACACTGGCTCAGCGCTTCTCCAATGATCCGCTGGTGGTCAACAAGACGATGACCGTCACGGGAACGGCCAATCAGCCGCTGTACACCGGCGGCAAGGCAACCGCCGACCGTGAGGCGGCCTTGGCCGAGGTCAGTGCTGGACGCCAGCAACTGCGTGGAGCTGAGGGCGACCTCCTGTTGCAGGTCATCACCTCCTATGCCGATATCCGGCGCGACGCCCAGTCACTGCGCTTGCGCGCCGCCAATCTCAAACAGCTCCAGGGCACACTTGATGAGGTGAAGGCCCGCCGCGAGGCCGGCGAACTCACCCGCACCGATATCGGCCTTGCAGAGACCCAGCTTCAGCTCGCCGTCACCCAATACAACTCGACGGTTCAACAATGGCAGCAGGATCGCGCCACCTATGCCATGCTGGTGGGCCATGATCCAGGTAACCTCGCCCCATCCCCGGCGCTCCCCCATGTTCCTGAGAACGTGGATGCAGCGCTCGATACAGCGCAGGATCTGAGCCCTGATCTGGCTCAGGCCATTTCCACGGAGAAGGAATCCCGCGCCAAGATCGCCGCGGCACGCGCCGAAGGTCATCCCACGGTTACCCTGACAGGCAATGCCACGCTGACCGGGCAGGCTATCCCCTATTACCTTCACAATCAGGACCAGAGCTATGAGGGCCGTCTGGTGCTGAACATTCCTCTGACCAACGGCGGACGGGTCGGCTCCCTTGTAGCTCAGGCAGAGGATCGCAATGCCGCAGATCGCATAGGCATTGAGACGGCACGCCGCCAGATGGTCGGCACGATCCTCAACGCTTGGAATGGCCTTGCCACTGCTCAGCGCAACATCGCTGTGGGCAGCAAGGAGGTCGATGCCGCCAAGATCTATGATGAGGGCACCTTCGAGGAGTATCGCGCCGGGCTGCGCTCGACCTTCGACGTGCTCTACGCCCACGGCACGCTGCGCGATGCCGAGATCGGCCTCGTCACCGCCCAGCACGACCTCTATGTCGCCGAAGCGACCCTGCTGCGCCGGATCGGCCTGCTTGAAGCTCGTACCCTTTTGACGGGAAGCGGTCTTTACAATCCGGACTCCAACTTCCGTCACGCCCAGCGCCGGGCGGCCCTGCCCTGGGATGAATTGGTGCGCGGCGTCGACACGATCGACCGCGCCCACGCGACGCAACCCGGTCTGGTTCAGCCCCCACTTGGCGCGGGTACGCCCGCTATTGCCCCCGGCAAGACCGGAACCACGGCTTCGAGCCCGGACAACCCGGCGCCATGGGCCACGACGCCACCCGCCATTCCCTTGCCAGGCACCACCGGCAGCCCGCTTCCTGATCGGAGCCTGAAGCATCCATGAGCGACACCCAGACCACCGAGGCGCCTGAACAGACGATCGGGCATGCCAGCGATGAGAGCGGGCTGATCGCCTTTGCCGCGCTTCTTGCCATGCACCGCATGCCTGTCGATCCAAGCCAGTTGCGCCATGGGCTCGGCCATCATCTCGCCGTCACCAGCCAGGACCTGCTGCGCCTTGCCAAGGGCCAGAAGGATGTGAAGGCCAAGGCCTTGCGCAGCACCTATGAGAAGCTGGCACGGACACCGCTTCCAGCACTCGCCAACGGGCCTCAAGGCTGGTTCCTGATCGGTCGCGTTCAGGACGATGAAGCGCTGATCCAGCTCACCACACCCGAGGAAGGGACGCAGGGCCTTCCGGTCCGCAAGGTCAGCCGGAGCGAGCTTGAGGCCATCTGGGATGGCGAACTTGTCCTCATCACCACGCGCGAGAGCATGCTGGGCCAAGCGGGCAAGTTCGATTTCACCTGGTTCATTCCGCAGGTGGTCAAGTACCGCAAGCTGATCGGCGAGGTGCTGCTCATCACCCTGGCCATCAACCTCCTTGGCCTGGCCTCTCCCCTGTTCTTCCAGAATGTGGTCGATAAGGTGCTGGTGCATGAGACGCTCGACACGCTGACCGTGCTGGGGATCGGCTTTGTCGCTGTCTCTATCTGGGAGACGATTTTCGGATGGCTGCGCACGCGTCTCTATTCCGAAACCAGCCAGAAGATCGACGTAGAGCTGGGCGCCAAACTGTTCCGCCATCTGATGGGCCTGCCCATTGGCTATTTCGAGAACCGCCGCGTCGGCGATATCGCCATGCGGGTGCGACAGCTTGAAACCATCCGCGAGTTCCTCACCAATGCCTCGCTGACCGTGCTGGTCGATCCGGTCTTCACCGTGGTTTTCCTTGCCGTGATGTGGATTTACTCCGTCAAGCTCTTCATCATCTCGGTGCTGACGATCCCGGCCTATATCGCCGTCGCCGTCTTCGTGACCAAGCCCCTGCAGGCGCGCATTGAGGAGAAATTCGAGCGCGGCGCAGCCAACAACGCCCTGCTGGTCGAGAGCATCTCGGGGATCAACACCGTCAAGGCCAGCGCTGTCGAGCCGCAATGGCAGGAGCGCTGGGAGCGGCAGTTGGCCGGCTATTCCCAGGCCAGCCAGCAGGTCATCAATCTGGGCAACACCGGAAGCCAGCTCATCCAGCTGATCTCCAAGCTCAACCTTGCCGCCATCCTCTATTTCGGGGCTCAGGCGGTGATCGAGCACAAGCTGACTGTCGGCGGACTGGTCGCCTTCAACATGTTTGCCCAGCGCGTCTCGGGACCGGTGATCCGCATGGCTCAGCTCTGGCAGGATTTCCAGCAGGTCCGCATCGCCATCGCCCGCCTGGGTGACGTGCTCAACCAGCCCACCGAGCCCGGCGCAGGCAGCCGCACGGCCCTCCCCGCCATCCGCGGCACGGTCGGCTTTGAAGACGTCCGCTTCCGTTACGGCCTCGATGGCCCCTGGACCCTGGATGGCATCAACCTGACGATCCAGGCCGGCACGTCACTCGGCATCGTCGGCTCGTCGGGTTCAGGCAAATCGACCCTGACAAAGCTACTGCAACGCCTCTATGTGCCGCATGGCGGCCGGGTCACCATCGATGGCACCGATATCGCCCAGATCGATCCTGCCTGGCTGCGCCGCCAGATTGGCGTGGTGCTGCAGGAGAACCTGCTTTTTAATCGATCGATCCGCGAGAACATTGCTCTGGCCAATCCGGCCCTCCCGCTTGATGCCGTGATGCATGCCGCCAAGCTTGCAGGGGCTCACGATTTCATTGTCCGCCTCCCGGCGGGGTATGACACGCCGGTCGAGGAACGCGGCACCAATCTCTCCGGCGGTCAGCGCCAGCGTCTCGCCATTGCCCGCGCTCTGGTAACCGGCCCGCGCATCCTCATTCTCGATGAGGCGACCAGTGCGCTCGATGCCGAGAGCGAGGAGATCATCCAGAACAACCTCAAAGCCATCACTCAGGGACGCACCGTGGTTATCATTGCTCATCGCCTCTCAGCTGTCCGGCAATGCGACCACATTATCGCGCTTGAGAAAGGGCGCATTGTCGAGCACGGCTCGCATGAGGAGCTGCTGCGCGCCGGAGGCCGCTATGCCGACCTCCATCGCCGCCAGACTGGCCTCAACGCCATGCAGGAGGCCCTCTGATGTCTCTGGCTCACCACTGGCGCGTCATTCGCGAGGCCCTGAAGGCCGACAAGGAACGTCGCCGCAACCATCTGGGCTCGCATGAGGCGACCTTCCTGCCGGCCGCGCTCGAAGTCATCGAGCGCCCGGTGTCGCCCACCGGGCGCTACACCGCCTGGGCGCTGGCGATCTTCCTCCTGATCACCGTCGCCTGGCTCGTGCTGGGACGGGTCGATGTTGTGGCTTCGGCCAGCGGCAAGATCCTCCCCTCGGGGGCAACCAAGATCGTCCAATCGGCCGGTTCCGGAGTGATCAACGCCATCCACGTGCGTGATGGTGATCACGTGACCAAGGGGCAGGTGCTGGTCGAACTCGACACGACCCTGGCGACCGCCGAGCTTGACCAGGCCACGAAGGCCTTGCTCGCCGACGAACTCGAGGTCGCGCGCAATCGGGCCTATGTCGATGCGCTCGACGGCAAAGGCGTCAATTTCGTCGCCCCGCAAGGGACGCCCGAACCGGTGGCGGCGGCGCAGCGTCAGCTGATCACTGCTCAGCTTGCCGAAGTGAACTCGACCGTCACCGGCTATGGTGCAGCCCGTTCCTCCTCGATGGCAGATGCTCAAGCGGCGGCTGCCACCAAGGCGAAGCTGGACGCCACGCTGCCGATCCTCGATCATGAGGTCGAGGCGATGAACAGGCTGGATGCCAAGGGCTATGCGCCGGGCATGCGTCTGCTCGAACTGCAGCGTCAGCGTCGTTCCGATCAGGGCGACCGTGACGTAGCCGCGGCTCAGGAAGCACGCGGGGTCTCCGAGGCCCACAAATATGCCGAGCAAATGGCTCAGACCCGCGATGCAGCGCGTCGCCAGGCCATGGCAGACCTCACCAAAGCCGCCACCGATGCCATCGTCAAACGCGAGGATGTGGTCAAGGCGACACGCCGTGCCGGGCTTGTCAGGCTGACGGCGCCGGCAGACGGTACTGTGCAGCAGCTTCAGATCCATACCATCGGCGGCGTGGTCGAGCCGGCCAAGACGCTGATGGTCATTGTCCCGGCCCATGACGATATCGAGGTTGAGGCCCATGTGCTCAACAAGGATGTGGGCTTTGTCCATGAGGGCCAGCAGGCTGCGGTCAAGATCGAGGCCTTCCCTTTCACCCGCTACGGTTCCGTGAAGGGAACGGTTCTCTCGCTGAGCCGCGATGCCGTACCCGACCAGAAGCTGGGGCCGACCTATGTCGCGAGAATTCGTCTGGCACGTTCCGACATCATCGCTGACGGCAAGGCCGTGCCTTTGTCCTCGGGCATGGGTGTCACCGCCGATATCCGCACCGGATCGCGCAGGATCATCTCCTGGTTGATCTCACCGATCATGACAACCGTCGAACAAGCTGCCAGAGAGAAGTAAGGTCTGATCGGATAGCAAGCGGAGCGCCTCAGGAATGGGTACGGACAGCAGCCAGCCACTGGCGCTCCTGATTGACGGGGACAATGCGTCCCCCAGGATCATCGAAGGGCTGCTGGCCGAGATTGCCAATTACGGCACCGCCAGCGTCAAGCGGATCTACGGCGACTGGACCAAGCCCAACCTGGGAGGCTGGAAGCAGTGTCTGCTTGAGCACTCCATCCAGCCCATCCAGCAGTTCGCCTACACCTCCGGCAAGAACGCGACCGATGGGGCCATGATCATCGATGCCATGGATCTGCTCTACACGGGCCGCTTTGCCAGCTTCTGCATTGTTTCAAGCGACAGCGATTTTGCGCGGCTCGCAGCGCGGATCCGCGAACAGGGCGTGACGGTCTATGGGTTCGGGGAGCGCAAGACCCCGCGGCCATTCATCACGGCTTGCGACAAGTTCGTCTATTTTGACGTGCTGGGCGGTTCCAATGGGCAAGCCGAGGCCGAGCAGGGTGTCCCACCCAGAACTACGGCGACACGCCATAGCCAGCAGGAGGCTCCGCTCGCTCATCCAGCCCTCTTCATGCTCGCCAAGGCGATCACGGCGTCAGCCGACGAGGATGGTTGGGCCAATCTGGCTCGCGTGGGCGCGCATCTGGCCAAGCAGTCGGCGGACTTTGACGCTCGCAACTATGGTTTCGTGCGCCTTTCCGACTTGGTCGAGGCTTCCGATATCGCCGAAGTTGCGCGCGTTGGCGATCATCCCAAGGTGGTGATGGTTCGCCTCAAAAAGAATGCAGCAGCCTACTTCGCCAACATATCGGCTCAAGCCTGACTTTCAGAAATTTCCTTTGTCATGTTGTTCAAACCGCAACCAGCGGTGTATCCGGAACACCATACCACCGTCATACTGCAAGCCATCCGGCCTTAAGGACTGGCGCTCTGCAGCCCCAATCCCTTCAACAGCGGTTCCAACTTTTCTTTCGACGGTTGCCATTTCCTGGCCGAGCTCTGATAGATGGGTTGCCTCACCTGTGCCACACTTGCTGTGCGAACAGGACGGTCTGTTTCGTGGAAGCGCAGGCAAGCATCGTCCCACTCCAGGCCGCAGAAGTCCAGTATCCTTCGGGCGCTCCCTTCCGTGTCTGCAACCACATCCTCGTAACGGACGTCTAAAATGGCATCGACTGGCAGCACTTTGTGCCAATGTTGCATCATCAGAGCATATTCGCGATAATATCTCCCGATTTCGCCAAGATCATAAGTGAAAGCCTGATCAGCAAAATTGATGCCAAATGTGGAAAGGCAGGAGTCGATCGGATTTCGACAGGTATGGATGATCTTGGCATTTGGAAAGACGTTCAGGATCAGGCCAAGGTATCGGAAATTTGAAAGAAGCTTGTCACAAATCGCTCGAGGCGATGTCTTCCCGGTCAGTTGCACCGCAATCTTGCCTGTGATTCTGGTATAATTGTGGTGGATTGCACCACACTGAGCCTCAGTCATTTCCAACGCGTTGCGGGGAAACTGCCAATCCGGATTGTCATTCCGAAATTCCCTGATTGCCTCGGGTAAAGCTCTGCTCTCGCCTACACTTGCGACCTCGGAATGGCTCGTCAGCATCTGGTCCACGAGCGTGGAGCCGGAGCGTGGCATTCCAACGATGAAAATGGGATCGCCTGGAACAGTGTATACACCCGTTCCCCGCGCAACCGGAGCGCTATAGGCGCGACGGATGGCACGGAGGCCCTCCAAAGCCCTTCGCTCATCATAGATGGTGGCAGATCTGCGCAGGGCGTTGGCACGGCAAATGACGTCGAAGCTCTCCTCATGACGCTTCACAACGTCCAGCGCTTTGCCAAATGCAAAGAAAAGATTGATTTTTTCCTGCAGCTCGAGCGGGTCATCGGAAGAGCATGCTTTTTCCATTTCCTGGAAGACAGGGTCATTTTGCGATAGCTTTGCCACATTGACGAGGCTGGCGTGATACACGAAATGAGCCGGTCGTATCTCGATCGCTCGCCTGAATAGTTCCCGGGCGCGATCTAGATCCCCCAGTTCTTCCTCCATCCGGCCAAGCCTGAAAATCGCGTCAGGCAAGGCCGGGTCGAGCGAATGGGCAATCTCCAACTGTGCCTTTGCCTCTTGCGGACGCTCACACGCACGCAGAGCGGCGGCAAAAGCCATTCTGTGGGCAGGAACATCAGGCTGAGCTTCAACAAGCTCGGCCCATAGAGGAAGAGCCGGCGCTTCGCGCCCGCCCGAGAGCAAAATCTCACCCAGGCAGACCTTTGCCAGGATGAAGTCAGGTTGAAGAACCAAAGCTTGCGTCAGCGCGCCTTCCGCCTCTACCGCCTTTCCGCAGCGCATAAGGATCGCACCGAAGTTGCCTAAAGCGATGGCATTCACCGGATCAAGCGCCAGAGCATGACGGTAAGCCTGCTCAGCCTCTCCAAGCCGCTCAAGTGCCGCAAGGGATGCCCCCATATTGCTCAGCGCGAGAGCATATTCCGGTTTAATCGTGAGCGCTTTGCGGAAAGCGGCAAGAGCCGCTTCGTGCTTTCCACTCGATTGAAGGACGACACCGAGATTGTTGTGGCTGTCGGCGAACATCGGAGCACCAATTACCGATCGAGATAGAAACTCCTCTGCCGAGTCCATGCGCCCTGCAATGGCATCCTCGATACCGGATGCGTAAATGTTACCAGCCATAACGAGACCCGCTAGGCCCTCAAGTAACAAGGGCCATCTGCCGGCGATGCCCCAGCAAATGGCTCCTTGCTATCTGAGAGCTACTGAACCGCCGAAAAACTCAAGCTCAATGGGCCCCGACGAGCTGCACTGCAGGCTGGTTCGTTGTCGCAACGCTCAGCATATTGGGCAGTGCGGTGTCGGTCGCGGTGAACGAAGCAATCGCTTGAGCCAACGCCGAAGCGGCAGACTGAAGCGCGCTCGTACTACCGCCATAAAGTGCGCTCGCCATGGCCTGATCTTGCGCATTGAGCGTTAGATTCTGGGAACCCAGTATCGGGTACATAATGGAGGTTGGATCCGAACTTATGGCGAAACCCAGCGCATGGCCGATTTCATGCAAAGCGAGCTGCTCGAGCGTCGTCGATGTCTGTGCGTAGGTAAAGGATCCATCTTCCGCGGCGACCAGACTCTGCTGCAACGGATCTTCCAGGCTGATACTTACGCCAGCAAGCAAGGCGCCCGACTGCGCTTTGAAGCTCGTGTAGCCCAGTGCCCCCGACTCAGCGGTATCGAAGGTATTCCACCCAATCTGGATATCGGCAGTACTGGGATCGCTCACCTGCTGAAGCGTAAGGCCGGTCGCCCCTGCCCATACCTGGAATGCTTCCTCGATTGCCGTTTGATAGATGGACTGTATCGCCCCGCTAAACTGGCCTGTCCCCGATGCTCCCGTCGAGCCGAAACTCCAGGTGACCGTCGAAGTCGTCCAATGTCCTGCCTCGAGAAGTGATGGAGCGATACCAGAACCCTGAGTGGCAACCGAGATTGCCTTTCCAGCCTGTGTCCAGGAGGCCTCTGCTTTGGCGGTCGCCGCAGCTCGCCCCTGATTCAGGTCGAGTTGACTGACGAACTTTCCATCGCCCAGCCCATTGGACGAGAAGCCCCAATAACCACTTCCGCTTTCTGTCGAACCGCCATAGCCGTACCCCGACGACCCGCCGTCCCCGTAACCATCATAGGTGTCGCCCGATCCATCGCCGCTGACATCGTCACCTGAGCCGCTGGCCGCGTCATCATCACCATTGTATTGAATGTCGCTATAGCTTGCCGACACATAATCATCGCTGCCATCAACGATAATTGTATCACCACTCCCGCCATCGATCGTGATCCCGCTCCCTTCTACATAGACAGTCTGATCATCGCCAAGGCGCATCGTGCTGTTTTCGTAGAGAATGACGGTATCACCGTTGCCATAGAGGCTGAAATTGGTGCCGCTGTTGCCGACGATGGAATTGTTGTCGGAATACAGCACATCCCCTGCGCCATCGACGTTAACATTTGTGTCGCCGTCCAGAGTGAATGTGTCGTTTCCATCTTCGAGATCAAAGTTACTGCCGTTCAGCGTGAGCGTCCCATTTCCGATACCAGGAGCGTCGCCCACGACGACATCACTCCCGTTGATCGTCAATTCTCCTTCACCGGCGGCAATCAGGAACGTGTCATCGGATGCAAAGGCTGTGTCGCCATGATTGGCAACTGCAATCTGGTCTCCAGCAGAGGCGTTGATGACATCCCCGCTGCCATCGGAGGGGGAACCGGCACCACTAATGGTCGCGGAGCTATTTTGCCCAAAGTCGAAGGTCTCGCCGAATGACGCATTGATGCTCTCGCCACCGCCGTTGATTCCGATTGTCGCGCCACCGCCACCCGAAGGATCGCCATTGAAGCCTATCTGGTTGTTGCTGCCATCGACAGTGAGGTTAACGCCGGTTCCATTCAGAACGGTGTCCCCGGATCCATAAACTGTGTCGTTGCCGCTTCCTTGCGTGAAGTTGACAAAACCATCGCTCAGACTGGCGGAATTGTTGTAGCCTTGGAACTCCAGGTAGATACCGGAGGAGCTCGACGCATCGCCCGAGAGGCTGATCGAATTGTTGTCCCCCAAGCCAATCAACGTCGTTCCGCTTCCAAGATTGATCGCGTCGTTCGAGCCGTTCACGTCCTCGGAGAGATTGCTATCTACCGAGAGGTTGACACCGCTGCCGAGCGTAAAATCGTTGCTCTGGCCGCTGACACTGCCACTGCTGCCATCTCCGAAGCTGACGCGATTTCCACCATCCTCAATAAGCTCGCCGGAGCCGTTGAACGCAAAAGTACCGTTGGCCATAGAAACGCCTGGCGCGTCGCCAAGTGCGTCATTGTTGCCATTGATGGTCAACTCACCTTCGCCTGCAGCGACCAGGAAGGTGGCATCAGACCCGTATGCCGTATCGCCATGGTTTGCGACCGCAATCTGATCCCCGCTTGATGCATTTATAACTGTGCCGCTTCCATCGCTGGGCGTCCCGGAACCACCAATTGTGTTGGAAACATTTGCTGCGAACGACAAGTTATCACCGAGAGTCACATTGATATAGTTATTGGTTCCATTTATCGAAATATTCAAATTAGACATCATCTGCAAAGTAGCATCATTTGTGGAGAAAGTGTTGTTCAACCCCTCATCGATAATATTCGAACCGACGTCGGAATTTTGAAGATTCAGGCCGCTCTGATTAACGACAGAAACTGTGAGTCCGCCACCAAGATTTAGCTGACCGCCATACACAGCGTTCGCCACGGCATTTCCATCAACTGTGATTTCACTACCATTATCAGAGGGAGCCGAATTGTTTGCACCCGCGAAAACGGATAGATCAACCATAGCAGGGATTGCGCTGTAATCCGTAGGAAAGACGTTTGCACCGAGAGCCTGTTGATAAGAATCGAGAACATGACTTTCGAGAGCCGCAGTTATGCCCTTTCCGGTTCCGTCCGAAGTAAGCGTGGAATAGATCGACGAGACGTTGCCGTCCTGAGCGACAGACGCCGCCGCCTGAGCTGACGATAGACCAGCTGCGACAAATGGCGCATCTAGCGTCACGACATTACCATAATGATCTCCACTTGCTGGAGTAAAATTAGCAATAACGTCACTGCTAATAGCATAATTGGTCCAATTAGCGTCGTTAAGCCCTAAATTTCCCGGAGAGTCCGAAACCCCTGGCGCGCCAAATGTCATGCCTCCGGCTATCGAGTCTCCAAGCTGCTCTTTCACATACTGAGCCTCTTCACCGCCGAGAGAATGACCAACAAGGTAATATTGCGCATTAGGATTGTCAGAATTAGCAGCCATAATGCTGTTAACAAAGGAAAGTGCTTGATTATTAGCTTGCAGATTCCCGCCTTGCGAAAGGGAAATATCGGTTTCAACTCCCCCAACGTTTCTGGTACCCGCAAATGCAATAATAATCTGATTCGGGTTATCTAACGGTGCATAAGCTGTTGCTTGAAAACCAGTGGAGGTGTCAACTTGGCCGCTCGCCACCACAGTATACCCTGCAGGCGCTAATGTCGGTTGGCCTACGGTATTGTTGCTATAAACCTGATTTGCCAACGTCAAATAGTCGGTTGTCGAAGGATTAGCCATGGTCTCACCTCACTGATATACAATAATTTCATCACCTACTGCTATCGCCAGATGCCCTTTCGGGGAAAAGGAAACGGAAGACACCGCATACTTCGCCATGCCCGACGCTGAAATCGGGACTGTACGGGTGAGAATGAGCTCTGGACGTCGCGTCACAGCCTGCCAGGCAGAGACGGATGTAGTACTGGACATTGCAATCTTACTGCCAGATCCATCCCATGCTAACGACAAGGACTGAGTTGATGATCCATTCCGTTGACGACCATACAACGAATTCACGTGGCCAAGATCGCCGGTGCGCCAGATGTCAACAAGAGAATCCTCATCACCATTTGATTGTCCAGCCGCTTCTCTCGGAGCAATCGCATTAACTGCCGGGGAGACTGCAACAAATTTTCCATCAGGGCTAAATTTTACTTGCGCGCATGCCTTACCACCTTGCGGATAAGCCCGCGCTCTCTTCTGCGCCCGACCGGTCGTCGCATCGTAAATCGTTATCCACCCCTTATCAGTTCCTACTACGAGATTTCTTCCGTCCGGGCTGATATCTAGTGACTGAGGATAGCCATACGATTTGAGTTCATCGAGATCTATGTCTGAAATCTTGGAACCGTCTGTCGGAGATATCACTCTTATAGACCAGAGTTTCTTGCGATTTGTGATCTCGTCTTTCGTCAGCGCATGACGTTCCAAGAGAGCAAGACGCTGCAAGCCCGTTGATATCGCGAAATGATAGACAGAGATTCTTGGGTCCTCAACCAAAGCGTGGCTAGCTACAAATCGCTTTTTGTGCGGTTCCCGCACTTCAAACATCGCGATGCGATTTATCACCGCGGAGCGGTCTGAATTCGCCTCGCTCGTCAAAGCGACAATTTCCCCGCCCTCTGCTAGATAAGCCGAATTCTGCAGAACACTGAACTGAGAAATCTCGAATCCGCTATAAGTGCTCAATTTCTCATTCTGGAAAATATCGACCCTTTCTCCGTTAGAGCTGAGCGCAACGAGCCTCCCGCCCGAGCCCCTCCAATCGAGAAAATCAAAATTTTTTCCATACCGATTTTTGATTTTGGAGATTACTTCCAAATCTCCGAAATTCTCGGATTTGACAAATATCGAGTCTTGACTCGCGTTTTGCGCCCCCATCGTCGCTCCGATTAAAGGAATCATCAGCGCCGATGCGACTCCGAATATTCCAATAGTACCTGCTTTTTTCATGGGGAATTCTCGCAGACTTTATGGGAGTTGCACCATGCCATATAAAAAATATATAGTCACCTGAGAAATTTAAATCCAAGTTGGCGACTTTATACAATGAGGTTCCTCCGAATACTCGGAAGATTTTATCGACGCATAGAAAGCCTTTTGGGTTCAAGTCAGGCCGAACGACCAGAAAACCCTTATCTAATTCGGATTGGCCTGCCGCTACCACGATAACGTTGACCTGAAGCTGGGTGAGAGCACCAGCAGCCACTGCATTGCTCATCAACTGGTGAGGCCTTGAACGGCCAAACCGGTCTCCAATTTCCTATTTTTTGGGTGGTTCTATTTAGAAATCACAGTTACCCTCAATTCATCAAAGCTACCGCGCTTTTGACCCGAAAAAATATAATACCCGCCTTTTCGACGATAGGTCGTTGTGTAGAATATTATCTGATCCACCTTAGGGATTTTTGTGCCGTGGGGATCGGCAACAGGCCCTTCGGTTGATGTAATCGGCTTCCCTAGAATCTTTGGAAGTGCGTCAATGACTGCCTCATCTGGATTTTTGCACTTCATCGAAATTTGGGTAGCCACCATATCGAAGTGCACCTCTTTGCACATCGTCGCGATCGGTTCATCGACCTTGATAAAATCAAATATGTTCGCTTGTTGGAATGGTTGGTCTGTAGGATGTAATTTCATCCCCTCACCCGCAAGCTTCGTCGCCAAATCCAATGCCTGAGTCCTTGATCGCTCATTTACTGGATAAAAATTCCATTTTTCAATACTGAGTCTGTCAATATTCTCTACGAATTTTCTTATATTATGCTTTTGATCACCTTGTGACAAATTCTTGGCACTCTGCTGTGTTGGAATTCGCGCCGTTGCATAAGCTCCCTTTGGGATTAATTCTCCCAAGATGCTTACCAAGACAATCAATCCTGCTATTTGATCAGCAGTGAGCTTTTCAAATAGTTGACAGGAAGTGCTTGCGTGAAGTCGGCGCCAAAGTGTCATATAGCTCCCACCGCAGGTTTCTCGCCCCACACCTTAGTCTCGGACTTGTGCTTTCCTTGGCGTTCGAACCTATTCCGCACGCCATGCCTCAGCCAATCCTCTCCCGTCCGACTGCTCTAGTCGGGAGAAGCGGCGCCGAATCGAACACCAAGTGCCCTAGTTGGCATTTAAATCCTATAAATTTTTTATTCGCGCAAGCCGTATTCGAATGGACCGTCGCGAAAAGTGGAGTGTGGTAAATAATTCGAGATACGCTAGCTTAACAGGGCTTTGGGCTCGGACTGATAGTTAGGAATTGTCCAGCGCACGAACTACCGCATTGTTGAATCACGGACCCGGCGCCGCTGACTTCGCGAGCCGTGATGGCACTGTCATCTATGGTTAAGAACCTATCTCCCGTGGATCGATATCGACCACTCCAGGCACGTGCTCCCATTCGAAATGGGGATTGTGACCAAACTCCCTCAGGCTCTTCCGACCTTCGGCGGTAATCCTCCAAACCGCATTCCATGGCAGAAGGCTCCATGAACGTTCAGCAAGCGGAGGCCGCATCGACCGAAGCTTTCGCAAATACGTTCGGTAGTCGTCGAACACCCCAAACAGCGCGCCCTCTGTAGCCCCTGCGAGAACATTCAGGACACACATCTCAAGCCTGCTCAAGCCGTTGAATGTCCCGCTGAGCACTTCCCGATTTTCCATCACATTCCTCCCGTAGCCTCTACAGATGCAGCGACGATCTGCGCAGCCTGGCCCGATTTAAGAAAGAATATGGCATTGCTTGGCTCTGGTGCACGAAACGTGCTCAGCCGTGCGCCCCGGTCGCCCATGGTAGCCATCGCCAGATATTCCTGGGTTTCCTCCGGCAGGCGCCTGCCCGAAAGATGTTCGGCGTATCGCCCTGGCCCCGCGTTGTAGGCGCCGAACAACCCCGGATAACCGAAGCGATCATACATACGCCTGAGGTAATAGGCGCCAGCAACGATGTTATCGTGGGGATCGTAGGGGTTTGGACCAAGATTGAGGGTCTGCCTGATCGAGGCCCACGTATGCGGCATCAGTTGCATAAGCCCCATTGCACCTGCCGAGCTCGTAATCGGCTTGCCATGCCAAAGCGTTTGCCCCCTGCTTTCAAGGGCCATCACCCGTTCGATCCACTCCGCAGGCAGGTTGAACCGTTTTGATGCTTCCGAAATCAATGGAGTCCAGGCTCCAACGCTTTGGGCCTGCGCCACGACCGGGAGCATTAAGATTGTCGCCGCTGCGGTCGCACATTTCAAAATGTCCATATCGGCCTCGCCTTCCCAATCAAGTCCTGCTGTCGGCTTGGACCTAGATATCGGCCGTCAAAAGATCCTGCGTTTTGAGCGAGCAGGAAAAGGCCTCCTTTTGGGATGACCATGCATCCTCTCCACCACGGGAGCGACCGCCCCTGACCGTCTTCAAGCCTGCGTCGGGCAACCTCACGGCCATTGATGGTCACTATTGCCCCTTGGGCACAAACCGCGTCGCCGGTCATTGCGGCCACACGCTTTAGGATCGGGACGGTTGATGGAATGTAGCGCCGTTGGCTGGCAAATTTGCGCCAGCCCGCTGGCAACCGTGCAACAACGACGTCCCCAGTCCTGACAGCAACTGGTGTTGAGATGATGTACAGACCCAACGGCATGCTTCCCGAGGCGTTCCATATAACCAATGGGCGCGGATGAAATCCGCTGGTTGCCAAGGCGCCGAGACCAATGCCGCCAATAACGAACAGCCAAGCTACCCGGCGTGGCGGCGCTACGTGCGACCAATGCGACGTTACCTGCAGAAATCGACTAACCATTGCCAATCTCCCCAACAGGACTTGGCGCACTGCTGTTGGCCAGCGACCATGTGTTGAGATCATCGACGTGGTAAAGAATGAATCTGGAATGCTGCCGAAAGATTGGCCCCTGCCCGCACCGGCGCAGACGCTGCAGCGTCGTTATCGAAATACCCAGGTAAAAGCTGGCTTGCCTCGTGTTGAGGAAAGGTCGGTTGTTCGCCATTGCCTGTCTCCCACATTGGACAGGTCCGATGGGAGCAGAAACCGCATGCTCGCGGCATCCCTAGAATCCTGATAAAATATCCTCGAACCCGATCAAACCCGCTCGCAGGGCATAGACACACAGTTGGGTGCGCGTCCCCACGTTGAAGGCCTGCCTGAGTTGGGTCATGTAAGTTTCGATCGTGCTGCGGCTGAGCCCCAGGATCATCGCGATTTCCGGATCTGTTTCCCCCAGCGCCGCCCGCTGCAATATCTCGATTTTGCGTCGGCTAATCACGGGCAGTTCCTGCGCCCTTGCCGGATAGCCGCAGAGCCTCCTCGCCTCATGGAAGGCGCTGGCGGCAATAGCCATCGCTGCGCGGCAATGCCAACGGGAGGGAAGTTCTTGTTTGCTGGTCGCAAAGGAACAACTACCCCACGGCTCACCAGGGACGCCGACAGGCAGGGTTAGTCCGCTACGAATGCCGTGCCGCTCCGCTTCTATCAAGATACTCATCTGGCGCCGACCAAGTCGGGTGAGTCCTCCCAGCTGGGACCAGCCGAAGGGCTTGCTTGCCCTCTGCCCTGCATTCATCACAGGATCGTGAAGGTAATCTTTTCGCGAAATGAACTGCTCGCCGTAGTCGCCATAATTATCGATCCGGATCAGCCGCGCCTCAGGACGCTGAAACCAGAGCCCATGCGCCATGGCAAATCGCTCAAAGCCCATCTCGCAACCGGCCGTCTCCAGCAGATGGGCAATGTCGCCGAGCGTATGGCAGCGGCGCACACTCTCATCGAACGTCTCGACCAATCGGTGCAACCGCATGGAGCCCCCATTTGTTGGAGAACGCCTGTCCCGGCCTTACCTCATCGCCTGGAGAGTCCTGAAGACAGTCCCGTTATTGGCCAGCATCCGCACTGCCGGCATTGATTGCAAGGCGATCGATCTGCTCGAGGCACAGCGCTTCGACCCGGTCTCTCAAATTTCGTACCCAATTCTCCAGAACCGCAAGCTCGGAGAGATCGATCTGATATTCATCGGAATAGCGCGCTTCGACATATGCGCGCTTGAGCAGTTCGAAGAGGCGACGATCAGCCCGCTGAACTCGCGGCCATACATCGATCAAGCGTGGCTCACGCCCCTCTGCCAATGATCGGAGGAATTTGATGTTGTGCGATCTTGGCACGTAGAAAGCTGTCACCAGCAGATAGCAGGAATAGGCTCGTTCAGTCGCCTGATGGAGCAAAAAGGCTGCGTCCCTGCGAGCCGAAATGTCTCCTCGGGCGGCCGAGGTTTTTGCTAACCACATCGCATTATCGACCATGCCGAGCCAGTTCGTAAAATAGCCGCTCGCCATCGAGAATGCGTCCTTGGCGGTCCGCGGTCTGGGCACGGCCAAGGGATGGCCAGGCCGATCATGCAGCAGAATCCCGTCGCGCGCGATGTCCGTCCAGAAATACTCGCCCTTTTCGATGCTCTGGTTCACCTCGGCCAGCGTGTGGACGATGATGTTGACCAGCCGGCCGACACGGGGGTCGCGCAGGATCTCCTCCTCGGCATCATACCAGTAGCCCGCCGGATCTGTGAGCGCCGGGTGACTAACGATCACCAGCAGGTCGAAATCCGATTGATAGCCATTCTGAGGTTCATCCACCCAGTCGCTTCGCGCGTAGCTTCCAAAGAGGACGATCTTCTGAACTTTGCCATTGCGGCACCATGCTTGTGTCTTTGATGTTGTTGCCTTGGCGAAGCCGGTCAGGAGCAGATCCGTAACATAGGCCAGTTCGTCCTGCTGCCGGGCGGGTAGATGATCAAGATCGGTTCGCATGATCCTATTGTCTCCAACCCGCCTCCTTTGGCAAGAGGCTGGCTAACTTGCTCCGGAAAGTGACTTGGTCATAATAGCTTGCTGATGTCATAATTTCGAAATATAAAATTCCGTCCATCCTCTTGAAATGGGTGGACCTACCTGTACCACTTGGCCACTGTCGGAGTGAGACCCTGGCTTGGCCCCAGCTCAAGGGGAAGGACGATCGCTCGGCTCAAGCGGCCTGAGGCGCTCGCTGCATGTCGATCGAAAACAAAATGATCCGATTCAAGATTCTGGAAGATTTCAAAGCGGAGATGGCCGTGGTCGATTCCGTTGCAGCCTTTCGACGCGCTCTTATCGAGGTCAAGACGGTCATGGGTTTCGATTACGTGGCCCTGACCCAGCACGCCGACATTTTCGAGGGTGTCGGCACCGTTATTCGTGTGCATGATTACCCCGCGCTGTGGGCGCTGCAGTTCGACGGCCGGCGAATGGGAAGAACCGACCCGGTCCATCGGGCAAGCCATACGCAGGCTCAACCGTTCCTGTGGACCGAGATCTCCAATATGATCCAGATGCGCCGCGAGGATTGGGCAGTGTTCGCCAATGCCGAGGATTGTGGCATCGGTGATGGTTATACCGTACCAGTGCACGTCCCCGGTGAATCCAATGGCTCTGTTTCCTTCGCTATGGCGGTCGGGCGGCCGATCCCATACGAAATGCTTGCGATCGCCCCTCAGATCGCCCTGCACGCCTTCGACGCCGCACGACGGCTCTGGAAGATGCGCCCGGCCCCTCTGGCAATGCCCATCCTGACTGCCGCACAGATCCGCTGTCTTACATGGTCCATGCTGGGCAAATCCGACTGGGAAATCAGCCAGATCGAAAAATGCCAGGAGGTCACTGTCAAAAAGCATGCCAAAGACGCCCTGGCGCGATATGGTGTGCATAAGCGAACATTGCTGATCACCCGGACATTGCTCGATGGGACGCTCAGTCTGGGGGATTTGGCCGCCGGCTGACATTCCCTTTTAGGGGAATAGACGATTTTTCTGCGGGAATGGACGCTTGCTCTCCTCAGACAAAGGAGAGCAAGCCATGTTTCATGTCCTTCACTATACCTCGAACTGGCGGTCAGATCCCATTCTACGATCGATGTTTGAGGCCCGAAAGCGCGTGTTTATCGACCTCCTCAAATGGGATTTGCCGGTCCTCGAGGATTCCTATGAAGTCGATCGCTTCGATGAACCCGGCGCTATCTATCTGGTCCTGAGCGACGCCGACGGGAACCACCGGGCCTCCACGAGACTGCTACCAACTGGACGGCCACACCTCCTCGATACTCTCTTTCCCGACCTTTGCGGGGCGCGACCGCCCAAGGGGCCTGACACGTGGGAGATCACACGCTTTTGCCTCGATCGGAACCTGAGGGCTTCGGATCGGCTCACTGCTCGCAACGAGCTCGTCAGCGCGATGGCCGACTATGCTCTTGCCTTCGGTATCAGAACCTACACCGGCGTGGCGGAAATAGGATGGTTCAGGCAGATCGAGGCTTTTGGCTGGAACTGTCGCGCCCTGGAAGGTCTGGCATTGAAACAGGACCAGACCCTGACCGGCTTACGGATCGACATCACAGAAGAGACGCCGTCATTGCTGAAAGTGACCGGAATTTACCAGCGCCATGACCGGAGTGAGGGGGTGCGCCATGCAGCATGATGCTCTCCCCGCACAACCGCCTCATAGCCCTCTGGTTCAGGATCTACGGGAAAACGGCTTCCTCATCCTGCCCGACCTGATGCCACAAGAGAAAGTAGACGGCCTGATCAGCGATCTGGCGACGGCCTTCGCCGACACACCGCTATGCCAGGGCGATTTCTATGGTCCGCTGACCCAGCGTTACGGGGGCTTGCTCGCACGATCGTCTCACACCGCGGATTTCGTAATGCATCCTACAATCCTCCAGCTCTGCGCGAGCATCCTTGGGCCCTTCTGCGACACGCTCCAGTTGAACCTGACACAGGGTCTCGCGATTTATCCGGGCGCACCGCAGCAATTCCCGCACCGCGATCAGGATATGTGGCGAGGCGCTGCGGGACAGATGGAATATCTCATCAACGTCATGTGGCCATTTACCGATTATACGTCTGAGAATGGCGCGACACTGATCTGGCCCGAGAGCCACGCTCCCTTCGGCCTCGATCAGACGCCCGACGAAGAGCCTATCGTTGCCGAAATGAAGCCTGGCGCGGCGCTGGTCTTTCTGGGGTCTACCTTACATGGTGCGGGAGCGAACCGCTCGCAGGATGTCCGGCGAGGCATGATCATCAGTTACTGCCTGGGTTGGCTCAAACCCTATGAAAACCAGTGGCTGATCTATCCCCCTGAAATAGCTCGAACCTTTTCTCCTGATCTGGCCGCATTGGTCGGCTATCAGCAACATCGCCCCAACCTGGGCAACGTCGAAGGCAGGTGCCCTTCGCAACTGTTGCGGGACCGACCGTTGCTTCCGCTGGGGGCGATGGACGCACTGCGGCCCGACCAGACAGCGGCGGTCTCCGATTTCGCAAAGGCTCAGCCGTGAACGCGGGGCCGATCTCGACGCGCATGTACGATGCACTCCGGATTTGCCTTCGACAGCGGGGTCATCCCCCGGGCTGGAGGCTCGACCCGGCGGTGCTGGCTGATGAGCTTGGCTCGAGCCCTACGCCCATCCGCGACGCGATGCATATCCTGGCAGGAGAGGATATTGTCATCGCCGGCGCGACAGGCGGGTTCACGATTCCCATGATCGACCAGCCTTCGCTCATTGATCTCTATGGCTGGAACGCTGACATATTGGGGGCAGCTCTGCGCAACTGGCGTCCTTCTCATCAACCGGAGCGCACTCTCGCGCCATCAGCTACAGGCGAAACTCCAATTGCGGAGCGGATATCGCAGCTGTTCCTCCACATTGCTCATCGCTCGGTCAATATCGAGCACCCAAGGGCGCTGGGGCGTATCAACGAACGCCTTTACGCGGTGAGACAGATTGAATCTCAAATCATTTCAAATACTGAAGACGAAATTCTTGAAATCAGGGCTCACCTTCATGCAGGTGACGTCACCAATATAAAAAAATGGGTGACCCGCTATACAAAGCGGCGACAGAGCGATGCTGGAAACATCATTCACAATCTCTACCGAAGCGACGCGATATAAGTCTGAAATATGAGTCGTATATGTTTGGGATACGGGCTGCTCCTTCATACCATCACTCTGTCGCAATTCCGCGACAGGAAGGAGTAAATGTCATGGAACGCAATGCAGTCATCGAACTGGCCGTTGCCAGCGAAGCCACCAAGGGAGTGAGCGGTTCGAACACCGACGACCAGGATGGCAACATCCCCCTGGGCCTCGCCCAAGACTGACCTGGAGGTCGCACCCGGCTTGGCCGGGTGCGACCTTTCGCATGTCGCCGACACTAGTCCTGGCGGCACATTCCATCCCCTATTTGGACCGGCGGCTCCTTCCCGCTTATGCGGAGCCAAACAGAGCAATGTGGTGATCCTAAACCGCCAGTGTTCGCTCTAATCCATTGCCAACCCGAAACAAATGAGATGGAATACTGATAAATTCACGATTGTCCATCAATCTATTCCATACTCATCCATCATGATTTCATAAATCAAATTATACACTTGCGCCGCGATAGATCTCTCTATCGAATTTGGCCACATCAGATCTCATATAAGTGCGAAATATGAGTCGTATATGTTTGGGATAGGGGCTGCTCCTTCATAAAATCACCCCGCCGCAATCCAGCGGCTAAAGGAGTAAAGGTTATGAACCGCAATGCAGTGATCGAACTGGCCGTGGCCAGCGAAGCCACCAAGGGCGTCAGCGGGAAGGTCATCGACGACCAGGACGGCATGTTCCCCGCGGGAATGGTTCGGGATTGAACCACGGATCGCGCTCGGCTGTGCCGGGCGCGGTCTTCCGGGACGCACACCACCTCTCATCCGATCCGAAGGCACTTCCCATGCAAGGTTACGCACTCAATCCAGGAGTCACGTTTTGCTTCACCGGTAGTCGGGCCATTTTCCTGGATCAGATCGCTGATCGCTATCTGACCCTGGGCAACACGGAGGATCTCGCATTCAGCCGGCTGCTTGAGGGAGCCGGTCTGGACCAGAGCGACCTCGAGCAGATCACGGCTCTGGTCGGTCAAGGCTTCCTTCAACCTGCGAAGCCCGGGCGGCTTCCGCAACCGTGTAGCGCGGCACCACCTGTAACGGCCGCCCACTCAGCCGGTCGGAAAGGACCATCAGGCTGGGCGCAGCTGCAATTTGCCTTGCGGGTCATGCAAGCCCGCCGCCAGCTCAGGCGCCATGGCCTCTACAAGAGCCTGGAGAGTTTTCGGATAGGACGTGTGAGTCGCACGCAGCACACCTCACCGTCCCTGGCGGTTCTCGGTGAAGCGACCGAGCTGCTTCGCACAATCAGCCGCTACATGACCCGTCATGATCAGTGCCTACCCATTTCGCTGGGTCTCGCGCGCTACCTCCAGAACCGCGGCGTCGATTGCAAACTGATCCTGGGCGTCCAGCTCGGGCCATTTCAGGCTCATTGCTGGGTTCAGCACGGTAACCAACTCATCGGGGATGACCTGGATATGGTTCGCACCTTCACACCGATACTGGCCGTCTGATGGCGGGCGCATTCCTTGCGCAGATCGCGCTCTCAGCGATCATGCCGTTTCAGGTGGTCACCCGACCGCCGGAGTTCGACTGTATCATCGATGAGGCGTGGTTCCGTCTGCTCGTCAAACGCGGCACCCCCATTCAGATCAGCCAGTACGGTGTCATTCTCGGCGAACTCTTCAGAAGGGACGAGAAGGTTGCCGCAAACGAGATTGCGAGCCACGAATGGGAAGCGATCGTCGCCACCGGCGGCCGGGCTCTGACAGAGAAGTTCTGGGGCAACTATGTGGCGTTTTTACGCAGGCCGGTGCTCGATGGGAAAGCAACGATCGATGTTGTTCGCGCTCCGTTGGGCCAGCTTGGATGCTACTGGTGCGTAGCCAAGCAGAAGCTCATCTTGGCTTCTGAGCCCGAGTTGATCGTCCAGACGGGGCTCATGCGGCTGCACATCGCCCCAGCAGCCCTCACCCGGCATATTGCGGCACCAGAAATAGCTCTGGAGCAGACCTGCCTTGCTGATGTCCGCTCCCTCACCGGCGGCTCACGCATCTCTTCGGGTAGCGATCGCCCCGAAATCGACCTCTTATGGTCTCCCTGGAATTTTTGCAGGGACGACAGCACAATCAGAAACCACGAGATCGCGGGGGCTCGCCTGCGCCGGGTCTTTACCCAATGCATCGGTGCTCAGATGGACGCTCTTCCCAAAGCCCTCCTGCTGCTCTCCGGCGGCCTCGACTCCTCAATCCTTGCGGCCTGCCTCCACATCGCCGGTCACCCATTCCACGCGCTTAATCTCGTGACGAAGGCAGCAACGGGAGACGAGCGTGACTATGCGCGCATCGCGGCGCAGGCAACGGGCGCCAAGCTGACCGAAGCTCTGCGCAATGCCGGTGAGGTCGATCTGCTCGCCTCACGCGCAGCGCGATGCGCACGGCCCCACACAAGGGCCTTCACCCAATCCACTCGAGACCATGCGGCACGTTGTGCCATCGACCACGACGCGGGGGTCGTTCTGGATGGTGGCGGTGGAGACAATCTCTTTTTCGGATACCCAACCCTTGCCGCATTGGTCGAAATCCTGAAGCGGCGCGGCCCCGGGTTCCGCTTCTGGCAAACCAGCGCAGCACTGGCGGAACAGGCCGATACGGGCCTTGGCAGCGTGGTCATGCAGACCATTCATCGCGCCGTGACACGCGACAATCGCTTGCGGTTTGATCAGCGCGACCAATTTCTTTCTGCCCGCAGCCGATCTGCATTGAAAGACGCCGCTCCGCATCCCTGGCGGGAGCCGCCAAAGCACATAGGGGCTGGAAAGGCCGCCCATGTCGCCCTGCTCGTCCCGGTACAGGCGACAGCGGAACAGGCCACCCGAGCATGCGGCGACGCGCCTTGGTTTTCCCCTTTCATGTGCCAGCCGGCGGTAGAGGCGGTCCTTACAATTCCGATCTGGGCCTGGTTCGCTCCGGGGCTCAACCGCGCTGCCGCGCGGCTCGGGTTCAAAGGCGACCTGCCGCCCGCCCTGATCCAGCGGCGTACGAAAGGAACGCCCAACTCCTACGTCAATGACCTGTTCGAGCAGCACCGCCCCGCTATCAGGGCGATGCTGCTCGATGGTCTACTTACAGCAATGGGCGTTCTGGATGCCGATTCTGTTCGCGCGGCACTGGACGATCCAATGCCTGCCCGTGACCTTCAATTCGCCCGGATCATGGAGCTGGTGGACGCAGAGGCGTGGGCTCGCTCGTGGGAATGATCTCGCCCCATTTGGGGAGCCTTGGCAGACCTGACCGCATCTTTTCCCACCGGCGGTACTGATCTGCCTTCGCTGGGGTGGGATCTTCCACACCCTTCAACCAGAAGTTGAACCAGTCGATGTTGCGAATGTAGGCATTGAGGCGGTGGGTTGGCCCCACCTTCTCGTGATACTCATGCGGGAACACATACATCTCCACCGGTTTCCCGTGCTCGCGCAGCGCCGTAAAAGCCTCAAGCGAAAGCTGAAACTCCTTGTCGGAAAGCTGCATCAGCAAGGGCGTGTCGATATGCGCCGCGTTGAGCGCCAGCGACACCGGTCGCCAGAAATCGGGTCGCTCCTCCGTGGCTCTGGGATAACCCAGAACATTGTGCTGCCAATCCGCCCAGGCGATCCCGCCGCTGGTCATGGAGGTGCGCGGTTCGACGCAGCATGAGCTGAGCGAGGCCGCCGCAAAGCCCGGTAGGTTGATCAGAGCAAAGCGCACGGTCGTGGCACCATCGCTCAGGCCCGTGATGCCGATACAGCCAGGATCGGCGATACCCATCGCCACAACCTGATCGACTCCAACCTTCAGCGAAGAGAGGAGGCTTTTCCTTTCCATCCAATCCTTCTGGTTGGCGGCATTGGACTTGTCCCAACTATCGATGTGATCCAGCGATGCAGAATATTCCTGCGGGCGATCGAGGCTGAGCACCGCGAAGCCCTGCGCCGCGAGGGGAAAGATCGGATATTCATTGCCCGTACCCCCGCGCAGAAAGCCCCGGCTGACATATTGCGTTATGACCAGAGGTAACTTCGTCCCTGTCTTGTAACCGGGCGGCAGCACCAGATCGCCCCACGCCGGGAGACCGAAGGCGTTTTTCCATGTCAGCCTTTGCACCGTACCCAGCGCGAGGTGAGCCCACGCTGGATTTGGATTGAATATCGGGGTCTGCCGCCCCGTTTGCAGATCGATCCTGACGACGTGCCGAGGGACACGGGCCTCTTCGACATTGCAGAGCAGCCCGTCTGCAGCCATCAGGCAGCCGCTTATCACGCCATTGGTCAGCAGGATGCGACGGGGCTCTCCAGCGGCTGGCGCCCAGCGATAAAGCGCGTAGCTGCCCCTGTTCCACCCTTCCTTGCGCAAGAAGATAAGCGTTTTGGAGCCGTCCCGAAACCACATCCCCCAAAACGGCCCCCGGCAGCTGTCCCAACGACAAGGAATGGCGCTCCCCTTTTTGTCCCGGATCTGCAGCCCCGTGGGCGCAAACACAGATGTTCCGCTGCTTTGGGCCCAGGCATGCGCGCCGTCCGGTGCCAGAGCCTCAGGCCTGGAGCTGTCATCAGACTCCGTCTGCATCTTCAATGCCGCGATGTCATCGGCCCCGGCCTCTTCCGACTTTCCATCAGAAGGATCAACCGAGATCACCGCGCGCGGATATCCGGCCCACACCAAGGGGCGCGCAGAAAAATTGGAAACGACCCTCGCGTCAAAAAGCCAGCCCTTGTCAGCCTCGCTGCTTATCGCCTGATCGACTTCGGCCTCTTTCGGGTGCCACGCCGCAACCAGTCGCCTGCCGTCCCTGCTCCATGCCAAGTCCTGCACGTCGGCCGCCAGATGCGTCACGGGTGCGGCGTAGCTGCCATCCGCCCTGGCTCTCCAGACCTGGGCGATCCCGTGATCGCGGCGAAGGTATGCGATCCATTCCCCATCGGGCGACCAGACCGGGCGGACAACCGCAGGCTCGCCCGCTGAATTGAGATAGCCGCGCATGCTCCCTCTCATCAGCATATCCTCACCGCCGGTGTCGATCAGTCGCGCCGCGCCGTCGGCCAGCCGAACCACGACAACCCCCCGACAAACGGAGCCGTCAGCGGTTTCACCGCGTGCCAGAATCAAGGCCAATTGTTTGCCATCGGGCGACAGCGCCAAGGGGCTTTGCCCCGGGATCTCCGGCGAATTGCCCATATAGCGCAGCTCCGCCAGATCCTTTGGGCTGGGCGGCCTGACCGATCCGCCCTCCGAAGCCGGCGATGGCAGCAGATCACTGCATTGTGCCCGGGCCTGACTGCTGAGCATCAAGGCCGCAAAAGCTATGGAGATGGACAGCGACATCCGCCATGTTGATCGCCCACACCTCACCATTTCGTAGTCACTCCCACGCTGACCATCCGCCCGATCGGTGAGTAATTCGTCGAATCATAGGGTGGCTGGGCGATCGACGAGATCGAGATGACGGGCGGTTTCGTGTTGAAGATGTTCTGAACGGAGAAGGTGAGCGCAGCGGTTTCGAGCTTGCTGAAAAGGCGGTGGAGGGCATAGCGTGCGGTCAGGTCCAGTGTCGCCCGGCTAGACAGGCGGACGGGCGTGATTGCACGATTGTCGATGATGCTGCCGGTGTAATGGCCGGAGACATTGACGGTCGCGTCCCCATGCTTCCAGGTTAGATTGGCTTGGCCCCGCCAGTTGGGCGGATTGAAGATGGTCCCGGCCAGCGGCAAGATCGGCTGGCTTGTGCTGACCTGCTGCTTGCTTTGAATGTAAACGGTGTCCAACGACAGATTGACGTGGTCACGCGGCCCGGCGTCAAAGCCATATTCTGCAAGGATATCGACACCCTGCACCCATTGGTGCCCCGCGTTGACCGTGGCATTGTCGATGATCGCCACCACACCCGAGGTAACATACGGGTAGCTTGAAAAGTTCTGATAAAAGGTGGCGCTGGCAATCGCGGCCGCTTGGGCGGCAGCATCAGGCGCAGGGGTGATTTGCGACTGATAGATCGGATTGCTCAGCGCCTGCGACGCGATCGTGATGGGCGTCACGATACGGTCGCGATAGTGGATGTTGAAGTAGCTCACCTCCAGCCTGGCGCCAGGAACCGCCCGTGGATGGAGGGTCATTCCTGCCGACCAGGTGTTCGCCCGCTCTGGCTTAAGCGCGGGGCTTCCCCCCGTCATATAAAGGGCAGTCGCATTGGCCGGAGCACCGACAGCGCCGAAGGTCGTCGCGTTGTAGAGATAAGCGGAACGCGGCTGATACTGTTCGTACAGCGTCGGCGCGCGAAACGATTTCCCCCAACTTGCCTTGATGTCGAGATCATCATCCGGGGCATAGATCAACCCCAGCTTTGGGGTCGCCACATTGCCGATGCCGGGATAGCGTTCGTAGCGCACGGCAGCACTGACATTGAGGCTTTTGATGAAGGGCACATCCTGCGAAGGGCCCACCACCGGAATCGCCAACTCACCAAAAGCGTATGTGCTGTCCTGCGAATGCTGCGTGTTCGTCGTACTCGCGGTGCCCCCCCAGCGCGTAAAGCTGACATTGCGGTAGCCAGCGCCGATCGCCAGTTTCAGAGGCCCGCCGGGCAAATCGATCAGCTTGCCGTCACCATTCAACTCGATCGACCGGGCCAGATTCCGGTAATCGCTACCGCCATTCGCGGATGCACATGCACCATTGCCACATTGATAGCTGATGAGATCAACGCGCTCCTTGCCGATGGTTCCGGCAAGATTCACATGCCAGTCCTGCCCCAGCTTGAGCTTCAATGTCGGCGCCACGCCGAAAACCTGATCGCGGGTTTTGAGGTTGCTCGTGCCGAGCACCGTCCCGACCTGCGCCGGATAGGTCGTCTCCTCGCGGCGAATGTTATAGTAGGCATTGGTGGTCAGGGTCAGATTGTCCGTCAACGCCTGATGGCCGTTGAAGGCGATGCTGTGATGCCAGAGTTCCGGCATGAGCGAGAGGTTCGGGACAAGGTCGCGGGCATAGGAGCGTTGACGCCCCCATACAGTGCTGGATGAGCCATAGTCATAGGCAACGATGAAGCCGCCATCTTTCCAGCGATCGCCAGCGGCCGCGCCATACTGCTGCTGGACATAGCCACCATCGGTGCTGCTGCCCACGCGAGCCGTGGTTTCCAGCCCCTTCATGTCCTGGCGCAGAACGACATTTGCGACGCCGGCAACCGCATCGGAGCCATAAAGGGCCGATGCACCATCGGGCACGATATCGATGTGATCGACGATACCGATAGGGATTGCAGAAACATCGACGCTCTGGCGCGACCCGGTATAAGCGACACGATGCCCGTCGAGCAGGGTCAGCGTGGCATCGCTGCCCAGCCCGCGCAGATCAATCGAGGAGCCACCGCCGACATCGACGCCCTTGATCGCCGGGACATTCGTCCCGAGCCCGGGGTTCTGTCCCCCGGCAAAGCTTTGCGGGATATCACGCACAACAGCACCCAGATCGGTGTAGCCACGCTCCTCCATGACGGCCCGGCTGATCGAGATCACCGTCGCCGGGACCGGGACACCGGCGATACGCGATCCGGTCACCACGATGTCCGGGGCGCCCTGCGCGCCATCTGCCGACCTGCTTACGATATAGCCACCGTCGCTTGCGTCCGCCTTCAAACCATTGGGTGCAAGGAGACGATCAAGTGCCTCGCCAACGGTGAAGCGACCTGCAAGTCCGGGAATCGTCTTGCCATCGGTGTTTTGCGCGGCGGAAACAATGTTGGTATGGCTGAGTACCGCCAGGTCGCGCATGGCAGCGCCCAGGGTTTCGGCAGGCAGATTTATATCATAGCGCTGCGCTTCCTGCGCATTCGCGGGGCCGCATGCCCCCATCGCGGCGACTGCCATCACGCCGCTCGTCAACCATCGTACATCTCTTGCTCGCATCGGGGCCTCCCAGACGCGATCTCAGTTCGCGTCTTGAAGCCGAAGATGAAACGACCCGACGAATTACCCCGCCCCGCAGAAAAAATTCATGCCCCGCTCAAACAGGCCCAGATTGCAGCAGAATGTTTCCGTCGGGCCGGACGACGAACTTCAACCCCAGCGCCTTGGCAACGGCCCTTGCGAAGGCCTCCGGCGCCTGGGCGTCATAGCCCCCGGAAACCCGCAATTCGGTGAGTTTCGGATCATCAATCAAGATCTTGACCGTGTTGTACCGATTGATCTCTTCGACTGCATCGCCGAGGTGTGCATCGAGAAAGGACAGGCGCCCGGAAACCCAGCTCAGCTCGCCCGGATCAACGGCTTTGGGTGCAGGAAGAGCGTAAGCCGTCCTGAAATTAAGCTGCTCACCCGGCTTCAAATAGCGGGATGCCAACGCCTGCTTTACACCAAGCTGCGGTTGCCCGGTCACTTCAATCGAACCGTGCTCCAGGCTCACATGGACGCCATGCGAGGACACGGCGACGATGAAAATCGTGCCATGGGCGATCACGCGCCCATCCCCCGCTACGACAGCAAATGGCCGCGAAGCCTCGTGGGCCACCGTGAATCGCGCCCGCCCGTGGTCAAGATGCACATTCCGTACGCCAGCCGTATAACTCACGCGGACCTGACTATCGGCATCGAGATAGATCCTCGAACCATCAGGCAGCTTGAATTCCCGCCGCTCACCCACTCTGGTGACGTAGAGAGCATCAGCCAAAACGGATTGAGAGACACCCCCTCGTAATCCACCGCGCTCGCCGCTCCAGTAAAATCCGAGACCCGCCGCCCCAATCAGACAGGCTGCCATCGCGCTGACGAGAAATGAGCGCCGCTGGTAGAATGGGACGCGCGTTAGGCGCCCCTTACCGGCACGCTCATCTTGAACCCACGCATTGGACAGTTGCATTGACCTCTGCACTCTGTCGTAGGCAGCGGCATTTGCCGGATCGGCGTTCCGCCATTCCTGAAATTCCCTTAGCATTTGCATACGACCGCTCGCTGTTTCGCCGGGCCCGGAAACATCACCAGTCTGCACACGGACCCACCAATCGCGTGCTTCCCGGTCATTATCGTGATCAGCGGAAGGGTCAGGCTTCATGATGCTCTCCAAGATGCCGGTGGATATGCTCAACGGCACGCGCGATCTGCTTGTCGACAGCCTTTATACTGAGACCTGTCTGCGCTGCGATTTCGGCTCTGCTTAATTGCTGGCGTCGTCGGGCAATAAAAATTTCACGTGTCAGGGGCTTGAGCTGCATCATGATCGTATCAATCCGATCAATCAAATCCCTCGCTTCGAGTTTCGTCAACTCATCTGGCCCCGCCAGAGCAAGTTCGTCGACCGGAACAGACGAAAGGGCTACGCGATGCGACAGGCTTCTGCCTTTCTCCCGCATGACATTCACGGCGACCTTGGTGAGGTAATTTTCAGGGGAATCAGGAACTGTGTCGCGTTCCAGAGTGGCGGCAGCATACCGCACGAAAGTTTCCTGGACTAGGTCGGACGCTTCAAGCGACGGGGATCGCCGGTTGAACATTCTCAACAATCGGCCCGCATGCGACCGGTAGAGTGCCTCAAGTGCCCTCCTGCTCAACGAGCGCGAAGGTTCTTGGACAGCCGCGCCGCTCCCCGGTTCCGAGGTCGTATCGTCGGATACAGAACATGGCTGATTTCGAGGGCTCATGGATTAAGCCCTGACAACGGCACATCAACCACGGGACTGGGCTTCGATATTGACGCCTGCATGGCACGCACTTTCCTCACTCGCGAAGCGAGAGAGGCTGCTAAACCGGGTGCTGAGAACACGATCAACGCGCGCCGGTGCCTTTGGCGAGTGCGACTCGCTTGGACATAGCAACGGCCACCCGGCCGCACATATCAAGTGCAGCGGAAATGGGTTTTGATCAAGGTTCTCAGGCCTCGGCGGCGCCCTCGCGTCGCGAGCCAAAGACTACATATTCGTGACAGTTGTGCAAGCAGTCGAATGCCCCAGACTTTAAAAACCCCATCGGCGTCTCTCAATTGCCGCACCTCAACTAGGGGAATTTCTTTGATTGGCACTTTCTGTCTAAAAACGAGGGCCGGGCTTTGAGCGAGCCTGAGGACTAGGTCGATGCTTTTTACCGCAAACGGCTTGGACATGGCACCGACGACCCGGCACTGAGATAATGCTTCGCTTCATAGCATTCTGCAAGGGATGTGGATGCTCGAATGGTCACATCAACTTTCCCTAGACGGGCAATCTGCCTTTCCCTTGACAGGAAAATCTGACCTCGGTGACAAGCAAATTTAGGGCTGCCTTTCGCAAAGCAGCCCTAAAGCCTCCCATATACCGCCTGCCATTCGCCTGCATCGCTGGCGCGTGGCGGCCTTGGGTCCCACACAGCTGCGCCGAAAGGCGGCGCCCATACGTGCCAAGGCGTAGGGGATCGTCGCGGTAAGTGAGCCGCAACGATCCATCCCAGCGCTTAGCGTCGCAACGCTTCGGGACGCACGACGATCAGTTCCACCGCCGGCGCGGGCAGCGCGTTGCTCATAGCAAGCTGCGCACCGGTCAAGGTCTGTCGATCAATCAGGCCAAGATCATTCGTGGTCGAAATGCGATATCGCTCGACGACGTAACGCGCGCCTGGCTTCAACCCTGCAACTTTGAGATCGTAACCCTTGTTTCGCGTGTAGTTCGGTGCTTGCCGCGATGGCAGGTCCATCGTGAGCCCACCCATGCTCAGCGCGTCCGGCCCCTGTCGGGGCCCACGCTGATCCGCCGGCAGTTCATAGTTCCCGATCAAGATCTTGATCGTGCCGTCGGGCGCACGGCCTGCCTGCACCGCGAGGCCCTGCGTATCACCACCGCTGGTCCGGAGCCGGGTGCGCGCATCAGCGATCATGCCAAAAACATTCAGCGCCTGCGCCGCCTTGCTCGGTGTCTTGCCATCGCGGCCCCAGAAGCTGTCGGACCGGTAGAAGGCCTCGAGATCGATCGGTGCGTCCTGCATGTAGATGCGCGCTGCCGTGATGAAGGCCGCCTGATTGGCGTCATCCTTCATGCCAAACATCACATTGCCATTCCACTCGTCGAGTACGAGCTTTGTATGGACGAGACCGTGGGCTGTAAGGACGCCCTTCAACGACGTGCCAATCCGGGCAAAGTCGTAAGGATCGTTGGCAATCGAATACCAATGCCAGCTGAAGAAATCGAGCGGCAGCCGCTTCTCGCTCACATAGGTCAGAAATCCGTCACGAAACGGCCCTTTTCCGTAAGAGAGGGCCACGGTCGGACCACCGACCTGAGCTGCCGGATCCGCCGCCTTCACCGATTGCGCGACCGATCCGTAAAGCTCATAAAATTGCTCTGGCGTACCGCGCCACCAGATTTGAAAGAGATCGGGCTCGTTCCAAAATTCCCAATAGCGCACGGCCCCCGTGAAGCCGTTATCCCAGCCCTTGTTGTAGTGCAGCACGATGTGGCGGACGATCGCGCCATAGCGGGCCGGATCGGGCGGGACCGCCGTCGTGCCGCCGCCACGACCGAGCCGGAAGATCACGTCGGCTCCGATCGAGCGTATGCCCGCGATGAGCTTGTCGGTCGCTTCGAAATGGTAGCTTTTGGGGTCATCAGGGTTGGCATTCAGGTCGGGGAAGATGACGAGCATCGGATCGGTAGGCCCGCCGGGCGGCAGAGGTGCCTTGATCACCGGCAACGTGCCTGTGGTCGGATCGATGTCCGCTGCGCCACCAGAATCATGTGTGCGGACCAGCGTGATGCCCGCGGCGCGATACTGTGACGCAAGGTCCAGAGGTCGTCGTTCATTGCTCGCAGCTGAGGGGGCGTACGTCATGTCGGGTGCACCGTTGACGCCGCGTAGCGCCTTTAGCTCGCCTACAGTCGCACCCGCATCAACCTGAATGGCTGCATAGTCCGGCCCACCCTGGGCCATCGCCAGACTCGATCCGGTGAGCGACAGCGCCATCACCAAAAACATAGATTTGAATCGCTTCATTTTGCTTCGACCTTTGAACCCACAAACATCGGCCTAACCTGCCACATCGCCAATATCCGTGACTATTCACAAAGCGTCATCACCGATCGAAAGCTCGCCTCAATGCGATGAGGGTGCAATAAAAAAGCCAATCGACCTTTTGATACTCGTGTACGAGAGGCACCCTCCGAGATGGAAGACTTGCCAAGGCCGAATGGCGTTTGTCGCAGTGCAGTCATAAAGCAGCGTTTGATGCGCAATTTATCGCCCCCCATTCAAGTGGGTATCTGGGCGAGGCAGCGATCTGTATGGAGTATCGCGACCAACGCTCTCTAGGCTGGCTGCCGATAATATCGGCAATCTCCCCATCGCATAGCGTTACATTTTTGTGAGACAAGGCGCGCAGAAGTCGGCACGATAAGCAAACACGTCCATGCCGATCGACGAACCTGGCACGGGGACAGTCGGCAGTCGGCTCGTAAAATCGACGAGATTCGATTTGGCGCCGCCCTCTTCTCGGTTAACAGTTGGGCAGCCTTATTTTCGGATCCCAAATTGGAAAGCAAACGTCGAGGGCAACTGTGGAGACAAAGGGCTTTCAGAGTACCAATATCTGGTTCGCAGGATCATCCGTGAAGCAAAATAAAACACCACATAGATATTCCTTATCTGGAGCGGCTCAGCAAAGTCAGCACGTGATCGACGATCTTGTCCTCGGCGCAACCCGGCTTGAGGCGGGAGCCGATCACCTGAAAGCTCAAGTGCTCAGCCGCAGCGTTCGAATAGATGTAGCCTGAATTAGCCCGGCCGTTAGCCAACGTCACCATCATCAATCGACTTTCCGGGGCCTCGCGCTTCAACCTCTGACCGATTTCGTTGAACACTTCGCCATTCACGGTCGAAAGGTAGATGTTGCCAATCCGAAGAACTCCCACTTTCAAGTTTACCGGCTCGCCATCCTTATATGGGGGGAGCGTCCCTTGCCTGGCGGTTGGATCGAGCCGGTCGCGCCCTGGGCAGGTGAAGTTGGCCTGCGCACCGCGCAGCACACCGGTGGACGCCCTCTCCGGCGTCAGGTTACGCATGACGTCGATCGCTGATTCGCCGATCAGTGCTCCCATCATGTTCACCGTCTCGGTTGTTTCGGCAATCGCCTGTTCCCAGGCGGGAATCTCATCGGGACGCATCGGCGTGTTCATCGCGGTCGTCTGCGCGGTGTTGGCATTGGCCTGATGCGCAGACCCGACCCATCCATCTTCGCTTTCAACACTCTGGTCCACCCCAAAAGGCGAACGCGTGCGTAGTCCGGAAAGCTTGAGCATCGAGCGGGTGAACAGTGGGTTTTGGTCTCCGCTCGGTCCCTGCGTGAAGACCGCGACGGCACCGGGAAATCGCTTTTCGATGTAGTTGGACGCTGCCCCGGGGAAATCCGCGCTGATAACCCCAGACAGATAAAAGTTGATCGGATGCATCGCATAATTCATATAGACGCCGATTGGCATGCCCCGGGCGTCGATGAACTCGACCACCGCCAACGTCTTGTCAGACGGTGCGACGCGGTTCGGCGCCTGCATCCACATATTACCGTCATAGAAGTCGCGATTGACGTTGAGGTTGACCTGAGTAGTTCCGTAACCGACCCGCGCGGCTCGAGCTGCGGCTTTTGCAGCAGTCGCGGCCTGGACGATCGCGTCGGCAACCCGCTGTGGCGCGGGATTGGGCGAGTTGCCACCGTCAAGGCCGCCCGCGTTGCCGCTGTGCGTGTGCGTCGCCGAAATAACGACGTTCTCCGCCGGACAGCCAAGCCGCGCCGTGATCTGCGCGGTCGCAGTGGCCACCACCGGATTGAGTGCATTGCCCTGATCCATCCCCACAAGCACGGCGCACGCGGGGCCACTCCCGACATAGATTGCGCGAACATTCAGCGGGTCGTGCAGTCGATCACCGTGCAGCAGGGCATTCGCAGGAGGGCTGATGTCGACTTTGGCAGCACCGGCAACGAAGCCAGCCGCCCCGGCCGCGCTCAACGACGGAACGCCGCCCGAGTCTGACGCTGCCACGCCTTGCGCAAGTGCGCCTGTCGTTATCGCCACTGCCGTTACCGTCAATACGGTAAGTCCTACCTGTTTCCTGATCATTGCGACTGCATCCCCTTCATGGCTATCGATCAGTAGGGTGAGAATTACTCGGACAAATTCATAGCCGGCTACCGCCCATGCTTATCCCGCCACCGGCGCCAGCAGGCCATCGAACGGCTGAACACAGCCCAACCAGCTGAACAAAGCTGGTATAGCGGCTGGATCAAGGCTCACGAGAGTCGATTCCGTCTTCGCTGACATGGATCGTGTCACGGCTCTTCACCTTCTCTGGTGCAGCGCACTGCACCCTAAGAAATTGCGCACCATTGGCTACCCTGACGTGTTTGGGTCCGAGGTTGAACTTTCCTGAGTACATCGCCAGTTCACGGTCTTGCCGCATCTACCATAAAGGGCATAGCCATCGAGGCTGGAAACCTACACCCACATCCACATCCCACCCGAACTGCTTTGATGAGCCCCCGACCTGCAGCGCGGTTCCAGATCCCACATGACCGAACATCGGTTGACCTCCACGCGCCTATGAAAGTTCTCGCCCTCAGGTTGCACGTGGGATAGACACCCTGCGTCTCCGGATGTTCATTCAGATGGGCTCCGGATGTCCTTCATGTTGTCGGGCCAGACAAACTTTCCCTCAAGTGTTCTGGTGACCCATTGACTAGGCGACCTTGGGTAAAATCGCAACGGAATTTTCGCAGCAGCGTGAACTTGAATACCCCGACCGTCGGTCGGGAGAAGCCCTGTTCTGCACTGCACGCGACGGAGCGGGGGGCGTGACCATGCTGCGAACCAAGCCTTACGATCCCCCCGCGCTGCGCGAAAAGGCGCTAGGAAAGAGAGCGGCGAACGTAAGCCTCGAAGTCGCCTGGCTCGCGTCCCAGCAATAGGCGAAGATGGGCTGAGTTCCCCTTGATACCGTGCCGGCCATAATAGCCAAAAAGCCGGTAGAAGCCCTCGGAGGTATAGGCGGTGAATGGCTCAGGCCAGAAACCGCTGATCATCTTGACGGTCGCGGCTATGTCAACGGTGCGATGAACGACAGGAGCTCCAGAGACACGGGCGATGACCTCGCATAGTGAGGCAAACGGCATCAGCTCATTGCTCGACAGGTCGTATGCGGCAAAGGCATGACTGTCTTCGCTCACCACGGCCACAACCGCTTCGGCCACGTCCTTCAGATCAACATGCCCCAAGGCAACGTCGCCAGCATAGGGAAGCATGACTGCACCGTCACGGACAGCCCTCGCCACATCAATGGACTGCATGAAGTGCTGCGGCCGCACAATGCTCCACGTCAGACCGGAATTGAGCAGATAGGCCTCGACCTGCAACTTCGCCTTGTGGTTGAGGAGATCGTCGATTTGTGGATTGATCACCGAGATATAGACGAATCTTCGCACCCCAGCGGCAACCGCCGCGTCCACCATGGCGGTGCCGTATGCGGTCTCTCGCGGATGCATGGGCGGCCCATAATGAATGACCGTGTCCACTCCATCCACGGCCTTGCGCCTCGCCTGCGGGTC
This sequence comes from Novosphingobium terrae, assembly GCF_017163935.1. Taxonomy (NCBI): domain Bacteria; kingdom Pseudomonadati; phylum Pseudomonadota; class Alphaproteobacteria; order Sphingomonadales; family Sphingomonadaceae; genus Novosphingobium; species Novosphingobium terrae. The sequence continues at coordinate 1,602,534 of NZ_JABVZR010000002.1, read as the reverse complement.
CTCGAAATCCCCGATGACGGTTTCGTCGGCGTGACCAGCGCTCGATCGGGCAAATGCCCGGATCTTCACATCACTCAATTTGCGGCGAAGAGCCTCGATCACATAACGACCGGTTCTACCATTGGCTGCTGTGACCAGCACCGTTCGCACTATGGGAGCAACCATTAGGGACATCAGGCCGTCTTCATCTGTCGCACCATCTCGGCAAGCCCTTCGATCAGGCGCGAGTCAGAGAGATTGAGCGCACCGAGCTTCTTGTCCTCGACGAAGCGGGCCCGCTGGTGCTCAAGATAATTTTCCATCGCGTCACCAGCCTTCCCAATGTCACGAGCCTGAATTGCAGCGAAAATCTCGCGCCGGTCACCCTGAAAAGCGACCGCGCGATCGCGCCAGAACTTCATCCCACGCTTGCGCATCGGTATCACCTGCACTTCGAGCAGCAGCGTAACGAGGAAGGTCTCGAGCCTGTGCAGCAGCGGATTGCGGCAAAGGGCCGAAATCGAACACTGGAAGTCAATCATCCGGCGAAGAATCTCGTCAACGTCGTCGACCTCATCCAAGCGATCGAGCGCAGCAAGTGATCGACCGATCATCTCGATTTCTTCGTCGGTCGCCAGCTTTGCTGTTGCCCTGACCGACTGCCGGCCGAGTAATTGCCTGACATCGAGCACCTCGAAGATACCCACACTTTCCAGCTGCAATAGGGTCTGGAGCGAGAGTGCAAGCGCATAGCTTCCCTGGCTGCGCACAAATGTACCGCTGCCATGCTGAACCTCGACGAGTCCAAGGGTCTCCAGTGCGCGAATTGCCTCACGGATGGTCGGCTGGCTTACCGCGTAGTTCTGCGCGAGCTCCTTCTCGGTCGGCAGACGTGCTCCGTCGCCAAGCTTTCCCGAGACGATTTGCTGCCGCAATGATTCGATGATCTCATCAACCATTTTGACCCTGATTCCAAGCGGTCGTACCGTCGCAAGCCCCATTCCTCGTCACTCCTTCCCCCGATGGATAGTGCAACTGAGCCACTTGCTCAATAGACAGAGTCATTGGGTGAACTGATCTCTTCGCGAAAGTTTGACGCCCGCTCTTCAGTGCCGGATGACCGAGTGTGGCCCGCTATCATAGTTCTGGAAGCGCATGCCCTTTACCCCGACGCTATTCCATGAAAAGATTCCAAGCGAGACATGACATTCCGTCAAGTCGGCGCGAAGCCGACGAGGCCGTGGTTATTGCTCCCAGTAGCAGCGGGAGGGAAGTGCCACCAGGCCCATGAGACCAACGGTTCTTTCCCAAGATTCTGGTTGGGGAAAATATGATTTTCCACGCGGAATGTCTGGTTGCGAAGGGATTTCGCGGCACCGGGCGAGGCAGGCGGACGGAACTATATCCCTGATTGTGACAATTTCTGCGGGCTCTTCCAACGCCACTTAGGTAGAGCCGAATTTTGCAGCGGGAGAGCTGGTGATCGAAAATCATGCCGATCACCAGCTCTCTTCTTTGCTGATCCGAAAGGCGCAAGCCTTCCCTTCAGATCAGCGTGCCAAGCCATTCCAATGATGCGGCAGGCTCCAGATGCCCAACGCAGTGGCAGCCGGCGCTTTTGCGCCACGGATCACGACGAGTTCAACCCCGGGAGCTGGCAGCGAGGCTGCAATCTTCAGTGTCCGGCCTGAACCGGACGTCTGGTTCACTTGCTCAAGATTCTTGGTGCCATCGATCCTGTAACGCGTAACGGTATAACCCCGGTCGGCCCATGCCGGCAAATTGGCAACGGTAAGATTGTAGCCGGAATTGCGGGCATAGGTGGGGCTGATCCGGGGCGGGATATGGTAACAAGCCGGAAGGTCACCGCAAAGAACGTTGTTGGTCACGGAAGCTTTCAAACCAGGGACGGGGCCATCGGGGATAGGGCCGCGGTCCTGGACAGGAATCTCATAGTTGGTGATAAGCACTCGAATTTCTTCCTGCGTATCGGTCGAGGTTGGCGTCGCCGCACCAGCCAGTACGGCAAACCCGATGTTGTCGTCGCCCGTCACCGCCAGCCGCTCCGGCGTGGCGAGCATCGAGGTCGTCGCACCATAGGCATAGCCCGCGGGAGACAGCGCATCGCCCTCGAAGACGTGGCCGCCCTTGCCGATGTTCAGGACTTCCAAATATTGCTGGGCGATTGTCGAACTCTGCATGTAGGTCAGAATGGCGCTGGTGTAGGCCGCCAACTGAGTTGGCTTCGCCGTCGGGTCAAAAAGGTCGTACCCCCACTCACTGACGACAAGAGGGACGTTCCGGAAACCGGCGGCCTCGAGATCCCTATTGAGGTCGGCCGCGATCCGATTGACGTTATTCGGGTTGCTCGACGGAACATCGTACCAATGGAAGCTGTAAAAATCGAGCTTGATCTGGTGTTGCTTCAGATATTTGAAGAAATCGGAGCGATAGTCACTTCCGTTCCCAACCTGGCCGGGACCACCAACGACCGCGTCTGGCACAACCTTCCGGACTGTCTGATCGATGACACCATAAAGCTCGTAGAACTGCTGCGGTGTTCCGGTCCAAAACCTGCCGCCCATAGTGGTAGACGCCTTGGACATATCGGGTTCGTTCCAAATTTCGAACACTTTCAGATTCATGTGATAGCCATTGTCCCATCCCTGGTTGTAATGCCGAAGGATGTGTTCCAGGACTTTCGCATATTTCTTGTAGTCGGACGGAACCGCCGGGTCGTGACCGTTGCCGAGACGGACGAAAGGTACACTACCCTCCTCGACGATCTGCAGCATCTGGGCGTCGGATGCTTCAAACCGGTAGTTCGCCGGATTGTCGGCATCCGCCGACAGGTCGGGGAAAATCGCGGATTCGCTCGTCCCAGTGATATCCAAAGCGCCGGTATCATGAGTTCGCCATGTCGTAATTCCGATTTGGCGCATCAAGGCCAATTTGGCGGCACTCCCCTTCCGCCCGCCGGTGAAGCCCGTCAGCGGCTTGATTGATCCGATTGACTTGCCCGCATCGACCACCACGTCGCGATATTGACCACTCTCCGAACTGCTCTGAGCGGCAGGCGCAGGTTGCGTGTGGCCAGTCGTGGCGCCTAGCCCTGCAGCCAAGGCCAGGGCCGCGCCTGCCGCGCGAAACTGCCAATCGAGACGAAATGCCTTCACTTTCATTGATCAATCCTTTCACGTTTGAAACGGGCCCACGACAAGAAGCCAGGGGGCTAGCCACCTTGCTCTCATCTCGACCCGCAATTCTCGTCGATGCAAATTCCATCCGGAATGTGCTTGACCACGCGCGTCCACGCCAAGCTCATGGCGACTTTGCGCTTTGACGTCTCGAGAGGCAGACGCTGCCTCGCCTCCCCAATTGAGAGACGAGACAGCGAGATCAAAACTTGAAGCGTACCCCTCCCGTAAAATAGCGCCCCATGATGCTGTCACCCTGAAAGACCGGAGGGATGAAATTGGCAAAAGCCGCCGACCCGATCGTGTAAACAGGAGGATTGACGTTGAAGACGTTCTGCACAGAAATAAACGCCGTGATCACACCGGAACCGTGAGTGAAGTCATATCCGATATTGGCATCGGTGTAAGCGACGGGAGCCACGTTGTATGCGTAGTTATTGGCTGTCGCGGTTGCAGCGAGCGCGCTGGCATTGAGTGCGGAACGCCAGCGAACCTGACCGCCCACAGTGAATGGACCGGTCTTGAAATTCGCGAGTACCGTGAATTTCAACTTCGGCGCGAATAGGCCTGCGCCCGTCGCGGCGCCCGCGCCGTTGAGGTAACCTTGCCCCACACCAACATCAACGTCGAGTGTCGGCTGGTAAGACATCAATCCGCGCAGGCTGAGGCGACCCGCCCCGAGCGAATGGCTGTAGCCCAGGTCAAGATCCACACCAGATGTACGCAGACGCCCCACATTGAGAGGTAGTGAATAGAGCTTGGTAGGATAGTTCGCGGCCGATGTATTTCCCAAGCCGAACGGGCGAGAGTAAAGCGCGCAGTAAGGGGAGGTTCCGTTGCTCTGGATGCACAGTTGATTGTAGATGGCGACATTGCCCGCCACGGCTTCGATCGCATCACGCACCTGGATGTCGTACCAGTCGACCGAGGCGGAAAAATTCGGGAGGAAGGCCGGCGTGAACACCACCCCAGCCGTCCACGTGTAACTCGTTTCCGGCTTGAGATTGGGATTGCCCTGACTTTGCTGCGGCGCAAAGCCGCTCGTATTCGTCAAGGCGTCGGTAAATCCGACGTTGTTCACCGAGACAGGCGCGAAGAGGTCGTTAAGCGTTGGCGCGCGAAAGTCCTTCGAACGCGTCCCGCGGAACCGGATCCCGCTCACCGGTGCCCAATCCAACCCGAGCTTCCATGTGGTTGCCCCGCCCGATACGCTGTAATGAGCATATCGGATCGCGCCATTGGTGCTCAGATCACGAATGAATGCGCGGTCTTTCAGCAAGGGGATCTGGACCTCCCCTGCAATTTCTTCCACCTGCTCGCTCACATGGGGCACACTGGACACAACATTCTGCAGCCAGAGCGTGGTCGAACCTTGTGTACAGTTGAAACGAAGCCCGGTACAATTCGCTAGAGCCAGCGGCGAAAACGGACTGTTCAACTCCAGCGAGAAACTCCGGAACTGCCCACTGATCGCGGTCCGAACCGGGCCGGCGGGCAGCTCGATCGGAGAGCCCACAATGGAAAGATCGACCAGATGCTGGTCGTTTTTGAGATCGAAGTATGTGTCCTGGCTAAAGTAATCGAATGTACCAGGGGCTGACGAGTTGGGACCAAACAAATTAACTGGCACACAGTTTGCGTAGGCAGACGCCGTGGCGGCTTGGGTCGCCGCATAGCATTTTACCGACCCACCCGACGACACCGCATCTGTCGCGGCTGCAAAGAGCTGCTGATTGATGTTGTTCTTCGACACCTCGTGGAGAGTTGTGCGTCCGAAGCTATACCCGAGGGACCATTCGAACCCCTTGCCGATTTTTCCATTGACGCCAGCAGAAATCAGAAGATTGTTGGTGTTGGCAACGACGCCCTGGGTCGGCCAGCCCGGATCGTTGGTCTGCATGGCAAAAACCGGTGTGCCATTAGCCCCGACAGCAGCTTGAGTGGCAGCAGGCAAAAACCCGTTGCTGGAAGAGAAGATCAACGGTGCGGTTGTCGTCGTGTATTCAGGGAAATTATAGTAGTTATAGCTCTTGGTCAGCGACCCCTGAAGGTAGAGGTGGGGGCCGCCGTCAAAATCATAGTCAGCTCGTGCAAATGCTTGGTCTAGCTTTACCGTGGCACTCAGCGATCCACCCGCCACATAGGTGCCGCTCCCGCCGATCTCGGTAATAGGGGAGATGGTGGAAGCGCCATGCTGGAACGCGCCGAGCGTGCCCACACCAGTGAATTGCTGAAAGGCCGCCGGTCCGGACACAATCAGGCCGTTGAAGGCATTGTAGGGAAATCTGCACCCACTGGCCAATCTATAGGGATTGGCGGCCGAGCCCGTCCCGATCTGACAGTATACGGCGGCAGCTGTGGGTCGGGACATCGCATTAAAGATGCCCTCTTGCTGGAAGTGCTCGTAGCTGGCCTCGACGTGAAGCTGCTGCGTTATCTGGCTGCCGAAACCGATTGCTGCCCGGTAGCTCGGTGCATCCCCGTAATTTGAAATGCCGCCCGAAAATTCACCCTTGAGGCCCTTGAACTTGTGATCGAGGACATAGTTGACAACGCCGGTCACTGCATCCGAACCGTAGACTGCTGACACGCCCCCCGTCACGAGGTCAACCCGACTGACAAACAGCTGTGGAATGGTGTTGGTATCCACCGATCCATCCTGCGCCGAGCTTGGAACACGGTGCCCATCGAGCAGGATCAGGGTTCGCTGGATGCCGAACCCCCTAAGGTTCAGGAAATTGCCGACCGCGTTGGTGGTGGGATTATTTTGGGTTTGCGCCGAACGCGAGGCGGTCATTGCGGGAAGCTTGTTGAGGGCGTCAGCGATCGTCGTCGGCGTCGTCTGCCTCAGTTCATCTTGATTGACCACCGTGACCGGGGTCGGCATTTGATTTCCGTTCACCACGACTCGCGAACCGGTCACGATGATCTCCGGATCCGACGGAGGCGTCTTCGCGGCGTCAGCCCCCTTGTCCTGCGCGTGAACGATTTGCGCTCCACCGACAGAGACCATGCTCACGGTCGCTAACAACAGCAATTTTCTCATCAGCTCCCCCTCTCCATTTCGAGCCGGATCGAGCCGGCTTCGTTCTTAGGTTTTCCGCCGCCCACCATCCCCGAGGCTGTAGCGCGCGGATCTGACAGGAGGATCGCTCCTGATCCCCCAAGCCGGGATTTGCCGAGACGCATCGAGACTGTCAATGATAAAGACACCAGATCACCCGATGACCGTGTCTCTTTAACATTTTCAAGTTACTTTATGAGAGCTGCTCGCCTCGCAGACGGTCACCATACCAGGCTAATCTCTTTGTAATTCATGGGAAATTTATAGAGGTGGACGACTAGGCGCGCGGATTGTTCTGACCGTCGCCAACCATTTGAGCGCGGCGCTTGTCCCGATCGAGCCCGCGAGTCGCCGGTCAGACAGTCACAAGCGGTTCCAAGTCAGTGCTCCATGACAGCATCTTGGGTACCTGAAAGAAGCCATTCGCGGGTGTGGGATTTATCCATTTGGATGCGGCACGCCAATGACGCTCTCATGTCGCAAATGCCAGAAGTCCGCGAAGCGGCAATCGTATCGGGTGCCACGCGACGACCATGCTCGCACCAAGGGGTAGGATCATAAGCAAAGGCGTTGCCGTGCGCGAGTGCTAGGCTCATCTGTGGACCTCGGGTAATCGCGGCATCGAGTCGAATGATTGATAGTGTTGCGATCCGGGCGCTTGGCCCGGGGTAAGCACCATCGGAGGGTTCAATGCCACACTCAGTAGGTTTGGACGTATCACAGAAGACCACGGCGATCTGCGTGGTCGATAGCGAAGGGCAACGGATCTGGAGAGGAAGCTGCCCAACTGACCCTTGTTCGATCTCGAAGCTCATCTGCAGGTATGCTGGTGCTGACGCGAAGGTGGGTGTCGAGACCGGAGCGATGACACCGTGGCTTGTACACGGCCTGCGTGGTGCTGGTCTCGATGTCGCGGTCCTTGACGCCCGCCGGGTGAAGGCAGCATTGCAAATGAGGTTGAACAAGACCGACCAAAATGACGCGGAAGGGTTGGCGCAGGTGGTACGGACAGGCTGGTACTGCTCCGTCCACGTGAAGTCGTTGGATGCTCATCAAGCACGATCCCTTCTCGGTGCGCGAGCCCAACTCGTTGGAATGCGGACGCGCCTCTCCAACATGGTGCGCGGCGTGCTCAAGACATTCGGCATGCTGCTGAGTGCTGACCGCGGGCTCAGGTTCGACCGCCGCGTCGAAGCGATGATCGAGGATACGCCCGACGTCGCGTTTATCGTGCGACCGCTTCTTGCCACCTGGAGACAGCTTCGCGAGCAGATTGCCGTCTTCGACGCGGCCGTTCAGCGCCGGGTGAAGGCAGACGCAACCTGCAGATTGCTCATGACAGTTCCAGGCATCGGCGCCCTATCGGCACTCGTATTCGTCAGCACCATCGAAGATCCAGCTCGTTTCTCTCGCTCGCGATCCGTCGGAGCGCATCTCGGCCTGACGCCGCGGCGCTACCAGTCAGGTGAGATCGACCGTAGCGGTCGCATTTCTGGATGCGGCGACGTCCTCGCGCGAACGCTCATGTACGAGGCTGCCATCGTGATCCTCCATCGGGTGAAACGAGCGCTGCACCTGAAGGACTGGGCGCTGGCGATCGCCGAGCGAGCCGGACCAGGCAAGGCGAGAGTCGCTCTGGCGCGGAAGCTGTCGGTGATCCTGCACAGCGTGTGGCGCTCGGGTGAGCCGTTCCGCTGGGAGCCGGTCGCTTCCGCGGCGTAACCAGATCGTCCGGCACGAGCCGGATGTACGTGTCGCCTCGGGCGAGGTGTGGGCGACTGCGCGCTAGGGGCCATGGGCACGTGATCTGACGTCAGCCCGTTGTGGACCTTGCAGCGCCCGCGCTTTTCCGACCGGACCAGATGCTGCGGCGGCCAATGCCGACCGCGAAGAGAACCATGACCCGGAAGGCGACTAATAAGTTGACGAAGGAGCCGCGATTAGAGAACGCCCCTTAGGATGCAAGCGGTTTTTGGAGGCCTAGCGTGTAGTCGGGTGCAGACATCTGTCCGGCCTTTGATGCGGCCTTATTGATGCCGCTGGCCCGTATGGGAGTTCGCGGATCGGCTCCATATCAGGACTGCGTGCTTGGTTGGCACCGTGAACCTATCTGGTTTTGCCTATCCCGTCTCGTCGACCGTTACGCCATGCTATCCATCTGACCTTCCTACATCTGCCGACACCCTCGCACTCGTAATGGATTACGCCGCCACGACCGGAGCCCTATAAATATCGTTCTTCGCCATCAGTGCCCACAGCGTTCGCGCCATCTTGTTAGCAAGAGCGGTGATCACCAGCATTCTTGGTTTGCGCGCTAGCATCCGTGCCAGCCATGAGCCTGTCGGTGCGCCGCGCCTTGTTGCCTGACACACAACCGAGCTTGCCCCGATGATCAGGAGCCGACGCAAAGTTCGTTCCCCCATCTTGGAGGTCGCGCCCAGCTTCTGTTTGCCGCCGGTTGATTTTTGGACCGGAGTCAGCCCGAGCCACGCCGCGAAATCCCGTCCCTTGCGGAACACCTCTGGCGGCGGCGCCAGAGCGGCAAGCGCGGTTGCCGTAATCGGACCGATACCGGGGATAGTCATCAACCGGCATGGGACATCGTCAGTTCTGGCGCGTCTGGCGATTTCCTGATCGAGCAGCTTCACCTGCTCATCTAGCACCACGATCATGCCTGCCAAGACCTTGAGCATCGATCGGGCCGCCTCGGGCAGTTCGTATGTCGGGCGTTCGATCATGTCGATCAGCTTGGAGACTTGCCCAACGCCTTGCCCGGCAATCAGTCCATATTCTGCCAGATGGCCCCGCAGCGCGTTGATATCCTGGGTTCGCTGCCGCACCAGCAGATCACGCGTGCGGAAAATCGTGGCGCTCGCTTGAGCCGTTTCGCTCTTGACCGCGACGAACCGCATCGTCGGTCTCTGGGCTGCCTCGCAGATCGCCTCGGCATCAGCTGCATCATTCTTTTGCCGCTTCACGAACGGCTTCACAAATGTAGGCGCAATCAGCCGTACCGCATGACCGAGCCTGCCGATCTCGCGTGCCCAGTAGTGCGCCCCTCCGCACGCTTCCATCGCCACAAGGCAGGGTGGCTGCGCTGAGAAGAATGCCAGCACCTTATGTCGCCGCAATGTCTTGCGGAATACCACGGCACCAGAGCTATCTGCACCGTGAGCCTGAAAAACCTGCTTGGCCAGATCCAGCCCGATCGTAGTAACCTCTTCCATGGACGCCTCCTTCAAGTGGTGTTCAACACCTCCACTTTGACACATCAAGGCCGTCGGGGGGCGTCCACCCCATCAGGACTCGTTGATCATAGCCAGAAGAGCACGGTAGCTGCCAGAGCAAGGGTGGAGAAGAACACCGTCGGACAGCGATCGTAGCGGGTCGCGACGCGGCGCCAGTCCTTCAAGCGGCCGAACATGATCTCGATGCGATTGCGCCGTTTGTACCGGCGCTTGTCGTATTTGATTGGAAAGGAGCGGGATTTGCGGCCTGGAATGCAGGGCTTGATGCCCTTTTGCTCCAGTGCATCGCGAAACCATTCGGCATCATAGCCCCGGTCTGCCAGCATCCACTGCGCCTTGGGGAGATCATCGAGCAGAGCTGCCGCGCCGGTGTAATCGCTGATCTGGCCCGCCGTGATGAAGAAACTCAAGGGGCGGCCGTTGGCGTCGGTGACAGCGTGCAGCTTGGTGTTCATGCCGCCCTTGGTTCGTCCGATCAGGCGTCCAAAATCCCCTTTTTTACCCCAAGGCTGGAAGCCGTGCGGTGAGCCTTGAGATAGGTCGCATCGATCATGACAGTCTGATGCTCAGCTTTCTGAGCGGACAGACCCTCCATCATCCGGGTGAACACGCCCATCGCGCCCCAACGTTTCCAGCGGTTGTACAATGTCTTGTGTGGCCCGTATTCTCTGGGTGCATCACGCCAGCGCAGCCCGTTGCGGTTGACGAAGATGATCCCGCTCAGCACCCGTCGATCATCAACTCGGGGCTTGCCGTGGCTCTTGGGGAAATAGGGCAACAGCCGCGTCATCTGCTCGTCCGTCAGCCAATACAGGTCGCTCATGCTCAGTCTCCTCACAGAGCCTGAATCACATCCTCCCCGACCAATCAATGGGTCCTGAGCCTAGGGCAAAAGTCTGAGCAAGTTGCTGACCCATCGATCGTCAGCCGGAAGCGCAAGAGTACGATTGCGCTCCCCACCACGAAGTTCGACAAATGAGCGATTTTAATCTCGCATTGCCTGGGCTCGGCCATCGCCATTCCGTCACTCTCCGCCGCTTTCAAAAGTAAGCGGAGCACGACCGAGGGTGTAGAGATTGGGAAGACTCATGTTCCAGAACTCATGACCCACCCTGCGTACGCAAGGTGGGTCATCAGATTGGCCCCATCATGACACTTAACGCTTTTACATCCTCCAGCGCACACCCACCGTGAAGTAGCGACCTTCGGTATCATCACCTTGAGCAAATCCCCCGAAATAATTGAGCTGCGTCGACGCGCCGCTGCTGTTGAACAGCGGAGGCGCTGTGTTGAACAGGTTCTGGATGTTAAAATAGGCTGTGAAGTTGCGCGCCACATCCACGCTCAGGTTGACGTCGGTGTACCCCACCGATGCCACATTGCCCGTGGCGAACACCAGTGAGGGCGTGCCATTCTGCTTCAGCTTCGCACGCCAGCGCTCCTGCACCATGGCATGAACCGCGTGGGTGATGTCATAACTTACAGCGCCGACCACCTTCCATTTGGGAATGGGAGGCAGGCCCGCAACGCCGTCGGCCGCGCCGCCCATGTCGACGATGCCGGTCGGTCCGTTGTTGTAGCGCAGGACCGGCTGATAGGTCACGAGCGCGCGGGCGGTCAGAAGTTGATTGGCGATCGGGTGGGCATAATTGGCCTCGATGTCGATCCCGTGGGTTGCCAGCGAGGCGACGTTAAGCGTCTGGGCGAGCAGAAGCGTGGGATAATTGTCCGAGGTATTGTCGCTGAAGGGGTGTTGACGGACATAGAGCGCGCAGACTGCCGCTGTACCGCCCGAGGTCTCGCAGGCCGCTTGCGTCGCTGGCTGGAAGCCGGAGAGATTGACCAGCGCCTGGTTGATGTTGATCTTGTAGTAGTCGACCGCCAGGCTAAAGCCGGGCACCCAATGCGGCTTGAATACGAAGCCCAGCGTCAGCGTATCGGCCTTCTCGGGCTTGAGGGTGGGATTGCCCGAAGACAGTTGGGTAGCGATGCCCGAGGTGTTGGTGTGCAGGTCGTTGTAGTTGACCGTAGTCAGCGCCGCGGGAGCGAACAGATCGGTCAGATTGGGCGCGCGAATATCGCGTGAGCGCGTTGCGCGCAGGGTCAATTCGTCGCTGACATTCCAGACCACCCCGCCCTTCCAGGTCCAGGCGCCGCCGCTGGTGTCATAATGGGCATAGCGCACGGCACCGTTCAGATTGAGCGATTTGAAGAATGGCTTGTCTGCCAGCACCGGCACCTCGGCTTCGGCGGCGACCTCAGTGACGGTCTGGCTAACCGGTGTGCGGATGGCGACTTGTCCGCCCAGATAGCGCAAAGAATTCTGACTGTTAACACAGTTGAACTGAATACCGTTGCAATCCATCATATCCGTCGGGGTGGCGTTGCTGCCCACTTCATATGTCAGCTTGCGCCATTCCCCCATCACCACCGCTTTCACATCGCCCGCAGGCAGATGGAACAACGTGCCTTTGATGTTACCGTTGAAATCATCCGTGGTATAATGCTGCGTACTCGACGTTGCCTGTTCGATATAGGACATCGCCGTAGTCTGGTCCGAAGACGGCCCGAACAGATTGAGCGGTACGCAATTGGCGTAATTTGGATTGGTCAATGCCGCATTGCAAACGGTCTGGCCGCCACTGCTCACGGCATTGGTCGCAGCCCACAGATGCTGGAGGTTGATATTGTTGTTGTTCCGCGTGGTCTGATGGTTCTCCGAGCGATAGTAATCGGCCTCCCAATCGAAGCCGCCCAGCTTGCCAATCAGCCCCGCATCCACATTGTAATAGCTGTTGAGTACATTGTACTGATAGGCGGGGAGCGACAGGTCCATCTTGGAAAAGGTGAAGGAGGAGCCGACCGGCTGCGCTGCGATAGTCGCTTGATACTGCGGTTGCACGCTGGCCAGATAGGCGTTGTTGTAGCCAATGCTGATGGCGCTGAACAAGGGGTTTTGCTGGGTATAGCTCTGCTTGAACTTGCTGAAGATCCCGGTCACATGCGCCGAGATGCTGTCGGTGACATCATAGTCCAGGCGCGCCATCGACCGATGGTTGACCAGCGGCGTGCCCGCCGTGGAACCGATGAAGTAGGCGCCGTCTCCCCCGGTGCTGACCGAAGGAGTCGCCGTGACCGTGCCTTTGTTGAAAGCCGACAGCACGCCGTTCTGCGCGAACTGCAAACCGGCCAGGGGGCCTGAGTTGATCAGGCCGCCAAAGGCCACGGTGTTGAGCCTGCCGCCATAGATGGTGGTGTAGGGCGAGGCCGCAGTACCCGATCCCACCAGGCTGGAATAATTGTTCATAAAGGGCCGGCTAGAGCGCAGGAAGCCTGCATTGTCGGCATATTCATAGCCGATCTCGAAGTGGCCCCGCCCATCGCTGAACTTGGTTCCCCATGCTGCGCTGACACCGATCTTGCGGTCGTCGCCATAGTTCGAGATCCCGCTGTGCAGGTCCAGCTTGAGCCCGTTGAACTTGGTGTCGGTGACGAAGTTGACCACGCCCGACACTGCATCCGACCCATAGGCCGCCGAGGCGCCACCGGTCACCACATCGACATGCTTGAGCAGCACCTGTGGCACCACATCGACGTCCACCGAGCCGTCGCCTTGTGTCGGCCCCACCCGCCGTCCGTCGATCAGGATCAGCCCGCGCGTGTAGCCGATGCCACGCAGGTTGAGTTCGTTGACGCCGCCACTTTTGGCATTGCTGGTCGGGTTGGTCGAGCCCATCAGGCCGGGCAGGCTGTTGAGGCCCTCGATCACACCAGCCGGTTGGGCATTGAGCAGCGTATCCACACCGGCCACCGTCACCGGCGTCGGGCTGCTGTTGCCGTTGGTAGCGAGTCTGGATCCAGTCACGATGATCTCATGGTCTGGCGCGGGATCCTTGGCAGGCGCGGCGGCATCCTGCGCGTGGGCCGTGCCGCCCAGAACGACGAAAGCAAGCAGTCCCGCGGATGCTCTGAGCGACGAACGATACATACGATTGTCCATAAAAAATCCCCTCCTTTTGATTGGTGTCTGAAATTGGCTGCGCGACGACAGTGACGCGGAACATGTCAAAGCAGCCTGATTGCAGGCCGCAGGCGCCGGTCCCCGAGCATAGCGTTGTTCCGCATATCGATGTGTGGCTCGACCGACCGGTTGGGCTGAAGGCCCCTACCAGGCCCCCGCCTCTCCCTGTTCACCCTACCGACGGTTGTGCTTCGACACTTTGGCCCTGGCTAGGACCGGGCTCTATCACCCCAATCCAAACCGAATCTAAAGCAGCGATCATCCTTTCCAGAAGAAGGCCTTTCTGCCGCTCTCGCGCCGCTTCCGCCACATCGCAGCGTAAAGTGCGATGCCCGAAACGGAGAGATAGATCATGGCAACACCAGCGATGATGCTCATCGCACGAGCACCCACGCCGAAATAATCACCGCGATGCACGCCCTTGGCGATTTGATGCGCTTCCCATCCGAAAGGAAAGCCCGTTTCTGGATAGGACGCCTCGGTACGGCTGACCCGCCTGCCGGTGGCGGTGTCGATATCGATTTGCTGAGCGCGATAGCCGTCGGTGATGACCACCCCTTGCGGCATGCCGGCGAAATAACGCAGACGCACCGCGCGGATTGCTAGATCGGGCATGATGCGGTGATAGGTGCCGAGTGTCGTACGCAGCATCGGTGCCAATTCCTCATCGCGCAGCGGGCTGGAGACATCGGCGTAGTTGCCTGTGGCTGGTCCGCGGCTTTTGCCGGACGACCGCTCCGCCATGGGCTGGGCTGGGCGATGAGCGGCATTGTACATGCCATAGATCAGGCTCTCATAGGCCAGCCATGCACCGCTCAGAACCACGATCGTCAGGAACAGGGCGCAGGCGATCGAAATCGACCGGTGCAGAGCCCGCCAGGTGCCACCCACGCTCCAGAATGGATTGGGCCGCTTGATGCGCAAGCGTACGCGGTAAATCCGGACGTAGAGGATCACCCCGGTCACGATCAGCAGGATCAGACCGGCTGCCGTCACCACATTGATCCACAAGGCCCAATTGCCGAAGCTGGTCATGCGATGCAGGCTCTTGATCGTGTTGCGCAGTGATGGGGGATGACGTGGCCCATCAAGCCCTTGCGGCGGCGCGCCGAGCGGCGCAGCTGTCAGCGCGTCATAGCGAAGTTCTCGTTCGCCGATTTTCACCTGCCCGATGACCCGGCCTTCCGCCACGCGCAGTTCGGCATAGCGTAGCGGCAATCCGGGATTTTCGGCACGAGCGGCCTTAGCCACGCGCTCCAGGAGCGCGGCGTAATCGGCTTGATCGGGAATCGTGCCCGCCAGATGATCGCTGGTCTTGAGGACGCGGAAATTCGGCGGCCCCTCGAAATCCTCGCGCATGGCCATCAGGTCGGGATCGAAGGGCTGCGGATCGGTCATCAGGGTCCGCAGGTCGACCGCTTCGATCAGTGTCCCCGTGACGCCGAGATAGAGCGTGACCAATACGATCAAAATCGCCACGATACGATGTATGCTGCGCAGCATCATGGGCGGGGCATCCCTGTCCTGCTCGCGACCGCGAATCTTTGTCGTGCACATGAAACTGTGCTTGTCATCGTCATCTCCCCAGGGCGGCCGAGATGGCTTCCCGCCGCTCCACCGCTTGAAGGGGCGCACTAACAATCCAAACAGAACCGAATATAAAACTGCAGACGCAAAATCGTCGGTCAGACCGCGATCTGGCGGGGTAACGTCAGCGAGACAGCAAGGCCGCCCAAATCATCGGAGGCCGAGAGCAGGATCTGGCCGCCGTAAAGGTCCACCAGTTCACGTGTGATGACAAGACCGAAGCCATATCCTTCTGATTGCTCGTCGAGCCTTTGCCCCGGCTGCATCGCAAGGGCAATCGCCTCGGGAGCGATGCCCGGACCGTCATCACAGATCGAGAGGTGAATGTCGCGCCCCATGACGATGCAGGCGATTTCGACGCGAGAGCGCGCAAAGCGGCAGGCATTTTCGAGAATGTTGCCCAACATCTCGTTCATGTCCTCGCCATCGACCTGCACCAGGCAAGGGTCAGGAATGCGGTTGTCAATGATGATGTGACGATCCGCAAAGAGGCGCTGCATAGTGAGCACCTGGTCCTCTCCTATAGCGGCAAGGTCGCATCGCGCCCGTTCGCCAAGCCCAATCGCCGCGCTGCGCGCCCGGTGGAGATGATGTGCGATGCAATCGCCGATCTGCGCCACCAGCGCGCGGCTTAGTGTGCTCGATTCCTCCAGATCGAGCTGCAACGCCAGGCTGGCCAGCGGCGTCTTGATGGCATGCGCCAGATTGGCGACATGGTCCCGCGCCGATTGCAGGCCGGCTTGGTTGCGCTCGACAAGTTCGTTGAGCTCGCGAGCCAGCGCCCACAGTTCGGCCGGTTGCGATGTAGCAACCGACTGCCTTTCGCCATTGCGCAGCCGTGCGACCTGATCGCGCAGGAGGCGCAGCGGTTGCAGGCCCAGGCTGAGCAACAGCCCGATAGCGACGATCAGGAAAATCGCCAGCATCGTAATCTGGCGCCGGATGATGAGATCGATGTTGGCGAGCGGATGCTTAAGCAATTCCTCAGGCGCGGCAACCGTCACCACCCTCATGCCGCCGGGCGTGGTAATCTCCTTGCGTCGCAGGCGCATCCATGCGCCACTCGGTGTGTAGCCGTTGCCGCTGTAAACGCCGCGAATCACATGCTTGCGCGGCATGGCAAAGCCGGCGCGCAGGATGGGGACTCCCTCCTGCCATGCGCCCTCGGGCGATTGCGCCTGCCAACCCCAACTCGTCCTGGGCACGGCGACTTCACGCAGGCGAAACAGACGGGAGCGATCAAGACGGCCATCCGGCCCGAAAGCCACCTCGATGGCGTGGATCTGCACATCCATGCGCTCATCGATAATTTCAGAAATGGCCGTGTTGAGATTTTCCGTCAGCCAATAGGAGGTCGCCATCAGAACTAGAATCGCCACCAGCATCGCTCCTACGCCGATGCGGGCATGCAGCGAGAGTGGCCTCATGAGAGCTTTGCCGTCAGGCGATAGCCCTGCCCCCGCACGGTCTGGATCATCTCGGTACCGATCTTGCGGCGCAGCCTGCCGATCAGCACCTCCATGGTGCCGGCGGGAATATCGGCGGCCGCTTCGTAAATGCTGTCGAGCAGGCGCGAACGCTCGACGGTCGCCTCCTTGCGCATGATGAGCGCGGTCAGCAGCCGGCTCTCGAAAGCCGTCAGCGACAGGGGCTGCTCCCCGAGCCAAAAACCGCCGGTCTGCATTTCATAGCTGAGCGCCCCGCAGCGGATTGGCGCGGTGTTGCCACCGTTAGCCCGGCGCAGCAGCGCGCGAATGCGGGCGACCAGTTCATCGGGCAGGAAGGGCTTGGTCAGATAGTCATCCGCTCCGGCTTTGAACGCTGCAGCCTTGTCACTCCAGGCATTGCGAGCGGTCAGCATCAGCACGGGGAAGCTCCGTCCTGCGTCCCGCCATCCTCGCAGTACCGAAACGCCATCCAGCAGCGGCAGGCCCAGGTCAAGTACAACGCAGTTGTAAGCCTCATCATAGCCCATGTGCAGCGCATCGACGCCGCTGGCGGCCACATCGACAGCAAAATGCTCGCGATGCAGGATGCGCTGCAAATGCGACGTCAGCACCGCATCATCCTCGGCCAGCAAAATCCGCATCGCCATCGCTCCTTTCCCAACAATCTCCTTAGCAGCCGGACGGAGCAAAGGCATCCCCAGAGGCCGCCACGATACGCCCTACGGCAAGGTTTTGACCCAGAGGTCGCGAAACGACACCTTCACATCGCCGCGCCGGTTGAGATATTCCATCTGGAGCAGGAATTTTCCCGAGGTCAGAAGCCGCTTCGGATTGGTATCGATGAGAATGGAAAGGACGTGGCCATTGAGGATGTACAGGATCGTCGTGCCGCGCGCGATCAGGTGCAACTCGTTCCATTCGCCCAGCCGGATGGTCTTGCGCAGTGCCTCGGCATCGCCCAGATCGGCGACGATGCGCGGCTTTGCGGCATCGTCCGCCGCCATCTCGACCACCGTGCCGAGGCCCGCCTTGTCGGGGCGCGAAACAGGGCCGCGCTGGGGCGTGCGGCAGCATTCGGCCAGTTCGCCGGTCTTGCCATTGGTGTCGTCATAGTCAGCCTGATAGCCAAAGGACTCCCACTCGGAATTCGCCTTGTCGGTCTTGCCCAGCATGGTCGCGCGGAACTGGAGGCCCGAATTGGCGCCGATGCCTTCCAGCCTGATGCGCGCCTTGAATTCGAAATTGGCGAGATCGCCGCCTTCCCACAACAACCAGGACGGTCCCGCCGGATTGGCACAGGTGATGGCCCCCTGATCGACATGCCAGCAGCCCGGTGTGCCTCGCCAGCCCTTCAGGCTCACGCCATCGAACATCGACTGCCAGCCGGCGTGGTCGTCGAAATCATAGGGCAGATGAGCTAGCGGCGGCGGGCCGGCGAGCGGCGGCAGGATGTTGGGAACGGGCTTTTGAGCGCCGGCCGGCGCGGCACAGGCCAGAAGGCCAAGCGAAGCAAGGATGGTCTTCATCGAGACGAACCTTTCAGAATGGGACGACAAGGGAAGGGCATGCCGGGATCAGGGCCAGAACAGGCCGCGGCGCCCGGCGATCCGCCGCCGGTTCCATAGTTCCCAATAGGTGACCCCACCCGACATGGAGAGAAACAGCAGCGACAAGCCGGTGAAAAGACTGATCCAGCGCCCCACCATCCCGAAGGCGTCGCCGCGATGGATGCCCTTGACGAACTGGTCCTCGGCCCAGCCGAAGGGTTGTCCAGTCGCTGGGTAATGCGCTCCGGACAGGCTGGCGACGGCGCCCGTGGTGGCATCATAGGCAACCTGCCGCGCGTCGTCGCCACCCGTCACCACCACGCCTTGCGGCATGCCGGCGAAGCTGCGCAGGCGCAGCACGCGGATCGCTTCGGCGGGATGATCCGCGCGCCAGGAGGCCAGCGTTACGCGCAACATGGCCGCCAGTTGGGCATCGGACAAAGGCGCCGACACATCCACCGTCGTGCCTGGCCGCGTGCCGTGATGCGCCAGGCGGTAGGCCGAGACGCCTACGTCGCCAAATGCCAGCAAGGTGCCGCTGCCCACCACCACGATAAGGAACAGCGCGGAGGCGACCGCCACCGCGCGGTGCAGGCTGCGCCACGCGCTACCGGCGGACCAGAAGGGGCTCGGCCGCCCCAGTTTCAGCCGGGCCCGCAGCAAGCGGACATAAAGCGTCAACCCGGTGACGAGCATGGCGCACATCGCCAGCGCGAGCACGAAGAAGATCGCCACGCCTACGTCACCATAGGCGAGCATTCGGTGGATGTTCTTCACCGTGTTGCGCAGGGAGGGCAGCCCGGGCGGCGGCGGCCCGAGCTTGGGCAGGGGCTCGACCGTGCCGCTCGCCAGATCCACCCGCAGCATCGCGCCTCGTGACGCCACCTGCCCCACCGGCCTCTGCCCGACCATGCGGAATTCCACGAGGCTGAGCGGCGCTCCATACAGCTGCGCTCGCGCCGCACCGGTCGTTCTGGCCAGCGCCTGCCCGAAATTGAAGTCTGCCGGGAGCGGTGCGGCGGACACATCGCTGTCCTTGGCCACCACGAAATTGGGCGGTCCGTTGCGTCCCTCGCGGATGGCACGCAAGTCCGGATCGCTGGCGGGAGCTTGGGTGAGCAGAACCTTGAGGTCGATGGCCTGCAGGACGATGCCCGTCACGCTGACGTAAAGCCCGATGAAGACGGCGAAGACGGCAAGAAATCGATGAAACCGACGCATAGCACATGACCTCGAAAGCAAGTCCGGATGGGCCTTGCGGTCCGGTATGGAGACCGCAAGGCCGGTGAGCGGCTAGAAGCGCGTGTTCACGCCGACGGTGAAATAGCGCCCCACCGGATCGTCGCTGTAAGCATAGGAGGTCCCCGGTGTCGTGCCTCCGGCGAAGGCGGGGGGCGCCTTGTTGAACAGGTTCTGGATGTTGATGTAAAATTCGGGCTTCAGGCGATCATCCTTGATGCGAAACACCAGATTGAGATCGGTGTAGGCGACGGCTGCCAGGGTCTGGGCGAAATAGTCGGTCGGCACACCGTCATAGCGCATCGAGGAGCGCCAGCGCTCGCGAATGTCGATCCCCACCGCCGGGGCGGGATCGATGTGCAGCGAGCCATTGACCCGCCATGCCGGGCTGGCGAAGAAGGGGGCGTTGCCGATGGCCGCCCCGCCCTGATCGAGCGTGACCGTGCCGGGCACGGCGAAAGTGATATGCGGTTGGTAGGTGGTGAACAGGCGCAACGACACAGGCTTGCTGGCCAGCGTGCCGTGCCAGTTCAACTCCACATCCATGCCCTGCGTGGTGATGGCGGCGATGTTGAGATTCTTGGCGGTGGTCGAGATGATGGTGTTGGCCGGGCTCACGGTGAAATTACCCAGTGTGCGCTGCTGGAGCGCGCAATAGGGCGACGAGCCGCCGCTCTGATAGCAAGCCTGTTGCACCGCAGTGTCGAAGCCACGCAACTGCTGGATGGCATCGGTGATCTTGATGTAGAAATAATCGACTGAAATGCTGAAATTGGGGATGAAGCCTGGTTTCCACACGGCGCCGAACGTGCGCGTGTTGCCCTTCTCCGCCGTCAGCTTGGGATTACCCTGATTGTAGGAGGGGATGTTGGCGTAGGTTACGCCATTGGTATAAGGCGGACCGTTCATGAGCAGATCGTTGAAGGTCGACATCACCACGGCTGTCGGCTGATAAAGGTCTGACAGCTGGGGCGCGCGGATATCGCGCGATTGCGTGCCCCGCAGCATCAGGCTGTCGTTGATCTTCCAGTCGGCGCCCAGTTTCCACGTCCAGTATTGCCCGCTGGTGCTGTACGATGTGAACCGTGCGGCACCGGTGAAGTCCAGCGCTTTCCCGATCGCGGAATCGCGCAGCAGCGGCACCAGCACCTCAACCGCGCCTTCCTTCACCGTCTGGCTGACCTTGGGCAAATTGGCGTTGGTGCTGGCGTTGAGCGCGGTGTTGACGTTGCAGTTGTAGCGCAGGTTGGTGCAGTCGGCATAGCTGCTGGGCAAGGCGTCGGAGTTGAAGGCCAGCGAATTCTTGCGCCATTCCGCCGAGAAGGCCGCCTTGACCGGCCCGGCCCAGGTGTCGAACAGCCGCGTGCCGATATGCGCCCGCAGGTCGTAGGTGGCGGTGTAGACGTTGAGATGGGTCGTGTCGGTGATGTAGGCGAGCGCCGCATCGCTGGCCGCCGTGGGGCCGAAGACATTGAGCGGCACGCAATTCTTGTAGGCCGCCGCCGTCGCCGCCTGTGTCGCGGCATAGCATTGCACTGTGCCGCTGACATTCACCGCATCCAGCGCGGCGGACAACTTCTGATTGTTGATGTTGTTGTGATAGGTGTTGTTGAGAACGGTCTTGCCGTAATTGAAGTCGATCCCCCAGTCGGTATCCTTACCGAACTTGCCGTCGAGCCCGGTGTTGACGAAATATTGGTCGACATGCGATTCGATCGAATAGCGCGGCGCCTGGTTGAGGATCTTGGACAGCGTGAAGGTCGAGACGCCTGCCAGCGAAGCCTGCTGGGCGGGCGTCAGAAAGGCGTTGCTGCTGCTGAGCGTGACATTCGAGAGTGAGTTCCAACTGATGTATTGCTGGGTCGTCTTGCTGTCGCCCATGCCCTGCGTGTGGAAATGGAGGTCATCGCTCACATCATAGTCGAAGCGCACGAAGAACTGGTTGCTGTTGAGCGGCGATTTGATGCTGGAATCGTTGTAGGCGCCGTCGCCGCCCACCTGAGCATTGGCACTGCCGGTGGGCGTGCCATTGACGAAAGGTGTGAGAACGCCATTGGTGTTGAAGGTCTTGCCCGCCAGCGGCCCATTGGTGATCAGCCCGCCGAAAGTGAAGTTCGACTGGCGCACATTGTTGTAGAGCACATAGGGGCTGGCCGCAGTATTGGCGCCCCCATAGGCGTTGTTGTTGAAGGGGCGATCCTGACGGCTCAAAATGCCCGCGTCGTCGTAATGGTTGAAGCTTGCCTCGATATGACCGCGCCCGCCGAACAGGTCGTGGCCCCAGGCTACGTTGATCTTGCGCTCGGCCCCGTCGCCATATTGCGAGATGCCATACTGGCCACCAACCTTGACCCCGTTGAAGTGGTTGTCGGTGACGAAGTTGATGACGCCCGAGATCGCATCCGAACCATAGACCGCCGAGACGCCGCCGGTGACCGTATCAACCCGCTTGATAAACGCCTCCGGGATGATGTCGATATCAACAAAACCGTTGTAAGTGGAGGGCGGCACGCGCTGGCCATCAAGCAGCACCAGATTGCGCAGAGGTGAAAGGTTGCGCAAGTTGAGCGCGCTCACCGCTCCCGCGCCGCCCGCCGATGGCCCCGCGGTGGGCTGGGAGAGCTGCCCACGAGACGAGGCAAAGATCGGCATGTTCGCCAAGCCGTCGAACAGGGTGGTGGGCTGCGCCTTGAGCAATTCGGTCGCCTGCATCACGGTAACGGGCTGCGGGCTCGCATTGCCATTGGTCACAACCCGCGACCCCGTTACGATGATGTCAGCGACGGAGGCGGTGGATTTACCCGCGGCCTTCATGTCTTGTCCAAAAGCGGTCGACGACAACAGGACCAGCGGCAAGAGCCCCGTCGAGGCGACCAGCCTGGCCTTTGACGAACAAATATCCATGAAATCCCTCCCCTTTGAACATGTTGTTCTGGCGATTGGAAATGAAGCGTGGGGCAGCAGCGCCGGCACGCGGGTCGTGGCGGGTGATACCAAAGCGTTCAGGCGCATGATTTGGAAGCGGGCAGACCGGGCCGAGCCGCGCGTTCGGTCCAAGCATCGGGCACAAGCCTGATGCTCCTTTGGCTGGAACGTCTAGGCGTTCAGAGGCGCCTCAATGCGCGAGAGTGCTCAATGCAGCCCGGTGCGCCCAAACCCGCGCCTTGCTGGCATTTTGTGCGCCATGCTTCTGTTTGCCTTCTGAGAACAACAGCTTGCCATTGTTCACCTCCCCCTAATACCAGGGGTTCTCCCCCTTGATGTCTGATGGCGAGCGGTAACAGCCCAATCCAAACCGAAAGTAAAAATCGGTGTCCTGGAGGTATAGATATTTCAACGTGAGTGAGCAGATTTGCAAAGTCTCCGGTCAAGGTTCAGTGGACCTGACCTCCGTAAGAGACGTTAGCGGCGACAGGGCGCAACCTCGCCGCCCCAAGAAAAGCGGAGCATTCGAAGTACAAGGAACCTATCCTGCGCGCGCTTGGCGCGGGATGCCGATAAGCACCAGGGAAGCAGAGCGTATCCACCAAGGAGCCTTTTGGCTCCCATCAACTTGCTCGGCACGCGATCACTGCCTTATTGGTGGAAAGCCATTCTCGGGCAGCCTTGATGTAGAAGAATTTGCGCGCCGAACCCATATGATCGACGCCCTGAAAGGTCAGGAAGGTGATGTTCCCGCCCTTGCCCAGATAGCCATCGACCTGCACCGTCAGCGCCTGCTGCCGCTCCACCGGGAAGATCAGCGCGGGATCGAGCTTTTCTGCCGGGCGCGTCACCTTCGCGCCATGCTGCTGCCAGACAGGCACGCATTTTTCGTTCCAGGGTGTGGCCTTGCCGTCCTCGGTGCCGGTGATGATCAGCAGCTTCTGATCGGCCAGCGTGGCGACATCCTCGGGCCGCTGCTGCCCGGCGATGATCAGGCCTGCGGCAAAGGTTCCGGCATGCTTCGCCATCAGCCACAGCGAGGTCATCGCCCCCATCGACCAGCCGGTGCAATAGACCCGGCCGGGATCGATCTTCAGCACCTTGTTCGCGCGATCCGGCAGGTTGGGATTGCCATAGTTCCATGTGTTGGAGAGCAGCTTTTCGACCAGCCGGTAGGTGTTCTCGACGTCGGCGGTATGCTCCCAATAGTCGTTCATCGTGGTGCGTTCATAGCGCGGGGTGATGATGACGCATTCATGGCGCTCCTGCTCCTCGGGCAGGCTCCAGATGCTGGCGATGCATTGCTCGGTCAGCGTCTGGGCGCAGGTGCCGTCATAGCTGGTGCCCGAATGGGTGATGGCCAGCACCAGCGGATAGGCCTTGTTTTCGCCGCCGGGCTTGACGAAGCTTTTGGGCAGATAGATGCTGTATTCCAGCCAGGCCGAGCGCGTATCGTCCCACCACCAGTGGTTCTGCTCCCAGGCATCGACGCCGCGGATGACCACGCTGTTGCCGCGCCGCCCGACATTGCTCCACACCTTGTCGCTGGCGGCATAGGTGGCGCCGCTGGCGGTCTTCACTGCCTTGTTCTGCGACAGGGCAACCTTGTCGCTGTCGGTGGTGGGCAGGCTGAGATCGGCCCCATTCTGGAGCTCGACGATGCCGAAACGGCCGGCCACGCTTTTGCGGTTGGCCCGCAGGCCTGCCGGGCCATTGGGAAAGACCAGCGCGATGGCGCGCAGGCAGACCATTTCGATGGCAAGTTTCTTGTCCATCGCAAGGGGAAGGCCAGGAAAATAGCACTATGGCGCTGGCATCACGCCCGCGTCAAAGGTGTCAGACCCCAGACCGGCCGGGTCGATCATCACATCATATTCTACCGCAATGCCCTGGACCTCTTCCGCCGCCGGCACTTCGCCAATGACGCAGATACCCTTCTGCCCAGGCACTCTGATCGGCGGTTACCGACGCCTTTTCGCCCGTTGCCGGACCATCCACTGTGCCCGAGGCAGTTGCAATTCGCCTTGTGCGCGGGCCTGCATAGCCCCTACCCCCTGCTGCTGATGACGCGGCCTCTGCCAGCATCGCGCCCACTGCCACGACTTCGCGTCTCGAAACATCAATCACGTCTTGTGCCCCCCGTAATCATGATGGTCATGGACTCCCTGGCAAGTTCACCGGGACGCAGGCTCTGACCTTAACCCTTCCAGAAGAAGGATGTCCGGCCGCTCGATCGCCTCTTGGCCCACATCGTCCAGTACATGACGATGCCGGAAACAGAGAGATAGATCATAGCGAGCCCGGCCAGGAAGTTGGTCATACGCCCCGTCAGACCAAAAAAATCCCCACGGTGGACGCTCTTTGCCCATTGGTGAGCCTGCCATCCAAATGGGAAGCCAGTGGGAGGATATCCCGGTTCGGTCAGCCGCATCGGTTGGCCGCTGGCGGTATCGAAGACCAGTTGACGTGCTTCCTGTCCCGCCGTGATGACAACGCCCTGGTCCCAGGTACCATAGTGGCGAAGGCGCAGAACGCGCAGCCCTTCACCCGGTTCGGCTTTGTGAAAGGCATCGAGCGTTGTGCGGACCATGGTGGGCAGCGCCTTGTCGTCGAGCGGCGCGGAAGGGTCGATCATGAATACACCCGGCGAATGGGAGAGATACAGGCCGAACATCAGGCTCTCGACCGCCAGCCACGCCCCGCTCATGACCATTAGCGTGAGGAAAAGAGCCGCGGCCATCGAAATCGAACGATGCAGGTGGCGCCATGTGCCGCCCGCGCTCCAGAACGGATTGCCGCGCTTGATCTTACGGCGCATCGCGTAGACCCGCCCGTAGATCACGATCCCGGTGACAATCAGCATCGCCAGAGCAAGGGATACAATGATGTTGATCCACAGTGCCCAGTTGCCGAAGGTGGTCATTCGGTGAAGATGTTTGAAGGTATTGCGCAAGGCGGGCGGCGGCATGTTCTCATTCTCGACTTCAGGCGCCATGCCCAAAAACGCACCGCTTTCGGCGTCGAAACGATACTCGCCCTGCGCGGTCCTGACCTGGCCGACCGGCGTGCGGCCAGCCATGCGCAATTCCACGAATTTAAGCGGCGTCTGGCCGAACCGCTCTCTGGCCCTGCGGATAATCCTGGCCGTCATGACCGCCAGATCGGAGCCCTGAGGCAGCACGGGCGCGACATGATCGGTCACCCCCAGCACTCGGAAGTTGGGCGGTCCGGCGAAATCCTCACGCATCGCCTTTCGGTCAGGATCCGTTGCCGGTGCGTCGGTAATGATGGTCTTGAAATCGATCATCTCGATCAGCGATCCCGTTACACCGAGATAGAGCGTGAAGACCACCACCAGGATGGAGAGGACACGATGAATGGCTCGCATTTGCATAGCAGGATCACCCGCGTCCGGTCTTGAGGGAGAATGCCCCATCGCCCAGCACCACCTGCAGGATCAGTAGGCAGAGCCACATCACTGGGAACTCCGCGCCCGGGTTGGTGAACCAGTAACCGCCAATGCGTATCCAGAATGCGATGATGCCAATGAAGGACGGAACGGCATAGAGCGCAACCCAGCGCGTCTTGAAACCCAGCGGCAACAGGATCGCGCAGAAGAACTCCACGCTGAGGACATAGATCGGCACATAAGCGGAGTGCAGGCGCGTCAACGCCGCCCACCATCCCCAGAACCCGTCCTTGGTGAAAAACTTGTTGTAGAGATGGGCCAGAAAGAACGCTGCCAGGGTGATTCGCAGAAGAAGGGCGGCATAGGGCGCCGCCGTAACAGTAGAAGGCTCGCCATCCCACAGGCGCCGCAACAGGGCAGACGATTTGCTGACGGCAGGCATATGCTGTTCCTGACTTGAATGAGAGCTTGCAGTTTATCAGGGATTGGGTACGGCGGGCGGCACATACGCAGGGGCCGACTGCTCCTCGAGCATTTGCCACCGCCCGTCGCGTAGCACATAGACGGCCAGATAGCTTCCCGAGAGATGCATCGGACCCGCCGTCAGCTTTTTGATCCCGCGCACCACGCCAACCTTACCGAAAATCCGCACGGTGCGCCTCTCGGTCGTAATCTCGCTGGGGGAGAATTTGGGATGGCGGGCTGCCTCGATATAGTCAGCCTTGGTCTGCATCATGCCATTGGCGTGGACGAAGACAGCCTCATCGGCGAAACCGCGCTCGATCGCCGCAACATCGTGGTGGATGTCGGCAGCAAAAAGCGCATCCTCAGCTTCGAGCAGCTTCTGCTCGGTCGCTCGAGAAGCCGGCTCGGCACTGGCTGGAGATGCGATGAGAAATGCCAGCGCCAAAGCCTGGCCTGACAGCGGGAAACGTTGCATCGTCTTGAATCCTTACGGCCAGCGAATAAAAGTGGGCCGACGGCCATGGGAGCCGCCGACCGCTGGAGGTGTCAGAATTTGAGCCCGGCGCGAACGCCATAGGTGCGCGGATCGCCGGTGCTGACCGTACCGTTGTTCAACGCGGGCCATCCGGGAGCCGTGTTGATGTAGGTGACATCAACGGTGTTCTCGAGGTTCTTGGCGTAACCCTCGACGTACCAGCGCTCGCCCGGCGCCGTGTAGCGCAAGCGCAAATCGGTCTTGGTGAAGGCCGGCTGGACGAACTGGGCGTTGACCGAGGAGTTGATGATGTACTGCGCCGTGGTGTAACGGGTATGGACCCCAGCCTCGACCGAGGCACCGCTCGCCAGCGGATAGCGATAGGTGTATCCGCCGTTCAACGCCCAAGTCGGGGCGTGGTCCAGCTTGTCATTGTCGTAGTTGCCCGATCCGGCGACTTGCGCGACGGCATAGGCGCCGTAGCGCGCATTGAGCCAGGCAATCGAGAAGTCGAAGTGGTGCCGCTGGGTGGGAGCGAAGGTTCCTTCCAGCTCGATGCCGTCGACCTTAGCTTTGGCGGCATTGGTCGTCAACGAACCGGGGGTCAGAACGCCACCGATCAGCTGCGAAACAATCTGGCTGATCTGCAGATCGTTATAGTTGTAATGGAAATAATCGGCCGTCACATTAAGCTTGTTCGACAGCAAGCGCGCCTTGATGCCACCCTCATAGTTGGTCAGAGTTTCGGGCTTGTACTCGCAGCCTGGATCCGTAGGTTTGCAGTTGGCATTGAAACCAATCGCTTTATAACCGGTCGCCACGGTGAGATAGGCCATCACATGCGACGTGATGTCGAAGTCGCTGCCCACCTTCCATGTCACTTTGCTGCTCTGCCCACCCACCGTGGAGTCGCTGAGCACGAAAGGACCGAATGGCAGCAACAATTCAGCCTGACTGTTTGAGAACAGCCTGTCCCGGGTATAGCGCAGGCCGCCCGTCAGGCGCCAGCGATCGGTCACCGAATAGGTTGCCTGACCGAAAACGCCGACCGAATCCTGCCAGACATTGGGCGCTGGCAGGCCAAAGCTGCCAAAGGCCAGCATGGTGGTGTCGTGGTTGTAGAAATGGTAGAAGCCTGTCTGCGCCTTGAGCCTGCCATTGTCATAGGCCAGCCGGATCTCTTCAGAATTCGAACGCGAGAACTGCGTTGTGAAGGCACTCTGAACAGTGTTGACCGGCGTCGCCCCGCTGTAATCAGTGCCCCAGAACACCGAGCCAGTATCGTTGCGGCTAAATTCGCGATAGCCGGTCAGCACGGTCAGCGTCCAGTCTTTGCCCAGTCGCCAGTCAAGGTTACTGGTGGCGCTCCAGGTGCTGTCATTGGTCGAGAAGGGCGCGGCATTGGCGTAGGTCTTGGCCAGCGCCGCATCGGCCGAAGGGTTGATGTAGGCCGGATCGGGCGAGCGCTGGCCCGCCGGCGGGACCGGCAGCGGCATGGCATAAAAGTTCGAGATCAGCGGCGAAGTCCCGAAGCCGCTGCCTGCACCGTTCAGCCAGGTATAGTCGACCTTGACCAGCCATTTGATCGCGTCGGTCGGCTTCCACAAGGCGCTGAACCGCAGCGACTTGTTGTCCTTGTCGAGCGGGTTCTTGTAGGGCTGCGCGACGGTCTGGCGATAATAGGAGTCACGCGCCTCATAATTGCCGGCCAGCCGGACGGCCAGTGTCTCCGTGATCGGCGTGTTGATGACCGCGGTCACATTACGCGCGTTGTAGACGCCGTAACCGCCTTCGATTGAGGCGCCGAACTTCTGCGTGGGCTCCGCGGCGATGACATTGACCACGCCCGCCGTCGTGTTGCGGCCATAAAGCGTGCCCTGCGGCCCACGAAGCACCTCGACTCGGCTCAGGTCGTAGAAGGCGACTTCCTGTGCGTTCTGCTGCTGCACATAGATACCGTCGAGCAGGAAGGCAGCCGATTGCGAGGCTGTGCCCGTCGAGGTGACCCCGCGAATGTTGATCTGCAAGCCATTGGCATTGCCTCGATCGATGGTTATGTTGGGAACTACGTCCATCAATTGCGTGGGATTGGTGACACCCTGCGATGCCAGTTTGTCCGCGTTGACGGCCGTCAGGGTAATCGGCGTCTTGGACGCCAGCGAGGCGATGCGGTTGGCGGTCACGATGATCTCGCCGACTCCAGTGTTCTGATCACCTGTCGAGGATTGCGGCGTGGTCGATTGCGCGAGCGCCGTACCCGCCAAGGCCAGACAGCTAGCGCCTGCCCACATAGTCAATGCGAAACGATGTAAGGCCATGGCTGGCTCCTCCCATATTTATGCCGTTATTAATTTTATCATTAAAATACAGTTATCTAAACTTAATCCGATCCGACGGGCGTGTAACAAGCCGCGCGAAAGCACGTTCCACGCGCGAGCAGCCTCAAGAGCAGGCCTGTTTGCCAGAGCGCCGGAACTCGAAAGCGAGCCATCCCGCCTTTCGAAGAACCTTCACCGACGTCTCGACAGCAGTCCGCTCCATTCGCGGCCATGAGAATGCTTTCCCTGGGAGCAAAACCTGCTTAGCACAGCGCTACGAAATCGAACTTAAACCAAATGCAAAACTCAGCGGGGAAGATCGACAATCGCCCGCAGACCGCCCGACCCGCCTGAACCGTCGATTTTCAATGTTCCGCCATAGAGTTCAACCAGTTCGCGAACGATCGCCAAGCCAAGCCCGTAGCCCTTACTAACTTCGTCAAGACGAACACCGGGCTGAAGAATACTGAATATTTTATCTTCCGGCACGCCGTCTCCGTCATCTTCGACAATCAGCTCGAGTCGCGCGCCCCTGGTCATCACCGAAATTGACACGCAAGTCTTGGCATAGCGGCAAGCATTATCGACCAGATTACTGAGCATCTCCCCCAAATCTTCCGCATCGACCGCCGTTGTGCAGGTTTCCGAAATCTGCGTCGCGATCTCGACAGGATGGCTGCGATGGATCAGGGCCATCGTCGCGCGTACGTCCTCCACCACCTTGTTCACATCGCAATGACATGGGCCATCCGCCCCTGCGGCCGCTCCCCGGGCGCGATGCAGATGGTGGGCGACGCGCTGCGAGACATGCGCGAGCAGGTCCTGCGCCTCTTGGCTCGCCTCTTCATACTCCAGTTGCAGCATCAGAGAGGCCAGCGGCGTGGCGACAGCATGGGCCAGGTTGGCGGCGTGGATGCGCGCGGTTTCCAGCCCGGTCTTGTTACGCAGGATCAACGCATTGATCTCCGTGGCCAGTGGCTGAAGATCGCTGGGCTGGCGTTCGGGGAGCGAGGCTGCCGTTCCCGAATGCACTTTCGCCACATCATCAACCAGCTTTCGCAGCGGGTAAAGGCCAACCCTGATCTGTAAGATCGATATGACGATCAACAACGCCACGACCTGGGCGCCGACCGTGTACATTTCCACGCCGACCCGATGGATCTCATTGTCGATCTGCACGCGGGGGCTCATCATGATGATTCTGATCGTACCAGTGGGACTAGCCTCGTCGAGACGGCGGACATGGACTTCCTCGCCTGAGACGGCATGTCCTCGACCGCTGTAAATGCCGCGATCCTCATGGATACGAGGAAAAGGATAGCTGATGTCACCAGGGGCCAAGCCGCGATGCCAATGTCCCGATGGCGTGGCCACATCCCAACCCCAACCGGAGGGGAGATTAACGAGATCAGGAAATGCCCTCAAACCCCCGACGTTTAGGAGGCCGCCATTGCCTACGGATTGTCGTAGCAAAATTATGTTGGTATCCAGCCTTATATCAATGTTGTCCGCCAGGACACCTTCAAAAGCGAAGGTGATTACCTTGAAATTGGCAGCGAAAACAGCGATCACCATGAGGATCGACAGCAAGCCCACCCTGGCATGAAGCGAAAGCGGTAGTTTCACTTGATACCCGCCGTAAGGCGATAGCCCTGTCCCCTGACAGTCTCTATCATCTGGTGGCCGATCTTGCGACGCAGCCGACCAATCAGAACCTCGAAGGAATTGTTGGGCACATCGGCTTCAAATTCATAGATGCTGTCGAGCAACTTGTCGCGCTCGACCACGGCCTCGGGAAACTGCACGAGTCGGGTGAGAATCCGCGCTTCAAATGCTGTCAGACGTAGAGTTTCGCTACCAAGAGTGAAGGCGCCGCTGATAGGATCATAGGTGAGAGGTCCACATCGTACGCAGCCGGCTTTCTGACCATTTGCTCTGCGAATAAGCGCGCGAAGGCGCACAATTAGTTCTTGTCCCAGAAAAGGCTTGGTCAGATAATCATCGGCACCGGCAGCGAAACCGGCCGATTTGTCAGCCCAAGCATAGCGCGCTGTCAGGATCAGCACCGGAACGTTCAACCCGTCTTCGCGCCATTGCCGCAAGACCGCGAGACCATCGATCTTGGGCAGGCCAAGGTCTAGAATGACACAATCATAGCTACCCGTTCGCGCCAGAAAGAGTGCGGTCTCGCCATCCTGCGCCCAGTCGACGGCAAAGGCCTCACGGTTGAGCGCCCGAGACAGCCGCGTAGCAAGATCTCGATCATCTTCTGCAAGAAGTATCTTCATGTCCGGCCCCTGAAATGATCTTGACAGCCCGGGTCTAACCAACACTCTCCCTCAGGTGAGCCCGCTTGAACCCCACCCCCGTCGGATCACCCTTAACGGCCATGACACCTGCCGCCAGGGCGAGCACCATGCATCTGCTGGAGCGATGCGACGACACTGTTGGCCATGACTTCTACGCTGCCAGGGACATAAGATGAATTCATCGCCTCATATGCGAAACGGCGATCACTCTCGGAGTGCGGCAGATATTTTGCTGTTCCATTGACCATGGTAACGACAAGCGTGTGGGTGATGGGCGAATGATCCTTGATCCAGACACCCGTGGATGCGGATCGTTTGACCTGCACGCCGACGATCGCGACATCACCAATCGCCAGAATCGCATAGGATGCCGGCGAATGCCCTGAAAATTGATATTGATAGGCACGGGTAGGTTCGAGCTGCGCGAGATCGCGTGGCCGCTCCTGATTGGCGAGGTCCACTGACCGGTTCTGAACATCGAGATCGACGTCGGCGAGGGATGATGAATGAGGTGGTTCAGCCGCGAGCACCGCCTCGCCCATTCGCTCGCCCTGCAGGGCAATCAGCGGATAGGCGCCGCTCCCCCTCACCCGATCCGCCCCTTGCCCGTCCAGCAGGTGCTGACGGGCGGTAAAGGACGGCACCTGATCACCCGCCGCGCCGATGAGGAACAGGCAGACCGCTCCTTCTCCTAACTGTTGCTCTACATGGTCCATAGCAGCCCCAGCCGGATCAGCAGTGATGGCCGTGTCATGCCCGTCGACGGCAACCTGATCGGTAATCGAGGATTGCACCGCGTAATTGGCCAGACCCGCAACGGAATTGTGCGCCATGTGGTCAAAGCGCAAGGTCTGAACGCTCTTGTCGCTGGGGCCGGCATCGCTTGCTCCCAGCCACCGGGCTCGAGCCGTTTCAACGTTACGGCTGACGTCTATCTTTGCAAACGCGCTCCCGAACCCGACCGTCGCGGGCCTCAGGCTTTTGACGGCATCTGCGTTTGCGCGCTGGACCGCGGCGTTCAAGGCGGAAGCAAACCGCTCGCCCCTTGTCACGTCCTCCGCTTTATCCGGCCCTTCCAGATAGGCTGAGGGCGGGAAAATGTGAGGGGCCGAGAAGGTATGGCTGGCAATGACGAGGACATCGTCCGGCGCGATTCCGGCGTTTCCGCGCACGACCCGGCGCACAGCCAGGATCGTGTGCCCGAACAGCGACGTCATGTCGAGGACGACCAGCGCCGCTCTTTTTCCAGCAGTTTCTTGCAACAGCACACGCAAGGGATCATGTTGCTCCCCGAAACGCTGCAGGTGCAGAGAGGCTGATAAGGAGGGAGTATCCGATCGCCCAGCGCCCGTCGAAAAGATGTTCGAGGTTGCTGCCAACACCATTCCGTTGGTAAAAGCAAATGCCACACCCGCAAGCAGGCATGCAGCGGCCTTGCGCATCATCAGGCATCCCCCTCGCTTATCGGTCCATACAGCCGCCGAAATTTCGGCTTGCCGATATGACTCCATCACTTTCGCGACCGGTTCATATCACAGCCAACCGAAACCGAACTTAAACCCCGTCTCGGAATTGAACGTGCCCAATGGCGCAAAGCTGTTTGATATGACAGGATGTCGAGGCTCCCAAGTGATTGATTGTCAATCTCGTAAAGTGCTTGGATTTCCCAGATGCCAGTGGAATCAATCGGGCATCGGCACGTCCACGACAAAATTCCCTTAAGTCGCTTCCGATAAGAGGAACGCCCACTATTTCTGGATAAGGACAGTAATAACTTT
The DNA here is from genome assembly GCF_017163935.1 of Novosphingobium terrae. Taxonomy (NCBI): domain Bacteria; kingdom Pseudomonadati; phylum Pseudomonadota; class Alphaproteobacteria; order Sphingomonadales; family Sphingomonadaceae; genus Novosphingobium; species Novosphingobium terrae. Next base: position 1,569,525 of record NZ_JABVZR010000002.1, on the reverse strand, counting down.
AAATCTTTCGCACACCAACCTCAACCCTTAACCTATAGATTGGCTAACTTGGCTTGAGAAGGAGACAGCACCAACCGACCTCACCCAAGTCTTGGTGCCAGCGTACTGGTGCCAATGCTGGTAACCCTGCGGCTCCGAAACTGACTGTCAACTTATTCCGACGCCCTGACCTCACGGCAGTTAGGTACGATAACATCTCGAGGCAAGTCGACTTTGATGTTCTTGTCCATGCCCGGATTTGAACACCTACACCTTCTGATATGCGCGCCTAAACGTGTCTATCGCCCTGCACGCATACCCTTCCCGGTCAGAACCAGACTTAAGAGCAGAAATATTCCAGAGCTCGAAATGCTGCGGACGGCATAAAAGGCTCACGAATTCGGACGCGGCCTGTGAAGGGTCAGCCTGCCTCATCCGTCCTTCTAGCATCTCTACAAGAAAGTAGGCTCGCAATTCATCATGAACAACCGAGACCGCACATTCATAAAAAATCTCCCCGACTCGGGGAAATCTTTCCGCTTCGCTGATGATCAATCTATGAAGCTTTATGCACCTCTCGGAACAGACCGTTTCGATATAACGCAAGGAAAATTCGTGAAGCTTTTCCGAACTACAGAGCTCAGACCTTAAGATCCCTTTCAATTTGCCATGCAGCTCGACAGCCGCGCTTTCGATGACGGCTGAAAAAAGAGCATCCTTTGAAGGAAAGTACGACCAAAGGGTGCTTTTCGATCCGCCGATTGACGCGGCAATATCCGACATCGAGACGGCAGCAAAACCACCCTCAAAAAAGGCGCTCCGAGCCGCTGCAATGATCGCCTCTCGCCGATTCTGCCTTTGGCTTTCCCGCCGCCCGATGGTGCTCCCTGCGAGCGCCGCCACTTTCGACATCGAACGACCACTCCGATCATGGATCTGGCTACTCACCCCAGCGCCCCAAAGAGTTACAGGCGGCAGACACCGCGCATCGCACATTCAACTCCACCCATCCTTCGAACTCAGGCCGTCTTCATCTGACGAACCATTTCAGCAAGACCTTCGATAAGCCGAGGATCTGAAAGATTCAGGGCGCCCAAAGCCTTGTCTTCGACAAATCTCTCCCGCTGGTGCTCAAAATAGGACTCCATCGCAGCAACGGCAACCGAGATATTGTGCGCTTCAATACCCTCAAAAATCTTTCGCCGATCATTCTGAAAGGCAACAGCCCGTTCGCGCCAGTATTTCACGCCCCGCTTTCGGGGGGGGATAACCTGAACTTCAAGCAGAAGTGTCACCAGGAACACTTCGAGCGTATGCAGCAGGGGGTTGCGACAGGCAACCGAAATGGTCCGCTGAAAATCGATGACGCGCCGCAATACCTCTTCTACGGTAGAGACCTCTTCCAGACGATCCAGGGCAAGCAGCGAAAGCCTGATGCGCTCCACTTCCTCATCGGTTGCCATTTGAGCGGCTGTCTGGATCGATTGGCGCCCCAGGAGCTGGCGTACCTGCAGCACTTCCAGAATGCTCACACCCTCGAGCTGCAGGAGGGTCTGTAACGAAAGCGCAAGCGCATACCCTCCCTGACTGCGAACGAATGTTCCGCTACCGTGCTGGACTTCAACGAGCCCGAGCGTTTCGAGCGCGCGTATCCCCTCGCGGATTGTCGGCTGGCTTACCGCATACTGCTGGGCGAGCTCCTTCTCGGTTGGCAATCGCGCTCCATTACCGAGCTTTCCTGACACAATCTGTTGGCGCAGAGATTCGATGATTTCATCGACCACTTTGATCCTGCTTCCGATCGGCCGCGTGGATGCGATTACCATTTAACTGTTGACTCCTTTACCCATCGATAGTCCAAAGGGCAGCCGCGCTCAATAGACAAAGTCATTGGGTGATTTGATGTGTCATCAGAGGATTTTTTGACGCAACCTGTCGCCAGAAGCATAAAGGCCGCTTGCCATTGGATTGGGGAAATCCACACTAAAGGCTTTTATTGGTTCAAGATTTGTCACTGCCTTCCACCATCTCTCGACGTTTGGAAACTCATCCTGCCACCAAGGAGAGAGGCCGAGATCGGCAAGTCGGATGAATGCGGGAACCAGAGCAATATCGCCTAGTGAAATTTTCTCCCCCGCCAGCCAGCTCCGCCCCTCAAGATCCACATTCATTGCGCAAAGGTGCTTTCGCCACGTCGAGATTGCCCCGTTGACCGCACGCGACTCGACCCCATGACGCACGGCATCAAATCGCATCGCCCCCACCGCTGGCCCCGCGATCCGCTCCATTCGCTCAAGAAGCTCCTCGTCAGTCAGCCGATCGAACATCACCTTGAGAAGGGTGGCCATGGTGAAGCAGCCGATGGCGGGAAACAGGTCTTCGTCCATCACCTTCATCCAGTTGTTCATGACCGCTCGCAAGTAAGGCACCTCGGGCTGGAGCGAGATGCCAGGAAAGCTCTCATCAACAAACCGCATGATTGTCGACGATTCCACGATGATGTTATCAGCGTCGTCAACAAGCGTCGGAACGACACCTTTGGGGTTTAGCAGTAAATATTCAGGGTTGACCAGATCTTCACGCGATAGCGCGATCGTCTCGACATCCACTTTCTTCATCACGACGGTCAGCAGCGCCTTTTGCGCACAGACGGCACCTGGCAAATAGAAAAGCTTCACGGAATGAACCCCTCTTTGAAATACGCGAATCAAACGCAGTGTCGAACGGGATATCCCTTTTGAATTCACGGAAGTTTATGCTGCGTGCCCAATGCCATCAGCATCGGCACGCTCGAAGCGATCATAGCCTGGCAGAGTCAGGAGCAACGCGATGGCCACAACAACCAAGGCGGCAACGGTGAATTCACCCGCCATTGCGCTTCCGCTCACAGCCCGCGCAACAACCATGGTGGGCTGGGCCAGGGCACCGCCCAAACCGAGCATGCTAAACATAAGTCCATAAAATGTCCCATAAATCTCACGAGGGAAATACTTGCTCGTCAGATAGGAGAAAATGTCAATTTCAACCCCCAGCCCGAGACCGAAGGCCATCATCCCACAAACGAGCATCCAATGGCTGTCGGACACGGCGAGGATAATCCAGGCCACTACCGCGGGGAGCAGAAGCACGGCCCCGACGAGTGGCGCGAACAGCCTGTCAAGGGCAAATCCAGCCCCCAGGCGGGTCAGGGTCATCGCCCCCGACAAAGCGACCATGGTCAGCGCTGCATCCTGCACGCTCATCCCCTTGGCGATCAGTTTGGGCACGGCATTGCCCCACACATTCGCCGTAAAGATTCCGAGCAGAAGTGCGATAAAAAGCATTGTGCATCCGGGCAGCGTGACGGCATGCCCCAAGACTTCGCTGGTCGATGCTCTGGTCAGTCTGGAGCGCTCCGCCATAGCAGGCCGATCGTCCGCCAGCAGAAAATAGGCAGGAGCCACACCAAGAATGGCAGCAAGGCAGAGCAACCAGTACCCGCCCGCGATGCCTGCCATCGCCATTAGCTTGACCGCGGCAATCGGCAGGAGCGCGGTGGCCACACCAATCGAAGCCAGCCCGATCCCGAGCGCCGTTCCGAGTTGACGATCAAAATTGGCAATAATTGTCCTTGCATAGGCCACGGGCGATGTGCCCGCGCCAACCGCGGCAAGCAACGCGTAGAGGACAAGAACCGGGATCAGCGTGCGTACCGCGGAAAGCCCGGCAAAAACCACAGCCATCCCCAGTCCGGAACATAGAATCACGCGCCTTGCCCCGTGCCGGTCGATCAGCCAACCGGCCAGAGGAGGCGCGAAGACGGCGACGATCGACATCGAAGAGATCGCAAACCCGACCTCATCGGCTGAGCGGTTCAACGATTTGGTCAGCCCAACTGCGAACTGGCCGAACATCACGGGCCCCAATGTCGTATAGCCAAGCGCCATGCCGATGGCGCAGGCGAAAAGCAGCCGCACCTGTCGAGACGACATCAAACTTCTGCCATTACTGCCCATCGATCACCACCAGGTTCCCATTTGCCAGCATCGTTCCGCTGCCTGGGTCGCGGCTGCCTCGCTCCGCGGCAAAGCCAAGGGAATAGGATGGGAGGGTAAGGAGCAAGAGGGTGGCCGCCCCGGTCGCCGCGGCCAAAACAATGGGCGCAACCGCCATGCTGCCAGCCATGTGCTCCACAAACATCACCAGCGGTCGGCTTGCCGCAAGCCCCAGCGAGATGGCACTGTAAAGGATGCCGTAAACGCCGGCATAGACGTCACGCACCATGTATCTGCTCACAAGAAACGACAGAAGGTCAAATTCCACTCCCACTCCGACACCAAGGACGGCAACGGCAAACATAGCCGTCCGCAGGTCCGATGCCCCGGCAAAGATCAGCCAAGCAAGGAGGACAGGAAGAATCAGAAGCGCCCCCAGACGAGGCGCGAAGATCCGGTCCATCGCCCAGCCCGCACCGATCCGTGTTAAGGTCATGACGACTGCAAGGTAGCTCATCACAGTCGCGGCGCTGTGAGAATCGATGCCTTTGGCCAGCATCAGTGGCATAGCCTGACTCCACACCCCGCTGGTAAAGACACCCAGCAGGAAGCTGATTGCAAGTAGCGTCATCCCAGTCCGGGAGAAAATGGACGCTGTCACACCCCGGGAGCGTGCTGCAGCGAGGACGACACGTCCCCCGCCACCCCGGGTCGGGATGAACGCAACCACAATCAGCGCAACCCCGCAGGAGATTCCGCCAAGGAGCGTAAAACCACCCCCAACGCCATAGCGTTCGTTCAGATTGGCAATAACAGGAGGAAGTATCGCGCTGGCAGCCCCGACGGACGCCAGCATAAGCCCGAGGGCCATTCCCCGATCACGATCGAAGGCAGCGACAATCGGGCGCGAGTAACCTACAACCAGCGTGCCAGTCCCAAGCAGCGACACCAGACCGTAAAGCACGTAAACCTGCATCAGACTTGCCGCAGAGCCCAGGGCAAAGAGCATCACACCCATAAGCGCCGCCGAGATCGCGGCGACAAGCCTGGTTCCGTATCGATCGATGCAAGCCCCGGCCACAGGAGGACCAAGCACACTTCCGACCGCCATGATCGAAAAGGCAAGCTCGAGATCTTCAGGATTGCATTTCAATTTGACGCTCAGCGGAACGACGAATTGACCGAAGACGGCAATGCCCAGCGTGCCATATCCCAGCGCCGCTCCGACCGCGCAGGCAGCAAGTGTACTTCGCCGTCGTTTCGAGTCGACGCCTTCGCGAGCCTCCACCGTCCTCACCTCTTCCTGATTGCGCTTGACATATAGCTCGACAATTTCAATAAGTCACCAAGTGATTTTTTGGGAGAAGATAACATGGCTATTCGTATCGTGATCAACATCAATGTGAAGCCGGGCACGGGCGATCAATTCGCGGAAGCATGGGCCCCCGAGTACGATCTGATGAACGCCAAGGAAGGCTGCATCCAGTACGAACTCTTCCGCAGCACGCGAAATCCCGATCATTTCGCGGTCCTTGAGCATTGGGCCGACCGCTCCGCGTTCGATGCTCACTGGGAGAAGCAATCCAAGCGCGAGCGCGCGGGGGCTCAATTCCGCGATACGCCCGACAATCGCAGGACAGGGACGAGCGGCCTCGAGATCTATTGGGATCAGGCACGCTACGGAATTGTCGATGGTGAGCTGAAGCCGCTCTGATGCGACTGGTAACCTATCTGGCAGCCGAGGGTCCACGCTCCGGCTGCCTGCTCGACAATGACGGCTTCGTGCTCGATTTTGCCCATGCTCACACGGAGCGCTACGCAGAGCCCTGCCCTGCCGCACTGCAACAGGTCGTACAGTTGGCGGAAGCAGGAGCTGACGCACTCGATCACGCCTATGAACTGGCTAGGCTGGCCCCCAGTCTGACAGGCAAATGCGTGCGGCCCGTGCAGGGCCTGACGCTGCTGGCGCCGATACCCCAACCACCGCAAATGCGCGACTTCTTGTGCTTTGAAAAGCATTTACACCAGGGCTTCCAGCAGGCACGGCGGCTTCGTGCCGCACTGACCTCCGATCCCGATGCAGCTATGGCCCAGATGGAGCGCGACGGGATCTTCAAGATTCCTGACGCATGGTATGAGCGCCCGCTCTTTTACCATCCCAGCCGCTTCAGCGTAACGGGTCCGGAGGCGACAGTGACATGGCCGTCTTACAGTCGGAGAATGGATTTCGAGCTGGAGTTCGGGATTTACATCGGCAAGAGCGGCAAGGACATCGCTCGCGAGAAAGCACGCGATCACATTTTCGGCTACACCATCTTCAATGACTTCTCTGCGCGCGACGAACAGGTGAGGGACATGCCCGGCCTACTTGGCCCGGGCAAAGGCAAAGATTTCGATGGTGCGAACGCCATGGGCCCCTGCCTGGTGACCGCGGACGAGATCCCCGATCCCTACAATCTGGAGATGGCTGTTCGGGTCAACGGCGAGGAATGGGGCCGCGGCAACACGCGAGATATGCACTGGAAATTCGAGGACCTGATTTCCCATATTTCAAGGTCTGAAACGCTCCACGCAGGCGAATTCTTCGGTTCGGGGACGGTAGGCGACGGATGCGGCATGGAGCATGATCGCTTTCTGCAGGATGGCGATCTTGTCGAGCTTGAGGTCGAGCGTATCGGCATTCTCAGAAACAGGGTGATTGCTTCGCAGGTTGAAGATCACGGCAGCGCTTCGCCTAAGGGATCTCAACCATGATTCCCTTGTCAGTCTTTGATTACAGGAGCGCAGCGAAACGCCGACTGCCAAAATTTTTATTTGAGTACATTGATGGCGGCTCATACGCCGAGACGACTTTACGGCGCAATATGGCCGACCTTCAGGAAATATCATTGAACCAGCGGGTTCTGCGCGATGTTTCCTCGATCGACCTGACCACAGATCTTTTTGGCCAAACCATCGACTTGCCGTTGGTTTTGGCCCCGGTCGGTCTCGCTGGTATGAATGCGAGGCGGGGCGAGGTTCAAGCGGTGCGTGCCGCACAAGAGAAGAACATCCCCTTTACCCTTTCGACAGTGTCGGCATGTTCACTTCCTGAGGTGGCACGCGCAACGACCAGACCGTTCTGGTTCCAGCTCTACATGCTTCGCGATCGTGGCTTCATGAGGGAGATGCTTGAAACCGCTCAGGAAGCCCGCTGCAAGACATTGGTTTTTACGGTCGACATGCCCGTTCCGGGAACGCGGTATCGAGATTACCGGTCAGGCCTTGCCGGAGCACCCGGCATCGTTGGTAGAGCACGTCGCCTTTTCCAAGCCGCAATGAAACCACAATGGGCTTGGGATGTCGGTTTGCGCGGCCGCCCGCATACCTTGGGCAACGTTGCCCCATTGCTGGGACGCAACACCGGCTTGGAGGATTTCTTTGCCTGGATGCGCACCAATTTCGATCCTTCCGCCAGTTGGTCTGATTTGGAATGGGTGAGGGAACGATGGCCTGGAACGCTGGTCGTCAAAGGGATACTCGATGTTGACGACGCGAAGGAAGCAATACACGCCGGCGCGGACGGGGTCATCGTTTCCAACCACGGCGGTCGCCAGCTCGATGGAGTCGTATCGAGTGCGCAAGCCCTCCCGGCTATCGCAGAAGCATTGTCAGGTCAGGCGACGATCATGGTTGACGGTGGTATCCGTTCAGGTCTGGATGTTGTTCGCATGATCGCTCTGGGCGCCGACGCCGTGATGATCGGCAGGGCCTGGGCTTATGCGCTTGCGGCGCGGGGCGAATTAGGCGTGTCCAATTTGATCGACACCATCAGAAGCGAGATGCTGGTCGCCATGGCACTCACTGGTGAAACCAATGTCCACAACCTGTGTACAAATAACATCATAAGATGAACCACTTGAGTTCTCTGTCATGAAAGATAGGGCGGACACCATATGAACTTCAGCAACGAGACATTCGTTATTGTCGGTGGCGCGGCGGGAATTGGTGCCGCGATAGCGAGAAAGGTGGCTGCCCAAGGGGCCTCCGTCATTGTCTGTGATATTTCCGAGATTAACCTTTCAAGAATTTGTGAGGAAATTTCAACATCTGGCGGGACCGTGGCCGGCTACAAGATGGATGTAGGCAGTGACGAGAGTACTCGTAATATCTGCGAGGAAATTTTCGAAGCGCATGGCAGCCCGGATCATCTTATCATCACCGTTGTGGATTACTCGCGAACACTCGGGGAGATCTCCGACATTTCCGCCAGCCACTGGAAGGCCGCGTTTGAGGTAAATTTCTTCGGCTATATAAGAATTTTGGAAAATTTCATTCCCAGAATGCAAAATAATGGCAAAGGCGTGATCACAATAACCTCATCGACACTGGCAGTGCTTCCTGATAGGTCGATGCCAATTCACATTCCCTACTCGACGCTTAAACATGCCCTCTTTGGCCTGGCCACCGCGATGAGCGTCGCGTTTAATTCAACGAAACAACCCATTCGCGTTATTTCGTTTTGCCCCAGCGCAACCGCAACGGAGAATGCCATATCGGGAGTGGCGGGGACGAAGTTCTCACATTTACAAGGCGCTATTGCTCAAGGCGCGACCGCGGATAGCGTTGCCGATACATTCATCGAGAAGATTAAAGATGATGAGTTTTTAATCTGCACTCACCCAAATTACGCAACCGATATTGTTGAACTTGCCAAGACCAAACTGAACCCGCTCAGGTTTATAAACCGAAATCAAACTTCTTGAATATTGGTCATCGTCTAAAATAATCTGATTAACGCTCCCGAGCCGATCGCGAGCGGCGTGGCACGATATTCGGCTAGGTTCAATGCTCCGCTTCGTGCGGCACAAATGTCAACCGAGAGATCGCCGTTTCGATTGGCTGGTAAGACTTCCTTACTGCATGGTCAGGTGTGCGTGCAGCTCAAAAGATTGTGCGTGGTTCAGTCACATTCAGCTTGGGCGGACCCAGGTGTACTCGATCCAACTTTGCCGAACCCAATACCGGCATCATATCCCTTCTGCTGGACTGCGAACCTGCTGCAGGCACGATGGCGTTTGCCTGGCGGCTCCAAATGACCCCGAACCTTAGTGGCCACTTTCGTGCGAAGCTCGACACCGCACTGTTCGATTTTGAGATCGCCCGACAGGATACCCAAAATCGAGCTTGAAGGGTCTTGGTCAGGCAACATATAGCAGCAAGCCTCAAAACCGTGCAGGCGAGGTGAAGAGACGCGATCTCCTCACAGACACCACTGACCGGTCGTCGGCGAAAACCCGAAGGATTCAGACAACGGCTAGGCCCAGGCCACCGACGCCACTTCAACAGACAGTAAAATGGCCTATACCGTGACGTAGCGAGCAAGCGTTTTCGCTCTCACCTCATCTCCTGTGACCCCCAATGCAGTTTCAATCAGACGGAAGGGCGCCCCCTTCGCCTGGCGCTCAAACACACCGAGATCGGTGACCAGCATATCGACCACCCCCCGGCCGGTTAGCGGCAGGCTACACGCTGGCAGAAACTTGGGCGAGCCGTCCCTCGCGACATGCTCCATCGTGACAATGATCCGTTTCACACCAGCAACCAGATCCATGGCACCGCCCATGCCCTTGACCATCTTGCCTGGGATCATCCAGTTTGCCAAATCTCCATCCTCACTGACCTCCATGGCGCCGAGAATGGTAAGATCGATATGGCCTCCCCGGATCATCGCAAAGCTTTGCTCCGACCCGAAATAGACACTATTGGGTAATTCGCTGATCGTCTGCTTGCCGGCATTGATGAGATCGGGATCTTCCTCACCCTCATAGGGAAAGGGACCAATTCCCAGCATACCATTCTCCGATTGGAGAGTTACTGACATGCCGTCCGGAATGTTGTTGGCGACAAGGGTGGGAATCCCGATACCCAGATTGACGTAATAGCCGTCACGCAATTCCTTAGCCGCGCGCGCGGCCATCTCATCCCGCGTCCAGACCATCCTCAGCTTCCCCCCCGCTTGCGCGTCATCCGGAATTCAATGGCTTTGTCGTAGGGAGAGCCATTGATCAGCCGTTTTACATAAATGCCTGGCAGATGCACACCGTCGGGATCGAGGTGCCCTTCGGGCACGATCTCTTCAACCTCGGCGATGCAGATTGGCGCGGCAGTTGCCATCACCTGATTGAAATTGCGCGCGGTTTTACGGAAGACCAGGTTACCGGCACTGTCCGCCTTCCAACCCTTGACAAGCGACAGGTCGGCCCTGATTGCGCGCTCCATGATATAGGTCTCGCCATCGAAATCCATGTGCTGCTTGCCTTCAGCGACAAGCGTCCCCACTCCAGTTTTCGTGAAGAAAGCGGGGATGCCGGCTCCTCCTGCCCTGCAGCGTTCAGCGAGCGTCCCTTGCGGGTTGAATTCAAGATCCAGTTCGCCCGCCAGATACTGACGCTCGAATTCCTTGTTCTCCCCGACGTAGGAGGCGATCATCTTCCCAACCTGACGGGAACGCAGCAGCTTGCCCAGGCCCAGGCCGTCAGTCCCGGCATTGTTCGAGACAATCGTAAGATCGCGAACGCCTGAGGCGAGAAGACCATCGATCAGGCGCTCCGGAATCCCGCAAAGGCCGAAACCACCGACACATAAGGTCATGCCGTCACGTAGCAGACCATCGAGCGCGCTTTGCGCGCTGGGAAATATGCGATTCATGGTAGGCAGCCTAGGATTTCACCGGTTCCAGGATTGAGACAGCACTGTTCACGGCGCCACCCCCCATATTAAAGCAGAGGCCCAATTGCGGTGGAACAGCAAGCTGCATGTCCTCAGCCTCCCCCACCAGTTGCCTGGCCACCATAACATGCATTGAAACGCCCGTCGCTCCAACCGGGTGTCCCTTGGCCTTCAGGCCTCCGGAAAGGTTGATCGGCAGCCGACCATCGCGCTCGGTCTGACGCTCGCGGATAACCGCGCCGCCCTGCCCCTGAGGCGCCAGGCCCATAGCTTCCACAGCCAGCAGTTCGGCAATTGTGAAACAATCATGGACCTCAGCCAGCCCGATATCCGAGACGGTCACTCCCGCGCGACGATAAGCACGCTGGAGCGCTTGCGTGGGCCCCTCAAAACGTTCCGGTCTTTTGGCGGAAAGCGGCAAAAGGTCACTAACCATTTCCGCGGCCCGGAAACCGACCGCGCGCCGGAACTGCGAAAGGCGAGACCGGTTGACGATGACCACAGCGGCTGCGCCATCTGAAATCAGCGAGCAGTCACTGAGTTTCAGCGGCGGCGCGATCACCGGATTACGGTCCGACGGGGCCATGCAAAAATCAAGGTCGACTTCCCGCCGCATATGAGCAAGCGGATTGCGCATAGCATTGGCATGGTTTTTCACCGCGATCCGTGCCATCGCTTCGGTCGGATCACCGAAATTGTCGCGATAGGCCTCGGCAAAGCGAGCAAAAATCTGCGGAAAGCTCACGCCGCTTTCCTCGGCTTGGTAGCTCGCACCACTCAATGCTCGCGTCACCCCTGCAGTGTCGTTTGAGGTCATCTTTTCGGCACCGACAACAAGCGCGACCTCGCAGCGCCCGCTGTTGATGGCGTCGATGGCGGAATAGATCGCCGCACTTCCCGAAGCGCAGGCATTTTCGCAGCGGATCGCAGGCTTGAAGCGAAGGCCGGGGTGCGTATGCAGCACCATCGAGGAGCAGAAGCCGTCAGGAACGAGGCCGGAATTGAAATTCCCGAGCCAGACCCCATCGACTTCATCTGCGCTGACCCCAGCGTCAAGCAGCGCGGCATGCGCAGCCTGCCGAATGAGATCCTCCAGCCCAAGTCCCTCAAGCTTGCCAAAGGCCGTATGCCCCCAACCCACAATGAACGCATCCATGACCATTGCCGTCCTTTTTTCCGCGCATCGCCCCGTCCTGCCGGACCGCCAGGACGCGTACTTCGGCTTACTTATTGATCAATCCCTAGTCCGACCGCCCGGACTGCGGCCTTGTTCACCCACTGGCACATAGCGCACAGGCCTTTGAAAGGAGTGCCGTTCCACTGCGGCCCGCATCACCATCCATCCGGCATCCGGTCAGCTTACCTCGAATGACACCTGGCCCGAGCAGAGTGCCAAACGGCATCCCTGCCGCCATGCTCCAGGCCCGGGCATGGTCGTTGGCAAGCAGACGCGTGCCAACGACCATGGAAATCAACCCTCGCCTTCCTTGAGCGTGGCCATGTCGTAATCCTGCTTGTCCGCCAGCGGCCAGTAGCCATGGGTTGCCCAGCACTCCATCGCAAGGCCGGCCGGCAGCTCGCGAACCATCAGTTCGCGCCACGGCTGCACCAGCAGCGAACGCGTCATGCGACGATGCGACCGCGACCGCTTCATAAACACCTCGCGGGCGATTTCCCAAGCGCGATCAAGAAGCTTGTCGTCCGGGACCACTTCGCCGACCAGACCGAGAGCCAGCATTTCCTGCGCGGTCATGACCTGACCGGTGAGCAGGAAATGCTTGGCGCGGTTGATGCCCATCAGCTCACGGAAAAGCGTCTGGACGCCGTCGCCTGGAACGATGCCCATGCCGGTGTAGTGTCCGTCGGACATCGTGGTGCTCTCCGAGCAGATCACGATATCATTCACCAGTGCAAGCTCCTGGTGGATGAAGAAGGGACCGTTAATGGCGGCGATGACCGGCACTTCGAGGTTGAGCAGCGCGAACGGCTCATGCACCTGGTCGACATACCAGTATTCATAACCCTTGCGGAAATCATAGGGTTCTTTGAAGCCGTTCCGCTCCCAACCTTCCGCATCCATCGACGAAAGGAACGAGGATCCAGTCCCGGAGAAAATGATGCATTCCGTTTCCGGATCGTGCGAAATATCGGCGAACGCAGGGATGAGCGCGCGATGGATTTCCAGGCCCCACTGAGCCGAATCGCCATTCGTATGCATGCGCACTTCGAGGATTCCATCCTCACGGCGCATGGTGAAAAACTCGCTCCACTTCTCGGAATATTCTTCCAGGAAGGTGCGATACATCCTCTTTTGACTCCAGGGTGCCGGCATGCTCACTCTCCTCAAAAATGACTTGGTGACCACCTGACTAAGGCACCAACATTTCTGATGCAACAATTTTCCATCGTTTACGTCGTTATGCGCGGCCCGGAATAGAATATTCCTTCATCACATTGTTATTGCGTTATTTTTATCGCAAAAAAAGCGCCAATGGACGGGGAAGGGCGCTGCGTTAAGCGAGCCCGTGTGGCACGAACCATTCAGTTGCCGCGATCAGCATCGATTTTTTCCGAGCGGAGCGAACCATGTGAATGGTAAAGGCTCATATGACTTTCAACAGCCCTGCCGCCCTGCGCAGATCTCAGTTCGGGAAGGAAGAAAGAAACGCCCACGCAAAGCGTAGCTGATCAGCATACCAGCGACGGCCCTCGAGAGGGGCCGACGCAGTTATACCAACAAGCCCCTCGCCCATCACGCCGCGATCATTCTGATGCGATGAACTTCTCCATCATCCGCCTCATCATGAACGGCCCTTTATCCTGCGGCAAGAAGAGGGTCTTCTTGTTGGCGGGCGTCAGATTCCAGATCCTTTGCTGAGCTTCGATCATATCCCGATCCTCGACGAAAGCAGCCATGATCACGTCCATTCGCTGGGCCAACCGCGCGGTCATCTCATCCGTACTTCCGACCAGACCCGTCGCATAATGGTAGGCCGTATGAGTGGCGGAAATCGGCGTGACGGCCTGCTGCTCGATATTCTCGACGATCGGCGCGATCCCGACGGGTTCCTTTCGGTTGCATGCCCGAGCCGTACCCGCTGGGAAACGGGCTCCATACATGATGAATATGCCCGGAACCGCGAACTCGTAGCTATTCCATACATCGACGCGCTGCGTGGGATCGCCAGGCAGCTGAGCTTCTTCGAACCAGCGCTCGAAGCGCACGGCGCGATCCTTCGACTGAATTCTCGGCGCGGTCTCGGACCAGTTGGCGCCTGTCGCCGGCTGAAGAGTTGTCGCGTGAAGAAAATCGACATGCGACAGGTCGCAAAGATTGTCGTGAACCAACTGGTAGTGCGCCTCATACTCGATGCTGTTGTGACGCATCGGCCGGCCAGGATTGCTGATACCATGCGCAGCGGGAATGAGGCTTTGGTCCGCCTTGCAGGCGTCCCCCATCCAGATCCAGAGCCAGTCGTATTTCTCGACAACCGGATAGGTCCGCACCGCCACATTCGGTGGCGTATCCAACAAAGGCATGCTCTGGCAGCGCCCATCAGCATTAAAGGTCATGCCATGATACATGCAACGGAGCCGGTTGCCCTCGACACGCCCTCGCGAAAGCGGAGCGTGGCGGTGCGGGCACCGATCTTCCATCGCATGGAGCCCGCCATCCGCGTCCCGCCAGATGACGATTGGTTCGCCGGCGATCGTTTTGGCGAGGATGCCCCCTGCTTCAGCAAGATCGACCCCCCATGCGGCGACGTACCAACTCTCTCGGAGAAACATGAGATCGCTCCAGTTCTGATTGTTCACGGGCACGGAACCGTGATGCCCTGAAGATCATGGGCGACATCGACCGGCCCATGAAAGCGGTTGAGGATTTGAAGTTTGACTCGGTCCTGACTTTGCGCGGTTGATCCGGCGATAGCCAGATGGGTCACCATAAGATGCGAAACGCCCGCTGCCTGAGCCAGTTCGCCAAGGGCATCGGGGGTGAGGTGGTGTGTCGTGAAATGGGTCCGCAGAGCCGCCAGCATCGCCGGGCTTACCTCCTTGCGGGTTTTCGCGAGATTGCTCAACAGAGCGTCGGCCTCAATCACTTCCGCAACGAGAAGGTCGGCATGCCGCGCCAGACCTTCGACTGCCGAACTCGGGCCAGTGTCGCCGGTATAGACGATAGCGCGCGGCCCCTGCGCAAAGCGGTAGCTCAGCGATTGCATGGCATCGGCCGACGGCGACGATTCCACGCCATAATGCGTGTTGCGCACCGCTGAAACATGCAGTTCGCCAAAGTCCATGTCCGTGCCGCCGCGAAGCTCCGTGACCTCGACGGATTGCGCAGGCGGCATCATCGCCGGCCCCACACCAATGCCGATCTTTGCACTGGGCGCCATGGAGGCAACCAATCCATTGATCATCTCACGCGTGCCCGGCGGCCCGATGATATGAAGGCGACCGGGGTATTGATTCATCCAGCGCAAACCAATCACGGCCCCAAGGCCGCCGGTATGGTCGAGATGAAGATGGCTGATGAAGACAGCCTCCACGCTTCCCAGATCGACACCGATCTTCGCCAGTTGCCCCGCCGTGCCATCGCCCGCATCGACCAATATCCTGTGATCGCCGAAAATGAGCAGGTTGGAAGGCTCACCGCGGTCCGGTGTTGCGGCCGGGCCTCCAGCGGTCCCCAGCGTGATCCACCGAAAATCCACGCAAGCGCCCGAAGCGCTGGCCGAAGCCGCCGACGCATTGCCAGCCATTGCCAGCACCGCGATCAGAAGCCAGGGACGCATTCGCGCCTTGCATGCTTGAATCATCACTCGGGTTTTTCCTCTCGTCCGAATATCAGGAAAAGGAGCGCCGGGTTGCGCGCATAGGCCAGCAGACCGCAACCCGGCAGTCACTCCCATTCTTTACCGTTGATGGAATGTCTCGAACTTGGCCTTACAGCTTGAACCCAATGGTAATGCCATATGTCAAGGGCGCCTGATAATTGGCGACGACCCCGAAGTTCGAGCTCTGCTTTTGCGTGATCACATATTGAGACAGAAGATTTCTGCCCCAGATCCTGGCGCTGTACATCTTGGACGGCGACAGCCAGGAAATTCCGGCATTGACCAGATCGTAGCTATTCTGCCGCTGGACATTGTCAGGTTCGGTGAAGAAGCCCGAATTGTGAGCCCAGTCAAGGCTCGCCCCGAATTCGCCGATGTTTGTCGGGAAGGTGAACTTGCCTCCGAGCGAAGAGGTAAATTTGGGGGAATTGGGTGTGCGGTTTCCGCTGACATTCTGATCGACCAGCTGCACGGGTAGCCCGTTGGGCAGAATATTGACGACGACGGCATTCGGGAAACTCAGGAATTTGGAGTCAAGGAACGCGACACCGCCGGTCAGCGAGAAATTGTGATTGACCACAAATTCGCCGTCCAGATCGACACCCTTCTGTCTTGCCCGCGCGCCATTGTAGATGCCGATCGATCCATTCACGAATCGTGACACCTGCATGTTCGAGTAATCATAGTAATAGAACGCGCCATTCAGCCTTACGCGACGATCGAGCAGTGTCGACTTGAAGCCGACCTCATAGGCGTCGATCTTCTCGGGCAGATAGGCCGGATCACCCGGCGATGAGAGATTGTAGCCCCCGCTCTTGAAACCGCGATTGTAGGAAGCATACAGAAGAATGTCAGAGTTCAACTTCTGATCCAGCGACAGTCGCCAGGTCGGCTGGCGAAAATTGGTCTTGTCACCATTGAGGAAGGGAAGCGGAACAGTTCCACCACCCACCAGATAGGTCGTTCGCGTTCCGAAAAGGCCACGCTGATCCCACGTATAGCGGAAGCCACCAGTGAAATGCGTGGTATCGGTCAGGCTATAGGTCCCCTGCGCATACAGGGCGTAGGAACGGGTTGTCTGCGCACCATTCGTAATGATGTCGCTGGCGCCGGCGGCGAGCAAAGGGCCAGCAAAATTCAAATCCTGAAGATATTCGGATTTGGCATTGAAATAGAAGGCGCCCAGAGTCCATTGGAGGCGTCCATGTCCCCCATTCTGGAGCTGAAGCTCCTGACTGAACTGGCGATCGTTCTGATGGACCGGGGGATCCACGGTCAGAATGCGAGCAGGCGTCTGGTCGAAATCCACGCCATAGAGGAAGCGCGATCGCCGATAGGCAGTCGTACTCACCAGCTCAAGAGTCCCGATGTCCTGATTGATGCGCAGACTGCCGCCGCCTCCAACATATTTGTCGGTCGCATCGGTATCCAGGCTAACGTTATAGGTGGGGACATAGGTGATGATCGCAGGCGCAAACAGCGGCCGGGTGCCCGCTGCCGGTCCGAGCGTGTCCATGGTCGACGTGCGATCGGTATAGTCGCCGGAAAGGTGTACTCTGGTACCGCCGCTTTGCCAGACGAGCTTTCCGCGCGTCGAAAAGTCGTGTGGAATTGTATAGACATCGCGGCCTGTGGTGAAATTCTTACCCCATCCATCGCCCTGATGCTTGATCTGGACGGCGACGCCTGCTGCCAGCTGATCGGTCAATCCGCCCGCCACATAGAGGTTGCCCTCGACATCAGCATAGTTCGCGTAAGTCCCGGAGGCTTCCACCTCGAGCTTGTGCGTTGGGTCACGCGTCAGGACATTGATCAGACCGCCGGTGGCATTGCGACCGAACAGAGTTCCCTGGGGGCCTTTAAGGACTTCAATGTGATCTATGTTATTGAATGAAAACAGCCCCCCCGGGCCATCCGCGATATAGACATTGTCGACATAGATCGCGACGGGTGATTCGATCCCGGCCCCGTTCGCGGTCGAGCCCACGCCGCGGATAAATGGCTTCACGAAACCGAGGCCAGCCTGGATCGTGACGCTGGGTGCGACGAAGGCAAGGTCTGTCACCTGAGTGACACCGGCCACCTTGAGGTGATCACCACCGATCACCGCGATCGCAATCGGAACATCCTGCATGCGTTCCGAGCGCTTCTGCGCCGTGACAATAATCTCGGCAACGCCCGCTGTATCGGCATTGCCTCCGGACGATGAAGCCGTTGCCGGCTTCGGCGAAGGCGCAGCAGCATCTTGCGCCTTCGCTTCAACGGCGGTCAAAGCCAGACATATCGATGTCGTTGTTAAAAATAGTCCTCTCATCATATCTCCCCTTTTGTTTTTATCGCTTCATTTGATCTCCTATGGCGCAATCGCCAGCGCCAGATCCGAAAGCTTCTGCAATCTCTGGAAATGCCCCAGGCCCTCAAGGAAGCCTGCGGCCAGAAAGACAAAGCTCAACTCCCTCTCGGGGTCGAACATCACCATGGTCGAACCGCCGCCGACCGCCGCATAACTCCCCGGCGAGGCGGTCAGGCCCATGGCCGAAATCCAGGGACCGTCTCCGCGGGTATAACCTCCCAGGAGCGTGAAGCGGGCGGGGAACGATGCAATTCCGCGCTGCTCACGCGAATAGTCCCAGAAGCCGTTTTCCAGCGCGCCGGTGTGGTTCTTGAGCGCGTATTGCGTGAGCGAAGGCGACAGGATGCGCGTACCATCCAGCGTGCCTCCCCGACGCAGCATTTCCACGAAGCGCGACGCATCGTTCAACGTTGTGAAAGCCCCGCCAGCGGGAATTTCGCACTCCGCATTGATCGTGAGGTTCAGAGTTTCGGTGATGGCGCGCTCAGGCGGTCCGGTGAACGGGTCCAGCACCTTGACGGGAACGCGGCGAGGATCGTCGAGGGCGTGCCCGTAGCCGCTGTCCTTCATGCCGAGTGGCGCGAACAACCGGCGATTCGCGATATCGCTGAAACGCGAGGTGCCGCCTTCCGCCCGTCGAACGATCTCCGCGAGCAGAGCGAAGCTGGCCCAGGGATTGTAGACCACTCTTTCGCCCGGGACATAGGCCGCCGGTTGCGCGCAGACAGCCGCAACACATTTTTCGAGATTGCCGGAATCCTTCATCCAGTCCAGCGGCGGAGGCAGGACAAATCCGGCAAACGTTCCAGCCTGATGGGTCAACAGCTGGCGAACGGTGGCGCGCTGCTTCCCCTTAACTCCAAATTCCGGCAGATATTCAGCGACCGGCAAATCCAGTTGAACCTCTCCGCGATCAACGAGCTGCAAGAAAACCGACGCGCAGAACGCTTTTGAGATCGACATGCCCAGAAACACGTCATCCTCGCGCGTTTCGCGGCCGGCCGCCTTGTCCGAATGGCCGAGTGTGGCCGAGTGGACAGTTTCGCCACCAATCATCACGCGCATCGCAACGCCGTGGCAAAGCTCCTTGTCGATGTCGCGCTGAGCTGCCGCCTCGAGCGCCAGCACGGCCTCTTTCTGCCCTGCGTTCAAGAGATCCATTTCCAACTCCCAATCGTTGCGCCGGCCGACCGTGTCAGCAGGTCACTTGGTGACTAATACGTTTTGATCTGGACACAAGTCAAGTCTATCAGTAACTCGAACCATGAGGGACGAAGGTGACGAGAGATCGCAATCGCTCCGACAATCAGAGGTAGAGGAAGCGCCCAATGATCAGAATGTCCAATGTTTCTCGGCATCGGCCAAGCGACACCCTCGAATGGTTTTACAACGAATGGCATGGCAAGCACGTGGACATCATGCGCGACGCGCCGGGCCTCCTGCGGCTGCTTCGTCGATATGTTCAGAATCGCGCACTCCATGATTCCAGTCTGCCGCGCCCCCCGCTTCCTCTCGGCCCGGAAGGTTGGGATGCGATGAGCCAGCTGACCTTCGAAACCGCAACGGACTTCATCGCGTCGTTCGATGATCCAGACTACATCGAGAAGGTGCGGTCGCATCAATTGTCCGATCCCAGCGTGATCGTCTCGATGCTCACCGAAGCCGAAGTGATCGCCAGCACGGAGTTGCCTCACGAAGCCCTGAAGCTCGTTCAATTCTACCGCACGAAGGAAGGCGTCACGCCCTCCGCCCTCACGACCGCCATGGCGCCGTTTGTAAGCATCGCGAAGGAAGCACCCGGCTTACTGCGTTATGTCCGCAATTCGCCGACTGCGAGCGTTGCGCCAGAGGTTTTCATCGGAAGCCGTTGGGAAAAAGTGCCGTTCAATCAATTCGCCGCTTTCGATGAAATCTATTTTGCCGATCGCAACGCATTTGCCGCATTCCTGAATTCCAGCGAAGCGCATGCGGCAATCGCTAAAGCATCATCCGAGGTCCTCGAGCCTTCCAGCTTCAGCTTCCTATGCCGCGAAATTGAGCAGATCAACAATCTGGAGACCGCGTGATGGAAGCCACCGCCCAGTCTACCGCGAACAAGGACTTGGCAGACGCCTTCTTTCGTGCCGTCGACCGCCTCGATCGCGCCACCCTCGATGAAATCTACCACAAGGACTTCAGCCTCGATTATCCCGGCAACGATACACCCATGGACCGCGATGCCCATTGGGCGCTCATGAACGGCTACCACAAGGGGTTCCCGGACATGATCCACAGGCCCGACGTCATGGTCGCCGAGGGTGACCATGTGTTCGTTCAAGGGACTGTTACCGGAACGAATTCCGGACCGCTTCTGGGGCAGGAGCCGACCGGCGCCTTTACCAAAGTACGCTTTTTGAACATGATGACCTTCCGGGAAGGCAAGCTGCTATCGATTTTCAGTCTGATCGACCAGGCCACGCTGCAAAAGCAGCTTGGTCTGAAGAAGGTCCTGTTTGTCGCCGAATGACCCGCTAGACAAAGTGAGATTGAGATTATGTCCGACGAAATTCGACGCGCCCTCATTGTCGGCGCCGGCCCCGGAGGATTGAGCGCTGCCAGCGCACTGACACTCGCCGGCTTTTCAGTAGACGTTGTGGAACGCACTCCCGATCATGGCGTGCTGGGTTCAGAGCTCCATGTCATGTCGGCGTGCCTGCGGGCCCTCGACCTGATCGGGGTGGCAGAGGCTGTCGCCGCCGCCGGCGTCAAGGTCGAGAGCGCCTCGTTCATAGCAGCGAATGGGCAGGTCCTGGGTACTCATGCCTTCGAGCAGATGGCCCGCCCGGGCCTCCCCACTGGCGTCGGGATCAGTCGACGTGTCCTGCACCGCACTCTCTATGACCGTGCGATCGAACTGGGTGCGACCGTGACCCATGAAATGAGCGTCCAGGCCCTTGAAGATCAGCCTGACGGTCGCATCCGGGCAACACGCAGCGATGGCAGCAGCGATATCTACGATCTGGTCGTGGGCGCCGATGGCGTGAACTCCTCCGTGCGGGCCTTGCGTTTCCCTGAAGCGCCCAAGCCTGCCTATGCTGGACAATGCGTCTGGCGTGCCAGCGTTCCGCGCCAAACAGAGGCGGTGCTTTACTCGGCGATCGGCAGCAAGGCCGTGCCAGGCTTGATCTCGGTTTCCGAAGACGAGAATTACCTCTTCTGCCTGGTCACCTATGATCAGCCGCCGCGGCCGGACAAAAGCGAATATAAAGACATGGTCCACGAGGCTCTCGCGGATTTCGACGGTGTCTTCGGGGAAGCACGCGACCAAGTCGATGGCATCCGCCACATCCATTTCGCGCCGCTGCTGACCACCTTACAGCCTCTGCCGTGGAACCGTGGCAATGTTGTCCTGATCGGCGATGCGGTCCACGCGACGACGCCACATCTTGGCTACGGAGCGGGTTTGGCGATGGAAGACGGTGTCGCGTTAGCAGATTCTCTGAAACACGCCTCATCGATCCCCGACGGCCTCAAAGCGTTCGGTGAGCGTCGTTTCGAACGTTGCCGGGCAGTGGTGGAGACCGGGCTGAAAATCAGCCGCTGGCAGCAAAACCCCACGCCCGGATTCAATCAGGGCGCTGAAATCATGCGCGTCTGGGATGTCTTGCGAAAACCAATCTGATCGGGCATTTTTGACAAAGCGGTTGGCCGGCAAGGATCAGTGTATCCGGGCCGGCCAAAAGCGCAAACTTGCAAACTCGGCCAGGTTGAACAGTTCGACGCTTTGAACGTGAAACTTACCCAATTCTTGCGTGTTCGAGCGCACAGCGCACGATTGCCGGAATAACAGGAGTTGCCCGATCCATTCCGGCTCAATAGGCAGACCACTCTCACATCCTTTGAGATCGTATTTTCAATACGATATCTCACAGAGTGCAAGGGCTGTTAGGCTCACGGGGCAGGAACCACGCCCCGCCTAATTGTGTGACCAAGCTTGAAGGAGAAGCCCGCCGAAGGCGCTAGTCCGTGCACTCGATAAATGATTTGAATAGCTTCCTCGCCGGCACTCCATGGCATGGTCGCCCGACGGGACGGGACGTGCCGCCCCGAATATCCTGATGCCAATTATTTTTCGCGCCAGACGGAAAAGTCCGTGCCGGGCATCATGCTGGGGAGTATGTTGACCGTGACATCCAGAAGCGAGACGTTCGCAGCATGGATCGGGCGAGAAGTCTTGCCTCATGAAGGGGCCTTGCGTGCCTGGCTTCGCAGACGGATGCGCGATCCTGGTGATGTCGAGGACATCATTCAGGAATGCTATTGCCGGATGGGAGAACTTGAAGACATCGCATCCATCAGGTCTCCCCTGTCCTACTTTTTTACTGTCGCGAAAAACTGCATCCTGCAGGAGATGAGACGTGCCAAGATCGTCCGTATCGACACGATGGCCGATATCGACGAGCTTGCCTTGGCGAGCGAGGTCCCGTCGTCAGAGAGGATCGTAACGGCACGCAGCGAACTGGAACGCGTCTTGTCGCTAATCGCAGACCTGCCACCCCGCGCGCGTCAGATTGTAGAAATGCGCAAGATTTATGGCCTTTCTCAAAGGGAGATCGCCGACCGCCTTGGAGTTTCCATCAATGTGGTGGAAAACGAGGCCTCGCGCGGCCTCAAGGCCGTCCTTGAGCGCCTGACGACAACCGAGCCATCAACCCCTACATCAGCGACCTTTGATCATGATATCTCCAGACTCCCCCAACGGCATTGAGGAGCAGGCGCTGGCCTGGGCTGTTCGGCATCCCTTGGAGGCCGGAGACGAGCAGGAGCTGCAAATCTGGCTGGCGCAGGACCGCCGTCATCGCGGTGCCCTCATCCGTGCGCTTGCCGCATGGTCGATGCTCGACCGCGCACACGTGGTTCAGCCTTCGGACTGGAGCCAACTCCCCAGCCGCCTGCCTCACGATAGCAATATTTCGGACATGGCTATCGAGCCCCCCCGCCTGCGATTCCGCAAGTTTGACCGACGCATTGTCCTTGGTGCTCTAGGTGGCGGTTTGGCCGCCTCGGCAGCAGGACTGCTCTTTCCCAGTTTTGTTGCACGTCATCTTGAAACCACGGGGCTTGGCGAAGTAAGGCGCCTGCCGCTGCAGGATGGCTCATTAGCCACCATCAACACCGATTCCACAATCCGTGTGGCTCTGGCCAAGGATATGCGCAAGATTGATCTCGTCCATGGCGAAGCGTGGTTCGATGTTGCCAAGGATCCGGCAAGGCCCTTCGTTGTGAATGCCGGCCCGATCCAGGTTCGCGCCGTTGGCACCGCCTTTTCCGTTCGCAAGAGCGATGAAATGGCGCTGGTTTCGGTGACCGAAGGTGTTGTTTCGGCCTGGGCGGGGGAGCAATCAGACGGGCATGTGCTTATCAAGGCCGGCGAGCAGGCACGGCTGGGGGCTTCAGGATTGATCGGCGCAGTGGATACAGCACCAGAACGCATCGAGCGAACTTTGGCATGGCGGGATGGTGAAATCAGCCTGCGCGGTGAGACACTGGTTGAGGCCATCGATGAATTTAACCGTTACAATGGCCTTAAGATTGTCGTGAATGACCCGCTCGTCGGTCGGGAAAAGCTGGTCGGGCTGTTCCAAACCAATGACCCGGAGCATTTTGCTGAAACGGTGGCGGCAACCTATAACCTTGAAATATTGCGAAGTGGTGATGAGCTTCTGCTGAGCGCGAAATAAATTTTACCGCATTTGACGGAAGCCCGAATTCCATTGCTCTTTACCATCGAAGGCGCTGACGAGAGCGTCCAGGGAGAGGGATCACCATGAACAGGTTTCAGCCAAGCTTCTTGGCTATGGCGGTTGCGACGCTTTCGGTCGCGACGTCGGCCCATGCAGCGGCTCAGGATGTCCATCAATTCGATGTGCAGGGCCAGAGTGCCGAAACGGGGATACCCCTTTTCGCTCATCAGGCGCAGATCCAGATCCTGGTGCCTCAGTCGATGGTCGCCAATCTCAAGGTCAATTCTGTCCATGGCAGCCTGCCGACCGGCGTCGCGCTCTCTCAGCTCCTGCGTGGCACCAACCTCGTCCCCTCAGCGGTGGCCGGTGGAGCGATCATCCTGCGCCCCACCGCCGCGGCTAAACCGGTTTCTGTGAGCAAGCGGCCAGTCGCATTGACAATGGTATCGCAATTGCCCGTCGATTCTGGGGCGGCAAGTCTCACGCAATCCGGCGACACAACTGCGCCGAAGGCGGATGCTCCTGCCGTGCCGGACAAAGACATCATCGTTACAGGCTCGCGCACCATCAAAAATGGGAACAACAGCCCCACGCCAGTCACCGTGGTGGCGGTCGATCAACTGCTGGACTCCCATCCGGGCAGCATTTCCGACGCGATAAATGATCTGCCAATCTTCTCAGGATCGCGCGGACAGAACGGCAATCCAGGCACAGGCGTCACCAACAATTCAGGCAATGTGCAGAACCTGCGAGCGCTGGGCTATACTCGCACGCTGGTCTTATGGGACGGGCACCGCCTGCCACCAACCACACAGGACGGGCTCGTCGATACCGACATGATCCCGCAGTTGTTGCTCAAGCGCGTTGATATCGTGACCGGCGGTGCGTCAGCTGTCTATGGCTCGGATGCCATCAGTGGCGTGGTGAACTTCATCACCGATACGACCTTTAAAGGCCTCAAGCTGCAGGCGATCCGAGGCGTCTCCACCTATGGCGACGATGCGACGACCGATCTGGGGATAGCCTATGGTAGACCCTTCGCTGAAGGACGCGGTCACTTTGAGGTGAGCTATCAGTATCGCAATGATCCGGGCGTGCTTTCACGTCTCGATCGCCCTTGGGGCACGCACCAATATACAGTGCAGGGCGGCGGCACTGCCGCCAATCCCTATCATCTCGTTGACAATACCCGTATCTCGACGACCACCTTCGGTGGCCTGATCCGCAGCGGCCCGCTGGCCGGTTACCAGTTTGCCAGCAATGGCACTCTCTCGCCTTTCGTCAACGGCGCTGCGACGGGAACAAACGGCTATCAAAGCGGTGGCGATGGCGCCTATTACAACAGCTCGATCCGTGCGGCGATGCGTTCACACCAGGCCTTCGCGCGGCTGGATTATGATTTTACCGATGCCATCCACGGCTATGTCGAGGGCAGTTACACCTCAAACCATACCGCCAACTACGGTACCTATAATTTCGTCAACAACATCACGCTAAGCGCCACCAATGCCTATCTGCCTGCTGCCTATCAGGCGCAGACGGCAGCGGGTGGTGCAAGCTCCTTCACCTACAGCCGCATGTTCTCGGATCTGCCCCGGGTCGACACCGTCAGCCAGACAGATCAGTATTTCATCAATGCCGGCCTGAAGGGCAATCTGGGGAGCAAGTTCAAATGGGATGCTTCCTATACCAACAGCCAGGTGATCCTGAGCACTCTCAATGACAACAACATCAACAACCAGAAGCTGGCCGCAGCTGAGGATGCTGTTACCGACGGCAACGGCAATGTTGTATGCCGGGTAACCCTGACAAATCCTGGCCTCTATCCTGGCTGCACGCCGATCAACCTGTTCGGTTCGGGCAACATCTCGCCTGCTGCAGCGGCCTATATCACGCAGCAAACCGGTTTCCGCGCGGTCACGAAACTCAACGATGTGCAGGGAACGATTTCCGGCTCGCCCGTAACCCTGTGGGCCGGGCCGGTCAATGTGGCCCTCACAGGCGAATGGCGTCGATTGAGCTATACAGCGACCAGCAACGCGTCGCCCACCGATTATGCCAATTGCACGGGGCTGCGCTACAATTGCACGAGTTCGACACTACTCTGGGCCGACGCCACACTGGCCAATCGTTCCACCGTCAGCCAGTCGGTCAGCGAAGTCGCGGGCGAAATCGATCTGCCGCTGCTGCATGATGTGGCGCTGGCACGGGATGTCAGCTTCAACGGCGCACTGCGTTATACCTACTACGATACCAGCGGTAGCGCCTGGACCTACAAGGCCGGGCTAGACTGGAATGTCAGCAAAGCCTTTAAATTACGTGGCAGCTACTCACGCGATATTCGCGCGCCCAATCTCAACGATCTGTACCAACCACAGACCGCCGGAACTGGGGCTTTCACCGATCTTCTGACCGGGCAGAGCCCGACCGTGGCGGTCTATACGGCGGGCAATCCCAACCTGAAACCTGAGGTGGGCAAGACCCTGTCGGTAGGCGGTGTGGTGAAGCCTGCCTTCATGCCCGGCTTCAGCATGTCCCTCGATTATTTCAAGATCACAGTGTCCGATGCGATCACCAACATTCAAGGTACAAATCCATCGATCCAGGCGGCCTGCTACGCCAGTGGCGGTTCTTCGCCATATTGCGCGCTGCAGACACGCCCGATCAATTTCACCAACACGACAGCCGCCAATGCAGTCACCTCGTTCACCAGCACGGTCATCAACATCGCGCGCGTGCGCACCTGGGGCTTCGACTATGAGGCGAACTATGCTCATGCCCTCTTTGGCCATCCTTTCAGCCTGCGCGCCCTGGTGACCTGGCAACCGCATATCATCTACGAGCAGCCCGGCATCAATACGATTGACGTAGCCGGCGTTTCCTTCAGTTCCAACTCGCTGCAAGCCAGCCCGAAGTGGCGTGCGACGGTGTTTGCTGATTACAAGCTGGGCAATTTCCAGATCGGCGTGGTAGAGAAATGGCGTAGCTCGCTGGCCTGGACCGGTGATCCAACCCAGATTTTCAACCAGCCCAACACGCCTGCGGTGGCCTATACCAATCTCAATCTGGCGGTGAATGTACCGCTCAAATCCGGAACAGTCGCCCAGATGTTCTTTAACATCCAGAACCTGTTCAACAAGCAACCCCCGCCAGCCGCCTTCCTCGGAGCAAACGGCAATGTGGGCGCATTCGGCGGCTTTGCCTATGGCGACGATCCGATCGGGCGCTATTTCTCGGCCGGTTTCCGCGTCAAACTCTGATGTATTCGAGCAGCCTCCGGCTATCGGCCGGGGGCTGTGCACCGCCTGTGGCGGTCCATGCCCGACGAAAGGTTGATTATGCTGCGCTGGCATCGAATCTGCGCCACCATCTCGGCAGTATTTCTGCTGTGGATCGGCATCATGGGAACCGGTGCACAATTGGCCGATATGCGCGCACTGCTCACGCATGCGCCAGAAACCGATCCGGACATGCTGATGATGCGGCAACATATTTATGGGCCGCCTAATTATGCCGTGGTGTCAGCCCCGGACTACGCTGCCCCCGCCCTGCCCGACAACACAGACTATGCAGCGGGCATCGCGCGTGCAGCCGAACTTGGGCGCGCTGCCGGTCCTGATCAACCGCTGCGATTGGTTGAGTTGCGCGGCGCTGATGGGAAGGTCGTCGCCCATGTACAGATGGGCGAGCGGCATATGATGTTTGATCTGGCCAGCGGAGCGCGGCTGCCCGACGCCCTGTTGCCCCCTCAGCAGCCCGGCCCTGGCTTCGCCTCCACCCGGTCGACGTTCAAAGCCCTGCATCGTTTTCAGTTCATGCCATGGGGCGTCGCGATCAACGCCCTGGCCTCGATCGCCCTTGCCATACTGATCTTCACAGGTCTCGCGCATTACCTCAAGCTTTACCGATTGCGGGCTAAGGGTGGCAGAACAGCCCCCTGGTGGAAAGGTGGCGACCTGTGGCGTCAGCTGCATCGATGGATTGCTGTAAGCGCGAGCATTCTGGTGATCTGGCTGACGGTTGGAGGGCTGGCACTGTCGCTCGACAATGTCGGGTCCAAGATCCACCAGTTGCTGATGACCGCGAAAGGTTCTCGCGCATTCGACGGAGACCTCTCCAGCCCGATCAGCGACACCGAGTTGTCTCCCATGACCCGTACCACGCTGACTACATTCCATCAGAGGGAACCCGGGGTCGGGATCAAGGTCCTGCGCCTTCGCTATTTCGTGGGCTACCCTCAAGGGGTGGTGGTCGGGGCCGACGCCCAGACCACTCAGCATGTCTACAACGCCCGGAGCGGCGCGGTGATGCAAATGTGGGAGCCAGGCTATCCGGATCTGAATTTTCCGAGCGGTTGGGAGCTGCATCAGGCACTGAAGCGCTTCCATCGTGGGGATATGTTCGGGTTGACAGGCCGATGGCTCGTCCTGCTCGGTGGTTTCTCGCTGATCTATCTCTCGCTTTCAGGGGCAATCATGTATGTTCAGCTTCTGCGACGAAGGCGTAAAAGCGGGCGCAGCGAGTTGATCTGGTGATCTGAGATCCAGGGTGGCGTCAGGCGCAAAACACTCTAATTTTTAAAGCAATCCAGGTTTGGTGAAGGAAACATCATGCGTAAGTCGCACGCGATCTCGGGCGTCATTGCCCTCGCTCTGGCAAATGCCGCCGTGGCGCAGCCTCTGGCCGAGCCTCACACGATGCCGACCACGATTGGGCACGATAAGGATTTGCTGATCAATGCGATCCCGGCCCGCGGCGTGCCGCGCCTCATGGTTTCGAGTCCGGGCTTCCCCCAAAGCGGAGATATCCCGCTTGCCAGCACGCAATATGGTGACAACAGGTTCCCAGGCCTTTCGTGGTCAGGCGGTCCGCGGGGCACTCGCTCCTACGTTGTCGTGGTGCAGGGCATGCTCGGTGATGCTGCTGCCGGGACCAGCATCCATCTTGTGGTCTTCAACCTGCCTCCAGCGACCGCCTCCTTGGCCTCCGGGCTTTCTCAACTGCCAGCTGGAGCGGCTTACGGTCCTAACGTACACGGCCCTGCGGCCACCTACGTCGGCCCCCATACCCATGATGGGGACCGCCATCCCTATCATATGCAGGTGTTTGCGCTCGATACACGCATCGGAGAGGGTGCCACGAGCGATTTTACGCAGCTCAAAAAGGCCATGGTGGGCCATGTTCTTGCCTCGGGCGAAGTGGTCGGCTTCGCTAGCAAGCCGCTTTTCGCGCAAGGCGCGGGGGAAATGGCGCCAAAGGTACCTGTAAGGGTCGAAACCGGCCTGCTCACCGGAATCAGCGGGCGCGACCCTTCGGTCGCTGTCTACAAGGGAATTCCCTATGCAGCACCGCCAGTTGGTGCATTGCGGTGGCGCCCCCCCGCCGCAGCGCTCTCTTGGCAGAATACCCGCAAGGCCGACAGTTTTGGCAATGCCTGCCCTCAGCCCGGCGGTGAGATGGCACCAGGTCTGAGCCAAAGCGAAGATTGCCTCACGCTCAATGTCTGGACCGGTGCCAAACCTGGCACCAGCGAGAAGCGACCGGTCTATGTCTGGATCTATGGCGGCGGCTTTATCGGCGGCACCGGTGCAAGCCCCGAATTCGATGGCGAGGGGCTGGCCAAGAAGGGCGTCGTCGTGGTGACCTTCAACTATCGCGTAGGCGTTCTCGGTTTCCTGTCGACACCTGAGCTCAGCCGAGAATCCGGCCATGCTGCGTCAGGCAATTATGGGCTGCTCGACGACATCGCCCTGCTCAAATGGGTCCAGCGCAACATCGCCTCCTTTGGAGGCGATCCCTCCAAGGTAACGATCGGCGGTCAGTCGGCTGGTGCCGGGTCAGTCGGCTTTCTCTCGATGTCCCCGTTGGCGAAGGGGCTATTCCGGGCGAGTATTGCGCAAAGTCATGCCCGATATCCGCGCGACACAGAACTGCGCTACCTGTCGGTATCCTATCGCCCCCTATCCAGTGCCGAAAAGGCGGGCGTAGCCTACGCAGCGGCGCATGGCGCAGGAACGCTTGAAGCCTTGCGCGCAATGCCATGGCAGAAGCTGATCGAAGGCAGCGCCACAATCGACCCCTCGGTTGAGACTGGAAGCGACGGAAAGCCTCCCCTGTTTCGCCCGGTGGTGGACGGCTGGGTGATACCAAAGACATATTGGGACACTTATCAGGCTGGTGCGCAGAACCAGGTCACATTTGTGACTGGCAACAACAAGGATGAAACTGGTGCTGTCCCCGAAACTGCTTTCAGTATATTGCGTTCCCGAACTGAACCGCCGAGGGGCGGAATGCCCCAGGTCGCCGTAACACTGTCGCAGTTCCAGGCAGGAGCAAGGCGTAAATTCGGCAACCTCGCCGATGAATTCCTGCGCCTCTACCCAGCTGGGAATGACGATGAAGCTGCCTTGCAAAACAATGCTTCGGCGCGCGACAATTCACGGATCTCGACCTGGCTGTGGGGCACGCTTTGGCGCAAGGGCGATCCACTGCCCTTACATACCTATTTTTGGACCCATGCCATTCCCGGCCCCGGGCACGATATCCGCGGAGCCTTTCACGGCTCCGAAATTCCCTATGCCTTCAATAGCCTCGATGCTGTAAAGGCTCCCTGGACCCAAGAGGATCACCGTATTGCGGAAACGATGTCCTCCTATTGGTCTAACATCATCACCAACGGTAACCCAAACGGGCCGGGACTTCCTATATGGCCGGCGTGGAGTGCGGACAATCCGCAGGTGATGGAATTGGGCGACCATTTCGGCACGATCCCGATTGCAGATCCTGCTAAAATAGCCTTCTGGAAGAAATTTTATGCAACGCAGAAGGCATGGTGACCGGCAAAGAGAGAAATGACCGCAGTCATGAACACATTCCCTAACAAAGCAATCATTCTAATTCGCAAATAAGACCCAATAAATCCATAATTTCTTTAAATTTTTTAACATTCGAGAATAAAGCCATGATAGCCGCAATCGATTCAAAAATACATCACAGATGTATTTATGTATTACTTTAACATCGCAATATGATTAAGTGCATATCTATCGGCACAACTCCAATTTTAGATCTCTTAGAGGATGCTTAATGCGACGCAAGGCGGTGCCACCCTACTCAACAAGCTGCTCTCCTTCGGCGCGGCTTGCAATCATTGCCTGAGGCTGGCCACATATCCGACCGCTTGATGTTTAATCCGATGCCTCGGGTCTGACAGGTGAAGGTGTACAAAGGTCATACGCAGAGTGGCTGCGCATAAGTGTCTTTTCCAGTGCATCGAACCCCTGCTGCAATTCCTCCAGTGGACGCGCAAAACCGATGCGGACATGGCCCGGCAGCCCAAAAAACTCGCCCGGCGCGACAATAACGCCAAAGCGATTGAACAACCTTTCGGAAAATGCGCGGGTATCCTCGACGCCGACCAGTTGAGGAAAGACGATACAGCCGAAATCCGGCACTTCACCTGCGATCAAGCCCTGCGCATGCCACTGGGCGAAACGCTGGCGAACCACCGGTCGGGCCACACTCAACAAGGCGCGGCCAGGCTGTATGAACTGGTCGGCGCGCTCCATCACAAGCGCAGCTACAGCATGGGACAGGTTCGACATGCCGAATTCGAGCCTGTCGCTAACACCGCGGATTGCTGTCATGACCTGCGCGGAGCCGGCGATCCACCCGCAACGCAGTGTGCTGAGGCCAAAGATCTTGGTCAGACTGCTAATGCTGATCAGATAGGGCGAGATGCTGGCGGCGGCCCGACGCCGCATATCGACATCAACATAATCACCATAGACCTCATCCACGACGATATGGATGCTGCGGCGTTCCGCCAGTTTGGCAAGTGCCCCGATTGTTGCCTCACTGGCATAGGCCCCGGATGGATTATGCAGATCCGACAGCACGATCAGTCGCGTTTCTGGTCTTATCGCAGCCTCGATAGCATGGATATCGATAGCAAAACCATCCTGTGCCACCCGATCGAAATGGGACACCGAAGCACCCTGCGCCTGGGCTAGATCAGTGAAGAGATCGAAGCCAGGCCTCTCTATGAGCACATGCTCGCCACCGCGCAACATAACGCGATAGATCAGCGCCAGAGCCCCGGTCGCGCCGGTGGTGCAAAGAACCTGCTCACGGGGCAGGCTATAGCGGGCCGCAAGCATATCAAGAATGTAAGGGTTACCGCCGTTGAATGCGCTTCTGTAGCGAGAGCTAATCGGATCGGAAAAGGCCTCCGCGATGGTTTCGCGCAGCAAATCAGTTGGTTCGGGAACCGAACTATCGAAAAAGGATATCATCTCTCCTTTCGCCCGAGATTGCCTCATCGTCGCACGAATCCATTGAGCATAGCTCTGACCGGATCCATTATCCTGCGTGATCACGAATATCGGTGCCCTGTTGCTGCCTTCACGCGACGTTTAACGCCAAGCGCGAAATAAATTTATCTCATATTGCTCCCGCGAGGCGCGGTTGGCGCATAACTTTGCCGCGTCGTCACACCCTCACTGGCAACGCAGGAAGCTGCCGCCCGCGCATGGCATAACGACAGCTTCACATCATCAATATTTATAAGATACGAGTGCGCCAATCGTCCTGGGCTGGATGATGCTCCCCGTATAGGGATTTCCGGTGGTATCGACAAAGATGATACCATTCTTATTCGTGATATTCCGGGCATATAGCGAGAAGGAAACGCCATGGGTTTCAAAACCTGCACGCAGGTCAAGCGTAACATAACCCGGAGAATAGCCGCGCGGATTACCCTCGGTCGGGAACTCAGCGTATTTCGGCCCGACATAGCTCAAGGTAGCGCCGACATTGGCGTTGACAGCATTGGTCAGCGCGAACGAATGGTCAGCAGACAGATTGCCGGACCATTTTGACGACAAGGGAAGCCGGTCGCCGCTCAGCCCCACGGTTTGACCGATGAGGTCATCACGCAACCGGGCATCAATGAAGGAACCGTTCGCAGCAAAGACCGTCCCCTTCCACGGACTGTAGCTGACTTCGGCTTCGCCGCCCCGGCTGCGGGCACGACCGCCGTTCTGGGTGAAGGTGATCTGGGTCACGGCATCGACCGAGAGGATTTGAATGTTTTTCCAGTCAATCCAGAAAGCATCAAGCGCAAAGGTCAGCTTCTTATCGAGCACACTCCCCTTGAGCCCAATCTCATAATTGGTTGTTCGATCGGGACCATAGGTGAGATGGTCAGGCGTCAGCGCCGAGTTGGGGCCACCTGGGCGATATCCTGTCGCAAAGCGGCCATAGGCGTTCAGGTTGTCATTGATCTTATATTGCGGAGAAAGCAGCCAAGTCCAGCTGTGGTCACTGGAACGCACATCGGAATCGCTGCTTCCTTGCAATTCGGCCAGCAGTCCGCTGCTGGTCTGAATGCTGTGCTGATGGTTGGAAGCGTACCGCAGACCACCCTGCAAGCTGAACCGGTCGGTCAGATGATAAGTTGCATCAGCGAAGCCCGAAATCTCGCGATAGGTGCTTGGTGATGGCGCGTCAAACACCAGTGCATCGGTGGCATTGGTCGCAGGATTGATGGCGGTAAGAGTCTGGTTCGAAGTTGACTTGTCGTAATTGTAGAAGGCTCCAACCAGCCATTCTAGCGGCTTACCGGTGGCCGATGCCAGACGTACCTCCTGCGAGAAGCGGTTGGTCGACGTAGTCTCTAGCAATTGCGCACGATCATTGGCGATGGGGGTGCCAAAGACATCCTGAATCACCGAAAGGATCGGCGCAAAAACGAACGTCAGGTCGTTGCCAAGTGAATAACGGCTCTGCGTGTAGCCCGTGATTGACGACAGTGTGGCAAAGCCAACATCGGCATCGACCCGCGCGCTGTAAAGCCGGACGCGCGTCTTGTAGATCGGCAGGGTCGTACTGAAGTTGTTCGTCGTAGGCCCGGCGTCGGGCTTGAAGCTGTCGGTCAGACCAACGGTGGTGCCGCCCTGGCCGCGCAGCTCCTGGTCCAGAAACGCCAGATTGACCTTGACGCCATCGACCGGCTTGATCAGCAGCGCGGCGCGCCCACCGTAACTGTCGGAGGTGTTCGCATTGTCGCGTGCTCCGCCCTGAAGCGCAGTATAATCGAGATAGCCTGGCGCTCGCTTGTAAAACCCGCTCAGGCTGAGAGCAACCTTATCGGTAATCACTGGAATGTTCAGGGCCGCGCGCCCCGAAGCCCCAACACCGCCGCCGGTCACGGTCTCGACCCCCGCCTCGACACGGCCGGAGAGTTTGTTGGTGTCAGGCGTGACTGTCTGGAACTTGAGCAAGCCGCCAAGGCTGCTGGCGCCATAAAGCGTGCCCTGCGGTCCACGCAGTACCTCGACATTCTGCAGGATCGCGGGGTCCAGGTCAGGTGCAATCTGACCCCCGACCGGAAAGGGAACGTCGTCGATGGTGATCCCCACCGTCGGATTTCCACCGGCATCGGTGTTCACCCCGCGAATAGCCAAAGTGGTCTGCCCGGCGCCACCGATATACTGCAAGCCGGGAACACGTGTATAAAAATCGCGGATCGTCGTGAGGTCCTGCGAAACCAGGGTACTCGCATCGAGCTGTGTGACCGACACCGGCACGTCGATCAGGCGCTCATTGCGCTTTTGTGCAGTCACCACGATTTCTGTGCTTCCAGGCGCGGCACCAGAAGCTTGCGGTTCAACACCGCCAGGCGCCGCAGGGGCCACCTCTGCCAACGCTTGACCAGCGGTGCCTGTCAAGAGAGCCGTGGAAAGCGCAAGAACATAAAATTTATTCATGGAAACCCCCATAAAATGTCGCGCACGGCCCGGTCGCACCTCTTGTCTTCTTACCGTCATCGACGGCAGCTATGAGCGACCTGCCAATCTTTCCCTTCCTGCGTCATATGATCATATCGAATATGACATCGGCGACGTTAGCGAAGGCCGGGGCAAATTTGCGTTCGATTTTTGGAGGAAACCGGACAATTTATGCGAAATCGCTGTCCTCGGCCTCCGTTTTGAAACAACCATTCCGGTCAATCATTCAGGGCTTTTCCAAAAGCGGTGCGCGCTCGTACCCACCAATAAATTGCTCCCGCGCCAAGCCATCCCGCGATCAATTCGTATGGCCGGGTGTCGGCACTCATTCCCGCGATCATGATGCCCAAAGCCGTTGCAGCACCAAGGAGGCCGACGCAGCGGACCACCCCGGGCGCAAATTGCAGGCCCTTCGCCCGCAGATCCGGATGGGCGGCAGCCACCCTCTCAGCAGAGAGGGAACATGCGGCGTATTTTAGCATCGTGGGAACATTGACCGTGAGCAGCAGAAAGATGAGGCTGGATGGCAAAAGCAACCCGGTCATAGCAAGGGCATAGGCGAGCAGCACGGCGGTATAAGGTGTACCGAAGCGTGGATGGATGCGGGCAAAAATATCAGGCAGCACTTTGGTGCGCCCCATAGCGAAAAGGCTTCGCGAGAAGATCAGCGCGTTTGCATTCATTGCCTTAAGAATTGAGACCGTCGCTGCGGTAACAATCAGCGGGACGGCGATCGGGCCCAGCGTTGTGCGAGCGGCATCCAGCAACGGCGCCTTGCTTGCAGCGAGCGCTGCAGGCCCGACAAGGCCGAGGGCCACCGCTGCGACAGAACCATAAACAACAACAGTCAGTCCGATCGCGCCGACGATACCCAAGGGAATGGCACGGCGTGGATTGCGTACCTCGTCGCCGATTTCCACTGCCGCCTCGATGCCCAAAAACAGGCTGATCATCAAAGGAATGCAGGCGAGGATCGCACCGTGCCCCGAAGCAAGTGGATCCCCGATCACTGCTGTGGTGGCGTGAGGCGCCCCGGTCGCGACAAAAACAGCCAGGACTGCCAGCAAAAAGCCCATCAGCACCGCCTGCGCCCTAGCCGCGACGCCGACCCCGACCAGATTGAGCCCGAACACGGTAGTCAGGGCAAGAGCCATGAGCGGTTTTGCTGGAAGCGTGACAACCTTCGAGAGGTAATTGGCCAACACCTGGGACAGCAAGGTGAGCGCGCCGATGTTGGAAAGTATGCGCAACCAGACGATGGTGAAGCCTACGCCAGGATGAAGGAAACGGCGCGGCCACTCATAGGACGCACCCGAAACCGGATAGGTCGACGCCAGATAGGCATAGGAGATCGAGAAAAGGCCCATCGGCAAGGCCGCCACCACCATCGCGAGCAAAAGGCCCGATCCTGCGATCTGTGCTGCCGGCTGAAGCACCGAGAAAATCGATACGCCAATCGCCGTGCCCGCGCCGAACATGATCACGCCCCCCACACCGACATCGCGCCGAAGGTCTGTCGCTTTTTCAATCATCGTCGTCATGTCATCCGCTTGATGGAAGGGGGCCATAGGTCTTGGCTGCACTCAATCGCCGTCGTCGTCCCGCGGCCAGCCAAACATCGCGCCGCTGCCCTTGGCAGCGCTTCCCTTCAAAGGATCTGGGCGCGCGGGTATAACCTCCGGCGATGATACAAAGGGCTTGATTCCAAGCGCGGCATGAATCTCGGACGGAAAATAAACAGCTCCACCACGCATCACCATCCGGGGGCGCTTCACAACATTGATGTCGACCGTGGGATCGCCCGCTACCAGAATGAGATCGGCCAGTTTCCCTTTGGCAATCGTCCCGATCCGATCGGAGCGGCCCAAATATGTCTCGCAGTCCAACGTATCGGCTTTGAGCGCCTCTGCAGGCGTGAGCCCGCCCTTCGTGTAGAGTTCCAGTTCACGCTGCAGGGTAAAACCTGTCGTGTCGTCTGTGCCGGGCAACATCTGAATACCATTGGCATGCAACAGCTTCATCGTCTCGAGCACCTTGTCGAAGGCCTTCACATAAGCCTGGTCATCAGCGGGGCCCTTTAGTGGCACAAAGGTGCGCTTGCGATAGCGCTGATAGCTGATAGGCATGTGATCGAGATAATCCGCATCTCCCGCCTGCGTAGTCCGGGCCCGGCTCAGCATCAGTCTTTCAAGAATGACAGTGGTCGTGTCCAGCGAAACGCCGTAGGCCCGCATCAGGCCGACTGTCCGGCTTACCGGCGCGCTACCCAGATCGAGGTCGGCCGCTTTGACCATAGCCGTCAGACGCAAAGGCGTGCGCGTATCGTCCTTTTCGGGGTCGAGCAGCCAGCCCAGCATCAGCTGGTTGATATGGGCGATCGTGTTATAGCCTTCCTGGATCACGCGGTCCGGGCTGTCGAAGGCCGGCACATGGCCCGTGACCCCCATCCCTAGCCGTTTGGCTTCATCGGCCAACGGCTTGATGAGGTCCGGCTTCATGGAGTTGTAGAATTTGACCTGAAAGTAGCCCCGATCAGCATACCAGTGAACCGCATTCATCCCCTCGTCCAGGGATCCGATGACAAAACCGTCGCGGGCAGAATAGGGGCTGCGGCCCTCTATAAAACCGTCGGGCACCACGCGCGGCCCGGCTACCTCGCCGCTGTCCAGCTGGGGCAGTAACTTTTGCAGGAAGCTGTTGTTGTTGCCCATGTCGCGGGTGCTGGTCACGCCCGCCGCCAGATAGAATAGTCCAGAATCAATCGTGGTGTGCGAATGCATGTCGTGAAGGCCGGGATAGAGCGTACCGCCGCCGCCTTCGATCGCTGTCTCGCCATCGGGCACCGGGCCTCCATCGCCGGGCACCACCGCGCTGACGACATCGCGCATGACGATCACCGTCGAAAGCGGTCCGCGTTGGCCGGTGAGGGGATCAAAGACATGGACATTGCGAATCCGCACCGGCCCGTCGAAGCGATGGGCGACACGTGCGCTGATCGCTTTAACTCTATCGGTATCGAGCTGGGCGCCCAGCGCGGCAAGCTCGTCGCCCCGTTTCTCGAAACCCTCCCGGATCGCGACGCCCTTCTGGCCGAAGGCGGCGAAGAGCCGGTTCGCCTTGTCCAGCATCACATAGCCCGGATGCAGATCCACACCATCGATCCGGTAAAGGGTCACGGGAACGCCAGCGAAAGCCCGACTGAACAGTCTAGTCAGGGTCAGTCGACCGCCCGGCAGCACATCCAGAGCATGACCAGGCGCGGCCAAAGCAGCACGGGCATAGACATATTGCGCCCAGGGACTGTCGTCGTTGACGATGTAGAGCGTCGACTTCCCGACCGCCAGCGTGCCCTCCTCCGCCTGGCTGACCCAATGCGCCGTGCCATCCGCCCAAGAAAATGTCTCCTGAACAGGTCCGCCCATCATGGACGTTCCGCTGACGCGCCACGAGATGGGAATGCCGCCCTGGCCGAGCACAATATCTTCATGATGCTTCGGACCGCGACCATTATCGTCGACACGGTAGTCAACCGCGATATGGTTGCCGTCCGTCACCGCAACTACCGAGCCCACTGTCTCCCCGTTCGAAACAACGGACATCTTTTCCGTGGTTGCCGCGCAAGCTGGCCACGCGATTGCAGCAAGAGCTATCCAGGCGAAATACTTCATTCTCGGATCCCGACTTGAGCGAGGCGCCGCCGCAAGGCGGGCACGTAAACCTGCAGAAGGTCGATATTGGAGCGGAGGCTGGAGCATGGACACGGCTGACGGCCTGCCTGTTGCACCGAACCCTCCAGACTCCTAATCCGTGAACGCCCCCTCCTGAAACTTCAGCCTATCCCGCATGGCACGCAAAAATTATGCGAAAAATGCGAAAGCATTGCCGAACGAAGCATAAATTTGTCACACATCAAGATGCATGCTTGCCGCGAATAGGAATGGCTGTTTCATATTTCAACTCGGCCAAGGTCACTGTCGATTGAACATCCTGAACGCCGGGAAACTTCAAAAGCACCTTGAATATGAAATTCTGATACCAGTCGAGCGAAGAAGCCAGGATTTTTAGAAGAATATCCTTATCCCCGAACACCGTGTGACATTCAAGTATTTCTGGAGTTACTTCAACCTTCAGAAGAAAAGACGCGCGCTGATCCTCGGTTAAAGTCGCCATCTTGAGTTGAGCAAAAATAATAAAACTTTGCCCGAATTTCGTTCGATCCAGTAACGCCACCTGGCGCTTGATATATCCCTCATCCCGCAAACGCTGGAGTCGGCGCCAGCAAGGCGATTGGGACAGCCCGATCTTGTCGGACAGCTCGGCGGTGGACAGCGATGAATCACGCTGAATTTGTTCCAGAATCTTGATATCGGCAGTTGTCAGATCGTCACTCACGCCTCACCCCTTTTTGCGGCAAGTTTATGCGCGATATTCCTCCGATCAAGTGACATCCATGCAAATAGGGCAAATACCCTAAGGATGATGTTTCAAAAAACTCCCGAACAGCGCCGACATTTGCCTTCTCTCGCTCTCCGCCTCGAACACCGAATGCCCCTGGGGCAATGCAACAGCCTTGATCCGCTCCATCGGGGCGCCCGCCGCCGCCAGCTGGAGTCTGGGGCCCAGCAGCGGCACCGACATGTCATAATAGCCCCCGATCAACATCACGCGCAGGCGGGGTTTCGCACGCATCAGGCCAGCGACATTGCCAGCCAGGTCAAGGGATTTGGCATCATGCTCCGTCGCCGACCAGTCCCAGTGAAAGTTCACGTCCAGGGTCAAGGAAACATAGGGCTCGGTTCCCGGAACTTTCAGCGTCTCATGCATGTATCGCGTGATCCCGCTCGACACGATCACATTGCTGGCCCCCAGTCCCAGTGCAGGGTCATTCGCGGCGGAGGGACGATTGGGCTCCACCTTCGGGATGGGCGCAGTAACACGCGTATCCAGCAAACCGACAACCAGGCCATCCGGCTTGCGCAGGGCCTTGCGCAGATTCTCGGGATCGACACGCAAATTGGCAGCAAGCACATCCTCGACCGGAAGCCCGATGAAGCGGGATACGCGCAATGCAATCTCGCGGCGCCGGTCGCCCGTCAAAGCGTCACCCGCTGCAAGGGCCGCCGCATAGTCATGAACGGCAAATGCACTGGCTTCATCGAACAGCTCGGCTGCAGGCCGGTCAGCCTCGCCTTTCCCATGCCGAGCCGCCGCCACGGCCATGGCCGGAAGCCGGGCTACGGCCTCTCCATCCTTGCGTGTCTGGCTCTCTCCCTCGGGATTCCCATCGAAGCTGGGCGATATCAAGATCAGCCCCGCAAGTTTCAGGTCATCGGCATCGGCGCACATCCGCGCGATACGGGTGCCGCCGTAACTTTCACCCGCGATGAAGACCGGGCTAGCCTGCCGATGGTGCTCGCGCAGCCATTCACGCATCGTGGCCAGGACAGAGGCCGCATCCCCTGCCACACTCCAATATGGCTTGCCGCTGCCACCCGGGAGCACGCGACTCAGACCAGTGCCGACCGGGTCGATGAAAACAAGATCGACCATTGGTAACAACGTATACGGGTTTTCGGAAATGCTCTGGCTACCATCCGCGGCCTTGATGCGAAGGCGGGGGCCAAACCCCTCGAACTGCAAGGGTGAGGAGGATGCGCCGGGCCCGCCATTGAAAACGAACATCACTGGACGGGGCCCCGCTCTCGAGCTGGCAAGCAGGTAGGCAATGGTCGAAATCGTTGCCTGTCCGACACCGCGGCTGTCCTTGAGGATATGCTGGGCAAAGATCGCCTCATAGGCGAGACGGTGTCCTGCCACGGTGACCTCATGATGCGTTGCGATCGGCCGGATGACCGGTTCTTCGGCCCGAGCCATCAGCGGCGCTGCCAGCAGCAGGAAAGTCGACAGAGTCTTGAACATCATCATGGCATCTCCCAATGCCTCGTTGCCTAGCATCCTGGCCAGGGCAAAACTGTTGCCGAAATCGATCGCGTGGACAGCAGGATCGAAAAAATTATGCGGAAAAGCACGCGAGAAGCGTATTCTCCGACCTCAATCCTGCTCAATGAAACCATTATCGCGCGATATTTGCCGAGGAACAGATGTAGCGTTACGACATTGTTTCAGGAGATCGTTCATGGGCTTATCGCGTCGGGAAATTTTGATGACCAGTGCGATGGCACCGCTTGCCGCCCGCTTGTCGGCAAGCCCAACTGACACCGCGCTTCCGAACAAAGCAGCTTTTTTCCCAGCTGGCATCACATATCTCGATTCCGGTTCGACGCATCCGGTCAGCACGGGCGCGCGCGCGGAGATTGACCGCTATTTGCGCCATCGTGCCCTCGATCCGGCCGAGCGCGACTACAAACTCGACGAGGACGGCGTGCGCGCCAAATTCGCCACATTGGTGGGCGCGGATGTTGACGAGATCGCCTTCACCCAAAGCACAACCATGGGTGAGCAGCTGGTTCTGGCCGCACTGGGCCTGCCGGAGCCGGGGGCCCATATCGTCACCGACACGCTCCACTTCTTCGGCTCCTTCCCGCTGTATGAGGAATTGACCCGTTTGGGTTGCAAGGTCACCTGGCTGCGGCCCAAGGACGGCCGTATTCCGATTGAGGACATCGAGCGCGCCGTGACACCGAACACAAGGCTCGTCGCGGTCTCTGCCGTCTCGACCTTCAACGGTTTCGAGCATGATCTCGCCCGCATCACCCGGATCGCCCATGCCCATGGGGCTCTGGTCTATGCCGATATCGTCCATGCCGCCGGCTGCATCCCCATCGACCTGCACGCCTCGGGCGTCGATTTTGCCGCCTGTGCCAGTTACAAATGGCTGATGGGCGACTTCGGGCTCGGTTTCCTCTATGCCCGCAGGGACCGGCTCGCCGCGCTCAAACGCACACAGGAAGGCTATTATGGGATCTCCGAGTTCCAGTCCCATGCCTATCCGCTCGATCCGCCCGGTGACACGGTGGCCGACTATGCCTTCGCACCAACGGCGATGGGCCATTTCGCCTACGGCACATATTCGCACATGGGTGTCGCGGCGCTGACCTGGTCGTTGGACTATATCCTTACCACCGGGGTGGCGCGCATTCAGGCCCATGCCCAGCAGTTGGTCGGCCACCTCAAGCAGGAATTGCCCCGGCTGGGCTATAAGCTGGCCACACCCGCCGAGGCGCGCTCCCCCATGGTGACCTGCATCTATCCCGGCGCGCGCAAGACGCTCAAGCCCCGGCTCGACGCCGCGGGTATCGAGATGACCGTGAGCGACAACCGCTTCCGCGCCAGCGTCTCGGTGTTCAACGACATGAGCGATATTGACAGGCTTCTGACGGCGCTCGGCCGCGCCTGACGGTCACTCCATGGAGGCGGGCTTCCCGCCCGCCTCCATCCCGCATGTTACAAACCGCAGGATAAGAGCGGAGCCTTGCCCGCACGCACCCACGTCCAGCCCTCCACTGCCGGCCGGCGAGGATTGAAGCGGAAGGTCATGTCGCGCCCGTCACGACGGATCACCGCGGTGGCGATGGCTTCCTCATGGGCCTGCAACTCGGCGCGGGGCGTCAGAGAGACAATGCTGTCCCCTTCATGCAGCCCGGCCGCGGCTGCTGCCGAGTCGGCCCGCAAATCCTTGACGACACCAAGCCGCATGTCATCGAACCCCAGATCAAAAGGCCGTTCGCTTGTCCGGACCAGCTTCAGACAGGGCCCAAAACTGTCGGCGCTCGGCACGATGGTCTTTCCCTCCACCATGTCGAGATAGTCTTGCCGCGAGCCGGGCCCCAGTTCGCGCACCACCATGGCGATCCACTGGGGCACGCCGACCTTTTCGCCATGGCGCTGGCGCTCCAGCACTTCGAGCACCAGATCGTCGACCGAGCGTTTGCCCCCGCTTTTGGCCTTGAGCTGACCATTGACCTTAGCCAGATACATGAAGCCTCGCCCATAGGGCACGCGCTGCGCCCGCGCGTCGCTCCAGAACAGCTTGCCTGCCGCCTCGTTGCTCAGCGCACGAAACGGATTGGTGTAGTAGTCGCGTGCATGGGCGTTGATGACGGCGAGGAAGCGGTCGAAGTCGATCGTCCCGGCGCGCAATGACAGCAGCACGGAGTAGAATTCCGCAGTTCCTTCCGAATACCAGGCCACGGCGGGATGATCGTCGGATTCCTCGCTCAGGTCTGGCCAGGTATGGGCCATTTCATGGGCGATCAGCATGTCGGTGCCATCGCCGATGGTCTCGCCCTTGGCGCCATATCCGAACATGAAGGAATGAGCGAGCGATGTGCCACCCCCCGAAGGATAGGGATTGGCCCTAGCGAAAACCCGGTAGCTCACACCGGGCGCATCATGGAAGAAGCGCGCCATATAGGTGAAGAGGCGATGGGTGTTTTTGCCCAGCACCGCCGGATCGAAAGGCGGCTCCTGCAACCAATAGAAGCCGAAAGTGTTATCCTGCGCCGCGCTTTTCACGGCTCCGGCGGCGTAGAAGGAAAAGGCCAGTTGGCTGGCCGGACCGACCACTGACTGGTCGCCTTCGCCAAAACTCCAGATGCCGCGCGTGCCGGCCGGTGCCTTGGTCAGATCCCAGTGAAGGCGGATGTTGTAGATCCGCTCATCGGCGGGCAGCGCGAAGAAATAGACACCCGCCCCGATCAGGCCGCCCGCTTGTGCGCGCAGGTCGAAGAGGGGGCCGTTACGTGTTTCGCTGTCGACAGAGCGCGGATTGCTGGCATAGCGCACTGTGACATCGCCCTGCGTCGGCCGGCTTGTCAGAAAATCACGATAGGTGCCGCTCGGTCCAGGCGCCTCATCCATCTGTGAGAGGGGTACCGGCCCTATGTCGTCGCTCGCCTCGATGGCCGAAGCCTCGTAGCTGGCGGTTTGCAGCCCTACCAGCACCTTAGGCATCTTGAGCAGGGCGTCACCAGCCTTGGCGTGGGGTGCCGGAATTCGCATGGAAACACCCATACGATCAAGCCCTTGAGCCCCACTGACCGGTGTCAGGGTCACCAAAAGCGCCGGCGGCGCAACGGTGTCATCGGCCGCTGCGCAGGGAGGGCCGGCCAGCGCGGCAACGAGAGGCAAAAGGCCACAGCCGCGAACGAGTCCCTGCATGCGGGAAAATCGAAATGAATGCATATGTCAGGCTCCCTCTGCCTCACAGGCTTCTCTTGTATGCCTTCGGTAAAGCAAGGCAACGGCGGCCAGATCCTGGACAGCATGGCCAAGCGATTTGTAGACCGTGATCTCGCTGTCGCCACGCCGACCCGCAACCGAACCGTTCAGCACCTCCCCGATTTCGGCGACAACATGTTCGTCGCCCACCAGTCCATCGGCCTTCGCATTCAGGAATTCGGCGCCCTGTGCCAGAACGGAGGCACGGCTGTCGGCGATGAAACGGGCGTTCACCACCAGATCAGCGTCAACCTCGACCGGCCCCGGTCCGCTCGACCCCACCAGATTGATATGAGTGCCGGGACGGATCCAGCGCCCCAGCAGGATTGGTTGCGAGGCTCCCGTCACGGTGCAGATGATGTCCGCCTGCGCGGCAGCCTGCTCTCCATCACGCTCGACCGTTACCGCAAGACCGGTTTCCCGGGCGAGGCGCTGCGCCAAAGCGCTGGTCTTGACTTCATCCCGGCCCCAAAGGATCACCCGGTCGAGCTGGCGCACCAGCGCGATGGCGCGCACATGCTCGAACGCCTGACCACCCGCGCCGAACACGGCCAGGGCTTTGGCGTCAGCCCGTGCCAAGGCATCGGTGGCCACCGCGCTGGCCGCCGCGGTCCGGATGAGGGTAATTTCCTCCGCATCGGCTACACAGACCGGATGCCCTTCAACCGGCTCGAACAGCACCACCAGCCCGCGATGAGCGCGCCGCCCCGTGTCCTGAAGATTGGGAAACACGGAAATCAGTTTGGCCCCGAAAAAGTCGTCCTCGGCAAGAGCGCCGGGCATCAGGGCGAAGGTGCGGCGCTCACCCATGGAGAGCATCGTGCGCAGCAACTGGCGCGTGTGGCCTGCGGACAGGGCCTGCATAGCCTCGCGCACGGCCGCAATGCAGTCCCGCCTGTCCAGATAGGTCCTGACATGGGCAGGATCAAACGATACGATGCTTGTGTGAGACATAATTCCCGGTTTCGACTCCCTGACTGACACCGCATCATATTTGTTAAAAATGGCGTAATTTTCTGCCTGAAATTGACAC
Source organism: Novosphingobium terrae (assembly GCF_017163935.1). NCBI lineage: Bacteria > Pseudomonadati > Pseudomonadota > Alphaproteobacteria > Sphingomonadales > Sphingomonadaceae > Novosphingobium > Novosphingobium terrae. The sequence continues at coordinate 1,524,944 of NZ_JABVZR010000002.1, read as the reverse complement.
CAACCCGGCAGAGCGTTCCGGAGAAGAAGCAGCAAGCGAAAATTTTATGCACCGGTCACCCCATGAGTGATGCCCCCTTATCCGGTCGAGACGGCTATCGCAGTGTTGCACGGGGCAACCGGTCGCTAGCTGGCCTTCACTGGACACCCGATCGTTGCATAAACAATGCGCCATCCCCTGTTGTGACAGGCTGATTGGGCATATTTTGATTGGCAGCATTGCGATAGGGTCCTTGTCTGTCAGTGTGAGGGGGCTCTGTGAGAACCAGCAAAACGAGTGGGTCGATTGCCGGACTTTTGCTTTCAGCCAGTGTATTCTGCACGGCGCAGGCCACCACCCCTCCTGAAAATCCCGCTTCGGGCGGCGCTCCCATGCCGCCCGAGGCGCTCGTCTGGAAGGCGGCCCCGGGGATGGCCCGCGCACCCATCGCCCCGCGCCGCTTCATCCGCCAGCGAGAGGGCGCTTTCGCCGGCAAGCCCATGGCTTACACCGTCATCGCCGGTGATACGGCGCTCAAGGACAATGTCGGGCGTCCGATCGGCTCGATCTTCTCCTTTTCCTATGTCGCCAAGGTTCCTGCCGGCAGCCAGCGCCCTGTTGTGTTCATCTTCAATGGAGGCCCTGGCTCTTCCTCGCTGTGGCTCCAGATGGGCATTCTGGGGCCGCGCAAGGTCGCCTTCAACGATGGCGCCCCCAGCCAGGTGCCGCCTTATCGCACCATAAATAACCCCGACAGCCTGCTGGCCGTTGCGGATCTGGTCTTCATCGATCCCATCGGCACCGGCTTCAGCCGCTATTGGGGAGATGGCAAGCCCGACGACTTCTACGGCAGGGAGGAAGACGCCAAGGCCACCGTCGATTTTATCCAGAGCTGGTTGCGAGCCAACCACCGATGGAACAGTCCGAAGTTTCTGCTCGGCGAATCCTATGGGACCACTCGGGCCGCACTGGTTTCGCGGCGCCTGTTCGGCGGCGCCTTCCAGGGCACGTTGCGCGGTATTGCGCTCAACGGCGTCATTATGATGGGCGGCAATGGCGGGCTGGCGGCCCCCAAAGGCAATGAGGTCCACGCCACCACCTTCACCACCATGGCTGCCGCCGCATGGTATCATGGCAAAGTCAGGAAGGAGGCGAGCGGCTTCGAAGCCTTCATCGCCGCCGCGGACCGCTTCGCGCAAGGTGAGCTGGTGCCAGCGATGAACCGCTGGGAAGCGCTGGATGCCACATCGCGCGAGGCGCTGGCGCGCAAGGAGGCGGGCTTTCTGGGCCTGCCTGCAGCGCTGCTGCTGGCCAAAAACCTAAAAGAGGATCCTTCCGACTTCCAGCATGATCTGCTGGTGGACCAGCACAAGGTGTTGGGCACCTATGATGGGCGCTATGTGCTGCCCGCAGCCAACAGCCTGCACGATCCGGTCGGAGACGATGCGGCGATGGGGCAATACAGCCCGGCCTTCATCGGCGCCTTCAACAGCTATATCCGCGACGATCTGGGTATCGACATCGACGATGATTACACCGTCATCGATTTCGTGAACGTCAACTTCCCATTCTCGATGCGCGCAGGCGAGGATGTAAGCACCGGTGCAGATTTTGCGGCGACCTTGCGGCGCAACCCGGATATGCAATTCCTTTCTGTGCAGGGCTGGTTCGACATGTTCGGCGCGGTCGGCAGCGCGCACTTCGGCATCGTGCAAAGGCAGCTTCCGCCCGCACAGGTGGAAGAGAAGGCCTATTGGTCGGGTCATATGGCCTATGTCGGCGAGGCGGGCGTCAAACTGGCCGCCGATCTCAGGCAATTCATCCAGCGCGCCTCGGCGGGACGGTCCGCACCCGTCGCGACCAGCCAACAAGTGGGAAAGTGACAGACCATGGCCAAGCTTAAGACCATGCGAAACATTAACTGGCGGAGCCTGGGCGCGGTCACGCTTACCATTGCGCTGATGGGAGGCGCGCCAGCGCTGGCCCAGGATGATCGCACTGCGCGCACGGTGATCGCCCCGCTCCTTCACGATGATGAAGCCATTATCGTCACCCATCACCAGATACACACGCGCGAGGGCGTTCTGCGCTATGAGGCGCGTGCGGGCCGCCTAGCGCTGCGCAACGACGAGACGGGCGAACTGCGCGGCTACATCTATTTCACCGCCTATGCTGCCACGCCGCGCGATGGCCGCCCCCGACCATTGACCTTCCTGTGGAATGGCGGCCCCACCTCCAATTCGCTGCTGCTTCACACCGAGATGTTCGGGCCTCGACGGTTGACCGCCGATGGCATGGTGGACAATGCAGAAACCCTTCTCACGACCTCGGATCTGGTCTTCTACGATCCGGTCGGCACCGGCTTTAGCCGTGCGGGCAAGGACGCCGACAAGGAGTTTCTGACCACGCTGGGCGATTTCGCCGAAACCGCGGAATTCATCAGAGCGTATCGTGCCCGGTTCGACGCGGGCCGCCAACCGCTGTTCCTGGGCGGCGAAAGCTATGGTACGTGGCGCGTCAATGGCACGACTGAAATGCTGGAAAAACGTGGTATCCGTGTTTCGGGTGCCTTGCTGATTTCCGGTGGTGTGCCTGGATCGCTCATGCCCCCCTCCTTCCAGGATGCCATGTATGTCCCGGCGCGCACCGCCACAGCGTTCGAACTGAAGAAGCTGGCACCCGACCTGCTGCGCGACAAGGCCGCGACAATGAAAGCGGTCAATGACTGGATCGTTTCAACCTATCGCCCAGCGCTGGAGCACCTCGACGCGCTGACAGCGCCTCAGCGCGAGGCGATCGCTCAGGCGCTGGCCCGCTTCACCGGCGTCCGTCCCGACCAGATCGACCGCGCCACGCTGGTGATGACGAACAATGCCTACAAGAAGGGTCTGTTCGCGGGAGACGCCCAGAAAATCCTCAACACCTATGACATGCGCATGACCGGGACCGATATGGAAGCCGAGCCCGAGGTAGCAGGGCGTGGCGCGATCCTTGGCGACTATCTTCGCGCAGAGTTGGGTTATGCCACCGATCTGGCCTACACCGGGCTGGAGGATGGCTATATGCCTGTGCCCGGCCCGAAGCGCCAGGCCACCGGCGATCGCTGGGACTACAATCATGTGACGATCACGCCCGAAGTAATCGCCCGCATGAAGGCCGGCGGAGGCCCTCCGCTGTCGCAGCCCTGGTTGCAGAACGCCATGCGTGCCGATCCGCGTCTCCAAGTCTTCGTTGCTGCTGGCCGGTATGACTCGCTCAACATGTGCGAGGGCAACATAGCTATGTCTTCCAAGCTGGAGCCCTCCTTGTCCTCGCGCTTTGAGCATCACTGCTATGAAGGTGGGCACATGATGTACCATGTCCCAGAAACCCGATTGCAATTATCCTTGGATGTCGCCCGCTTCATCCGCAGGTCGATCAATCAAAATTAATAATAATAGAATGAAATTGAGATGATCCCGAACATCGTGATGCCACACACTAATTTATATTTTCACAAGACGATCATTTTTAGCCAAATAATTGACCGTTATTAGCATATATCTAAATATACCGGATAATTTTTATGGGAATTTATATTTGTTTTAAATATACAACATTAACACTGGCAACATGCCTTGAAACGTATCCTCTGGTGCGATCACCCACAGAGGACTCAGGCCTTGTGTAAAAAGCTGCCGCAACATGCGATTTATGCAAATTGTCGACTACCCTCTCGCGAACGTGCTGCAGGCTAAAAACCTAGTACACCCGGACAGTCCTGCGGCTTCAGCCTCATCCGGACCTTGCGCCAGCACAGCGAGACGCCATCGCGCAAGACTTCGACATGACCGAGGGGTTGCGCGACATCGAGGTGCGACTGTCGATGGCCTACTACTTCATCAAGCGCATGAATCTCGAGTTACCGGAGTTGCCTCCTGAGCGGGTTCAGCTCGCCCTCAGCAACTTGGATGATATTCAAAATCAAGTTGAAATAGTCAAAACCGAAGCAATGCACAGGACATCGATGCGCAAACCTATATCATCTTCCGGATGTTGACGGAGTAGAATGGGGGTGGCCGGTCTGTTCGTCCACTGTCAGGAGAGGCTGGCGGGCAGATTGGCCGTTGCCCCTCACTGCCCCCCCGGCGCGTAGACTTGGAAGGGCGAAAACAGCCTATCAAAAGGGAGCCCCGCTCGGACTGTCCTACCGCGCACAACGTCGTTTTCATGGGGTGCCGGAAGCAACATGCCGAGTCAGGGAGTACGCCGGCGCTAAGTCAACCGCGCGTGTCTGGTCGTCAGTCGCGCAGACAAGGATCCTGCTGTCGGCGTCGTCGGAACTCCACTTTCTCAGAAGTTGGAGCCTCCGGCGAACCCGGCGCGGGCAAGCATCAAAGCTGCATCTTGATCTGCATGCCAAGCGAGACATTGTTTTCATTCCTTTGGAATGAGAATGCTCCAGGATTGATGATATACTGAAAGTCCGGTCGTAGCGAGATCCCGCGCTTTAGCGAAAGGCCGTAGCTTATTTCGATCGCAGTCTCTCCGCCCGCAAGAGATGCGCTCATAAAGTTACTTTCTGATGGGTTCACCGGCTTTTCATGCGCTTCAAGCAATTGCGGATTGACGCGTGCGGTAACAACTCCGAAGCTGATCACATCATCTGGTCGATTGCGCAGGGCTCCGCGATAGAGCAGCCCCGCACCATACCATCGCGTGATTTGTGCACTTGCTCTCGGATTGGCCGTGAACTCTCCGAACACCGTCAATCCGCGCATCCCGCTCCCGGCCTCGCGATAGATCATTTGATTGGCGAGCAAATACAGTCCGTAACGGCCGCCAACGGTCCCTGGCACGCCTTGCCGGTTGACCGTCACCGTATCGTAGAAGACGCCAAATTTATACTGGCCACGCAATCCCTTCGATCCGGGCTGGTTATTGGGATCATATTCCAGTTCGAGCGGAAAGATCGCGCCACTCGTGCCCGGAGCAAATAGGTCAAAGCCATATTTGGGCTCGTTGTAAGATTGATTGACCTGGTAAACACCCGTTCGGACGATGACCTCGCCATTGATGCGGTATTTTATTTCCGCACCCCAACGCGAATTTGGATAATTGGTCCATCCACTGTTCCCAGACTCAGAAAGAGGGTGCGCACAAAAGGCGGCGTTTACAAAACTGCATAGGATGCTCATTCCGCCCAGGTCATTGCCCATCGAATAGAAACCGACTTTGACCGTCATGCGATGGTTGAATAAATCATCCTCGAAACTCAATTCACTCAGTCGCGTGAAATCGCCGCCGGCAGATTCCTGGATGGGAAGACGATTACCCACCAGATCCGTCGAAATATTCCCGCCCTTGCGATCGTTCAGGGTGAGGTGGAATATCCCTCCGGACCAGCCCGCAATCTTGTGCATGTCGAAATCCGCCCCAAGACGCAGTTGCTGGGCATAGCTCGTGCCCCTCGCCTGCCCGCCCCGCACGGAAGCGAAAGGTTCGGCGACAAAATCGCCGCGGGTGTTGATCCCCGCGTCAAGGAGCCTGGTGCGCAATCCGCCCCAACGACCAGAGATCGTCTGATCGAAATCGCTGGCCTTGGGTGCCGCAGCTGCAGTTGGCTGATCGAGCACGAGCGGCGTCCTCCCCCCTGCATCCGGCGATGCTTGCGGGCCTATCGTGGAAGGATCTGCAACCGGGGTCTCGGCCTGCACCAGCCTTGACGCGCTTTGCATATCCCCGGCTGCGTCCGTATTGGAGGCCGCTTCCAAAGAAACCGCGACGGCAATAATGGGAAAAATCATTTTCGCTTTCTCAGGTCGTTTCGTTCCGTTCAGAGCGTCAGGCGCTTGATGTCTCCAAGGACGAAAATGTAGGCCAAGGCTCCGACCAGCCCGATTGCGGACATCATCACCAAGGCAAGGGTGAAAGACCCCGTGGCGGCGAGAATGAAGCCGATCGCGAGGGGGGCGATGATCCCCGATGCATTCGAGACGACGTTGAAGAGCCCTCCGGTCAGCCCCTGATAACCGTCCGGCGCGATATCGGAGATCACCGTCCAGCCGATCCCGACAAGCCCCTGGCCGAAGAAGGCGACTGCCATGATGGCAACGACGGCCTCCGTGCTTTTGACGTAATTGGCCGCGGCCATGCAGCTGATCAGCAACAGGCCGGTGATGATGGGAAGCTTGCGCCCGAGATTGACCGAACCCGTCTTGCGGATGAGATAATCGGAGACGTAGCCGCCAATCATCACGCCAATTGCCGCCGCGACATAGGGAAGGGTGGCAAAGTAGGCGAGATCCTTGAAGTTGATGTGGCGTTCCTTGGACAGGTAGGTCGGAAACCAGGTGAGAAAGAAGACCAGCGCCGCATTGCCCGCAAACTGGCCAAGCCCCGCACCCCAGACCTGCCGGAACGACAGGAGGCGCCGGATCGTCGCCCAGTCATAATGAGGCCGGGACGCCTTGTGGGTGATGCCGCCGCCAGCGCGAATGTGGTCGAGTTCGGCCTGATTGACCTTCCGGCAATCGCTTGGGTCACGGTACATCCGGTACCAGACAATGCCGAACACGACACCGATCGCGCTCAGGATCAGGAAGGGGATGCGCCAGCCCAGGACCGGCATCATCAAATACAGGAGCGGACTGACCAACGCGAGCCCCACATGTTCGCCCACCGTGTAGATGCCCGTTGCGCGCGCGCGCTCATTCTGCGGAAACCAGGCCGAGACCATGCGGCTGGCACCGGGAAAACATGGTGCCTCAGCGATGCCCAGACCAAACCGCACGGCAACCAGCGAGACGACCCCGGAACACAGACCCTGCAACCCTGTCAGCAAAGACCAAATGGTGATCGACAAGAAATAGGTCAGCCGCGAGCCGATCCTGTCGAGAAGCGCACCGCCCGGCAGCTGGGCCACCACATAGGTCCAGGCAAAGGCTGAGAACACCAAGCCCATTTCCGCCATGCCGATGCCAAGATCCTTGATCATCAAGGGTGCGGCGACGCCAATGATCGTGCGATCGAGATAATTGATGAGCGTCGTGCCGGCGATGAGGCTGAGCATGACAAAGCGGCGGCGGGTTGGCCGCTCGGCGGTGCTGATCGGGCCGTTTGTCAACTTTGCGACTGCCTGGTCGCGCTGGTGGACGAAGTCGTCGCTACTGATCGGTTCATGCATAACCCTTCCATCATCCTTCGCTGCCGTCCGCCTTGCGCGGATCTGTCGATCAGGACCTTTTGCCGTCCCGACGTTGACTTGATCACCCAAAATGCACCATATGGGGCATTCGAGTCGTGAGATGCACCGTTCGGTGGATTCGGTCAAGCAGCATGCATTCGATAATCGATTATCTGTGATTGCAGCGGGAGAGACGCTGGAGTTCCCGCCGCATCGAGACTGCGCAGCGTGAGCCCGTCTGGCCGGGCCATCACACCGATTTTAGGCATGATTGTGAGGATCTGTTATGAAATACGCATCGCTGCCCAGGCGCATCGCGGCAGTCAAATCGGCCCCATGAATATGGCAGATGCTCGATAGGTTCCGCGCGTACGCCCATTGACCTGTGCCACGCCGACCTGCCTGAAATGCTTCATCAGGAGACGTCGGGAGGTCCGCCGGAAGCATCGACAGCCAATCTCCTTTTCAGATAATCGATTATATATTCGTGTGCCAATCGCTGCGGCAACACGGCTCCCCGGCCAAGGTCGAGGCGCCGTGACCTGCTGGCAGAGCCCGATTGGCCGTCACCGCAGGCTCGGGGGGGCCCACTTCATTCATATTGGAATCCGCTTTGAACAGACGACAAATTCTCTCCGCCCTTGCCGTGATCCCGTTCGCCGATGCCATCATGTCCTCTGCTGGCGCCACCGGCGCTGGCCCCCAGTCCATCGGCATCGCCCGACTGCTTACCGATCGGGCGGACTTGCCCGAAGCGGTCATCGCGCGTGCGCAAACCTTTCAAACAGAACTTGACCCGACCTTCCCAGCCAGGCTTTCGCGTCTGGCCGCCAACATCGCGGCGGGCGGATTGAAAGACCGGGAGGCGGTGATCGCTCACTTGAGCGGCGAGGATCAGGCAACGGCCCTCCAGCTGATCGCTCCACTCTATCTTGGCTACACAGGCACGCCGCAGACCGCCAAGGACCATGACAACGCCAAGTTCGTCACATTCCTTGATGCGCTGATGTATGAATGCACGACCGACGTGACGATCCGGCCGAGCTATGCCCGCGGCGGGCGGGACTATTGGACGGCGGTGCCCGAAGGCGTGGTGGCGCCTGCCATGCCGGCCGACATTGCCGAATGGGGGGCGCGCAACCCCAAGGCAGCACCCCGCTATGCCACGCCCGACCCCCGCTACCTCGCCATGTCGCAGGGCCGGGCCAAGACCGCCACCGAGGCCGCCGCCTGGCTGGCCGCCAATGCGCACTCCTGAAAGCAAGGCCGCAATCATGTCAGACTATGACGCCGATGTCGTGATCATCGGTTCGGGCGCGCTTGGCGCCAATGCCGCCTACCAGCTTGCTGGGCTGGGCAAATCGGTCATTATGCTGGAGGCGGGGCCAGTTGTGCCGCGCTGGAAGGCCATTGAGAATTATCATAACGCCGCCAGCAAGCGGAACTGGTGCGCGCCCTATCCCAATGTTCCCTGGGCACCCAACTCCTACACCGATGGCTATATTCAGGCAGAGTCCGATCCGGATTTTGAATATGTCACCAGCTATCTGCGCGTGGTCGGCGGCACCACGCGTCACTGGGGAGGCGCCTGCTGGCGGCTCTTGCCAAACGACTTCAAGCTGAAATCGACCTACGGCGTCGGACGTGACTGGCCGATTTCCTACGACGACCTCGAACCTTGGTACGACATCGCCGAAAAGGAACTCGGCGTGGTGGGCACGCATGAAGAGGATCAGAGCGGCCAGGGGCGTGGTCAATATCCGCCTCGGTCCGCGCCCTACCCTCTTCCTCCAGAGGGGAAGCCTTATCTCCTGCAGCGCATCCAGTCGAAACTGGGGCCCCTGGGTTATCAGGTGTCGCACGAGCCGCATTGCCGCGCCTCGCGCCCGTATGAAGGGCGTCCGGCCTGTGTTGGGAACAATATGTGCGAGCCGGTGTGCCCGATTGGCGCGATGTATTCGGGCGACATGCATGTCGTCAAGGCGGTGGACCGGGGCGTAAAGCTAATGCCTGAATGCGTTGCCTTCGGTCTCGACAAGGGCCCCAAGAACGAAATCACCGCAGTGCATTATCGCAAGCCCGACGGCTCCGATCATATGTTGACGGCCAAAGTCTTTGTCCTCGCATGCCATGCCCTGGAGGTTCCCAAGCTGCTCTTGATGAACAATCTGGCGAACAGCTCGGATCAGGTCGGCCGCAACCTGATGGACCATACCGGCATGAATCTGACATTCCTCGCCAACGAGCCTTTGTGGAGCGGGCGAGGTTCGGTCCAACATGGCTGCATGGTCAACCGGCGGGACGAACCGAGCCGGAATGTCCGCTCGGCAATCCGCTACTCCTTCCATAACCATGTGCCGAACGTCGATGTGACGCCCGGCTTGCTCAAGCGCGGGCTGATGGGGAAAGCACTGGAAGACGCGATTCGCGACCAGTCGTCACGCCTCGTCAACATCGCCACCATGAGCGAGACCCTGCCCGAGCCGACCAATCGTGTCGTCCCGAACCCCGGCTACAAGGATTCCCTCGGCCTGCCTGGCCTGAAGGTCTCCTATCGTCTCAATGATTACGTTCGGGGCATGCGCGATGTCGTGCAGCATGATTTCGCCAACATCCTTCAGGCTTTCGAAGGCGAGGTCCTCGAAGCTCCGGTCGGGTGGCGGAACCAGTTTCACATCATGGGCACGGTCATCATGGGCAGTGACCGCACCAATTCAGTCGTCGACGCCGATTGCCGCAGCCACGACCATCCCAATCTCTTCCTCTGCACAACCGGTGTGATGCCCTCCTCGGCGACGGTGAATCCCACCCTGACCGGCATCGCGCTGTCCATCCGCGCGGCTCATATCATTGCGAAGGACGTGTGATGCTCAGGACGCTCACTGCCTCCATCGCAGTCGCAACCGTTCTGGTACTTGGAGGAGCCGCATTAGAGGCGGCGCCCACATCGGATGCCGATTCCTCCCTGGTTGCGCAAGGACGTTACCTCGCCACGGCGGGCGATTGCGCCGCCTGCCATAACGATCCCAAGACAGGCAATCCTTTTGCCGGTGGTTATGGCGTCGAATCCCCGCTGGGCACCATTTACGGCTCCAACATCACGCCATCGCGAAGCGCGGGTATCGGTGCGTGGAGCCTCGCCCAATTCAGCGACGCGGTCCGCAAGGGCCAGGCCCCCGGCGGCCATTACCTTTATCCTGCAATGCCATACACGGCATTCGCCGGATTGTCCGATGCCGACGTCAAGGCGCTCTATTCCTATTTCATGCTCGGCGTGGCACCGGTCGATCACACGCCACCGGAGACCAGGCTGGCCTTTCCCTTCAGCGTCCGGGCTTCGATGATCGGCTGGAACCTGCTTTACAGCCGGTCGCAGCCGGCCCGTGCCACGCCTGTATCGGGGGTGGCGCGGGGACGATATCTGGTCGAAACGCTCGGGCATTGCTCAACCTGCCATACGCCCCGGGACAGCCTGATGGGCGAAAAGAGCGATCGCTTTCTCACAGGCGGAAAGGTTGGCTCCTGGACCGCACCCAACATCACCTCCGATCCTGACGCTGGCATCGGCAGATGGAGCCAGGCAGATCTGGTACGCTATCTCAAGACCGGCGCGCTGCATGGCAAGGCCATTGCCGGAGGTGAAATGGGAACCGCGGTCCAGAACTCCTTCTCGAAGCTGACGGATGGGGATCTGCAAGACATCGCGGCCTATGTGCGATCCGTCCCTGGAGCCCGAGACAAGTTTGAGGGAGAGCGTTCTGGCTGGCGGGATTCAGCTCCTCTCAGGGCCGATCAGCTTGAGCATCCGATGGACAGGAAGGATGTGAAATCCTTCATCGACGTGGACCGCGTGTCAGGCGCGGCGCTGTATGAAAGCGCATGTGCGAGCTGCCATGGTCACAATGGTCGAGGTTCGGTCGATCACGTACTGCCGCCGCTGGTCGGCTCATCCGCCGTCGGTTCGGCAGATCCCTCCAACCTCGTCATGACGATTACTCAGGGCATCGATCGTACCGTCGATGGCCAACGCACCTTGATGCCGGCCTTCGGCCCACAGCATACCGAATTTGGACCCCAGTTTAATGCGGCACAGGTGGCCAAGGTGGCGGATTATGTTGCCACGGCCTTCGGCAACCCCAATCATCATGTTACGCCCGATGATGTCGAGCGGATCTACCACGCAAAGAACGAGAAGGGATGGCTCATCGCCAGCATTCCGTTTGTCACCTGGACAGCAATGGCAGCGGTCATTGCCCTCGGGATTGGCGCAATTTGGCAACGGAGGAAGCGCAAACGCGCAGTTGAGGGCACGACTGCTTGACCCGCTTATATCTCAGCGTTTCGGCAAGTTATCGCCCTTCGACGCCCTCGCGTCGTCTGCGGCTACATGGGCGCTCCCGCTGTTTGATGGGCAAGCTGTGCCGACCGTCCCTCCGCTCAAGAATTGGGCGGAGGGATACAGGTTTCACACCGTTTAATTGCGCAAGCGAGACGGCTCTTTCGATGGACTGCTTCGATTTAAGCGGAGACGCGCGAGGTGTCCTTCGGGCTGGAGCCGCGTCCGCTGGCGTTGCCTACATAGAGCGACTGCACAGTCTGCCCTTGGATGATGACAGCTCGCCCGATGTTCTCAAACGTCCCATCCACAAGGGGGTGGCTCTCGTGATTTGCACCTGCATGACCGAAGGAGAAGGCAAACGGTGCGAATGCCGCAATGGCGAAAGTAAAAATGACGGTACGCATGACGACCCCCGATTGGAATACAGGCGGCGCCTAGTTGTTGCAGCGCAGCATTGCAATCGCAACTAGCGCCACGATTGGTGCAATTTCCGCAATCGGCAGGCACGAAAGGTTGGCTCGAGACCGAGGCGTTCTGTGTTGATGCGAGGCTGTCGAAATGCCGAACTCGCGCACTGCTGCGGCGCAACATAGCCGAACGTTGGCGCAGCCAGCTTGGATTGACTGCCCGTAGGCAGAACAGACATTACAATAATTATGAAGGTTGATTTTGCTAAATTAATAATTAGATCTTGAAAATAATAAAAGACTTCTGCTGATATTTTATATTCACTGCTCCTGTCATTGAAACGATCATGACCAGAGCACATTCGTCGGGAGAAAATGATGCGGACAATGAGCGTGGTGGTTGCTCCGGCAACAGCGGTGTCGGCGCCTGCGCCCCTGAAGGGGGAGATTGGCGATACAATACAGCGCGCGGCGAAGATAGGCTACGACGCCATCCAGCCCACAATCAACCGGCCAGGCGAATTCGATTTGGTCGCGGCAAGGAAGGCGCTTCGTGAGACTGGCTTGACGGTGACGTCGATCGCGACCGGAAGCGCATATCCCATCGATGGGATAAGTTTGGGTCATGGAGATCTAGACAGACGAAGGGCAGCAGTCGAGCGCATGCGGCAGCACATTGACCTTGCCTACCAACTCGATGGTGCCAATGTGGTGATTGGCCTGATCCGGGGGCGCTTCAGTGATAGCCCAAGCAAGCAGGATTATATGGGCCACTATCGTGAGAGCTTGAATCACGTTTTGGATCACGCCATCAGATCTGGAATAGTCCTGGTTCATGAAGCAATTGGACGAACAGACAGCGACGTCCTTCGAACCATAGATGAAAATATTGCATTTCTAGAAGAATTCAACTCGGCTCATCTGCGGCTCCATATCGACACGCACCACATTGCCTTGGAGGAGGTCGACTGGCCCGGTGCTCTCCGACGTGCGGCACCAATGATCGAACAGGTCGACATCTCCGATGTGGAACGGCGCACGCCCGATGGCAGTCGCTTTGATTTCCCGAGTTTCCTCTCGGCTCTCGATGACATAGGCCATGATGGGTACCTCATTCACGAATATCAAAGTGTGGGCGAGGGAATGGGCGAGGCCGAGGCGGGGCTTGCATATATCCGGTCACTTTCCAAAAAATAAACAAAAGGGCGGACATGCTGACTTTTGGAATTATGGGGACGGCAGCGATCGCGCGGCAGTTCTGCAAAGATCTCGCGGGATCGAGCGCAGTTCGGGTCGGGGCGGTGGCAAGCCGCACGTTGGAAAACGCGCGTGCGTTTGCTCTGGAGTGCGGGATAGCTAACTCCTATGACTGCTATGAGCATGTGTTGAACGACCCAAGCATCGACGCAGTTTACCTTCCATTGCCCAATCACCTTCATGCCGAATGGAGCATTCGTGCCTTGAATGCAGGAAAGCATGTGCTGTGCGAAAAGCCGCTCGCTCTTTCTGCGCAGCAAGCACGTGAGATGCTTGCTGTCGCACGTGCCACGGGAAAAATATTACGCGAAGGATACCCTTGGCTCGCGCAGCCGCAAGCGCACCAGATGCTACGTCTTATCGATGACGGCGCGATTGGCGAAATCCGGCAGATTTCGGTCCACTTCAATTCTCCGCTTAACGACACCGCCAACATTAGATTACGCCCCAATCCGGGGAGCGGGGCCTTGCTCGACCTAGGTGCCTATTGCGTGAGCCTGATGAGATTTGTTGCGAGATGCCGCCCCAACAAAGTCGTGGCATTGGTCGAATGTGCGGAGAACGGTGTAGACCGATCAGTGGCCGCGAGCCTGCAATTTCCAGGTGGTCTCGTTTCCGGAACCTTCAATTGCGCCTTCACATCCGAATATCATCGTTCGGCGGTCATACATGGTACAGCAGGAAGTATATTCACGACCTTTCGCAATCATGGCTCTGACGGCAATATGGATCCCATCCGCATCTGGCGGGGCAGCACGTTGGCCGCAGAACCGGATCTCGTCGAGTGTAAAGGGGAAGGTGGATTTCGAGCCGAGGCCGAAAACTTCGCTCAGGCCGTCCTTAATCCTGGTCAATGGGTTGGTGCGAATGAGACATTTTCAATCGATGTGGCATCGACGCTTGATGCAATCTCTGAAAGCGCACGGAGCGGAGCGTTGGTTTGCTTTTAGATCATATCGTCTAGCGCTATCCCTCCCGTGGTAGATCAGCGATAATTTGTGCTTTCGCGTTCAGACCTTAAGAATCTCGGCGCCCAATTGCAGAGGCAGTTAAGAACGCTGCCAATACCAGCCTGGGGGCCTGTTTGGTAAGGCGGGAACCTGCGATCAGGCGCGCAACACGACCTGTCGTTTCAGAGCGGTCGGGCGTCGGATCCATTCAAAAGACGTAGAATCGCTCATCTTGCTGGAGAGCACCTCGCGCGAGTGGAATCTCTTGAGTTCGGCCATCAGCGATGCCGACTGACGGGTCAGGCCCTGCGCTGCCGCGCTGACCTGCTGCGCCATGGCCGCATTGCTTTGGGTGATCGTGTCGATCTCGCGCACCGCGCCATTGGCCTGACCCAGGCGCGCGGCATGGCTGGTGGCATCCTGAGCGATGCGGTTCATCACTTCGCTCACCTCGCGAACCCCGGTGGCGATACGCGCCAGCGTGGTCGCCGTCTCGGTAACAAGGGCGACGCCGCCCGCCACTTGCCGGGCCGAAACGTGTATCCGCCCTTTGATGTCGCGCGCCGCTTCCGCGCTCCGTTGCGCCAGCGCCCTCACCTCATGGGCGACCACCGCGAAGCCGCGTCCCGCCTCCCCCGCGCGGGCTGCTTCCACCCCCGCGTTCAGCGCCAGAAGATTGGTCTGGAATGCAATGCCATCGATTACGCTGACAATGTCGGAAATCTCGCGCGAGGAGGTTTCGATGCCCGCCATGGCCTCCACCGTGCGGGCCAACACCGCGCCGGATTCCTCGGCGCGCAGGCGGGTATCGGCGACCAGCGTATTGGCTTGGGTGGCGGCCTGTGCCGATTGCGACATGGCGCTGCCGATCTGATGCAGCGCGGTTACGGTCGTCTCCACCGTGCGGGATTGTTCGGCGCTGCGCATCGCCAGATCCTGTGCGGCCTCCTCAATCTCCTCGGCCCCGGAGGCGACGTGTTGCGCCGTCTCCGACACCGCGCCCATCGAGGCGGCAAAGGCGTCTACCGTGCTGTTGAAACTTTCGCGTAGTCCCTCATACTCTTCCCGAAACGGCGCCTTGATATGGCAGGCCAGATTACCGCGTGACAATTCGTCGAGCCCATGGCGCAGATCCTCGATCACCTCTGCGGTTTCGGCCAGCGACTGAACCAGCACCAACACTTCGTCATCGCCTTCGAAACGCACCGGTATCAGGGTGAGGAGCACCCGCAGATCCTTGCCATCCGGGGTGATCGACAACCATTCGAAACGAGACGATCCTTTCTCTTGCGCCTCCTTTAGCCTCTCGGGCACATGCAGTTCGGAGGGGCGGCCATCGGGCTGGACGCGCGCGGCAAAGCGCCCCGGACCAAAGCCGATAATCTCCTCGCGCGAGCGGCCGTATATCTCCTCGCAGGCCTTGTTGCATGCGACGAACACGCCCTTTTGCGCCAGCAGCATGCCATCGGGCGATTTGTCGAACACGGCCTCCGCCATGCGCGTTTCGAGGGAAACAGAAATCCGACGCCTGAACATAGTCATCACTCACTGACTGACCGATCCTTCCGCGCAATAGTTGCGCCGGCATAAGATCGCCCCGCCATGTCCCTAGGGGTTTTCCAAGACGCATCACCCGGCAAGCCTCTGCGGCATCGGGATAAGGCTCAGTAGGCGGCCCGCCGATGTGTGCAAGCTCCTGTTTCCAAAACTAGCTTTCGCGTATGAGCAAAGCGTCCCTTTGCTTAAGGAAATCGTTGCCATGCCCCAGGCCTCTCTGGGTATTCCCCCCAGAGCAACCGTGAGCGGGGGTTTTAGGCAATTGGCTCTAGGTCGTTGGGCGAGCATGCGGCATGGGATGTTCAGGGGGCTATGGCGGTTTTTCAACGCAAGAATGTCTGGCTGCTGGCTTGTGCCATGTGGCCGACCCTAGCCGCCGCCCAGACCGGATCGTGGGCCGGACAGGCCCCTCCAGCAGCGCCCGGCGCCATTGCCGATATCGTGGTAACAGCACAGAAGCGCAGCGAAAGTTCGCAGAACGTCCCGATCGCCATCTCCGCCTTCACCGCCGATGCGCTGAAGGAGAACGCGGTAAGCGATGTGGCGGGCCTTTCGGCGCTGGCCACCAATGTCACTCTGGATGCGTCCACGCCGTTCTCGGGCTCCACCGCCGTGCTGGGCGCCTCGATCCGGGGGATCGGCGAGGCCGATTTCGCCTTCAACATCGATCCGGCGGTGGGGGTCTATCTCGACGGGGTCTATCTGGCCCGCTCGATCGGCGCCAATCAGGAGCTCCTTGATGTCGAGCGGATCGAGGTGCTCAAGGGCCCGCAGGGCACGTTGTTCGGCCGCAACACCATTGGCGGGGCAATCAGCATCGTCACCCATGATCCGGGCCCGCGCATGCGTTTCACCGCCGACCTCACCACCGGCAGCTACGCGCGGCTGCAGGCGCGCGGCACGGTGGATTTGCCGATCACCGACAGGCTGTTCTCGTCGCTCTCCTTCGGCGTGCTGAACCGGCAGGGCTATCAAAAGCGCATCCCCTATCCCGGTGCGGTCACGATTGATCCGGCCACTAGCTTCGCCTCCGCCGGTTACGGCACGGGCGATGGCAGGCAGGGGGGCGACAACAGCTTCAGCCTGCGCGGCAAGCTGAAATGGCTGCCCGGACCGGGACTGAAGGCCACGCTCTCGGCCGATTATACCCATGTCGATCAGGATGCCGTGCCCAACACCGTGCTGCAGACCACCGAGAACTATCCCAACGGCGTGGCCGGGGCCTATAACGCCTGCATCGGCCTGCCTCCTGCTGTGCTGACCGGGATCGGGCTGGGTCCCTTATGCGGCGCGCGCAGCGGCGCGGCGGGCTACAACGCCTTGCCGGGCCTGTCGGCCACCAGCGCAGGCCGCCTGTCATGGGATGGCCGCTGGGTGAATGCCACGGGCAACATCGATACGACCTATGCCAGTGGCCTCAACTTTTCGCAGCTGAATCAGGGCGGTGCGGCGCTGACGTTGGAGGGCGATCTCGGGCCTCATATGCGACTCAAGTCGATCTCCTCGCTCCGCGGCATGCATTTCGCCGCCGGAACCGATCAGTCGGGATCGCCGGTGCAGCTGCTGGTGCTCAGCTTCACCATCGACCAGCGCCAGCTGAGCCAAGAGCTGCATTGGAGCGGCGATCTGCTCGATGGCAAGCTCACCTATATGCTGGGCGCCTATGCCTTCCGCGAGACAGGGAGGCTGCATGACTATGTCAATTTCGGCGAGGGGCTGCTGCAGGTCGATGGGCCGGGACATATCGCCACCACCAATTACGCCACCTATGGCCAGATCGACTATCGCCCCAGCCCGCTGATCGGGCTGACGCTGGGCGGGCGCTTCACCCATGAGGACAAGAGCTATCGCGGTTATCAGACCGACGACAACGGGCTGACCTACAAGCTGGCTAATTGCGCGCCTGCCGCTCCCAACGCTGCCTGCGCCGCCGCTCTGGGCTTTCCCGACCCGTCGCAGCCCCTGCTCTATTACCCCGCCACGCCCGGCAGCCAGCGTTTCGACAATTTCAGCCCCAAGGTCGGGGTGCAGATCCACCCCATGGCCGACGTGATGTTCTATGGCTCGTGGTCGCGCGGCTATGAAACCGGTAGCTGGACAACGCGGTTGAGCGCACCGCTGAAGGTGGCTCCCACCTTCGGGCCCGAACATGCCGAAACCTTCGAGCTGGGACTGAAATCGAGCTGGCTGGGCCGTCGGCTACAGGTGAATGTGACAGGCTTCACCACCCGTTATCGAGACATCCAGCTGACCTTTCAGGAAGGACTCTCACCCACCATCCAGAATGCCGGCGATGCGCGGATCAATGGCGCGGAACTGGAAACAATCGCAGCCCCCGCGCGAGGGCTGACTTTGTTGGCGGCGCTGAGCTATCTCGATGCCTTTTACACCTCGGTTCTGCCGGGAGCGCAGGTGGCACCCAGCATTTTGCAGCAAGGGGTCTATGCTGGCGCAGCTCTGCCCAAGGCGCCACACTGGAAGATCAGCCTCTCGCCGCGCTATGAAACGCCGGTCGGTCAGGGAAAGTTGCTGCTGCAGGGCAGTTTCACGCACACAACCAGCATGCGCAACGATACGGAAGGCACCTACACGCTGAACCGCGCCGCCGCCGATCTGCTCAACGCCAGCGTGACATGGAAGGCACCGGGCGGGCGCCATGAGGTCACGCTGGGGGGCACCAACCTCACCAACAGCCGCTATCTGGTGATAGGGGGCGCCAGCCCAACGGCAGGGCTGGTCTTCGGCACCTACAACCGCCCCGCGGAATGGTATGCCCGATTTGGCCTGACATTCTGAAAGCCCGTCGCCGGGCGCCGCTGCTCGTCGCGACAGAGCCCGAGTGAAGGGCCTCCATGGCTCCCCGTCTGACGATAGCCCAGCGTCGGGCGCGATGACGCGCCGCCGCTCGCCTGCCTTCCCGGCTTGCACGACATGACCAAACTTGCGTTTTGAGCAACCGAAGCGCTACGGTAACGTCGAGAATGCAGACACACCGAGGATGCTGATGGCAACCATTCCAAAATCAGACAAGACCCGCGCTCGAATCCTCGAGGCGGCAACGGAAGAATTTTCCCAAATGGGATTGAGCGGCGCAAGGGTCGAGGCGATCGCGGCGCGCTCGACGAACTCAAAAAGAATGATATATCATTATTTCGGTAGCAAGGAAAAGCTCTACGCGGCTGTTCTGGAACATGCCTACCAGATGTTTCGCATCAGGGAAGAGAGCCTTGGATTGCAGGATATGCCCCCTGCGGACGCCCTGAGCCGACTTGTGGAAGAGACGTTCGACTATCACGAGTCTGCTCCCAACTTCGTCCGCCTGGTTGCCATCGAGAATATTCACTATGGCGAACATATCCGTCGATCGTCCGCGATCACGAAAGCGAATGCGACGGCGGTGCCTCTGGTGGCCGGAATTCTCGAGCGGGGGTATAAGGAGGGTGTATTCCAGCGAAAAATCCATCCTATCGACCTGCATTACATGATCAGTGCGCTCTGCGTGTTCCGCGTCGGACACCTCCATACGTTTAGCGCTGTCGTTGGCCACGATCTGTACGAGCCCGAACTCCGAGCGCGCCAGCGGTCCATGATCGTCCGCGCCGTGCTCGATACCGTCGGTGCGACATCGCCGAGCTGACGCGATGGGGCAAGGCCATGTCGCATCTGTCAGTTGGCAATTGCGATCACCATGCTAGTCAGCATGGATGACTGCCCGCCCCCTTCCCTTGCCCACATCTCACAGCCGCAGCCCCGACGATCAAACCAGTCGGCCCACTTTGGCCACGGAACTATGCGCTTATTTACGCGAGACGATCATGCGTGGCGATATTGCGCCGGGCACCAAGCTGAACATCAGGGCGCTCCGAGAGCAATTCGCCGTCAGTTTGAGCCCGCTGCGCGAGGCTTTGTCACGCCTGGCTGCCGAAGGCTTGATCGAAGCGATCGATCAGCGAGGCTATCGGGTAACGCGCCTGTCACTGCGCAATCTCAACGAGGTCATCGCCATGCGGCAGGAGCTCGAAGGTCTAGCTTTGCGCGAGTCCATATCCCGGAGGGATAAGGCGTGGCTTGAGGGGATCAGCGCGGCCCATGAGGCCCTGCTGCGCCAGGAACGATCGCGCCATTTCCGGGTGGAGGAATGGGAGATCGCGCATCGGGCCTTTCATGATGCCTTGATCGCTGGCGCGGATATGCCGCTCCTTTTAGCTACCTGCAACGGGCTCCATGATCGGTCCGACCGGTATCGTCGCGTTTTCTTGAGCAGGCAACCGAAAGATCGCAAAGTCGTTGATGAACATGCCGCCATCCTAAAAGCTGCGCTCGAAAAGAACAGCGAGGAGGCCGTCAACCTTCTCAAAGCACACATCAAACGAACAGGAACGAATGTCTCTAAGGAAATAGCCGAGCTGGAGGACGAGCAACCGGCTTCGGGGATCGCAGCTACATAGCGTAGCACTTATGACTAATCATTTATCCGTCAGAAGTAAGGTATTGCCCGGATGATCGCAGCTTTAATACACCTTAGCAGGTCCGCAAGATGGGAAGCCGCGCTCCCCTTTCCGTGAGTTTGAGGCGGTGCAGTTCGGTCAAGCCCAGCTTGGGGGTCATTCACTTCCAAAAAAAGCCGGCGCGAACGCCGGCTTATGAAAGTTGGGAGAGGATGCCTGAAAGGCGAGTTCTCTTTCGCACCATACGGTGGACTTCACAAGCCATAAATGCACTGCTTGGTGCGAAAAATACGAATGCATCACGAACGCTGCTCTCACAGGGTTATCCGCCGCCATTTCGAGCCAATGGTTACTGAAGAAAGGCTAAAAATCAATAGACTACTGAATTTCTAGATTCGTGACTGGCAGTGATCACAAACTAAGCGGAGTAAGACCACTAAGTCATATGTAATATGCTACCCCTTGCATTATATAATGCATCATTTGATGCATTCTCGCAATGGAGTACAACAAACCTCACTCCTGGCGCCGAGGCGTCGCAATGCGAATTCGTGGTGAAATGTCCAACCTTGCGAAATCAGATCGGACCCGCGCCAGCATCTTGGAGGCCGCGACAGAGGAATTCGCTCTGATGGGGCTCGCGGGCGCTACCATCGATGCGATCGCCGCACGGACCAAAAAGTCCAAGCGCATGATCTTCCACTATTTCGGAAGCAAGCAGAACCTTTACGTCGCCGTTCTCGAGCAGGCCTACCGCGCGATTCGATCGCGCGAGGCTGCCCTGAATCTCGACAACATGCCGCCTCGCGAGGCATTGACCCTGCTGGTGCAGGAAACTTTCGACCACCACGATCAAAATCTCACATACAGCCAGCTCGTTGGGCTTGAGAATATCCATCAAGGTGACAATATGGAGGCATCGGAGGCGATAAAGGCGGCCAATGCCAACACCGTTCCCTCACTCAAGCGCCTCATCGACCGAGGGCTCGAAACCGGGGCATTCACCATTCCTATCGACCCGATCGATCTCCATTATGCGATTTCTGCACTTTGCGTCTTCCGCATTCGCAACCGCTATACATTCAGCAATGTCGTGGGCAAGGATATCCGCGGGACTGAGATCAGCAACCGTCATAGGGCGATGGCTGTCGACGCCATTCTGGCGCTGGTCGGGGCCAGATAAGCACGGCCTGCCCCAAGGAACCTGCGCGCCCTTGGTTACGGCAGACAGAAAAAGGGGCCGCCAAAGGCGACCCCTTCCTGCCTCGCTCCAAATCGTCAGAAATGCACCTTGGCTCCCATGTAGAACGAGCGGCCGATGATGTCATACGTGCCCGGCAAGGTCTGCCCCAGCACGCCACCGACAACAGGCGGCTGCTTGTTGGCAAGATTGGTGACGCCGAAGCGGATCTGTAAACGCTCATTGACACTCACCTGACCGGTCAGATCAAAGATGTCGTAGGCGGGCACACCGGGGGCGACAGCGCTGGGTGAGATCACGCTCGAGACATCGCGCATTCCGTCGAGATGCCGCCAACGCAGGCCCACGCCGACCTTGCCGAGCGAGAGATTGCCCGTGGTCGTGTAGCGCCAGCGGGGCAGCGGCAGCCCGTTGGTGTAATCGATGGTGCCGGCAAACTCCTGAAAACCTTGTCCGGGCAGATTCTCGATCTTGTAGCTGTCGAGATAGCTGATCACCGAATTCAGCGCGAAGTTCGCTTTGCCCAGCTTGCCCCAATTGCCAAGGCGCGCCGTCCAATCAAGCTGGAAGTCGACACCACGGGTCCGCAATCCACCCAGATTCTGATAGGGCAGGTTGACGCTGGAGATGCCCCCTGTCGCATCGCGCTTGACCAGCGCGCAGAACGGGTTGCTTGCGCTGTAGGTCGGGTTCGACCCATCCAGATTGTAGCATTTGGACAGGGCGGTGTTGCCGGCCACCGTGGAGATGACATCGGTGATGCGGATGTCGTAGAAATCGACCGAAAACGAGACATTCGCGAGTGCTGGCGAATTGAACCGAGGACGAAGCACCACGCCAGCCGTGAGCGTCGAGGCCTTTTCAGGCTTCAGCGCCGTCGAGCCCGTGGTGATCGAGGCGATGGCATTGGTCGCATAGGTGTAGCTGTCAGCCAGACCGTCGGGAACGCCGGTCGCGACGCAAAGCGCTCGCAACTTGGCCGCATTGGCGCCGCTACGCGCCGAACCGCGCACATCGCACGGATCGCCTGCAGTGGGCGGATTGCCAAACTGCACCTGGCTGCCTGTGGCCGAGCTGAACAGCTCGCCGATGTTGGGCGCGCGGATGGCGCGCTGGTAGCCGCCCCGGAAGAGGATCGCGCGGGCCGGCGACCATTCGAGTTCACCCTTCCAGGTCGTGACCCCGCCCGTGATGTTGTATTGCGAGCGACGCAAACCGCCGGTGAGGTTCAGCGCACGGACGAACGGCTTGTCGACCAGGATCGGTACGAACAGCTCACCCGCGATCTCCTTGACCGAGGTGCTGCCGCTGGTGGGGTTGGTCTGGTTGGTGGCGAAGACATTTCCCGCCACGAGCTGGGCATCGGGTGCGAAGCTGTATTTGTTGTCGCGATACGTCGCCACCACCGACAGCTTCGCATCACCTGCGGGCAGCTTGAACAGGCTGCCCTGGGCGCTGCCCTCGACCGTGTTCTGCTGTATGCTTTCACGGCTGCGGATGTTCGCCGTCATATAGGCCACGCAGGAAGGCGAGATGGCGGTGACATTGGCCAGGCCAAAGGGATTGTATCCCCCCGTGCACAGCGATGCGCCGCCGTCGGAGGCTTGAAGCAGCTTGTTCACCCGGTCCCCGAGCACGCCATAAGGGATGCTGGTGTTGACGATGTTGCGGTCCCGGCTGCCATAGAGGTCAAAGGTCCAGTCACCGATACCGAACTTGCCGCGCAGGCCGGCGATGATCTGGCTCGTATCGAACTGGGTGTACACCCGGCGCCAGGGCAGTTCGACGAAGCGCTTGTTAAGCGTGAAATTGGCCGTCGGGTTGGGCCGCGAAGCCAGAATCGACGCCAGGCTGGCAGGAATGAAGGGATTGTTGGGCGAGACGCTCGCGGTAATGAACTGGGTCAGGCTGTTGCCCGCGCTCACATTGGTGTCGGTGTGGGAATAAAGCCCCTGCCCATACAGGGTGAGCGCGTCGTTGATCTCGAACTCGGCCCGCATAAAGCCGGTCTCGCGCTCCAGCGGCCGATCGAAGGTCTGCTGCTGCGACGAAATCTGGCGGAACGAGCCGCCGACCGTCGTGTAATTCGGCGGCACGGCGCCCTGAAAATTGGTCGCTCCCAATTGACTGAAGAGCGAGCCATTGTTGTTGAAGCCCAGCGAATTGGTGCGCGCAACGGTGCCCGGAGCCTGATTGGCGAAGGCGGCGTTGACCGCAGCCTGAGAGGGCAGATTGTCACCGGCCGGCACATATAACCCCTGACCGATGTACCCCGACAATGAGGCCTGATCGAAGAACGAGCGCTGCGGTGCGAGCAATTCGTCGCGCTGGGTGTAGGACACACTGCCGATGACGTTGAGCCGGCCGTCGATCGCCGAGAAGCCGCCCGTCGCCGAGAGATCGACGGTCTTGCGATCGCCGAGGAAGGTGTTGCCGATCTGCCCGTCGAACTCCACGCCATGCATCTTGCGACGGGTGCGGAAATTGACCACGCCGGAGACAGCATCGGAGCCATAGACCGCCGAGGCGCCGCCCGTGATTGTCTCGACGCTCTCGATCAGGGACATGGGCACGACGTTCACGTCGACCACATTGAACATGTTGGAGGGCGGCAGACGGCGCCCGTCGAGCAGAACGAGATTGCGCCGGTCGCCCAGCCCTCGCAGGTTGAGCGTGGCCCGCCCACCCGTCGCCGCCGCCGTGCCGCCACCGGCCTGCGATCCTGTGCCCGGGACGAATTGCGGCAATTGGTTGAGCGACCCCTCGATATTCACGGAGCCGGACGCCTTGAGCGCTTCCTGGTTCGTCGTCAGGATCGGGCTGGCGGACTGATAGTCCTTGCGCGCGATACGCGAACCGGTCACGATGATGTCGGAGGCAGACGGGCTGGCCGAAGTGCCAGCGCTGCTGCTGCCCGGAGCATCAGCTGTCTGGTCCACGGTCGATTGAGCTGGCGTATCTTGCGCTTGCGTGATGGCAGCTGGCGGCGTGGCGCCCACCGAAGGTTCGGCGGTTTGTGCTTGAGCAGTCGTCGCGCACATCATGGCCACGACGGACACACCGATAAAACGGTCCTTCATACATCTCCCCCTTATATTTGGTGACTGCTTGCCACCTTGCCCCAAAGTATTTTATCTGTTTGAAATATTAGTGATTTTGTTTAAATTATTATATCATTTCGGCGCTTGCCGCCGGTGTCTAAGCAAGTAAAACTTCAAGGAAAGCTGGTGCAGTCCAATCATACACTGCACCAGCGCGCGCAAGATTTGCGTCAGGCCAGCACGGCCGTGCTATCGAGTTTGACCAAAGCGCCGGTACGGGCGGCGGTCTTCACCGCCTCGATGACCCGCAACGTCTCCAGTCCCTCACGACCAGAGCACACCGGGGCGGCCTGCCCCCGGATCACCTCGCAGAAATTGAGGATCTGGAACTGCAGGGGGTCGCCCCCTTCATGCTCAAGCTGCTCCTGATTGACCGGCTCCCACCAACTACGCTTGTCCGGGTTGGACCAATGAGTCAGGCGGGGCACCGTCAGCGACCCATGGGTGCCGCCGATCGTGTAGCAATTCTCACTGGTTTCATGATAAACCGGGTTCTCGCCCGTCGTCAGTTCCCAGCTCCAAGGTGCCACGATGGTGTCGGACACCGTGATCGTCGCCAGAACACCATTGGCAAAGCGAAGCAGGATGACCGAGGTTTCTTCGACAGGATTGCCACGCACCGCGTTCGACTCAAAGGCCTGCACGCTCTCGACGTCGCCGAAGAAGTAACGCAGATTGTCGACGTCATGGATGAGGTTCAGGAAAACGGGCCCTGCCCCCACCTGGCGCCGCCAGGGAATGTCAAAATAGTCGTCCGGCTTGAAGAACCAGCACGAGCCGTGTGCGGCAACCACGGTTCCGAGCCGACCGGAATCGATCACCGCCTTCGCGCGCTGGATCATGCGATTGTGGCGACGATGATGCCCGGTCAGAACCGGCACACCAAGACGCTCGCCGGCCTCCACGATACGGATCGCGTCCGGGACGTTATCGGCCAGGGGCTTTTCGACCAGCACCGCGACACCTGCCTCGATGCCCTCGATGGCATTTTGGGCATGCATCTGGTTCGGGGTGGAAATCATGATGCCGTCGGGGCGATCAACCTCCATCAAGGCCGCGAAGCTGGGCTGCCAGGCCACGCCAAGGGCCGCCGCCATATCGCGCCCGACATCGGAAGGATCGACGATGGCCGCCAGTTCCGCTTCCGGGCAGGCCATCACATGCTCGATGTGGCGCTTGCCGATCAGCCCGGCACCGAGAACCGCGAGGCGAACAGGCTTCACGGAGCTCACTTGGCCTTCTCCGCCACGAGCGTCGCGATGCGGCGCAGCGCGAGCGTGTAGCCCTGAGTGCCGAAGCCGGCGATCACGCCATCGGCGCGCAACGACACATAGCTGTGATGGCGGAAGCTCTCGCGCTTGTGGACGTTGGAAATGTGAACCTCGATGACCGGCGACTCGAACGTGTTGAGCGCATCGAGAATTGCCACCGACGTATGTGTGAAGGCGGCCGGATTGATGATGATGCCCGCAGCATTTTCGCGCGCTTCATGGATCCAGTCGATGATCGCATACTCGGCATTGCTCTGGTGGAAACGCAACTCGAGTCCAAGTTCGGCCGCCAATGTCGTGCATGCGCCCTCGACATCCGCAAGCGTCTCATAGCCGTAAATCGCGGGCTGGCGCTTGCCGAGCAGATTGAGATTGGGTCCGTTCAAAATATAGACGAGCTTACTCATCTTCACACATTCCTTATGTTGATTGCTGTGGCTCAGATCTCGAGGCGACGGACATCACCAAGAATAAAGATATAGGCGGCGGCACCCATCACGCCGATGGCCGACATGATGGCCAAAGCGACAGTAAATGATCCCGTCTGTGAAAAAATAAATCCAATCCCGAGGGGCGTTATAATTCCCGAGCTATTGGTCACGACGTTGAAAATACCGCCCGTCAAACCTTGATAGCCCGCCGGAGCGATATCGGAGATCACTGTCCACCCGATTCCGACCATTCCTTGCCCGAAGAAAGCGACCGCCATGATAGCGATAACTGCGACGTTGCTGCTGACAAAATTGGCTGTTGCCATGCTGCTGATCAAAAGAAGGCCGGTGACAATGGGAAGCTTGCGCCCAAGATTGACCGAGCCAGTCCGTCGGATCAGCAGGTCCGAAACATAGCCGCCTGTTACAATCCCAACGGCGGCCGCGATGTAAGGAAATATCGAGAAGAACGCCATCTGCTTGAAGTTCATTCCACGCTCAGTAGCCAAATATGTCGGAAACCAAGTGAGAAAGAACACCAATGCAGAGTTACCGGCAAACTGACCGATACCAGCCCCCCAGATCTGCCGTTGAGCCAAGAGCTTCTTTATCGTTTTCCATTCGTAACGTACCGTCGAAGGCTTGCCAGCCATTCCTCCGCCAGTCTGGATAAGGTCGATTTCAGCTTTGTTGGCCTTCCGGTCGTCGTGAGGGTCCCTGTAGGTTCTCCACCAAAACAGGCCGAACAAAATGCCGATGCCGCCCAATATCGCGAACGGGAGGCGCCACCCCAACTTTGGCATCAGCCAAAAGAGAAGAGGACTAACTAGCGCAAGGCCAACATATTCCCCTACGGTGTAGATGCTGGTGGCCCGAGCGCGTTCGTTCTGCGGAAACCAAGCGGCCACCATTCGGCTAGCGCCGGGGAAACATGGGGCCTCAGCCACACCGAGTCCGAGGCGTGCAGCCACCAGCGCTGCGGTACTCGTGCAAAACCCCTGCACAATGGTCAAAAATGACCAGAGTGTGATGGAAAGAAAATAGGTCAGGCGAGATCCGAAGCGATCGAGAAACGCTCCGCCTGGCAGCTGAGCTGCAACATATGTCCATGCGAATGCAGAGAAGACCAGCCCCATTTCGGCTGCTCCTATCTTGAGGTCCTTCGACATCAATGGAGCCGCGACACCAAGAACCGTTCGGTCGAGATAGTTGATCATCGTTGTAGCAGCGATGAGCCCAAGCATCGCAAACCGGCGCTTTGTAGGATGATCGGCCTTCAACTTCACTTCATGGGCAGCAACATTCGCCTCGTCCATCTTGTGAACGTGCTCAAAAGGAAACTGACTGCGGTCGGAGCCGATTCCAACTACGGCATCCGGCAGGTGCCGGTTCTGCATCATGTTCTCCCGAAGGTCGTCCATTCTCTGGATCGATAGACATCCATCGCGACTTCGGTTGCCGTCGCCTGAAATGCACCGTTTGGTGCAGCATGAATGCCCCGGACGGTGCGTTCTGTCAACACATGCGATGCCTGGCCGCAAATTTTATCTAGCGCGACCGACAGGTAGCGAATTTGTCTTCTGATTAATCACTTATGGCTGGCAGCCGGGCGCCAGCATCCGGAAGCAAAGAAGTGGGGTGGTCGTTTTGGCACGATGCGGAGATCGCGAATCGCATTCAAGCGATGCCTCGTGCCGGCAGCAGGATGCCGAAACCCGCGACACTGACCTCATTGCTGACGGCTTCTCAATCCTGAGGCGGCTGGCAAATGAACATTAGCCCACGATGAGGTGAGCCCATGTAATTTTAATCTGAGGATGCAAGATTCCACCGAAGTTGCGATTTTTCTCGGCCTTCCAATGAGCCAGTCCGTAGATCAAGAAAGATTAATCGCATGGATGTCACCCTGAAAACCAGGTATCCCGCGGTCAGCGATCTAAGGGCTGCTCTGATCCCGTTGCAGGGTGTCGGCGTTGGCGGCCTTGCTAAAGAGAGTTAGCATGGTTTTTCGCAGCCAGATCAGGCCAGGATCTCGTTCGTATCTTTCATGCCAATATTGCGAGACCCTGAAGCTTTGCGCTTCGAAAGGTAATTCACAAACCTGGGTGCGTGGATCGAGGGCTGCCAGCGTCATGCCGGAATGCCGCGGGATCGTCGCCAGATACGTTCTGCTGCCAATGATCGGTGCAAGTCCGAGGAAGCCCGGAACGACCAGACGAATGCGGCGGGTTATGCCCGCGTTCTTCAGGGACTCATCCAGCAGATGCGCCCCGGTGCCGGAGGCGACCGTGACATGATCGGCCGCTTCATAAGCGGCGCGGTCCAATCTGGCGTCGCTTCGCCGGCGCAGGCAGACCCAGTTCTGGGTGTAGAGCGCTTGTTGCCGACAATCTTCCAGCCATGGGATATGGCCAAGCGCCAGATCCACCTCTCCACCGATCAGCGCCGCAGGCAGCGCGTCGTCGATAAGGCGAACAACCACCGAGAGCCCCGGCGCGTGATCTGTGAAGTGGTCGAGAACAGCCGGAAGCAAGGTGACCTGGCTAGCATCGGTCATCGCTAGGCGGAAGGTGCGCTTGCTCGCCTGGGCGTCGAAGATGGGAAGAGGTGCTGTGAGCTGTGATAGGCGGTCAAGAACATCACTCGCCGGCCCAGCCAATGCGTCGGCCCGAGGGGTAGGGAGCATCCGGCCCGCCTGCCGCACGAAAAGCGGGTCATCAAACAGATCGCGCAGCGCGCGCAGATGAAGCGAAACAGTGGGTTGTTGCAGTCCGAGTGATTCTGCTGCTGCCGTCACCGTGGCGTGGCGATAAATCGCCAGGAAGCTGGCCAGAAGGTGCGGATCCGCCATCATTGTGTTTCACAATACATGGTATTGGAGGCATTGCATAGACCAATCACCACGGTTCGATACGATCGCAGCCATGGAACAGTCATTTTCAGTAGCCATCATCGGCGCAGGGGCGCTCGGGAGCGCGATCGGGGGTACATTGGCTGCCCACGGCGCCCGCGTGGCATTGGTCACACGCAACCCGCAGCATCGCGACGCTGTCAACAGCCGGGGACTCTTGCTGGCAGCCCCGGACGGCTCTGCGACTCCCGTACCCGTTTCCGCCTATGCGAATTGCTCCGCCATCGGCGAGACATTCGATGTCGCAATCGTCCTCACCCATTCGGCTGGTACCGAGCAGGCTGCGCTTGACGCCGCCTCCATCCTGCGTCCGGACAGCACGGTCTTCTCGCTTCAGAACGGGCTGGGCCAGGAAGATGTCCTGAGCGAGATCCTGGGCCGAGGCAGGATCATCGGCGGCAAGACCTATGTTGGCGGATTGATGCTGGCCCCGGGCAAGGTGCAGGCCACGGTGCAGGGCAAGCGCACGCTGATCGGCGAACTCAATGGACAGCCATCGGAACGCGCGGCGCAGATCGCCCGGCTGATGAGCGACCATGGCGTGCCGACCGAGATGCCGGCGGACATTCGTTCTGCGATCTGGGACAAGCTTCTGATCAATGCGGCAACCGGCGCGCTCTCGACGATCACCCGCATGCCCTATGGCGAGCTTTATGCTCAGCCCGAGATCGAGCGCACCGCCTGCGCCGCCGTTGCCGAAGCCATGGCGGTTGCCCGGTCGGAAGGCATTGCCCTCACCATTTCCGAGCCGATGGAGGCATGGAGGATGGCGAGCGCCGGACTACCCGATAATTTCCGCACCTCGATGCTTTCCACCATTCTCAAGGGCGGGCGCAGCGAAATCGACTTCATCAACGGCGCGATCGTTGCGCGGGGCCAGCGCAATGGCGTGCCCACGCCGGTCAATGCCGCGCTGGTCGCCTGCATCAAGGGCATCGAGGCGAGCGGTATCTTTGCCTCCATCGACGGAAGGACCCACGCATGAGTGCCCGCCCCACAGGCTATGTCGAGCATGTCGCGATCCTGGTCGCCGACATCCACTGGCACATCCGTTTCTTTGAAGACGTGCTCAACATGACCTTTCGCGAGGTGCAGGGCACGCTCGAGGAACCCGAGCAGTATTGGACACTCGGGGGGATGCAGCTGCGTGCCGCACCCGATTTCAAGGGGCCCGAAGGCCGCTTTCTGCATCTGGGCATCATGGTCGATGATCTCGATGCGGCGCTCGAACGGGCGGCGGCTTACGGCGTCACCACGCTGCCGCATGGCCGCAACTGGATCCTCTTGCCCGACAATCTCGAACTGGAACTGATCCAGGCAGCCCCCGGCGCCGTTGCTGCGGTTCGGGCGGTCGATCCGCGCCTGGGAATGGATGGCTGACATGACGACGATCAATGAACTCTACTGGGACGAGTGCGCCGTGGGCGATGCCTGCGAAACGCATGATTATGAAGTGACCGAGGCCAGGGTGCTGGCCTATGCCGACCTGACCGGCGACCACACGCCGGTGCACACCGACGAGGATTACGCCCGGACCACGCCTTTCGGCACGCGGGTGGCACACGGGCTGTTCGGCCTGTCGATTGCCGACGGCCTCAAGACCCAGGCCGACATGCGCTTCGTGCCCGGTATGTCGCTGGGCTGGGAATGGAAGTTCATCCTGCCGATCAAGCTGGGCGACCGGGTGCGCGTGCGCTTCCACGTCGGTTCGAAGCGCCAGTCGAGCAGTCGCCCGGGCTGGGGCATCGTCATTCTGCCCAGCGAGCTGGTGAACCAGCATGGTGAGGTCGTCCAGGCGGGCGAACATCGCCTGATGATCCCGCTGCGCCCCCAGGAGAACGCACGATGAGCCTCCCCCTCGCGGGCATCCGCGTCATCGATTACTCGCATTTCCTTGCCGGGCCGCATCTGTCGCGCAGCCTGGCGGCGATGGGCGCCGATGTCATCAAGGTCGAGCGCCCCGGTGCGGGTGATGCCGGGCGCAGCCACGCCTTTATCCGCGACGGGCGCAGCGGCTATTTCATCCAGCAGAACATGGGCAAGCGCGGTCTCGCGGTCGATATGAAAGACCCGCGCGGCGCCGAGCTGATGCAGCGCCTGATCGCGGGCGCCGATGTCTTCGTCGAGAACTATCGCCCCGGCGCCTTGGCCAAACTGGGCCTAGGCTATGAGGAACTGTCGGCAAAAAATCCGGGCCTGATCTATTGCTCGGTCTCGGCCTATGGTCACACCGGACCCGATGCGGCAAAGGCAGGCTTCGGCCTGATCGCCGAGGCCAAGAGCGGCCTGCTCGCGCAACTCGGCGTGCCGGGCGCTCCGCCCCCGCTGCTGCGCGTGTCGATCGCCGACCTCTATGCCGGGACTCACGGTGTGGCCGCCGTCTGCGCCGCATTGTATGGCCGCACGCAGACCGGCAAGGGCACGCATATCGATCTCTCGCTCTATGACTGCACCGTCTCGATTCACGATTACGCGGTGCAGGAGTATCTGATGTCGAACGGTGCGGTGATGCCGCAGCAGACCGGATCGGATATGCCCAATTCCACCGTCTACGGTGTTTTTTCCGCGCGGGATGGGCATCTGGTGATTGCGGCGCAGGTTGACGATGCCTGGCGCAGGCTGGCGCTGTTGATCGGCGGCGAGGCCCTCGCCGGCGACACCCGCTTCCACACCACAGCCGGGCGCAACGCCCATCGGCTGGAGATCCTGCCGCTGGTCAGCGCCTGGGTCGCGGCGCAGCCGGGGCAGCATGCCGCCATTGCCGCGCTGGAAGCCGCCGGCATTCCCAGCGCCCCGGTCCAGACCATCGATCAGGTCATCAACGACCCGCAGATCGTCGCGCGGGAGATGATCGTGGATCTCGACGACCCCGTGCTGGGGCCGATCAAAGCCTGCAACTTGCCCTATCGCTTCCGCGATGCCGATACGCGGCCCACCCGCTCGGCCCCGCTGCTGGGTCAGGACAATGCCGCCATCGCCGCCGAACTGGGTTACGACGCCGATGCGATCGCGGCCATGCGCGCCGATGGCGTGCTGTATGAAGAGGAGGCTGTACGATGACAGACCGCTATGCCGTGGTGGGCAATCCCATCGATCATTCCAAATCCCCGCTGATCCATGGCATGTTTGCCAAGGCCGCCGGGCAGGACATCGTCTATGACAAGATCCTCGTCCCGCAGGGTGGTTTCGCTTCGGTCGCCGATGATTTCCGGGCAGCGGGCGGCAAGGGGCTCAACATCACCGCGCCGTGCAAGCTCGATGCCTATGCCTATGCCGATAAGACCAGCCCCAGCGCCCAGCTTGCTGGCGCCGTCAACGCCTTGCGCTTTGGCGTCGAGGGCGTCGAGGGCGAGAATTTCGATGGCGTCGGGCTGGTGCGCGACATCACCGTCAATCTGCAGCAGGCGATGACCGGGCGGCGGGTGCTCATGCTGGGTGCGGGCGGCGCCGCAAGGGGCGCGCTCCTGCCTTTCCTGGAGCAGCAACCAGCAGTCCTGCACATCGTCAACCGCACAGTCGGCAAGGCCGAGGAACTGGCCCGCATTGGCGCCAGCCATGGTAATGTCTCGGCTGGCGGCTATGATACCGTCGAAGCGGGCGCCTATGATCTGGTGATCAACGCCACCTCCGCCAGCCTGACGGGCGATGCTCCGCCGATCAGCGCGGATGCCTTTGGGGGGGCCACGCTGGCTTATGAATTGGCTTACGGCAAAGGCCTTACGCCCTTTCTGCGCATTGCGCGCGAAGGCGCCCCGCAGATCGCGATCGCCGATGGCGTGGGCATGCTTGCCGAGCAGGCGGCCGAAGCCTTTGCCTGGTGGCGCGGCGTTCGCCCTGACACGGCCGCGGTGATCGCCGCCATCACCATCCCGCTGAGCTGATTACGGCGTTCGCGATCTGCTGCTTGCTTACCTCAAGCAGCGGATCGCGGAGGCCCAAGGATCGCCAGGAGACCATACCTAATGACCCAGCCTTTCCGCTCCTCCATCGCAACAATCTCGATCAGCGGATCGCTGGTGGAAAAGCTGTCCGCCATCGCAGGGTGTGGCTTCAACGCGGTGGAAATCTTCGAGAACGATCTTCTGTGCGCCCAGCAGTCGGCCAAGGAGATCGGTGCGATCTGCAAGGACCTCGGTCTTGCGATTTCGATGTTCCAGCCTTTCCGTGATTACGAGGGCCTGCCCAGGGACCTGCGCGATAAGGCAGAGGAGCGGATGCGCCGGAAATTCCAGGTGATGGAGGATCTTGATACCGACCTGATCCTGCTGTGCTCGAACTGTTCTCCCCATTCCTCCGGCCAGCGTGAGCAACTGCTGGAGGATCTGGCCCACATCGGCAGGGTCGCGGGCGAGCATGGCAAGCGCATCGCCTATGAGGGGCTTGCCTGGGGCCTCCATGTCCATGACCATCGCGATGCCTGGGCGCTGGTGCGCGATGTCGATCACCCCGCTCTGGGGCTGGCACTCGATAGTTTCCATTCGCTGGCACGCTCCATCCCAAGCGCAAGCATTGCGGACGTTCGTGCGGACAAGCTGTTCATCGTGCAATGGGCGGATGCGCCGATCCTTCAGATGGACCCGCTCAATTGGAGCCGCCATTTCCGATGCATGCCGGGTCAAGGCGATTTCGATCTGACGACCTATGGCGCACAGCTGCGCCGCATCGGTTATGACGGTTATTGGAGCCTGGAGATTTTCAATGACCGGTTTCGCGCGGGGTCGGCAAACCAGATTGCGCGCGACGGCCTCCGCTCGCTACGGACACTCCATGATCGTGCCGGTATAGTCCTGGGCAAGCGTGGCGAGCTGCCCGTTCCGATCGACCCGGTGGGGGTGGAATTCATCGAATTCGCTGCCAGCCATGCCGAGGCGCGGGATTTCGAGCGCATCTTCCACGCGCTGGGCTTCGCCCCTGCGGGCCGGCACCGCAACAAGGATGTCGTGCGGTGGAGGCAAGGTGACATCAATTTGGTCATCAACTCCGAACCAGAGGGGTTGGCCCACAGTTTCGACATCGTCCACGGAGGCTCGGTCTGCGCACTGGGCCTGGCGGTGGACGATCAGACGAGCGCCATCGCACGGGCCGAAGCGCTTGACATCGAACGTTTCACTCAGCCGATCGCGCCTGACGAATGGCAGATCCCAGCGCTACGCGGTATTGGAGGATCGCTTCTCTATTTGGTCGACGCAGCCACGCGCGAAACGATGTGGGAGCAGGAATTCCCAGCCCCGCCGACGGGTGGGCTCAGCGAACATGCCGCGGGACGTGACGATCTGGTCGCCATCGACCATGTCGCCCAGACCATGCATTATGAGGAATTTCTGAGCTGGCTGCTCTTTTATACCAGTCTCCTGGACGTGTCCAAGACGCCGCTGCTGGAAATCGCTGATCCGATGGGCATTGTCTACAGTCAGGCCGTAGAAAGCCGACCCGATGAACAGGGGCGGCGCGCCCTGCGCTTCACCCTGAACGGATCCCTGGCCGCCAATGCCCTATCCACGCGTTTCCTGCATCATTACTTCGGCGCAGGGGTGCAGCATATCGCTTTCCAGAGCCGGGATATTTTCGCGACGGCTGCTCACGCGAAGGAGGCTGGCCTGCCCTTTCTGGCGCTGGGCCCCAATTATTATGCCGATCTCGAGGCGCGTTTCGATCTTTCGCCTGATCTGGTGGCGCGCATGGCCGAGTACAATATCCTCTATGACCGCGACGGTGATGGAGAATACTTCCAGTTTTACAGCCGCGCTATCGCCAAACGCATCTTCTTCGAGGTCGTAGAGCGGCGAACTTATGACGCTTACGGCGCCACAAATGCCACGGTGAGACTAAACGCACAGGCGGTGCATCGCAGTTCCGATGAAATTTAATTGATGTAGATAACCCGCTGTGCAGAAATAAAATCTAACAATTATGTAAAGATTTTTAAAATAGGCTGCAAGCAGGGTGTCTCGGATCGGTTAAACGCTTTCTTCACGAAGCTGGCTCGAGCGTTACATCTCGCGGCAATGACTTCGAGATATGAAAGTCAAACATCGCAAGGCAGGGCAACAAGTCAGCCTATTGGCGTGGTCCAGGAGGTCACTTTATCTTGAATTCGATCGTGGCAAACACACTGCGCCCGGCGTTAGCCCAATAAAGCGGCGTACCGGCTCCAACCGTATAACCGGCGAGGTTGATAATCTTGGTATTTTTGGTGACGTTCTGGATGTTCAGCTTCAGCTTGGCACCATAGGCATTGCGGACGATCCGGTCGAGATCGACGCCAAACGAGATATCGGCGGTGGCGTAGGCGCCCAGATGCTGCGTATCGCCCGTATCGCCGTAACGCGGGCCGATCCATTTCGCCAGAAACGAAGCATAGAGCGCATTGTGGCTGTAGATCAGGCCACCAGCCGCCGTCCCCTTGGGAGCATTGGGCACCCAGGAATTGGTCGCAGTGCTCAGCGCGGAATTCACCGAGCCATTGGCATAGACGCTAAAGCCTTTGCCCAGAGGCACCGTCGCCTCGCCTTCGAGACCACGATAATGCACTCCGCCCAGATTGCCGTAGAGCGGCAGCCCGCCGACACTGCCGATCGAGGCGATGAGGTTCGAGAAATCGATTAGGTAGGCATCGACCGCCAGCGAAAGGCCGCCCTTCTTCCACGTGGTGCCGATCTGGTAATTCCATGTCGTCTCGGGCTGATAGGAGGTCGATGACGGGTTGGCATAGTTGAAATAGTTCTCATTAGGCGCCAGGAAACCCTTGGCAACCTGAGCATAGGCCGACCAATGAGGGTTGATCTCATAGCGCCCTTCCAGGCTCGGCAGCCAGGAATGGAAGGTGTTGCTGTAATTGGCGGCAGCGGGATATTTGACGTTGACGATGGCGTTCACGTCGCGCTGGAACCAGGAATAGCGCACGCCCGGCGTGAGCGTCAGCCCGGCCACCGGCTTCACGCTGACCTGCAGATAGGGCTGCAAGGTCTGCATTGTCTGGTGCAGATCGCGGTCCACACCATTAATCGCGCCGGTGTCGGCGTCGTCATAATTGGTGATCAGATTGTTCGACATCACCACCTCGGTCAGGTGGCGATAGTTGGTCTGGTGATCGTACCACAGGCCGGTCTGGATATCGCCAAACGGCATCGTTTTGGTCAGGCGCGTGATCGTGCCGATCGAGCGATAGTCATTGGTCAGCAACTGCCCCGGCACGCCTGCGCTCAGCGCGCCTCCCGGGCTCGTCATCACCTGATTGGGATATTCGCCGTTGGGGTCCTCGCCGTTGAGGCCGGTATGGATATAGGCATAGGAATAGATCTTGCTGTCGACCGACCAGCCATCGCCCCAGCTTCCCGCCAGATCGCCATATTCGAAGTTGGTGTTGATGAAATCGGCATTGTATCCATAATAATTCTGAATCAGCGGATTGTTCGAAAGTCCGTAGTTACGGCCATATTGCGCCATTTCCGCCTGTGTCGTGCCGAGCGAGATGTTCTGGTGGACATGATCGTACATGCCGACGACGGTGAAGGTGAAATCGGCGCCGATGGGCTGAACCAGCTTGCCATAGATGTTCTGGCGGCGCTGATGTTCAAAGGTGAGATAACCATCCGAGCGGAGCGTCTCGGCATCGACGAAGACGCGCGTGCCCGAACTGTTGAGCTTGCCGGTGTTGAGTTCGATGCCCGCGTCGAAGGTGTTGAAACTGCCATAGGAGGCATAGGGGCTGACGCTGAACGCGTCTTCCGGCGCCTTGGAAAGGGTGTAGACCGTACCGCCGAAAGTGGCGTTGCCAATCGTGGCCGCCGTGCCCGGGCCGCGATCGACGGTGATCTGGCCCAGATCATGGGCCATGAAATAGCTGGTGGTGTGATGCGTGAAATCGTTGGAATCCCCCCAGGGAATGCCATCGAAAGTCACGTTGAACTGGCCGTCCTGGAAACCGCGGATCGAGATGTTCTGGCTTTCTGCCAAACCCGGCCCGTTGGGCGCCGTATCGAACACCGACGGGCTGAACTTGATCGCCTCGTCATAATTGCCCGAAGCGGGCAGATTTCTGGCGATGAAATCAGCGGAGATCACCGATGTCGGCTGCACGGCGGTCAGTGGAGTCGTGCCAGGGGTGACACTGTCGGCATCATTATGCCCGTTGACCACGATGGTTTCCTGCGGAACCGTCTGTGCCCAAGCCACTGTCGGGGCCAAAAGCATCAGCGGGACAAGGTTGGCCCCGATGAACGACGCGCGCAGAGCGATATGTGCGGGGCAAACCCCACACGAAAGATGACTCAACATAATCGCTGATGCTCCCTGAGCTGTTGTTGAGAGAGCGACTATGGGTTTTATATTTCACTTATAAGTCATTTCTGGTTGGCGAAATCAATGCCAGCCCTGAAAACGACAGGACTCCGGGCTTCAAAGGAGTTTATTAAATTTTGCCAATTTTTGGGTAATCTTACGACAATGCGCCCGCTTGCCGTGTCTCGCGACCAGCAATGCCGATGCAGCTCAGCGGATGCTACCCAGGTAGCTTAGCTGCCCTAAGAATCTTGACGGAAAAGGTGATGCTCCTCCGCGCCCGGCCCTTACCATCACACGGGAGCGAACAAGCCCCCTATCCTCACCGTCTGCAGCGACACCTCGCCAACGTTGACACCCGCTCAAGACAAACAACCGATACTTCAACAACGTGACCAACTTGGTAGCCCGTTCGGGTCCGCCGATTACGTGCTCACGTCAGGCAAATTCTTCGCCTAGCGTGAGCGCGAAACCAACATCAGTATCAAACACATCGCAGATCACGGGGCTCGAAGGGCTTTTGTAACATCGAAGGCCTTGACGACAAGGCGGCTCACGGCGACGCTTCAAGGGACAAGGAAATGGATCAGCAGGATCGGAATCAGCAGCCCCAGCCCGACGATCGGCCAGGTGCTGGGCCGATGCTTGCTGTGCAGCTGAAGCAGCAACAGCCCGGTGAGAGTAAAGATCACGCAGGCCGCGGCAAACAGGTCGATAAACCAGCTCCACGCGCCACCGGAATTGCGGCCCTTGTGCAGATCATTGACCAGCGAGAGCCAGCCGCGATCCGTCACTTCCGATGCGATGGCGCCGCTCGCCGGATCGACCGTTACCCAGCCGTCGCCACCCGGGCGCGGCATGTTGACCGTCACGATATCGCTGGCCCATTCCGCCGGGCGGCCCGCCACATCGATGCCCACCTGCGCCTTCACCTGCGCGGCAACATCGGCAGGCAGCGGCGCATTCGGCTTGGCGGGCGCGGCCAGTTCCTTGATCATCGCGGCAGGCAGCTGACCGCTGCGCGAGACCACCTTGGGCTCGGTATGGATCGCCTCGGCATGGTTGAGCGTGATGCCGGTGATCGCGAAAGCCAGCATGCCGACCATGGAAAGCGCCGCGCTGATCCAGTGCCAGCTGTGCAGCTGCTTCAGCCAGAACTGCTTGGCCTTCTTGCGTTTCGCCAGCCTGTCCCTTTCGGCAGGCGTCAGCACCGGCTTCTGCTTCACAACCGTACTCATGCCCGACCCTGTTCACCCCATTGCAGCGCCAGTGCGCGCAGAGGCTCTTCCTCGCGCGCGGCCAGCCATGCCGCCATCTGATCCCCAAAACGCGCATGCCCCCCGGCGCGCGCGCTTTCCAGCCATGGCAGCGCTTCGGCCATCTGCCCAGCATCGATCAGCATGCGGGCGTGATTGAAAGCGCCGCAAAAATCGCCGCCCTCCGCCGCGCGGGCGTAGTGATAGGCCGCGATCGTCAAATTGCGAGGCACGGCCCAGCCGTCTTCGTAGAAACTGCCGACCATGTTGATGGATTTCGTGTGGCCCATGGCAGCCGCCCGGCGAAAGAGATCGAGCGCCTCGGCACGATCTTCGGGGATGCCACGCCCTGTGCTCAACAGACCCGCCAGATTGTACAACCCCCAATCGAGACCCTGATCAGCTGCTGCACGAAACCATGGGGCAGCCTGAGCGGGGTCTTCCCGAACACCCCAGCCCTGATCGAAGCAGCGCCCGACCATGTTCATCGCCATGGGCAGACCCGCTTGCGCTGCCCGATGGAACCATGTCAGGGCGACGCGCGCATCCCGCGCCACGCCCCGGCCGTCGAGAAGGCATTGGCCGTAATAAAGCTGCGCCAGCCCCAGCCCTGCTTCAGCAGCGCCTTGCAGGGCTTTGGCAGCGTGTTCCAACGGACCGGACAGCAGCTCCACCCATTCCTGAGCGCTGCGCTCCTGTGCAGGCGTGCAGACGGGAGGGCTGTCAGCCCTCCCGTCCTGATCATTGGTCAAGGACCCGGTCATCATCAGTACTTGAAGCTCACCGTGCCGATGACCGTGCGGCCTGCGGCCTGATGCGCGTAGTGAGTGGGATAGGCCTGATCATAGTACAGCTTGTTGGTCAGGTTGAGCGCATTGACCCGAAGGCTGAGCATGTCGTTGATCTTGTAGGAGGCGTTGGCATCGAAACGCCAGTAGCTGGGCACATAGGTCGCGCGGGTCTTGAGGATCGAGAAGACCCCGTTCACATATTGGCGCGTGTCGGAGAAGCCGCCATAGACGGTGTCCATGAAGATCGCCCCGCCGCCCAGCGTGAATTTGGGCGTGACCTTGTAATTGGTGAAGAGCGTGAAGCTGTTCTGGGGCGTGTTGGGGAAGGCCTTGCCCAGGGTTGCGGCGGGCATATAGACCGTCGCGGCCTTGCCGGTGGCATCGGTGCCCACTGTGGCAGTGGTGCCCGCATTCGTCACCTTGGAGGGCATGTAGCTGTAGCCGCCGAAGATGTTCCACTTGGGCGTCACATTGCCGGAAAAGCCCAGTTCAATGCCCCGCACCCGCTTGGTGCCGACATAAACCACGCCGCCGGTGGTGGGATCGGTGGTGCGCGCATTGGTGGTGCGGGTCTGGAAAACGTCGAAGGACAAGGTCAGATTGTCCTGGAACAGATTCCACTTGGTGCCCAGCTCATAGGACGTGGTGCGCTGCACCTTCAGGTCATTTGCGCTGATGACAGCACCCGTAACCGTGTTGGTGCCGTTGACGCTGTTGTCCTCGGCGCCCTGGGCGATGAAGGAGCCGGGCGCGATGGCGGCGCTTGAGGTCGAAAGGTAGATGTTGCCGTTGGGGCGCGGTTTATAGGCCAGACCCGCCTGATAGGTGAAGATGTTGTCCGCCTTGCCGTACCACGTGCGGGTTCCGGTGAAAGGCGCCGCCAGCGCGGCGCTGGCATTGGTGTTGAAGTAGTCGTAGCGACCGCCCAGATTGACGATGAACTTGTCGTTGATCGTGATGGTGTCGAAGGCCGACAGCGCCCAGTTCGTGGAGGTCGCCAGCGTCATCGAATTGGCCGGCCCACGGACGATGGTGCCGACATAAGGATCGTTGGGATTGGGATTGCCAACGGTGGTGCAGTTGTAATTGGTGCCCGAGGTCGCCGTGGGACAGGCGATCGAGGTCGGCAGGGCCGTATAGGCGGAATTGGCGTAGAAGCTCCCGTAGCCCGCCTTCTGCCAGTTGTATTCGGCCGCCAGAGCGAAGCTGTGCTTGAGTGCGCCTGTCGCAAACTTGCCCGAGAAGTCAAGCTGATCGACGTAGCCGTTGACCGTCGAATAGCGCGAATTGGCACGACGGGTGACGGTGCCATAAGTGGCGACATTGCCCTTGGAATCGTCGGGCTGGGTCCAGACATACTCCTGCGTCGCGTTGGTGTAGCGCGCGGTGTTGCGGATTTTCAAACCACCGTCGGTGGTGTGCTCGAAGCGGGCCGAGACGGAGTCGGTGTTGGTGGTGCGGAAATCGCGGTCGGTCAGGCCGTAGAAGGTGCCGCGCGAACGCAGATCGGTCCCTACCGGTGCGGTCTGGTAATTGGCCGAGGGCTGATTGGCGATGACATATTGATAAGGAATGCCCTGATCCGGCAGCTCGTTGGTATGCACGTGATACCAGTCGAGTTCCAGGCTGGTCGGACCGTTCAGGCCAAACTTGATCGAGGGTGCGATGCCCCAGCGCTTCTGCCAGGTGTAATCGCGCCCGGCGATGCCCTGATCATGATACATCGCGCTGAGCCGCACCCCGACGAACTCGCTGAGCGGCTGGTTTACGTCCAGCGTGAAGCGCTTGTAATCGGCGCTGCCGTAATTGGCATCAACCTGGACGAAACGCTTGTCCTTGGGCGTCTTGGAAATCATGTTCACCGAACCGCCGGCATTGGTCGAGCCATTGGTGACGCTGTCAGAACCCTTGACCACCTCGATCGAATCGACCGCGAAGGTTTCGCGGGTTTGCGTCGCGATGTCGTGAATGCCGTCGATATAGATCGAGTTCGAGCTGTCTGCGCCGCGGATATAGGGGCGGTCTCCCAGAGCAGCTGTGCCGGCTTCGCCCGCGCCCATGGTGATGCCCGGCACGGTGCGCAGTGCTTCGGCCAGAGTGGTGGAATTGGTATCCTCAAGGACTTGACGCGAGACAACCGTGATCGAACGCGGCGTATCGAGCAGCGGCGCGGTGGCCTTGGCCGAAGCCTGGCGCTCGACGCGATAGCTGCCCTCATCAACGGCCGTGTCGGTCACGGTCACTCCGCCAAGGTTCTGTCCTTGATCTGCGGCATGGCTGGTCGAATCCGTGCCTTGAGCCATCACGGGTAGCGCCGAGCTGAACAGGCCGATGCAGCCGATGGCCAGAGAGCTGGCGCCGCTGGCGATGCTGCGTTGAGGGTTGCTTGGCATGGAATCCCCTATTGAGAGTGAGTTGCAATCTTAGCGCGGCGCCGTTTTGCAAATGGCTCTCAATAGGTCAATACAGTAAAAAATTTGATCTCGATTGTTGTTATGAAGCAACATTGCATCCAAAGTAGATACAAATAACATTCTACACTCATCGAAAATGTATCCGCTTTTGTTACAAATATTGATTTTTCCCAATGAACGTCGACATATCTTCCAATGCACTGAATTTTCGGCATAGAGGGGCACCACAGGGCCCCAGGGTATGGCCGGAGCCTCCAATCTCAATCAATTTTTTGATCGAATAAATGAAAGATGCGATCGAATCTCTGTCCTATCTGATACGATCGCTTACAAATTTTCCCGACTGTGGGTAAATTTTGACGACAATTGCCCTCTATCCAGAGCTGCGACCAGGTCGGCCTTGCGTCGCGTTATCAACTCAACACCGGACTCATGGAATGATTGCCGTAGTGGCCCTTCAGGGACAATTGCTGCCAACCTCCTTAGGAAAGCATCGCTCTTGTCCTGCGGATCATGTGAGACACCGTGCGCGATGAGCCTCTCTCCGCATATTCTCATCGTCGACGATGATCGCGACATTCGCGAGATGCTGGCAGCCTACCTCACCCATGCGGGATGCCGGGTCTTCCAGGCCGCCGATGCCGCTCAGGCGCGGCAATTGCTTGTCGTACAGGCCATCAGCCTGGTGCTGCTCGATGTGATGCTGCCGGGTGAGGACGGCATTTCCCTGGCCGAATTTATCCGTTCCACCTCCGCGATCCCCGTCATTCTGGTCACGGCCAGAACCGAGGAGAGCGACCGCATCCTTGGCCTCAATGCCGGCGGTGACGATTATGTCACCAAACCTTTTTCCCCGGCAGAACTCCATGCCCGCATCCGTGCGGTCCTGCGTCGCACGGGGGACAACAAGCTCATCAGAGGCGGGGAAGCGAGCGCTTATGGCTTCGGAAGCTGGGTGTTGCGGACCGGGCGGCGCGAACTGGTTGATGCCGAGGCGGTAGTCACCCCCTTACCCAAAAGCGAATATAATCTGCTGCATGCTCTCGTCACCCATCCTCATCAGGTACTGACACGGGACCAGTTGCTGACGCTGAGCGAAGGCCCCGACGCGGTGCTGTTCGACCGCAGCATCGACAACAAGATCAGCCGCCTGCGCCGCAAGCTGGAAGGGCCCCAAGGGAGCCCCGAACTGATCAGGACGTTATGGGGCAGCGGTTATATCTTCGCCTGCGACGTCTGCGTGCTATGACAATGCCCACAAAGCCCAATGTCACTATACAGCTAGCCTTGCTCCTGGGCATCACCCTCCTGATCGCACAGGCGGTGAATTTTGGCCTGATTCTGAACGAACGCCAGAAGTTGAGCCTCGCCAGAAATGAGGCGCCCGCCATCGCCCGCTTCGCCGCAACCGCTGCAGATGCCCAGCGCGCGCGCAGCGCCACGCTGAACGCCTTCCTCGAAGATCGATCACATCGAGGCACGTATTTCGATCTCACCGACAAGAACGATGTCGCAATCCCCGACGATCCGCACCTTCTGCACCAAACCGCCGACGCCTTGAGCGCGGCGGGTGCAAGCTGGCGCGAACTGCACGTCGCCAGCCAGATCCCCTATAAGGGCATGCCCAGAGGCGATAAGCGGCCCGAAACGTCCAATCCGCATGATCCCGACACGCGCGGCCCAGATCGACATGCCGATGAGCAAGTGCTGCGTTTCGCGCTGGAACGCCAGGATGGACGATGGGTCACGGCGCGGATCTTTGCCCCTCGCCGCGATCCTTATCTGACGCTGCGCCTGCTGGCCGCGACCATCATTCTCTATGGTCTGGTGCTGGCGCCCAGCCTGTTGATCGCCTCGCGCATCACCCGTTCGCTGCGCGCCCTCACCCGTGCCGCAGAAACCTTCCAGGGTCAGGGCAATCCACCTCTGCTTGTGCCCGGTGGCCCGCATGACATTGCCCGCGCCATGGAGGCCTTCAATGCCATGAGCAACCGGGTGATCGCTCTGCTCGATGACAAGGACCGCATGCTTGGCGCCATCGGTCATGATCTGCGCACGCCACTGGCATCGCTGCGCCTGCGTCTTGAACAGATGCAACCACCCGAGGACCGCGAAGCCGCCATCGGCAAGATCGAGCAGATCGCCGACACGCTGGATGATATTCTGACGCTTGCTCGCACCGGCAGATCCCGCTCCGCCCCGGAGAAAATCGATCTGGGAGCCTTGGCCGAGGCCGTGGTTGAGGATCAGATCCAGCTTGGTAGGCCCGTCTCCATGTCCGATGCGCCGCGCCATCTGGTACAGGGTCACCCCGAGCAATTGCGCCGCGCGCTCTATAATCTCATCGAAAACGCCGTGACCTACGGCCAAAGTGCGAAGGTCGAGATCGCGCGGC
The DNA here is from genome assembly GCF_017163935.1 of Novosphingobium terrae. Lineage (NCBI taxonomy): Bacteria > Pseudomonadati > Pseudomonadota > Alphaproteobacteria > Sphingomonadales > Sphingomonadaceae > Novosphingobium > Novosphingobium terrae. The sequence continues at coordinate 1,480,791 of NZ_JABVZR010000002.1, read as the reverse complement.
GGGGTACCCTGATCGAACTCTCCGTGTCCGATCAAGGTCAGGGCATACCGGCAGGAGAGTTGGAAGCCGTCATGACCCCATTCTACCGCCGCGACCCGTCCAGGGCTCAGGAGAAAGGCGGAAGCGGACTCGGCCTCCCCATCGCGCGCAGCATTGCACAGAGCCATAACGGCTCACTGATACTGCAATCAGAACCCCAGGGCGGCCTGCGCGCTTTGCTCATCTTTCCGGCAATCGACTGAGGACCAGACGACTGTGACCCCGCCAAACCACCCACATGAAAGACTTGGAGCATAGGCAGTGCTGGTCAAATGCAGCCTCCCGTTCCTCGACTGGCTTTCAACGCTGCAGTCGCGAACGGTCAAATACAACACTATCTTTGTCCTGAACAGGTTGGCTCGAATTGCCGGCGATGATCAGGAAGAGGTTGCGCAAGCGCTGAGTCATGCAAGATCGGTTGTGGGCCCGTCTCAACGGATCGAACTGGTCACCAGGGATGAACGCACCGAGGTTCTCGTGTTCACCAAGCTGACGCGATCCAGACGACATCGCTTGATCCTGGCCCCCCGCAACAACAGCTTTGTCGACTGGGATTTTGAAAATTTTGTCGGGAGTCTCGACGAGGTTCGTAATTTCATTATTTTCAATCTCAATCATGGTGACGCGTCAACGTTTAGAGATTCCCTCAAGCTCATGTCGTCAAACCAGATCTCAGAAACCGTTTCGGAATATCTCGACATTACCCACGATGAAATAATTGACGCCATCTCATGCCTGAATGGGGAAAACAGTCAGAGATTTGCCAATCTCCTGAAAATCCTGAACTGCAAATTCAATGTGAAAACGGACCCGGCAGTAGAGCAGGCGCGCATCGATCGTATGGCCGCGAAGCGACAAAGGCTCCGCGTGCTGCGCGGGATTGCTCCTTGATCCCAGGACCAGATTTACGAAAATGGCGGAGGCCTGGACCGGAAACGACGTTGGAGATATCGACGCGCGTGCCAAATGGTCCACAGATGGCGCGATGTCGCATAGTGATCCCTTAAAAGCCTATCATCCATTGTCACTGGAGTGCCGACATATGAACCCTGTATCGAGACGGCAGTTCGTCGCAACGAGCACAGCTTTAACCGCCATCGCTTCTGCATCGGGCTTGGGCAGTGTTTCCGCACAGGCGCAACCGGGCGGCTTCAATGTGGCCTCCGGCGCGCCCGGCGGTCCGGGAGCTGACGGCAATGGTCCGGGCGCGCAAAAACCCATGGCCCCGGGCCTTCAGGGTATCTCCGCGCTTTGCGAGGTGACCGGCGGCGGCGAGAAGGTCTATGGCATCGCGGTCAGCTATGATGCCGCCATCGATCCGGCCAGCCTGACGCCGGAGAGCTTCGCCGCCGGGGTCGTGCCCGCCGCCAGGGGCTATTTCCCCGGCATGCCTCAGGCGCCCGACAAGAACGCCACCAGCGAAGCGCCCCAGCCCCGCGCCATCGCGGCGATCTACACCAGCGCCGAGCCCGCCCTGCGCGCCGACCGCAAAAGCGTGGCCGGGCGCCATGTCATCCTCGAATTCGCGCATGAGGCCGATCTCAGCCTGCCCACCACCGACAGCGACAAGGTTGCCCTCTCGCAGAACAAGGCAGTGAAAACCGCCAGCGGAGCCACCTATGCCGCCAGCGACAAGGTGTGGAGCAATGTCGGGCGGCGCGGCAACAGCGTGGTCATCCGCGGCGTCGATGCCTGGGAGCAGAACCACTGGTGGTGGGACGATACGCGCTCGGCCTGGCTGGAATACAGCATCTATCTGCCCAAAAGCTTCGTCAAGCCCGGCGGCGAAAACAAGGCCTATCCGCTGGTGCTGGCCATCACCCATTCGGGCACCAGCTATGACGGCACCTGCGCCCAGACGCTGACCGAGCAATGCATCGCCAGCATCTGGAGCCTGCCCGAGGAGCAGGAGCGCCATGAATGCGTCATCATCACCCCGCGCTATGAACGCACCACGATGAACGACTATTGGGAGCATACCGCCGACGTCGAGAACACCTACCGGCTGGTCGAAAAGCTGCTCTCCAACACATGGAACTATGGCAATCCCAACCTGCCGGATCGCGCGAACAAGGTGCTGAAGATCGATCCCGGCCGGGTCTATTGCACCGGCTGGTCGATGGGGGCGATGACCTCGCTGTGGCTGATGGCGAAGCATGCCGGAACCTTTGCCGCAGGCCTGATCATCGCCGGGCAGCAGCGGCCCGAGGATGTCGCCACGCTGGCCGATCAGAAGCTGCTGATCATCACCGGCACCGAGGACGGCAAGGCCACCCCGTGGAACGAAAAATGCGTGCCCGTCTGGCAGCAGCATGGCGCAAAGGTGACGCGCCCGGCTGAAAAGCTCGATCCCGCGCTGATCTTCCCGGTCGAGCGGCAGCAGGCACTGACGGCGCAGGTCGATGGCTATCTGGGCAAGGGCGGGAACATCACCTTCCTGACCTTTCAGGGCGTGGATCATATGGGTTCGGCGCGCAAATTCTTCTACATCAAGGCCGCGCGAGACTGGCTGTTCCGGCAGGTGAAGGGATGACGAGCAAGAATATGAGCCGTCGCGGTCAGCGACAGCGCATCCAAATTTCTAGAGGGCACGACATCATTCAGAAGGATGAAGATGGCGCAGTTGCGCTCTCGGACAAGCCCTTCAACTCGTTAGATAGCAAGGCTGCCGAGTGGATCGTTCGGCTCGATGCGGGCGCCTTGTCATTGGAAGACATGACTACCTTTACCATCTGGTTTTCAAAGCCTCAAAATCGGCAGGCATTTGTTCGACTTAACACCGTATGGTCCCTTTGGGATAGAGTTTCCTGCACGTGAGCTCAATGAAGATCCTTTTCTCTGTATAGATTATTTTGGACAGCTTCGGATGCTCCGCCGCCAGATCGGCGAAGGAAATCCGACCTCATCCGATCTTGCCAGATCGGGCGGTGAAAGTTAGGCGCGACTGAGATCGATTCGCAATAAATCCCTCCGGAACGATCGCAGCGTCACGCAAGAGGAAGGGCTATCCATCGTGCCTGAGGATCAGGATACGATCGCCATGTTCATAGCCCATCGCGGCGCGCTGGTCCGTCTGGCCAACAGCATCGTGCATGATGCCGCGCGCGCCGAAGACATCGTGCAGGATGCCTGGATGCGTCTGGCGCAGGTCGCCAAGACGCAGGCCGTCGGCAAGCCCAAGACGCTGATTTATGTCATCGTTCGCAATCTCGCCATCGACAGCCTGCGCCGCCACAAGCGCGAGGATTCACTGCATGGCGAGATCGAGACGGCGGAACTGACGGTGGCGGACGACAACCCCTCCGCCGAAACCGCCGCCATCGCCCGTTCGGAACTGGAGTCCGTGCTGGAGGCGCTGGCCTCCCTGCCCGAACGCCAGCGCCGGGCCATCGAACTCTATCGCTTCGAAGGGCTCAAATTGCGGGAAGTGGGCGAAAGGCTTGGCATATCCACATCGCTGGCCCAGTTGTTGATCGTGGACGGGCTGGCAATCTGCACCGCCCATCGCGCCAAGGCGGATTAAACAGATGCGCAAAATTTGGAAAAACCGCCGGGGCCAGCGTCCCTGCAACGGAAGGGTCCGCACTGATGCGGGCGGGCAACGCGCGAGAGAAGCCAGATGAGCGGGAATCTCCAGCTTTTGAGGGACGCCGCCTCCTGGCTCGTTCAACTGCGCGAAGAGCCTGAGGATCCCGCACTTTCGGCGGCGTTCGAACAATGGCGCTCGGTTGATCCACGGCATGACGAGGCCTTTCGGCAGGTGCAGGACACTTTCGCCGCCATCGCGCCCCCGCCGCCGATACCAGACCTGCCTCCGTCGCCCCTGCAGCGGCAAGGCCATAACCGCCTGCCGCCATGGCGCCGGCTGTGGCGTCAGGGCTGGGCCATGGCGGCCACGGCGACCGCCGCTGCTGTGGTGCTGGCCCTGTTCCCGGCGCTTCATCTGTGGCTCAGCGCGGATTATCGCACCGGCTCGGGGCAAACCACCGGCCTCGCGCTGGCCGATGGCAGCCGCGTCACGCTCGGCCCTGACAGCGCCATCGCGGTGGACCTGATAGGGCAGCAGCGCAAGCTGCGCCTGCTCTCGGGTCAGGCATGGTTCGAGGTGAAGCACGATGCAGCCCGGCCGTTTCAGGTCGTGGCCGGCGATGTCACCGCCACCGATCTGGGCACGGCCTTCGATGTGCGGATGTTAGGCGCCGTCACGGCGGTGGATGTGCAGCATGGCGCGGTACGCGTCACCGATCAGGCGCATGTTTCAACCGCGCCGCATGATCTTGGGGCCGGGCAATGGCTCCACATGGGCAGCGATCACCGCGCCGAAGCGGGACTGGTCAATCCGCAGCTGATCGGCGCCTGGCGCCAGGGGATGGTGGTGGCCAGAGGGCGCACCATCAGCGAGGTCATCGAGGAGATCCGCCCGTGGTACGCCGGCCGGATTGTGCTGACCAGCAAGGCGCTTGGCCAGCAGCGCGTGTCGGGCATCTATCGCCTCTCCGATCCTCACGCCGCGCTGACGGCTTTGGTCAACCCGGATGGCGGGTGGGTCACCAGAGTTACTCCGTGGGTGCTGATCGTCGGGAAATAGGCTTTTTCAAAAGCCTGATCTTTTTTCTCGGCGTGACACAAAAATTTTTGGAAAGCCCGGAGCCTCCCGCGTCCTTGATGGGGAAGGTGCTATTGCGACACAGACGCAATCACCAAACCTCTCGCAGGATATTGGAGATCGACATGAATCGGGGGAATTTCACAGGCGGCCACGCGTTGAAGGCGATGCTGCTGCTCGCAGGCTGCAGCACCATCATTGCGCCGCTCGCCGCTCAGGCGCAAGAAGCCACCGCCCGCAAGAGCTTCGACATTCCCGCCGGATCACTCGCCGATGCCATCGCGCTTTTTGGCCAGCAGGCCGGGATTCAGGTCACCGCCTCAGATGCGCTGGTCGCGGGGCGCCGCAATTCGGCGCTACGCGGCACATTTGGTTTAGCCGAGGGGCTGAGCACCATGCTGACCGCAACCGGCCTCACCTTCCGCTTCATCGGCGCCAACACCGTGCGGATCGAAGCGGCGCCCCCCAGCGACGATCACGCGGTCCAGCTGGGCACAGTGCAGGTCGAGGCCACCGCGCTGAACACGCCTACAGGTACCCCCCTGCCCTCCCCCTATGCCGGCGGCAAAGTCGCGCGCGGCGGCCGCGCAGGCCTGCTGGGCAATCACGATTACATGGACACGCCGCTCAGCATGGTGAGCTACAGCGAGAAAACCATCCGCGATCAGCAGGCCTCCAGCGTGGCCGAAGTCCTCTTCGTCAATGATCCGTCGGTGCGCGCCTCGATCGGCAGCAGCAACCGCTATGACGCGCTGACCATCCGGGGTCTGCGCGTGCCCAACAGCGACATCGCTCTCAATGGCGTGTACGGCCTGCTGCCCAACTGGCGCGTCGGACCCGATGCAGTCGAACGGGTAGAACTGCTCAAGGGCCCCGGGGCGCTGCTCAACGGCATGGCGCCGGGCGGCAGCATCGGCGGCGGGGTCAATGTGGTGAGCAAGCAGGCCGGGGACACACCGCTGAGCCGCGTGACCGCCGAATATGAATCCGACGCCCATTTCGGTGGCCATGTCGATATGGGCCGCCGCTTCGGCGCGGATCAGGCCTTCGGCATCCGCATCAATGGCGCGATCCGGGGGGGCCAGACGCCTTATGATGGCCAGACGGGCCACAGCAGCGCCGGATCGGTCAATCTCGACTATCGCCGCGATAATCTGCGCCTTTCGCTTGACCTGATCTATCAGGCCGACTGGCTGCGCGCCCCTGAACGCGGCCCGACGATCGCCGCTGGAACGGTGATGCCCTCCGTACCCGACCCGCGCATCAACATGAGCCAGTCCTTCGATTACGGCGACAGCAAAAGCCTGACCGGTCTGGGCCGCGCTGAATACGATCTGGCCAGCAAAGTCACGCTTTATGCGACGGCGGGGGCCAATGGTTTCAACTTCGCCAAGCGCGAGGCCAATGGACCCACCATTTTCAACGCCAATGGCGACGCCACGGCGGACACCAACATCCAGACCGGCCATTATCGCACCAACACGCAGGAGGTGGGGCTGCGCGCCCAGCTGGCCACCGGCCCGGTGGATCATAAGCTGTCCATCAGCGCTAGCCGGTTGTATCAGGCCTATCAGCTGGGACAGGTCACCTATGCCACCTACACCACCAACATCTACAATCCTGTCCGCTTGCCCGAGACGCTGGCGCCGCTCTCGGCCTACAGCATGCGCCCGGCCAGTGATCTGGCCCTGCGCAGCGTGGCTCTTGCCGACACGCTGAGCGTCGCGCAGAATCTGGTGCAGCTGACGGCGGGTGTGCGGCTTCAGGGCGTGACCACCAACAGCTATTCCAGTGCGACCGGCGCAGTCACCCGCCATTACGAGAGCGACGCCACCACGCCGATGGTCGGCCTGCTGGTGAGGCCAAGCAAGGCCCTTTCCTTCTATGGCAATTACATTCAGGCGCTGACCCCCGGGCCTTCGGTGCCCACCGGGGCGATCAACAGCGGCGATGTCTTCGCGCCATACAAGTCGAAGCAGCTTGAGGTCGGCGCCAAGCTCGATCTGGGGGTCTTCGGGGCCACACTGGCCGCCTTCCAGATCAAGGTGCCCAATGGCATCACCGATCCGGTGACCAAGATCTATGCGCTCAATGGCGAGCAGCGCAACCGGGGCATCGAACTGCAAGCCTTCGGCACCATCACGCGGGGATTGCGCCTGCTGGGAGGCGCCACCTTCCAGCAGGGCAAGTTGACCCGCACGCAAGGCGGCATCAACGACGGCCATAATGCGTTGGGCGTACCCGACGTGCAGGCTAATATGGCGGCGGAATGGGATCCCGCTTTCGTGCATGGGCTGACGGTGGGCGGCAGGGTCATCCACACCGGCAAGAGCTGGCTGGACGCTGCCAATGCCTATCGTGTGCCTGCGTGGACCCGTTTCGATTTCACCACGCGCTACGAACTAAAGGCCGCAAACATACCGCTGACCCTGCAGGCCAATCTGACCAATGCCTTCAACCACCGTTATTGGGAAAGCAATCCCAGCGGTTATCTGATCGTGGGGGCGCCACGCACCCTGTGGCTGTCGATCTCGGCCGATTTCTGATCGCGCGCGCCGGCTCCCTGATGGCGGGGCGAAGATGAGGCCGCGACGGTCATCTCCACGGACAGGGCGGATGCCGCGCTTGAAAGCCCGGCATCCGCCCTGACACCCGGCAAGGCACCGCCCCCGGTGCCCGCCAGGCAATCGCGGGCTGTCAGGCCACCACCGTACCTGTGGCCCGCGATTCGCAATGCCCGAACCCGGTCAGAATAGACGGGGTCCAGCTTTGGTCCTCAGGCCTCCATCCCGGCATTGGCCATACCGCGACGCAGGGTGAAGTTTACACCGATCGACAGGAAGGGCTCGGGCGGGTTCATGTTGGGCTTCTCCACCGAGAGCAGGAAATCGCTCAACGGATGGCGCTTGCCAGCGATCAGATCAGCCAGCAGCGTACCCATGGCGGTGCCGCGCACCGTACCCAGACCGTTGCAGCCCAGCGCGCCATAGACGTTGGGGCGCAGTTCGCCGAAGAAGCTGTTGCCGTTGCGGGTCATGCCCAGACCGCCGCCCCAGGTGTATTCGAAGGGCACGTCCTTGATGTCGGGGAAGCGGCGCTCGAAGGACAGACGGTGCGCCTTGCGGAAGCGCTCGGTGGCGCCTTCCTTGAAGCGGCCATCGGCGTTGAAGGTGAAGCTGTTGCGGATCAGGATGCGGTTATCATGCGTGCGGCGGCTGGTGGTGCCGAAGGGATCAGCCGGGATGATGCCCCAGAAATCCTTGCCGCCGATGCGTGCCTGCTCCTCGGCGGTCAGGGGCCGGGTAAGGCTGCCATAGGTGAACATCGGCAGGATGCGCTGATGCATGAAGCCGAAATGCGTGCCGAAATGGTTGTTGGCCAGTACCAGCGTGTCCGCCGTAACGGTGCCCGAAGCGTGATGCAGCACGGTCTTGGCGCCATATTCGATGGCGGTGATCGGCATGTCCTCGAACAGCTGGACATTGGCGGGCAGGCTGTCGGCCAGACCCTTGACCAGACCCGAGGGCTGAACCAGCATCGTTCCCGGCGTGTGGAGCGCCTTCTTGTAGAAATGGCTGCCCACGATGCCGGGCAGATCCTTGCCGTCGATCAGCTCGGCAGGCTGGCCCAGCTTTTCGAGGCCGCCACGATAGGCTTCCAGTACGCGCACACCCTCATCCTCGACGGCGGCCTGATACTTGCCGACATGGCGCAGCTGCGCGTCGACGATGTTGTGCTGCTGGACGAGATCGAAGAGGATCTTCTGGCCGGTCTGGTTCAGCTCGAGGATCTGCTTGGCGATCTTCGGATCGCCGATGTAGTCGGGCGAGCTGATGTCATGCGGTACATCGATCAGGAAGCCCGCATTGCGGCCTGAGGTGCCGAAGCCGACCTGCTGACCCTCGATCAGGATCACCGTGTCATTGGGGAAGTTTTGCGCCAGCTGACGGGCAGCAGCCAGACCGGTGAAACCACCACCGATCACCGCGAAACGGGCCGAGGCATTGCCCTGAAGCGGCGGTTTGGGGGTGCGCTTCTGGCTCGTGTGGAACCAGCCCGGCGTCGGGTCGTCCTGAGGGAGCGCGTCGATCGGCAACACGTTTTCGGGGTATTTCGGCAGACCATCCGACAAGATCGCATTGGCGCCAGCGGTGCCAACGACACCCGCGCCCACAACAGACCCTGCGCCGATCAGCGCATTTCTTCTTGAAAGACCCATGATTTTACAATCCCGATATTTTCTACAAACTCCTCTTCATCGAAATTCTCTTTCAAAGAATGGGGGGAATTTCTCTGAAGGGCGCAATTTCAGCCCCGCAGAGGCGGTGCACTGCGGGCATGGCTGATGTCTACCTTTTGTAGACATCAAGTCAAAAGGAATTTTGGGAGCATGGGCATATACATCTCTATATATCTGTTTTTCCTTCTTTTTTTCCTAAACAGCAAAGAATTCTTCTCCCTTCCAAACGTGTCTCCGATGACTGCAGCAATCGGATAATCACTGAAGAATGGTCGCTCATGCGCTGCGAGGCCAGCTTGGTGGAGCGTTAACGGGAAAGACCCAAACAGTTCATCATCCATGTTATTTTTTTCTTGCAATGCTTTCGCCATTGGAAGAATGGTGGCGCGCCTTTCGGGCATCCTCTCCACAACTTCTAAAGGCCGGCTTCCTAGCCGGCCTTTCTTTTGCCTCACGGCCGCCTGCCGATTGACCGATTTGGGCTAAAACCGATAGTGCAGCTTTCGCTCGACACGCCTCTGCATTGAATTTCTGGTTCACCCGCCGAACACAGCCAGCAAGCACGGCATTCGGACTATCATATCAGCTAGATCGCCCTCGCGGCTTCAGATAGAATTGATGACGCTATTGCGAGTTAATCGCATCTCCGTTATGGCGACCAAAACCTCGTTCCCCCAGAAGTGAGAGGATATCCGTGCCCACCGCTGCGACCAGCGATGTCGCCACGCTTTACGCATCATACAGTGAGTGGCTGCGCGGCTGGCTGCTGCGCCGGACGCAGTGCTCGCAGCGCGCAGCAGATCTGACTCAGGATACCTTCTGCCGCCTGCTCGAAAGCAGCAGATTGGCGCCGATCCGCGATGGACGCTTCTATCTGGCGACCATCGCGCGGCGGCTGATCATCGACGATGCCCGCCGGGCGCGGGTGGAGGTCGCCTTCCTTCAGGCCCATGCCACCATCATGCAGGACATGGCCGAACCGGGCCCGGACCGGATCGCCGAGGCGGTCGACGAACTGCTCACCATCACCGCGGCGCTCGATACGCTGCCAGCGCGAGCCCGGCGGGCCTATCTGCTGGCCCGGCTCGACGGCTGGGGCCATGCCGCTATCGCCGCCGAATTGGGTGTCTCCAAGAGCATGGTGAAGCAGTATATCGCAAAGGCCTATGCCTGCTGCTATGCGGCAGCCTATGGACCGCCCGGCATCCGGCCCTGACATGCCCAACCCCGAACCCACACCGCAGATGGTCGAGCAGGCCGCGCAATGGCTTGCCCATCTGGAGTCCGGCGAGGCAAGCCCGGCAGACCAGACCGACTATCAGGTTTGGCATGATGCCCATCCGGCCCATGCTCTGGCGATCCGGCGCATGAGCGGCTTTGCCGCCCGCCTCGACAGCCACAAGCCCGTCGCGCGCGAGACGCTGCGGCAGATGTTCCTGCGCCCCAAACGGCAGCTTGGCGGCACGCTGCTTGGCCTGTGCCTTCTGGCGGGCACCGGCCTGCTGGCATGGCATGCCCTGCCCCACGAGCTATGGCTGGCCGATCACCGCACGCCGGTCGGCGTGACGCGCAGCGTGCCTCTGGCCGACAACAGCCGCATCACCCTCTCGACCGACAGCGCGGTGGATGTGGACGAGCGGCACGATCAACGCCGCATCCGCCTGCTGCAGGGCGAAGTCCTCGCGGTGGTGACCGAACAGCGCCACGCCCCCTTCGTGGTGGTGACCAGCGACGGCACCGCCGAGGCGATGGGCACGCAATTCACCGTCAGCAAAAGCGCCGAGGGCACGCAGGTGACGGTGATCCGCTCGCATGTGCGCGCCTGCCCAACAGGGGCCGAGCCCAGCGCCTGCCTGATCCTCGCCCCCGGCCAAAGTGTGAGGCTTGCCAATGGCCGGGCCACGCGTCTGGGCGATGTCGCGCCCGGCGATGCGGCGGCGTGGAGCGAGGGCTGGCTCCCCGTCGAGGATCGACCGCTGGCCGATGTGCTGGGCGACTTCAATCGCTGGCGCACCAGCCCGCTGCGCTTTGATCGGGCCGATCTGGCGGGGCTCAGGGTCTCGGGCATCTTCCCGCTGCGCGATACCGACCGGGCGCTGGGCAATCTGGTCCTCAGCCAGCCGATCCTTGTCGATCGTTCCGATCCGCAGGCCATCCGCATTCGGCGTCGGCCAGCACAGAGCCAATAAATTTTCCGACCGCACTGTCCCGCCGCGCATCTCATCCGTCCCATCGATGAGAGCATTGTGAAGGGGAGTTCGAAATCTTGCGTAGAACCTATGTGGTCGCGGGCGTGGCATCCTTGCTGGGGGCGGTGGGCCCCGTCATCGCCGCCCCGGCGCTGGCCCAGACGGCCAATGCCAGCCAGACCTATGATATTGCCGCCGGGCCTTTGGGGGCCGCGCTCAACCGGTTCGGGCGCGCGGCGCATGTGCCCTTGTCCTATGATCCCGCGCTGGTCAGCGGCAAGCGCACGAAAGGCCTGCATGGCGCCTTTGCCCCCGCGCAGGCGCTCGATCAGCTGCTGAGCGGCACCGAGCTGCGCCATCAAAGCGACGGCTCGGGCGGCTTCGTGATCCTTGCGGGCGCGGCGGTTACAGCCCCCTCCCCCGCCCATGAACAACCCCGGCTGGAAGAGATCGTCGTCACCGCCGACCGCCGCGACAGCTTCGGCGCCGACTATATGCAGGCCGGCACCTTTCACGATGCGCGCCAGATCGACACGCCGCTGACCGTCACCGTCGTGCCCCGCACCCTGCTCGATGCGCAACAGGCGCGCTCGATCTTCGGGGCGGTGCGCAACACGGCGGGCGTCACGCAGGCGCAGATCAACACCACCATCTACAGCAACCTGTCGATCCGCGGCATTCCGGTGGACAACACCACCAACTTCCGCCTGAACGGCGTGCTGCCGATCATCACCTTTCTCGACATTCCCATCGAGGACAAGGACCGGGTCGAGGTGCTGAAAGGCGCGGCGGGGCTCTATTACGGCTTCGCCAGCCCCTCGGGCATCGTCAATCTGGTGAGCAAGCGGCCCGAGGCCAAACCGCTGGCCGGGGTGGAGCTGTTCAGCGACAGCCATGGCACGCTGGGCGGCGACATCGACATCAGCCGCCCGCTGGGCAAGGCCGGGCTGCGCATCAATGCCGGGGCGGCCTCGCTGGAGACCGGCATCAAGCGCACCGCCGGGCACCGCGCCTTCGTCTCGGGCGCCTTCGACTGGAAGCCTGTCGAGCGGCTGACGATCCAGCTCGATGCAGGCTATATCTACAAGACGATCACCGAGCCCACCGAATATGTGCTGCCCGCCGCCGTCAATGGCAAGATCACGGTGATGCCCGTGCCCCGCGCCTCGAAAAATCTGGGCGGCGAATGGATGCAGGGCGACGGCTGGGAGACCAATCTGCTGGGTCGCGCCCAATATGCGATCTCCTCCGCATGGAGCGCCTCCTTTGCGGTCGGGCAATCCTATATGCAGCGCAACCGGCGCTATTCCTCCTTCAGCGGCTATGATCTGGCCACGGGGAACGGCACGCTGACCGTCGCCACCACCAACAACAGCAATTACCGCAACATCATCTATCGCGGCGATGTGACCGGCGTGTTCGCGACCGGCCCCATCGAGCATCAGCTTCAGCTGGGCGCCTCGCTCAACACGCGCGATGTGGTCACGCCCACGGCCTCACGCAGCAGCTTTGCGCAAAACCTCTATGCGCCGGTCGAGATTCCCGAGCAGGCGCTGGCCGCCCATGTGGTGGCCTCACGCGATCATATCCGGGATGCGGGGCTTTATGTGTTCGACAGGCTCAGCTTCCACCAATGGCTGCAGGCCACGGTGGGCTATCGCAAGACCGAATACAGCGACCAGAGCCTCACCAGCTATTACAAGACCAGCCCCGGCACATGGTCCTATGGCCTGATGGTGAAGCCCGCGCGCTGGGCAAGCGTCTATGGCAATTACATCGAAGGGCTGGAAAGCGGCGGCATCGCGATCCAGATCGCCAAGAATGCCGGGGAGCAGCTGCCCGCATCGCTGAGCAAGCAGCGCGAGCTGGGCGTGAAGGTGGAGCCCCTGCGCGGCTTGCTGCTGACCGGCGCGTGGTTCAGCGTGGACCGCGCCTCGACCTACATCAACGCCGCGCAATATTTCGTGCAGGATGGCCGCGCGCGCTATCAGGGCTTCGAGTTCAGCGGTACGGGCGAGATCACCCGCAACCTCTCCCTCTCGATGAGCGGGGTGTTTCTCGACGCCAAGCAACGCTCCGGCGATCCCACCGTGGTGGGCAAGCAGATCGAGAACAGCGCGAAGTTTTCAGGCTCGGCCTTTGTGGAATACAAGTTGCCGATGGTGAAGGGGCTGAGCGTTACCGGCGGCATCTTCCGCGTGGGGCCGCGCGCGGTGAATGCGCTCAATCAGGCCTTTGTCGCGGGCTATTCCACCTTCGATCTGGGCGGCAGCTATGCCACCACGCTGGCGGGCCGGAAGGCCGTGCTGCGGATCTATGCCGCGAACGTCACCAACAAGCGCTATTGGGCCGCGACAGGATCAAGCCTTGTCGCCACAGGCAATCCGATGACGGTCAATGCCAGCGCGTCGTTGCGCTTTTGAAGGGGCGGCTGGGGCACCGACATCTGGAGGGCGCGCAGCTGTCGGCCACGCGCCTATCTGATGCCTTCCGCTGACATTGCCGTCGTTCGCGGGTCCGATTGGCCCCGTCAAAAGCCGTCGTCGGTTCATCGGGCTTTGGTCGATAGGAGACGGCTGCTTTCAGAGCCGTCGAGAACGACAATCTCTGGCAGAAATGTTAGGGAGAGCGGACACTGGCGAGGGTGGCGAAATGGTGCCATCAGAACACCATGAGACGGATCAACGCCTTTTTATTGTGCTTGATGCTATGCGCGAGCGGGAGTGAAGCGAAAACCAAGACCTACAGTCAAGGATGCGGCGCTCGCCCGGCAGGTTGGATTACCCCCCGTCAAGGGCGCAGTATCTGGAATGAAGTGATTGCAATCTCGGTCTCAGCCGATGGTGCATCAAAGTTCAATGGTACTGGTGTCTCAAGGAGTGAGCTTCAGGCCAATATGAAGCTGGCAAGGAACCTTGAACCTACCGTCATTGTACAGGCGAAATTCGATCCGGCTACGGACTGCAAAGCGGTCTCAGAGATTCGGAAAATGATGTCTCAAACTCTTGATTGCCAACATGGCCAGTGCGCCGAGGGGGAAGGTCATTGGTGGCTCATCGGTGACGTTGGCAGAAATCCTCAGCCCTACGATCCTGAGGCTGCGCCCAAGTCGGCGGAAAGACCTTGATGAGAGCGGCAGCTTTGTTGTCGTTTCCGGAAGGGCCTCTTTTCCCGCCTGAGATTCGGATAGCCGCCCTCAGCGACAAACATGAAGCATAGGCGGCTTTGTAAAGGGGAGCGGACGTTGCATATTAATGTCAGATTGATGGAATTGCGCATGACAAAGGGACGGCGAAGCATTTGTATATTGGCCACGGCCCTGTGCGTTTCGTGCCAATCTGACCCAAAGTCGTTTCACGTGCCTTCACAATCTTGTGAAGTTGCCCTGTCGTATGTGAAGGAATTCGGGGCTAAAGCTGAGTCCCCTGTTGCTGTCTTTTTTGCCCCAACGAGCGAAGACCTCGGTACTGCGAATAAAGTATCGATTGATCAATTTCTGCGGGAGAACCCTGAATGGAAAAAAAGACAAGACGCGCAGTTAGACATAGAACTGATCAAAAAGTCAGAGAAATTTTCCAAAATCTCGGTCATTCAGCAATGCTCTGTACTGCATGAATGGTGGAAAGAACACAGCGCAATCCATGATGATGAAGAGATAAGGCGCATTGTCGGTTCTATTCCACCTCGGAATTCTGAAGAATGGAAGCCACTTTCAAAAGGGATTTTAGCGATTTCCGTTCCTGTTATATCGGATGATGGCACAATCGCGAGGCTGAATGTAGCCGAAATCACAAATTTCGAAGGAGGGCGATTCGAGGTGACTTACAGCCGGGGCTTGGATGGAAAATGGCATATGAAAGACAAGTCTGGCCGCATCGATTAAACGATTGGCTGCTTTGTTGTCGGCTCCGGAACGTCGTTTTTCTCCGTCTGAGATACCGATAGCCGCCCGCCGCGACAAATCTGACCCACCGACAGCTAACAAACTGCGGGCATGACCTTGCCCATGGCAGGAAAGTCAGGGGGAGCGGACGTCAGCCCCGCTTCATCCATTTGATGAACGACAAGCTTAGTTGAAGCAGCACCGCAAATCCGATCACTGCAATTGCGGGTATCCAAAGCAATATCGAAAAATTGTACACCTCCCACCAAAAGCCCGGCTCCTCTTTGTTGGCTGGGTCAATGAACGGGAAAGCGAACCCTCGCACGACAGCGAGAGCAAATAATGCCAGACCAAACCAGAAGATGCGCAACGGGCGGAACATGCCTCGAATGTAGCACCTGAACCAACGTCCGCAATGTTGTCGGGACCGGAACGGCAACTTTTCTGCCCAAGGGGCCGATAGCCGCCCTCCGCGACAAATCTGACCCACCGACAGCTAACAGGCTGCGGGCATGACCTTGCCTATGGCAGGAAAGTTGGGGGAAGCGGACTACCAGATTGCAGAGCTGACGAAAGATATGCAGTCGTTCTTATGGAGCAACGCGCTCATTGCCTATAAAACCCATCTTGAAGCCTGTTGCGTATGTCACATTCATAAGGCAGGCCATTGGCCCACCATCAGGATCACCGTTTGCAGCATGCTGCATTACCCATTCGGGGCTAAGCGCGTTTGGTCCATATTGAGATTGAAAAGCCCCATCTGCGTCGCACAGCTTTTCGATTTCACGGGCAAATGCCTTGTCGTCAGTCACCCCAGACTCGTACTTAGGCAATCGGTTGAGGATATTGTGAGTCGTAAGCCATTTACGATTCTCGGCAGTGGCCAATGCCGCGAAGCGCGCATCCCTGATAGCATCAAAGCGCGGCTGCACAGATGGCGATAGCACCACGTCATAGAAGCTAGATGCTCTGTCGATACAGTTCAGTTGTGCATCGGAAACCGTTGTCGCCATGACTAGTAATACGTCGCTATTCGGTTCTACATCAGACCGCACGGTTACGGCACCTACACCGCAAGCAGCCACGCGCTTTGCAGCAGCTTGAGGCGAAATACGGTCAAATGCATCGGGCGCTCCCGCCGATAGCAGGGCAACGGAGATTAGAAGCATCGGAACGAACATCTAGTTAATATGGCTCCTTTCGTGCTCTCCAGCAAGAGCGGCGAACGTCCGCTAAGTTGTTGCGTCCTGACAGGCGGAAATTTTTAACACACCGCAGCTTATCTGCCGTACCCCTCACAGGTTTTGGATGAACATTGCGGGCAATATGCTAACGGCCCCGACTATGTGAAGACCAACCACTGCCCAAAACAGGCGAGGTCGGATCGAACGTTCGGCGTAGAATTGTTTGCCAAAGAAATGCGCGTAGGCAATCCGCCCATACTTGTAAGCCCGCCAAAGCGACCAAGCGCTGCAAGCTTCAAAAGCTGCGAACAATATCCATTCAGCCAGATGCATACACGCAACATGATCGGAAAATTTGGCGGATGCAATGGCTGCTAAATGGCAGGTTTGTTGTCGGGACCGGAACGGCAACTTTTCTGCCCAAGGGGCCGATAGCCGCTCTCCGCGACAAATCTGACCCACCGACAGCTAACAGGCTGCGGGCATGACCTTGCCCATGGCAGGAGAGTTAAGGGAAGCGGACGTTGCAAAGTCGTGCGCAACTCGTATGAAAAGCTATGATCTGGAACATCATCGATAAGCGAGAGCGGCCTTACCGTTGGCAGAAAGTCAATGCTATTGTGGAAGCAGTAGAGCATGACAATAGCTGTGCCGATGCCGATCAAGCTCCTGAAAGCGATCCGATGCTAACCGTCGATTACGCGTCGCTTGAAGCGGTATCAGTTCAGGAAGCTGTTGTATGGGCAAGTGGTCAACGCTGTCCTGTTACCCTCTTCCTTTACGATGAAGGGCGTGGCTTGGCCAACGAAGAGCATTTCAATAATGTGGCCAGTCGCATTGCGGAAGAAGGCGAGGCAGCGAGCGACCGCTAAGTTGTCGTCACCGGAAAGGCAGATTTTCCCATCCAACAGGCGGATAGCTGCCTTCCGCGACAAACATGGACCACTGGCCTGCTAATGGGCTGGGAGCATGGGATGGCCCATGACAGGAAAGTTAGGGGGAGCGGACATTATTTTTGAAACATAGATAGCGCAAAGCCTGTGCAGATGAAGATCAATGGCACAATCGTGACCCACGCTAAGCCAACCCAGTATAACCAGAATTTGCCGGGAGCTTCCGAACGCGTCGGCGGCCATCGTTTTCCGCTGGCTGTCTTTCGCCAAAACCAGAATTTTCCAGTCCATAGAGCGACTATCGTCATGGCGGTCATATATAGCCATCCAACGAGCCAGACTGCGCTCCAAAGATAGCCAATTGCTGCGGTAAATATGCTCATAATCCACCTATGGCGGCGGGCGATGAAATTCCAGCATTTTTAAAAGCCATTCTATGACCGCTTTGTTGTCGTGTCGTGACAGTCCGCTTTTCTGCCTAACTGGCGGGATACCTGCCCTTGGCGACACATATGACCGAAGGCCCACTTTCAAAACCAAGGGCCTTCGCGGCCAATGGCAGGAAGTTAGGGGGAGCGGACATTTTCCGTATGGATGAGTTGATATAGCATTTGCCTATGAAGCTATATTTTTCTGTTGTCGCCATCGTGCTGATGAGTGCTACCGCTTCCATGACAAAAGAACCAATGCCAACCGCTTCTGAATTGGCAGAAGCGCTTGCAAAACAGACAAAAAAACCTGTTTCTCCCGCAGGTGTTCGCCCGATGAAATGTGAAGGTTTCGCTGAAGAGCCCACGGAATTTGAATGCCGCTGGGCACAGAAGGTGGGCGAAAAATGGTTGCGTTATAGCACCTATTTTGCAGTCGAACAGAATGGCTGGGCAGTCATCGACTGGCCGCCATCCAAATTAAAATGACAGCTTTGTTGTCTTTCCGGAAGGGCTTCTTTTCCCGCCTGAGATTCGGATAGCTGCCGTGCGCGACAAAGATGGCCTGATGGTGGCTTTCAGGCGAGGTGAAAGGCCTAGCCAGTGGCAAGAAAGTTGGGGGGAGCGGACATTACCTTGGGGCGATCATCGCCAGTACCGAGATAACAGCGGCCAACGAAATCATAGTAGCCGTGAACCAAAACATCACGGGGCTCTTGTCACGGCGATATGTGCTCCACGTCACTGAAATCTGGCTCGACCAGAGGCCCCAAGTCAGCATCACAAGGAAAAAAATGGCGCTCAAGGCGAAGAAAAGTCGATCACTCATTTCACTTCTTCCCATGGCCCATCTATGTCCGCAACGTTGTCGGGACCGGAACGGCCAGATTTTTAGCAATTTCGCCAGGTGCTGCCATGCCGCGCCAACCTGAACGAAAGGCCGCTGTGCGGCATCCGGGCCTGATAGCTGCCTGACCGGAGACCACGACATATTCCCCCTTGCCCGCAACCCATAGGCTACGCTTGCTGCCATTTGAACCAATGTGCCTAGTTCGCATCATCGCCCCTCTGAAAATTTATTATCGCACCGAATGGAGGTTCTCCGGTTCCCCGCGCGTCGAGGGAGCAACAAGTCAACGCCAAAAGGCGTCCGGAGGAGGATACACGTGCTTTCCAGAAAACAGACCCTTGCCCTGAGCCCAGCGCTTTGGGCACTGATGGCCAGTTCGTTGCTGCCCGCCAGCGCCCATGCTGCAGGCATTGCCGCGCAACAAGGCGAAACGACACCGGTTGTCGCTCCCGAAACGCCTGCCGCGGCGAAACCCACAGACAATGAGATCATCGTCACCGGATCGCGCGTGATTTCCAACGGCAACAACAGCCCCACACCCACCACCATCATCAGCGCCAATGACCTGCTGAAAGCCCAGCCCGGCACGGTGGCCTCCGCTTTGCAGAACCTGCCGGTGTTCCAGGGCTCGCTGGGGCAGGGCACCGGCACGGGCGGTAGCACCGGCGGCCCCAATGGCGCGGCCAACGCGGTCAATCTGCGCAATCTGGGCCTGTTTCGCACTCTGGTGCTGTTCGACGGGCAGCGCGTGCAGCCCTCGGCCAACACCGGTCTGGTCACCATCGACATGATCCCGCAGATGCTGCTGCAGCGCGTCGATGTGGTGACGGGCGGCGTTTCGGCGGTCTATGGTTCGGATGCGATCAGCGGCGTGGTCAATTTTGTCACTGACAAGAAATTCAATGGCATCAAACTGAAGGCGCAATATGGCATCTCGCAGATCGGCGATGATCCCACGTTGGATACCGGCATCGCGGTGGGCAAGAAATTGTTCGATGGACGCGGCCACTTCGAGGCCAGCTTCGAATATTTCAATGACCCCGGCATTTTCGACACTAGCCAACGCGCTAATGGCAATGCCTGGACCATTCAGGGCGCAGGCACTGCGGCCAATCCCTACAAGCTCTATTCGGGCACCCGGGTCGCCAGCACCACGTTTGGCGGCCTGATCAACAGCGGACCGCTTGCCGGGCAGAATTTCACCCAGAACGGTGTGCTCTCCCCCTTTCAGGCGGGTGGCGCCACCGGTACAGCGGGCTTCCAGACCGGCGGCGACGGCGGCTATTATGGGAACACCTCGCTCAAGGGCTCGCTACGCTCCAAGCGGGTCTACAGCCGCTTCGATTATGATGTAACCGACAGCACCAAATTCTGGCTGGAAGGCTTTGGAGCCTTCAACACCAACAGCTACGCCAACCAGTCGCTGGGCTTCAGCAATGTTGCGATCAGCGCCCAGAACGCCTTCCTCCCCGCGCAATATCAATATGGCACCGCGGCCACGACCTTCAACATGAGTCAGATCCCGTTGAACATCGGGCCGCATGTCAGCCGGTTCGACACCACCAGCTACTGGCTCAACGGCGGTCTGAGCGGCGATCTGGGAAGCGGCATCAAATGGCAGGTGGGCGCCAGCCACGGCTATTCGCAGCAGAAATGGACCACGCTGCGCAACATCAACTATGCCAAGCTCTCCGCCGCGCTCGATGCAGTGAAAGATCCTTCGACGGGTCAGGTCGTTTGCAACGTCACGCTGACCAATCCGGGCCTCTATCCCGGCTGCGCCCCGCTCAACCTGTTCGGCCCCAGCGCGGCTTCCGCACAGGCGCTCTCCTATGTGACGGACACCACCACCAGCTGGGCCACCACCACGCTGGACGAGCTGACCGGCTCGCTCAATGCCGCGCCCTTCAGCACCTGGGCCGGCCCGGTGAACATGGCACTCTCGGGCGAGTACCGGAAGACCGGTTTCGACGCCAACACGCAGGTGCCGCCCACTGATTTCGTGAACTGCACCGGGCTGCGCTTCAACTGTGGCAGCGCCGCCAACCCCACCCGCCTGCATCAGGTCACCTTCGCCAACGTGCCGCATGTGCATCAGGTGGTGGGCGAAGTGGCGCTGGAAGGCGATGTGCCCCTGGCCCGCGATGTGCATTTCCTCAAGTCGCTCGATCTGAACCTTGCCGCGCGTTATGCCAATTACAACACCTTCGGCGGTGCCTGGACCTGGAAGATAGGCGTGGACTGGCATGTCTCGGACGATCTGCGCCTTCGCGCCACACGCTCGCGCGATTTCCGTGCCCCCAACCTCAACGATCTCTATGCCGGGCAAACGATCAGCCGCAGCAATGTGGTCGATCAACTGACAGGTGCCACGCTGATCAACCAGCAATATTCCACGGCGGGCAATCCAAACCTCAAGCCGGAGGTGGGCAACACGCTGACGCTGGGTCTGGTCTATACCCCGCACTGGCTGCCGCATTTCAGCTTCTCCGCCGATGCCTATGACATCAAGATCAGCAATGCGATCACTGCCATCAACGGCACCAGCGCCAGCGTGCAGCAGCAGTGCAATGCCAGCGGCGGCACCTCCAGCCTGTGCTCGCTGATCGTGCGCCCGGCGGCGGTCAATGGCGTTACGCAGAATGCCACATTCTTCTACAATTTGCCGGTCAATGCCTCCTCGCTCAAGACCAAGGGCATCGATTTCGAGGCAAATTACGCCACCACCATCGCCAACCGCCCGATCTCGCTGCGCGCCATGGCGACATGGCAGCCGGTGCTGCGGCAGGTGACGCCGGGCCTGTCGGACATGGACGTTTCGGGCGCGGCCTATTCCTCGATCGGCATCGGCGCGACGCCCGAATGGCGCGTGACCGGCTTCCTCAACTTCAGCCCCACCGACACCTTCACCGCCACGATCATCCAGCGTTGGCGTTCCTCGCTCAAGTGGAATGCCGATCCCACGCTGGTCTATGCCATCCCCAAGATCCCGGCCTTTGGCTGGACCAACCTCAATCTGAGCTGGAAGCCGAAGACGACCGAGACCGAATTCTACGTCAACGTCACCAATCTGTTCAACCAGACAGCACCGATCTTCACCAGCTCACAGGCCAATCCGGGCGTTTTCGGAGCCTATGTCTCGACCGACGATTATGTCGGCCGGTACTTCACCGTCGGCGCGCGGATGAAGTTCTGATGCGGCGCTCCACACTCCAGACCGCCGCCATGGCGCTGATGCTCTGCGGAGCCTCCAGTGCCATGGCCGCCCCTGCTCCCTTGCGGGCAGGGGCAGCACGGGCCGATATCACCCCGGCGGTGGGCGAGCTGCCCGCCCCCTTCAAAACCATCGCAACACCGATCCATGTGCGGGCTCTGGTTCTGGACAATGGGAAGGAGCGCACGGTCATCGTGGTGGGAGATCTGCCCACCATCGGCAACGGCATCTACGGCAAGCTCGTCGAACAGGTGGCGCAAGCAGGCGGCACCACCGCTGACCATGTCATTCTGGCCGTCACCCATATGCACAATGCGGTGCGGATCGATCCCAATCCGGTGGGG
Organism: Novosphingobium terrae; assembly: GCF_017163935.1. NCBI lineage: Bacteria > Pseudomonadati > Pseudomonadota > Alphaproteobacteria > Sphingomonadales > Sphingomonadaceae > Novosphingobium > Novosphingobium terrae. The sequence continues at coordinate 1,458,921 of NZ_JABVZR010000002.1, read as the reverse complement.
ATCATGCTGCCGGGCTCGGCGGTGATCACGCAGAAGACCATCGCCACGCTTCTTGGCACGGTGAAACAGGCCACCGCCGATCTGCAGCCCGCCCGCGCCGGTTATGCGCTGGGCCAGACCAATCTGCTGGCCGAGCGAGGCCCCCGCCCCCACCCCCAGCGGCAGGGCCAGCCCGAGAATGACGGCCCCATCGATCGCCATATCGGCGTCTTGAAGGTGGAAGGCACGGATGGTCATCTGATCGCCCTGCTGGTCAATGCCCCGATCGAGCCGGTGCTGGCCCTTTCCGACCTCACGCAGGTCAATGCCGATCTGGCGGGCGCGGCGGAACGCTATGTCGAGCAGCGCTATGACGACAAGGCGGTGGTGCTTTACACGGTGGGTTCGGCAGAAAACCTGCCCTATTCGGCACGCCCGCGCCAGGGCCTGCCTCAGGCCGATCTGCGCGCGCTGATCGCCGCCACCGGCACGCTGCTGGGCGAGGAGATCATCGAGACCTCCGCTCTGGCCAAGACGGAGCCCGTGATCGAGATGGGCGCCTCGGCCAAAATCCTGATGTGCCCGGGCAAGGAGACAACCCCGCTCAACCTGCCCGACAAATGCTCGGACGCGCCGGGCTCCAACCTGCCGCGCTGCGTCTTCACGGACAAGCCCACCGGCCCGGTGCCGCTGCGGCTTGGCGTGGTGCGACTGGGCAGCCTCGATCTGGTGCAGGCCGATGCCAACATCACCAAGCCGGTGTGGCAGGCCTTCCGCAAGGCGAGCGGGGTGGGGAACGAGGTCGCTCTGGTCTCCTTGCTCTATGGGCCGATGCATTATGTGGTGGAGGATGTCGCCTATCCTTCGAACAGCTACCGCGTCACCGCCACCATGGCGCAGCGCGGCTGCGCGGCGCAGGGCTTTATCGACACCACACAGGCGCTGATCAAACAGGCAGGCAAGGAAGGATGATCCGATGAAAGACGTCGAAGTCGGCAAGTTTCACATGGCCGCGGCCCAGAAGGGCTATGCCCTCAACGCCATGTGCTATTCGCTCAACGCGGCGGAGAACCGCGCCGCCTATGCCGCCGATCCGGGTGCCTATTGCGACCGCTACGGGCTCTCGCAGGAGGAACGCGAGGCCGCGCTCAGCCGTGACAAGACCAGGCTGCTGAATGCAGGCGGCAACATGTATTTCTTCGCCAAGCTCGACCGGGCCTTCCGTGCCCCCAAGGAGGGTTGAACCATGAGCACGCTTCTCGCCGGCATGGGCACATCCCATGTGCCCATCATTGGCCGCACGCTGAACGCCGGGCGTCAGGAAGAGGTCGCCTTCAAGCCCTTCTTCGACAAGTTTCACGAGATCAAGGCGTGGGCCGATGAGCAAAGGCCCACCGTTGCCATCGTTATCTACAACGATCATGGGCTGAACTTCTTCCTCGACAACATGCCCACCTTCGCCATCGGTCTGGCCAGCGAATACCAGCCCGCCGATGAAGGCTTCGGCCCCCCCAGGCCCCGCGTCTTTACCGGCGCGCCGGAGCTGGGCTGGCATATCGCGGGTAGCCTGATCGAGGATGAGTTCGACATCTCCGCCTGCCGCGCGATGAAGCTGGACCATGCCTGCACCACCGCGCTTGATCTGATCTGGGGCGCGGGCAGCGTGCCGCCGGTGGCGATCATTCCGGTGGTGATCAATGCGGTGCAGCCCCCCTTCCCTAAACCATCGCGCTGCCTTGCCTTCGGGCAGGCAATCGGGCGGGCGGTGCGCTCGCATGCGGGGGATGCGCGGGTGCTGGTGATCGGCAGCGGCGGCCTGTCCCATGAGCTGGGGGAATTCGGCAAGATCAATGAGGATTTCGATCGCCATTGCATGGAGAAGATCGTTGCCGAGCCCGAGGTTTTGACCGCCCATACCAATGATCAGATCGTCGATCTGGCGGGCGCTCAGGGGGTGGAGTTGATGACCTGGCTGGTGATGCGCGGCGCGCTGCAAAGCGCCAGCCCGCGCGTGGCGGCCAGCCTCTATCACGCACCGATCTCGCATACGGGCGGCGCGGTGATGCTGCTTGAGGATCAGCCCGCCTGAGGGCCGATCCCAGGACGGGCGAGGCGCAAGACCCCGCCCCCGGGAGAAAGACATGACCCAAGCGACTTCAGGGCCGGCGCAGAGCATCGCGCCGCCCGACACCGCCATTCCCGCCCCTAACACGCGAACCAGCGCCCGCAGCTGGGGGATTCTGGTGCTTCTCAGCCTTGGCGTGCTGATCGCCTATGCCGATCGCGCCAGCCTGTCTTCGGCCATCGCCAACCATGAATTCAACCGCCATTTCGCCATGACGGCAGCGGGGCGCGGCTGGTTGGGATCGGCCTTCTTCTGGTCCTATGCGTTGGCGCAGATCCCGATGGGGTGGATCGTCGACCGTTATGGCGTGAAGGTGCCCTATGCTATCGCCTTCGCCCTGTGGTGCGCGGCCACGGCGCTGGCCGGCGCGATGACCGCCTTTGCCGCCCTGTTCCTTACCCGCCTGATCGTCGGCGCGATGGAGGCGGTGGTGATGCCTGCCAGCTATCGCTGGATGCGTTACAACCTGTCGGAACGGCATATTGGAACCGCCATCGGCATTTTCACCATGGGCAACAAGATCGGCACCGCCATCGGCGCGCCTTTGGCGGCATGGCTGATCGTGGCCTATGACTGGCGGCTGATGTTCGTGGTGACCGGCGCGCTGGGCCTGATCTGGCTGGTGCCCTGGCTGTTGCTGGTGAAGAACGACCTGCCAAAAAGCCATGACATGCCAGAGGCACGCAAACGTGCCTCTTCGGTGCCGTTTCGCAACATCATCCTCTCGCCGGTGGTGTGGGGCGGGATCGTGGTGAACTTCTGCTACAGCTATTTCACCTTTTACTGCGTGACATGGATGCCCTCCTATCTGGTCGAGCAACGCGGCCTGTCTCTGGGCCAGTCGGGGCTCTACACCTTCTTCAGCTTTGCCGGCATCGCGGTGGTGACACTGGTGGCGGGCTGGGCCGCCGACCGTATCATCGAGCGCGGCGGCGATCCGGTCGCCACGCGCAAGGCCTTTGTGGTGGCCGGCTTCGCGGGCGGCTGCACGGTAGTGCTGGGCGCCTACAGCAACAGTCTGGACTGGGCCCTTTTCTGGAACATCTTCTCGCTCTCCTGCCTTGGGTTGGCCAGTTCGAACAATCTGGCACTGACCAAGGTGACGCTGATCCCACCCCCGGCCATCGGTCTGGTGGTGGGGGTGCAGCATGTGGCGGCAGGCCTTTCCGGAGGCGTCGCCGCCAGCCTTTCGGGATGGTTGCTGCATGTAACGGGCAGCTATGACGCGCCAATGAAAGTGATCGTGCTGTTCCTGGGGCTAGGCGCGGCGGCGGCGGCGATCCTGCTGCGCCCGGAATGGTCGCCCAAAGTGGCGCAAGACGCCTGATGCTGGAGAGTAACCGATGCGTTTGACGATGGCCCTCACCCTTGCCGCGCTGCCTCTGGCCGCGCAGGCCGCCACTCCCGCGCTGCGTGTGGGCGCGGCCAAAGTGAACATCGTGCCCGCTCGGGCCGACCGGCAGGCGGTGTTCCCCAAGGTCGCTGACGACCTTTTCCTGCGCGCGGTGCTGATCGACAGCGACAACACCCGTGGCATGATCATTGTGGCCGATGTGCCGATGATCTCGCCCGACGCCTCGGCGGAGATCACCGCCGCTGCCGCCAAAGCCGCGCATCTCGCGCCCGACCATGTGTTGCTGGCCTCCACGCACGCGCACAATAGCCTGCGGGTGGATCGCAAGGTGGGCGGCATCCTGCTGCCCGGCTCCCCCGCCTATGTCGAGCACGTGAAGGCCGCTGCCGTTGAGGCCGCCGCTCAGGCAGAAGGCAGGCTACAACCCGCGCGCATGAGCGTGGGCAAGGGCAAGGCGTGGCTGGTGGGCGGCAAGAACAGCTGGAGCCCCACGCTTGGCCGCTGGATCGAGCAGATCGACCGCTCGGACGAGGCGAAGGTCAGCAAGGCGCTGGGCGTCCTCAGCTTCGAGACGCCAGCGGGCAAGCCCATCGCCATAGTGATGAATTATGCCATCAATCCGGTGATCGCCATGGCATTGAAGGGCCAGATCAGCGGGGATGTGCCCGGCGCGGCGGAACGTTATGTGGAGCAGCGTGGCGGCGATGGGATGGTGGCGCTCTTTACCATCGGCTCGGCGGGCAATCCGCTCTATCGGCCCGGCGATCAGGCGGGCAGCAGTTGGCAGGTCGCCAATCCCCGCGCACTGATCGACGCCATGGGCACCGTGCTGGGGGAAGAAGCCATCGCGGTGGCTCGCACCGCCAGCCAGCACAGCGACCACGTGCCGATCAGCACGCTGCTGACCGATCTGGACTGCCCCGGCAAGGCTACCAGCCCGCTCAACCTGCCCGAGCGCTGTTCGGATACGCCCGGCGGCAGCCTGCCGCGCTGCGATTTCCACGATGCCGATGCGCCGCCCGTCACCCTGCGCATGGGGCTGATGAAGCTGGGCCCAGTCGCGCTGATCTCGTCAGATTCCGACATCAGCGGTCAGGTCGGGCTGCGGCTGCAGAAGGCCTCGCCGCTGGCCGACACCTTCATCATCGCCACCAGCTATGGCCCGATGCATTATGTGGTGGATGACAGCGACTATCCGCTCAACACCTATGAAGCGACCGCCACCACGGCGAAACGCGGCTGCGCGGCGACAGGCTATGTCGACAAGGCGCTGACGATGATCGGCGGAACAGCGCCGGGCCGCTAGGCCCGGCGCTCCCCCTGTTACTTTGCCGGAGCGGCAGGCGGCACCACGGTCGACTGCCAGCTCTTCACCAGCCATGCCCCGCCCTGCTTCACATAGACCCCGGTGGTGCGTGCGGTGATGGTCTTGTCGGCCACTGCATCTGCGCCGACATGCAGCTTCACCAGCGCGTGAGTGATTGCGATGTTGCCGATGATCTCGGCGGAACGCTCGCTGGCCTCGATGGCGCGATAGCGGGAGGCGCCCGTCTGCACATCATGGAGATACTGCTCACCGCTCTGCAGCACGCCATTGGCATGGATGTAGAGCGCGCCCGGCGCGATGGCTTTCGTCAGAGCGGGCAGGTTCTGATCGACCTGCGCCTTGAAGCGGGCATCCTCCAGCGCGATCAGTGCCGCACTGGCAGCACTCGGAGCAGCAGTCTGGGCCAGTGCAGGCGCGGCGATGCCGCAAAGGGCCAGAGCGGCTAGCGGCGGGATCAGGCGTTGACGGAACATGGATATCTCCTCTGGTTGGATGGAAGGCCCCGGCAGGTCGGGATCAGAACGTCAGCCGCACCCCGGCGGTGATGTAGCGCCCGACATAATCGTCGCTGCTGACATAGGCGCCGAAGACGCCGGGATTGGCCTGCGAATTGGTGGCCACCGGCGGCGCGGCGTTGAACAGGTTCTGGATGTTGAGATAGAACTCGCTCTCCCGCATGACGCCTTTGGGGGTCCATGACAGGTTGAGATTGGTCCAGCCGAAAGAAGGAATGTCGGGGATGGCATAGACCAGCGAGGTATCCGCATTCCATTTCAGCCCGGAGCGCCAGCGCTGCGTCAGCGTGACCCGGAACTTGTCGGCAGGGCTGACGGAAAGCACGCCCGTTGCGCGCCATGCCGGCGTGCTCCCCACCCCCGCGATCGGTGAATAGGCATAGCCCGACAGATTGAGATCCGCGCCCAGCCCTGGTGTCGTCTGGCGCAACACCGGCTGCCAGGTGGCCATCACCCGCAAGGACAAGGGGCGGCCCAGCGGGCGGGCGGCGTAATTCGCCTCAACATCCAGCCCGCGCGTGTGCAGCCATGCGGCATTGAGCGGAATGTTGTAGAACAGCGTGGCATTGTTGGCCGTGGTGCTATTCGCATAATCATAGGGCCGCACCACCAGCGAACAGAGCGAGGCTGTGCCGCCGCTGGCGTTGCAGATGTTCTGGATCGTGGCCGTCGATCCATTGAGTGTGACGATGGCATTGGCGATGCGGATGTCATAGGCATCGACCGAGAGGCTGGCATGCGGCAGCCAGCGCGGCGTGTAGACCACGCCGCCGGTCAGCGTGTTGCCGACCTCGGGCTTCAGCCCGGCATTGCCCGCCAGCGAGGAGGGCGCATTGACCAGAGTGGCGCCGGTCAGCGTATCGACCACATTGGTCCGGCTGATCGTCTGGGCGGCATAGAGATCGTTAAGATTGGGCGCCCGGAAATCGCGCGAGCGTGTCGCCCGCAGCCGCCATTCCTCGCTGATCGTCCAGTCGAGCCCCGCCTTCCAGGTCCAGGCGCCGCCGAAGCTGTCGTAATCGGCATAGCGCGCCGCCAGATTGAGGTTGAGCGCGCGGGCAAGCGGTGCGTCCTTCAACAGCGGCAGATCGCCTTCCAGCGCCAGTTCCCACACCGCCTGATGCACCGGGGCCACGGGCGCGAAGGTCACCTGATGCAGCCTTGTAGCGCCAGCCACGCAGTTGAAGCGCAGACCCGTGCAATCGGCATAATCGCCCGGAGAGATCGGGCTGGCGGCGCTGAAACGGGTCTGGCGCCATTCGCCCGACACAGCCGCATGCACCGGCCCGGCCCATGTGGAAAAAGGCGTGCCCGTCAAGGATCCGCTTGCTTCATCGAGCGAGGTGGTGGCCACCGAGCGCGTCGTATCGGTGACATAGGCCAGCGCCTGCGCCGAAGCTGCCGTCGGGCCGAACAGATTGAGCGGGGCACAGCCGGGATAAAGGCCCGGATTGGTCAGCGTAACCCGGCAGACCACCTGGCCTGTGGCAGGGTCACTCACAGCATCGAGCGCGGCGGAGAGTTTGGCGTAATTGATGTTGCGCAGCGTGGTCCAGATCTGCTGCGACATGCCGTGCGTGCCGCCGATCTGCCATGCCCAGCCCAGCCCCAGCTTCCCCTGCGCCCCGGCATTGAGCCAATAGGCATGATTGTCAAAGATGCTGACATGCGGGCCGATGTTCTGCGGGATCTCGCTCAGGGCAAAGTTCGTGTCCGCCGTGGCATAGCGATAGGCCGCAGGCAGAAAGGCATTTTGGGCGCTTATCGCCACATTGGTGAAGGACAGGCTCTGATTGGCATAGCGGTTGGTGTTGAGCGCGCCGAAACCTTCAAGGAACAGATGGGTGCTGTCCGTGGCATCCAGATCGAAGCGGGCAAAAGCGCGCCGCGTCCGCAGCGCCGCCTTGAGCGAGGTGTTGCCGTAATAGCCGCCATCGCCGCCCACTTCGAAACCGGGCGTCGCGGTGGCCGCGCCATGGGCGAAAGGCGACAGCACGCCATTCTGCCTGAAATTGAGCCCTGCCAGCGGCCCGCTGCGGATCAGCCCGCCCGCACTGGTGGTGGCAACACGCACGCCCGAATAGAGCCGATAGGGATTGGCTGCGGTGCCCGCCCCCTCGATCGCCCATCCTTGGCCCAGCGCGCGGCTGCCGGTGTCGAAAATGCCCGGATCGTCGAAATATTCCAGGCTCGCCTCGATATGCCCGCGCCCGTCCAGCAGGCGCGAGCCCAGCGCGATGCCGGTATCCACGATGCGGTCGTCACCCAGTTGCGAAACGCCGATCTGCGCCTTCAGCTTGACCCCATTGAAATGATGATCGGTGATGAAATTGACCACGCCGCTGATGGCATCCGAACCATAGACCGCCGAGACACCGCCCGTCACCACATCCACCCGGCTCATCAGAATCTGCGGCAGGATATCGAGCGTGACGAGGCCGGTGTTGGCGGTGGGCTGCACCCGATTGCCATCGAACAGCACCAGCGTGCGGAACAGGCCCAGATTGCGCAGATTGACCGCATTGGATGCGCCATTGGGCCCGCCCGTGCTCCCCCCGGTGCCAGTGCCCTGCCCCAGCGAGCCCTGAAACACCGGCAGGTTCTGCAAGGCCACCACCAGCGATCCGGGCTGGATCTCCTGCAGTTCGCGCGTGCTCATCACGGTAACGGGCGTCGGGCTGTTGTTGCCATTGGCGATCACGCGCGATCCGGTGACCAGAATATCGCTGGGCGCCAACGTAGGCGGCGCCTCCCGAAGCAGCGGCGGCTCGGGGTTCTCACCGCGCCTTGCCTCGGCAGGAGGCCTTGTGCGGGGTGGCGCATCGCGAGGACGGGATGGCAAGCCGGACCTGCGGGCGCTGGCCTTCTGCAAGAGAATGGTATGGCCATCGTCGGACACAACCACCAGCCCCGCCGCCGCTGCCAGCCTGCGCAGCACCTCGTCATCGGGCATCCTGCCCGTCATTGCGGGCGCCATCTTATCGCGCACGGCGTCGTAAGGGAACATCACTTGCCGCCCCGCCTGCCGCGCGAAGCTCTGCAAGGCGGAGGCCGCCGGCCCGGCTGGAATGTCGAAGGTGTGCGCCGTGTCCCCGGCATGCGCGGCGGCAGGCACGACCAATCCTACGACAGCCGCCAGCAGCAAGGGCTGCAGGGCAAGCACGCCCCCCGGGCTCTTGCGTTTCACCAACGATCCTCTTCCTCATCGCGCTCTTTGCGGCGCATGTTTTGATCTTACGACGCCCGGTGGCGGGGCGACCTCCATCTCCGACCCAAAAAACTTCCCATGATGCCCGAGGGCCACGGATCAGTTGGCGGCGGCCTCGATCTTGCCGCGATCGCTGTCAACCGTCACATCGCCTGCGGCATTCGTGGCGGTTTTGACGGGAAAAGTTCGCGTGATCGCGCGCAGGAAACCGTCGAGGTCGGATGTCTCGAAATAACCGCCAACATGCAGGCCCCCCGCTTCCGGGTCCGCCACATGGATCTGACGGCGGTTGTAACGGTTGAACTCCTCGGCAGCCTCGGCCAGCGTCTCGCCACTCAGAGCGATGGCACCTTGCCGCCAGGCCAGACCGCGACGGATCTCGTCATCCGACAGTGGCGCGATGTGGAACAGCGACGCATCGATCAGTGCGCTCGATCCCGCAGAAAGATTATGCATGGCGCTGCGGGCACCCTGTGCGAAATCCTGCGCCTGCACCTGCCCCTGCGTGACTGTGACCTTCGCTCCCTGATCCAGCAGCCGCACACCAAGCTCAGCCTGCGCTGCGTGCAGATGGATCTGCCCGGCCTGAACCTCGAAAGGCCGGGGATCGCGTGCGATACGGAACACCGCCTCGCCGCGTTCCAGATCGATGGTGCGATGGCCCGAGGCATAATGGACCGTGATGCTGGAATTGGTGTTGAGTTCCACCCGCGTGCCGTCGGCCAGCATCACCACCCGGCGCTCGCCGATCCCCGTGGCATAGGCCGGCGCCGGAGCGACACCCAGAAAGAAGGCCGCAACCGAGAGGATCGAGACGATCAACAATAGACTTGCCGCCAGACCGGCCCATTGGCGCCAGCCATGACCATGCCGGCCTGCGGAAAACGCCCCGGCATCATCCTCATTGGCGTTGCGTGACGGTGTGGAGGTTGCCTGCTGCGCCGTCAGGGTCGGATCGCGCAAGGCGCTCAGACGATCCAGACGGTTCCAGGCCGTTTCGGCGCGGGCGAAGGCGATCTCATGGTCAAGGCTCGCGCCGCGCCATGCCTCGAAGGCCGCGCGATCTTCAGCGCCAGGGGAGCCGGAAAGGCGAACGACCCATTCTGCCGCCTCCTCTCTGGCTCTTTGCCGCGCGATCGTCTGGCTGCTCGGTTCCACTGTGTCCTCGATCCATTGCCGGGCCTGGAGTTCCGGCCAGCCGCTCTGCGCAGATGCGCAGACCTTTCATAACATGCTTTTCTACTGTTGAGACGCTCAAGCCAAGCTCGACCGCTATCTGCGCATAGGAAAGCCCGTAAATTTTGCAAAGCTTCATGACCTTGCCGCATTGCGGCGGCAGCTCGTCAATCAACGTGACCAGCGTGGCCAGTTCGTCCCGCGCCTCAACCACACGATGCGTGCCGGGATCATCATCGGCCAGCTCCAGCATCTCCAGATCGGCCATCATATGGATCGGCATGATCTTGCGGCGTCGCGCTTCCTGAATGACCAGATTCTTGAGGATGCGCGAGGCAAAGGCGGCGACGTTGTCGATCTCGCGCCAGCCTTCATAGGCCATCAGCCGCGCAAAGGTTTCATGCACCAAATCCTCGGCATCGTGATGGCTGCCCGTGCAGAGGCGGACCGCGAAAGACAACAGCATGGGTTCGAGCGGCAGCACCTGCTCGCGCAACCATTGCCGCTGCTGCGTGTCCATCTCGCCGGGCACAGGGCTCTCCATCTTATCGTTTTCTGGCCCAACCATCGCTCAAACCAGGCACTGAACACCAATAGGTTCGTTCGCCAGAGTGCAAGCTTTTTGGGCGCCTTGAAGCGAAAGGTGATGGCGTTATGAAATCCCTGCTGCGCTGGACCTGCTTCAATTTAAGACCGTAAAACGCTAACGTCCAACTGAAACAGAACCCCAGTCGTCAACAAACCCGATACTCCCGGTTTCGAATCTAGTCCTTAGGGGGGACGTTGGCTCAGGTTCCCGAACGCATTGGCCACAAACTGATACAGAACCGCCTGTTCTTCCTCTGCGGCCTGAAAGGCTATAAGGACAGGCTTTGGCGTTGCCGCAGAGAAATGAAGCGTCATGCTGGATACGCTTCTTCGATCGAAGTTACTCTTTTCTCGCCGCCCCCACCACCCGAAGAAGACCATTAATCTCCTGCAATTGCGATGGCCCTGGCTGAATTGTCACCTCACCGGCAACGCTAGTCCGAGCACTTGATGAACGGTTTGAATAGCCTGCTCGCGACCACGATATGACATGCTGGCTCTACGGGGCGATACGTGACGCCCCAAAAATCCTGATGCCAAAAAAATTTCGAGCCAGACGGAAACGTCCACGCCGGGCATCATGATGGGGGAGTATGCTGACGGTGACATCCAGAAGCGAGACGTTCGCAGTATGGATCGGGCGAGAAGTCTTGCCTCATGAGGGGGCGTTGCGTGCCTGGCTCCGCCGGCGGATGCGTAATCCCGGCGATGTCGAGGACATCATCCAGGAATGCTATTGTCGGATGGGAGAAATTGAGGACGTCGCATCCATCAGGTCTCCCCTGTCCTATTTTTTCGCGGTGGCAAGAAACTGCGTTCTGCAGGAGATGAGACGCGCCAAGATCGTCCGTATCGATACCATGGCCGAAATCGACGAACTTGACTTGGCCAGTGACGTTCCGTCGTCGGAAAGAATCGTCACTGCGCGCAGCGAACTGGAACGCATCCTGTCACTGATCGCGGATCTGCCGCCCCGCGCACGTCAGATTGTAGAAATGCGCAAGATTTATGGCCTTTCTCAAAGGGAGATCGCCGAGCACCTTGGAGTTTCCATCAATGTAGTGGAAAACGAGGCCTCACGGGGCCTCAAGGCCGTCCTTGAGCGCCTGACCACATCCGACCTGTCAACCCCAATGCCAGCGGCCCTTGATCATGATATCTCAAAACTCCCCCGACAGCAAAGCCTCCCCTGTTTCGCCCGGTGGTGGACGGCTGGGTGATACCAAAGACATATTGGGACACTTATCAGGCTGGTGCGCAGAACCAGGTCACATTTGTGACTGGCAACAACAAGGATGAAACTGGTGCTGTCCCCGAAACTGCTTTCAGTATATTGCGTTCCCGAACTGAACCGCCGAGGGGCGGAATGCCCCAGGTCGCCGTAACACTGTCGCAGTTCCAGGCAGGAGCAAGGCGTAAATTCGGCAACCTCGCCGATGAATTCCTGCGCCTCTACCCAGCTGGGAATGACGATGAAGCTGCCTTGCAAAACAATGCTTCGGCGCGCGACAATTCACGGATCTCGACCTGGCTGTGGGGCACGCTTTGGCGCAAGGGCGATCCACTGCCCTTACATACCTATTTTTGGACCCATGCCATTCCCGGCCCCGGGCACGATATCCGCGGAGCCTTTCACGGCTCCGAAATTCCCTATGCCTTCAATAGCCTCGATGCTGTAAAGGCTCCCTGAACCCAAGAGGATCACCGTATTGCGGAAACGATGTCCTCCTATTGGGCTAACATCATCACCAACGGTAACCCAAACGGGCCGGGACTTCCTACATGGCCGGCGTGGAGTGCGGACAAACCGCAGGTGATGGAATTGGGCGACCATTTCGGCACAATCCCGATTGCAGATCCGGCCAAAATCGCGTTCTGGAAGAAATTCTACGATACGCAGAATGCATGGTAACTAGCGAGGAGTTCTCTCGCTGCATGCGCTAACTAAGCCGACATACAAGCTCTCAGATGGGATCGCCCAAAGCGGCCTTCCATTCATTCAGCACTTAAGGATTGCCCCCTCCAGCAAAACCGGCGCGGTTCAAGGTTCAAGGGGCGTCATCCGATCACGACCGCTTGGTGGTTGAGATGTCCCTCTGCACAAAGGGAGCCCCCCTTCCCCGCTGACAAAGAAGGCGCTCGTGGGTCAAATGACCTAGCTAGACTCTGAGATTCTTTTCGTTGGGAGTCTTGTCGCTGCTCCGGATCGGCGTGTTGGTCGCCGATCAGCGTTGAGCTTTTGTAGCGCTATTTGATCTTGGCGGAAATTCTAAACCAGAAGGCATCGCCCGCAATCGCCTGCTGATGCACCACGTCATGGGTGTAATAGGCCGCGAAATTCAGCTTGCCCACATCCAGCCCCAGCACCGGGCCGACGGCGAACTGCTCCAGCCGGTTGCCCTGAGCGCGCGTCGCGGTGGCAGGTACGGCCACGCCATCGACCGTGTCATCGGCCAGCTGATGCCCCCAATAGCCCGCGACGCCATAGGTCAGATTCTTGTGCTTTTTCGCGATGGTGTAATCGACATAGACCGATGTGCCCGAATGGTAATGCTTGCCCATGGTGTTCAGAGCGCCGACATAGTCGTTGTTGGTGGTGTTGATGTCCACCACGCTGAACACCGAGACCATCCAGCCCTTTTTGTGGAAAGTGGCGCCGATCGAGGGTTCGACGGTCCAGTAATTGTTGCCGATATGCACCGGCCCGTCGCGCTTGAAGGCGGAATCGTTGAGGAAAACCAGCACGCCGGTCGAAATGCCCAGCGATTTGGTGGCATTCCAGGCAAGATTGAAGGGCGAAATCTCGGTGTTGAAGGCGCCTGCGGCCTGATGCTGCACCCCGCCGCTGGTCACCACACGGTAGGACAGCGGCTGGATGGCATAGACCGAATAGGTGCCCCCCAGCAGCTTGACCCCCGGCGCCCACATGATCGTCGGCGTGTTGAGGATAAGGTCGGCGCGGGCGCCGGTGTCATGCCCGTTGCCGTCATAGATCTTGTTGGGGCGAAACAGCACCTTGGTCGAGATGGTGATGCCATCGGCGGGCGGCAGGCCCTTGGGGATGCCGATGGTGGCGCCCGGCAGATAAGGCGTGGCGCCTTCGCCCGCGAAAGCCGGTGAAACATGTATGGCGATGGCGCTCACACAGAACGCGCCCAGCCGCAAGGCTGCCCTTCCAAGCATCATGATATCCTCTCCTCGTATGATTATTTTTGAATTTTGTATTTTATCAGTCGGGTAAAATCAGGATCGCGCGAAAATCGTTCACATTGGTCAACGTCGGCCCGGTCATCACCAGATCGCCCAGCGCTTCGAACACGCCATAGGCATCGTTGCGCTGAAGGCTGGCCTGCGGGTCCACGCCTCTGTCGCGGCAGCGGGCGAGGAAGTCCGGGCCGATGATCGCCCCGGCATTGTCCTCGCTGCCGTCTATGCCGTCGGTGTCGCAGGCGATGGCATGGATATGCGGCGCGCCATCGAGGGCCAGGCCGAGCGCCAGCAGAAACTCGCTGTTGCGCCCGCCGCGCCCATGGCTCTCGCCCCGGATTGTCACCGTGGTTTCGCCGCCCGAGAGCAGCACCAGCGGTTTTGCCGGGCGGCGCGACAGGGCATCGCGCGCCATCTCCACCGCAACCTCGCTGGCCTCGCCCTCGATGGCGTCGCCCAGAATGACCGGTTCGATGCCATGGTCCCGCGCAAAGCCCGCCGCCGCTTCCAGCGCCATCTGCGGCGAGGCGACGATATGGACTTCGCTCTCGCGCAGGCGTTCGTCACCCGGCTTGGGGGTTTCGGGCCAGGTCTTCGAGAGCTGGCGGATGACGCAGGGCGGCAGGTTGAGGTTGTAGCGCTCGATGGTGGCCAGCGCATCGGCGAAGGTGGTCGGGTCGGCCACCGTGGGGCCGGAGCCGATTTCGGAGGGATCGTCCCCCGGCACATCGGAAATCACCAGAGTCACCGATCTGGCGGGGAAGGCGGCGGCCGCCAGCTGCCCGCCCTTGATTGCCGAGAGATGCTTGCGCACCCCGTTCATCGCCGAAATGGGGGCGCCCGATTTCAGCAGCGCCACATTGACCGCTTGCTTGTCGGCCAGCGTCAGCCCCGGCGCGGGCAGCGACAGCAGCGCGGAGGCCCCGCCCGAGATCAGAAACACCACCAGCGTTTCGACCGTGGCGCCCTTGGCCAGATCGAGAATGCGCTGTGCCGCCGCCTCGCCCGCTGCATCGGGCACCGGATGCGAGGCTTCGACCACGTCGATCCTGCTGGTCGGCACCTTATGGCCATAGCGCGTCACCACCAGACCGGTCAGATCGGCATCGGGCAGGCTCGCTTCCAGCGCTGCGGCCATCGAGGCCGCCGCCTTGCCCGCGCCCAGCACCAGAATGGGCCCGTCATGCGCGGGCAGCACCCGCGCCATGCCCGCGACGGGCAGCGCGGCCTCGACTGCCGCGCCGAACATGCCCCTCAGCAGAGCGTCGGGATTAGAACCTGTGTTCATGCGAACCTCCTTATGAGAGGGCTTCAGCAAAAAGCCGCGTGGCGCTCCTTGCACAGGGCCAAGACCTCGTCGGGGTCGCGCTGCCACCAGGCGGTGGAGAGGATTTCCATCTCCAGCAGGCCGTCGAAGCCCGCCGCCTGCGCCTTTTCGCGCAACCCGCGAATGTCAATCACGCCATCGCCGGGCATGCCACGGTCGAGCAGCAGATCGGTGGTGGGCACCAGCCAGTCGCAGGTGTGGAAGGCGGCGATGCGCTGGCCCGCGCGGGCGATCTGCGCTTCCACCTGCGGGTCCCACCAGACGTGATAGACATCGACCGCAACGCCCATGCCGGGCCCGATCTCGTCGCACAGATCCAGCGCCTGCCCCAGCGTGCTGAGCACCGAGCGGTCGGCGCAGGTCATGGGATGCAGCGGTTCGAGCGCGATGGTGACGCCCGCCGCGCGCGCGTCCTCAATGATGGCGGCGAGGCCGTCGCGCACCATGGCCCGCGCGCCGGGCAGATCGCGCGAGCCCTGCGGCAGGCCCCCGCAGACCATGACCAGACAGCGGGCGCCCAAAGCGTGGGCCTCCTCGATGGCCCGGCGGTTGTCCTCGATGGCGGCAAGGCGGTCCGCCGCGTCAGCAGCGGGGAACATGCCGCCCCGGCACAGGCCCGAGACCTGAAGCCCCGCATCGCGGATGGCGATGGCCGCCCTGGCCACCCCCATCTCGTGAAGCTTGTCACGCCATGGCGAGATGCCGGGAATGGCGTGGCGGGCGCAGCCGTCGATGCATTGCTCCAGCGACCAGGCCTCGCGCACGGTCGCGGTGTTGAGCGACAGCCCGGGTTGAGGGGCCGCACTCATGCAGAAATTCCCTGCGCTGCCAGCACCGGCTTCATGCGGGCAATGGCCAAATCGGGGTCCATCAGCAGCCCGGCATCATCGGCCAGACGGAACAGCTCGGCCAGATGCAGCACGGAACGGGCCGATTGCTGGCCGCCGATCATGGTAAAATGGTCCTGATGGCCGTTAAGATAGGCCATGAACACCACACCTGTCTTGTAGAAGCGCGTGGGCGCCTTGAAGATATGGCGCGAAAGCGGAACCGTCGGGCCCAGAATATTATGGAAGCTTGCCAGGTCGCCGCTGGTCAACGCGCTCAGGGCGGCGCTGGCCGCCGGGGCGATGGCGTCGAAAATCCCCAGCAGCGCGTCGGACTTGCCATGGTTCTCTTCGCCCACGCCATCCCCGGCGATCAGCTCGGCATAGTTGAAATCATCGCCGGTATACATCCGCACGCCGGGCGGCAGGCGACGACGCATCGCGATTTCCTTGTCCTTGTCGAGCAGGGAGATCTTGATGCCATCCACCTTGGCGGCATTGCGGGTGATGATGTCCACCGCAATGTCCATCGCCGCAATGTGATCGCTTGCGCCCCAATAGCCTTCCAACGCGGGATCGAACATCTCGCCCAGCCAGTGCAGGATAACCGGCTGACGCACGCCCGACAGGATCCGATCATAGACCCTGGCGTAATCCTCGGGCGACTTGGCCGCCTGAACCAGCGCGCGCGAGGCCATCAGGATGATGCGCCCGCCCAGCGCCTCGATCGCCTCGCATTGCTCCTCATAGGCGCCGATTACCGTGTCGAGCGTGACGCCCGGCGACGGCATCAGATGGTCGGTGCCCGCGCCGCTGGCGATCAGCGCGCCGGGCGAATGCTGCGCAGCATCGACCGAGCGGCGGATCAGTTCGAGCGAGGTTGCCCAGTCGAGCCCCATGCCGCGCTGGGCGGTGTCCATGGCTTCGGCGACGCCCAGCCCCAGCCCCCACAGGTGCTGTCGAAAGGCGATGGTGCGATCCCAGTCGATTTTCGCATCGACCCAAGGGTCCTGCTCGACCAGAGGCTGGGCCACGACATGGCCGGCGGAAAAAGCGATGCGGTTGAAGGGCTGCGTGGGGGGCGCAAAGGCCCGGGGCACGCTGGTGCTGAAAGCGGACAGGCTGCCGTCCGCATTGGGCAGGATAATACGCCCCATGGCTCAGATCTCCAGCGCCGGTACGTCAATCCAGCGGCGCTCGGCCGAGCTTTGATAGCCCAGCTCGGCCAGCTGCACGCCCTTGGCGCTTTCCAGCAGGTCGAATTTCCACGGCGTGTCGGCCACCACGTGGCGGATGAAATCCTCCCACTGCAGCTTGAAGCCATTGTCGTAGGTGGCGTTGTCGGGCACCTCTTCCCACTGCGTTTCGAAGGCCATGATCTGGGGCTGGTCCGGGTTCCACACCGGGCGCGGCGTGTTGACGCGATGCTGCGTGACGCAGCGGGTGAGACCCGCCACCGCCGAGCCCAGCGTGCCGTCGACATGGAAGGTCACCAGATCGTCGCGCTTCACGCGGGTGGCCCAGGAAGAGTTCATCTGCACCACCACGCCATTGTCCAGCTCGAAGGTGGCATAGGCGGCATCGTCGGCATCGGCCTTGTAGGGCTGGCCAGCCTCATCGACGCGGGCGGGGATATGGGTGACGCCAAGGCAGCTCAAGGAGATGATTTTGCCGAACAGATTGTCTACCACATAGCGCCAGTGCGGCAGCATATCGAGGATCATGCCGCCGCCATCGGCCTTGCGGTAGTTCCAGCTGGGGCGCTGCGCCGCCTGCCAGTCGCCCTCGAACACCCAATAGCCGAACTCGCCGCGCACCGAGAGGATCTCGCCGAAGAAGCCAGAATCCTTGAGCATTTTCAACTTCTGCAGGCCGGGCAGATAGAGCTTGTCCTGCACCGCGCCGTTTTTCACGCCAGCCTCGCGGGCCAGTTTTGCCAGATGCAGCGCCTCGTCCAGCGTTTCGGCGATGGGCTTTTCGGAATAGATGTGCTTGCCCGCCGCAATGGCCTTGGACAGCAGTTCGACGCGCATCTTGGTCGAACCGGCGTCGAAGAAGATCGTGTCCTCGGGGTTGGCCAGCGCGGCATCGACATCGGCGCCATAGCGGGCGATGCCATGCTTGTCGGCGATGGCCTTCACCTTCTCCAGATTGCGGCCGACGAGGATCGGGTCGGGCATCACGGTGTCGCCATTGGGGAGCACCACGCCGCCGGAATCGCGAATCGCGCAGATCGAGCGGACCAGATGCTGGTTGTACCCCATGCGCCCGGTGATGCCGTGCATGATGATGCCAAGACGCGTTTGTGCCATGTCAGTTCCTCTTCCGTGCTTATGGAATAACTGACTGGTTACTTCTCGGTTTTGAGCCTGTCAAGGATCAGGGGCGTAGATAGCCCATCACCACCTCCACCACATGATCTTCACGCTCGATCGTCGCCATGACCGAACCCAGATCGGTATTGAAAATGGTGGAAAGCGTATGGCGATTCGAGAAATAGAAATAACTGAGCGATGCAATGGAGATATACAGTTGAATAGGGCTGACATTGCCCCTGAAGTCGCCGCATTGGCGCCCGCGATCAAGCAAATCCTTGATAGCGACAATCAGGGGATTGTATATTTCCGTGACATTTCGTGAATTTTTCAGATTCTCCGCCTTCTGCCGGTTTTCCTCATTCAACATTGAGAGAAATTCAGGATGATCCTGGTGGAAGCGGAAGTTGAACCGTATCAACATGCGCATGCCATCCACCGGGGAGGCCGCTTCGAGATGAAGCAGATGCTCCCCCTGCCGCATCCTTTCATAGACCCGTTCGAGCACCGCCACCCACAGCGCCTGCTTGTTGCCAACATAAGCGTAAAGCATTCTTTTATTGATATCAGCACGTTCCGCGATACGATCAACTCGCGCGCCGCCCCAGCCATGCTCGGCGAATTCCTGCAGGGCGGCCGTGAGGATTCTTTCGCGCGCCGCCGCTTCCCGGTCGGAAGGGGAGGATGAGGTGCTGCTCGGAGGGATGGTGTGCGCTGTCATGTGCATCATTCTAGCCAAGCGGCGGCGGCATGCAACGCATCTCGTCATAGCATAACCATTCAGTTATTTTTTGGTTGGCAAGCGCCCCGAGACGTGTCAGCCTGCCGGCCAAGATAAGACAGAGAGAGGATAGCCATGACGCCTGCCCAGCAGCGGCATACCGTGATCGCATGTTTCCTGGGCTGGGCCCTGGACGCCTTCGATTTCTTCATCCTGATTTTCGTCATGGCCGATATCGCCCGCGAATTCGGCACCACGATCACCGGCATCACCTGGGCGCTGACGCTCACGCTCGGCCTGCGGGTGGTGGGCGCCTACATCTTCGGGCGTTTGGCGGATCGCTTCGGCCGCCGCCCGACCTTGCTGGTCAATGTGCTGCTGTTTTCCGCGCTGTCCTTTGCCTCCGGGTTCGCCAACAGCCTGTGGATGTTCCTGACCCTGCGCTCGCTTTACGGCGTGGCGATGGGCGGCGAATGGGGCATCGGCACCTCGCTGGCGATGGAGAGCATCGATGCCAAATGGCGCGGCATGGTGTCGGGCCTGCTTCAAGCCGGCTATCCTGTGGGCTATCTGCTGGCGGCGCTGGCCTATGGGCTGGGCTTCCACTGGCTGGGCTGGCGTGGCCTCTTCATGATCACGATGATCCCGGCGGCGTTGATCTTCTACATCCGCCGCTCCGTGCCCGAAAGCCCGGCCTGGGAGAAGGGCACGGTTTCGGCCCCGGCGGAGATCGGTCTGATCGCAACCTTGCGCCAGCATGCCGGGCTGATCGTGATGGCAACCCTGCTGATGGCGGCGGCCTCCACCTTCAGCCATGGCACGCAGGATCTCTATCCCACCTATCTGCGGGTGCAGCATGGCCTGCCGATCACCACCATCTCGGCCATCGCGGTGGTTTACAATCTCGGCGCGATCTTTGGCAGCCTGCTGGGTGGCAGCCTGTCGCAGATCATAGGGCGGCGGCGCCAGCTGATCGTGGCCTCGCTGGCGGCGCTGGCGCTGCTGCCCTTCTGGGCCACCGTCAACGGACCTGTCGCCATCGGCGCCATGGCCTTTGCCATGCAGTTTCTCGTCCAGAGCACCTTTGGCGTGCTGCCTGCCCATCTCAACGAAATCGCGCCCGCCAATGTGCGCAGCACCTTTACCGGCGTGGTTTATCAGCTGGGCAATCTGCTGACCGCCGGCAACGCCACGCTTCAGGCTTGGCTTGCCGAGCGTTATATGCATGGGCATTACGGCTCGGCGATGGCAATTGTGGTGGCCGCCGGTGCCCTTCTTCTGGCGCTGCTGGCGGCCGTTGGTCAAGAAGCACGTGAAAAGAGTCTGGTGGCTCCAGCCTGAGCGCCGATAGCGAGCCTGTGTGGATGCCCCCCAGCTTTGCAAGGGGATTTTCTGACCTTCCTCGCCACGGCGCTCCAATCTGCCGTTTGTCAGGCTTCTTGGTGAGACATGACGGCACGGATCTTAGACCGTGCTGGCCCCCACTGGCACCTTGGCAAGGCGAAGGCGAACCCAAATGAGTCCACCACTGCGCGCCAAGGGACCATGAACAATGGTCGGCTACGCCACATCTCGGCATTGAGAGCGGACTTTTCGGATACCACGACAAAGCACCAGTACGAGTGAGCAAATACATTCCACCCCTGCCCGTCTACCAGCGGTGCCTGAGGCTTAACGTCGCTGTGGCGCCCGCCGCCGGTACGCGGCTGGTGTTGAGGTTGTTACGCAGCAACTGGCTGTAGAGCGGCAGATATTGGCGATTGAGCAGATTTTCCACCCCCAGAGTGAGCTTATTCCTCTCGTCAAGGCGGTACGTCGCTACTGCATCAAGAGTCGCATAGCCCGTGACATCCCGCCTTCCGTAACTGGCCACACCATTGAGGCGATAGTCCCGATCCCCCACGAACAGTCCCTGAAGCCGCAGATCGAGCCGCTGGCTTGCCGCAACCTCCATGTAGAGGGTGAGCTTAAAGGGTGGAATCCGGTAACCGGTCATAGCCTGCCAGTTCGTTGCGCCACTCGCCCTCTCGCGGCCCACCATATAGGTCGCGCTGCCACCAACCCGGACCGGATCGCTGGGCTGCCCGACATCGATGCTCGTCTCGATCCCCTTGATGCGCTCAGCGGTACGCAGCAGGGTCAGGCCATTGTTGAAGCTCTGGACGTCACCCAATTGCGAGGTAGTGCGAAAGAGCGCAAGACCAGCACGGGTCTTCCCCATTACGCTGCGGTAGCCGATCTCATAATTGTCGATCTTGACGGGTTGCAGGTCGGAGTTGTTGATCGAAAAACCCGGCGTTGCATTACGCAACTGCAAGCCGACATCAGGAAGCTGAAAGCCCTGGCTGAAGGAGGCGTAGAGGTCATGCCCTTTTGCCGGCGTGAGCGTCGCGCTCCCATTGAAGGTCCAGGCGCCATAGGATGTCGATCCGCCCTGAATGGTCTGAGGGACCGCAGCGCGATATTGCGACAAGGGTACAAAGCTGTCGAAGGAGATACTTGCCCTATCGTAGCGTAAGCCACCATCCACCGCCAGCCACGGGGCAAGGCGATGCTGCATCTGCAGGAATCCGCCATAAGTCAGCGTGGTGAGCGGCGGCATATACATCAGCGTCCCGGTTCTGTTGAACACCAGCCCACCGCTCCGATCGTAAGCGGCAGGATCGAAGATATCATCCGGCATATGGCTGTTTTCGCGATTGACGTCCCCGCCCCAGGTCAACGAGGTTCGTGTTCCCAGCAGCGTCTCGATCGTTGCACGCGCGCCCAGCACCCGACTGTTCTGCATCACCTGATCGACATTGTTGCCGCGCGTTGAGACAGCACGCGCATCGAAAGGCGTGAAACGCGTGAACAGCACACGATAATAGCCCAACAGGGACAGGCGGCTCCCCAGCAGGTCGCGGTCGGAATAGTTGATGGTGGCGGTTGAACTGTGCAACTGGTTCTGATCGGCAAGCACAAGGCCTCCCAGCGCATGACCGATGGCCGTTCCGGGGGTCAGACGTCCCTGCGCAGGGTCTGCGGCATAATCGGTATGCTGATCCGCGCGATAAAGCGTCCCGGACAGCTGAAGATAGCGCTGGCTGCCAAGATGCCAGCCGATTTTGGCCCCCAGATTCCAGACATTGCTGTCATAAAGATCGCCCTGACTGGGCTCCGGCGCACGACGATTGCCATCGCCATCGAAGCTGCCGCTAATTCTCTGGAAGCCTCCGTTCACCGCTAGATCGACCCGGCCAACCGAGCCGGTGACAAAGGTCTGTGTGCGACCGCCCAGCCCGCTGCCGGATAGGCGCGACAGGGCCGAAGTCGCCGCAACTTCGGTCTCGATGCGCAAAGGGCCGCCCGCCGGACGCGTGGCAATGGCGATGATGCCACCCGTGGCGCCGCTGCCATAGATCGCGCTACCGCCGCGCAACACCTCCACGCGATCGATCGTGCCGGGATCCACGCTGGCAAGCGTACGCGCGCTTTCACGATTGGTGTTGTAGGGCACGCCATCAACCAGCACCAGCACGCCGCGGCCACGCAGGGTCTGCCCGTAATCGGTGATGGTATGCGAGGAATCGGAGAGGCCGGGGATCGTCTTGGCAAGGATCGTCGAAAGCGTATCCGATGCTGTCCTCTGCGTTGCCACCTGATCGCGATCGAGCAGCGAGATCTGGTGCCCGGATGCCACGATCGTCGCACTGCTGCGCTGCGCGATGACCAGAATATCGTCACTGCCTTCCATCGGCGGCCGGGCCACGGACTGGCCGGGTGCTATGGCAATCTTGCGATGATGCTCGACCTGCTTTGGGCGGCGTGGAGCTTCGGGCGCGGGAGCCGCCGTCAACACATAGCCCCCATGACCATCGCTGCGCGCCTCCACAAGGGTGCCGGCTAGAAGATGGCTCAGAGCCTCACGCATCGTATAGGCGCCGTGCAGGCCCGCGCTGTTCCGGCCGCGCAACAGCGCCGGATCGAAGACGATCATCACACCTGCCTTGCGCCCCAACTGCGCAATCGTCTGCCCCAGCGTTCCGGCAGGAAGATCCAGCATGAGGATTCCCTCCGTGCCTTGTGCCTGTACTGCCTGCCCCGGCATCATGGTTGAAAGCATGGCAGCAACCGCGAACCCGCAGGCCGCCCTAACCCTTGTCATGTCTGTACCCCTGTTTCGAGATGGTTTTGCAGGGGGGACGGACGAGATCGGAAATCGGGAACCTAGGACCGACAATTTTTTAGCGAAGTACCTCGATATGGCCGCCGGACTGTTTTGCTCGCAATCCCGTCGAGCGCAGAATGCCATCCAGAGCACGATCGGGATCGGTAAGCGGGAAACTTCCCGAAACGCGCACGCCCGACATGCTAACCCGATCAAAGGCAACCGGCACATCCCGGTAGCGATTGAGTTCAACCAGCACCTCGCTCACCGGGCGATCGTCAACGGCAAGCCAACCCTCGGCCCAAAGTCCGGCCGCTTCCGGCTCCACATGCCCGAGGCGTACAACCTTACCGCCTCTCAGACTGGCGCGGTCTCCCGGGACAAGATCCACGCAAGCGTCCGAACCGGAGCCCTCTGCGCAAGCGCGGACTCTGGACTCAAGGACCACGATCAAGGTCGCATCGTCACGACGTTCGACGGTAAAGGCCGTACCCAAGGCCGTCGCCGTGCCATCGCGCGTTTTGACGACAAAGGGATGAGAAGCATCCTTCGCAACATGGGCAAGCAGTCGCCCATCGAAAAGAAACACTCCCCGCTTGCCGCCAAGGCGGCTGAGCCCGATTGAGGTTTTCGTGTCGAGATTGAGGGTGCTGCCATCAGCAAGCCTGACAGCGCGTAGCTCACCGGCACCGGTCACATAATCCGGGAAGAGAGCGCGCACCGCCATGGACCCGGAGGCATACCACCCGCAACCAAGCAGGCAGGCGCCCATCGCCAGAATGCCGATCCCGCGCGCGCGCACCGACTTGCGTTTGAAAAGCACATCCATAGCCCCGCGCTGGGCGCGATCCGGCCTTTCGATGTCCAGGTCGAGCTTGAGCATGCGCTCCATGGCAAGACGATGGGTCGGATGCTCCCGACACCAGGCGTCACAAGCCTCGCGATCGGCAGGTGTCGCCTCGTCGGTTGCCAATTCTGCGGCCCAGACAGCTGCCCGGGCAATAACATCAGGGGCCGGAGACTGTGTCATTTAATCGGGAAAGGCGAGCTTGTAGCAATGCACATACGCCTGGGCGACATAGCGCTTGGCCATGCGCACGGAAACGCCCAGATGCGCGGCGACGGCATCATAACGTTCCCCGTCAAAGCGCACCATCATGAAGGCGATTCTCGCTTTCTCGGGCAGTTTTTCCAGCAAGCGCATGATGGCATCAAGCAGTTGAACCGCCTCGACAATGCGTTCCGGCGTTATCGGATCGCTCCCTTCGTGATCGAGCGCATAAGCTGCCAGATAGGCCCGCTCGATGTCCCGGCGGCGAATGTCGTCAATCAGGATGCGCCGGGCCAGTGTGGCCAGATAGTTTCGCGGTTCGCGCAAAGCCACGTTTTGCGGCGTCTCGAGAAGGCGGCAGAAAGTATCCTGGGCGAGATCGGCGGCCCGGCTGGAACAGCGTGTCTTGGCCCTAAGCCATCCCTGCAGCCATCGGCCATGCGCCTCATAAAGAACGCCAACATCAACAACCGGGTTTAGACCTGACACTTGCAACGCTTCCATCGGCATTTCGGCAGACAGCATAGTCCACCGGGGGAAGAATCCTGAAGGCGATAGGAGTATTGATAATCACTAGCAATCCATCTGCAACTCTTTTGCATCCAGGCTCCACACGATCCGGCACCCATCTGGCCCTTCTCTTGCTACCAAGTTTGGCGCCACACATTGCAGGGTCTGGAGCATCGGGACATGGCTTTGCTCACTCCAGCTCGCCCGATCGGCATTCGGAACAGCACCGTCCAAACATTATATTTTCCCAACATATCTCAGTGCTATTGCGACTGACTATCAGTCGATATAAAAAACGCATAGGGATTGTAGGAGACATTCGTGAAACAAGGGCTTCTGGTCCGCGGGCAGGCTTGCCGCGCGGGACGATGGTCTGCGGCCATCGCCGCAGGCACCGCGCTGGCCTCACTCTGGACTTCTTGCGCCCATGCCGCGCCGCCGCCGATCATGACCACCGTGAATGAGGACGCTGACGGCAAGCATGACAGTGATCCCCTTGCCTTCGTCCACAACTGGCGGCGTGAGCAGGGAGCGCTTGGCGACATGTGGGGCCTGCGCGAGGCTCTGGCACAGCATGGCGTCACCTTCGCCGTGCAGGAAACCAGCGAGGCGCTGGGCAATCTGACGGGCGGCACGCATAAGAGCCTCGATTACGACGGACTGACCCAGGCAATCGTGCAGGTCAATTCGCAGCGTGCTTTCGGCTATTACGGCGGCACCTTCAACGTCTCGGCACTGCAGCTTCACGGGCTCAACCTGTCGGCCCGCAATCTGGGCACGCTGCAGACCGCCAGCGGCATCGAGTCCGACCGCGCCACCCGCCTGTGGGAACTGTGGTACGACCAGAAGCTGCTGCCCGAGGACCGGCTCGACATCCGCGTGGGCCAGCAGAGCCTCGATCAGGAATGGATGGTCTCGACCAATGCGCTGATGTTCGTGAACACCATGTTCGGCTGGCCGATGCTACCCTCGGCCAATATGCCGGGCGGTGGCCCCGCCTATCCGCTTTCGGCTCCGGGCATTCGAGTGCGTTACCGCCCGGTCAATGCGCTGGCGATCCAGTTGGGCGCCTTCAGCTCCAGCCCGTTCAATATGAGCAACGCACAAGCCCAGGCACTGGGCGCCGACGCGCAGCAATTGAATCCCTCGGGCACCAGCTTTCCCTTCTTCAAGCACGGCACGCTGTTGATGGGCGAGTTGCAATACACCACCCCGGCGCTCGGCGGCATGGTCTCGCCAGATGCCAAGCCCAAGCTGTCGGCCACCTACCGCCTCGGCGTCTGGTATGACAGCGAGCAATTCGCCGATGTCCGCTACGGCGGCGACGGCCTGCTTCTGGCCGATCCGAACAGCGACGGCAGTCAACGCCTGCATCGCGGCAATCTGGGCATCTATGGCGTGATGGACCGCATGATCTGGCGCTCTTCCAGGGACCCCAATCGCACGCTCAGCGTCTTTGGCCGCGCCATGGGCACGCCTTTCGCCGACCGCAACACCATCAGCTACAGCGCCAATCTCGGCTTCGTCCTGAAAGACCCCCTGCCCTATCGCACCGACGACTCCATCGGCATCGGCATGGGCTTTGCCCGCGTCAGCCCCAGCCTGAGCCAGTTCGACAGCGACACCGCCTTCTTCACGGCCAGCTACAACCCGCGCCGCACCAGCGAAACCTATATCGAGGCGACCTATCAGCGGCAGATCACACCCTGGCTGCAGCTCCAGCCCGACATCCAATATGTGTTCAACCCCGGCGGCGGCGTGGCCAATGATGCAGGCACCGCGCGCATCGGCAACGAGGTGGTAGTCGGTATCCGCACCAACATCCTGCTGTGAAAGGCCGCCCCATGCGCAAACTCATTCTCACGTTGGCAGCCGGTCTTGGCCTGACTGCCACCCCGGCGCTGGCCCAACATCAGGGCTATCTGGAAACGGTGCATCGCCACACCACGCTGGCGCTGACTACGCCTGACAATGGCGACGTCAATCCTTACGCCGTGGTCATTGCCCCCGTCTCGGCAGGCAAGATCCAGAAGGACGATGTGCTGATCGATAATTTCAACAACATCGCTAATCTGCAAGGGCTTGGCACCACCATCGTCGATTACAATCCGGCCACGAAGAAGACCACGCTTTTCGCCCAGATCCCGCGTGACACGGCGCAATGCCCGGGCGGCGTGGGGCTGACCACGGCGATGACCATGCTGAAATCGGGCTGGGTCATTGTCGGCTCTCTGCCCTCGAAAGATGGCACCACCGCCACGCGCGGCGAAGGCTGCCTGCTGGTGCTCGACCCCAATGGCAAACTGGTCGCCACCTGGTCGGGCCCGACAATCAGCGGCCCTTGGGGCAACATGGCGGTGGTCGACAAGGGCGACAGCGCCACGCTGTTCATCTCGATGGCCGGCTTCGACGTGCCCGGCCCCCATGTGCTCGACCCGGCGACGCATTATCCCGTGGTGCTTCACAAGGCCACCGTTCTGCGGCTCGAGCTGACCATTCCCGAGGGCAAGCCGCCGGTGCTCACCAGCCAGACGGTGGTGGCCAGCGGTCTGGCCCAGCGCGCCGATCTCGACAATTTCCTCTTCGGCCCCACCGGCCTTGCACTGGGCGAGGATGACACGCTCTATGCCACCAACGGGCAGGAGAACACGATCATCGCCATCGATCACGCCTCCACCCGGGGTGACAGCGGCGGCACGGGCCGGGTCGTCACGCAGGGCGGCTTGCTCGCGTGGCCGCTGGCCATCGCCTGGACGCCGGAAAAGCATCTGCTGGTCACCAATGGCAAGAACGGGCAGGTGGTCGAGGTCGATCCCAAGGCGGGCAAGCAGATCTACGCGCAGTGGATCGACAATGATCAGGCACAATCGCCCCCGGGCAATGGCGATCTCTTCGGGCTGGCGCTGCTGCCCGATGGCTCGGGCTTCTACTATGTGGAGGATGACATGAACACGCTCGTCAAGGCCTCGCGGTGATGGTGAACAAAGCTGGATCCGGTGCGTCGCGCCGGGGGTTTCTGGGTCAGGGTTTGTTGGGCGGCGTGGCTGCGCTGGCGGGTGGCGCCGCCGCGCAGGCCACGCCACCACGCATCATGCATGGACCGGGATTGATCAAAGGTCATTCCGAACCCTTCTATGGCCGCTATCAGGCCGGGATCATCACGCCCACGCAGCAATATCTCTATTTCGCAGCGCTCGATGTCACCGCCGAGAAGCGCGAAGAGGTGATCGACCTGCTGCGCCGCTGGACACAGGCCGCCGCCCGCCTCACCGTCGGACTGGACGTGGAGGGGGATGCCACCGCCGATCAGCCCCCCGCCAATTCGCTGGAAGCCGAGGGTCTCGGCCCTGCCCGTCTGACGCTGACGTTTGGTTTCGGCGCAGGCCTGTTCACCAGGGATGGCACCGATCGTTTCGGCCTTGCCGCGCGCCGCCCGGAAGCACTGATTGACCTGCCACGTTTCAACGGCGACCAGTTGCTGGCCGAAAAAACCGGCGGCGACCTGTGCATCCAGGCCTGCGCTGACAATGCCACCGTGGCCATGCATGCCGTTCGGCAGCTGATCCGCCTGGGTTACGGTCTGGTGCAACCACGCTGGGTTCAAACGGGCTTTGGCGCCGGCGGTAAGCCGGGCGAGACGCCGCGTAATCTGATGGGCTTCAAGGACGGCACGATGAACCCGGACACGCGCGATGCCACCGCCATGGGGAGGTTCGTGTGGGTGGGTGATGAAGGCGGCTGGATGAAGGGCGGTTCCTATCTGGTGGCACGCCCGATCCGTATCGCACTTGAACATTGGGACCGGATGAAGCTGGGTTTTCAGGAGCAGGTCGTCGGGCGGCACAAGCGGTCAGGCGCGCCGCTGGGTGGCAGCCATGAGTTCGAGCCGCTCAGGCTGGATGCGGTCGATGCCGATGGCAATCCGGTGATCCCCGAAAACAGCCATACGCGTCTGGGCGCTCCACAAGTCAACGATGGCGCGCAGATTCTGCGCCGGGCCTATGCCTATGACAATGGCGTGGCCCATATCGCCGAGCGCTGGCCACCATGGCGTCAGGGCGTAATGATGGATGCCGGACTGATGTTTCTGGCCTGGCAGCGCGATCCCCGCACCGGCTTCGTCAAAATCTTCGAGAACATGGCCAAGTTCGACATGATGAACCAGTTCGTCACCCATATCGGCAGCGGGCTGTTCGCGTGCCCGCCGGGGGCGCGGGCAGGCGGATATGTGGGAGAAACATTGTTTGCCTGATACGGCGAGATGCTCCCTCATCCTCGCCGATGTGGAGGTTGCAGGTTGGCAATTTCGAACATTGGGGCCAGCTTCTGCGCATATGGCAGGGCGTAAAACACTCCGCGAGGCATTCCGCCTCTGGAGAAGGACAATGCGGAAGATCATCATCGCTCTCACGGCCGGATGTCTGCTTGCCACTGGTGCTCATGCTGCGATGAAGGGCGAACAGCTGGCTCACCGTGCCAAGGTGAGCCTCTCCATCGCCCGCGCTACGGCGCTCAAGGCACGACCGGGCAAGATCACTGACGAGGAGCTTGAGCTGGAGAAGGGAGGCTCAGGCCTGCGCTACTCTTTCGACATCGCCAACGGCGGCAAGACCTATGAGGTAGGTGTCGATGCCAAAACCGGGACTGTTCTGGAAAACGCCGTGGAGGGCAAGCGTCCCGACTGAGGCGCTCGCCAAAACCCGCAGCATCTGGATCAAGCGGCAAAGCGCAGCTTGCACACCAGCCCGCCCTCGGGCGCATTGGAGAGGGTGAGAACCGCACCGATCCTTTGCGCCAGATTGCGCGCGATGGTCAGCCCCAGCCCGGTCCCCCCGGTGCTGCGGGACCGCGAGTCCTCCAGCCGCACCATCGGTTCGAACACCGTTTCCAGATGCTCCTCCGGAATGCCCGGCCCATCGTCACGCACCAGAATGACCAGCCCGCCCTGATCGCGATGAGTGGAGAGATGCGCGCCGCCGCCATAATACACCGCATTGTCGACCAGATTCTGGATGCAGCGGCGCAGCATCTGCGGCTGGCAGCGCCAGTCGCACCCTGCCGCCTCATCGAAGCTGGCGACATGCCCGGCCTCGCGCTCATCCTCCACGATGCTGTGGATCAGGGAATCGATGTCGAGCAGGACGATGTTCTCATCGCGCCCGGTGCTGCGTGCCAGCTCCAGCCCTTCATCGACCACCGCGCGCATCGCCTGCCAATCGCTGAGCAGGCGCTTCTGCAAAACCGCATCCTCCATCTGCTCCAGCTTGAGGCGAAGGCGGGTCATCGGCGTTTGCAGATCATGCGTGATCGCCGCGATCATATAGGTCTGTTCCACAGCATAGTGGGAGAGGCGCTGCTGCATCCCGTTGAAGGCCCGGATCGCGCTGCGCACATCGCTCGGTCCGCTTTCGGCCAGCATCGGCATGCCCGGCCCGGGCCGCACATCGGCCGCCGCGCGGGTCAGGCGGCGGACGGGTGCGCCGGCGGTGCGCGCCACCACAAAGGCCAGCAAGGCTGCCGCCACCGCGATCACCGCCAGAAAGGCCGGATCGGGCCCGTAGGAAGCACGCAGCAGCGAGGGCGGCCCGGTCACCAGGCTCCAGCGGCTGCCGTCGGAGAAGCGTGTCTCGATCCGCCAGCAATCGGTGGCGGTGACGGCCTCTTTCCATTGCCGCGCCACGACCGGATTGACCGGGCGGTCGGCGCGGTGATGCTCCTCGTCCTGATCGCCATCCTGGGCAATGTCACATCGTGCGAGCGGGATGCTGGCGACCGTACCTTGAACGCCCGGCGGAAGCTGCCCGGCCAGCAGCGCCGTCAGCTCGGCGTCGCCCTGCCCAGGGCCATCCTGCGCCCCGGCGATGCGGGCAAATCGCCGCGCTTCGCGCATCTCATGGCTCCGGCGGGCCACCGAGGTGCTTTCCAGTTCGGTCAACAGGCGCCCGGTGCGCTCGATGGCGCGGATGGCCTGAATGTGCCGCACCTCGGCCACCCGCCGCGTTTCAGAAAGGACCACGCCCAGCGTTCCGGCCACCGCGATGCCAACCAGCAGGATCACGAAAATCCGGCTGGTCATGCTGTCGAACAAGGCCGAGAGTCTCATGAGAGGGTGACCGCCGCGGCCAGCACATAGCCCTCATAGCGCACGGTACGGATCAACTCCGCGCCCTGCGCCCCGAAGCGCGCGCGCAACCGGCTGACCTGCAGATCGATGGCCCGGTCATTGGCATCGCCCTGAGGCACCGCCCCCAGATTGAGCAATTGCTCACGCGAAAGCACGCGGTTGGCATAATCGATGAACAGGCGCAGCAGGCGGAACTCCATGCCGGAAAGCATGGTCACACGGCCATCCGCATCGCTGAGCTGACGGTGTTCGAAGTCCAGCGTCCAGCCGGCGAAGGCCGCGCGGCTGGCCGAGAGCGGCTCCAGATTGACGGGCATGGTGCGCAAGCGGCGCAGCACATTGCGGATGCGCGCCAGCAGTTCGCGCGGCTCGAAGGGCTTGGCCAGATAATCATCGGCGCCCATTTCCAGCCCCAGCACCCGGTCGATCGGCTCGCCCCGCGCGGTGAGCATCACGATGGGTATCTGGCTGGTGGCGCGAAGATCGCGGCACAGGGTCAGGCCGCTTTCGCCGGGCAGGTTGAGATCGAGGATGATGAGATCGAAGCTGGTGCGATCGAGTTCGCGGCGCATCGTCGGCCCGTCCGCTGCCGCGGCCACGGTGAAACCGGCGTTGCGCAATTCGACCGCCAGCAGCGCGCGAAGTTCGGGGTCGTCATCGACGACAAGGAGATGTGCCTGAGTGTCCACCCTCCCCCTCTGCCCGTTTGCCGGGCGGACCGGAAGACTATTTGGTGTCACATCATGTCGGCCTGCGGTTTGACACATTGGGACACAAAGTTCCTCCGGCTCGACATGTTGCGACACCACCTTCGCGGCCCTCCTGCGCTAGCAGCGAGCCATGGCCTTCCTCCCCTCCCCCCGCCTTGTCTCAACGCTCGGGTTGCTGATCGGCACGAGCGGTTTTTCGTGTTACAGCCCGGCGCTGGCCCAGACGGCGACATCGCCCGCTCACCAATCCCCGGGCACCATGGCGCCCGACATTGTGGTGAGCGCGCAGCAGCCAAATGTCGAAACCGGGATCGACCGCAAATCCTATGCCGTCGCCCGCGATCTTCAGGCCACCACCGGCTCGGTCGCCGATGTGCTTCGCAATGTTCCCTCCGTCAGCGTCGATGTCGATGGCAATCTGAGCCTGCGCGGCGACAGCAATGTGCAGATCCTGGTCGATGGCCGCCCTTCGCCGCAGTTCAACAATGCCAACCGGGCCGCCGCGCTCGAGGCGCTGGGCGCCAATGGCATCGAACGGATCGAGGTGCTGACCAATCCCCCCGCCAATTTCAAGCCGGACGGATCGGCGGGCGTCATCAACATCATTACCAAGCGCCGCAACGGCAGCCATGCGGCCAGCCTGCAATCAAACGTGGGCAGCAGCGGGCGGTTCAACCTCAGCGGCACCGGCAGCGTGCAGATCGGCAAGCTGGGCCTGCATGGCGGTCTGACCCTGCGCCGTGATCTGCGCGTCCGCCATTTCAGCGATGATCGCACGGTGACCGATGCCACCACCGGCGCCGTGCAATCCACCAGCCACATTGTGGGCAACGCCAGCGACAGTCGGCTGGCCAAGATCGCCACGCTGGGCGCCGACCTCGATCTGAGCAACGTCGACAGGATCAGCGCGGAAGGCAGCTACAACGCCCGCTCCGATCATTCGACCTTCGCCGAGACGGCCACGGAGGGGCTGAACAGCGGCCTGTCCCAATCGGGTCGAGACCGGCCCGGACGCGAGCAGGAAATCTCCAACTCGGCCATGCTGCGCTATCATCACGACACCGAAGCGAATCGCAACGGCATCACGCTGATCGCCCAGCGCGCGCAGACCTGGGAGCGCCAGCGCTTCGCGATCACCAACAGCACCATCCTGCCTTTTGCCGACCCGACCTTCCAGAACCAGAACCTCTATCGCAATCAGGTCACGCGGGAGATCAGCGCGGAATATGTCGGCAGCCTGCCGGGCTCGGCCAAGCTGATCGCGGGCTACAACCTGCAGCGTGATGACACGCTGTTCGACAATGGCCAGACGCTGCCCGCCGCCGCGGGCGCAGCCGCGCTGCCGGACACAAATTTCACCAACATCTTCCGCTATGGCCAGACGATCCATGCCTTCTATGGCTCGTATGAGCGCCCCATCGGTGCCTGGACGCTGCTCGCGGGCGTCCGCCTCGAACAGGCCGACATCACCACCCACCAGATCACCAGCGGGCAGCGCGGCGGTTATGGCTTTTTCCGCGCCTATCCCAACCTGCATCTCACCGACAAGCTGTCCCCCCATCAGACGCTGAGCCTGAGCTACGGGAAGCGCGTCATCCGGCCCGATCCCGAGGATCTCAACCCCTATCTCGTGCAGCAGGACCCCTACACGCTGCGGCAGGGCAATCCCGGGTTGAGGCCCCAGGAAATCCAGTCCTTCGAGGCGGGGTGGAGCTATGACAAGGGCGCGACATCGCGCAGCGCCACCCTCTATCTGCGCAGCGCCCGCAACGCCTTCACCATCACCAGCACCCCGGTCAGCCCGACGGTGGTGCTGATCACCGAGCAGAACCTCGGCAAGAGCCTGTCGGGCGGGCTTGAGGTGGCGACGGCGGGCAAGGTGATGAAAGGGCTCGACTACACGCTGAGCGGCAACATCTTCTACAACCAGATCGACGCGGCCAATCTGGGCTTTACCGGCACGCGCTCGACCTTCGGCTATGAAGCGAAGGGCGCGCTCAACTGGCATATGACGGCGGCCGACACGCTCCAGATCAATCTGGCGACAGCGGGCAAGCGGCTCACCCCGCAAGGCTATCGCCGGGGCTATGTGGTCATGGATCTCGGGTATCGCCATCAGTTGCGCAAAAATCTGGCGCTGACCGCCACGGTGTCCGATGTCTTCTCCAGCCGTCACGATGGCCTGATCGTCGATACGCCAACCCTGCAGGAGGTGACGCTGCGCCGCCAGAGCGGGCTGGTGGCGTCAATCGGCCTGTCATGGACATTGGCGGGTGCGAAGAAAAAAGCCGCTGAAAAATTCGATTATGAGAAATAGTCGATAAAGATTTGCTCATCTCAAATACAGGCCGCCGATGATGAAGGATTTGAAGCTGACCGGTGGCACCTTCCGCGTGATCCCTCGCGCCGTAAAAGCGCTCAATCATGAATTTGTCGCCAACTATTCCACTTTCGATCTGGGCAGCAGCTATGCCACGAGGTTGGCGGGCAGGAAGGCCGTGGTGCCGATACATGCCGCAAGCATCACCAAGAAGCGCTATTGTGCCACGTCAGGATCAAGCATAGGCACTGCGGGCAATCCGCTGACTGTATATGCTGGCGCGCATTGCGCTTTTAACCGATCAATGGCGGTTTCGTCGTCAGGAGGGCACGCGACTGACATCCGCCGCCCGTCTTATGCTGAAACCCCCTGAAAACTGGTGCTGCTCGAACGCCTGTCCTTTGTGATCGTTGATGATTCCTGGGACTCGGGCACTCAAGAGCAAGAACACAACAGTCCCGACCCTTGATCTCACCAACACAAGAGAGCCCATTGCTCGAGAAGCCATGTTGCGTGGCAACATCTCTCCATCGGGCATGGCGTTTCATCTGCTTCGCCCGGCCGCACGGCAATCGCGCCTGGAACGGCAGGTTCTGGCTTGTGCGCATATCTGCAACTGCCTGATGGCTCGACGCCCCCCATGGCGCGCAGCTGTCCGGCTCCGTGCAGTTCAACCTATACGCTAGCCCAAAGGAGGGGCCGGGCGTGCCCCTGCGCCTCGATGTGATGAATGTGGGCAGGCAACGCTACGAGAGTCGCGATGGCATCGGCGTGGGGGTTGTTGGCCCCTGCTGAGGCCTGCGCTGCGGGCTTCTTGTTGGGAAGGAGCAAGGCGATTTAAGTTTCCGACCTATGGTCTTCGGCCGGTCGCCTGTTCAGGGCGAGGCGAAGCGGGCACGCTTGCAAGCATGGATCCTTATCAATCCGCGACCATCGGGCCGCAATCACCAGCCACGATCAAAAACGACAAATCCTTCCACCAAACAAGATCCGATAACAAAGGATATTTCTGTAAAAATCACCCATTTAATCCAAGATTATCGCAAGTAGATCGTCAAAATCGAAAGCAATATTTGAATCAAAGCAACAACTCCTCACTCCTTATCAACCCAAATTACCACATTGAAGCGTATTCAACTTATTATTATTTCTGAACAAATGTTATTTTTATTTAATGTTTCAATTATTGGGAATAAACAACTTTGTGGAACACAATAAATGTAACATTCTGGACTGAATGAGCCGGCATAAATTTTCATAAAAGCCGGGGACCCCCATGCACATTCGATCCATTTCCTTGACTGCTCTCGCCTTTGCCCTGCTGCCAACCGCAGCCATGGCCGACACTGCTGCCCCCGCCAATGACACGACGGATCAGGGCGGTATTGTCGTTTCGGCCCGGCTCGCGCACACGGCCCGTGAAGAGCAGAAGGCCGCGCCCAACCTCATCGACGTGCAGTCGGCCGAGGCCATCGCCAAATATCCCGATGTCAACGCCGCCGAAGCGCTCAGCCGTATGCCCGGCGTCGCCCTGTCAATCGACACGGGCGAAGGCCGCTTCATCAACATTCGCGGCCTCGACGGCAATTTCAACGGCTCGACCATGGGCGGCGTGGTGTTGCTCAACACCCAGCCGGGCGGCACCTATTTCAACGCAGCGGGCCGCGCGGTGGAGTTCGACACCGTGCCCATCGGTGCGGTCGACCGCATGTCAATCATCAAGACCGGCCTGCCCGATCATGATGCCGAAGGCATCGGCGGGTCGGTTGAACTGACGCCGCGCACCGCCATCGGCGCGCATCGCCTCTTCGCCGATGTCACGCTGGGCGGCGGCGTGGAGACCTTCGCGGGCAAGGGGCTCTATCGCGACGAGGTTGTGCTAGGCGGCCCCATCGGTGGTGAAGATTCGCCGGTCTCCTTCGTGGTCAGCCAGTTCCTCTACAATGATCATCGCAGCTTCCACGATATGGAAGCGGGTTATGTCGATGCCGCAGGCACGCCCGACAAGGCTTTTGCTGCGCTGGAACTGCGCAAATATGATTATTACCGCCAGCGCTTCGGTTATTCGGGCGAGATGGATTATGTTCCTGCCGAAGGCCAACGCTATTATCTGCGCGCCAGCATGGCCGGTTACAATGAACATGCCTATCGCAACCGCATGATCCTCAACTTCGACGGTAATCCCACTACCAGCGGCAACACGCTGACTGACACTGGATCAGCCCAAAAGACCTTGCGCGATTACGATGAAACCCATCGCAACATCGTGGTGCAGCTGGGCGGCGACAATCATCTAGGCGACGCGCATCTCGAATATTGGGGTGCCTATTCGCGCGCCAGCTACAACAAGCATTACGACTACAATTCGACCTATGACAACACCAACAGCTACACCATCGCCTATGACAACATCACCAACCCCGACCTGCCGCGCTACAGCGTCACGCAGGGCACCGGCCTGACGAACCCCGCCAATTACACGCTGAGCGGCATCGGCAACCAGACCGAGCATGATGTCGATCAGGAATGGTCGGGCGCGGGCAGCCTGTCTTTGCCCATCGGTCTGACGCCGAACGATGAGATCAAATTCGGCGCCAAGCTGCGCTTCCGCGACAAGGTGGCCCGCCCCTATACGGCCAGCGCCAACCTTTCCGGCACGCGCTCGCTCACGCAGGACGCCGTGGGCGGCTCGGTCACCGATTTCTACCACGCCGGTTATGACATCGGCCCGGTCATCAACGGCCCGGCGCTGCGTTCGCTCTATGCGCAGAACAATTCGGGACTGGTGCTCAACCCGGGCGGCTATTTCGACGATACCGAGAACATCGCCGCCGGCTTCGCGCAATATCAGGGCACCTTCGGCAAGCTGGGCGTGCTGGCGGGCCTGCGTTTCGAGCATACCCATGCAGTCTATCGCGGCATCGGCAGCAGCACCGATGCCAATGGCAACACCACGCTGACCCCGCTCTCCACCGCGCGCAATTACGACAATGTCTTCCCCACGCTGCAGCTGCGCTATCAGGCCAGCCCGAAGCTGGTCGCCCGCGCCACCTATTCCACCGGTATCGCGCGGCCCGGTTTCTATCAGACGCAGCAGTCCACCAGCGTCGATTTCGGCGGGCTGACGGTCAGCACCGGCAATCCCAATCTGCTGCCGACCTACAGCCATAATTTCGATGCCTCGCTGGAATATTACCTGCCTGATGCCGGGGTGATCTCGATCACCGGCTTCGACAAGGAACTGCTGGATTATGTCGTCACCCGCACCAACCGGGTGAATGGCTATCAGGGCAATGCCGGCATCTTCCTGGTCTCGACCTATGAGAACGCCCATCACGCCCATGCGCGCGGCTTCGAACTCAATTTCGTCGACAAGTTCACCGCTCTGCCCGGCCTGCTGAGCGGCTTCGGCATCGACGCCAACTTCACCCATGTGGACAGCGGCGTAGCCCTGCGCGCGGGCGAGGGCAATGTCACCCTACCCGGCACCTTCGGCACATCGTGGAACGCGGCGCTGTTCTATGAGCGCGGCAAGGCCAAGGTCCGCCTCGCTTCGCAGTTCGAAAGCTCTGTGCTGTTCGGTGTGGGCTCCAGCCGCGCCACCGATGTCTTTCAGGACAGCCGGTACACGCTGGATCTGAACGGCAGCTACGATCTGACGCGCCGCGCGCAGCTCTATCTCAACGTCAAGAACCTCACCAATGCGCCGCTGCGCTTTTACGAGGGTTCGCCCAATCGCCCGATCCAGCGCGAGTTCTACGATGTCACCATCGAGACCGGCGTGAAGCTGAAATTCTGATGCAGAAAGGAACCTCTATGCTCCCCCCCTTCCGTTCCCTGCTGGCGTCCACCAGCGCGCTGCTGAGCGTGCTGGCCGCGCCCGCCGCAATGGCCGCGTCCGCCGCTGCGGCCTTTACGCAAATGCCGGCCATTCAGGTCCCCGACGACCTCTGGGATTTCGCCCAGTGGGATGGCGAGCATCACCGCCTGCTGGTCGCCCACGGCAAGGACGTGCTGGTGGTCGATCCGGCCACCCGCGCGGTGCGTTCCATCGGCCAGATCCAGTATGCCCATGCGGTGCTGCCCCTGCCCGGCCATGACCGCATTCTGGTGACCAGCAAGTTCGATGACAGCGTGCGCATTCTCGATGGCTCCAGCGGCGCCGAAGTGAACCGCATCGCCGTCGCCAAGGATCCCGACGCCACTGTGCTGAGCGCCGATGGCCACAAGGCCTATGTGATGGCGGCCAAAGCCGGGACGATCTCGGTGGTCGATCTCGACAGCATGGTGGAGACCGGTCGCATCCCGCTCAAGACCGGGCTTGAGGTGGCGGTGCTGGCCAGCCCCACCCTGCTGGCGGTGAACACCGAGGATTTCAACGAGATCGAACTGGTGGACCTTGCCACCAACAAGCCCGCCGGTACCATTCCGCTGCCCGGCTGTGAAGGCCCCACAGGTCTGGCCATCGGCCCGAACGGTCTGGCGCTGAGCGCCTGCGCCAATGGCAAGGCCGCGCTGGTCGACATCGCCCATCGCAAGGTGGTGCGCATGCTGCCCATCGGCATGGGGCCGGACACTGTGATCTGGGATGCGGCCCATCACCGCTTCCTGGTCCCTTGCGGCGAAAGCGGCTCGCTCTCGATCATCGCGATGGACAAGGCCGGACCGCATGTGCTGCCCGCCGTGGCAACCGGGCCCAATGCCCGCACCGCCGCGCTCGATCCGGCGACAGGGCGGCTTTACCTGCCCTCGGCCCGGCTGAACCCCGTGATCAAGGGGCAACCCAAGACGGTTGTCTCCGGAAACTTCCGGATCCTTGCGCTATCCCCGCGCTGATCCGGAACGTTCCCCTGCGCAATTTGCCTTGCGCAGGGGAACGTCAAGTCTCCCCACACCCCACAATAGCCTTAATCGCAAGGAGTTGACCATGACAGCCCGCTCGACGCGCCGCCTCGTCCAGACCATGCTGCTGCCCGTGATGCTATGCGCCGCCGCGCATCATGCAGACGCGCAGACCAATGCCAAGGCAGCCCCCGCACAAGCATTGGTCGATGAGGTGGTGGCCGAAAATCCGGAGTTGCTCGACGTTCTGCTGCATGTCACCCCGCCGGGAGAGAGCCGCAACATCGTGATCGCCGCCCATCTGCCCAAGGATCTGGGGGAAGTCTCAGGCGAGGACGATCTGGGTGTGGCGCGCACCGGCAAGCCTCTGGTGGAGGTGCAGAAAGACGGCGTGCGGATCGGCGTGCTGCTGCAGTTGCGCGATGCGCAGCACCGGCCAATCGGCGCCGTCGGCATCATGTCGCGCTGGAAACAGGGGGACAGCCAAAAAGCCGCACTGGCCCGCGCCATCGATATTCGCGACCTGATGGCGCAACGGATCACGGCCCTCCCCGCCCTGTTCACCGCGCCCCGCTAGAAAAGCATCATCACCAGGATCATCCGGAAACGCTTCCATGGGATATCTAGCCGAAGCCATTTCGGCGGCGCGCCGTGCACGAACGCAGGGCGCCGTGCCTGTTGCGCTGTGGCATGAAACGACTCTGGCCGAATGGCTGGTCAGCGTTCCGGATGCCTTTGCGGAGCAACGCAGCCATATGATCGCGGCCTTGCGCAAGCGCATGATCGGAACCATGGAAGCGATCTCTGCCGATGCCATAGACCGCGCCATGGCCGCCATGATGAGCGTGCCGCGTGAATGCTTCATACCGCCGCTGATCGACGATCTGGCTTATCTGCCCATGGTTCATGATATCGGCCTGGAGCAGACGATCTCTCATCCCGAGATGGTCGCCCTGCTGGCCGCTGCCGGCGACCCAAAAGATGGCACAGTGCTCGATGTCGGCACGGGATCGGGCTATCAGGCCGCGGTGATGGCGGGCATGGCCAGCCATGTCACCTCCATGGAGATCGTCAAGGATCACGCCCGCAGCGCCCGAGAGCGTCTGACCGGTTTGGGCTATTCGAACATCGAGGTCCTGATCGGCGATGCAGGGGCGACAGGCCAGTTCCCGCCCGAAACCTTCGACACCATCGTGATTGCAGCCGGGGCCGCCACCATTCCCGAAGGACTGAAGGCAGCCTTGAAACCAGGCGGCAGGCTGGTGATGCCGATCGGCCGCTCGCAGGATGAGGAACAGATGGTCCTGCTGGAACGCCTTTCTCCCGACATCTATCGACATACATTGCTGCGCCCCGTCCGCTTTGTACCGTTAACCGGGGAAGGCATGCGCCATAACAGCGGCACGCCGGAAGAATGGCCAGCAATGATCGCCTCGACCTTGCCTGGAATAACGCCTTCCTCGGGCTCTGAAGACAGCCTGGATTCCTAGCCTCCGCTCTGGCGGCGCCAAAACACCACCTGGGCCGTCAGCCCGCCGCCCGGTCGGTTCTCCAGCGTCAGCGCGCCACCGTGAAACAGCACTACGGTCCGCACGATACTCAGCCTCAACCCCTTCCAGCCTAAGGCGAGATTTCTTGCCTCCTCACGCCTGACGAAGGGAACGAAGACCTGCTCACGCTGATCCTCCGGAGTGCCAGAGCCCCGATCGTTCACACCAATGCACGAAGCCTCCGGCGTACCCTCCACCACGATCCGCGCCAGACCGGCATAGCGCAGCGCATTTTCGGCAAGGTTCTGAGACAACCGGGGCAGACTATGGGCAAAGCCCCAGGGTGGAGCCGCACTTCATCGCGCAGCGTGATATCTGCGCCCTGCTCGCACAAATTTTCGCCTAATTCCAGACTGAGAGGCGTCTATCACGACCTGCGGCGGCTCCATGCCAATTTGTAAGGACCGGAAGGCGCTCCCTCCGGCCCTCCCCCGTCAAGCCACCGCTTCGCGCGGCAGCGTCAGGCGAACCAGCACCGGCATGGCCACCAGCACCAGCGGGAACTGCAGGAGCAATCCGCCGATGATGGCAATCGCCAGTGGCTGCTGAATGCCCGATCCCTGGCCGATCGCCAGCGCCAGCGGCATCAGCGTCAGGATCGCCGTCAGGGTGGTCATGGTGATCGGTCTCAGACGGTTGCGGCTGGCCTCGCGCGTGGCCTCCCGCGCGGGCATCTGATGCGCCAGCTCCTCGAATTCCGAGACATAGAAGATCGCCATTTCGGTGCCGATGCCGATGATCATCGTCATCCCCATCAGCGCGGTGATGTTGAGGTCCACCCCTGTCAGCCACAGCGCGGTGAACACCGCCGTTGTGGAGAGCAGCGAACAGCCGATGATGATTACCGGCAGCCAGAAGCGCCGATAGAGCAGCAACAGCAGGATGAACTCCGCCACCAGCGCAGCACCGAACACGCGGGTCAGGCCGGCAA
Source organism: Novosphingobium terrae (assembly GCF_017163935.1). NCBI lineage: Bacteria > Pseudomonadati > Pseudomonadota > Alphaproteobacteria > Sphingomonadales > Sphingomonadaceae > Novosphingobium > Novosphingobium terrae. Next base: position 1,418,064 of record NZ_JABVZR010000002.1, on the reverse strand, counting down.
AGGCGATCTGCTGCTGCTGATAGAGCCCGCCCAGCTCATAGCGCACGCCGGGGGCCAGCACGCCGGGAGCATCCAGCGCCTTGGTGACATCGGCAATGGCAGCGCCCATGCCGCGCCCCTGAATGCGGCCCGTCACCGCCACCATGGGTTCGAGATTCTCGCGGCTGAGCTGCGGCTGCCCCGTCACGCGATGCAGGCTGGCCACGCGCGAAAGCGGGAAGACATGGCCATCGGGCGCGCGGATCGGCAGATGGGCCAGCCCCTCTTCGGACATCTGCATGGCGCCGGGCAGGCGCACCCGCACATCCACCGCCTTGGTCGGCTGAGGCAGCGAGGTGGCGATCGTGCCTCCCAAACTGCCGGTCAGCGCCGCCTCGACATCGCCGGGCGTCACGCCTTCAAGGCCCGCACGCACCGGATCGACCTGCACATCCAGCGCGTCACCGGCGAGGCGCACACCGTCCTTCACTTCCACCACGCCGTCGATCTTGCTGATCAGTGCCGCCACCTTGAGCGCCTGCGGCTTGAGCAGGCTGTTATCCGCCGAGTAGAGCTTGACCTCGATGGGCTGAGGCACGGCGGTAAGGTCGCCGATCAGATCCTCCATCAGCTGCGCCGTCTCGACCTGCACGCCGGGAACCTGCGCCCCCACATCCGCGGCAACCTTCGCGGCCAGTTCCTCGGTCGGCGTGCTGTGGTTGGCTTTCAGGCGCACGAAATAGTCACCGTGATAGCTCTGCCCCAGATCGCCGCCCAGGCCGGTACCAAGGCGGCGGGAAAAGGTCTCCACCTCCGGATTGGCATGCAGCATGGCATCGATCTGGCCGATCACGCGCGAGGTTTCCTCCAGCGAGGTGCCCGGCGGCGTGAAATAATCCATGATGAAGCCGCCTTCATCCACCTTGGGCATGAAACCCGTTGGCACCTGCACATAGCCGATATAGCCCACCACCAGCAGCGGCACTGCCGCCACCGCCAGCAGCCAGGGCCGGGCCATCAGCCGGTCGAGCAGGCCCTCGTGGCGCCGCGCCAGCATGCCTTCGCCCGGCTTGCCCGGATCCCGCCAGGTGCCGAAATCGACCAGCCAGCGCGCCAGCAGCGGCACCACAAAGGCCGTCATCGCCCAGGACAGCGCCAGCGCCGCCGCCATGGTGACGGACAGCGCCTTGGAAAAGGCCCCCGTCACCCCCGTCAGGAAGGAGAGCGGCAGGAAGACGATCAACGTCGCCATGCTCGACCCGGTCAGCGGCATCAGGAACTCGCGGGCAGCCGGGATCACCGCCGCATTGCCCACGGGCTGGCCATCGGCGCCATCGCCACCCGCGCGGCGGGCAATATGCTCGACCATCACGATCACATCGTCGATCAGCAGGCCGACTGCCGCCGCGATCCCGCCCAGGGTCATGATGTTGAAGCTCATGCCCAGCATCGAAAGGATCAGCACCGTGGCGGCCAGCGTGGCGGGCACCGCGATCACCGCGATCAGCGTGACGCGCCAGCTGCGCAGGAAGAACAGCAGCACCAGCGCCGCCAGCACCAGACCGATCATCACGGCATCGCGCACGCTGGAGACCGATTGCGTCACCAGCTCGCTCTGATCGTACCAGTTGACCAGCTTGACGCCGGGCGGCAGTTTGAAGCCGGCCAGCTTGGCGGCGGTGGTCTGGGCGATCTGCACGGCGTTGCCGTCAGGCTGCTCATAGATGTTGAAGAGCACGGCAGGGCGGCCATCCTCGACGATGCGCTGCCATTGCGGCATCACCCCATCCTGTACCGTGGCCACATCGCGCACCCGCACCACGCCCGCAGCATCCGACAGCAGCACGATGTTGCCAACGTCAGCGGCATTGACCGCCATGCGGTCGGCAATCACCAGCGAGAGCCGCCCGCGATCCTGAATCTGGCCCGAGGAGGACAGCACATTGCCGTTGCGGATCGCCGTTACCAGATCGCTGATCGCCAGATTATGGTCGGCCAGACGATAAGGGTCGGCCAGCACCTGCACCTCGGCGGTCTCACCGCCCTGCACGCCGACGCGGGCCAGCCCGGAAATGCCCGAAAGCAGCGGGGTGATCTGGTATTTGGCAATGTCCTGCAGGGCCACCGGATTGGCCGTGTCAGACACCAGCGCATAGGAGATGATCGGGAAGACCGTGGGGTCCATCCGCCGCACATTGTAGACCGTGCCGGGCGGCAGCGAGGGCAGCGTGCGCGACAGCGCCGCATCGACCAGCAGCGTGCTGGCCACCATGTCGCGCCCCCAGCCGAAGTCGATCGAGATCTGGGCCGAGCCGCGCGTCGATTCCGAACGGACATTGTTGACGCCGGGGATGGCGCGAATGGCATCCTCAATGGGGCGCGTCACCAGCAGGGCGGTCTGGTCGGCGGGGCGGCTGCCGGAATCGACATCGACCACCACGCGCGGGAAAGACACCTGCGGGAACAGCCCGATGGGCAGCGACATGGCGGCAACGATGCCCGCAAGCGCCAGAGCCAGCGCAATGAAGACCAGAGCGCGCGACTGGCTGGCCATGAATTTCTCAAGCATGGTCTCAGCGCCCCGTCCGCACGGCGGCGCCGTCATCAACCTGGAAAGCGCCATCGACGATCAGCGGCGCATGCGGGTTCAGCGGACCTTGCACCACATCGCCGGCAGATGAGGATTGCAGCAGCTGCACCTCCACCGCCTTGGCCTTGCCGCCCTCCAACTGGAAGACATGCGCGGGGCCATTGGCGGTGACCACCGCTTTATGCGGCACCAGCCAGCCCTGAACGTCACCGGTGTGAATGTCGGCGCGCAGGCCCTCGCCGGGCAGCAGGGCGTTGGCGGGGATGGCGATATCGGCATCCATCATGCGCGTCTTGACGTTGAGCGCGCTGGCAACGCGCAGCACATGGCCGGTGATCGTCTCGCCGCCCGAAAGGCGCTGCAGATGCGCCTCCTGCCCGGCGCGGACCTTGGCGCGATCCTCGGGCTGGACGCCCACAGTGATGACGATGTCTCGCGTGCGGGCCACCGTAATCAGCGGGGCATCGGCGGCGGTGCGGTCGCCCTGCGCCACGGTGATGGCGGTGACGATGCCGTCGAAGGGCGCGGTGAAGGTCTTGACGCTCTGCCCGGCCCCCTCGCGGGCCAGACCATCCAGCGCGATCTGTGCATCGCTGACCGCCTTTTCGGCCTGCACCAGCTGGTCGCGCGTCGCCAGTTGCTGGCTGAAGAGCTGCGCCGTGCTGGCGCGCTGCTTCTGCGCGGCGGCCAGCGCATGGGCGGCCTGCTCGTAGGTGGTGCGCGCCGTGGGGGCCAGCGTGAAGGTCAGCAGCGTTTGGCCCGCATGGACCGCCGCGCCCGGCGTGACGGCGATGGCGGTCACCTGCCCGGGCTGGGCGGAACTCATGGTCTGCGCGCCGTCCGTCGAGGGGCGGGCGCTGCCATAGGCGGCCAGCATGGTGGGCGCCGTGCCCTGCTGCGCGGGCTGGGTGGTGACCAAGACCGAGGGGGCCGGATCATTGGTGGACGCGCTGCTGCCGCAACCGGCCAGCATCAGGCAACCGAGCGGCAGAAGAAGAAGGCGGCTCATTGGCCCGCCCCCTGCGGCGCGGCGTTCACGGCGGGCAGGCCGATGCCCACCAGCGTTTGCAAAGCGACCTGCCGGTCGAGCAGGGCGAGTTCCAGCGTCATGACGTCCTGTTCCTTGGTATAGCGGTTCGAGAGCAGGTCGATGTAGGCCCGCTCATCCAGTGTGGAGGCGCCGAAGGCCTTGGCGGCACGGTCTGCGGCGATACGGGCGGCGGGCAGATCGCGCCGCACCGCCGCCAGTTGCTGCGCCAGCTGGGCCATCTCGGCCAGCATGGCCTCGACCTGACCGGTCGCGGCTTTCAGGCGCGCGGCGTAATCGGCGTGAAGCTGGGCGCGGGTGGCGCGGGCGATGGCGATGGTGCCCTGCCCCCGGTCGAACACCGGCAGCGGAACGGCAACGTTGGGCCCCGCGTTGATCACGCGGGAATTGTCGCTGGCGATGCCGCCGCCCAGCACCAGATCGGGGAATTGCGAGAGGATCGCCTGACGTACCTGTTCGTCGGCCTGACCATAGCCCATGCGCAGCGCCAGCAGGTCGGGGCGGCGGTCGGCCAGGCTGGCCAGACCCGCGCGGATCGCTGCCGGATCGATGGGAGGCAGCTGCGCCTGATCGCTCAGGGGGATGGTGGCGTCGGCGGAGAGGCCCAGCAGGGCGTTGAGCTGATGGCGCTGGCTCAGCAGCTTCTGGTCCAGCGTGTTGAGCGCCGCGCGCGCCGTCTGCAGCGCCACCCGGCCGGGGGCAACGACCACCAGCGTGAGGTTTCCGGCGGCCAGCGCCGCCTCGGCCTTGGCGTTGCGGTCGCGCAGCAGGCGCCATGCGGCCTCATAGCTGGCCCGGCTCTTCTGGCCGACGATCAGATCCACCGCCAGCTGGCGCGCCTGCCCCGCCACCTGCCATTCCTGCCAGACGATATCGGCATCGACCTGCCTTGCAGCAAAGCCCGCCGCGCGCTTCTTCGAGCTGTAGACGATCAGTGAGCGAATGTTCTGCGACAGGCCGATGTTCCACGCCGGAACCGTGCCGACGCCCGAGAGCAGCGGCAGGAAAGCACCGGTCAGGCTGGGATTGGGCAGCAGCCCCGCCTGCTTGAGATCGCCCCGGGCAATGGCATGCCGAGCCCGGATCGCCTGCAGCTCAGGATTGTTCGCCAGCGCCAGCGCCACCACCTGATCGACGCCCAGCGGCGCCGCCTCCGCTTGCGGGGCAGGCAGCGCCGCAACGGTGGGCGCCAGCGCCGCCTCGCGCGGCAAGGGCAAGGGCGTGTAATGGGCGCAGGCAGACAGGCATCCGCACAGGCCGGCAAGCAGCACCGCCCGGCGTGGAGCTTTCTTCATTGACGTCTCACTCTGTTTCATGACCGGACCATAGGCTTCACATCTCATCCTGCGCGGGTTTCCTGATGCCTTAGCAGCCCAACCTTGCGCCGAACCTCACCCCAAGGTTGGGAATTGCGCACATTGGTGCGAACTCATGCGGGGCGGGGCGTAAACCATCCCGAAACGGCAATCATGTTGGTAATTCCCAACTTGCGTCGGAGCCCGGCTGCGGCTTTCGACAACCGATGGTCACGAGGTGTGCATCATGAAGCTGCTTCTGCTCGAAGACGACGAGGAAACCGCAAACTATCTGGCAAAGGCGCTGCGCGGCGAAGGCCATGTGGTGGACATCGCCCAGACCGGGCCGGATGCGATCTTTCTGGGCGCCAGCAACAAATATGATGTGCTGGTGCTGGATCGCATGGTGCCCGCTGTCGACGGGCTGGCCGTGCTGCGCGGCTTGCGGGCGGCCGGGGTTCAGGCACCGGCGCTGTTCCTGACCGCGCTGGGCGAAATCAGCGACCGGGTGGAGGGGCTAAACGCCGGGGGCGACGACTATCTGGTCAAGCCCTTCGCCGCCTCGGAACTGGTGGCGCGTATCGCCGCCCTGGGGCGACGCAGGCCGGTGGTCGAGACCTCCGGCTTCATCACCATCGGCGATCTGGACATCGACCTGCTCAAGCGCGCGGTCACGCGGGCCGGGCGCCGCATCGATCTGCAGCAGCAGGAGTTCAAGCTGCTGGAGTATATGGCGCGCCATGTCGGGCAGGTGGTGACGCGCACCATGCTGCTGGAGCATGTGTGGGATTTCCATTTCGATCCGGGCACCAATCTGATCACCAGCCATATCAGCCGGTTGCGCGGCAAGATCGACCGCGATTTCGATGTCGAACTGATCCGCACCGTGCGCGGCGTAGGTTATCGGCTCGATGCACCCGTCTAGGCCCTTTTCCAGCGGCGCCTTTCGCTTCGCCTTCCTGCTCGCCAGTTGCTTCGCACTGGGCAGCATGGGCCTGCTGCTGACCGTCAACCATCTGATCGAGCAGTATATCACCGAGGAACTGACCGACGGCGTGGAGACCGAGACCGATATACTTAAAGGCGAACAGAGCGAACTGGGCCAGGCCGAGCTGGTCCATGCTATCGAACGCCACGCCAGGGCGGTGCGCGATACATCATTCCGCTATCTGCTGCTCGATGGGAAACGCCAGGCCCTGACGGGCAGCCTGCCGGTGTCGTCCGGCGTGTCCGGATGGCACCGCATCACGGTAACGGCACATGATGAACAGGGAGATCATTCCGTTTCACTGCTGGCCAAGGGTACCAGCCTGTCCAATGGCTGGCTCCTGGTGGTCGCGGGAGATCTCCAGGATTCGCGTGAGTTGGCATGGCAATTGCGCCGTTTCACCGCTCTGGCCGGCATCTTGATCAGCCTGCTGGCGCTGATCGGCGGGCTGGGCGTGGGCAGCCTGTTCCTGAGGCGCCTTGATGAGACCAACCGCTCGATCCATCGTATCATTCACGGCCATTTCTCCGAACGTCTGCCGCGCTTTGGCCTCAGCCCCGAATTCGATGATCTGACCGACAACCTCAACCGGATGCTGGAGCGCATCGAGGTGCTGATGGAAGGCTTGCGACAGGTTTCCACCGATGTCGCGCATGATCTGCGCACCCCGCTCACCCGGCTGCGGCACCGGCTGGAAGCCATCCGGTACGATGCCTCCCCTGAGGAAATCGAGGCCCGTGTCGAGGGATGCGTCGATCAAATTGATGACATTATCCGCATTTTTGCCTCGCTCCTGCGCATCGCAACCCTGGAGAACGGCAAGGCACGCGCCAATTTTGAAACGGTCGATCTCTCCGGCTTGCTGGGCAGACTGGGGGCGGCGTTCACCCCCGCCATCGAGGACGGTGGGCGCCGTCTGACTGTCTCCATTGCCCCGAATGTCGAGGTTCAGGGCGACCGGGATCTGATCGCGCAGGCCGTCACCAATCTGCTCGAAAACGCCGCGCGGCATACCCCTATGGGCAGCGAGGTAAAACTGGACCTATTGGGGCCGGATCATGGCCATACAACGCGCATCGTGATCGAGGACAATGGCCCCGGCATTCCGCAAGAGGATCGTGCCAAGGTTTTCCGCCGCTTCTTCCGTGGCGAGCGCAGCCGCACCACGCCGGGCTCCGGGCTGGGGCTGGCGTTGGTCTCGGCCATCGTGCAGCTTCATGAGGGCGCAATCGAGCTAGAGGACGCCGCTCCGGGCTTGCGCGTCATCGTCAGCCTGCCGTAGCATTGGCAAGCCTGACGCCAGAGCCACTGAAATCGGGTCTGCCATGATCAGACCGATCCCGATCCTGCAACGCATCCTCATGCTTCCCCCCGCCTGCAACTGAGCTTCTGCCCCAGCGGTGGCTGGATATCGCCGGTGTCCTGGGCCCGGAGGAACGACATCTCCCGCCGGTTTCCGAAACGGCCTGCCTGTCGAAGCTCCCGGCCCGGCGCCTGGTCGAGAATGATTGTGTAGTTCTGGTCATCCGGCGCTGTCCGGCGGGCCATTGCGCGAACTGCCTGCCTTGCCGGGTATCTCCGACTGCACCAGAGTTCCCTGTCAGTTGCCCGCGCTTTCTTGACCCTGGCGACTAAATCGATCGGGAGGGGACGTTCCCCCCGGAACGCCCCCTCACCTTCCAGAGCACCGAGGAGGCCAGTTTCACGACAATCGGGCAAAGCACATGTCGTGATCACAAGCCCTCAATCCTCGGCCATCACCTGCTGCGACCATTGCCGGTGGCCCTGGATATAGTGAATTTCCAGCCCTTCGCGGTCGATCCGCTCGAACTTCTCGATGCTTGAAATCGTGGCGCCGGCTGGTGTCGGCGGAAGCATGCGCTGATAGCGCAGCTTGAGATGCGCGGGGTCGAGCCGCTTTTCCAACACGAAACCGCTTCGCGCATTCCAGGCCATGGCCACGGCATGCAGGCCCCAATAGGCCTGCATCTCGCGTTCCTGCTCCTCATTGACGAAGCGCAGACCGGCATCGTGGCGCGTCAACACCGCCGGAACCGCCGTGGCCAGCATCACCACGCCGGCGCCCACCATCGCGATGGTGCTGGCATGGCGGAAATGGTGATCGGCCACATGATGGATCAGATGCCGCATGATCCAGGACGCCACCACCGCCGCCACGGCCACGATGGCGCCGGCCATGATGCTGCGGTCGGTAAGCAGGCCGAACATGCCATACAGCACGATCTTGAGCAGATGCAGGAACACCTCGTTGAACGCCCGCGTCGCCACGATCTCGGATTTTTGCAGATTAAGGCGCAGATAGAAGCGGTTGAAGGCCACCCCCACGGCGCCGGTAAAGCCGGAGAGCAGGCCCACGCCTGCTCCAAGCAGCAGCAGGAAGACAGGCCTGATCGCTGCCTGATCGCGGGCCGGGGCCGGGCGGGGGCGCAGGAACAGCAGAGGCAAATTCGCGGTGAGGAACAGCCCCAGGATCAGCTTCACATAGATGGGTTCGAAGCGCGACAGCAACCACGCACCCAGCGCCGCGGCGGGCAAGGCTGCCGGCAGAAACCAGCCCACCACGCGCCAGCGGATCGACCGCCAGAACAGCGCGATCCGCGACAGCGAACTGACCGCCGTACCAATCGACAGCGCGGCGGGCACCTGCGCGCCGGGCAGCAACAGGGCCAGCACCGGCATCAGCATCAGCCCGGCGCCACCACCCGACACGGTGCTGACCGCAAAGGCGAGGATCGCCAGAAAAAAGAGACATATCACAAGCACGCCATATCATGCTGCAGAGCCGTGAAGCCTTGCAACGAGAGATTTATTGATTATTCCCAATCTCGCCCGACCGAACGCGACGGGCATCATGGTTCCTGCGCAATCATGGCAAGGCCTCTATACTGTATCCGATGTTGCGGATGGATCGGATAACAGGATTTCTCATATCCACTTCGATCTTCGCGCGCAGACGCCTGACATAGCTTTCGACGACATTGGATCCCGGGGCAAAATAGATCCCGAAAATTCTTTCCAGAATCATCGATTTGGTCACGACCTGCCCGGCATGCTTCGCCAGATATTCCAGAATGCGGTATTCCTGACGCGACAGGGCGATGCTCAGGCCGAAACGCCTGACCTCACCGGCCCGGCAGTCGATTTCAAGGCCTGCCACCATAAGCGGGGCATCGACAGCAAAGGGGGATCGGGAAAGGGCAAGAGACTGCACTCGCGCCAGAAATTCCGACCCTGTGAAAGGCTTGAGCAGATAGTCCTTCACCCCGGCCGCGAAAGCCTCGGCGCGATCCTCATGGCCGCCAAGGGATGACAGGATCATCGCCGGGGTCCGCACACCGACCCGGCGCAATTCGCGCAAAATGTCGATGCCGTCGCCGTCGGGCAATTGGCGGTCGAAGATCATCGCGTCATAGCTGGTGCATTTGCCCAGAAACAGGGCATCGCACCCCAGCGATGCCACATCGACGTGATGCCCATCGGCGCGCAGCAGACGCGCGGCATAGTCGGTGATCTCCGGGTCATCGTCCAGAAGCAGGAGTTTCAAGAGGCACCTCGCAGGCCAGGTCGCCAGCAGACAAGCGCGCCAAACCCGCCGGGAACAAGTTGGAAATTTCCAACAGTCAGGAGAGCGTCACGCAACAGAGAGGCGCCTATGATGAGGTTCAGCGGATATGGCGGCCAGACCCTTGGCCCCGCAGTTTCCGGATCACGGCACTATCCCCCGCTCTGATCCGAAAGGGCCCCCCTGCATGTCTCAGACGATGCAGGGGGGCATCCCGCAAACTTCTCCCGGCGCAAAGGCGACATCAACCTTCAGCCCGCCGAGCGACGCGCTGTCCCCCAGACTGACCGACGCGGCATGGCGATCCGCAATGCGCTTGACGATGGCCAGCCCCAGCCCGCTTCCCGCCGCCGCAACGCCGCGCCCGCGATAAAAACGGTCGAACGCGCGATCACGCTCGGCAAGCGGGATGCCCGGGCCGGAATCCTCGATCACCAGCCGCGCCTCAGCCCCTTGCGTCAGAACGGCGACATCGATCTGCCCTCCTTCCGGCGTATAGCGGATGGCATTGTCGATCAGATTGACGGTCAGCAACATCAGTTCGTGATGCGTGCCAGAAACCACCGCCGACAGATCATGGACCAGCCCCAGATCGATCCGCCGCACTTCCGCGATTGGCGCCAGTCGCATCACCGCCTCGCGGGCGACAAGGTTGAGCGACACGGTTTCACGCCGCTCCACGGGCAGATCGGCATCGAGCCGCGAGGTCGTGAGCAATTGATCGACAAGCCGCCCCGCCCTTTTCACACTGGCGGTCACCGCGGCCAGCGCCTCATGGCGGGCGGGTTGATCCGGCGCCTGTTCGACCATCTTCACCTGCAATTGCAGCCCGGCCAGCGGCGTGCGCAATTCATGCGAGGCATCGGCCAGAAACTGCTGCTGCGACACCGCCGCCCGGCCAAGCCGTTCCAGAAGGGTGTTGATGGCCTCGATCACCGGCAGGATTTCCTCCGGCTCGTCCCTGGGGTTAAGCGGGATCAGGCGGTCCAGATTGCGCGTCTCAAGCTCGGAGGAAATGCGGCGCAGCGAGCGCAGCCCCGCATTCACCCCGATCGGCGTGCAGAGCGCAATGGCGCCGATCAGCAGGATCAGCGGCACGATCAGATGCAGCGCCCGTTCCTGCGCCAGCGCATTGCGCTCATCCAGCGATTGCGCCACCTGGATCGTGTAGAGCCCCGTTTGCCGGACGAAGACCTTCCAGACCTCACCCCGTACCGTGCGCAGGCCGAAACCCGGCTGCAGCCCGCGCGGCAACTCCCGATCGACGGTGGAACGATAGATCTCGCGGTCGCCCTGCCAGATCTGCAGCAGGAAGTCGTCTCGCCCGTGGAACAGTTTGACGTTGAATGAGCGCAGATCGTCCGGCTTGAGGCTGTCGGGGATGTCCTGCGCGATCCTGCGCAAGCGTTGGTCCTGATGATGCTCGATGCCCACGCGCTCGATCAGATAGGTTGCCGCGATGAAGACACAGCTCACCCCCAGCAGGCAGGCCAGCAGCCACAGCAGCAGGCGCCGCCGGATCGACATCACCCGATGTTGCGCCCTGCCCCTCAATCATGGGCCTCATCGGCAAGGAAATAGCCGACACCGCGCATGTTACGGATCGCCCCCGAAGACAGCTTCTGGCGCAGGGCGTGGATATGGAATTCCACCGCATTGCTTTCGATCTCGGTGTCCCAGCCATAGACGCGGTCGATCAGCTGGCTGCGTGACAGCACCTTGCCCGGCTCCTCCATCAGCGCGGCCAGAAAGGCCAGTTCGCGGCTGCGCAGGGAGACAAGGGCGCCGCGATAGCTGACCGCCTGCCGCGCGGGATCGAACACGATCCGGCCATGGCGGATCACCGTGCTGGTGCGTCCCTCGCGGCGGCGGCGCAGCGCCCGGATGCGCGCGGTCAGCTCGTCGAGATCGAAGGGTTTGGGCAGATAGTCATCGGCGCCGCAATCGAGGCCCGTGATGCGATCGGCCACCCTGTCCCGCGCCGAAAGGATGATCACCGGCGTGTCATTGCCCCGGACGCGCAGCGCATTGAGCACATCGAGCCCCGATTTTCCCGGCAGGCCGATGTCCAGCAGCACGGTGGTATAATCGGTGACACGCAGCGTATCCTCGGCCGCCTCGCCATCCTGAACCCAGTCCACGGTGAAGCCACAATTGCGCAAGCCCGACTGCAGACTGGTGCCGATTGCAAGATCATCTTCGACAAGACAGAGGCGCATGATGTTCAATGTCCGGTAAACTGGAAGATGTTCTGGCCTGTGCTTGCACAAAATGTCGATTTTTTGACAATAACCGCGATTTCGTCACATAAAATTGTTGTTTATTACCAACATTAACACCTAATTCCGGCATAATCATCAAGACCTATCGAGCCCCCTGAACATCGACCGCGGGCCGATGGGAAGCTGCGAAACAGGCAAGCAACCCACCGCCCGCCTTGCAAAAAGGGTGGGCTCATGACCAGTTATCGCAATCAACCTTCTACATCCGCCGGCCGGATGCTGATCGTCGCCGGCTTGCTGTGCGGCGTCGCGGCGCCAGCCGTGGCGGCAGCAGCGACGGACAATGCCGTGGCCGCTGCGGGCGACCAGCAGACCGCCAATGACATCGTCGTCACCGGCCATGCCGCCACCAGCAGCCGCGAGCGTCAGGAAGCCGCGCCCAACATCATCCAGACCATCTCTCAGGCCGAAGCGCGCCGCCTGCCCGATCTCAATGCGGGCGAGATCATCTCGCGCATGCCCAGCGTCACCATTTCGGCGGACAGCGGCGTGGGCCACTGGATCAACATCCGCGGGCTTGACGCGGATCTCACCAGCACCACCTATGGCGGCACCCATCTGCCCCCGCCGAGCCCCGTCACCCCGCAGGGCGGCGGGCGCGCCTTCACCTTCGACGCCTTCCCCATCGGCCTGGTCGGCGCCATGACCATCACCAAGACCAACCGCCCCGATCAGGACGCTGAGGCGCTGGGCGGCACCATCGAAATCACCCCCAAGACCATGCCCAAGGACCGCGATTTCTTCATCGAAGGCCGGGTGGGTTCGGGCATGCAATTCTCGCGCAGCACCAATGTGGTCGATCTTTCGGCCAGTGCGGGCATCCGCTTCGGCGGGGAAAAGGGCAACCGCCCTTTCACCCTGGTCGGCTCGGTCAACTATTACCGCGATGCGCTGGGCACCGATGACCGCCGCGTCTCCTATGTCGACAAGGCCGGTTCGCCCAATCTTGCCTGGTCGGGCGTGACCCAGGCCTATTACCAGTTCCACCGCAAGACACGCGGCGGCTCGATCGAGCTGGGCTATGAACCCAATGCCGACACCCGCCTCTATGTCCGCTACCTCAACACCGGCTATCAGGAAGAGGTGGTGCGCAACCAGTTCGCCATCAAGATGGGCAACAATGGCACCGCCAATGCCGATGGCTCGATCACCTCATCGGTCAAGCAGCTCGACAAATCAGTGCGCGACATGATGCAGCGCGTCAGCCTGCATTTGACCGAAGTGGGCGGCCACAACAAGATCGGCGATCTGGCGCTGGCCTATCACGCCTCCTACGCGCAGGGGCAGGACTACCGCCCCTATGACACGGTTGCCACGTTCAGCGCCAAGCCATCCAACGCCAGCATCACCTATGCCCATGCGGGCGCCGCCTTCCCGACCTATTCGTTCATGGGCACCGATGCCTACAATCCGTCGAACTACACGCTGTCGGGCGTTACCAACAACAACCAGACCTATCGCACCCGCGAATGGTCGGGCGGGCTTGACGGCACGCTGGCCACGCATCTGACCGGCAGCAGGGACGAGCAGATCAAGTTCGGCGTGGCCGCGCGCCACCGCACCAACACCCATATCTACAATTCCTATTCCTCCACCGCCGTGCCCAGCGCCAATCTGGCCGCCGCCGCGAATGGTCAGAACATCTATTACGATCAGAACCACTACGCCAACGGCCCCAACATCGACATGGGCTATGTCAACACTCTGTGGCAGAACGGTTCGGGCGCGGGCTTTGCCACCAACGCCACCGCCAATGCCTATGCCAGCGGGCTGGTGCAGCAGGACAACCGCGAGGATGTCTATGCCGGTTACGTGCAGGGGCAGACCAGCTTCGGCAAGCTCCACCTGCTGGCGGGCCTGAGGGTCGAGCACACATCGGCGCGCTATCAGGGCAACACCAGCGTGCCGGTCACCTCTTCGGCGGCCTCGGCAGGCACGACGACCTACAATGGCTCCACGCTGGTGCCGGTGTCCTCCACCAAGGAGTACACCAACCTCTTCCCCTCGGTGCAGGCGTGCTACACGCTGGCGCCCGACACCGTGCTGCGCGCCTCCTATTCCAGCACCATCGCGCGCCCCGGCTTCAACCAGATCGATCCTGCCGCCACCATCGATGTGGCCAACAATGTGGTCTCCACCGGCAATCCGAACCTGAAGCCAATCACCGCCAACAGCTTCGACCTCTCCTTCGAACATTATCTGCCGCGCGGCGGCATCATCTCGGTGGGCGTCTTCGACAAGGAGCTGTCGAACTACATCTTCAGCCGCACGCAGTTCGGCGGCATCACCGATCCGGTCATTCTGGCCACGCTGGGCTCGCAGGCCACGGCCACGCAGGTGACGACCTATGCCAATGCCGCGCACGCATGGGCACGCGGCATCGAGCTGAACTATGACCAGCATCTCACCTTCCTGCCCGGGCCGCTGGCCAATCTGGGCGTGTCGGCCAACTACTCCTACATCGACTCCTCAGGCGAAATCCGCGCCGGTGAGCGCGGCAGCCTGCCGGGCACCTCCAAGCATATCTACAACATCGCCGCCTATTGGGACGATGGCCAGTTCAGCCTGCGCGGCGCGCTGGCCTTCAACGGCGCCAGCCTGTTGACGGTGGGCACGACGAAAGCCACTGACCAATATCTGGAAAAGCGCCTCTCGCTGGATATCGGCGCCAATTACGCGATCACCAACAACATCTCGATCTATGCGGCGGCGCGCAATCTGCTCAACACGCCCAAGATCAAGAGCGAGGGGTCGCAGGCGCGCATCGTGCAGGACCAGCTTTCGGGCGCGGCCTTCCTTGGCGGCTTCAACTTCAAGTTCTGATAAGAGGTCAAATCCATGAAAAAACTTCTCCTTCTCTCGCTGGGTATGGCGCTGGTTCAGGGCGCGCCCGCCATGGCGGCGCCCTCGCCCTATCGTCTGCTCTCGACCACGCCGGTCGCCGCCATGCCCGAGGGCGACTGGGACCAGCTGGTGGCCGACATCGCCACCAACCGCCTGTATGTCTCCGCCGAGGACGGCGACGCCATAGACATGTTCGACCTGACCACAGGCGCCCTGCTCAAGAGCGTCCCGGCCAACTCACCGCACAAGGTGGCGCTGGACAAGGCCAGGGGGCATCTGCTCTTCGCCAATGGCAAGGATGGCACGGTCGAGGTGCTGACCACCGATCTGGCGCCGGTCAAGACCATCCCGGTCGGCGCCAAGCCTGACACCGGCATCCTCGATAGCGCGGCACGGATCTTCTATGTCAGCAGCCGTGATGGCGATGCCAGCGCCACGGGCTCGCGCATCAGCGCCATCTCGCTCGACACGCTGGAGGTGGTGCAGACCTTCAAGCTGCCCGCCATGGTGCTGAAGGGCCTGACGATGGACAAGGCGGGCAAGCGCCTGTTCGTCAGCATGCGCGACAAGGATGCGATTGGCGTTGTTGAACTGAACAGCGGCGCGGTCAGCGTGTGGAAGCCGGAAGGGCTGAAGAAGAGCGTGCCGCTGGCCTTCGATGCCGCCAGCCAGCGCCTCTATGCCGGATCGCGCGAACCGGGCCGCCTGACGGTGATCGACGCGCGCAACGGCAGCACATTGCAATCGCTGCCCGCGACAGAAACCGCCGACAGCGCCTCCTTCGATCACGAGAAGCGTATCCTCTACTTCTCGGGCGACACCGGCATGAGCCGTTACCAGCTGGCCGCCGATGGCACGGCGACTCTGCTGGAGACCGATCCGGCGCTGGTCGGGAAAAGCTCGCTCTATGTCGGCAAGCTGCACCGCCTCTATGTGATGCGCCCGAAGAAGGGCGATCAGGTGGCGGCGCTGCAGATTTTCGAAACGCGCTAAGGCATCGCCCGAGTCCATGGCCCCGGTCCGGGCCATACCCGCCAGCGCCTGCCGCTAAAAGACTGAGATACAAGCAAGCCCTATGTTCGCATGGGGCTTGTTGCGTTCGGGCTTCATCATTTGCCCCTTTCGCGAAAGGCTGGGGTGAATAGGCGTACTCCAAGTCAAATATGTTACAAATCATTGTTGAAAACATTTAACAACATTACCAAGTATGCCGCCGATTCCTATAATCTTCGCATAATTCTTCCTCTTTAAGCGCCCGCCTCGGGGTCGCGGGGCAAGACAACAAGCCTCCCTCCTGAATGTGAATGCAGTAAAAGATGGAGGACTTTGTGCAAAAACTTTGGAAGACTTGGCCATACCGCAATACATCCTTGTTCACCCTGGCTTTGGCGATGACCATTCCCGCCCTGCCCGGCCTTGCAATGGCCTCGGCGGCGGAAGCGGCCACGGAAGCCGATCCCGCGCAGGCGATCATCGTCTCGGGCAAACATGCCGAGAGCCCCTCGCGTGAGGTGCAGCAGGACGCCCCCAATCTGATCCAGTCGATCACGCAGGGTGAGGCGCGCCGCCTGCCCGATCTCAACGCGGGTGAAGCCATCGCCCGTCTGCCCGGCGCCTCGCTGGCGGTGGATACGGGGCAAGGCCGCTGGGTCAACATTCGCGGGCTTGACGCGGACCTCACCACCACCACCTATGGCGGCATTCACTTGCCCCCGACCAATCCGGTGACGCCGCAGAACGGCGGGCGCGCTTTCGCCTTCGACGCCTTTCCCACCGGCATGATCGGCGCGATGACGATCACCAAGACCAACCGTCCCGATCAGGACGCCGAGGCGCTGGGCGGCACCATCGAGATCACTCCCATGGCGATCCCCGCGGGACGCAACCATTTCTTCGATCTGCATCTGGGTTCGGGCGTACAATTCTCGCGCGGCACCGGCATCGTCGACCTGTCGGCCAGCGGCGGTTTCCGCTTCGGCGGCTCTGGCGACGACAAGCCCTTCTCGGTGGTCGCCAGCCTGACCTATTACAAGGACGCGCTGGGCAATGACGACCGCCGCGCCAGCTTCGCCGATTCCGCCAGCCAGCCCAATCTGGCCTGGTCGAGCTACACGCAGGGCTATTACCGCTTCCATCGCACCACCAAGGGCGGCGCGGTCGAGGCGGCCTATGATCCCAACCCCGACACCCATCTTTTCGTCCGCTATCTGCGCACCGGCTATGACGAGCAGGTCGACCGCGACCGTCTGGTGATCAAGACCACCGGCACCGCCACGCAAAGCGCCGATGGCAGCATCACCTCTTCGGTCAAGCAGTTCGACAAAAGCGTGCGCGACATGCTGGAGCAGGTCAGCCTCGATGTCTTCACGGCGGGCGGACACAACAGGATCGGCGATCTGCGGCTGGATTATCACGGGTCTTACGCGCAGGGCCGCGACTATCGCCCCTATGACACGATCACCACCTTCACCTCCAAACCCACGGGCGCCAGCTTCACCTACAATCAGTGCAATTACAACTATCCCACCTGGTCAACCTCTGGCGCCAATCCGGCGGACACCAGCGGTTATGCCCTCTCGGGCGTGACCAACAACACCCAGCTTTACCGCACGCGTGAATGGGCAGGCGGCCTCGACGCCACGCTTCCCACGCATTTCCTTGGCGGCGACAAGCATGAAGAGCTGAAGGCGGGCGTCGCTTTCCGCCGCCGCACCAACACCCATGTCTACAACCCCTACACCTCCACCGCCGTGCCGGGCGCGGCGCTGTCCTCCTATGTCGAGCCGGGGCAGACCTATTACTATCAGAACCATTATCCCGATGGACCCAACATCAGCATCCCCGCCGTGCGCGCCCTGTGGGCCAATGGCACGGGCACCGGTTTTGCCACCAATGCGGCGGCCAACAGCTTCGGCGGTCTGGCTGTGCAGCAGGACAACCGCGAGGATGTCTATGCCGGTTATGTGCAGGGGCAGGTGAAGCTGGGCCGCCTTGGCCTGATCGCAGGCCTGCGCGTGGAGCATACCGATGCCGTCTACAGCGGCAACACCACCGTGCCCACCAACTCGACAAGCGCCACCACCGATCGCGGCGGGCAGACGGCCACCTACAATGGCTCGACACTGATCCCGGTGACGTCGAAGGCCAGCTATACCAATCTGTTCCCCTCGGTTCAGGCGCGTTTCGAGGTGAAGAAGGATCTGGTGCTGCGCGCCTCCTATTCCAGCACCATCGCCCGGCCCGGCTTCAACCAGGTCGATCCGGCGGCCACCATCGATACGGCGAACAACATCGTCACCTCGGGCAACCCCAATCTGAAGCCCATCACCTCGCAGAATTTCGACCTCTCGGTGGAGCAATATCTGCCTCAGGGCGGCATCATCTCGCTGGGCCTGTTCGACAAGGAGCTGTCGAACTACATCTTCGGGCGCACCGTCTATGGCGGCATCACCGATCCGGTGGTGCTGAACGCACTGGGGCCGCAAAGCACGCCCACGCAGGTGGTGACCTACAGCAACATCTCGCACGCCCATGCGCGCGGTTTCGAGCTGAACTACGATCAGCACCTGAGCTTCCTGCCCGGGCCGCTGGGCCATTTCGGTGTGTCGGCAAACTACACCTATGTCGACTCCAAGGCGCAGATCCGCGCAGGTGAGGATGCCATGCTGCCCTCCACCTCAAAGAACAATTACAATGCCGCGCTCTATTGGGACGATGGAAAATTCAATATGCGCGGCGCGGTGACCTATGTCGGGCGTAGCCTGCTTTATGTCAGCACCAGCCGGGCGCTGGACCAGTATACCGAAGCGCGTCTCTCCGCCGATGTCAGCGTCAGCTACGCCTTCACCGACAAGGTGTCGATCTATGCGGCGGGGCGCAATCTGCTCAACACCGCCCATACCCTGACCGAAGGCGCATCCAGCCGCGTGATCCAGCGCGAAATGTTCGGCTCTTCGCTGCTGGCCGGTTTCAACATCAAGTTCTGAGAGCGATCCATCCTGCCGGTCCGCTTCATGGCGGACCGGCCCCTTTTTTCAGCCCTTCATCAGGGCTGGCCGGTTTCGAAACGATAGCCGATCCGGCGTAGGGTCTGGATGGGGTCGGGGCTGCCATTTGCGCAAAGCTTGGCGCGCAGGCGGCTCATATGGCTCTCCACAATGTTGGTCCGCACATCGAAATGATAGGACCACACCCCTTCAAGCAGCATGCTGCGTGTGACCACCTGCCCGGCATGCAGCATGAGATATTCCAGCAGCTTGAATTCTTGCACCTGCAGAAGAACCGGAATGCCAGCGCGTGTGACCGATCTTTTCAGACGGTCGATCTCGATATCGCCGACGACCAGACTGGCCGACGCCTCGCCATATTGCCCGCGGCGCCCCAAAGCCATCACGCGAGCCAGCAATTCGCGCACGGCGAAAGGCTTGGCGAGATAATCATCCGCCCCGGCCTCTAGTCCATCAACACGATCGTCGACGCCGGTCATCGCCGTGAGGAACAGGGCAGGTGTTCGCACGCCCTTGCTGCGCAAAATTCTGAGCGCGTTCAGCCCATCGATGCCATCCACCATTCGGTCAAAAATCAGCACGTGATAGTCACGCGATCCTGCCAAATAGATGGCAGCCTGCCCGGACTTGCAGGTGGTGACGGAATGTTTGGCCTCTTCCAAAGCCTGAACAAGGTCTTTCAGAAGAACGTCATCATCTTCGAGGAAGAGGATTTTCATTACAATAGGCCCTCTCGCGCCCAAGACGGGCCATTCCTGATGCGCTTGATGAGAATGGCATCAGGATCATTACGCCAGCCAATCGCCGCGAGCCAAGTTGGGAAAAGTTAACCTTCTGCGATCGAAATCATCCAGCTTCCTCTTTTTTATGTCGCCTGGACGATCGCCGAAGATCGTGCCTCTATCCTGACAAATCCAAATTCTTGGTCGAGAAAACTCGACCTCGGTGACGATTTGGTCAGAACATTCATCTATCAGGTTAAATCCTTGAGTGTTATCGTCACTTCTGGCGATCAGTCTCGGTAGCACCCTTTGCCTGATTGGGCGTCAAGGGCCTTCACTACGGTCAGCAACGAGACTGCGCTACCCGACGGAAGAGTTCCATGCCTTGGCCACCAACATGCTTTAAACGTTCGTCTCCCCTATGTCGTGATAGGCTTGGGCTTCGCGCGAAACATTGGGAAATCGTAATGTATAAAAGCCATCTCCCGGCTTGTCAGGCTATTGCGACGCATTATTAGACCTCGCCGAGAGCCCGGATCCGGGCGGGGGCAAGGAGTAAAGAATGAAGCGTCTGTTCTGGTGTCTGGGCATGGCCCTGACGCCGATGGGCCTGTTGAGCCAATCCGCGTGGGCCGGGGAAACCACGTCTGAGGCCCCAGGCGATCATGAAACCGGCATCGTGGTGACCGGCCTGCGCGAGGCAAGCGCCAGCATCACCGGTAGCCACGTCTCACCGCTGCGCTATCCGCAAAGCGTGACCGTGATGAATGCCCAGATGCTGGAAAAGCTGGGCGCCACGCGTCTGGACAACGCGCTCGATCTGGCGGGCGGCGTGGCGCGGCAGAATGATTTCGGCGGTCTGTGGGACAAATATTCGGTGCGCGGCTTTGCCGGTGACGAGAACAGCGGTCCCGACATCATGGTCAACCGCTTCAGCAACAATTTCGGCTACAACGCGCCCATCGACACCGCCACCGTCGAGCGTTTCGAGTTCCTGAAGGGTGCTGCTGCCGCGCTATCGGGCCGGGGGGAGCCGGGCGGTTCGCTCAACATCGTCACCAAGGCTCCGCCGAGCAAGACCGAGGCGCAGGCCTCGCTCAGCTATGGCAGCTGGCATAACCGCCGCCTGACAGGCGATGTCGGCGGGGCGCTGACCGACACCATCAGCGCAAGGCTGATCGGCGTCAGCGAGGCGAAGGACAGTTTTCGCAACACTGTCCATTCGAACCGCGAGCTGATCGCGCCCTCTCTCGCGTTCAAACCCAGCGAGCAGCTGCGCTTCCTTTATCAGGCTGAATATATGCACAATCGCACGCCGCTCGACCGCGGTGTGGTGGCGCTGAACGGCAATGCGCTGGCGATGGACCGGCGCACCTTTCTGGGCGAGCCCGGCGACGGCCGCATCGACCAGAAGAGCTTCTGGCAGCAGGGCAGCATGTTTGCCGCCCTCAGCGATGCGGTCTCGCTGGAGCTGGGCCTGTCGCAGCGGCAGGGCAGCCTTCAGGGCTTTTCCACGCAGGCCGATTTTGGCGCGCGCGGACTTCAACCCGATGGCCGCACCATCGGGCGCACCCGGCGCTACCACGATTTCCACTGGAACAATCTGACCGCCCGCGCCGAACTGACCGCCAAGTTCACCCTGCTGGGCGTGGCCAACGATGTGCGTGTCGGCGCCGACCGGGTCCGCCATGGGCAAAGCCAGCTGATGCTTCAGGCACGCGGCACCGCCGCCGCGCCGATCCTGACCATCGATGCGCTCGATCCGGTGTATGGCAAGACCACCAGTGCGATGCCCACACTTCAGAACTTCCGCGATGGCTTCGCCAGCGAGAGCGTCTATGCGCAGGATCTGCTGACGCGCGGCGATTTCACCCTGCTGCTGGGCGGGCGCTGGAACAGCTTCCGCGAAAACCTCATCAACCATCTGAGCGGCGATCTGCATCTCGACACGCGCAACAGGGGTTTCACGCCCCGCGCCGCACTTACATGGAATGCGACGCCCGGGCTGGCGCTTTACACCAGCTGGGGCCGCTCGATCCGCCTAAACCCGTCCGATGGCATCAGCACCTTCGATCCGGAAAAGAGCGAGTCCAAAGAGATCGGCCTGAAATACAGCCTGTTTGGCAAGGCACTGACCGGCCAGACCTCGCTCTTCGACATGACCAAGCGCAATGTGCTCAACCCCAATGCCTCCGATCCTTTCGTGAAGACGCAGATCGGGCGCCAGCGTTCGCGCGGGGTGGAGACCGAGGCCACGCTCAACCTGCGCTCGGGCCTGTTCGTCACCGCAACCTACACCTATCTCGACGCAAAGGTTGAAAATGACAAGAACACTGCGCTGATCGGCACGCGGCTGTCCAATGTGCCCAACCATATGGGGTCGATCTATGCCGCGCAGGATGTGGGGCGCATCACGTTGGGCAGCGGGGTGACCTATGTGGGGCAGCGCAACGGCGATCCCTATGCCTCGGGCTATATGCTACCCGGCTATGTGATCGCGCGCGCCAATGCAACGATGCGGGTGAACCGTCATCTCGATCTGCGGGTCGATCTCGATAACCTCTTCGACAAGCATTACGCCGCCAGCAGCTACGCCAATGTCTGGACCACGCCCGGAGCGCCCAGAAGCTGGCGCGTCACACTCGACGCGAAGCTGTAGCCCTTCCATCGAAACGGAATGAGCATGAAGCGCAGCCCTAAAACCGGCCTTCTGGCAACCTTTCAGCAGCATTATCAGGATGTGCTGCGCTTCCTGATCCGCCGCACGGGCGATGTTCAGCGTGCCGAGGATATCGCTCAGGACACCTGGTGCAAGCTGGCTGCGATCCGGGAAGAGGATCGCAGCATCACCCATCAGCGCGCCTATATCTACCGCGTGGCGGGCAATCTTGCCATCGACCATCAAAGGCGCCGCATTCGCGAAGCCGACTGGCTCAGCGGCGGCGAACCGGACGACACCATCGCCGATCCCGCGCCCTCCCCCGAACGCAGCGCCATCGCGCATGACCGGCTCCGCCAGCTGGAGATCGCGCTGGAGGCCTTGCCGCCCAAGCCCCGGCTGGCGTTGATGCTGTTCCGAGTGGATGGCCTCTCCCATGCGCAGATCGCCGCGCGGCTGGGCGTGTCAGAAAGCATGGTCGCCAAATATCTTGCTCAAGCCTTGCGGCATTGCCGCGACCACCTCTGGGCCCTGGATGGAAAATAAAATCGGGCCTTCACTGCAAACCCGCTCTGCAGCATGCGTCATTGTTATGAAGGGCCTCTCATCTCGATTCGGAGCATCCTCTTGAGTTCTGGTGCCCAGCCAATCCTGCCCCGGCGGCCCGCGCCATGAGCGAGGAGCCCCCCAAGGTCGATCCGCTCGCCCCACGCAATCGAAGCTTGAGCGATGAGGCTATCGACTGGGTCGCGCGCCTGACCTCTGGCGAGCCCGACGCAGCGGAACGCGCCGCCTTCGAGGCATGGCGCAACCGTTCGCCCGCTCACGCCCATGCCGCCTCAGAAGCCGCCTCCATCCTGCACGACATCGCAGGAACGCAGGCCGCCGCGGATCACCGGGAGATCGGCGCGGCGATGCGTTATCGCCCCCACCGCATGCTTGACCGTCGCGGGATGCTGGCCGGTGGGGTCGTGGCGGCCACCGTGGCCGGTGTGGTAGCCAGCGGCATACTGGGGCCCGGGTCGGCCCTGTGGTCGGACTATGCGACGGCCATCGGCGGGCGCAAGCGTGTCGACCTGGCGGATGGTTCGGTGATCTGGCTTAACACAGCCTCGGCACTGTCGGTGGACTATAGGCAGGCCTCGCGCAACATCATCCTCCATGCCGGCGAGGCGCTGTTTCAGGTCAGACGCGACCCTGCGCGCCCCTTTGTCGTGCATGCTGGCGCGGGCGAAGCGCAGGCGCTGGGCACGGTCTATGCCGTGCGGCGGCACGGCGAAACTCAGGACGTGACCGTGAGCGATGGGCTGGTCGCCGTGCGCAGCGGATCGCAGACGGTGCATGTCGGCGCAGGTCAGCAGGTCTCCTATGGGCAGAACATCATCAGCGCGGTCCGGCAGGTGGACAGTGGCGCCGCGACGGCCTGGGCACGGGGCAAGCTGATCTTCAACCACCGCCCGCTGAGCGAGGTCGCCGCCGAGCTGGAACGCTATCAATATGGTAAGGTGATCCTGCGCAGCGAAAGCCTCAAGGCCTTGCGGGTGACCGGTGTGTTCGATCTGGACGATCCCGCCGCCCTGCTCCGCGCGGTGTCGGAAACGGCGCAAGTGCCCGTGCGCCATTATCCATGGCTGACCTTGATCGGTTGAGGCGCGAGTTCCCCGGCGCGAAAATTTTCAGGCCAGCGCTGCAAGTCGGCCAATATGGCTTCGTCAAAGGTATTGCGAGGCATTTGCAAAGCCGTGCGGCACGGCGATGCGAGACATGCCCGCAAGACTGAAGAGGGATCACCATCATGAACGACCGGGTTTTCACGCCGAAGGGCGGGAAGCGGCTGCGCAACACTCTTGCGCTTTCCACTGTGCTGAGCGCGCTGGCCCTCTCTCCCAGCGCTAAAGGTCAAAGCGCGCCGGAAGCCGTGCAAACCCCCTCGCCCGTGGCCTCTTTCAATGTCCCCGCGCAGGATCTGGATTCCGCCCTGACCAGCATCGCGGATCAGGGCGGCATTCACATCTTCTTCCCCTCGGACCTGCTGGCGGGCCGCCGCAGCCCTGCTATTTCCGGGCGGATGCCGGTGGAGCAGGCGCTGTCCCGCGCGCTGACCGGCACCGGCCTGAGTTGGCGCTATCGCGAGGCGGGCACTGTGGTGGTCGAAAAGCGACTCGACACCGGCGGCGCGATCCAGCTCGGCGCGGTTCAGGTGCAAGGGCAGGACGCCCCCCGCGCCGGAACCTCGTCCCACGCCGAGATCGGCACGCTGCCGCCCGCCTACGCGGGCAATCAGGTGGCGCGCGGCGCGAAGGCGGGCCTGCTCGGCAACCGCGACTATCTCGACACGCCTTTCAGCATCACCAGCTACACCGAAAAGCTGATCCGCGACGAGCAATCCACCAGCATCGCCGAATTGCTGACCACCACCGACGCCTCGGTCCGCGCGGCAATCGACAGCGGCAACCGCTATGACGCGCTGACGATCCGCGGCTTTCGCGTGGAAAATGACGAAATGGCGCTGAACGGCCTATACGGCCTGGTGCCCGATTACCGCGTCGGCCCCGATCCGGTCGAGCGCATCGACATTCTCAAAGGGCCGGGCGCGCTGCTCAACGGCATGCCGCCATGGGGCAGCGTGGGCGGCAGCGTGAATGTGGTGACCAAGCGCGCCGAGGACACGCCGCTCACCCGCCTCACCGCCGAATATATGTCGAAGTCATGGTTCGGGGGGCATGCCGATGTGGGCCGCCGTTTCGGGGCCGATGGCGCTTTCGGTGTCCGCATCAACGCCGCCTATCGCGACGGCGGCACCACCATCGACGAACAATCGCGGCGCAACACCGCCCTGTCTGCCGGTTTCGACTATCGCGGCGACCGCCTGCGCCTGTCCGCCGATGTGATCTATCAGGGCGATCATTTTGTCGCGGCCTCGCGCGGGTATACGCCGGTCTCGGGAATTGCCCTGCCCACGGCGCCCGATCCACGGATCAATCTGGCGCAGGCCTTCGACTATGCCAATTCCCGCAGCCTCACGGCCATGGGACGTGCCGAATTCGATCTGGCGCCCGATGTCACGCTGTTCGCGGCGCTGGGCGGCAATCATTTCGGCTATGACAAGCGCGAGGCCCCCGGCGCGACGATCACCGATGCGCGGGGCGACGCCACCTCAACCTCGAAATATCAGCAGGGGCTTTCGCATGCGCTTTCCGCCGAGGCCGGGGTGCGGGCGAAACTCTCCACCGGCCCGATCGCCCATCAGCTGGTGGTCAGCGGCAATGTGCTGCGCCAGACGACATGGTTCGGGCAGACGACTTACGCCAATTACGCCACCAACATTTACGTCCCCACGCGTCTGACCGGCCCCGGCACGCCGACTTCGGTGTCGCCGCAGACCAAGGACAGCGGGCAGACGCTGAGCGGCATCGCGGTGGCCGATACGCTTTCGGTCTCCGACGGGCTGGTGCAGCTGACGCTCGGCCTGCGCCGCCAGCAAGTCGAGACCAGCAATTACGGCAGTTCCGGCGCCGTCACCGCCCGTTACGACCGGGGCGCGACCACCCCTTCGGCAGCGCTGGTGGTCAGGCCGGCGCAACATCTGTCGCTTTACGCCAATTATATCGAGGCGCTGACGCCCGGCGCGTCGCCCCCCGCCGACAGCGCCAATCCGAATCAGGTCTTCGCGCCCTATCGCTCCAAGCAGGTCGAGTTGGGCACGAAGCTCGATCTGGGCCGCTTCGGCGCCACGCTGGGCCTGTTCCAGATCGATCAGCCGAGCGGGATCGTGGATGCCGTCACCAAGATTTACAGCCTCAACGGGCAGCAGCGCAACCGGGGACTGGAACTCTCCGGCTTTGGCGAGCTGGGGCGGCAGGTGCGGATCGTCGGCGGGGTGACCCTGCTGGACGCCAAACAGCGCCGCACGCAAGGCGGCCTCACCGACGGCAAAAACGCCATTGGGGTTCCTTCGGTACAGGCCAATCTGGGGGCCGAGTGGGACACACCCTTCATCCCCGGCTTCACCCTGACCGGGCGGGTGATCCACACCGGCAGAACCTATGTCAGCGCCGACAATCTCCAGCGCGTTCCCGACTGGACGCGCTTCGATCTGGGCGGGCGCTATAAGGTCGATGTGGCGCATCGCCCGGTGACCTTGCGGGCAAATGTGACCAATCTGTTCAACCGGAGCTATTGGTGGGCCAATCCCAGCGGCTATCTGATCAGCGGCATGCCGCGTACCTTCTGGCTCTCGGCCTCTGTCGATTTCTGATCCAGAACAAAGTATGCTGAATCGGCCGGCTGATGCCCATGGCGACAGGCCGGCCGATCATAGCGATGCTGGAAATTCAGCAGCCCTCTGGTTTCCGTTGCAACTTTGCGCGTTTTGCTTGTCAAGAACATCACCAAATAAAACAGTGGTATTAGAATATCCGGAGATGATCTTGAACATCCCTACGATAAACCGTTAAGTTTGTTCTCCTACCAATGCCTCCTTTGGACTTTTTTGCTGACAAAGTCATCGTTCGCGGCACGGATTTACCTCGCCAAAAGCTGCCGGTTGTTCACCTCGTCATGGAGGTTTCTGATCGACTGACCTTGGGACATTACCGCCTTTCAGGCAAGCCTGTCCGAACGACGGTTTTGATCGTAAGCGGTCTTTCAAGGACGATCACCGTGTGCATAATCTTGTTTGTGCATACTTCAGGCAGAACAAGGGACTGTTCATCTTTGCGCCGGCACAAGCCTTGATGGGCAGCAATGTCGGGCACCAGCCACTCATGCCGGAACATCTCCATCCTCCAGCGTGCCAATAAAAGCAATGATGTCCTCGATGTCGCGCTCACTGAGCGGGTGGGCCTGCCCCTGCTTTCGGCCAAAAGGGGCGTCAGTCATGTCGATGTTGGCACGGTACCGCATGGGCAGATCATCATGCACCATCAATCGCCCCTTGCCATCGCGCGGATAGATGCGGGCCGGATCGGTATCGCGCAGATTGTAGAAATCGAGCACCTTGCGCAGCGTGTGATAGACGCCATTGTGAAAATAGACCCCGCGCCGCGCCGCATTGCGCAAGGTGGGGGTGAGAAACATGCCGCAATATTGCGTCTGCCCGGCCAGATCGGCACGCACCGGGCCGCACAGGCCAAGATCCATATGATGCGGATTGCGGTTGGCGCCCAGATGGCGGTTGCGCGGCACGGCCAGCGCCTCATATTCCGTGTCAGTGAACAGGGGCGGCGCGCCATCTTGCCCCGGCGCGCTGATGTGGCAGGCGGCGCAATTGCCCTTGGCCGGGTCGTTGAACAGGCGCAGCCCGCGCATCTGCGCCGCCGTCAGCCGCGCCTTGCCTTCCAGCCAATGGTCGTAGCGGCTGTCAAAACGGTGAAAGGCGCGGTCCTCAATCTGATAGCGCGACACCGCCGACATGGCCTCGGCGAACAGCAGTTCGGGATTGGTGGCCAGCCCATCGCCAAACAGCGAGCGCAGCATAGCAGGATAGCCCGCCCGCACCAGCCGGGCGGCGGCATCGGCGACGTTGGCATTGGCCATTTCCGCCGGGTTCATCATGGGGCCCATGGCCTGGTCCATCAAGGAATCCGCCCGCCCATCCCAGAACAGGCCGCCGCTGGGCACCAGCGCATTCGCGGCGGGCGCCACACCTGCAGATTTGGTCGACCGTGCCTGCCCCTGCGCCTGCTGCGCCAGCACATCGAGCGCGACGGGCACATCATCACTGCCCGCCGGGCCGATGGCAAAGGCCTCCTGCCGGTAGAGATAGGCCAGAGAGGGGACGGCGCGTGTGCCCTCCACGCTCATCCTGATGCCGCCGCGCGGCATCAGCCTGCCATCGGGCGGGCCAAAGGCATGGGCCGGGCTGTGGCAAGAGGCGCAGGACTGGCGCCCAGAGGCCGACAGGCGCGGATCATGAAAGATGCGCCGACCAATCAGCGCCAGCGCGCTCAGTCCTTGTGCCGCTGGGCGCCGCAGGACGACGGGATGGGGGTTGAGGCCCACCCCGTCGTCTTCAGCCCGGGTGCCTGACAGGCAGGTGCCCAGCAGCAGCAAACCCGCCAGCAGGCCTAACCCCTTCATGCCGGGGCGCGGGCCACCACCGTTCCCTGCTGCGGGTCGAGAAACACTGGCTTCAAACGCGGCGGCGCCTTGAAGTCGAACATGGTCATGATGTTGCCCGCCGTGGCATCGGCCGATCCTCCGCCGATCCGCTGACCGCTCAGCCAGTTGTCCTCGATAAAGCGGACGACCGAGGCTTGCGTGATCGGCGTGCTGTCGACGAAATTGGCCTTGGCATAGGGCGAGATCACCAGAAATGGCGTGCGCGACCCCGGTCCGCAGCGCCCGTTCACAGGCTTGCCGTTCAAGCCGACGCCCGGCCTGGCGCCGGGGCCTTCGCAATGGCCGGGCCCGTTCAACTGGTCGAAGGTCGCATCGGCGGATGAGGTGGTGACGGTGGGCGCCTGATGATCGTACCAGCCATCGGAATCGTCATAAAGCACGAGGATGGCGGTGTTTTTCCAGTCGGGCTGCTGCTGGAGGAAATTGATCGTGCTGGCATAGAAGGCCTGCTCGTCCAGCGGGTTCGAATTGCCCGGATGGCCGTCCTGAAAGGCGGGCGCCTTGATGTAGCTGACCGAGGGGAAATTGCCCGCCGCCACCGCCGCGACGAAATCCTTATAGTCATACTGGTGGTGCACCGGCGTGGCCGACCCTTGCGCATCCAGCACCGGTTCGGTGCGCCCGATCATCTCCGGCGCGCTGGGGCGTGTGTGCTGGGGGTTCTGCGTCGAGGCGTAATACTGGAACCAGGCGTGATGCGGCGTATAGTCGCGCACCGTGCGGTTGGTGTTGGGCGAGACAGTGCTGCGCACACAACCCGTCGTCCCATTGGGGTTGGTCAGGCTGGTGTCGAAGCCGCCCATAAAGCCGCCCCAGGTGATCCCGGCGACGTTCAGCAGATCGCCAATGTTGCGACCCGCCATCAGCACAGGGTCTTGCCCCTTGGTGCAGACATCGCCCTTGGGATCAGGGTCGGCGATCATGGTGAAGCCCCCCTGCCCGTCGGGGATCGAACCATTGCCCGAAGCATTGGAGGCGCCATTGGTGGTGCCCGCCACGACATTCAACGCGCCCGGGGTCGAGGGCCCGAAACTGTCGGTAAAGGCATTGTCGCTCATCGCGAAATGCTGGGCATAGTTCCACAGCGCAGTGACGGTGTTGCCGTCGAAATAGCCCATCACCTGAGCGGCTGTGCCGAACGATCCCGCGCCCGCCTTGGAACCATGGCCGGTGTTGGCGACAAAGGCATCCATGCGCCCGCCGTTTGAGGCGCGCTGCTCAGGCGTATAGGAATGGTTCTGCCCGGCCGTGTCGAACTGGGCGCGGTCGATGCGGAAGGGGTTCATCAGCGATGCCGCGATGCCGCTCGCCAAGTTGTCGGCATTGGTGGTGTTGGGATTGGCGGTGAGCAGAGCGGGATTGCGCAGATAGCCATTGACCTGCGGCGTGACGGCTTGCGCGATGAAGGCCGGTTCTCCGGCGGGATTGGCGGCCTTGGGATAGGTGCCGAAATAATGGTCGAACGACTGGTTCTCACCAAAGATGACGACCAGATGCTTGATCGGCGTGGCGGTCGGCAAGGCGTTCTGCACGGAGACGCCCCTATACGGCGCCGGAGCGGCTTGAGCCAGATCGCCAAGGCAGGGAGCAAACAGCAAGGTCAGGCAAGTGGCCGCGGCCAGGCGAGTCTTGTTCAGCATGATATCCTCGGGAGACAGGCTGGTGCGCCTTCGGGAAAGCCCCGCTAAGGCAAGAGCGCAAAAGCCATGATGATGTTGAAGAACATTGATTGATAAATAAGGATATTCATTTCATAGAAAGAATATCTTACTTCCAGCATTCCGATACATCGGGTTTATGACATACTGAATTCAGAAATATTGTTTTATGGCAACCTATTCATCGACCTTCATCGACTCTCTTTCAACGATCTGCGCAGGAATACGCCGCACCATGGCATCCTGCCCCTGCTCTCCCAGCCTGCGCGCAAGCAGGTCGAGAACTTCATCGGCATAGGTGTCGGGATTCTGGCGAAAGGTCGTCAGGCGATAGGCGTCCCACGCCGCCATCGGCACGTCATCGAAACCGATCACCGAAAAATCCCGCCCGGCCACCATGCGCCTCGAACGCCGGGCCGCATCAATCACGCCAAAAGCGATATGATCGTTGAGGCAGAACAACCCGTCAGCGATACCATCGGCCCCCACCAGCTCGGCACCCAGCGCATAGCCACCTTCATAGTCGGCATAGCCACTGCTACGCAGCGGCGGCATGGCCTTGACGATGCGGGGCGGGGCATGGCCCATCACCTCGGCCTCGGCAAGAAAACCGGAGATGCGCGCGCGCATGCTGAAGGTCTCGCGCGCGGGTGAGACGGCGCAAATGCTGCGGCTGACCTGCGCCAGCCGGCCATAGGCGATGCGCCCGGCCTCGTGATTGTCAGCGCAGATCAGATCCATCCCGTGTTCATCGCGATTGAAGGCGATGATCGGAATACCCGTCCGCTGGGTTGCCTCGACAAAGCTGGCCGGCGGAGAGCCGGAAAGAATGACGACGGCGCTCGAACGCAGGCGAACCACCTGGCGCAGCGATTCCTCGGCAATGGCCGGGGTCGTGCCGATGTTGATCAGCAACGGCGCATAGCCCTTGGCGATCAGCCGATCGGTGATGGCCGGAAGCATCATACCCATGAAAGGGCTGCCCAAAGAGGCCGAGACCAGCGACACGATCATGCTGCGATCATCAAGCAAGCCTCTCGCCAGCATGTTGATTTCATAGCCAAGTTCATGCGCGGACGCCAAAACACGCGCCTTCAGATCGGGCGAAATGCTCGCCCCGTCGGTCAGGGCGCGCGACACGGCCGAACGGGAGACACCGGCATGCTCGGCGACTTCACGGGCGCTGACATAGCGCTTCTTACTCATGGGGAACCTCGGTATGCACAGCTGTGCAAATAACATTGATTCTTCGTAATGCTAGAAAAATCAGTCGGCCGACGTCAATTTTTGTAGAAAGGGGCGGCTGACAACCCAAAACGCCAGCGAGGAAAGCCCGAAAATGCCCAGTAGTTCGAAGGCAGTCGGCCAGTCCCAATGCTGGGCGATATACCCGCCCACCAGCGGGCTGGCCGCCGTGCCAATGCCTTGAAGCAGCATGACCCAGCTGAAGCGCGACCCGGCACGGCCGGAGGCGGCGTAGAGGTTGCCGATGATGCCGGCAATCGTCACCATCTGCAGCGCCTCGCTGGCGCCATGAAGCACTTCGACCGGCACAATGGCCCAGGGCGCCGGCAGAAAAAGCGCACAAACGCATCGGATGGGAAGAATGGCGAAGCTGGCGGCTAGAACTGTCCAGGCTCCCCATCGGCGCAGGGCCCGCGCCGCCAGCAGCGAGCAGACGACCATGGCGATCTGGGCGATCATCGCGACATGCGAGGCCAGCATTGGTCCGCTCAGCTGGCGCTTTTCCACCAGTTCCAGACTCAGCAGCACATGGAGCACCGCATTGCCGATCTGGAACAGGCCCAGCGCCACACCAAGGAGAAGCAGGTTGGCGCCCGGATTCACAGGCGACGGCGAAACCGGGTTGGCTGGCGGCGCCGCCAGCGGGGTGCGCCACACCAATCCCAGGAGCATCAGGAGGTAGATCGCCTCAAAGCCGATCAGGGCGGAAAAGCCGAAGTGACTCCCGATCACGCCAGAAAGCATCAGCCCCGCCGCCCGTCCTATATGGCCGAGCGCCTGGGATTGCGCGACCCTTTCGGTCAAGCCCTGAGGCGCCATACCTTCCAAGTTGAGCACCAGTATGGCCGGCACCACCACCGCCTCGGCCAGCGACATCATGGCCACCGCGCAGAGCAGCGCCGTCACGCCATGCGCCTGGATCAGGCAGACTGAGGCCGCCACGATCAGCGCCGCGACAATCGGCAGCCAGACGGGCTTCCCGCGCGTATGGTCGATCAGCAGGCCGCCCGGGATCGTGGCCAGAAGTTGCACCACGCTGCCGAAACCCATCACCATGCCGATCGAGGCGGGCCCAAGCCCGCGCTCATAGAGAAACATCGACAGAAAGGGCATAAAGCCGCTGCGCAGCAGGGCTGTCGCCAGATTGATCTGGTGCAGCCTCGGGGGAACCCGGGACATGGAAAACAGGGCGGGGCGAGCGATGGCGGGCACAGGCGCTAGTTAGTTCCGGAAAATTACAGCCCCCGTTCAGCCTGTAACACTGCCGTCACGACTCGCTCCTATTTGCACAGCTGTGCAAGAGGCCACATGCGGTCCGGCACATCATCCCTTTCCATAGCCGACGCGATCCATCCCCGTGACATTCGGGCTGGTCGTGGACAGCCAGTCGCCGCCGATTTCTGGAGACCTTTTCGTGATCACCTCCTGGACAGTCCTGAACGCCTGTGCGCTGGCCCTGATGCCCGGCGCCGTGCCTGCAATGGGCGCAGTGCCTGTCGTCACGCCCCTCAAGACGCCCCCCTTGCCCCACAACGAAAACGGCGGCTGCGACCAGTTTGCCGCCGCCCAAGCCAAGCCTGGCCAGCCTTAATCGATCCTTCCTCGTCGGCACAGCACCTGGCGCCATGCCGGGTTCCTGCGCCGCGCCCGGAACCCACCGACATCAGCGAGACATTCCATGCCTTTGCCCATGCTCTTCGCCCTGCCGCGTAAACCCCTGCTGCTGCTCTCGACCGCGCTTCTCTCAGGCTATGCCCTTCCCGCGATGGCCGCGACGCCCGTCGCCGCGACTGTCGCGCCCGCCGTCACGGATGCCGACAGCGACACCTCCTCGGCCATTCTGGTGACTGGCGCGGCGCTTCGCCATCAGGCCCAGACCCCCGAAGAAGCCCGCAAGATCCAGAAGCAGGCCCCCAATCTGGTCAATGTCGCCTCTCAGGACGAGATCAAGCAGATGCCCAACTTCGTGTTGGGCGATGCCATCCGCCGCATGCCCGGCGCCTCGGTCATCAACAAGAGCGGTGAATCGCGCTCGATCCAGATCCGCGGCATCGACCCCAATCTGAACGGCGTGACCTATGAGGGCGTGCTGCTGCCATCGGGTTCGATCAACTCGACGGGCCGCGCCGTGCCTTTCGACGCGCTGCCCGCGCCGCTGGTGGGCGGCGTGGAGCTGATCAAGACCAACACGCCGGCGCAGGAAGCCGTCGCGCTGGGCGGACAGATCAACCTGCTCTCGCACGATATCGCGCCAGGTGAGGCCCCTTACCTCAACATCACGGTTGCCGGCGGCCTTCATCAGCCGCATCCGATGGGGATCTTCCAGGGTACGCTGAACGCGGGCATCCGCTTCGGCCTCGACAGCAATCCCTTCGATCGCAACAACACCGCCGACCAGCCCTTCGCGCTGACCTTCTTCGTCACCGACATGCGCGATTCGATGAAGCTCGACGACATCCAGCAGAGCTTCGCCGACAAGAGCACGCTGCCCAGCAACACGCTGAGCAAAGGCCAGCAGCTGGAATATGCCCAGACCAAGAACCGTCGCGGCTATGGCGGCACCTTTTCCTGGGACGTGGACAAGAACACCACGCTCTATTTCAAGGGCTTCGCCTCGGGCATCGACTTCCACCCGGTCAAGAACCAGCTGCTCTACACCTTCTCGAACCAGACCTTCAACACCGCAACCCCGGGCACCTTCAACGCGGCAACCAGCCTGTCGCAGGGGTATAATGACAATCTCATCCATGATGACGAGCGTCTCTACAAGTTCGGCGGCCTGAGCCATCTCGGCAAGATCACGCTGGACTACTTCGGCGCCTACGCCAGCAACCGCCTCTATTCGCCCTATTCCTACAGCGCGACGCTTACCAACCCGACCTCGACCCAGGTTTATGTCGACAACGTCACCTCGCCCCAGCTACCCACCATGACGGCAGCCAATGGCGCCCTCGTCACTAATTACGCGGCCTACAATCTGACCTCGCTCAGCAACGCCTATCAGGACGATCGCGATGGCCAGTGGTCGGGTCATGTCGGCCTGTCCGCACCGCTCGACTTCGGGGCCGTCAAGGGCACCTTGAGCGTGGGCGGCGGACTGCGCCTGGAAAAGGTCACGCATGACGACCGGACCTACACTTATTCCGGCGTACCCTCGCTGACCGGCGCTCAGCTGGCCGGGACCAACAGCTACACGATCTTCGACGGCGCCTACAACATCGGCACGGCGCTGTCGGGCGCGGCCATTCGCCAGCTGATCACCGGCGGTTCGATCACCGAGAACACCGCTGCCGACGCGATCACCAACCAGCAGGCCCGCCTCAACGACAATGAGAACGTCTACAACGGCTACATCCAGTATGCCGCCAGCTGGAACAAGCTTGGCGTGCTGGCCGGCATCCGCTTCGAGGAGACCGACGGGATCTATCGCGGCACCTCGACCAGCGTTGCCTCGGGTGTCACCACCCTCACCCCGCGCACGGTGTCGCGCAGCTACAGCAATTTCTTCCCCACGGTCCAGCTGCGCTACAACATCACGGACGATCTGATCGCCCGCGCCAACTGGTCCACCGCCATCGGCCGCCCCGGCTTCAGCCAGCTGACCGCCACCCAGACCGTCAACTATGGCACGGCCGCGATCACCCAGGGCAATCCGGATCTGAAAGCCACCACCGGCAACAACTTCGATGCCACCCTGGAATATTACCTGCCGCTGGGCGGCATCGTCTCGGCCGGTGTGTTCGACAAGGAATTCAGCAATTACGTCGTGGCCACCACCGTCAACGGCACCTTCACAGGCATTGCGGGCAACGCCACCTTCTCGACCTATGGCAACATCCCCCATGCCTCGGCGCGCGGTTTCGAGTTGAACTATCATCAGCAGTTCACCTTCCTGCCCGGCCTGCTGTCCGGCTTCGGCATCGGCGGCAACTTCACCTATGTCGACTCGCATGGTGCCGACCGCAACGGCTATCGCGAGACGCTGGCCTACACCACGCCGCGCACCTTCAACGTCGAGGCCTTCTACAAGCGTGGCCCGCTGTCGCTGCAGCTCTTCGGCAACTATCAGGGTCTGACGATGACCTCGCTGGGCTCCACGCCCGAGCTTGACAATTATGTCCAGCCCTATCTGAACTTCGATCTCGACGCGCGCTACGCCATCAACAAGCATGTCACGGTCTTCTTCCAGGGCCGCAACATCACCAAGGAAAACCAAGTGGCGACCGAGGGCAAGAGCTCGGCGCGCTTCACCGAGCTGCAGTATTTCGGCTCCTCCTACCTCTTCGGTGTCGATCTCAAGATGTGATCGCCGCCGTTCCGACCGGGCAGGTGCCCGAGCCCCTGCACCTGCCCGGTCACCCATTCCCATAACGGACACTCCTGGCCCGTGACGATCATCTCACGCAAGCTGCTGCTGGCGGGCATCGGCGTATCAAGCGCCGAACCCGTCCGATGCGGGGCCTCAAGCCGATGGCCAGCACCACAATCATCCTGGAAGGCATCGAACTTGTTCATATGATACGCAATGGCCAGATGGAGATAACAGACGTCGAGGGGCGAAATCCGTCCTTCGCCCGTCAATTCGACTGCCTCGCCGCATAAGCAACGATGGCAAAGAGCAAATTCCACCACCTCCGGAAATTTCCGACAGAACCCGCCGACGTCCTCCCTCATCACACTCAAACGAAAGAAGTCCCCGTGAAATCCACGAACCTTACCCTTGTCGCGCTGCTGATGGCATCGGTTGCTGCGGGCACCGCCAGCGCCCAGACTGCGGTATCTGCCGCGTCTGCGTCGAGTGTCACGATCACCATGAAGGACCCCGCCGCGCTGCAACTCGTGCGCTCCACGTCGCTGCCAGGCATCGACGGCGATTTCGAATTTTTCGCGGTCGACCTCAAGCACGATCGCCTGTTCGTGCCGGCCGAGATGCATCACACGATCGAGATCTTCAAGGCCAGCACCGGCGAGCATCTGCGCTCAGTGGGCGGGGTGAAGACGGCGCACGGTATCATTTACATCCCGGAATCGAACGAGCTGATCGTCACCGATGGCGGCGATTCCTCTACGCGAATCTTCTCTGCCGACGACATGCACCAGATCGAGCGCATCCCGATGACCGACGGCGCCGTCACCGGCACAACGGATTCGCCCGACGATGCGATCTATGATGCCAAGCGTCGCACTCTCTACATCGGCGATGGCGGCAAGTCGGCGAACCTGCCCTATTCGGAAATCGCGGAACTCAACGTCGATACCCACAAGATCGGCGCTCGCACCCGCGTCGAAGGCAACAACCTCGAGGGGATGGCGATCGACGAGGCGAACGGCCGCATGTTCGTCAACATCCGCGACAAGAAGCAGGTCGGCGTGATCGACCTGAACCAGCGCAAGGTCGTCGCGACCTGGGATGTCGGCCTGAACCGCAACACCGCGCTGGGCTATGATGCGGCCAACAATGTCGTGTTCGTGGGCAGCCGTCAGCCGGGCTTGTTCACCGTGCTGGACGGCACAACCGGCGCGGTCGTCGCGCAGCTGCCGTGCGTCGACATGACCGGCTCGCTGATCTGGGATCCGGTCGCCAAGCGCGTCTATATCTCGGGTCTTCAGGGGATTTCGGTCTTCCAGCAGGAAAGCCGCGACCATTACGTCGAGGTGCTGCGCACGCCGAACAATGGCGCCAAGACCGCCGTCTATATCCCGCAGCTGAAGCAATATTACGTGGCCCATGTGAAGACTGCGTTGGATGACGCCGGCCTGCTGGTCTACCGCGTCCCACGCTGAGCACAGACCCACGCTCGCGACACCGTGGCGCGTCTTCGATCCCCTGCAACCGCGCGTACCGAGCGAATGCAGGGGGTCCCCGGACGCAGGGCCAATGCGTCCCCTGATCCGACCCGCCACGTAGTTTCGATCTACCCCATCGAGAAAGACACATTCATGAAATCGACGAATATCGCCATTTTCGCGCTTGCGATGGCATCGGTCGCGACCGGAACCGCCGATGCGCAGACAGCGACACCTGCCGCCCCGGCGCCGAGCGTCACGATCACCATGAAGGACCGCGCGCCGGTTCAGCTCGTCCGTATGACCTCGCTGCCCGACATCGAAGGCGATTTCGATTTCCTCGCGGTCGATCCGAAGCACGATCGCCTGTTCATCGCCGCCGAGGAGCATCATTCGGTCGAGATGTTCAAGGCCAGCACGGGCGAGCATCTGAGGTCGGTCGCCGGGGTCAAGACGCCGCACACGCTCGCTTACATCGCCGAAAAGAACGAACTGGCCGTTGCCGACGGCGGCGATTCGTCGGTGCAGTTCCTGTCGGCCGACGATCTGCACCGGATCGACCGCGTTCCGCTGATCGACGGTTCCGTCACTGGCAAGACCGACTCGCCGGACGCGGGAATCTATGACGCCAAGCGGCGCATCTTTTACGTCGGCAATGGCGGCAAGTCGGCGAACCTGCCCTATTCCGAAATCGCCAAGATCAACGTCGATACGCACAAGATCGTCGGCACCATTCGCGTCGAGGGCGACAACCTCGAAGCCATGGCGATCGACGAGGCGACGAACCGCCTGTTCGTCAACATCCGCGACAAGAAGCAGATCGGCGTGGTCGATCTCAAGCAGAACGCGGTCGTCGCGACCTGGGATGTCGGCCTGAACCGCAACACCGCGCTGGCCTTCGATGCGGCCAACAATCTCGTCTTCGTCGGCAGCCGCGCACCGGGCCTCCTGACCGCCCTCGATGCGACGACCGGCGCGGTCGTCGCGCAGGTGCCGTGCGCCGACATGACCGATTCGATGACCTGGGATCCCGAGCTCAAGCGCCTCTATGTCGTGGGCGCGCAGGGCCTGTCGGTCTTCCAGCAGGAAAGCAGGGACCGCTATGTCGAACTGCTGCGCACCCCGGTCAACGGTGCCAAGACCGGGCTCTACGTGCCGCAGTTCAAGCAATATTACGCCGTCCATCCGAAGAACGCGCTCGATGGCGCCGGCCTGCTGGTTTTCCGCGTCGCGCGCTGAAGCCGCAGCGCTGCGCGTCCGGATCAGTCCCCCCCTGGGTCCGATCCGTCAGCGTCCTGCCGGCATCGCTGCCGGCGGGACGTTTTTTAGAGGCCCGACGATATGGCGACTGGCCAACGGCAAGCCACAACCGCCGGAACAGCGCACCACGACGCTCTATGGTTTTCTCCCGTACTGTCGATGCGACGAGTTGGCCGAAGTGGTATGCAAACTCCAGCAATGGCAGCCTTTTGGGCGGCCAGACGCAACTAGGCGTGGCCACGCGTTTCCGCTGGACCACCTTCGGGCTGGACAGCGAAAGCCAGGTCCACGAGTTCGAGCCAGGGCGCCGGATCGATTGGTATGGCTATGCACCGGGGCAACCGCCCGCCTTCTACCACACCTGGCTGCTCAAACCTGTCCAAGGTGGCTGCATGAACGTGATGGAGGAAGTCGGCAAAGGCAAGGGCCCGACGCATCTGCGCAACACCGACCAGAGCCTGATGCATCGTGGCCACGACCTGTGGCTGGCGACCCTGCGATGGATGGCCGAGAACGTCGGCAGTTGACGTGCCGGTCAGATGAGCGCTGACCGCCCTTTGGCTCAGCCGATGGCGAATGTCGGGTTCTGGCTCAACCCGACATTCAACTTTTCCAGATGTCTGACCGTAGTTGGTCGAGGCTTGCCGGTTGAAGCGCCATCCGGTCTTTCGCCGGGAACCGCTGACAGAGCCGACATACACCTGTCGAAAGCACATCCCTGAAAGCCGCTGCTCGTTCATATGGCTGCGACCGCTTGGATGGCCGATCTGACTGCCACATCACTTTGGCGAGTCTCTTTTGAGTATACTTCAAGCGGACCAAGTCGCCATCATCTGTCTGCAGCCTTCACCTAGCAGCGGAAACAAGCCGATATGGATTGTAAGCGCCATCGCTTCCCCAAATTCGTTCAGCACCTGGAACTTTGAGTTGCATGATGACCTCGTTTACCGCTGAACCCTGCCATACAACGCGACAGTCGGTCGGCCGTTCAGCGGACTGGACACAGAGCCACCCAATCTGCCCGTGCGGCTCCACCGTCCAACGTCCGTGGAACGTCATTGGCCCACGCGAACAAAAATACATTTGCCACGTGCCATCTGCAAAGAAGCTCTCGATTGGGGGGCAACCGCCAATATATCTGACGCTCACTTTGGCACCAGGGAACGGCTCGTAACGCTCATCGAATTCAAGCTTTCGATCGGAAAACAGGGACTGTACCTGTTCATTGGTCAGAGGCTGCCAATCCGGTCGCTCGAGCCTCATTGCCGGAATATGTGAGCTGGATCTCGATTGATCTTTTGTCGTGTCTGCCATCGCAGAGGAACCCGCGCCGATAAGCAGCAACATAACGGTGAGCGGGACGATCTTCATAGGGCAAACTCCTTTCCTCCGCTTCTTACATCCTCATTAAAAAACCCCTGACGTTCCGGCCTTTGAAGACAGACTGAACCGCTGACATAGCAGACCTTCACACCTCCATTCATGAGCGCCGAAAGCGGGCCTTCGTTCATCCGGCACTCCGAAGCTGAAACCACCGGTGAAAGCGGTACGGTTCACATCGTGGTTTCAGCCTGCCGCCGAAGCGCTGACAGTAACATTCAGGGCCAAAGTCGAAGTGAAATAAATTTGAGGTGCGCAGCGGATAGGTGAGAACAACCCTATCGAATTTAGCCTATGGAGAGAAAAGAGATTTTGTGCGAGACCGTGATTCGTCGCAACCGATAATCGCTTTTCCGTTCCGCTTTGCTCGATGTTGTGACCATGCCCTCGATGTTGCGTCCAATGAGTGCCCTTCCGGCAGTTCTACTGCTCGCCACGCAATGCCACGAACCAAGCCGTCATGAGGCTGAGCAACCCCCAAAAAATGAAGCGCAGCTCGTGGCTGATGGTTGGCCCACGAAGGGTCAGTTCAGCTTTGAGCGCCCGTTACCACCGGATCTTGATCTCACCGTCGATACGAGGGACTCGCCGCTGGTGGCAGAGTTGGGCGACGTTTATCACAGCGCGCCGAGCCAAGGCGTTGTAGCCCCCTTCGCATTGGGCATGACCAGCGATCAGGTGGAGGCCGTGCTTGCCAGAAATTTCCCCGGGCAAGGTGCTGCCCGTGCCGGCCTCGCAAAAGAAGGGTGCCGGGAACGCCACAACGATGCCCGTGGCCCGCAATATCGCCTCATCCCCGTCGGGGTCACCCTTCCATTCAAGCCCGGCAATCCCCAACTCAATTATCTCTCCTTCGTCGATGATGGTGGTATTGCCCGTGTTTCGGAGATCGGTGTTAGCATCGATCCGCATGACAAGGGCGCAGCGGCTTTGCTTGCTCGCTTAGGTGCCCTGTTGCGCATCCGTGGGTCAGGACCTTCAGGCGTTATTGGCAAGGAGATGTCTTGCGATGCTCAGCCGGAAAATTGCCAGAAGGCTGAACAACCCTTGAAGCCGGACGGCGTATTACTGCATGAAAGCCCAGAAAGAACAGTATTCTTTTTGTCCATTGGCAAGCTTGCGCAAAGAAAGGCGGCGGACCTCGCCCTGCGACAGACAGTTTTCGGGGAAAAGGGTGACTGCAGCGCCTTGTTGAATAGGAGAACCGAGCTTGCTTACAACGCCTATCTTCGCAGTCTTACTCAGGATTGGGCGCCAGCTGGACAGGCCATTTATAACTGGTCTACCCTGCCACAATCCTTCCGATCGGCGTGGCCAAACAGTCGTGAGAGGCCACTTGCGATCAGGCCTTTAGGATCTGGTTTCATCTTCGAATACACCTTCATAGCCGGAACAGATCCTTCTTTTCAGATGGGACGAGGGCTGGAAATATGGCAGCCAGGGTCTGACGGCATATTCCGGGCAGTACGGCAATGGACCGACCAGGGTGAGGACACGACTGCGCCCGGCACTGTCTTGTCTCAAGATGAATTGAAACTGGTGACTCGCATTCAGCAGGACAAAAAATAGTGAGGGTTGGCAATTTCACCAGCGGGCTGCTGCTTGTTTTGTTGATTCTTCTGAGCGGATGTAACTCGCAAGGTGGTGCCGGCTCGGTCGTCTCAAGTGCTGTATCCGACGCTGAAAATAGCACACCGGCTTCTGTTGCCTTCCAACCGGGCAATGTCGTCCCAGACTATCTCCCAGGCAATTCCGACAATGACATATTTCTCAATCAGGGGGGACGGATTGTTGAGGATTCGACAGCCCCCCACCCCGACAACAGTTTGGTTCTGCCTGCCTCAGTATCCCCTTCCGACGTCATCATCTATGAAACGATTGATGGGGATATGGAAGTTATGGCCCCGCATGTTTTTGTAAAGGTCGCTTGGCAGTTCATCGATCTTTCCGGCCATCAGTTCGGCATCCAGCGGCTTGTCTTTATAAGCGGCGTCAGCTGGACACGGGCCGAGCTAAGACGCAGGGCAAAGAAGCCTAACCACGCGCCTACGCTCACCCCCATTCCCGGCACACAAGCCTTCATTCGTGACAACGGCAATATCGCGATGTTCGGAAGCGGAGATCACGACGTCGTCACTGTGCCCGAAGGACGGCAGGAAACGACAGTCATCATGGCATCGCGTTCAGAAATAGCGAATAACATGGTTGTCCTGCCTGCCTCATTTCGCCCCTCAACCGTCAAGGTGTGGGAACGAGAAGATGGTTATGCCCTGGTCGTTGATCGGGCTTCCAGCATAAATCTCCCTATGATGAGAGCCGGCCGTAAGGGCATCACATATGGCCCACAGAGTTTTCGGTTTGCCGATGGTACTGTCTGGACGCGCGACACTTTATTTCAGAGGAGCAGGCACGACTCTGCCAGGCCCGGATTGGGCAGCCTGATGGACGATCGGGAGGGCAGGCTGCTCGATCTTGGAACTGGCCGAAAGCCTCGCCCGGAGGACGCAGTCGGCCTAGGCGTAACTGTACGCGGATATGGTGGCGGGGATACGATTGTGTATCGTGACGGCTTTGGCGAAATGTGCGTGGTTGAGGAAGATATTTCCGGCCATGCTCATAACACTCTACAAATGCCGCCTGGTGTCGCGCCTGGTGATGTAAAATTTGTCATCTGGCAAACTGATTACGGGCAAAGTCTCCGTCTCCTGGTCTTTGGTCGAGATGGCGTTGATTTGGTTGGACAGCTTGGTGAGATTTCTGGCCGCGAGATGGGCGTTCAATTCGTGCGATTCGCCGATGGAACTGTTTGGAACAAGGCTACCATTCGCCAAAAAGCCATCGAGGCCAACATTTCCCTGCCCACAACTTCCCCCGAGGGTATGGGCCGTCGGTTCATCATTGATACCGGGGTGCGTGATGTGACGGGCACTGGGTTCGGCGATGTGATTGTTTATCGTCCCATCGTTGGGAAGGTAACGATCCATGATTCCATCAAGCTGCCGGGCAGGAAAAACGTGCTGAAACTGGAGGCACCGATCTTGCCGCGCATGGTCAAACTGACCAAAGGCTATGGCGATTTCAACCTTAGCATCGGCAAGGCCTCGAGCATCGTGATTGTCGATGGAACCTTAAGTGGCGGAGGAATTCAACTCATAGAATTTTCCGACGGCACACAATGGAACCTCAAAGATATGAACCGTATAGCTGCCCAAATGCCTTGAAGAGCGAATCTTCATGTAGGCAACAAAGCGGCCTTTCAACCGGCGTCATCCGGCCGTCCAAAGCTGACCTTGGGCCAAAGACCTGTTATCTTGGAATTCCGCTGACGTTGCTTGCATAATATGCACGCAATAAGTCTTGATGTATTTTTCGACACTTGCGCTCTTCTCGGTCAGCCTCATCTTGCGTCTGCGCACCCATTTTCGCTATCTGGATGCATTCGGCCAATGGCGAGTCAGGGTTATGCGCGACGCCGCATTCGGTTTTTAGCAATAGAGGAAAGGCGAATTGGAGGGTCTTGTTGAAACCTTCTGCGTAGGATTGTGACCACATACTCGCCATAGTTGGGAGTGTATCATCGACCGTCATATATTCTCCAGGAGCGTACATTAGGCATTTCGTTCCTGGATACATCCCTGAAATCCGTGAGTAATCTCCATAATTTACATAGTAACCTTGCCCAATCATTGCGAAGAACGTTCCTGACAACACTCCGGCCACACTTGGCATTATGGCGCAACAAACTGCCGTCAAGCCAATGCCCCACAAATAAAGCGGTTTTGATAGCTTCCCAATCAATTTGACCATGTCATTGCCCCGATATTAATGAGCGATGATATCAGGATATGCTAAGCCAGTTCAAATTTGCGATATAGTATCTATGCTGAGTATGTTCGTCCAATGTCTTCTGGCAATTTTGCCCGCTATAAACGTGCTTAATCGATTCGGCAGGCGGATTCCATTGATGCATTGATATCGCTGACAAACCGGTCATCCCCGGAGGAAAATGGCGACGTCAAAACCTGCCGGTCATTCACTTCGACTCTGAAAGTCCTAAAGGACCGGCATTGGGACTTTGCAGGCGTTCAGCAAACCTTCGCCGAACGTCAAACCGGCCGTTCCCCAGCCAACCTTGCTGGCGATCAGCGATACCTGATTTGTTGTGGGCTCCGGAATGTCGAAGGTTTCGGGCGCCGTCACCACTGCGCTCGGACTGGCTTCGCGCCCTTGGCGCTCACGGTCCAGCATCAGTTCGATGTCATGGATCGTCTGGAACAGAAACCTGTGCGCCAGCGCACGGAACCAGCCATAGACGGTCTGCCAC
Organism: Novosphingobium terrae; assembly: GCF_017163935.1. Lineage (NCBI taxonomy): Bacteria > Pseudomonadati > Pseudomonadota > Alphaproteobacteria > Sphingomonadales > Sphingomonadaceae > Novosphingobium > Novosphingobium terrae. Next base: position 1,374,290 of record NZ_JABVZR010000002.1, on the reverse strand, counting down.
GCACCGAAATGGCTCGGCAACATGCGCCAGCCACAACCGGACCGCACAAGATCGCGCACAGCATTGATCACCTCGCGGAAATCGACCTCGCGCTGACGCCCCCGCTGGGGCATCAGCGCGACCATCCACTCCCATTCCGTCAGTCAGGTCGCTGGGATAGCGCTTCGTCTGCTCGGCAATCTGGGGCATCCGAAACCGGCTCTGCTGCGTCAACATCCAGAGCCTGAATCAAACTGATACCCCGTTGGCACTCCATAGGCCGATTTTCCAAACAGCCTCTTAGGCTTCGATAATTGGCATGAGAAAGGTCGTGAGCGTCAGCAATATAGCTCCATAGATTGGTGCAATCTGCAGCAGGGAAAAGGGTGGTCCACCATAGGCGAAGGCCCAAACGAAGAAGGCGAAGGTCGATAGGGTCAGCTGCAATTTTTTGCTGACACCACCCAAACGCCTCAAATAAAGTGGGCAGGCGACCAGCACGACTGCGAAAACCAACCAGGAAAGCCTTACAAGATCGTCGCCTTTTGAATTCGCCCCGATCATGCTCTCCAGCGTGGCGTAAACCGCGACTACCTCTGGTGGTATGTATTTCATGAGGCGGTCGATATATGTGTCAGGCGTCCTGATAATGGCGGATGGTGTGCCCATGGACGCAGCGACAGCGACGTCATCCTTACTTACGATTTGACGGCCCATTCCCTTCCCTTTCCCTTTGTAACGCGGTCCACTATAGCTGATGACCATCCTTGCAACGCTCCATAAGCATCTAGTTCTTCTGTCGCGAGCGTCGCAAACAGTGCCTTGTAGAGCCGAAGCCAGAGCAGCAGTGATGCCGGTGCATCAATGAAACGAATGGCGCGAATTGCTGGCCGCTCCTGGCGGAGTGCAACTACCAACGGTGCTGGGTGGCATACGCAGAGATCGATTATCCCGTTGTATGTTTCCGGCACGGCTTTGGCGATTGCATCGAATGGGGCAATTCCATCTACAAATTCCACACCTGCTGAGGTCCAATGGGCTACCAGTGTGACGGCCTTGTTAGGCCCGCTCTGCCATGCCAGTTCCTTGAAGGCGGCGAATGTAAAATTGAGTTCGACGATGACGCCTAGCGATCGGTAATATGCGACAGAATCCCGTATTTGGCGAAGCAGTGACCGTTCATACACGCGCCAGCCACCCGGTATCCGGTGAATGAAGTCGAACCGCTCCGGAGCTCCAAATTGCGTTCGGTACTCTGCCTCGCTTTCGGGTAGCGCAATGGCGAATATCCAATCATGCGGACGGGTAATGACAGGTCTGTTCATCCCTGTGGTACCCGATATCCTATCGCGACACCAAATTGTACGTTGGCAGTCTCCAGACTTAAACTGTCAGCCATCTGTTGATGAGTCATATGCGCTTCGCGGCGGGTCTGCTCTAGCGCAAGGGCGAGGATCTGCGCTGGAGTGGGACTGGATGCCTGATACGTGCGATGGGACATCAGCGCCTGCAGATTGGCAATGAACCGTTCGAGCAAATTTCGGATTTTTGATACCACCTTGATTTTGCGTGATCCGCCATCGGTTGTCTTGACGGTGAGAAGGATTTCATGCGTGATTGCGGCATCAGTGCCTCGCTGGATGATCTCATCGGGTATAGCAATATCAGCGATAGGCTTGAACATGACTTCATCGGCAGCGCCTGCGACTTTCAATACGCCAACAGTCGGCCGTGTTTCGGTGCCGAACCGCGAATATATTTGTGCCGACGCTGCCAAGCGGCCAATCTCCTCATCGGACATGCCGCGCGGAACGAGATAGACCCGCTCAGTCGAGACGGGCAACTGGCCGTGCATCACCCGCATCATCTCATCTATGGTCGTGGTTGGCCTTGGGAGACCGAAGCCACTTGAAACTCTGTAACCACCGTCAACTCCCCTGCGATTTGGCGAAACGTAAAGCACCGAATAGCGCCGGTCGGCCCGCGAATTGATGCGTTTCAGGGCTGCTCCCTGTCGCCCCTCCTCAACAAGCACCTTCTCGGTGAGGGGGTCGAACTGCCCGGTCACGGGAAGGTTATGATCGCGCTGAAAAACTGCGGCTAAGGCATGTGGGTCAATCGCCTTTAAGTCTGCTGCGCCGCTCCCGTATCCGGCCTGAGAAAGCAAGCTCAGATTGCGCTGGTTCATCTCAGTCCAAATATGCTCCTGTTCGGCATCATGGGAGCGGGTGCTCGTTACCTGCAAGTCAGGAACCGCTAGTTTACGATCAGCGGCCGTGCCCAAGATTGCAGTATTAGCGAAGGTAATTGCCACCGGTTGGTCACTGTTGCTCGAAAAATTAAGGCGCGTGTGACTGCCAAGCTGGGGGTTTCGCAGCGCGAATTCCGCTTCCATGCCTGCGCGCTGGGAGGCGGTCAGGTGATCCCACTTGGCCTTTATGCGCTGTGCTTCCAAACGTTGGTCCAGGGGCATTCTGGAGCTGCTGGCTGCATGCCCAACGGCGTGTATGAGATCGGCGAGGGTACCTTGAGTACCGTTAACACGGACCAGGCCTTTCGCGATCGCTTCTTGGAGCGGCATACGACGATCGCCAACCGTTGCGATGGCTGAATTGGTGTCAGTGAGCACCGTATCCAGGCTATTCCCGGTCGAGGGACTTTCGCGCGTGTAGTCGAAGCAGAACGCAGGCACCGTTGTTGAGCCGTGGGGCGAGAGGCGATATGTGCCTGCGCCTATTCCCATTCGCTGGGCTGCAGCTTGAACCGGGCTTGCTATGCCAATTGCAGCCAGTGCGAGCAATGCAAAAAGATGCAAGGCATGCCTCACAATCTGTTTGATCCACATCACCTACGCCCCCCTTTAAAGCATCAGCGAATATTGATTTTCATATGGAATTTTTGGATATTCTAGATCGCCTTCGAAGGCATAAGGAGCTTTCGGCAAAAATTTTTTGCGAATCGAACCATAATCTATTTTGGAAATATATATTGTGCAGTACAGATTTTTCAAGATGGTTTGGTCATCAATCGACCTTCACAGATAAAGTCTGAGAGATTGGCTATTACTATTATTCTTTCCTTCGAGAAGGTCGACATTTCGGCATGTTCTTGAAGGCATGCATTAACCTATTTGGAATGATCTGGATTGCGAGTGCAGTCCTCATTTTTGGCTATTCTTGGGTGTGCGCGAGGGACCGGGGCGTTGCCGTACCGCGTCGCTGCTACGGGATTGGGAGCGGTACCGGGATTTCATGTTCCGCCTACCTTGCTAATATTGCATCCGAATACATGGTGCTTTCGCAAGTGAATGCGGCCGCGCCTGCGAAGCCTTCGGAGGCGATCACAGCCTCCCCTGCATCTTTGCCGGATGGTCCGACTACTATCCGTATCGAAACGGCTTTTCTGGAAGTTCATCCGCCGGTAAGGAGTCAAACCCTTCACAGCAGCGGCGGGGATCAAAACACGCCAGCAGCGCGTACTATAAAATCTTTAGCAGAAAAAATCGTTGACGCCTTCCAACTCATCGAACTGTAGTAATATATCATCTCAGATGATGCGATTTTGAATCCAATATTTTCGCAAAACGCTCTGAATGTCTTTTGCCACATATATTCAAAAAGGCTGATCCTTTCGACCGCCACAAAGGTCATTGGCGTGCACGATCGCTTTCGAAACTCGCAAAGCAGTATCGTGATCCTGGAACGCTATATCGAGTGAGCTCTGACTCGCCCCTTGAGCCGAAAGCATATTTGAAACAAAATTTGCCCTGACGATAAAGAGTGCAGGCGTTAGCGGTGATAGAGGCTTGATCATCACATTATGATTGTCTTTCGCCACAGAATTATAAGCCAGTTCCTGACCAGAAATGATGTCGACCCTTTGCAGTTGAGAAAAGTCAATATTAATATATTGATTATTTTCCCGGTTGTAAAGGTTGAACTTGCACCCATTCGGTGTGGGATTGTAATCCTCCTTATATCGGTAGTTAAGCACCCCGGCGCCATCACCACCGCTGTAGGAAAATTGCGCGAATGACTGTATGATCCCCTGAATTTTAATTTGATTTGAAATATAGTTGGAAGTTTCGTCGATGCTGGGCCCAGAGCCAAGCCGCTGGTTACTGGAAGGGTCCGCATGCGCGAACGATGGAAGCGCCATCATGCAGACAGCGATTGTTGTCAAAAGCGAAGCCCTGCTATTGTTCATACTTCCCTCATGTTGTCTTTAAGTCTACACTCGCTGAAGGATGACCAGAAACTTAGCAACCCACGTCATGCGTGCATTTTTGGGTCCCTCGCGATACTGGCGCTGTTCTTTTCTGAAGATTGTTGTCCCTGCCTTGATACATGGCAGGCGCACCGGATGAAACGCTGCGCACCATATCGGCAAATGCCTGCACAGGATTTGCCGCGATCACCGGCTCATTTTCGGGCGAAGCACTCGTTTCAGCCACAGGATCCCCGGAAGCATTCGATGAAGAGAGCGCATAGGCCGGAGCAGACAGTGAGCTATCGGCTATATCGGCCCTTCCGCCAAGGGTTGATGGCGACGATCGCTCCTCGTCTGGCTGAACCGAGGAATCAGTGATGATCGATTTCGCCTTTTGATAGGCGGTGCCCAATGCCTTTACGGACTCATCAACAATAATTGCGCCATAATTCTTATCATTTACGACATCATTTCGGCCCTCAGCTTGGCCCAACACGCCAGGCTCTGCATCTTTCGTTATATTCTCTGAACGTCCATTTCTTCCTGCTCCGCTCGCGACACAATGATCTTTGATTTCAGAGTTGCATGCGTTGACAACGGGAGGAACTGCTGCCCTGATATCGCCAATCGAGCTAATGAAGGCTGCAGAAATCACGGCAATCATGCTGATCTTTTGCATCATAAGCCTCCGCCACGTTTGCTTTGCCGGTTTCGCTTCTCTTTCCCTGTCATGCCATGAGTGCAGCCTGCATCATGACAGGGGGCCACGTAAGTGAAAAAATCCATAGCCTGAATAAAATTCTTCGATTATAGAGAAATTTCTATCTGCAATTGTCTATTTTAATTTTTCCGACCACGCATCTATGTCCCCGCTATTTGTTTTAATCCAGCCTGTCGCAAGATTCTTCAGCATTTCGATATTGTCCGGCGAAGCATCGTCCATTTCGTCATTCGCATGCTCGATGTCGCCATCAATACGCGTGTAGCGCCCGGCATCCTCCCCTCCATTGAGCATATGTTTGAGTTGATAGGCCGTGGTGCTGGATGCACCCTGCATCAAGATGGAGAGGATCGGAGAGCCTTTGGCCGGGCTGATCCAATCGATCACATTCCAGTGCCTGGCCTCATAATAGGGATAATGCCTGTTTTGGCTGCCTGTCCCGATCGATAGCATTTCGATTTGGTCAATCGTCCATCCAAGTTTCATCCCTTCGATCAGGGCACACATCGCCGGATCATTGGCGAAAACACCTCCGTCGATCAGTGAAAGATAATTCTGCGTACCGACAACTGGGGTGTGAGCTGGCTCGAAATAGGTTGGGGCGGCCGATGTCGCACGCGCGCAATCACGCATGTAATACACAGCTTCAGCCGGATTGCGCACGGCATAAGCGGGGCCGCCAGCGAGAAAGACAGCCTGCCTGTTATAGATGTCATACGCTGGCATGACCACATTCGTCAGTGCCGTGCCTGTGGTTGCTTCGCCCAGGGCCTTGAGAAGAAGGCCCTCCAGCGGACCCGCGTCATATTTGGCGCCGGTGAGCAGGTGAACCTTTTGGAAGATGTCCTGAGGAAAGATTGTTTCACCCTGGTTCACATAAAGATCGACCAGCGCCTGGGCGGTGCATGCCGCCTGGGGGGCATGCACCGGGCCGGACGAAGCGGTAAGACCGGCCGCAATGATGCCGCCGGTCGAGGTGCCCGCAATCATGTCAAAGCAGGCATGCAGCGGTTTGGGATTGCCTGCCACTGTTGCGATCCGCGTCTCTAGTTCCGCCAGGATCATGGCCGGAATGAGACCGCGAATGCCGCCTCCATCGATGCACAAGATACGCTTCACCATGAAACTGCCTCCTTCTCGATTCCCTGATGGCGGTCCCCATCAAGCGAATGCCGCCAAGCTGATTGTGTTTGCGGTAGCCCTTGGCTGGTTCACGTTGGAGATCCCGTCCTCTTCGGTTTCACCTTGACCGCTGGCTGCCGTTTCTTCTTCACAGCCACAGACGCAGCTTTTTTGGCTTGGGAAATGGGCACTGCATCGCTGAACAGGACGTGGTCCTTGCTGAACAGGCCTGCCATCGGCATTGCCGGATCGGAATCCGCTTTCAGCAATGCCTTGCAGGCCGCCTTCAGAGGGTCGTCCTGAGCCTGCATCTTACCCGCGTCGAGCGGCGAGTTACGATCATAGGAGGTCAGGCAAATTGTCATCAGAGCCAATAGATGACCATTGGCATAGTGCAGCGCCTTTTCATTGACAGCTCCGCTGTCGGACGAACTGGTCTTTATCGTATCCGTTGCCGCCGCAACCGCACCGCTTCCGCCTGACGAGCTCTTGGTGCTCGCTGAACCGGTGGAGGCCGTGGTCGAACCGGAACCGGCGACAGCCACGGTCACGGGTTGATTGCTGCCCGACGAGGAGGAGCTGGAAGATGCACTGCTTCCAGCAGCAATCAACGAAACCATCAGATCGCCGTACTGGCTTAGGATCAGCGTATAATGGGTGCGCGTGATCAGTCCGCTCGCATAAGCAAGGCACGCGTTGTACAGGCCGTCACGCAGGGCCAGAACTCCTGAGGAGCGCCCGGCCAGTTCAACAATGGTCGAAGCGGCTGCTGCGCTGACTGTTGCATTGGCGGACGTGCCATTCGGCAAGGCCACACCGCCACTCAAAGCATGTTGCAGGCTCAGGCTGGAGGCGAAATCGGGGGCCGGTTCCGAGCAATAGACTACCGGGCGATCCCCACTGGCCCCAGGAGCGTTCTTGTCAGCATCTGGGTCGGGTAAGGTCAGGAACAGATGCCCATCTCCGGCCGGCAGCAACAGAGCTTGCCCACTGTGCGGAACGGCAATCTGGCGCGCATGGCTTTCAGGAAGCGTCGAGGCGCACCCTGAGAGCGCAATAACCGCCAGCAGGGTGAAAGGGATCACACCAACCCATTTTGCTTTCCAGCCTCGGCGTGTGACATGCATTGGCTCACTCCCTGCATCGTCTGCTTCGGGTGCATCGCGGCCGTCTAAAAGCAACGAGACGCACCAACCCAGGCGCGATGCGCGCCTCTGGCACCACTGTTCCCGAATGAAATGTCAGTTGATCGACTTTGATATCTTATGCAGCGAAGCGGTCCAGAACATCATCGACGTTGATGATTGCGCAGCTTGCCATCAACCGAATCTGGTCAGCAGTTGCACCATGGCTGGCAACCCGGTCGCGCCGGTCTTTTCGTAAAGGCGCCGCATATGCGTTCTCGCGGTCGGAACAGCCATATCCAGGATAGCAGCGGCAGAATCGACAGAATGGCCTTCCATCAATCGAACCGCCAGATCCGCTTCGCGTTCCGTCAGCCCGAATGCCTCCCGGTAAAGGCCGCGCCTGTGCGACGCCTGGCGACCCGGATCCACGATGGTGATCAGCGCGACGGCGTCGGCCGGCGCCATGACGTGCGACGAGCGTTGCAGAGGATAGCTGGTCAGCACCAGCGATGGCCGGCCAGAGTGCCGGGAAACCCTCATTGCGCCCGATCGAGGGCCTTCCCGCCGGATTGCTCGCGCTATGAGATGATCGAGACAATGTTGCTCGCTTTGCAACATACAGCGGAGATGTCCATGGCACAAAGAGAGCTCCGCGTTCGCAGCGATGAGGAGCTCGGCGGCATGCGTCAGGCGGACGACACGCCCCCTTTCATCGACAAGCAAGGCCCGCTGATCGCCGCGCCCGGCAACAACGCCGTCCCAAAAGGCATTTTGCAGCAGTGCGCCGTGACGATAGCCAAGCGTAATCGCGCGCTTCAATTCCGGCCAGATGCTTTGCATCCGCTCGTAATCGGCACGTTCGACCGGACCCAGGCCACCATGGCGATGGATGGATATGCCGGCCTGCAAAAGACCGTCACCGAGCCGGGTCACGGCCGTCTGGTGATAAACGTTATGCACGATTGATTGCTGCCACCGCATGTAGTTGCGGACATGCTCCGCCTCAAGATCGATGCCGGGAAGGCCCACAAAGACGTTGGTTCCCTCCATCGTCGCGGCCAGCCTGAGTTGCGGATCGTAGCGATGCTGCTCTTCTTTGTACTCTTCGAATGCCCGGGCAGGGCCCCACTCTGCAATGGAGCGTTCTACACGATGTTCTTGCGTGTTCACAATCCAGAACAGGCCGCCAGAGCCCCCGAGTTTCTTTATAAGATCCAAGGACCATTGTTCCCAAAGATCCTCTTGCAACGCCGCTGCATATGCCCCGTCGATGAGGCGAGCGAGGTCTGGACCGCTCATGCCATCTCCAATGCGTTACGAACTGCCAATTCACATGACTTGTGAAAAATAGAGAAATCGCCCGCCGATGTGAAAAGCACCAAATGATTCTCAAGTATGCCATACTTTTACCACATGCCTAGAGGTGGTGCATATCCGCTAATTTATGCTATTTCCGTCAGTTGACGAATTTAGAGGATGTAGGTCATGATCTATCTCGCATTCCACGAGACCTTCTTGGATTATGCCCTTATATTGCAGATGCATTTTCGCTCTTCGCAAGTCACTCCGCCACCTCAACTTCTTTGGATTTTATGAGTATATCGTCACAATATCATCAGTAATAATCTGGTAAAATCAAAAATATGCAACCCACATACACAGGACTGTAGTGAAAAAACCTCTCATTCAATACCGACAGATATCTTGAAAGGATCGCTCTCTTTGAAGAGCGAGCTGACGCATTGATCAGATCTGGGGTACCATAATTCTTCCCGATAAAAGAGCAGAATTTGGCACTGGCCAAGGCCTGCTTTTCCTACGTCTGCCCCCCGTCCCGCGCGCGCAAGCTAGCCACGCGCCCCAATGAACGAAGGACAGCTAGAAGTCCGACAGCGACCGGAAGGGGATGAGGTGGATGGCTCCCGCTCACGACATTTGAATGTCATGATGAGGTTGCCGTCAGGCAAACCCACGCAAGGAGCCATCCGCCATGGAAATTAGCACGATCGGCCTCGATCTGGCCAAAAATGTCTTCCAGGTTCACGGTGTCGACAAAGAGGGCACCGTCATTGTGCGCAAGGCGTTGCGCCGAGCGCAAATGTTGCCCTTCTTTGCAAGGCTATCGCCCTGCCTTGTCGGCATCGAGGCTTGCGGGACATCGCATCATTGGGCGCGGGAACTGCAAAACCTTGGTCACGAGGTGCGACTGATGCCGCCATGCTACGTGAAGCCCTATGTAAAACGCGGCAAGAACGATGCTGCTGATGCCGAGGCCATCTGCGAGGCGGTGACACGTCCGACGATGCGGTTCGTGGCGATCAAGTCTCGTGAGCAGCAGGCGGCCCTGTCACTTCACCGGGTGCGCTCTCTTTTGACTGGTCAACGTACACAGTTGGTCAACATGATGCGCTGCCAGTTAGCAGAGTTTGGTATCGCCATTCCGATCGGACTTGGGCGGGCGCTGCATCTGGCGCAACAGATCGAAGATGGCGAGGCCGCGATTGATCTGCCACCACAAGCGGCGCAGGTGATCGGCATGCTGTGCGAGCTGGTGCTCAAGCTTCATGCCCGGCTTCATGAACTTGATTTGCGCCTGGAAGCTCTCCGGCGAAGCGATGACATGGCGCGTCGGTTGGCGACGATCCCGGGCATTGGTTCGATTGGCGCAACCGCGCTGGCAGCATCGGTTACCGACCCGCACCAGTTCAGGTCTGGCCGCCAGTTTGCCGCATGGCTTGGCCTGACACCGCGTCAGCAGTCGAGTGGCGGCAAGGAGCGCCTTGGCCGGATCACCAAGATGGGCGATAAATATCTACGGCAGCTGTTGGTCATCGGGGCGACCTCCCTGCTACGCCGCGCCAAGGAGGGCCCTGCAACGGTTCACCCGTTTCTCGTTGGGATACTGGCTAGAAAATCTGCCCGCGTGGCCAGCGTCGCCATGGCCAACAAGATAGCGCGGATCGCGTGGGCGGTCATGACACGCGGTCAGGTCTATCAATCACACCATGTGCCCGGATTGGCCGCATGAGTACGCAATCCGGCTGAGGTGATCGGCCGAACGGAGTTGTGAGCGCAAAGAGAAATGATGGCGACACCGGTCAGACCGGGAACAGGGACAACCCGTGGAAAGTCTTAGGCGCAACAGCCTGTGAAGGCGATAGGAACTCTGTTTTTCGGACCCCATCAGGGCCAGCAGTCCGAAACGACTGCATCAACAGGCCGGACAGACGACTGCACCCGACCGATCGTCAGAATTTCAAAAAGTGCTTGCAACGCGGGAGCCATCCACAGACGACATTCCGGAGACCACGACGTTCCGGTCATTCGGTCCAAGGACCAGTTAGGCTCTGGCAACGTGCAATATGTTAAATTCGAGAATGCCGACATTTCAACGATTTCGCCAATTCCCGCTCGCCGCCTTAGCGGAGTTAGTCGGGGATCCACCCTCGGATCGTTTAATTGGATCCGAGTGAGCGAATCGATCACATTACGAAAAAGTTTCAATTTTAAGAATATTTTTGCAATCACCATTGCTCGTTTTGTCTTCTTGATTGCACATTTCCCCAGCTATGATTCTCCGCGACGATAGACTCCATCTTGCCCATTGCGATCCCAAGTCTATAATTTCTTACCAGACAATCTGTGGCATGAAATTCGGCATCTCGCCACAGATCAGGATTTTTGGGGTTTCACGCGATGGATGAATTTCAGATCGAGGATGGCGATTTGGCTGCACTGGACGTCACTGTCGAGGAAAGTCGGCAACCTACGATCTGGGATGAATTGAACACCTGGGGTAATTCCATTGCAGACTGGCAGCGCTACATAGTTTCGCACGCAGTGCGCGACGGTACGCTCACGGATGACCGCATCAAAGAGGCGTATCGGTTGTTTCTGCGGGACAGGAAGCTCGATCATGGTGACGAAGAGCTCCCAGTCGTACCGGAGTCGGTTACCGGCCGCGAGGTGGCTGAGGGAAAGCTCCTCACGCTTCACGCCGTCAAATCACCGAAAAATGTCAATGCTATCCCCGAGTTGTCGCACCTCACGTTCGGCCCGCAATTGACCATCATCTATGGCCATAACGGCGCCGGAAAGAGCGGCTTTGCACGCCTGCTTTCTTCTGCCTGCTTCAGTCGCTCCAATCCTGAGATTATTCGTAACATTTACGATACTGGTGTATCAAATGGGCCTGCGACTGCCCAGTTCGTCGTTGATCGTGGAAACGGCTTTGACGAGGATATCGCGTTCACCAAAGGGGATGAACATAACGATCTCAAGCGGATCAGCGTCTTCGACTCTTTCGTCGCCCGCATTCACCTAGCCAAAGAGAACGAACTCGGCTTTCAGCCCGCCGGCTTCGATGTCTTTGATGAGATGATCCGTGCCATCGGCCTCGTTACGCAACAGCTCGAAGCCGACATTCAGGCCAAAACGCGGCCGAATAAGTTTGACCAACTCTTCGCCGACCCAGGGCTCGTTGCTGACAAAATTGGGTCGTTGAATTCGAAGTCAGACATCGAGGAGATTCGTTCGCTTGCGACCTTCGGGGATGCCGAGAAGGAACGTTTGGATGAAGTGGCGCGGCAAGAGCAGGAGCTTCTCACCAAGTCGCCCGTTGACACACTCAAAGCCCTTGCGACCGCAAAAGTCGATGTCGAGACCCTTCAAAAGAAGCTCGGGGAGTTCAATTCTGCCCTTGGCAACGCAGCATGCAAGAAAGCAACTGGAATCCTGGCCGCTCATAAGACGGCGCTTTTGGATGCCATAAGGGCAGGAAGCGAGACGGTCTCGAATCCCAAACTGAAACAGACAGGCTCAGTTGAATGGGACAATTTCGTGCTTGCAAGCCGAAAGCTGGGACGAGCCGAGGCAGAAACCTATCCGGCTGAGGGCGATCCCTGTTTGCTCTGCCATCGCCCGCTTGATGCTCCGTCGGCTTCGCTCATTAGCCGCATATGGGGTTATCTTGACCATGAAGCTCGAAAGGCAGCCGTCGTCGCGGACGAGGAACTCAATCGCTACGTGTCAGCACTCAAGGGGTTCGATTGTGCCTTGCTGCCTGCCGAAAGCCGCATTCGCGCAGACCTTTCCAAGATCAATCCGGCCCTGGTCGGCGAGATCGATGCCGTCGCCGGGGCGTTTGACGAGAGGCGCAACGCGCTTGTCGCTGCTGTTGAAAAAGGTGCAACCGCTCTCATCCCTGCTGGCGACCTTACCATTCCACAAGCAGCCCTTGACGCAGCACTGGCGGATATTCAGGCGCAGGACGCAGCCCTGCGTGAAGGTAAGTTTGACGAAATTCTGGCGAACTTGAAGGCGGAACACATCACTCTCCGGCAGCGGCAGGTGGTGACCAAAAACATCGATGATGTGGTTGCTTTCATCCAGGATCTCGTCTGGATCGAAAAGGCTGGCGCGTCTCGCCCGAAGACCCGTTTTGTCACCGATCGGCAGAAGGCCGTTTTCGAGAAGTTGATCGAAGGCAACTACAAGGAGCGCCTGAAAAAGGAGTGCGCCAAGCTCGACTGCGCTTTGCCGTTTGAGTTCAAAGCACGCGGCAGCGCCGGAAAAACCCTTCGAGGCCTGAAGGCCAAGGGCGGCCACAAGGCTGATGATATCTTCAGTGAAGGCGAACAGCGCGCCCTGTCCCTGGCCGATTTTCTCACCGAGGTGAATCTCAATCCGACCAGCGCTGCCATCGTGCTCGATGACCCTGTCACCTCTCTCGATCATCAACGCAAACGCGCCATCGCCAAGCGGCTTGCCGAGGAGGCATCGGCGCGACAGGTGATTGTCTTTACGCACGACCTCGTATTCCTCACGCTACTCTCCGACAAAGCCGAAGCTATAGGCTGCAAGGTCACGAGCCACTGGATTCAATGCCTGGAAGGTGTCCCTGGGCATGTAAGAATCGAAGACACGCCGGCTAACGGCAGAGCCTATCGCAAGACCACCAAGGCGAAGGAGTTTTTGCAGCAGGCCAAGCAGAGCACAGGCGGGAATCGCGTCGATTTGGTCCGGAGTGGCGCAGGGGCACTGCGGCGCACGGTTGAAGAGGTGGTCATGCTCCACCTGTTCAAAGATACTGTGCGTCGATGGGACGAACAGGTCAGGTTGGGCGCATTGACCAAAATCAGTTGGTCAAACGACCTGGCAGACGAGATTGTTGCCCTGCAGGACGACACCTCTCGCCTCCTGGAAGGTCATTCCAATTCGGACGAATTCGCAGCTGAAATGCCGGATGTGGACGATCTGGAGAGGTTGATCGACCGCGTGGATGCCGTGATTGCGAAGGCCAAACCGGAACGTAGCTGAGCCGGGCAACACCGAACTGGGCATCAGAGCCGCTTGGACCCGGGCATTGAAGAAGGACATCGATTTGCTCAGAGCAAGTTAGGCTCATTCTCCAACGCCTCCCCCGGGGTTGGCGATGTTGCACGCCGATCTCGTGTGTGCGTGCCAGCCCCTTCCCTTCCAGAACTTCACGGTGCCATTCGAGCACGGTTTGGCCAGAAACCCATCTTTATTCAGCGGAGAACCAGCGGTCGAGTTGAGGTGGGGTGCGTCTCTCCTGGACATAGATCACCCTTTCGAGGATGGATGTCACGCCACGTTACGGAAACGGATTGCGGTATTGTCACCCTCCGGCGAACATCCATCGAGATGCGCGAGCCGGTCAAACGGAGCAATGGTCATGGTGTCATGAACGCAGGGCAGATCTCGACTACCAGGTTTCGAAAGCGTGGAAAGACCGCTGTTTCGATTCTTGCATCCATTATGCGGCGTGGCAATGAGAAGCATGACCGACAGCTCTCCCGCCCTCACCGTGATTCACACCTCTGACTGGCATCTCGGCCATGAGTTGAACGGGCACGATCGGCAGATTGAGCACGATGTGTTTCTCAACTGGCTGCTGGAACAGATCGAAACCCAAGCCGCCCATGTGCTGTTGGTCACCGGCGATATTTACGATGTTGCCAATCCACCGGTCTCCGCCATGCGGCGCCTGTTTCGCTTCCTCAATGCCGCCACCGCTCGCATCCCCGGTCTGCAAGTTGTCATTCTTGGTGGCAACCACGACAGCGCCGGGCGAATCGATCTTCCGTCTGCCTTACTTGGCGATGGCCGCGTCCATTTCATCGGTTCTCTGCCCCGTCGCGATGGCCTGCTCGATATGAACCGCGTGCTAATCCCATTGCACGATTGCTCGGCACAACTCGCCGGATGGCTGGCGGCTGTGCCGTTCTGCCGGCCTGGTGATCTGGGGATATACAGCCTGCCCACTTTATATGCAGAAGTGACGGATGCGGGCATGACGAAGGCCGACGGCCTCCCCCTTATCTTGACCGGTCATCTCCATGTTGCCGGAGGCGATGTCTCCGAACTCTCGGAAAGGCGCATCGTGGTGGGGGGCGAGGAAGCGCAAGCCGCCAGCCTGTTCGATGCCCGCCCAGCTTATGTGGCCCTGGGGCACCTGCATCGCCCGCAGGCCGTCACCGCGGCCACCACGGTCCGCTATGCCGGATCGCCCTTTCCTCTGTCCTCCACCGAGCGAGATTATCGCCATTCGATAGCCGTGGTCCGGCTCAAGCCGGAAGGATGTGAGGTCGATCTGGTGCCCATCCCCCGTCCGGTCGCCTTCTTATCGATTGGTCCATTTCCGCTGGATGATGCTGTTACCGCCATCGAGGCGCTTCAACTCGACCCCGCCGTGCCGATCGAGCGATGGCCTTTCATCGAGATCGCGGTACGGATCGATGGTCCAGAACCCCATCTGCAATCACGCATCCTCGCCGCGCTGGAGGCCAAGCCGGTACGTCTCGTCCGAATTTTGTCGGTTCGGCGGGAGGCGAGCGAAGCGACGCTTGACCCAATGACCGGCGCAAACCTTGCAGAGCTGGCCCCTCATGACGTCTTTGCCGCCATATTCCGTAGAGACTATGGCGGCGAAGCTCCACCCGAGGACCTGGCCGCTGCCTTTGCCCAGTTGTTGGTGGAAGCCGAAACCGCTGAGGAGGATCGCTGATGCGCATTCTGGCCATTCGCGGCAGCAATCTTGCCAGCCTTGCCGGTGACTTCGAGGTCGATTTCACCACCGAGCCGCTGTCGTCCTCGGGGATCTTCGCCATTACCGGTCCCACCGGGGCCGGCAAATCAACCCTGCTTGATGCTGTGTGCCTGGCACTGTTTGCCGAAATCCCGCGCCTACGCGCCGCCCCAACCGGCGCAAGCGTGGGTACACAAGACAATGGCATCGGCGCGAAGGATGCTCGCTCGATCCTTCGCCACGGGGCCGGTCAGGGTCATGCCGAGGTCGACTTCGCCATGCCCGGTGGCGGCCATTATCGAGCTCGCTGGGACGTGCGCCGCGCGCGGGGAAAAGCGGACGGTACTCTACAAAGCCACAGCCATGCCTTCGAACGGCTCGACACTGGCGAGCGCATGGGCGGTACCAACACCGAGACGCGCAATATCATTGCAGATGTGATCGGCCTTACCGCCGACCAGTTCACCCGCGCGGTGCTTCTGGCGCAGGGCGATTTCGAAGCCTTCATCCGTGCTGATGCCAATGAGCGGGCAGCTTTGCTGGAGCGGTTGACCGGCTCACAGATCTACACCCTTATCGGCCAGCGTGCCTGGTCCAAGGCCAATGACATGAAAGCCGGGCTCGACGCGCTGCGGCAGCAGATTGCGGCACAGCACGGTCTGGACGATGAAGCCCGCGTCTTGGCCGAGACTGCGTTGGAGGAATCCGCGAAAGCCCATACGCGTGCACTGGGCCACAAGGAAGCACTTGAAGCGGAGCAGCGGCGGCAGGCTCGCGGCCGCGAGCTTTTGGCGCAAGTCGAGCAAGCCCAGCACGCGTTGAGCCAAGCGCAGCATGCCCATGAAAACGCGCTGCCCCGCCGGGAAGCACTCATCATAGATCGAAAGGCGTCGCGGCTGTTGCCATTACAGGTTGCGCAGACGTCTGCTCAGCAGGATTTGACCTCCGCGAACGCCAGATTGGCGGATCGGCGTGAAGCAGTAGAGACATCGCTGCAACGTGAGCAATCATCGTCAACAGAGGCCCAACTCGCCGCGACGAAGTTTGCTGCCCAAGAGGAAACGGTCCGCAACCTGGCTCCAGCGCTCGACGCTGCTCGCGCACTTGATCGCCAGATCACCGAAGCGTTGAGCCATCTCGAGAGAGCCAGGCAACACGTGTCTCGCACGCAAGAGGCCGCCTCGCTTGCGAGCGAAGCTGCTGCGCTGGCACGTGGTCGTCACGATACGGCGCTGGCCCGCCAGACGGCGGCCGAAAACTGGCTCGAAGCCAACGCCGCGCTGCGTGGGCTAAGCGACCGAGAGATGGAACTCGGCACGCTAATCGCGGACTATGCCGCCACTCAGGACCGTTACCGCGAGGGTGAAGCTACCTTGGCCGAGCGAGAGGACGCCGAACGCAAGGCGGTCGTCGATCACATGGCTGCGGGCGATGCCTTTCGGGCAGCTGAAGACGCCGCCAAGACTGCCGCCTCCTTACGACAGCAGGCCGAAATTGCCCTTCCGCCGGATGGCGCTCTGACGGAGCTGTCTGCTCAGCTCGATCTGATCGGGGCAGCACAGATCGGCGCCTCTGAAGCAACTCAAGCACTGCGGGAAGCAGAACGGGGCGCAACCGAATTGGAAACGACCCGTACCCGCCGCAGCGCATGCACGATGCGTGTGGGAGAAATTGATAGGACGCTGGCTGACCAAGCAGTGTCGCTGGTCGATCTAGACACTCGCCTCAGACAAGCGCGGCGTGTGCTGAACCAGTCAATTGCCGCGTCGGACAAGGCGGCTGAAGCATTGCGAAGCCAGCTGGTCGATGATGAGCCCTGCCCGGTTTGCGGCTCGGCAGAGCACCCGCTCTCCGCACTTGAGACCCTGCTGGGCAAACATCTGGAAGAAAACCGCGCGCAAAGCACAGCGCTGGAAGACGAACTCACCCGGCTGCGCGGGGATAATCAGGCTTTGCTGCGGGAAAAGGAGAGCCTGACACAACAGGGCTCCGTGCTGGAAACCGAGGAAAAGGGCCAGGTAACTGCGTTATCTCGACTGACAACAGCAAACCAGGAGGCACAGACTTCGCTCCAGCGGGCCACCGAAGCGCTGGGGATCGAGCCAGGTTCAGACACAAACGAAAGCCTTTCGACCCTGCGGCAATCCGTCCGTCGGCAGCGCGACGAATTGCTTGCCGCCCAAGCTGCCGCTGATCGTTACCGCCGTGCGGAAGATGCCACCCGCATTGCACTGGAGGAAGCTCGTCTGGCCGAGCAGGTGGCCGGTGAGGTATTGCGAAAGCAGAGCGATGCCGTCGCCGCGGTTAAAACGGTCCTGGCCAAGCTGGAAGAAACGCAGTCTCACCACGCAGTCGCTTTGGAAAGCGCGCTCGCCCCAATCGTCGATTGGCGCAGCCTTTCCGACGCCGCTTCATGGTTGCGCAGCAAGGCACAATCGTGGCGCGACCACGCTGCCGAACTGGCCGACGCCGTCCAAGCTCTGCCTGCCTTAACCCAGACACTGAATGAAGCGGTGAGCGCTCGGGACGTCTCCGCATCGCAATACAAAGCCGCTGACGAGTCCGCGCACCAGCGTGACGACGAAGCCGCTACCTTGCAGGCCCAGCGCGCTGGTTTGTTGGATGGTCGTGCTGCTCAGGATGTCGAACGCGAAGTCACTCAAGCGACCAATGCTGCACGGATGGCCAGTGAGGCTGCACGTCAGCAGCGCGAAGAGGCTGCCCAGGCGCTCGCTGGTCACAGGGCAGCTATGGCTGAAGCTGACGAACATCTGGTCCATGCCCGAACCACACTGGATAACACCACTGCAGCCTTGGCACAGGCGCTGGACGACGGAAGGCTGACGGTCGCCGATTTGATGCGGGTTGCCGCACTTGCTCCAGATGCCCTTGATATCGAAGCACAGACCCTGACCAGCATCGAAGGCGCTGTGCGTGAAGCCCAAGCCGTGTTTGATAAATGCCGTCAGGACCTTGCCCGCCATCAGGACACGTCCGCCACAGCGGAACCCATTTCGGAGGATGCCTTCGCTGCAGCTCTGGCTGATGCGCGTAATGCGCTGGAAACGGCAAGCCGTATGGTTGAGGAAGCGAGGGTGGCGATCCGTCAGGACGATCTCGTGCGCGAGCGCACGGCAGCCTTGCGGGCCCAACTGGAAGCGGCCAGTGCGAAGGCACACGTCTGGCTCCAGCTCTCCCAGTTGATTGGCGACAGCGAAGGCCGGAAATTCCGGCGCTTCGCGCAAGGACTTACGCTGGACCGTTTGCTGGAACAGGCCAACGCCAGCCTGGTGCAACTCAAACCCCGCTTCGCTCTGGAGCGCGGCATGGGTGGCGACATGCTGATCCAGGTGATCGATAACGACATGGGCGGGAGGGTACGCGGCCTCCATAACCTGTCTGGCGGAGAGCGCTTTCTCATCAGCCTTGCCTTGGCGCTGGGCCTGGCTGCGATGTCCACCGCCCGCGGCGTCAAGATCGAGAGTCTGTTCATTGACGAGGGTTTCGGAGCCCTCGATCCTTCCAGCCTCGGCCAGGCATTGGCGCTTCTGGAGCATCTGCACGCATCCGGCAGACGTGTGGGCGTTATCAGTCATGTAGAAGAGTTAAAGGAACGCA